>NZ_OZ034988.1:0-1414358 GCF_964030905.1 Wolbachia endosymbiont (group A) of Sturmia bella | reverse complement strand
ATCTATTCTATTTATTCTTTTGTATATTAAAGCATAGTAATAATAATAGTTCTATCAATAACTTGTTACTAACTTAAAATTCAGTAAAAATTGGCGTTGTTCAACTTGTGGATAAATATGTGAGTAACTTTCGTATATTATTGATTTTCTGTTATGATTTATGTGTATAAGTAAGGTGTTTAGAGTGTCAGTAATTTTCTTTTATGGAAAATACTTTACCATCATGCATTGTTACACAACTATGTATATGTTGTTGAAAAAGTTGTTGATCAATTGTTGGTATTTTATATCAACAAATAATTCACAAATTAATTTGACATTATTCACATGCTTATTAAACATTTAATAACAGTTCTCTTGATAAATCTAATCTGAAAACGTTTTTGCCATTACAGGGAATAAATTGAGTAAAAAAAGAACCTTAGTAGAAAAAATAGCATATAGAATTTTTCTCTTCCTTTTCAAAAAAGCTTCTGTGTTGAAAAAGTGTGCGACTGAGGCATTAATGAAAGATCTGCCAGACCTTAATATATTTAATGGTCTATTAAAATTCCGCGATTGTGGTATAATGGATATAATGACTCCACGTACAGAGATATGCGCAGTAGACATTGAGTCAAGCGAGCGTGAAATAATAAAGAAGATAAAAAACACTTGCCACACTAAAATACCAATTTATAAAAATAACTTTGATAACGTAATAGGCTTTTTTTATGTAAAAGATGTTATTTTTAATAGGGATAAAAATTTTAATCTGAAACATATTATACAAAGCGTAATATTTGTTCCACCCTCGATGAAGACAACTAATCTTTTTTTTAGGATGAACTCTTCTAAATCATGCTTAGCTATCGTATTGGATGAATATGGTGGAACTGATGGTTTAATTTCAATGACTGATCTTATAGAGGAACTAATACCAAACATTGATAGTGAAAACGAAATAAATTCAGAATATACCATTACTGAATTGTCTCAAAATAAGTTTGAAGTATCAGCAAGGGCTCTTATAAAAGATATAGAAGAGGATCTAAAAATAGAATTACGTGACCCTGAAGAAGACTATGTTACACTTGGTGGTTTGATTCTTTCGATTGCTGGTAAAGTGCCTTCTGTAGATGAAGTCATTAAATATAAAAATGGTATGAAGTTTATCATCAAAGATGCAAATGAGCGCTACATTAATAAAATAGTACTAGACTTAAGTGATTACAAAAATTAGATTTGGTACCCCTTGTCGGGGAATGCCTTGACACGAAGAAAAAGTTGTAATAACCAAATATGCAACTCAAGTTATAGTTAAACCTATTTCCAGCAAATTATTTTCGCAAGTATAATGCATTTCAGTATTATAGTACTCTAATAATAAAGAGGTCATATAGATATTAATATCTTTTGTATTTAAATTAGTGTCATTTTTTTTGATTAATTTGTCTACTAATGATTTGCTTATTGGTTTGTGTTCATTTAGAATTTTTATAGTTAATAGCATTTTATCTTCTGTTTGACTCAGTAAAACAGATACTAGTTCAACTTCCGCCACTGCACTGGCTATAGTTAGCACCATATTAGAAATTATCTTATTTATCTTTTCAATTAAATCTTCCTTATTTTTTGCAGAGTATGCGTCTATTTTCCACGTAAGCTTTACTTTTTTTTTAATAAATAATTTTCGATATTAGATTTGGTCTTATCAAAGCTATAATTATCCATTGAAGAAGAATATGCCTGCTTCATAACTTTATGTTTATATATTAAATCATCGGAGCTTTCTTTAAGAAACAACAACGCTTCCTTCTGCGCATCAGCATCATTCTTATCTATTACTTCAAGCTCTTCTACGCCAAACGTTATTCCATTCATAGAGTTAGCAAAGTCATGAAGCAGCCGTCCTGATAGCAGTTCCGTTATTAACAGTATGTTTTTGGTATTTTCGTTCATTGGATAATTATAAATGATTTAAGTTACCCTATATTGGTAAGTATATAATAGTCAATTAAGAGAAAGTTTCGTTGCACTTTTTATATTAAGGCATTAATATAGTATTAACAATTTTAAAATTTATAAAAGGATTATGAATACTTATACCAGATCAGGAATAGATATTGAACTATATAATAAGTTAATAAAAGAAGTCAAGCCTATTGCTCAAGAAACTACTAGAGAAGAAGTAATCAGCGAAATAGGTTCATTTTCTGCGTTATTTGATTTTGCTGCACTAAGTAAGAAGTATGACCATCCAGTACTCGTTTCCTCAACTGATGGAGTAGGTACGAAACTGTTGATAGCTCAAGAAGTGAATAAACATGATACTATAGGTATAGATTTAGTTGCAATGTGTGTAAATGACTTACTTGCACAAGGAGCAACGCCTTTGTTTTTCCTTGATTACTTTGCAACAGGCGTTTTGACCAAAGATGTTTTATTATCTGTGGTTAAGGGCATTGCAGAGGGGTGCAAGCAAGCTAAAATAGCATTGGTTGGTGGGGAAACTGCAGAAATGCCTGGAATGTATGGTAATAATCACTATGACCTTGCAGGGTTTGTGGTTGGTGTAGTTGATCGAAAGCAAATTCTTCCAAACTGTAGTATGATGAAAGCAGGTGATTATATAGTTGGCTTAGAGTCAAGTGGAATTCACTCAAATGGGTTTTCTTTAGTGCGCCATGTTTTCAAAAGCTTAGGTATAAATTATAACGATACATCTCTATGGAATAATAAATCTTGGAGTGAAATACTACTTGAACCAACAAAAATATATGTTGATTCTTTGCTGCCTATCATGTCACAAGTAAAAGGTATTGCGCACATCACGGGTGGTGGTTTGGTAGACAATATTCCGCGAATTCTTCCAAAAAACTTATTTGCAAACATAGACATTAATTCCTGGAAATGGCCAGATATATTTTTATGGCTAACAAAGGAGGGTAAAATAGAGAAGAAAGAAATGCTAAAAACATTTAATTGTGGTATTGGTATGGTATTGATCGTAAGTTCTGAGAATATGCAAAACGTGAAAAATCATTTCCAAAAACGTGGAGAAAAAATTGAAATTATTGGAAAACTTGATGAGGCATGTAACCCTCCACTTGATAGAGTAGTATTTAGTTAACCTAACTTTACTGACAGTCTTTTTGCAACTTCTAGGTATGCTTCCTTTAAATCTCCTAAATTCAAACGAAAGACATCTTTATCTAGCTTTTTATAAGTATTTTTATCCCATAATCTGCAGTTATCAGGGCTAATTTCATCAGCTAAAACGATTTTAGTACTGTCATTTATTAATCTGCCAAATTCTAACTTGAGATCAACTAAATATATACTTGCATTTGAAAATAGGTGAACTAATATTTCGTTGATTTTTAAAGTTGTAGTTTTAACTTCATCCATTTCTTTGCTAGATAGCCAATCAAAATACAGTATGTGATTTTCACTTACCATTGGGTCGGCTAGGTCATCATTTTTGTAAAAAAAATCGATTATAGGAGATGCAAGCCTCTCACCTTCTTTGATATTAAAACGTTTGCAAAAGCTGCCAGCTGCGACATTTCTAACTACTACCTCAAGAGGTATTATCTTGAGTTTTTTGACTAGCTGTTCTCTTTCGTTTAGAGTTTTTATAAAGTGTGTGCTAATTTCTGCTTTCTCAAGCTTTTCCATGATAAAAGCACTAATATGATTATTAATTATTCCTTTACCATCGATTATTTCATATTTTTCCTTATTGAATGCTGTAACATCATCTTTAAAGTGCTGTATGACAATTGATAAGTCTTCAGTTTCAATAATGGCTTTCGCTTTACCTTCGTATATCGTTTTATTCAGTGACATGTTTAATTTAACTATATATTATATCAATTTACTATTCTTAGAGTATAGCCCCAAATAACTTAAAATAAACCTTAATGGCATTCAATGTTACAATATTAACCATATTCCCAGAAATGTTCCCGGGGTTTTTGAACTATTCTCTTGCCGGAAAAGCGTTAGAAAAAAAAATATGGAACCTTGAAGTAATAAATATTCGTTCTTTTGCGAAAGATAAACATTCAACTGTGGATGATGTTCCATATGGAGGTGGAGCAGGAATGGTTATGCGTTCTGATGTAGTTGGTGATGCAGTAGATAGTATGCTCTCTGTTCATAAAAACACTAAGTTTATTTACATGACTCCATCTGGAACTAAGTTTAATCAGAATATTGCCAGAGAATTATTAGAGTTTCCTCATATAACAATATTGTGTGGTCGATTTGAAGGTATTGACCAAAGGATAATTGATGCGTATACTCCTTATGAGTTAAGTATTGGAGATTATATACTTTCAGGAGGTGAGCCAGCTGCAATGGTGGTTCTTGATGCATGCATTAGACTTCTTCCAGGTGTAGTAAATAATACCGATAGTATTACTGAAGAAAGTTTTAATTATGGTGGTGGTGTACTTGAATATCCTCAATATACTAGACCTGAGCAGTGGAAGGGATATAAAGTACCTGAGGTTTTGTTATCTGGCAATCACAAAAAAATAAGTGATTGGAGGCAGAAGCAGTCTCATGTTATAACAAAAAAGCGTAGGCCTGAATTATTGAGTGGAGAGATAAATGACAAATTTACTTAAAAAATTTAACGAACAGCAAATGCAAGTGTTAGCTAAAGAAATACCAGAATTTCGTCCTGGCGATGATTTGAAGGTCACTTTTAAAGTAGTTGACGGTACAAGTGAACGTATACAGATATTTGAAGGTGTATGTATATCAAAAAGGAACCGCGGGTTACATTCTTCTTTTGCAGTCAGAAAAGTGAGCCATGGAGAAAGTATAGTGTCTCAGTTTTTTGTTTATTCTCCTGCACTGGTTTCAGTGCAAGTGACAAGAAAAGGAAAGGTTCGTAGAGCAAAACTGTATTATCTGTGCAAACTATTTGGAAAAGCTGCAAGGATCAAAGAGCGTACTACTTATGTTAAAAAGAAATCTAAGTAGATACAATAGGGAGTGATGTCAATTGTGTCATCTCAGAACTCTCTCTTGTCATCCCAGTGCGTGACACACAACTGTACGAACATTGTGTTTGCCTCCCGCTGTGGTGTCATCCCAGTGCTCCGACACTGGGATCCAGCATTCATTATTCTCCTTTTGGTTTGTGCTTTCATGGAAAATGTAAAAATTATTTGCAGGCAAAGCCTGCTGGATCCCAGTGTCAGCTACTTGCATGACAAAAAAGGGGAAAGTTTTTTCAAATCCTCGTGTAAAGAAAAGTAAATGAGTATAAAGAAAAAATTCCTTAAATTACTTCAGTCAAGGCGTGTACATGCTCGTATAAAAAGGAAAAATAAAAAGAACAGAGCGCTACGCTTTTGTTCTTTCACGGCACTAGTTATCTCACTTGGCTGTCCTGTGTGTATATTGCTCAGTATATTGGTTAACTCTTACAGTGCCTTAACAGTAACGAAAATTTTATTGCCAGTTGAAATAAATGCTGATCTTGCTTTGGCGAGTAATCCTAGTGATTTGCGGTATAAGTCCATTGCCTTACTCAACGATTCTTTACGTAAGGTGTTTGGAGGAACTGATTTTAAAGACGGTGACGAAATTTTAAGTCGTAATTCTTACAAAGAACTAGAGAAATTTTTTCGTAAGAAAGTAAAAGATAGTGGTGAATATGAGATCTGGTTTACCGCGTCAAGTATAATTAATTCAATAAATAAAGATAAATATTTGAATGATCGTTATGCTAAATTACTTGATTGGCTAAAAGAAAAGAGGAGAGTGAAAAAATTTTTTAATAAGTCTTTATTCCTTAAATCTGACTCTCGTGAACCTGAAAATGCAGGGATTTTAGGAGCGTTTATCGGTTCATTAATGACAATTATAGTGTGCCTAGCATTAGCATTACCAATAGGAATTATGTCGGGCATCTGTCTTTACGAATTTATGCCTAAAAATAGGCTAATGACTAATATTGTAGAAATTAGCATAAATAATCTTGCTGCAGTGCCTTCAATAATATTTGGTGTAGTGGGCTTAACTCTCTATCTTGGCATATTTGGGCTACCACGCTCTTCACCACTTGTTGGTGGAATGACTCTTTCATTTATGATGTTACCTAATATTATAATTGCAACAAAAAATGCCTTTGCGAATGTTCCTATTACGATAAAAGATGCAGCGTTTGCGCTCGGTGCACCTCACATCAAGGTGATATTAGATCACTCTTTACCGATTGCGTTACCAAGAATAATACATGGTACTGTGCTTGCAATTGCAAGGATTTTAGGTGAATCTTCTCCTTTACTTATGATGGGTATGGTGGCATTTATTGCTGATACACCTATGTCCTTTTTCGATCCGGTGACTGTTCTACCTGTGCAAATATACATATGGTCAAGCAATCCTGAAATTGCATTTGTTGAACTTGCTGCTATCGCAATTATAGCTTTATTATTGGTGTTATTTGCGTTAAATTTAGTAGCAAATTTTGTAAAAAGGAAATTCGAATTTTTTAATTTTTAGCAATTCATGAAAATCACAGTCCTATCTGGTTATGGCTTAAATTGCGAAAAAGAAACTGCATTTGCATTTATGGAATGCAGCAGAAAACTTGGTATTGGTAATATTGAAGTAAAAATCGTTCACATTAACGATATCATAGATAATCCAGGTGAACTGAAATTAAGCAATATACTTGCAATTCCAGGGGGTTTTTCCTATGGTGATGACACTGGTGCTGGTAATGCGTTTGCTTTACGTATTAAAAACAACTTGTTGGATGAGTTTCAAGAGTTTTTATCTCAGGACAAGCTGATTATAGGAATATGTAATGGTTGTCAGATATTAGTAAAATTAATTCCAGAATTCTCTAGTCTAGCTTTAATCCATAATGATATAGGCAATTATCAATGCCGTTGGATTAGAGTGAGAGTTAATTCAAAGAGTAATTCTGTTTGGCTACGGGGTCTGAGTGAACTATATCTCCCTATTGCTCATGGGGAAGGCAAATTTTTTATGGATCAAGATATTTTGAACCAATTGATTGAGAGCAATTCCACCGCATTACGTTACATTGATAAAAATGGCAACTATGCTAACCTACAATTTCCTTACAATCCGAATGGATCTACATACGACCTAGCAGCTTTATCAGATAAAAGTGGAAGAGTGCTAGCTTTAATGCCCCATCCAGAAAGGGGAATATTTTTTACCCAGCAAGATAATTGGCCCCTTGAAAAAGAAAAGAGCAAGCGTTTAGGTGTTGCTGTGCCAAAATATGGCGATGGAATGCTTATATTTGAAAATGCACTAAAGTATTTTTGTTAAAATTTATTGATAGGGATTTATGGTCGAAATTATCCCCTGATATTGCAAAAAACTTGCTTGACAAGCCTTGCCAGTCCCCTTATCATGAAACTGAAGCTATTTATTTATCTTCTCTGTACAGATTAAATGACAAAAAAACTCACGTATCTGGCGTCCCATGTTTAATTTTTTGCACTATGTGCATCTTATGTCTTTATAAAATTTCTAGGTTTTTACCTAATATAAGCTGAAGTGCGCTTATAAAGCATTTAAAATATCAAAAAACGCCAACTTAAAAAATGGATAGTGAATAATTAGCTACCCTAGGGTTTCTTTTGCCTTTTTTTCTGTTTAGTAAATTTCTTAAACATTTATGACTAAAGGTTAGTTGCATTAAAAAGCAGCTAAATCGCGGTTATTAAGCGTTTAGAATAAAAAAACGCCATACTTGAAAGTATAATGTAAGTAATTAGCCAACCACGGGGCTTCTTTTGCCTTTTTTTTATTTGGTAAATTTCTTAATATTTATAGCTAAACGACAACCGTCATCCCGCTACTTGTTAGCGGCTGAGATACCGCGAATGAATCGCGGTATGACGGTGTAGATGATGGTTAAGTATCCCGCTGCTTGTTAGCGGGATCTAGAGATACCGCAACGTCTCACCTATAGCCTTCAGTGCTCCTTTTTTTGTCATCCCAGCGTCACGCGTTGGTTTCAACATTATATCATGAACTTTCTAAAATTCATTGAACTGTGTTTTCAAACGGTAGTGCCGGGGTGTGAGTATAATGATTATCAGTATATAAAAGTCATAGCAGACAGACTTGAAGCGGCAAATGTTGGCAAAATGAGGCGAATAATATTCAATATGCCTCCGCGTTCAATGAAGTCCCTGTGCGCTAGTGTTGCGTGGCCCGCATGGATACTGGGAAATCAGCCAACTGCAAGAATAATAGTTGCAAGCTACTCTCGGCTGCTTAGCGAAAAGCACTCGCTCGATACAAGATGCATAATGCAGTCTAGTTGGTATAGAGAGCTGTTTCCAGAGGTAGAACTATCCAAAGATCAGAATACCAAATACAAATTTCAAACAGTGCAGAGAGGATACAGAATCGCAACGTCAGTTGGAGGGACGTTAACAGGTGAAGGTGGTGATTTCATCATCGTGGATGATCCACGTGGATGATCCACTGAGTCCCGCCCAAGCTTTGAGTGAAACGTTTAGAAAGCGTGCTACAAATTGGTTTGACCAGACTTTAGTAGCCAGGCTCAACAATAGAAAAAAAGGAGTAATTGTTCTTGTGATGCATAGGCTACATCAAGAAGATTTAACCGGGCACCTTCTCTCCAAACCGAAAAACATATGGAACCATACTTGTTTACCGATGATATCTGAAAATAAGGAGATTATCTATTCAATCAAAAAGCCAGCGCCTCCTTTTCTTGTTCCTGTCACCCGAGTAACTACAAATGAGTACAAAAGCTGGATTACAGCATCAAGTGCTAGAATGACACCACCCGTAATATTGTACTCAAGAGAAGAAGGTCAGTTGCTATATCCCCTCGATGGAGGAAAAGAAGAAGTTGAGATGATAAAGGTTGAACTTGGAAGTTACGCTTTTGCTGCACAATATCAACAAAACCCTCTGCCACTTTCAAGTGGTATAATTAAACGAGAGTGGCTGAAGCGCTATAGAAATTTTTCTGATAGTCTCTCATATGTCACTCAGAGCTGGGACACTGCAGTTTCAACAAGCAGCATGAGCGACTTTAGCGTCTGCACCACCTGGACAAAAGTGGGCAATAAATTCTATTTACTCGATGTATATCGCGCAAAGCTTGAGTATCCAAAGCTTAAAGAGCAAGTTCTGTCACTAGCTGCAAGATGGACACCGCACGCAATTTTAATCGAAGCAAAAACAAGTGGTCAGCAATTGGTGCAAGAGCTAAAGACAAACAGTGATTTACCAATTATCGAAATAGTACCACATGATGACAAACTCACTCGATTTTATCAAATTGTTCCGATTATAGAGTCTGGCAAGGTTTTTCTGCCGCACCAAGCAGTATGGCTGAACGATTTTGAGTATGAGATTTTAATGTTTCCTGAAACTCGACACGATGATCAAGTGGATAGTACCGTGCAATATTTGCAGTGGGTGAGAGATAGTAGCTCTAGGGTCGCAGCTTTACGGGCATTGTGATTTAAGCCTACCAGATCCAAGTAGTCAGCTACTTGCATGACACCCTGACAACCGTCATCCCGCTACGTGTTAGCGGGATCTAGAGATACCGCGAATGAATCGCGGTATGACGGTTAAGTACGTGTTAGCGGCTAAGAGATACTGCGGCGGTATGACGTAGAGCTCGCGTTAGCTATAAGATTAGCTAACATTCTGCACGTCCATAAAAAACAAACCTTCTTTTTCGTCTTGAACGCTAATAATAGCGTGAGTGTTAAAAGGTAAAGGATCATTTGTATGTCCATGGCCTACCCCTTTCATAGTAAATACAGGAAAGTTAACACTTTTTGCAAACCTTTCTTTTACAACTTCAACAAGGTTATCGTTATAGCAGTTAACGAAATCCCCAAAGATTACTGCATGTACTCCATCAAAGATGTGAGCTTGTTTTAGGTGATCTAAACTGCGCTCTATTGCGTATGGGTAGACTCTTGTGTCCTCTAAAAATAGAATTTTACCTTTCGCATTTATTTGCCAAACAGTTCCTATACTGTTTTCAACTAAAGTCATATTACCACCGATGATTTTAGACTTTAATCTGCCATCTTTTAGTCTAATGCCATTATTTATCATCTTTAGCTTATCAAATCTGATAGAATCCCGCTTGTTAAGAATTAACTCTTTCAATTTTTCAACAGAGCTTTCAGAAACGGAGTTATTTACTATCATTTCCAACATGGTGCCGTGAAGAGTTTGCCAATCATATTTAGCTTGTAGATGGATGTGCAAGGCAGTTATATCGCTATAGCCTATGAGGATCTTTTTGTTTTGAGCAATCCTTTCTTTTTTATCATTGGGTAACTTTTCTAGATAGGGAATTAACCGAGAAGCCCCTTCTCCTCCTCTGATACACCAGATTATTTTACTATCACCGGTTAGTGCACTAACCAAATCATTTGCTCTGAATTCATCAGAGTTGGAATAAAATGGGTTATCATTACTATATATTTTCTCCGAAATATGGGGATTAAAATCCAAAGCTTCTACATATTCTTTTATAGTAGTCAGATCTGATTCTTTTCCCTTGGAGGAAGGAGCAATAATATCAACTTGGTCCATTGCATGAATACCTGTGTTAGCACATAAAGTGAGAATGAAATATAAAAGGTAAACAATCATTAAAATATCTTATAAAACTCTTTTTTTAGTATATCATCCAATTCAGAGAGTGGAACTTTCACTCCTAGTTCTTCCATTGACGTGACGCCATAACCTTGCAACCCACAAGGAATAATACCCTTATAGTGAGAGAGGTCTGGAAAGACGTTAAGCGCTATGCCATGATAAGTTACCCATTTTCTTAAGCGAATACCAAAAGCTGCAATTTTTTTTTCTACTCCGTTATGGTTTACCCAAATGCCTATTCTATCTTCTCTAAACTCTCCAAGTATATTAAATTGCTTTAAAACATTTATGATCCACTTACTTAGATCTCTAATATATAGCTTTATATCGCATTTGTTTCTTTTTTTAAGGTTTAACATTAAATATATAATGCGCTGTCCTGGACCATGATATGTGTGTTTACCACCCCTTCCTGTTTTATATATGGGAAATAGTTTTTCAACAATATCATCAGCTGTTGCACTGATTCCTGCAGTATAAAGTGGAGGGTGCTGGAGTAGCCATACCAATTCGTCTGCTGAATTATTGTGAATTTGTTGAATTTTCTCTTCCATGGATTTTACAGCACAGTTATAATCAATAAGCTGATTAGATATTAGCCATTCTGTCATATTCTATTTCTTTTTTTTTAGTATAGCAGTTCGTTTTTTCCTGTTATTCCAGTGTGTGACACTGGGCGCAGCCTTTCTTATTCCTAATATACTTAATACTAACTTCTGTGCTATTTCTCCTTAACAAACATAGTACATGACAAATGTTTAATTATTTGTCAACACAGGTCCTCTTTACGTATAGGCAACTTTTTTTATTGAAAAATTCAGAAAAATGTTGTATAATTATTAGTAGATTTTAGGTAAAATATATGGCAAACTCAAAATTTAGCATAACTTTCAACAACGAAATTTCAGAGTGTCTTGCTGGACTGGCTAAAATAAGAAATAAGTCCATTAAAGAACTAACAGAGAAGCTAATACAAGAAGCAATTGAAAATGAGGAAGATAAAATACTAATTGAGCGTGCTGCTAAACGTAATGTTTCAGGTGTAAAGAAAATTAGAAGTGAGGATGTAGACTGGAATACAATATTATCTTCATAGAAAGCGTTCTTGAGAAAGACCTTCCAGCTCTTCCAAAAACAATAAGATTAAGGATCATAAATGCGATAAATAAGCGCCTTACAGTTGATCCCATTAACCTTGGTGAGCCATTATATTACAGATTTAAAGGACAAAGAAGATTAAGGGTAGGTGATTATCGCGTTATCTATTCCGTAAATATTATAAAATATGAAGTGGTTATCACAGAGATAGGACACAGAAAAGATATTTATAAGTAAGTACATCATATAAATATTAAATATATTTTTACTCCTTCCTGATTCATTTTCTACCTTAGGTGGCTTCGCTCAGCTCAAAAAAAAAGCTCATTCTTTTTGCTACCCCTTATTGTGCCTGCCATTTAACTACTGTGTAGAGATTGCTCTCAAACATAATGTTCGTACGTTAGTATATCCTTCCTGTGACACCAATTGATATAATTCTACCACAAATTCAATTTTTTAGGAGGCATATATGAATCTCAATATTTTTCAAAGAAAAAAAAGCGCAGTATTTACTAAATATTCTGCTTTGCAGCTAATGATGGAGCCAAGTTGGAGTAAGCGTGATTATGTAAGTTTTGCTGAGGAAGGTTACATAAAAAATGTTATTGCCTTTCGAGCAATTAATATGATTGCAAGTGCTGCATCTTCGGTACCTTTTACTCTCTGCCAGCTTACTGAACAGGGAAAATCGCAATTAAAAGCCCATCCATTACTGAAATTACTTTATTCTCCTAATCCAATGACATCAAAATCGGAATTTATTGAGGGGATTGTAACTTATCGGTTAGTTAACGGCAATTCTTATATATTGATGGTTGAGTCACAGAATAGTAGAAAACCACCAACAGAGCTTTATCTTCTGCGCCCCGATAGGGTTGAAATTGTTCCAGGGAGAAATAACGTTCCTTATATCTATCGTTATACCATAAATAACAACAGTTATGACTTTAAAGTTGATAAACTAACTGGATGTTCAGCAGTGTTGCACTTAAAGACCTTTAATCCTTTGAATGATTGGTATGGGTTATCACCAATTGAGGCAGCTGCATATAGCATAGATCAACATAATCAGGCGGGTGCTTGGAATCAAGCGATGTTGCAAAATGGGGCAAGACCAAGTGGTGCAATAGTTGTAAAATCAGCAAAAGATGGAAGTGGTGGAAGTTTAAGTCAAGAGCAGTACCAACGCTTAAAAGCGCAGATAAATGATCATTATTCAGGTTCTATAAACGCTGGAAGACCGATATTGCTTGAAGGAGGCTTGGAGTGGAAAGAAATGAGCTTATCGCCAAGGGATATGGATTTTATTGAGTCCAAACACAGCTCAGCTCGTGATATTGCGCTAGCTTTTGGCGTTCCACCGCAATTGCTTGGCATACCGGGTGATAACACTTATAGCAATTTAGTCGAAGCACGCTTATCCCTCTGGGAGCAGACGGTTTTACCAACGCTAGAAAATATTATCTGTCACCTGAATTCTTGTCTGACACCAAGATTTGGTGAAGATCTGTGCTTGTCGTATGACAAAGATGCAATAGAAATTCTCATGGAAAAAAGACAAAAGTTGTGGAAATACGTAGAAAACGCAAGCTTCATGACGCTCAACGAAAAGAGAGAAGCATTTGGCTTGCCACCACTGCCAGGTGGTGATGAGTTAGGTTAAGTTTGTATCCGTTCAGATGAGTTTATTGTCCCCTAAACCGTACACCTAAGTAAATTAACTATTTTTCTTGCCAACCAGAGCGATGAAGATTTGGTCTACATCAAAACTCATCTTAGGACGCCAAATAGGGCCATCCAAATGCATATCGATATAGATTGGATTACTATAATTTGGTGGTATGAAAAAGAACCTGAATATAGAAGCTAAAGCGAAGTTAGATAAGGTTAAATTAGAAGAGATCGATCCTGATGCTTGATCAATCCCGAACTGTAAACTAGTTGAACATATACCACTCTTAATACTTGCTTTTCCGCTAATATTTTCAAAAAATGTCTTGCCATTATATATATCAACATAAGCAAGTGTGGAAATTTCAGATTTATTCTTACTGCTTAACAAATTAGTGATAAATGAATTGAAATCTACATTAGTAACTTCTATTCCTTGCGCTTGTAAGTTTACATCTCCTGATAAGTTACTAGCCCAATCATGAAAACTTTTTCCTTGAGTTTTGATTTCACCATTTAAGCTTACCTGACCATTTACATTGTCAATTCCTATAACCTTACCAATCTTTTTAGTGTCCAAATTTACAATAGAAAATCTTGTATTTATTGAGTCTGATCTTAAATAACCCTGAAAAAACACTTGCCCGCGTTCTAATACGTAACTTGCCTGCCTGATAGTGATAGTGTTGTTTCTCATTACCGCATCCAAATTAAAATCTTTTAAAACATTCTGCTCGGTTTTAAATCCTGCAGTATTGATTTGCACATTTGCATCAAAGCCTTCTTTATCATCCAAAAAATCAAGCTGCTTTGTTGACCATTGAATTTGATCTATCTCATTTCTTGAATTTCTTTTCGTCTCTACTAAATTTGGTAATGTAATAATTTTTCCATTAAATTTACTGCCCGTAAGGTTAACATCTAATAAAGGTTTGGCGTATTTTTGATCTGCTAATATTTTTGCATTACCGGTAATATCGAAATCTTCTCCAGATAGTTTTATTTTATCTGCAACTAGCTTACCTTTTTCCATTTTCAGCAAAAAATCCAAATTTTTAATTTTCGTATCATTCAATGTAAGGTTATTAACACGGGCCTTTATATTTGTATCATACTGAAAATTTTTCAGCCATTGCATTTTAGGTAAACTGCTAAATAATGAATGATCATATTTATCTGTATCAAGATTATGCATGCTAAATTCACCATCGATCACACTGCGTTTTTTTGTGTGGCTTACTCTAATTGATCCTTGCAAGGATTCCTTATTATTTAGCAGTCTAATGTCTGAGATAGATAATATTCTTGGTGCAAGGTGCAGTTTAGAACTTAGTGTAAATTGATTTTTCTGGTTTTCTTTCATCTTTATAGAAGGGAAAAAACATGAAATGAATGACTCAAAATCATTTCCTTCGACTAATAAATCACCGTTGAATTCAGATAGGACATTATTGTTTGAGATCTCTCCTGATAAGTAAGATATATTATTGATTCCAGGAAATTTAAGAAGCGTATTAACTTTTACTTTGCCATCAGTGGATTTTAGTACAGCACGGAAATTGTCCAATATTTTGTTTTGATATTGAATGTTAGAAGCTTCCATATTAAAATTTAAGCTCAAGTTCTTTGGCACAACTGCTCTAAAACATTCCAGAAGATCCTTCATATTCATTGTTCTTTGTGAATCATTTTGTATGGAATCTAAATCAACTTTACTGAAGCTAATATTGAAATTAGTGTGATTGCCTTTTCTATCATTTTGTATTGTACCGCTGGCTTGCATGCTTTTGGAATCAATTTTTAAGTCAGTTGCCGTAAACTCACTTTCATTAAGACTTATATTGGATGATATCTTGATATTTTCGCTAGGAATAACACAAGAGAGAAAGCTAAGATTAATGATTTTTGCTAAATCACTCACAGAACCGGAACTGTTATTAATTGTTAATGTTAAATTACCCTGGAGTTCTTCTTGATTTCTATTACCTGTAAATAGCAAATTTACAAAATTTGATTCAACACTAATGTGTACATTCCTTTTTGTGATATTAACCTTTCCTGAAAAATCGTAATTATTATCACCTACCTTTACTTTACCAAAAAACTGCTTATTTTTTTTTACAGCAACTTCCTTTATGTTAACAATATCAGCGAAATCATTCTTGAAACTTACTTGGCTGTCTTTTATTACTATATCGACTGTGTTACCACTGGCGTTTGTATTTATAATATTAAGTAAATTTTCTTTGTTGCTTTTCATGCCAAACAATGTGATTGACTTTGGTTGCAACGAAAATAAAAACAACGATAGGAATGATGGCCTTATTTCAATTTTTCTTACACTAATTAAATCTGACAACTTTTGCTCTTTATTTTCGTTGTATTGTACGTATACATTATAAATAGTGAGCTTTGGGGTAATCAACGAAACTTTAATTTTTCCCCCAATATGCACTTTAGCATCATACGTCTTCTCTAACTCTTTTATGATATATTTCCTGTAGCCACTCCAATCCTTAAAAGTTGCAGCAACATGCATGAGAATTAATAGCAGTGAGATTGATAATATAGCATATAAAGAAAGTCTCATAATTTACACATGCTTAAAGTTTCCCTTAAATATTAAATAGAGAATACCAAAATAAACAATAACACTCAAAGCTATTAAAGTCGTTAAATAAACAATACGAGCCAACATTTTATCAAAAAATAATCCTGCCAACAAAGAATTAAAAATATAAAGGGCTATTGACATGACTGCCGTTGCTACAAAAATTTTCATGACATTTAACAATAACGCTTGGCTAACCTTATACATTTTATTTATTGTTAAATAACTAATTAATAGAATAGAGTTTATCCAAGTGGAAACGGAAGTAGCAATAGCAATCCCCGTATGCTGATACTCGTTCATTAACAAAAGGTTTAGCACTACATTAATTCCAAGACACATTAGCGAAAATATGGTTGGTATTTTCAGATTGCCTTTAGCAAAAAATGTAGGTAGCAATACTTTATTTATAATAAATGCAGGTAAAGAAAGAGAAAATGCTATTAAAGTGGGAACAGTTTGCTGCACTGCATAATGATCAAACCGGCCGTAAGAAAAAAGCGTAAGTAAAATTATGTCGGGAATAATGATAAAGGCAGCAGTTGTTGGCATAATTAACATTAATCCTATGTTGAGAGCCTTGTTCTGTATTTTGACTATATTTTCAGTATTATCCACCTGTTTTGAAATTAAAGGAAGAAGCACTGTACCAATTGCAGTACCGATTATTCCCTGCGGTAGTTGATTTAGTCTATCGGCATAATATATATAGGACACCGCATTTGGTATAAAACTCGCCATGATTGTATCAATCCATAAGCTTATTTGAGTTACACAATTGTTGATAATTGCAGGTATCACACGCTTAAAAAATAACCTTACTTCATTGCTTAATTCAAGGCTAAAAGAAAAAGCTGCCTTTAACTTGTATGCACTAAATAGTATCAAAAGTAGCTGGAAAATTCCTCCTATAAGGACAGCTATAGAAAGGTTGTGCGCTGGAGTTTTTACGTAAGGCACAAACAAACTGATGATTAAACAGAGATTCAAAACGATTGGTGCAATAGCTGTTGAAGCAAAATGCTGCTTTACTTGCAGCATTCCACCAATAAGTGATGCAATTGAAACAAAGATTATGTAGGGCATCATAATTCTTGATAAAGTAACAGTAAGGGTAAACTTACTTTGGTCAAATCCAGGAGCAAAAATTTGAATCATATAAGGGGAGAAAGTTTGCATGATAAGGCAAAAAATTACTAAGATAATAAACGTAATGGATATTATACTACTTGCAAAATTAAATGCCTTTTTATTATCATATGATTCTGTCGAATATAATGGTATGAATGAGGTAGTGAACGCTCCTTCTGCAAAAAATGCTCGAAATAGATTGGCAAAACGAAACGAAGAAAAAAATATGTCTGCAAGAGAGTTCGCACCAATAACCGTAGCAATCAATACATCTCTTATTAACCCTGAGATCCTTGAAATAGCCGTAAAAAAACTAAATGTGAAAATACTTTTAAACATACCACTACTTCATTAGTGTCAATACAATTAACTATAATGGTAAAAGTATCAATGAAAATATTTATTGGCTAAACTTAAAACCCTCTGCAAAAGGAGAGTTAAATAATCAATTGACTATTTGCGCTCTTATGTTAGAAATTTTATATCTTGGCGGGCGTAGCTCAGTTGGTAGAGCGTCAGTTTGTGGTACTGAATGTCGCCAGTTCGATCCTGGTCGCTCGCCCCACTAAAACCCGATAATTTGAAAAACCGTCATCCCGCTGCTTGTTAGCGGGATCTAGAGATACCGTGACGGTATGACGTGAGTTAGCTATACATTGGCCACTGATGATTGAAATAGTTAATTACTGTAAAATTTGACATTAACCGCTAATAGTTAGAATATTAGTAGAGTAAGAATTACTCAAGAAGGCATGCATAAATATGATGTAGTAGTAGTAGGTGGTGGTCATGCAGGGTGCGAAGCTGCTGCTGCTGCAGCTCGCCTTGGTGCAAACACGCTGCTTATAACTCATAAAATTTCAGCTATAGGGGAAATGTCCTGCAATCCAGCAATCGGAGGAGTTGCAAAGGGCGTTGTAGTCAGGGAAGTTGACGCTCTTGATGGAATAATGGGAAGAGCAATCGATCAAGCAAGTATACACTCAGTCATTTTAAATAGCAGCAGAGGTGCAGCAGTATGGGGCCCGCGTGCACAGGCAGACCGAAAATTATACAAGCAAGCAATACAGGAAATTATTCTAAATTATAATAATTTGACGGTAAAAGAAGAGTCGGTTGACGATTTTCTTATAGAGAGTAATAACAATGGAGAATTGTGCATTAAAGCTGTAATAACAAGCTCAGGGGAGCATATACTGACAAGTAAAGTCGTTCTAACTACAGGGACTTTTCTGCGGGGTGTGATTCATATAGGAGAGCAGGTAACTCCTTCAGGGAGAATGGGAGATAAGCCTGCAGTAGAACTTGCAAATACGTTGAAGAAATATAATTTTAAATTAGGTAGATTGCGTACTGGAACTCCACCGAGGCTTGATCGTGGCACTATAAACTGGTCAATATTGCAAGAACAAGTGGGTGATAATCCACCTGTGCCGTTTTCTTATCTCACAGAAAAAATTAACCAACCTCAGGTATCATGCTTTATTACCCATACTAATGAAAACACGCATAAAATAATTAGAGAGAATCTGCACAGGTCAGCTTCTTCGTATTTGGATGATATTATAGCACCAAGATACTGCCCATCAATTGAAGTTAAAGTTAATAAATTTGCAGAAAAAAGTAGTCATCAAATATTTCTAGAGCCAGAAGGCCTGGATGATGATACTGTATACCCGAACGGAATTTCAAATTCATTGCCTATTGAAGTGCAGCGTGAAATGATAAAGAGTATCAAAGGACTTGAAAACGCAGAAATACTAAGGCCTGGATATGCAGTTGAGTATGACTATATTGACCCACGAGAGCTGTTTCATACTCTTGAAACTAAGAAAATTAAAGGCCTATATTTTGCTGGCCAAATTAATGGCACCACTGGATATGAAGAAGCAGCAGGGCAAGGAATTATTGCCGGGATCAATGCAGCACTTTCTGCATCTGAAAAAAAAGAAAGCTTTGTTCTTCATCGCACAGACTCATATATCGGCGTAATGATAGATGATCTAGTCATCAAAGGGGTGATCGAACCTTATAGATTATTTACCTCGCGTGCAGAATATAGGCTAGCTATCAGGTCAGACAATGCAGATAGAAGATTAACACAAAAAGGTTATGATATTTCCCTTGTTTCGCATGAGAGATACTCTGTTTTACAGAATAAACTTGAATCCATTAAGCAGCTTGAAGAGAAGTTAGGGAGTCTGACGATTACTCCTGAGCAGCTTAGGTCTTATGGTATCAAAATATCTTATGATGGGATAAGAAAAACGGCACTAGATTTACTTAGCTATCCAAACATCGACTGGAATAAATTACAAGAAATATGGCCGGAGTTAAGCAGCGTCACGCGCTGGAATGGCAAAATGGGACACACCAAAGCGGATAATAGAGCTAAGAATGAAATATGCGAAGCGGTTGAAATTGAAGCAAAATATAAACCCTACCTAATAAGACAAGAAGCAGATATGAAGTTTTTACGAGAGGAAATTAACACTCAAATTCCAATCAACTTCAACTATTCACAAGTTAAAGGCTTGTCAAGTGAGGTAATAGAAAAGCTACAAACAATAAAACCAGCGACGATTGGCATTGCAAAGCAAATACAAGGCATCACTCCCGCAGCGATAGTGAGCATATTAGTGTATTTGAGAAACAGGAAAACGAAAGTAGCTGCTAGTTTTGCGTGAGGCATTCCATGTCAAAAATCAAAGAATTTCGTTCTTTTATGCACGAAATAAACGTTGATGCATTTGTGTTACATACTAAAGACGAATATTTAAATGAGTATTCAGAGGAGCTAACAAAGCTGTGTGGCTTCACAGGAACAAATGGGCTGCTTATTGTCACAAAAAACAACAAGTGCCAATTTTTTACAGATGGACGCTATATCACACAAGCTCACAATCAGCTCGATCAGGGCAATTTTCAAGTATATAATATACAAGAAGAGGATCCACGCGAATGGATAAAAGCAAACTTAACATCGACTGCCTCACTAGGTTATTATTTGCAATGTTTTACCATGGAAGATATAAGAAAGTATGAGAATATCTGTAAATTAATACCCTGTTTAGCTGGAAAAAAAAGTGACTATCGAAAACAAGCAGTGGTTTTACATTCTATTAAATATGCTGGTGAAAGTAGTAAGGACAAATGTGAAAAAGTCGCTAAAAGTATAGATAAAGAAGCTGAAGCAGTGCTTTTAACTGATCCAAATTCAATTTCATGGTTATTAAATTTAAGAAACGAAAATGCTAAATATACTCCATGTATATTGGGTCGTGCTATATTGTATAAAAGCGGTAATGTTGATTTGTTTATTCAAGATAAAGAACATTCAACTATAGAAGCAAATTTAGGCAATCATATAAATATTTTTGATATCAGTGAGCTAGAAAATTCGCTGCACAAGCTAAATTCAATAGTTATAGATCCAAACACAACTCCAATGAGTATCATGGCTGTAATAAAAGATAAACAGGTAGCTGAAAGAGAGGATCCTTGTTTAATTTATAAAGCAGTAAAAAATCAAACTGAAATAGCTGGGGCTATAAATGCGCACATCAGAGATGGAGTGGCAGTTACAAATTTTCTACATTGGCTTGAAAGTAATGTTGGTACAGAGCTTGAAGCTGAAGAAAGGATTTTAGAATACAGAAAAGAGCAGAATTTGTTTAAACAATTGAGCTTTCCAACAATTTCTGCATTTAATGAGAATGGGGCAATAATTCACTATCGTGCAAGCAGTAAGACGAATAAAGTAATTCAGAAAGATGGACTGTATTTGATTGACTCTGGTGGCCAGTACCTTGACGGCACAACTGATGTGACAAGAACTGTAGTAGTTGGTAATCCGACCAATGAGCAAATAACCCACTATACAATAGTACTCAAAGCTCACATTGCTATAGCAAGTGTCGTCTTTCCCCCCGGCACTACTGGTGGAGAATTGGATATATTGGCACGTACGCATTTATGGAAATTTGGAATGGACTATATGCATGGTACAGGGCATGGAGTAGGAAGTTACCTATCAGTACACGAAGGACCACAAGCAATATCAAAAAGTAATAAAGTGAAACTCACGCCAGGGATGATACTTTCCAACGAACCTGGCTATTACATTCCGGGAGAGTATGGAATAAGGATTGAAAATCTGATGTATGTCAACAGACAAGAAAACGGCTTCTTAAACTTTAAACAACTGACCTCTATTCCATATGATAGAAGACTAATAAATGTGCAAATGCTTACTAAGGATGAAATTGAATGGATAAATGGCTACCATCAATTTGTCTATAAAAACTTAGAAAATAGCGTCAAAGATAAGGAGTGGTTAAAGAAAGTATGTGACCCTTTATAAGCAAAGGAGCATTTTTTATTATTTAAAAAGTATTAATGCAATTGTGATGAGTATTTTGTATTGTTTTTAATTTAAAAACAATATATAATAAAGAATCGATATTTTCAAGTAGGTGTAATTATGACAGGTAAAGTGCAAGAAGATGAATTTATGAAGCAGTATATGGATACTTGCAAAGAGCAAATAGAAAAATTAGCCAAGGATCCTGAATTGCTTAATCAGACTTTAAAACCATTTATGCAAATGTCTCAGCAGCTTATGGCTGGCGGTATGTTAGAAGGCGCTATGCCTAACATGATACCTGATTTGGACAGCATGGATGCTAACAAGATGATTGCTCAGATGAAGGAAATGATTGACTACATAAGAGGTAACTATAAGGAACTAATGAAAGAGCGCAGCTCGCAAATTCAAGAGCTTGATGAATCCAGTAAGAAGCTAAGAGGTTTAGTTAAAAAATTGATAGAAAAGATCGAAAGTAAGTAAATAACATCTGGATTTCTGTCATTCTATATACAACTTTCTAGTTGGACGGTAAGTCGAGGTCAATTGTTGATGTCATGCAAGTAGCTACTTACATAGCATTTATACCAGTTTTCGTAAATAAATAAGGTACGTTGCTTAAGGCTGCAGTTATAGTGAGGTATTTTTTCTAGTTTGTTTTCTTATTTCTGAGGTTTATAGCTAAGGTTTTCCCTACGTCATACCGCGATTCATTCGCGGTATCTCAGCCGCTAACGAGTAGCGGAATGACGGTTTTTCAAATCGTCGATGAACCTAAGTCACTTTATTTGTAGTATCGGGAACGTAATTGCACATTGGTTTTACAAATTTGAAAATTAGTGTTAAATAAAAATATAAACGCAAAAGGAAAAGAAATGATTGAACTTAAAGGCCCAGAAATTTGTGCAGGCGGAAATAAGAAAAATTTGATTATTTTTTTACATGGTTGGGGCTCAAGTGGCGATAATTTCATTCACCTTGCTAAAGTTATGAGCAAGTTTTTACTGGGTTCATATTTTACAGTACCCAATGCTCCGTTTGAAAGAGAAATAGGTGATGGTTATCAGTGGTTCAGCTTGGAAGATCGTAGTGAGGAAGCGCTATATAATGGAGTAAAAAATGCTACATCAATTGTAAATCATTTCATTGATACAAAATTAAAGGAGCTTAATTTAAAAGATACGCAACTTTCTTTAGTTGGATTTTCTCAAGGAGCAATGCTTGCAATACATACAGCTCTCACCCGCTCTCAATCCTGTGCATCAGTTGTTGCATACTCTGGTAGGTTTCTTTCACCTTCAAAAACTGCACCAGAGATCAAATCAAAACCTAACATATGTGTTATCCATGGTGATGCTGACGACGTGGTACCTTTTTCGTCCCTCGACTTAGCGGTTAAAGCTCTGAAAGAAAATGGAGTAAATGTTGAAGGACACCCAATTCATGCATTAGGGCATATTATTAATGAAGAGGGAATAAAATTAGGAGTAGAATTTATCAAGAAGAATTTTAAAAATTAATTTTCATGCACTTGTTTTGCTTTGGTTATGGATATGTAGCTAAATTTTTATCGAAAAAATTACTGAACTTAGGTTGGAAAGTCAGTGGCACATCAAGAAGTAAAAATATACAAGATGTAATCCTCTTTAATTATGAGAAAGTTAGTCAAGATCTGCTTAAAAGCGCAACGCACGTTTTAATTTCTATTCCTCCAGATGGCGATGATGTTGTGGAGAGATACGGTGATTGCCTGCAAAATGTAAAATGGTTCGGTTATTTGTCTGCAACTAGCGTCTATGGTGATCACTCTGGTAATTGGGTGAATGAGGAATCTGAAACAAAACCTATAGAAATCAGAGGAGAAAAGCGCCTTAGATCTGAAAAGAGGTGGCTGAATAGCAGATTGCCTGTACATATTTTTCGTTTAGCTGGAATATACGGTCCTGGTAGGAACGTGTTAATTGACTTGCGGCTTGGCAAAGCAAGGAATGTGAAAAAAGAAGGGCATTTTTTTTCTCGTATTCACGTTGAAGATATATCAAATATTTTATTTTCTTCCATGCAAAACATAAAACCTGGTGAAATATACAATTGTGCAGACGATTTACCCACTACACAATCTGAAGTGGTAATATATGCGACCAAACTTCTCAATGTTAGCCCTCCAGAACCAATTGAGTTACCAGATTATGCACAGAGTTTTTATTTAGGATCAAAGAGAGTAAGTAATGTTAAAATTAAAAAAGATCTTAATTTCTCTCTAATTTATCCTAACTACAAGGTGGGATTAGAGAGTTTGCACGTAAACAAAACTGAAATCACATCAGAATGATAGATAGGCTTATTGTCACTGCCATTAAGTTAAGGAAAGAATGGTTAAAAACTGAACTAAAAAGTCAGAAATAATTAAGGATTTATGACAAATGCTGAAACAGAATAGAGTAAACTTTAAAGCAGATAAACTCTGAAGTGTAAATTACTTAAGAAATAGTGACCTTACCCAGAAAAAGTGGAGAGAAAGAAAAGAGTTTTTTTGGGTAAAATAAAATTTTGGAGGATTAGAAATGGTAAGAGAATATACAGCAGAATTCAAATTGGAAGCTGTTAAACTGGCAAATGAACAAAGAAAGGCAGGTCAAACAATTACAAAAACAGCAAAGGATTTAGGAATAAAGGGTGGTTTATTAGGAAAATGGATAAAGAAACACAACGAAAAAAAGTCGGCAGCAGATGCATTTCCAGGTAGAGGTAACATGGCTCCTTACGACAAAGAGAGGTTTGATTTACAAAGCAAGAGTAACAAGGGAAAGAGACATTTAAAAAAAAGCCCTGGCCAGTCAAAAAGAGTAAAATATTTTTTTATATAGTAACTGCTATAAAGTACAGGAATTATGTAGGATTTTCTGCTAGTGGCTACTATAAGTGGACCACAAGAAAAATAAGCAGTAGAGAATCAGCAAATAAAGAGCTACTCGCAGCTATTCAAAAAATATATCAAGTTTCTAAATGTAGATATGGAGCTCCTAAAATTCATGCTGAATTGAAGGCTTTGGGTAAAAGTTGCAATTTGAAAACGGTGCAAAGTATTATGCAGAAAAATGACATCAGGGCTATACTGAGAAGAAAGTTTAAAATTAAAAAACAACAAACAGATAATAGAGCTGTAGCTCCCAATATACTAGATCAAAACTTTATTGTTGATCAACCAAATAAAGTATGGGATTACTTACATCAAAACCAAGGAGGGATGGCTATATTTGGCAGCAATAATTCTCACGTATGGTAGTTAATGAGTAGTGCAATAAATAAACAATTGGTTATGAACTCTTTATTAATGGCCATTAATAGGCGTAAACCTGTTAAAAATCTACTGCTGCACAGTGACCAAGGTTCATAATATACTGCGCAAGGGTATCAATATCTCTTAGCTGTAAAGAATATAGATGAGTAATAAAGGCTGTTGTTACGACAATTCTGTTGCAGAAAGCTTCTTTAGCTCATTGAAAAGAGAAATACTTATTGATACTTCACAACACTCTGCTCAACAAACTAGAACTGCAATATTTGAATACATAGAAATTTTTTATAACAAACAACGTCACTATTAACTATTGCATTCCAGAACAATTTGATGCATCATTCTTTTTGTAAAAAACATTCCACACTTTCTCTCCACTTTTTCTGGGTAAGGTCATATGTGTACATCCCCATCATGAATGCTATTTTCGGTAAAATCTCTTACAACGCTCAAAAGCAGAAAAACAAAAACTTGATTTTCTCAGCTAAATAGTGGACCATCAAAAGCACGCATAAATATCTACAATGAAAGAAAAAACTTTCACAATCATCGATGGCTATGGTTTTCTTTTCAGAGCTTACTATGTACTACCTCACTTAATTACCACAACAGGAATGCCAATAGGTGGTGTATATGGCTTTCTGAATATGGTTCTTAAGTACATTGCCCATTCGGACTACTTAACTATAGCACTTGATGCAGGGAAAAAGAATTTTAGGCACAATTTATATCCTGAGTACAAAGCGAACAGAGTAACGCCTCCTGAGGATCTAACTCCACAGTTCACCATACTGAGGGAAGCGGTAGAAGCTTTTAACCTCAGCTATGAAGAGATTGAAGGTTATGAAGCAGATGATATAATTGCAACACTAGCTGCAAAATACGCCAACCACCAAGACTTTAAAGTGGTAGTCGTTTCATCAGATAAAGATTTATTTCAACTCTTGAACCACAATATTTTAATATTCGACCCCATTAAAAATATATATATAGATGAAAAACAAGTAATAGAAAAATTTGGCGTAAACTCACACAAGCTTCTTGATTTATTTTCTCTAACTGGTGATGCATCTGACAACATTCCAGGCGTTCCGGGAATAGGTCCGAAGACTGCAGCTAAATTACTAGATGAATTTGATTCATTGAATAATATTATAGAGAACATTGATAACATCGAGCAAACGAGGATTCGTAATATTCTTGCTGAACATAAGGAAAAAGCGCTAATTTCAAGAGAACTTTTATCACTATGCGAAAAAGTAGACCTTCAACATGATATTGCAAAATGTGAAGTTCGCCCTCCAAATATGGAAAAACTATTATCCTTTTTAAAGAAGTATGAATTCAATTCCTTGATAGGGAAAGTGGAAAAGCTTTTTTCCTATAGTGGGTCTAGCACAGAAGAAAAAATAGAGTATAGTAGTGAAGAGTTAGAGAAATTTTTAGAGCATTGTAGATATGAAGGCAAAATTGCAATTCATTACCACCTTGAAAACAATGTATTAAGTCTATCTTATAGCGAAAGTAATATTTTTTATATAGAGCAAGACAGCATACAAGATGCACTCATTATAATTAACTTAACTTTGCTCTCAAATGGAGTGCTTAAAATAATACATAACATTAAAGAGATCAGGAAAATCTTCCCTGCAATAGAGAAGATGTTAGATTCAGTTGATGATTTGATGATAATGTCGTATAGCTTGGATACAGGAAAGCATGATCACAGTATTCCAAACATAGTTGCGCATAATTTGAGTGAAAATGCAGAAATTTTCTCGGCAAAAACTTTAATAGCAATTCATGAAAAGCTAAAGCAAAGGTTATTTCAGGAAAAATTGCTCACAATTTACGAGCGCTTCGATAAGCCACTTATGAAAGTAATATTTGATATGGAGAAAAATGGGATATTACTGAACATACAAAAATTACAGGAGCTGTCCGATAAATTTCAGCAGGTAATTGCCGTGCTTGAAGATGAGATATATAATTTGGCAGGAGAAAGATTTAATATTGCTTCGCCAAAACAATTAAGTGATGTTTTATTCAACAAAATGGGGCTTAATAAAAAGAAAAAGTCAAAAAAATCTGGATCGTATAGCACCAATTATGAAGTTCTAGAGGCACTCGAAGAAGAAGGGGTAGAAATCGCAAGTAAAATCTTAAATTGGCGACATTTAAGTAAATTAAAAGGCACCTACACTGATGCATTAATAAAGCAAGTTGATCCACTTGATGGTAGAATACACACAAGCTTTTCAACGACTGCAACTGCAACTGGAAGGCTGAGCTCCAGCAATCCTAATTTACAGAATATTCCTATCAGAAGCGAAGAGGGAAATCTTATCAGACAAGCATTTATTGCGCCAAAAGGGCATAAGATAATTTCTGCTGACTATTCGCAAATAGAATTAAGACTCCTGGCACACGTTGCAAACGTTGCAGCATTTAAAGAAGCTTTTGCAAACGGACAAGATATTCATGAGATCACCGCAAGGCAAGTTTTTGGAGTGCAAGAAATAGATGAGCAATTAAGACGCAAAGCAAAATCCATCAATTTTGGAATTATATATGGCATTAGTCCATTTGGTCTTGCAAAGCGGCTTGGAATTACCATTGCGGAAGCTGCTGAATACATTAATTACTATTTTTCCTGTTGCCCAGAAATAAAGGCCTATATGGAAAAAGCAGTGTCTATCGCAAGATTGCATGGTTATGTAGAAACTTTGTTTGGCAGGAGATGCTTTGTAAGAGACATAAACAATACAATTCCTTATATAAGACAATTTGCAGAAAGGGCAGCAATAAACGCACCACTGCAAGGAACCGCTGCTGATATAATAAAACGTGCGACAATTCAGCTTTTTGACCAATTGAAAGTAGGTAAAATAATCCTCCAGGTTCACGATGAACTACTGGTTGAAGTAGAAGACGAAAAGGTGCAAGAAACAGCAAAACTTATAAAAGATATAATGGAAAATGCAATAGAAATTTCTATACCACTTGAAGTAGAAATAAAAATTGGCGACAACTGGGGTCTAAATTCCCTTAATTATGACTTAAACATCGTGAATTCTAGGAGTATAGATTATTTGAATTAATATGAAAAATATGCTACAATTGAAGTATAGTAAATGTGAGTAACTCAGTTATGACAAAAATATTAACTCCACAAACAAAGAATTTGGAACCTTCAAATCAGGTAACTAACAAAGATGAGAAAATTTTTGAAAAAGAGGAACATCAGGTAATCTATGATTACTTTGTAAAAGTATTAGAAGGTAAAGCCGAATTAAAGGAGAACAAAGAAATAACTGATTATTTTATATCAGCTTATAAGGACATACTACTTAATAATGTCAATCCAAAAGATATAAAACCACTCAGTGAAGAGAATTTTTCTCAGTTTTTACTTTCTATGTTTAAAGAAATTAGAGAGCAAGGCTTAGCTAGAGAAGAGAAATTAAATAATGATAAAATACAACAAATAATAACCAAGTGTGTAGCTGATATACGTGGTACAGAAGCTAAAGATTCATCCATAAAGTTTGTATTGGAAATGCTGCTGCTGCTAATTGGAGGGATCAAAATAGACCCGAAAAATATTTCTGGCTCCTTTATGGATGGGATGAAAGAAAAAATACCATTCTTAGGTAAAGACAAGAAAGAAGAGGATGAACCACCACTCAGTGATGAAGAGATGGTAACAACGTTCTTAAGCAAGATCTTTTTTCCTGTCCTTCTTTCCACTATTCCAATGTTAATTTTTGGTCCTACTACACTCGGAGTAGTTCTTACTGCTATCGGCACAATATTTGCCATAAAAGGAGGAGTGGAGGTTCTTTTTTCAAATAACAAAAAAGGTACTTTGTATGACCCTAGCTCACAAGATAAAGATGATACAGAAAAGAGAGCAAAACTGAATGGAAAAATTCTCGAGGGCATTGATGATATTTTAAAAACCCCAGTTACAGAAGTTGAGAAAGGCACCTCTGTTTCTGAACAAATTTCCCAAGGAAAAGAAAAGAGTGAACAACAGCCTGTTCCTGAGCAAATTTCCCAGGTAGGAAACGAAAAAAGTGAGCAGCACGATCAATCTTGGACAGGAAAGGAAAACAAACGAAGGGAAAAACCACAGAGCAGCAAAGGTAAGACTACTCAGGTTTGCTAAAAGTGAATTGTGTAAGAGATCTGCTATTATTCTATAGCACATACAACAGGAGTATGGTCAGACGGATTTTCTAGCTTACGCAATCTATCATCTATGTAGCATGTTTCCAATTTATCTACAGCTTGTGGTGATAACAGCATATAATCTATTCGCATTCCTTGATTATTTCTGAGTGAATTGCCTTGATAATGCCACCAAGTGAATTGTTGCAAATTTGGGTGAGATATTCTAAACGCATCTTTAAACCCAAGATTCAAGATCGCTCTTAACTTCTCACGTTCTCTTATATGAAAGCACACTTGGCCATTCAATAAGTTTGAATCAAAAACATCAATTTCATCCGGTGCAATATTATAATCGCCAGCTATAATAGTTAACTCTTCATTCTTCAACAAAGTGCTCATCCTTTCATATAGGTTATCAAAAAACTTGAGTTTATATTCAAATGCGTGAGAGTCCGGGCTTTGACCGTTTGGCACGTATACACTTCCTACCCTTATCTTACTATTGGTATACTTTATCACGCACTCTATATAACGTGCTTCTTGATGACTTTCCACAATGTCAATTTTAAACTTCTCCAGTATCGGATATTTAGATAAAACACAAACGCCATTTCTTGCAACTTGTCCATAGATAGCATATTCATATCCTAACTTTTCTATCTCCGCATAAGGAAATTGCTCTTCCGTACATTTTATCTCTTGCAGCAAAACTATATCTATCTGACTATCAACTATAAAACTACAAAGTTGGTTAACTCTTTTACGTATGGAGTTTACATTCCAAGTTGCAATCTTTAGCATCAGCAATCCTTATTAATTATATCAATTAAACTCTCCCCAGTAGGCAACCTCGATGTTATAATTTTTTTCCACTTGATTAACTTTAAACTATCAGCAATGTTTTTACTCATGGTATATGCAACTGTATTATTCATCACATGAGATAGCCCACTTTTTAGAACTAATGAACAAAATACCCTTGCTGTCTGTGAGGAAAAAAAAGCAACACTACCAATTTTACCATCCAACAGTAAATTTTTACACCTATTAGTTAGACTCCTTTTAATGATTGTTTTATAGAGTACAACTTCTCTTACGTTAAAATCTTCTTCAGATAATCTCTTTTTTAGGTCACATGATACTTCTTGTCCTCTTATATATAAGAACTTTATTGCACTTGAATAGTGAGCTTTTATGAATGATATCAGACCATCAACGTTGCTGTCTGCTGAGATTATATCAGAAAATCCCAAATTTTTTGCAGCCTGCATGGTTGAATTACCAACTGTAATAGTCGGAAAGTCATCCACTTTGCATATTTGACTAAAAGCCTTTACACTGTTTTTACTTGTGGATATTACAACGTCAAATTCGTGTGCAGATATATCAGGATTTAAGTACTTTATTGTGAATACTGGTTCTATATAAACTTTGTATCCATACTTTCTCAATATATTTCTTGTATTGAACGAATCCAATAAAGGCCTCGTTAATAAAATAGACTTCATTCTGATTTATTTCACTACTAGTAAAATAGTACCCTTTATACACAAATTACTGAATAAAAACTTTTATTTTGATAGCTTGAGCAATTATTCAAGTAATTTATGTGGAAGTAGGAGTACTAAGCGCTCCTACCCCAATAAGCCCACAATTTCTGCTTACACTTTTTTGACGCTAATTACATCGAACTCTTTTGAATGGCTTCCTTCAGTGGAATTATATAGCTAATATTCCTGTATAAGTTAATACTTAAGCTTGTACTCTTGCAGTATTTGAAGAGAGATTCTCAAGGACGTTTTTTGTCTGTGGTTCACTAATCATAGTTTGAACGATATTAGCTGCCATAATAACACAGCCTAGAATAAAAAAAGGCGTAGAAACAAAATAAATAACAGAAGACTCAAAAAGCGACATAGATGCAATACCTCCTATTAGAAATGAAGCACTGGATGCTATATCAAGATAGATCTTTGTTAACTTTTTTTGTCCTGGAGTGTTTTTTATGCCAGATTTCTTATTAAGATTCTGTTGTCGGGAATGATCATTTAGTGACCATATATTTAAAGCAAACGAAAGTGCACTGAATATAGTGCCGGCAATACTAAAATACAGACTTAAGACAGGAATATTCAAGACCAATGCCGCTATGTATCCAATGAAAGAGATAGTAGATAGTGTAGTAACTAAGCGTTTCGAGTAAGTTCGTACCTTCTTTCTGTAGGCTAACTTATCTTTTTCACCATACATAGCATAAATATTACCTAATATGTTATATTATAACATTAATTAATTCAATAAGCAATATGGAAGCTAAGAGTGCCCGAGAGAAGACTTGAACTTCCACAACTTAAAAAGTTACTAGCACCTGAAGCTAGCGCGTCTACCAATTCCGCCACCCGGGCTTTTTATAGTTTACTATGTTAAAGTTAAATAATATACTTAAACAATTTTTAGTTCAAAGGTAATGCCAAATCTAGATCAAATATTTTTTGCTCAAAACAATGTTAATATTAATAACGTATATAAAATAGTCAATAACGCTTTGAGCAATAGCGATGGTGGTGAGCTGTTTCTAGAATTTTGCCAGTCGGAGTCCCTGGTTTTTGAGGATAACATATTAAAACACATGGACTTGAATACTAGAAGGGGATTTGGTTTTAGGTCTTTTTGTGAAGATAGTACATCTTTCGTTTGTTCTTCTGAGATCAGCGAAAAAGAAATTAGTAATGCTGCTTCTATGGTAAAAAGCTCAGTGTCTTTAAACAAGACAAATTCAATAAATTTAAACGAAGAGACAAAAAGCCTATATTCGAGGATTAACCCTATAAATGAAATGGATCTGAATTCAAAGATTAAGCTACTCAATGAGGTTAATGAGTATGTAAGGTCCAAAAATAACTGCGTGAAGCAAGTAAAAATAACTCTAAGTGGAGAATGGCAAGTTGTACAAATAATAAAGGGTGATCACAGATTAAGCGATATCAGGCCTCTGGTACGTTTTAATGTGCTAGTCATTGTAGAAAAAGATGGCCGTACCGAAAGAGGTTCTGCAGGGCATGGTGGAAGGGACTCTTATAGTAAGTTTATTTCTGAGAAAAAGTGGAAAGAAGTTGCAAACCAAGCGTTAGAACAAGCACTGGTAAATCTTGAAGCAATTCCAACTCCAGCCGGAGAAATGACAGTCGTTTTAGGTCCAGGCTGGCCAGGAATATTGTTACACGAAGCCGTGGGTCATGGACTTGAGAGCGACTTCAATCGCAAAAAAGTCTCAGCATTTTCAAATTCTGTGGGTAAACAAGTAGCAGCTAGTGACATCACAGTAGTTGATGACGGAACTCTGCCCAATTTGCGCGGCTCTATCAGCGTAGACGATGAAGGCACTCCACCCAGTTATAATATATTGATAGAGGATGGGATCCTAAAAGGATACATGCAGGATCATATGAACGCTAAACTCATGGGTGTAAGCCCAACTGGTAATGGTAGAAGAGAAAGTTATAAAGAAGTTATTATGCCGCGCATGACAAACACCTATATGTTGCCCGGAAAGTATACACCGAAGGAAATAATATCTAGCGTAAAGAAAGGTCTATATGCAGTAAATTTCGGTGGTGGGCAGGTTGATATAACGTCAGGAAAATTTGTTTTTTCATCTTCGGAAGCTTACCTAATAGAAAATGGCAAAATTACACAGCCAGTAAAAGGAGCAACACTAATTGGTGACGGTCCAACAGTGTTGAAAAAAGTATCTATGGTTGGTAATGACTTAAAGTTAGATCCTGGTGTTGGCACATGCTCGAAAGATGGACAAAATGTGCCCGTTGGAGTTGGTCAGCCGACACTCAAAGTCGACGCAATAACTGTTGGTGGAACTGAGATATAGATAAGGGCTAAAACGGATTCCAGCGCACGGCGCACAGCTGTACAAACATTATGATTTGGAAGCAATTGCCACCAATAGGGTGTCATCCCAGTGTCTGGGCACTGCCTTTGTGTTTGAGGCAAAACTGGCTATAACATTTAACACACTGCTTTCGCAAATAAATGTTCGTACAGTTATGTGTCAGCTACTTGGATGACACTTTTGTACTTGATGCAAGATTATATCTTGAAAAAATTAAGTTTTAATGCTATAAAATAATTGTAAATTTTGTCTCCGTGGTAGCTTTATGAATGTTGAAAGTAAAAAAATACACGATGCTAAAATAAAATTACCAATATTTCTTGATTATCAATCTACTACTAAAGTAGATCCCCGTGTTTTAGAGGTGATGATACCTTACTTTGGTGAGTTCAGCAATGCACACTCTCGCAGCCATTCATTTGGTTGGACTGCTGAAGAAGCAGTGGAAAAAGCAAGGAAACACATCGCTGATCTGGTGAACGCAGATAGCAAAGAAATTATCTTTACCTCAGGTGCAACTGAGTCAAATAATACGGCAATCAAGGGCGTTGCTCACTTTTATAAAAATAAAGGAAATCATATAATCACTGTCTGCACGGAGCATAAGTGTGTTCTGGATTCTTGTCGGCATCTGGAAAATGAAGGCTTTAAAGTTACATATTTGCCTGTTAAGCAAAACGGAATTATAGATTTATCAAAGCTTGAGGAAGCAATTACTGATAAAACAATTTTGATTTCAGTAATGATGGCAAATAATGAAATCGGAGTAATTCAGCCTGTAAAGGAGATTGGTAAAATATGCAGAAAGCATAATATATTTTTCCATACAGATGCAGCTCAAAGCTTTGGAAAAGTTCCAATTGATGTTAATGAGATGTGCATTGATCTTATGAGTCTCTCTAGCCACAAAATTTATGGACCTATGGGAATAGGCGCATTATATGTACGTAGAAAGAATCCTCGTGTTAGGCTGATACCACTAATTAGTGGTGGTGGACAGGAAAGAGGCATGCGTTCTGGAACAGTTCCAACACCTCTTGCAGTTGGTTTTGGTGAAGCGGCACGTATTGCTAGAGAAGAAATGAAAAAAGAAACAACTAGAGTGGAAGAATTAAGGGATATTTTGTATAACAAGATAAAAGAAGCGTTTCCTGATATCGTTTTAAATGGTGATTATGAAAATAGAATTCCTGGCAACCTAAACTTGAGCTTTCCCTATGTTGAGGGTGAGTCTCTCATCATGGCAATCAAGGATTTAGCAGTAAGTTCTGGTTCTGCGTGCACGTCTGCGTCTCTTGAGCCTTCCTATGTAGTACGGTCGCTAAATAATGGCCATGACCTTGAGCATTCATCAATTAGATTTGGCCTAGGCCGATTTACAACTAGAGAAGAAGTTTTGTATGCAGCAGATCTTGTTGCTAAAAATGTTGGCCGACTGAGAGAAATGAGCCCACTTTGGGAGATGGTACAAGAAGGAGTAGATTTGAACACCGTGAAATGGGACTCTCATTAAATGTATCCGTTCCAACTGCAAATGCACTTTGAAATTACTCTGTACCGTTCACACTTAATTCTTCAATCTCACTAATAGAAAGGCCAGTAAATTTGACAATAGTGTTGACATCAACATTGTTAGCCAGCATTGCTTTTGCGACTTCGATTTTTCCTTCAATTTTCCCTTCCTCTTTACCGATTTTGATGCCTCTTTCTTCGCCAATTTGGATGCCTTTTTCAGTAGCAAGATCAAGTCTGTATTCAAGAATGGCTTCTTCTTTGCGCAGATCCATTATTCTTTCTTCATAAGTTATTAGATCTTTTTCATTCCAGTGAAACTTATCTAATTCATCATATGCTAGCTTTATTATTGGTGATTTTTCCGCAATTTTTCTGAGATCTTCGTCCGTTGTTTCATCTGCATATTTGAAAAAAAATAGCCAACGGTCTACTACACTTTCTAGTTGTTCTTCTCTACTCTTAGGAAATTTTGGCAGCTCTATGAAGATAAATTGAAAATCTTTTAAGTCATGCTCATTGGTTTTTTCATCTCTTATGGTATGGCTAGATATATAGTCAAGCTTATCAGGGAATAAGGTACAATTTGAAATCGCGATAAAGAAAATCTTCTTTAAATCAACGTATTTACCAGATTTATCAGCTTGTCTTGAGTAAGCCTTAGCAGCATAAAGTTGTGCGCGTTTTTCAAAGCCTTTAGTTTTGGCAACTTGGTTAGGTAAGGAAGTAGTATTGCTACTACTCCCTCCCTTAGAAACGCAGCATGCAGGTTTCCCCACACTACGCTTGAGCCCCTTATCTAAGTCCTTCTTTTCTCGAACCGGCTTGTCCTTCATGATTCCTCAGAAAACATCATTCTTAATGGTGACACCAACAGTAGAGAACCTTCTCTTGAGAAAGAGCTTGCTAACATTTTTGTTTGTTTCACTCTTTCATCAAAATACTTTTTCCATTTTAAGTCAAGTGGATTTGCATCCGCCCTGATTTTAACATGTCGTCTGATAGGTATATCAATCAACCTAAGCAGTCTTAAATACCTTATCTCTTTCGGTTTGTTCTTGCATATGGGTGCAGCAAAGACCCATTGGCGTTGTTTCATTACCTTGAAGTAACGATTCTTTATCCAACGTAATCCTTTACGAGGATGTCTTTTCTTTGCCCATTTCCATAGAGCACACATAATTTCATGGTCTATTTTGTTAAAAGCTCTTTTCGCACACACATGGCTGTAGTAATTTCCCCATCCCCTTAATAGGGAATTGAGCAACTTGATTAGTACGGCCTGAGTGTTCGCTATGTTTGCCTTTATCAATGTACGTGCTTTATTAAGAAGTTTCTTAATACTTTCTTTTGAAGGTTTTATAATTAACTTCTTATTATACCTGCGTACATTACAACCAAGAAAGTCAAACCCTGTTGTAATAGATGTAATTTTTGTTTTCTCTTCGGAAAGGATAAGACCTCTCTCCTGAAGAAAGGACGATACTAGAGGTTTTACTTCATTTTCCAGTACTTCACGTGTGATTCCTGAAATGATAAAGTCATCTGCGTACCTGATTACATTTACTCCACTTCTGATTTTGCTTCTTCTTTTACTGCCAAGTTTACCAAATTGACTTTCCAATGATTTTTCAAGTCCATTTAGGGCTAGATTTGCTAGTATTGGAGAGATGATACTACCTTGTGGGGTACCTGCAGTTGTGGAATACAGAGTTTTTGATTCTAGGAAGCCAGCTTTTAACCAGCTATGAAGAATTTTCTTCTCCATAGGAATATGCTTCATGAGCCATTCATGGTTAATGTTATCAAAACACCCTTTAATATCACCTTCGAGTATCCATTGTAGTTGGTTACGGCTTGCCAGTAACAAGTGACAAGCCACAGTAGCGTCTGCGCAGGATCTTTTTGGTCTAAAACCATAAGAGTGACGATCACTGATCGTTTCAGCTATCGGTTCCAAAGCAAACAAGTATAATGCTTGCATGGCTCTATCTTTTATCGTAGGGATTCCAAGAGGTCTTCTTTTGCCATTAGACTTACTGATGTATATCCGTTTTAGCGGAGAAGGTTTGTATCCTCTTTGTTTTAATAGCTTTATTCCTTGAAATTTTGTGTTGCAAGTTGACCATATTTGACGATCTACACCTGCTGTGTTTTTTCCTTGGTTTTCAGTTACTCTCTTAACCGCCAAAGCTTTGCCGCTAAAAGAGCGTGTGAGAAGGTGTTGTAAAGTTTTCACCTTACCCCATCTGCCTTGTTGGACAGCCTTAACAATACGCCTCTGTAGCCTCATAACAACTTTTTGGCATTTCTTCCAGGGTAACTGGTTCCATGCTTCGGAGTTATTGGTAGGTGCACTTACAGTTGTACTTGTAATCATCTGCTTTCCTACCTTAAGTGGTTAACAAAGTTTCTTGTCATGAGGGACCAAATGGAAGTCTGCTCGTTTTCACGCGAATTAATGTTACAAATTCTATCCATTTCGTTACAAAATGGCATTCGCTTTCTCCATTATCCTTTACCTGCACATCCATCAGCATTCCTTGCGGGTTGCCTGCCATATAGGCGAAAATACAGGCTTATCCTGTTCCTTTTGTCATACAATAGTGGGTTAGGTGGCTTCTCTATACCGGTGATTTGCGTACATCCAGAAATGAAAAATGTCACATTACCTTTTGGTCGGAGCTTATCAGCATCTTTAGCTCTTTAATCGTTACGATACTTATGAAGCTTCACTTACGTTCACCATACCACTAAGCCTAGCCCTCCAACCACATGATGCTTGTAGTTTATGCTTTCTCTCACGATTGAGCATCTTCTTTATCAAGAGGAGGTTCATTGTCCGCGTCGCTCGGCACCAACTGGTTACCCAATTCGCACTGATGCGTAGACTCAGATGGCAAAACATCTGGTTCAATAAGCTTTAGAATCCTTTCAGTTTCTTTCTGAATGAATTCCTCTCCTTTTAAACAATATGACCGAAGGCTTTCAGGTCGCACCATCTCAATTATATACCTGTTCCCACTAGAGTCCCTGCAAAGAACATCAACTATACTTTGCTTATCAGAGGCAATTTCAGGATCCATTATAGTACTGAGGAATTCCACTTCTTGTATAGTATTTATCTCGGTAAACCCTAAAATATCATTCAAAAAATGTACGAGAATATTCTTATTTTTTTCAGTGCCAAATATTTTTTTGAAGGTTAAATCCAGCTTAGGGTCGAGAAACTTAGATAAAGCCATAGCCAAAGTGCTTAAAAATATTAATAATTATACACTATTATTAACAATTATTCAACCATATTTTTGAAGATAGCTATAGCTAACACGTCATAACCGCCACGAACCGTCATACCTACCCCTACAACAACATTGCAAGCATTGATTTTTCTCCATATGAAAAGAGTCTGGAAGCTCTTTTACTCTAAACACGATGTTTACATCCTCAAAATTAATCTCAATTCGCTTAACTAACGTTCTAATAATATCACGTTTAGTTAGCCAGTCTGCATTATTAAGACTTGAGTTAATACTAGAGGAAAACCCCTCTAAATTTGTTACTACTAGAGTTAACTCTTGTGTGAGTTTTTTCTGATCAAATATCTTTTTCTTTTGTTCTTCAACCATTTTTAAGTTTTGTTTCATTGCTTTAATTCTTGGCTCAAATTCTTCTTGATCAATATATTCTTGAGCATAACTATCAATTAACCTTGCAATACCTCGTTTTAATTTATCTTCTTGTGTTTCAAGCAAAGCACTTTTTTGATCTAGTGGTGATTTTTTAAGTTCTGAAAGTCTACGTTTATACTCCTCTAATATTCTATTTGGATTTTTTAATAGATGTTTTACCTCTTCCCACACAGCCATGTCTAATGTATCTGTACGAATTAATTTGTTGTTACACATTTTATTACCGCCAAAACGGTATGAATCCGTGCCAACACAACGATAATATACCTGATTATTAGTTTTTTCCCCCTCCTTATTCCTTGCAGTGCTAGTACCATAATATGCATAATTGCAAAGCTTACATACTACTAAACCTTGCAATAAATGTCTTGCTCCTCTTTGTCTTGTTCTTGCTATTTTTCTATTCTCAGCTAATTGTTCTTGAACGATTTCAAATAAATCTTCGCTTACTATACTAGGTACTTTAATATAAATCCAATCCTCTTTTGGAACAGGATAAGTAGAATAATTATCTTTTGGATGCTCGCAGGAGTTTTTTTTCGGTCTTATATGTTTTAGTTTGACACCAAACCTTGTTTTACCAAAAGCTGCTTGTCCTTTATAAGCAGAGTTTTTTAACATACTCAAAACTACAGCCCTATCCCAATACTCTTTTCCAGTTCTCGTCATAATGGACATAGCACTTAGCCTACGACATACTTCTCCTATACTGGCTCTTTCTCTTCCTACCCAAGAAAATACTTTACGAACAACTTCAGCTTCTTCTTCATAAATCTCAAATAAGGCCTGTCCTGTTTCTGTATTTTTGTTTATATAACGATAGCCATAAGGAGCAGCACTCATTACACTTATACAACCCTTATTTGCTGCATAAATCTTTCCTCGACGACTTCGTTCCATGATTTTTGCACGTTCGTATTCTGCTATCATACCTTGCATTTGTAATAGTAATTGAGATTCTGGATTATCGCTAATTTGATGATTTAAAAAAATGACTTCCACTCCTAATTTCTTAAACTCTTCAAGTAATATCATCTGATATGCATACTTACGAGATAAACGATCAGGAGAATGAATATAAACCTTATCAATGTTACCTTCTGCTATTTTATCACGTAATTTTTCCAAACCAGGACGGATTATGTTAGAACCACTATAACCATTATCAATAAATTTATATTCATTTAATAATTTATGTCCATCCATACTAATTTGATTCTCTATAGCAGCAATTTGGCTTGCTATTGTATCTTCTTGTGCTTGCTTCCCTGAAGAAACTCTTGCATATAAACTAACTGTTACCATTTTACCGTCCTCAAATCTACTTTCTTATATTCAGAGTTTTCTTCCTTTTTGCTCGCTTTTATTGGTTTACTTAACACTAATTTTTCATACGCATCTAATAGATACAACTCTGCTAATCGATTTACTTCATAACTACAACTAATACGAACTATTAATTTCTTGTTGCCCATGAGCTCTACCATATATTATCCATCGAGACATATGGTTATTTGATCATTAGCTCTATAAATAAATTCAACTCTCCGTTCTTTTTGTAGAAGCTTTCGGGAAATAGTCTTCTCAAGTTTCAGGTTTATTGCAATATTGTTGGCGGAGTCCCGCCGCGGTATCTTAGCATAGATCCCGCTAACAAGTAGCGGGATGACGAGCTTATCGTCATGCCGCCGCGAACCGTCATACCGCCGCGGTATCTTAGCATAGATCCCGCTAACAAGTAGCGGGATGACGATTGTGTATCGTGCTTTGCTAAAAATCACAGAATGCAGTCTGGTTACATTACTCTAGCTATACGCAACAACTTTACTTTCAACAATTTTGTGAGCAATAATACGACTTTCATAATCAATATTTATTATATCAGATAGTGAATTAATATCAGTATAACTACCAAAACTTTCCATTGTTGATTCCACTACCTCTACTATTTTTAAAAAGCCGATTCGTGACTTCAAAAATTCATTAACAGCTATTTCATTTGCAGCATTGAGCACAATACTGTTTGTTTGTGGAGCAGAAGAGTTTAACACTGCCATGCTAAGCTTTAGCGCAGGAAAACGCTTATGGTCTGGTTCTTGAAAGGTCAATTTTCCTTGCTTTGTTAAATCTAATTTACGATTTAAAGCTGATCTTTCCGGCCAAGATAGAGCATATGAAATAGGAATTGCCATGTCAGTTTCTGCAAGCACAGCAAAGTTGAACCCATCCTTATAAGTTACAATTCCATGTACTATTGACTCAGGATGCACTATTGCTTCAATTTTATCCGGGCTGATATTAAACAAGTTATGTGCTTCTATTATCTCTAGTGCCTTATTCATCATTGTTGCGCTATCAACCGAGATTTTCTTTCCCATATTCCAAGTGGGGTGACTAAGCGCCTTATCTACCATAACATTTCTTAATTGCTCAAGGCTATAATTTAAGAATGGTCCACCAGAAGCAGTAAGTATGATCTTTTCTACGCATTTGTCGTCATTTTGCAAAATTTGAAAAATTGCATTGTGCTCAGAGTCAATAGGGATTATTTGTACATTTTTTTCTTTAGCTTTTTTGAGTAATAACTTTCCACCGCAAACAATGCTTTCTTTGTTTGCCAATGCAATGACTTTGGTACCGCTTTCTATAACTTCCATAACTGGCCCAAGGCCTGCAATGCCAACTATTGCAACAACTGAGAGATCAACAGGTATGGTAGCAATATTTGTAGCACCAATTGCTATTTTTACATCTGTACCAAGTAAACTTTCTTTCAAATCTTTGTAAAGCCTTTCATCGGAGATAGCAACATATTTTGCATTTAGCAGTTTTGCTTGGTGTGCCAGTAGAGCAAAGTTCGAATGGGCACTTAGTGCTTCCACTTGGTATTCTTCTTTTCTCTTTGAGAGCAAATCTACAGTCTTTTTTCCAACACTTCCTGTTGATCCCAAAACTGAAACCTTTTTCACTAAGACAAACTCATAACAACAGCAACTTTTCTTATTAGGCCTTCTTCCAACTATTCAATAGTTTTTAAGTGTTTAACCAAGTTCATGTCCGTGGTCATCGCCAACAGATGGTGAAGGACCAGGTGAAAAAGATTGACCATGGTGATCACCTGCATCATGCATGTCTTGCAAACCATCAGCATTATGAGCTATTTCGTTATTGGCATGAGGGTAATCATCTGAGTGATGTCCATCATCACCATGAGCCATATCCATTTCTTCTGATGGCATATCTTCCCCACCTCCACCTGAAAAATATTCTGCAAGGCCTTCAAGAAGTTTTATGCCAAACATATTACCTGACTTTCCAAACAATGTTACTAGACTACTGCCACTCACCAAACCTTCAAACACGTTACTATAAGCAGCAATTGCTCCTTCATGAAAGTTGAACAACCATTTCATTCCATCGACAACTGTTGAAACAGAGTCACTATGACCAAGACCAAAACCACTTTTCTCACCAGCAGCCTCTTGGTGTTGCTGCTGCGCTTGCCATTCTGCAATGTTTGGACCTTGAGCTTCACTCATAAATTTTTACTCTCAACCTTAAGCTATTATTTTATCACAAATATTGCAAAATATCAATAGAGCTTTTGAATATAGCTAATACAAACAATTTCTGTCATCCTATATATAGCTAAACTGACTTACGACAATTTGAAAAACGACAAATTCGTCATTCCGCTACTAGTTAGCGGAATCTATGCCGAGATACCGCGAATGAATCGTGGTATGACGTGTTAGCTATAGGATCCAGTTTGAAAAAAATCTGAATTCCAATGTTCACTACCTTTTACAAAGTTAAAACTTAAAAATATGACTGTTAGCAATAGTGTATATATCTTTAGCTATATATAATGAATGAATTTTTTTATATATTCGTTATTAGTATTTTGTATTTCCTGAACAGTTCCATGGGAAATGATCTCCCCTTCATATAATACTGCTATTTTATCAGCTATTTTAAATGCGCTATGAATATCATGTGTAATCGTGATAATTGTAGGGTTAAGATCTCTAGATAATTTTATTATTATCTCGTTTACTATATCTGACATAATTGGGTCCAATCCTGAAGTTGGTTCATCCAAAATAATGATTTCTGGATTGTGTGCAATCGCCCTTGCAAGTGCCACTCTTTTTTTCATTCCACCTGATAGCTCTATTGGAAACATATCTGCTATGCTTTCCTCCAGTCCAACATCACTTAACTTCTCGATTGCTAGCTGTTTTGCCTCTTTTTTGCTGATATTAAAGCGCTTTTTATAATTAAAAGATATATTTTCCCACACTGTAACGTAGTCAAATAAAGCGGAATTTTGAAATAAACCCCCAAATTTATTTTTGCTTTTACTATTTATTTTAACAGACCCTGAGTCTGGAGCAAGCAAGCCGATAATTGTTTTTGTTAATACAGATTTGCCGCTTCCTGAGCCACCAAGTATGACTAATGATTCCCCTTTTAATATATCAAAATTTAGATCTTTTAGTACTGTCCTATCATCAAAAGATAAGCTTAAGTTCAATATTGATATTATGGGGTTACGCATGTATCAAAGTAATCATGTAGTTTGCTAAAATGATCAGTATGGACGATAAAACAACAGTTGATGTTGTAGCAACACCTACTCCTCGTGCACCTTCTTTGCAATGGTAACCGTAATAGCAGCTTGAGACAGAAATTATGGCGCCAAATGCAGTTGCTTTTATTAGCCCAGTTATAAAATCATACGTATTAAAGAACTGAGCTGTGTGTTTAATGTATATATTTAAATTGTGGTTAAATTCGAAGACTGCAGTGATGCATCCTCCAAATATTCCTATTAAATCTGCACATACTGTAAGTATGGGAAATACTATGATTGACGCTAAAATCCTTGGTGCAATTAAATATTTGAAAGGGTTGATGTTCAAAGTTGTAAGGGCATCTATTTGCTCGGTGATGCGCATCGTACCAATTTCTGCTGCAACTGATGATCCAACCTTTCCTACCATTATTAAGCTGATCAAAACTGGTCCTAACTCTTTAATGATAGTGATCGTAACAAGTTTGGGTATTATCTGTTCTTGGTTAATTAATGGGTCACTCAAGCTACTTTGTAAAACTATCGCCGCTCCTATAAAAACTCCAGTGAGCCCAACAATTGGCAGAGAGAAAAAGCCTATCTCTATAATTTGTCTTGCTATGTTGCTAAAATAATATGGTGGCACAAGGCAGTGGTATAGAGATTGAATAAAAAATATGAATGCACTACCAAGCCTTAACAAAAAATTGATAAAGTACCTACCAATTATTCTAACACTATTTATATCAAAAAAGCTCACTTTGTATTCATTTTAGCTAGAGGTTAGTCTTACTGATTTTATTAAAATTTTTATTAACTTTATCGCAAAGTATAGCTGAGATATGTTTTAAGTTCAATATACTTGATGTTTTAATTTAAAGCTTAACCCAAGAAAGGTTTCCCTACGTCATACCGCCACGGTATCCACAACTGTACGAACGTTGTAGTTTGGGAGCAATTCCCACCAGTGGGCCAGTGCCCAGACACTGGGATGGCTTTGTTGCATCGCTACTTATGAAAGGCTAACTATAATTAGGATTATAAGCAACTTATTGAAAATCTTGTTTTTTTGCAATCAATCTGATCAAATTTAAGAATAGTAATTTGTTATTTATATTAATAAATTTAATTCTATTAAAAATAGCTAAAGCATTGAAATTCTTGAATTTTAGCCAGATTAGTGAGTGGTAGTGAAATTTCTTTTACTCAAATTTAGGTATTCACTGATCGTTCTTGTTATAAATACCAGAATAATAAGCTACTGATATTCGCTATCTTTTTTATCTTTAATCCATCATAGCTAGCGATGCAACAAAGCCCACTGGGATCCAGCTTCTATGCAACTTAATTAAAAACGTTTGTTTTAGCATAAGACAACTACCTTTAGCTCATCAGCTCAGTTATAAGCAAAATTTCTGGATTCCAGACTGGAATGACATCATCTGTTGTGCAATTTACCTTCAAAAATGAATGTTCGTACAGCTATGGATTCATTCGCGGTATAGATTCCGCTAACGAGTAGCGGAATGACGGTTTTTCAAATTGTAGAGCCACTTTAGCTATAGAACTCAATTACATAAGCAAACCTTACTTATTTTACTATCCCTGTTTACTTCCTGTAAAAAACATGTTACTAATGAATTGAATTTTGTAGTAGAATGGAGGAAGTTTTGGCAGTTCCAAAAAGAAAAAAGTCAAAGTCAAGGCGTAATATGCATCGTTCTCATCATGCTATTGAGCCTAAGAATGTTGTGGTATGTTCAACAACTGGGGAATTCATGTTGCCTCATAACGTAGCAGTTGATGGCAGTTACAAAGGAAAACGGGTTTTCATCAAGCAACAGGCAGAGTGACTATTATGATATGTTATCTACGGTCAATAATAATATAGTTATTGCACTTGACGCTATGGGGGGCGATTTTGCGCCTCTTTCCGTAATTCATGGTGCTGGTTTTTTTTTAGACAACCTTGTTGACCCAGGCATTAAAGTTTTTTTTCATATTTATGGAGATAAGGAAGAAGTATCTCCTTTGCTTTTGAAATATAAAAAAGTAAGTAACAATTCTGAATTTACTCATTGTTCTGACAATGTCCTTGCAAATGATAAGCCATCTTTTGCGCTGAGACATCGTAAAGACTCAAGTATGAAAGCTGCAATTGTTGCAGTGAAAGAAGGTAAAGCTTTCGGAGTGGTATCTTCAGGCAACACCGGAGCGTTGATGGCAATTTCCAGATTTATTTTAGGAACATTACCAAACATTTATCGTCCTGCTATTGCCTCTATCTGTCCAACTAAGACAAAAAGCTTCGCTTTGCTTGACCTTGGTGCAAATGTTGATTGTAATGCCGACTCATTATTTCAATTTGCGTTAATGGGTAGTATATTTGCAAAAATAGCATTAAAAATTGACAATCCTGAAGTTGCTTTGCTAAATATCGGCACAGAAGAAGTTAAAGGTAATGACTCAGTGCGCGGCGCTTTTGAGTTGCTTAAAAACGCTCCAGGCATTAATTTCAAAGGGTATATAGAGGCAAGTGAATTTTTAGAGGGTAATATAGATGTGATTGTTGCTGATGGTTTTGTTGGCAATGTAATGCTCAAAACGGCTGAGGCAACCGCTAGTACCTTTATCAATCTAATAAAGCAGGAAGTATTCAATTCGTGGATAGCGAAAATGCTTGTTGGTATATTGTTAAAATCCAAACTAAATAAAGCTTTAACGCGTTTTAATCCCAAAATTAGAAGTGGAGCTATGTTTTTAGGGCTGAATGGTATCATCATTAAAAGTCATGGAAATTCTGATGCTATTTCTTTTGCCCATGCCATAAAATTTGCAGTAAATGCAATTAGTGAAAATTTAAATCAAAAGATAATTAACGGGGTAAGTCATATTGAATAAAAGTTTCATATTAAGCACTGGATCTTACCTACCAAGAAAAATGTTGAGTAACAACGAAATTGCATCGATAGTTGAGACGAGCGATGAATGGATAAGGCAGAGAACAGGAATAGTTCAAAGGCATATAGCAGATGAAGGAGAACTAACGTCAGATCTAGCTGTAAATGCAGCAAAAAGTGCTATAGAAAAAGCTAAAATTTCAGTAGATGAAATTGACTTGATTATAGTTGCTACAACAACTCCTGATAAAACTTTTCCTAGCTGTGCAACGATTGTACAAAGTAAGTTAAAATGTAAAAACGCATTTGCTTTTGATGTACAAGCAGCATGCTCTGGTTTTATATATGCAGTTACAGTTGCTGATTCGCTCATAAAATCTAACAATAGAATTAAATATGCATTGGTTATAGGTGCTGAAATAATGTCTAGGATTGTTGATTGGGAAGATAGGTCAACTTGTGTACTCTTTGGTGATGGTGCTGGTGCAGTGGTGATGAAATCAGAAATGGGTAGAAGCGGCATCATATCAACAAACTTATACTCTGACGGCAATGTGGACATACTATGTACGAACGGAGGGATATCCTCAACTGGTGATTCTGGAAAAATATGCATGAATGGAAGAGAAGTGTTTAAACATGCAGTGGATAAGTTAACAGCCTCAGTAGAGGAAACTCTGAAATGCAATAATTTGAAAATCACTGATATTGACTGGTTAATTCCCCATCAAGCAAACATTCGTATTATTGAAGCAGTAGTAAAGAAATTAGATTTTCCTATAGAGAAAGTGATTAATACCGTTGATAAGCATGCAAACACCTCAGCGGCATCAATTCCACTGGCCTTAGACTATGCAATACAAGAATCAAAAATAAAATCAGGAAATCTGGTACTGCTGATTTCAATAGGTGCAGGCCTGACCTGGGGTTCCGTGTTGCTGCACTATTAGACTTCCTGCATTACCTCCTGTCATCCAAGTACCCTCTTTGTCATTCCAGTGCCTCTTTCTCCTGTCATCCCAGTGCCCTGACTACTTGGATCCAGAAAAAAGAATGGTGTCATGAAAGTAGCTGATACTGGTTTTCATCCAAGAGGGTGTCATCTCAGTGCCCTGACTACTTGGATCCAGGAAAGTTTGCTTGTAAGCAAGCAAACTAGCACAGAAAGTGGTTACAACATTTTCGATGAGATTATATGGAAAACTAGATCCCAGTGTCAAGCACTGGGATGACAAAAAAAGGAGCACTGGGATGACAGCAGTCCTACGTCATACCGCGATTCATTCGCGGTATCTCTAGATCCCGCTAACAAGCAGCGGGATGACGGTTGTCGTTTAGCCATAAATATTTAAGAAATTTACCAAATGAAAAAAAAGGCAAAAGAAGCCCTGGGGTTATTATCCGCTTTAAAATATTGGCGTTTTTTATGTTTTAAACGCTTGACAAGCGAGATTAAGCTGCTTTTAATTGCAACTAACTTACGCTGCAAACGTTTAAGAAATTTACTAAGCAGAAAAAAAGACAAAGAATCCCCGAGTTAGCTAGTCTTTTACTATCTCTGTCGAGTATTGGCATTTTTTGATGTCTTGTAACGCTTTGTAAGCGCGTTCAGCTTATTTAGATAAAAATCTAGATGTAGATGAAGTTTTGTAAAGACATACAGTATCTATATACTGCAAAAAATTGAACATAAGACGCCGATACATTAAGTAATCCTTACCTTTTAATCTGCAGATTGGCGAAAGCAAATACAATAGCTTCAGTTTCATGATAAGGGAGCTGGCGAGGTTTGTCAAGGAAGTTTTTCTTTTCCGTGAATTACCTTTGAGGTTGAATATTGAAAATTAACCGGAGAGTTGTGGATTACTTTGTATATGTCATAACAAGCCATGGCGCTCTCAGCAAAACCATTTAGTATTAATTTTAGTTTGCCTGAATAAATAGCTATATCTCCGATTGCATATATCCTATCTCTACTGGTTTTAAGTGTAGCTGGGTCGACAACTATGCGGCTATGTTCTAACTGTATACCCCAATTGTTTATTGGACCAAGATTCATTGACAATCCAAAAAATGGCAGCAAAAAATCAGCGGATATTTCTTTTTCTTCCTTAGAGGCAATGTTTTTTACTATCACTGCGCTCAACTGCCCATTACCTCCTGCTAGTTCGTGTAATTGATATGGCACTACCAGTTCTATTTTTCCATCAATTTCAAGTGATTCTAATTTATTTCTAGTTTCAGGAGTGCAGCGAAATTCCTTTCTCCTATGTATCACATAAATTTTCTTCGCAACTTTAGAAAGTTCTACAGTCCAATCAGCCGCAGAATCACCCCCACCTGCAATGACTATAGTTTTGTCCTGAAAATCAGAAATTTTATTTACACTGTAAAATACAGATTTATTTTCATATTCTAATATACCACTTAAGGGTGGACGGTTAGGTTCAAACATTCCGTTACCTGCAGCAACAATAACGGCTTTGCATTTTACCTCTGTACCTATGTTCGTTATGACAGTAAAGCTTTCACCTTCGTTATTTGAAATCTTTTCCACTTTTTGACTTAAATGGTAAACAGGCTTAAATAGCGAAGATTGCTCCATTAGTTGCTCAATTAATTTTTGGGCAGTGATTACAGGATAACCAGGTATATCATATATTGGCTTTTCTGGGTAAAGAGCTGTGCATTGTCCTCCTGCTTGATCCAAAACATCTATTATATGACATCTCATATCAAGCATTCCCGCTTGAAAAGCAGTGAATATTCCAACAGGTCCTGCACCTATTATTACTATATCGGTTTTCATATTCAGATGGTGATCTATTTATAGATATTAGCTTTCTTTGCTAACAAGGTCAATTTACAAAGGGATGTATTTTTAAAAGATGTGGCTAGATTAGACAAGATTTCCAGCGTTATGAACCACATAGTCCAAATAAGCTCTAGAAATCAGCTAGCATAGCGAGATGCTGTGCGGACGGAATGGGATTCGAACCCATGGTACGCTCATCACGTACGTCAGTTTTCAAGACTGGTGCCTTAAACCGCTCGGCCATCCGTCCATTTCTTTTCTATCACAACATTTGATTTTAAGCAATCTATAAAAGCTTTACTTGCCCACGCAAAAGTTGCTAAACACACTACTCAATATTTCCTCAACATCAATAATTCCAATCACCGCACCAAGTTCAAATGCAGCAAGCCTCAAATCTTCAGATATCAACTCAATTGGATTATCGATATTAAAACGTTGTAAATGTTCCAGTGCTTTCTTCATGTGATTCCTATGTCTTTGCCGAGTGATTACAGGAGTGTCTCTATCATGCCCAAATTTTTCCTCTGCCTTCTCTTTTATGAGAGAGATCAATTTGTTTGTACCTATTTCCTTTAGAATAGAAATGGGTAAAAGATCTATGCCATTAATTTTTATATTGTGATTATTGATAACATCGTCAGCTTTGCTCAATACATAAATGGTGTCATTTTGGTCTGATGTCATGCAAGTAGCTGACACTGGAATCCAGCTATGAACATTGTTTTCAGCACATGTTTCTAGAATCCATTGTCTATTGCATAATTTGCAAGTATTTTTATATCTGGATCCCAGTGTCAAGCACTGGGATGACACCGTTTGTTGATTACAATATTTGCATAGTTGTGTGTCAACGACAGATGGTATATTGCCTGTGGCTTGATAATTGACATCGTGTCGTTGTTCAAAAGGAAATAGCTCTATTCTTAAATCAGCTTCAAAAGACCTCTTTTTCGCTCGACTTATACCTTCTAATTCTATTGGATCTGAACTTTCACGAATTCCAGCAGTATCAGAGAGAATGATTGGGTATCCGCCAATGTCAATATGAGCTTCAAGTATATCTCTTGTTGTGCCTGCATATTCAGAAACAATAGCAATATCACGCTTGGCTAAGAAATTAAACAGAGTTGATTTACCGACATTTGGTTCACCAGTTATTACAATATGTAAACCCTCACGCAACCTTTCGCCCCGTCTATTATCATTTAAATGCTCTTGTATCAACTGCACGAGAGATTGCACTTCATTATTAATTTTTTCCAATTCACTTTTTTCTGCCCAAATGTCCTCTGGAAAGTCTATATATGCTTCGATTTTGGATTGTATCGTTATTAATCTTTGCCTCCAATTGCTGTATAGTCTCTCCAATTCTCCTGATATCTGCTTAATCGCTTGTTTAGCTTGCATTCTCGTCTCAGCATCAATTAAGTCTGCAATCCCTTCTATTTGCGTTAAGTCAAATTTACCATTTAGAAAAGCCCTAAGTGAGAATTCTCCAGGCTTGGCCATAACGAAAACTTTTGATAATTCCTCCAAGATGATTTTTATAACTGCCTTGCTTCCATGCACTTGTAACTCTATAACGTCCTCGCCAGTGAAACTGTTTGGAGCAGGGAAATAGATGATTATTCCATTATCTATCAATTGACTGGAATCATCATATAGATCAACTAAAGTAGCAAATCTTGGTTTAATTTCTTTCTTAATATGAAAATGATTTAAAGCTTTAAGCGCGTAGTTGCCTGAAATTCTGATTACTGCAACTCCTGACTTACCAAATACGGTCGATAAAGCGAAAATAGTTTCATTTGTGTTTGTCATTATTTATATAAACTACTTAGCAATATTACACTTAAGAAACCAAAATACCTAAAAAGTCACCCAGGTGAAAATATTTATTTTGAAAACTGATAATATGATTTATAATGACTGACACAAGTTTTAAATATTTTATGCTCAAGAAATTAGCTTGGTACTGGTCTTTTGTAGAGTTAATTAAAGGGTTTGTTATTACATTAAAATATATGTTTAAGCCAAAGGTTACTTTGAGGTATCCTATGGAGAAGGGCCCTTTAAGTCCAAGGTTTCGTGGTGAGCATGCGTTGCGTAGGTATCCAAACGGTGAAGAACGATGCATAGCTTGTAAATTATGTGAAGTTATCTGCCCTGCTCAAGCAATAGTTATTGAAGCAGAGGAAAGAGAAGACGGTAGTCGCCGCACCACGCGCTATGATATTGATATGACAAAATGCATATACTGCGGACTTTGCCAAGAGGCATGTCCAGTTGATGCAATTGTTGAAGGTCCTAACTTTGAATTTGCTACTGAAACAAGAGAGGAGCTAATGTACAATAAAGAAAAGTTATTGCGTAATGGTGAAGTTTGGGAAGACGCAATTGCACTCAGGTTAAAAAAGAATAGGCCTTATTATTAATGTTCAGAGCTTATAACCCTGTTATCCATTATGATTTAGGGGCAGTGCCCACTAGGGGTGGTGTCATCCCAGTAGCTGATACACAACTGTACGAACATTTGTTTGCGAGGGCAGTATGTTAAATGTTATAGCCTGTTTTGCCTCAAACACAAAGGTGTCATCCCAGTGCTTGACACTGGGATCCAGTAAAATTGATTGTGAACAAGCACACTATGCAACATTTTCAATGAAATTACAAAAAAGCTGGATTCCAGTGTCAAGCACTGGGATGACACCATTTGCTGTGCAATTTACCTTCGAAAATGAATGTTCGTATGGCTATGTGCGTGACACTGGGATGACACCGTTGGAAGAAGCAAACCGCCTTCAAGCTACATGTCCGTATAGGTTTATTTATGGTTAGGGTTACTTTTTCAACCGAACAAAAAGTAAAAGAATACAGTGGTAAAGTCACTGGCTTTGATATATTACAACCGGATGCTTTGAAAGAAGTAGTTGCATTGAAAGTAAATGGTGAGCTATATGACCTCTCACGTGAAATTGAAGCTGATGCAGAGATAGAGGTGATACAACTGAGTGACGAAGTGGGTTTAGATATAATAAGGCATGATGCTGCTCATATAATGGCGCAGGCAGTGAAAGAGCTATTTCCTAATACTCAGATTACTATCGGCCCAACAATTCAGGACGGTTTTTACTATGATTTTGCTACAGATCGTACCTTCACTACGGACGATCTTACCGCAATAGAAAAGAAAATGAAAGAGATTGTAAAAAGTAACCACAGATTTGTTCGAGAAGTTTGGACTCGCAAGCAGTCAGTTGATTTCTTTAGTGGTATAGGCGAAAAATATAAGGTTGATATTATCTCATCCATACCAGAGGGTGAAAACCTAACTGTTTATAGGCAAGGTGATTTTGTTGACCTATGCCGTGGTCCGCACTCACCATCAACCGGTAGAGTTAAAGCGTTTAAACTTATGAAAGTAGCGGGTGCATACTGGCGTGGTGATTCTAAGGGCCCAATGTTGCAGCGAATATATGGCACAGCATGGGGAAATAAGGATGAATTAAACGCTTACCTTGAGTGCCTCAAAGAAGCAGAAAAACGTGATCACCGCAAAATTGCTAAGGATATGGATTTATTTCACATTCAAGAGGAAGCTGTTGGGCAGGTTTTTTGGCATGAACAAGGATATATTCTATATAATGTTCTTGAGTCTTACATCAGAAAGAAGCTAATAAATAATGGCTATTTTGAGGTAAAAACTCCTATTTTAGTAAGTAAAGAGCTGTGGGAAAGATCTGGACATTGGGATAAGTTTCGTGAAAATATGTTTATTGTTGACGAATCTGAGAATAAAAAGTTAGCAATAAAACCCATGAATTGTCCTTGTCATGTGCAGATTTTTAATTCTCACACCAGGAGCTACCGTGATTTACCAATACGTATGGCAGAGTTTGGCACATGCCATAGAAATGAAAGCTCAGGCTCATTGCACGGACTGATGCGAGTGCGTGGTTTTACGCAAGACGATGCACACATTTTTTGTATGGAAGAACAAGTGAATTCTGAGACTATAAAGTTTTGTGACCTTTTAAAAGAAGTATATTCAGAGCTTGGATTTAATGAAATTTCTGTGAAATTTTCAGACCGTCCAGATATTAGAGCAGGTAATGATGAAGTGTGGGATAGAGCTGAAAAAGCGCTGCTTGAAGCCGTTAAAGAAGCGGGCTTGAGTTATAAACTTAACCCTGGTGAAGGTGCATTTTATGGTCCAAAGTTAGAGTTCGTTTTGAAAGACGCAATAGGCAGAAATTGGCAATGTGGAACATTACAAGTTGATTTCATTTTACCAGAACGTCTGGGAGCTTTTTATATAGGGGCAGATGGGCACAAGCATCACCCTGTCATGTTACATAGGGCAATTCTTGGGACTTTTGAGCGTTTTATCGGAATTTTGATAGAAAATTATGCAGGAAAATTTCCAGTTTGGCTTGCTCCAACGCAACTTGCTATTCTGACCATTACAAATGAAGCTGACGGTTACGCCACAGAAATTAGCAATATTTTAAAAGAACAAGGTGTGAGAGTCAAGACTGATTTGACCAATGAAAAAATTAGTTATAAGATACGTTTGCATAGTTCAAACAAGGTTCCTATATTGTGGATTGTAGGCAAAAATGAAGTTACAAGTAAAACTGTGTCAGTAAGAAATTTAGGATCGGAAAGACAGGAGTCTTTTTCTTTGGAAAAGGCTAATGAATCGCTGTTAAAAAGTATTAATTTGAATTAAGGGAGTTAAAGTTTGCAAGTTAAAAAGAACAATAAAAACAGAATTAATGGATTTATCACAGCTAAGGAGGTACGCTTAGTTGATCATAGTGGTGAAATGGTCGGAATCGTGCCAATAGAACGAGCTTTGGAATTTGCACAGGGTGTTGGTTTAGACTTGGTGGAAATTGCACCTGATTCAACCCCTCCAGTATGTAAAATTCTGGATTATAGCAAGCAAAAGTATGATATAAAAAAGAAAGCAAGTGAAGCAAAAAAGAAACAAAAAACATTAACTATAAAAGAAATTAAACTGGGTCCCAATATTGGTGATCACGATTACGGAACAAAATTGCGTCAAGCAAGAGACTTACTTGCCCACGGACATAAAATTAAAGTCACAATGAGATTTAGAGGGAGAGAGCTTATAAACACTGAAGTTGGACTGGAAAAATTAGAACGGCTAATTCGAGACACTGAAGATATCGCAAAGGTAGAATTGGCACCTAAAAGAGAAGGGAATCAATATTTTTTAGCTCTGGTTGCTAAGTAGCAAAACGGCTTAAGAAGTATAAGTAAAGTTAAATTATCGCTCTCTCTTTGATAACATGGCGAAAATGTCTTATTAATCCTTGAATCGGCCAAGCTGCAGCATCGCCAAGTGCGCAAATTGTATGTCCTTCTATTTGAGTTGTAAGGTCAAGCAGCTTATCTATTTCATCAGGCTTAATATCTCCTGCCACCATCCTCTTCATAATCCTCCACATCCATCCAGTACCTTCACGGCATGGTGTGCATTGTCCACAGGACTCATGCATATAAAAGTGTGATAACCTCTCTATTGCAGCTATTATATCAGTTGATTTATTCATCACTATTACAGCAGCAGTACCAAGCCCTGATTGTGCAGTTCTTAATGAATCAAAATCCATTTCAATAGTATCACATATAGATTTTGGAATTAATGGCACTGAAGACCCACCAGGTATTACAGCAAGTAAATTATCCCAACCTCCTCGCACTCCACCTGCGTATTTTTCAATTAATTCACGTAATGGAATTCCGAGCTCTTCTTCAACATTACACGGGTTGTTTACGTGCCCTGAAATACAAAAGACCTTGGTACCAGTATTATTTGGTTTACCAAGAGATGCAAACCATTCTCCTCCGCGATTCAGAATATCTGGAACCATGGCTATAGTTTCAACGTTGTTTATTGTGGTTGGGCAGCCAAAAAGTCCAACACCTGCGGGAAATGGAGGCTTCATGCGAGGAAAGCCCTTTTTTCCTTCAATTGATTCGAGTTGAGCTGTTTCTTCCCCACATATGTAAGCTCCTGCGCCCCTATGGATAAACACATCAAGATCATAACCTGATTTGCAGGCATTTTTTCCAATTAAACCTTCTTTATAGGCTTCCTCAAGTGCTTTTTTTAGAACTAAATATTCATTATAAAATTCACCCCTGATATAAATATATGCAACTGATGCGCTGATCGCTTTGCCGGCCAGGAGAATTCCCTCAAGTAACTTATGTGGCTCATATCGCAATATATCTCTATCTTTACATGTACCAGGTTCTGACTCATCTGCATTGACTACTAAATATGCTTTTGGGAGATTTTTGGGCATAAAGCTCCACTTAAGGCCGGTGGAAAATCCTGCACCCCCTCGACCTCTCAAACCAGATTTCTTTACTTCATCAATGATCTTTTCTGATCCTAAATCCAGTAATTCCTTTGTTTTTTGCCAGCTACCACGTTTTTTTGCACCCTCAAGTAGTGGAGTTCCTTTACCATTTAGGTTGGTGAATATTTTGTCTTGTTCTTTTAGCATGTTTTTCAAAATTTGTGAGTGATCCCGACGCGATTCGAACGCGTGACCCACTGATTAAAAGTCAGTTGCTCTACCGGCTGAGCTACGGGATCATTTCATTTTTCAGCTATACTAAACATCAATACAGTTTTTATCCGTTTTAATCAAACTAAAATTTTCATGTGTGGTTAAATAAATTATATAATATACTGCGTTAGTGATAATTTAGTTAAAAAATCTATGAATAATTTAAAAAAATTTCCAAAGGAAAACTTCTTGTTAATTTTCAGTTCACAGATTTATTTGGATGGTGTGACGTATAACGCTAAGGAGACAAAAAAATAGAGAAGTGTGTACACCCTGCAGAATTTGTACACTATTTAGCAATAGCCTAATAGATAAATATTTCTTGCATTTCAGCCTGAGTGATTTATGCTTTAAGCAAGAATTACCTGGGGGTATAGCTCAGCTGGTAGAGCATCTGTTTTGCACGCAGAAGGTCAGCGGTTCGATCCCGCTTGCCTCCACCAGTCTATACAGCTCTAGCCGCCACAAAACCTGTCAAAGCAGCTTATTTTAATCTATGAGGATTTTATACTATTTCCCTGAAAATCTCTATTTCTTTTCGTAACTTTTCTCTACACAAGTAATGTTGGTTATTACAATTGTAATATATACTAACTTAACAATAAATTAATCAATAAATGTTAGAATACTAACAATTAATTTATTGGTAACGCCTATGAGTGGAAAAAAGCATGTTTTTAAGATGATACCTGGAAAAGAGGTGTTTAGAAAAACCCCGACTACAAGGATAAAGTGGCCTGAAGGTAATGATCCTACTATGCCTATTAAAAAAGTTGAGCTTGTATCGCTGGATGATAAAAACGATGTAGTACTAGGCTTATTGCCTATAAAACTTTGCAGCAGTTCTTGCCTAGACAGTTACATATGTCTGGAGGAAGAAAATGAAGGAAATCTGGTAGCCAAAGATTATAAAAGTGATTCTAACTTAGATTATGTAAAAAGTAACCATACATTTGTATATTACGGTAATGAGTTGGCTAAGTTATCATATACAAGAGAGCTTGTGCAGCCTTTCAAAACTATGTGTAGCAGTTCTATTAAATCAAAAAAATTGGAATACAAATATGTAACATGGGAAGATTCAGATACTGGCAACAATAAATATTATTTTTCAGACGAGGCAGGAAATATAATCGATTCACCTGACAATGAGGTATTACAAGACATTATGTTATACTACGGTGAGAGACATATAAGAGATGTGCTACTGTTGCTATCAAACGCGTTTACTAAAGTTTTTATTCAGGGCCTAACAGACGGCCAACTAAAAACTCTTGCCAATACTCTTAGTAACGAGCAACTGCAAAAAATAATTCCTGAACTGAGCTCAAGCCAGTTGCAGGCCTTAGCAGAGAACTTAACAGATGAACAACTCCAAGCTTTAGTGGATCATCTAACCAATCACCAGCTAAAAACCCTCGCTCAGGAACTAAATCCAGAAAAGTTACAAATAATTGTTCCTATTTTAAATGATACTCAGCTTGAAGCTCTAGTGAGAAAATTAAATTCAGAGCAAGTAAAAGAAATTTTACCTCACTTAAAAGTGGATCAGTTCAAAGCACTTATTAAAACTTTAAATGACGAGCAATTTACAGTGCTTGCAAAAGACTTGGCTGAGCACCACTTGACAATACTCTCCAAAGAATTAGAAGGTGATCAGTTGAAAGCTTTAGTAAATAGTCTGCAAGAAGAACAACTGAAAGACTTAGTTAATAAGCTTGATCCTGAGAAACTCGAAGCAATTGCTCAGGATTTAACTGATTCTAATAAGATTCAGATTATCATTAAGTCTTTAGTTGACAACCCAGACAAACTTCAAGCTTTTGCTCGCAATATGTCTAATGAGCAGTTTAAAGAACTTTTGGATAACGTAGGCGCAGAAGAGCTTAAAGACATCATTCACAAACTGCCTTATGAGAAAGTGACAGCTGTGATCGGTGATCTCAGCAATCAAGATCAGTCTAAAGCTATTATTGATGCATTAAAAGGGAAACTTGACGAGCAGAGTAAACAGAACAAGGAAATGATTGAGATGCTCAAGCAAATCAAGGACGATATGCCAGGCATTGCAGAAGCTCCAGATTTTACAATAGTAGAAAACAATAACGATTCAATGCTACTTGTATGGTAGCAATTTATGAAAATCAATTTTTTTATAGGAGGTAACTTATTATGAGTAAAAACAATGTAGAATTATATTTTGGTGACGAGCCTTCAGACCAAAGTAAATTACTAAAACTTGAGAGCCCGGTTTTTACAAAACCAGATTTTGTAAAACCAAGTATAGATTCAGTAAAAATTCAGAATAAAGAAAAAGGTGCTAAGGAGTTAGATTTTGATATAAATCAGCCACTGGAAAAAATACCTATAGCGGAAATGAAGCAAACAGCCGCAGCTATAACATACCTTAAAAAGGTTTATGATGGCTTGATAGACAGTATTAATGAGTATAACACAAGTTTAAGCATTAACATTACAACTGGCATAGTGGAGCCACTGTCAACAACTATATCAAATATAGGGAACAATACAACTGAAATAAAAAGTCAACTTCAAACTCTTCGAGATGAGCTTCAGGAATTTCGTGATGATCAGCCAGGCATTGCAGAAGCTTCCATATTCCCTCATGCTACTGGCGAAGAGAACGGGTTGCTTTAATAAAAAAGGTAATAGCTTGCTAGCTGTTACTCTTTCCACATACTACTTCAATGTAGCTGAATTGATTTTAAAATTATAATTTTTTATAGGAGTTAGCATGAATAATAGTAAACAAGAAAGCAAAAACGAACTTAAAGTAATAAGCAAAATAGAAGTTAACACCAAACCTAAAGGTTATGATGAAACAGTTGCGCGAAATCCAGCGCAGCTTGGTTATGTCCACAAAGCTTTAGATAAATTAATCGCAGAGCTGAACACGAAATTCGTTCCTGAATTGGATGATGTATTGCATAACAATAGCAACTCTATCAGTCAATTAAATGACATGCTAACAGAAGAAAGGAGTAAGCTTGACGAGCTAATTACAAAGGTTGGTAATGAAAATAGTGGTTTAGTACAGAGCCTGAATAACTTACAGACAAAAGTAGAGGAATTAGAAAACAATACCATTAATGAACCAGATTGGGGTTAAACTGGAAAGAGTAATAGTCTCTAGGCTGTGACTCTCTCTACATACCGTTTCAATACAGCCAGGTTAAGGAATCTATTTTAAAACTTTCGGCATATAGTTCTCATCATGTTTTGCAAACACTGTATCTGCAAGAAAAGTACTATTATCAAACATTTTACCTTGCACAACAACACCACTTTTTTCTGAAAACATTGGTGGAAGTATTCCCTGATATTTCACCATAACGCTCTTATTAAAATCTGTCATTTGAAAAATCACTTCACTTTCGTTGCGTATCACGCTATTTTCAACAACCATTCCACCAACACGGATTAGTTTTTGACCATTTGGTAAAACTATTGCCTCACTTACTGTATAGAAAAATGAGATATTTTCTTTGAGCGTTGTTAAAATAAAAAAAACTGCACAACTTAAAAAGCAGAAAATTCCTGAAGTTATAAGTAATCGCTTATGTTTCTTCTTCATGATTATCTTTCAGGCTTTCTAGAATTTTTTTACTTTTAGTATAACAAGAAATGGTAAAAATTAGCTCTCCAGCAATCAGCGTGAAACTAATAAGGTAAGCAAAAATTACATATGTATTCATAATGCATTATCAATAAATAACTCACCTGCATCAAAATAAATTAAGCTTCCATCCTTTTGCTGCAACACCAATTTACCACTTTTATCTATATCAGCAAAAATTCCTTCATACAATTTGTCAGCTAACTTTACACTGATTTGCTCATTCATTTTGAATGCTTTTTTTAACCACATTTCTCTTATAGCATAAAACCCATCAAGTAGCCATTGCTTTCTTAGCTTATTAAAATTTATTATTAATTTCTTTAACAGATCTATGTTAGACACAGACTCACCGTAATTGCTAATGCACGTTGTTCCTGGAAGTGGTGCATGACTGACATTAATTCCAATTCCTATAATGAGCCAATTCGAATTGGATCTTTTTTCAAGCAATATTCCACTTATTTTCTTGCCATCGATTAGAATGTCATTTGGCCATTTATACTGGAGATTTAGACCATTTATAAATGACAGTATAGCATTTCCAACAGCAAGAGCAGTAACAAAAGTCAATTCTGTTAATTTGCTAACTTGATTCATTAAACCTCTTTCTATCATCCCAGTATTTTCCCCAGTGCTTGACACATAACTATGCGAACATTGCAATTTGCAGGTGGTATGTGGTGTCATTCCAGTGCGTGACACTGGAATCCAGTTCTTATTACACAGTTGCCTGATGTGCCCATTTGTAATTAAGTTTTCTGGATCCCAGTGCCAGGCTACTCGGATGACATCATCCTTGGTGGGAATACCACAACGTTTGTACAGTTGTGTGCTTGACCATTCTTCTTGATTTCTAGATTCCAGCGTCACGCGCTGGAATGACACCGAAAGCTGGCTTTCATTCAGATAATCGTTAAAGAGGTTTATTACCAAACTTGCATAAAAATTACCCTCTGGAGAAATCCAGTTTTTTCCGGTGCGCCCCCTGCCTTCTGTTTGTTTATCAGCAACAATAATAGTTTCATTTGATATTCCTTTATCAATTAAATCCAACGCTTCTTTATTAGTGCTTGAAACTTTTTTGTAATGATGAATATGAAAACCCTCAGGGGTCACCTTGTCAGCCCTTTAGTTCAATGAGTGAGTAAAACGTACAAGAAAAGAACGAGGTTGATCAGCGAAGCCACCGAAGTGATAATGAATAGGCCCTTAGAATAAGCAACCTTATTACCACTAGCTTTATCGAAATACATAGCTTTTATAATATTTAGATAATAGTAACACGATACAACACTCGCCACCACAAGGGTCAAAGACAGGCTGATAAAGCCAGAATTTATTAAACTTTTGAATATAAAAAATTTAGCGATAAAACCTGCAAGTGGAGGTATTCCCGACATCGAGAGTAACAGTACAGAAAGATGAAATGCTACAATTGGGCGTTTCTTCCCTATACCAGATAAATTTGCAATATCACAATCTTCATCGTCAATTTGTACAAGATATGAGAATAGCCCTATGCTTGTGATGATATATATCACCAGATACATTAAGGCACTATCTGTTCCTGCTTGTGTAAAAATAGAAAGTGAAGCAAATATAAAACCAATGTGACCAATTGAACTGTAAGCAAGCAGCCTTTTTAAGTTTTGCTGACGTAAGGCCCCAAAAGCTGAGATAAGAACAGACAATGCTGAAACGTATAAGAAAATAGGCTGAACATAACTTTTTACATTTACTAACTCTTCATTCATCAATCGAATTAAAAATGTTACAAGTGCAGCTTTTGGGGCCGTAGAAAAAAACGCAGTTACTATGGTAGGTGCACCTTGATAGACATCTGGAGCCCACATATGAAAAGGAGCAATAGCAAGCTTGAAACACAAACCAATTAGGACAAAGACTAACCCAAAAACTATTCCATAAGTTATCTGATGGTTTTGCAAGAATGAACCGAGCTCAGAGAAATTGACTTGTCCTGTATATCCATAAAGCAGCGACATTCCATATAGCATAATGCAGGAAGATAATGCACTGAGTGTAAAATATTTCACTCCTGCTTCACATGAATAAATCGAATCTTTATTAAAGCTCGCAAGAACATACAAAGATATACTCATCAACTCAAAAGCTAAATAAAAAGAAATCAGACTATTTGCTGAAACCAAAGTTATCATGCCAAATAGCGCAAAAAGAATCAGCATTGAAAATTCATACTTATAGTCATATTTTGATAAATTCAGCATCAAAAGTATTAAAATTCCTGTGCTGAGAATTAACCCTTGGGCTGACCTGATGTATAAATTGAGTTTTAACAACGAATTAAAGAGAAAAATTTCATTGTTTTCTGCCGAAAGAATTAAAATAATCAAAGTTACCACTGTGCAGCCAAGTGCTAATAAGTTGATAGTTCTGCGGTTAAATATAATCCCAAGCAGCAGCAACACTAACGAGGAGATAATAGAGAACGTTTCCGGCAATATCTGTATATAATTCATAGCGCATTATATTTGACTAACAAATTTGCCATACATGGCTTCAAATAATTCAGTGCAAGGGTTGGGTAAAATCCAAGCAAAATAACAAACACTGCAAGCAGAATTAAGACAGAAAATTCTATGCTATCCAAACGGTTATTTAATAATTTAGAATAGCTAACCCCCCATATTATTTGCTTACATAAATTCAGCATATAAACTGCGCTTAAAATAGTGCCAAGTGCGATAAATCCTGTAAAAAACCCTATGCTCTTAAACATTCCAACCACAGCCAAAAACTCACCTGCGAACCCAGATGTTCCAGGTAGCCCTATTGAAGCCATTGAAAATAAAATGAACATAAAACCAAATTTTGGCATTGTGTTTACAATGCCAAAATATTTTGCAATCTCCAAAGTTCCAGTTCGAGTATATAGCATTCCAACACATAAAAATAAAGCAGCAGAAATAAGGCCATGACTAATCATTTGAAATATGCTACCCAGTACTCCTTCCTCACAAAATGAAAAGAGGCCAGCAGTAACGATCCCCATATGTGCTATTGAAGAATAAGCTATTAACTTCTTTATATCATCTTGAGCAAACGCAACTAGAGAAGCATATATCACCGCAATAATGCTCAGCACAACAACGAAATTTGAAAAATACAAACTTGCCTGAGGAAGCATTGGAATAGAAAACCTTAAAAATCCATATCCCCCCATTTTAATAAGCAAGCCAGCTAAAATCACAGATCCAGAAGTTGGTGATTGCACATGTGCATCAGGAAGCCAAGTGTGAAATGGAAACATCGGTACTTTTATTGCAAAAGAAATAAAAAATGCAATCCACAGCAATGACTGCACTTCAAGATCAAGGCTTGGCACTAATGTAGCTAATTTTTGTATATTAAACGTTCCAAAAATGTTATAGATGTAAACCAATCCAAGTAGAAATAATAATGAGCCAGTTAATGTATAAAGAAACAACTTAAACGTTGCATATACCCTGTGTTTTCCTCCCCAGATGCCAATAATAAAGAACATTGGTATTAAAACAGCTTCAAAAAACACATAAAAGCTTATAGCATTCAGTGAAACGAAAAAACCGACTACAAAACTCTCAAGCAGTAGAAACAATGCCATATAGGCTTTTAGGGTCGTATAACTCATTTTGCAGTTGTAGAGTATACAAATTACAAACAAGAAAGTTGTAAGCAGAAGGAAAAGCAACGATATACCATCTATCCCTATTCCAACATTTCTAATTGGGTAGCTGACAAACTGAAAGTCCGCATTGTTATAATCAAATTCTATACAAGCTACAATGCTAAGCAAAAATGGAAGTACAGCAAAAAATAGAGCAAGGAATCTTAAGTGTATAGATTGATGATTAATCCTGATTAAGGATAAAATCAACGCTCCTATCAGTGGAAGCAAGAATATACTAAGTAACAACACCTTCTATTTAATTCCAATAATATATAAAGCACCGATTATTAGAGTAACAAACATAATAAATGCATAATCAAATATATAACCAGTTTGTAACTTTATAGAACTTTTTGAACATTCATTAACCAACCTTACAACACCATTTGGTCCAAATGAATCAATAGCCTTAACATCAAACTTCCATAGAAGCCTAGATATAAACCTTATCGGTGCAATTATAACAAACTCATACACCTCATCAAAGTACCATTTATTCTGCAAAAACTTAAGTAAAAATTTACTCTTAATTTGCCTAATTACTTGATATTGGTAAATTAGGTACGCAAGTGCTATTCCACTTAGGCTTGCTAAGGTTGGCAGTAGTTTTATAAAGAAATTATGAACTCCATGCTCATCAATCATCACTAAACTTGATTTCCAAAACGCATTACTAGTTATGTTCAAAATATTTGCTCCCCATATTCCAGAAAATACTGATCCAAAAGCGAGTATCAGTAATGGTATAAGCATAATCTTTGGTGCCTCATGTATATTAATTTTACTTTGTTTTTGGCTGTGGAACACAAGAAGCAATAACCTCCAAGAGTAAAACGCTGTGAAGAATGCAACAACTAAGCTTATTACAAAAGCAAAGCTATCCGTGCTATAAGCATGTTCAATTATCAAATCCTTTGAATAAAAACCTGCAAATGGGAATATCCCAGAAAGCGCAAGAGATCCAATCCACATGAGAGCGTAAGTGCAAGGGATTTTCTTCCAGCAATTTCCCATTTTCTGAATGTTTTGCTCATGATGCATTGCATGAATCACATTGCCAGCACCAAGAAATAGTAGAGCTTTAAAAAAAGCGTGTGTCATTAAATGAAAAATAGCAACATTGTAAGCAGAAAGCCCACATGCCATGAACATATAACCAAGTTGACTGCAGGTTGAATAAGCAATTATTTTCTTTATATCGTTCTGAGTAATTGCAACGGTGGCTGCAAAAAAAGCAGTGAGTGCTCCAACGATAACTATTAATTCTCGTGCCACATTTGATAACTCAAACAATGGAGAACACTTTGCTACTAAAAATATACCTGCTGTTACCATCGTTGCTGCGTGAATAAGTGCAGAAACAGGAGTTGGCCCTTCCATTGCATCTGGCAACCAAACATGTAAACCAAGCTGTGCAGATTTACCCATACAGCCAATAAAAAGTAATATGCATATTATATGAGTTACTTTGAATTCACAGCAGAATGCCCTAATGTTCTGCGTGCCAAGAAGATCAGTTGTGTCAAAAACTTCAGTAAAATTCAAAGAGTGAAATGTATAATAAATAAGAAAGATTCCAATCAATAGTGCAAAGTCTCCTACCCTATTCACAACAAATGCTTTAATTGCTGCATTATTTGCAGAATATTTTTGGAACCAAAATCCTATGAGTAAATAAGAACATAGGCCAACCCCTTCCCAGCCAAAAAAAAGCTGCACGAAATTATCGCTTACAACCAGCACAATCATGCAAAACGTAAATAGCGATAGGTAAGAAAAAAACCTCGACTTCCCCTTATCATGCTCCATATAACCGATAGAGTAGAGATGTACTACCAGTGAAACGGTGGTAATAACAATAAGCATTAAGGATGAGAGAGCATCCACACTAATTGCCCAATTTACTTTTAAGATGCTCAATGAAAACAAAGGAAATAAACTCAAGTGATAATTTTCAGAGAAGGTGAGAAAAACATACCAAGATAAAACTGCAGATATTCCAATCCCTGCCGTTGTAACTAACTGACTTTTTCTAAAAAGTGCTGCAAATAGCGAACCAAAAAGTGGCAAAAATACTATTAATTTCAGTATATCCATCATACTTTCATTCTTTCATTAAATTTGCTTGTTCAACATCTATATTGCCACGGCTTCTATAATATACAACCAATATTGCAAGCCCAGCTCCTGACTCTGCTGCCGCAACAGTCAACACAAACATCACAAAAATTTGCCCAACTATATCATTCATAAAGGCAGAAAAAGCAACTAGATTGATGTTAATCGCCAACAATAATATTTCTATTGATAACAATATATTGATTATGCTCTTACGGTTGATGAAAATACCGCACACCCCAACAGTGAACAAAATAACAGCAACTATCAAAAAATGATTTAATCCTATTTCCATTCCACTCCTTTTCCAAATTTAGCCTTAACCAATTTTACAGATGAAGATTGCGTCAATTGCTTTAATACATTCTGTTTTTTAACTCCTTTTTTCTTGTCCTGCAAAGTAAGAGCAATTGCACCGACAATTGCAACAAGTAGCAAAATTCCAGAAAGATGAAAAGCGTACATGTAGTCAGTGTAGAGCAAATTACCGATAGCTTTCACGTTATTGGCATTATAGTTTATAACATTACTTATATTCAGCGTTGAGCTGCGGATTACAAAACTGATAATCAAAAAAAACACACCACACAATATAGCACCAAGAGTGAAATGCTTCGCAAAACCCTGGCGCAATCTTATGTAGTCAATATCGAGCATCATAACTACAAAGAGGAACAACACTGCAACTGCACCGATGTATACTATCAGTACCATCATAGCGATGAATTCAGCTCCAAGGAGAATGAAAAGCACTGCAGAGTTAACGAAGGTGAAAATTAAAAATAATACTGCATGCACAGGATTTCTTACACTAATTACGCATACAGCAGATAAAATGCTAAGAATTGCAAAAAAATAAAAGAAAAAAGGCATTGATACTTTAACTGCAACAATAGTTACTAATTTAAAGTGACTATCGTTGTAAAGTCAATATTATATTAAACGTTTGAAAACATTGTACTACAAAGCTCCAGCTCCATTTTAAATTATTATACAGAGCGCTTTCTAAGTGCTTAATCAATACACTAAGTCCTTAATTTATCAATATATAATATGTGTATGTTAGTAATTAATGGCGGCTCAAAATGTACAACATATTTGGTTATTTTAAAAGCAACAATAGTTCTAACGCACAAAGTAGCAGACTAGATGGAGAAAGTTATCAATACACCACAAGAGACTATATGACAATTTACTTTAATAACACACTAGCAAGTTTCAGTAGATCATTGAGAGAATTTAAAGAAAAAGCGTATGGATTTATGTATGATATCGGAACTTGGTTGAAAGAAACATATGAAAATCTCACTGAACGACCTGCAACGCATAATCGCTATACCCCAAAAGAAAAACCCCTTGTTGAAGTTGAAGAAATAGAAATGAAGGAACTAAACCGTACATATAAGCCATTCCAAACTCCACTTATCCACCCAACAAGCAGAAGTTCTGGTGCCAATACCTCAAATCAAGTTGTTGTTACTCGACATACACCTGAAACTACTAAAACAAAATAGATGTAAAACCTACGTTTAAATATGTAGTACTTGAGTGAAGCATTCTTTAACTGTTCTATTCAATAAAACCTTTACAATATTTCAATCATAGGTTTAACTTTACGAAGTTATAATCTATAGGGCTACGATGAACGATTATCTCTCACTGCTAAATCCAGAACAACAATCAGCTGTAACTAACATAGATGGACCAGTTTTGATACTGGCAGGAGCCGGGACGGGAAAAACAAGAACGATTACTTCAAGAATAGCACACATAATTAGAAACGGTCACGCTTATTCTGATGAGATATTAGCAGTTACATTTACAAATAAAGCAGCAAATGAGATGGTATCAAGGGTACTTGAGCTAACGGGCACAAACATACCATGGCTTGGCACTTTCCATGCAATTGCAGCAAAAATCTTGCGCCTGCACGCAGAAATTGTGGGCTTAAACCCCAATTTTACAATCATTGGTGTGGATGACCAATTACAGGTAATAAAAAATATTATCAATGAAATAAATCCTGATTACCTATCAGAAAAATGTAAGACCATTATGAATATTATTCAGCAATGGAAAGAGAAGTGCTTATTGCCATCTGAAGTGGAAGATATTCAATCATTTAGGCCAGTATATGTAACTGCACTCAAAGTCTATCACCAGTATCAGGAAAGGTTGAAATTCCTTAATTCTGTCGATTTTGGTGACTTATTGCTATATAACATACAGCTCTTTAATCAAAAGACCGAAGTTCTGTCCTACTACCAAAACAAGTTTAAATATGTTATGGTAGATGAATATCAAGATACAAATGCGATACAATATCTTTGGCTAAAATACCTTGCAAAAGAGCACTCAAATATTTGCTGTGTAGGAGATGATGACCAGTCGATATATAGTTGGCGTGGTGCAGAAGTTGAAAATATTTTGAAGTTTTCTGATGATTTTAAAAATGCAAAAACCGTTAAACTAGAGTGTAACTACAGGTCAACATCCCACATACTTGCAACTGCGTCATATGTTATCAATCACAATAAGACTCGCTTAGAAAAAAAATTGTGGACAACAAACATTGAAGGGGAAAAGGTAAATCTAATAAAATTATGGGATGGGAAAGCTGAAGCAAGGTTCATAAGCGAACAGATATTGAAACTCAATAAATACAGATTTAGTGACATTGCAGTGCTGGTAAGGGCCACTTTTCAAACTAGAGTTCTCGAAGAGTATTTTATAAAATATTCAATTCCCTACAAGATTATAAGTGGCGTAAAATTCTACGAACGTCAGGAAGTCAGGGATATAATTGCATATTTAAGACTTGTTACAAACAATAACGATGACTTAGCTTTCGAAAGGATAGTAAATCGGCCAAAAAGAAGCATAGGAGCTACAACTCTAAAGAAAATATACACGACTGCTCAGGATAACAAAATTTCTTTTTTTGAGGCAGCAAAAATATTAGTTAATAGTAATCAGGTAACCGAAAGAATTAAACTCTCACTCAACGATTTTTTAAATAAAATTAAAGCTTGGGAAGAAATAGTAAGCGTAAAACCACTGCATGAATTCGTTAAAATCGTAGCAAACCAATCAGGATATATTGAAATGCTTGAAAATGAGGAGGTAACAGGCTTAGCACGAATAGAAAATGTTAAAGAGCTCATCTCATCTTTAAAAAATTTCGATAATGCCACAACTTTCTTGGAGCATATAAGTCTGGTGATGGAAGTGGATAATATGAATAACGATGACACCGTATATGTTATGACTCTTCATGCAGCCAAAGGACTTGAATTCCCGTGCGTGTTTCTACCTAGTTGGGAAGAGGGATTATTTCCTCATCAAAGATCTTTTGATGACAAAAGTGGTAAAGCTTTAGAAGAAGAAAGGAGACTCGCATATGTTGGCATAACCAGAGCCAAAGAAAGGTTAATCATTTCATGTGCAGATAGGAGGGAAATTAACAACCAGTGGCAACCGATGCGCACTTCTCGGTTCATTAAAGAATTGCCAAGAGAAAATGTTGAGGTAATTAAAAGCAACATTGCCTACTGTTGAAGCTATAATTGCAGATAAACATATCTTACAAATCTGAGTTACTTTAACTATATGTTTCTCCTGGCAAAAATTCTGTAACCGTTCACACTTAATTCTTCAATCTCATACCAATTTCTATTACATAACAAACAAATAGACAATAGAAGTGAGAAGGTTATACTAAGGCAGTATAATGATGGAGTTTTGGAATGGCATTGGTATCAGGTTGCAATTTTAGCTTACATTATGCCAATCTTTCTTCAATTGCTGCTCGCATAAATTCTGCCTGTCTTTTAGTTCTGCAGTGCACTATCGCATCATCCACATATCTTTCAAATGGTACTGTTGGGTGATTTTGTTTCATCCATATATCAAATGCATGGTGCATAAATATGTTTGAAATGATTGGGCTTATTGAACCTCCTTGCGGAACTCCTTTTTTCCCTAACTACCTTACTGCCATCTGCTTGCTGAATAGGGGATTTCATCCACCTTTCAACATACAGTATGACCCATTTGCAGTCTGTGTGCTTCTTGATAGCCTGCAGTGCTAAATTGTGGTCCAGATTGTCGAAAAATCCTGTAACATCAACAGCTTTCTTGGTAATCGTATCCTGTCTCCAATAAACAGCGGTTTTGCTATGTATCCTTGATCAGCAAAAAACTTACGTAAAGTTGGAGTCTTGTATTTAGCTTGAGTGAAAAGATTTAGAGCACCATCACGATCTTGAACACTTGCACTATGAACATCATCCGCAATAATTAAGCCCACTGTATCTACAACAATATGACGTTTTCTACCCTTTATTTTTTTTCAGCATCATATCCTCTGGATCCCCTTTTTGAGTGGTTTTTACTGATTGACTGTCAATTATTCCTACTGAAGGTGTTTCATTTTTACCAAACATTTTTCTTACCTCTTTTACTAGCATATTATGTATTTTTTCCAATTTGCCATTACTACGTCACCTGAGAAAATAGTCATACACCGTCTTCCATGGAGGAAAATCTTTCGGCAGCATTCTCCATTGACAACCACCTCTCATTATATACCTTATTGCATTAATAATTGTTCTGATATTGTGCTTTCTTGGCCTCCCTATCTTTCCTTGTGCAACATGTGGCTCCAAAATTTCCCATTCCTTATCACTTATATCACTTGGATACAATTTTCCCTCCTATTTTTTACTTACACTATCATATTTTTTTCCTCATTCCTTTTTAAGACATACTCTTAGACAACTGGACGTAGTGCTGCATATCAAGCTCATACTCAGTATGTAAATCTTTGACTAAAGCTACAGCGCATTCTTTTTGAACAATTATACTGATTTTGATTTCAGATGTTGTGATAGCAAGTATTTCTATCTTTTTTTCGCTTAAAACCTTGAGTGTGCGGTGCATCACTTCAGTGTTAGACATAACACCAATACCAATTATTGAAATTTTAGCTACATTATCGTTTATAGCATAATTTTCATTCTTATTCAGTAACTTTTCCATTAAATCAATATCAAATTTGGAGATAACAAAACTTGACCCATGTATCATATCAATTTTAACGTTTGCTCCTGCTATATCTCTTAAAGTACGCAAGTTATTTGCAAGGTTAGTGAAAGTTACAAGAGCTTCATTAGTGCTATAAGTTATTCCAGTAATTAAGTATCTCTCTAGTACATCCCTTTTGTGTAGCACTGTGGTGCCTTCTACTTCCTTAAAAGTGGATAGCACTTGCACTTTAATGTTATGTTTCATTGCAAGTTGTACTGAACGATTATGCAGTATTTTAGCACCAGATGACGACATTTCCAACATTTCATCGTAAGAGATAAATTTGAGCTTGCGTGCCTTTGGAACAATTCTCGGGTCTGCTGTATATATTCCATCAATATCAGTAAAAATTTCGCAAGTTCTAACACCAAAGGCTACCGCGAAGGCAACTGCTGATATATCAGAGCCTCCTCTTCCAAAAGTAGTGATTCTATCATCATTTATACCCTGAAAACCAGCAATGATCGCAGCAGTATAACCCTCAGCAAAAGATCTTTTCACACGTTCAATCTTTATTGTTTTTATTTTAGACTCAGAATAAAAATCATCAGTTACAATTGGTAACTGCCAGGCAAGCCACGATTTAGCATTAACTCCGATCGATTGGAGAGTGATAGCTAATAGACCGCAAGAGATTTGTTCTCCTGCTGAAAGCATAACGTCATACTCTGATAACTCTTGTCTATAACTTAAATTTGAGATTTGCCTAGCCTGAAAAACCATTTGGTCAGTAAATCCTGCAACAGCAGATACAACAACGATTACATTACAACCTTTCTCAATATCGTTTTTTATCAAATTTGCAACTCGGTTTAAATCAGTTAGCGAAGTCCCACCAAATTTTTTTATGATTATTTTGTCCATAGTTACAATATAACTCTCTTCTGAAGAAAAATATAGTTTTTGTAGAGATAGCAGCTTGCAAGCCATTCAGAAAAGGGAAGACAAAGCTATAGCTAACGCGTCATACCACGATTCATTCCATAGCTGTACGAACATTCATTTTTGAAGGTAAATTGCACAGCAAATTGCTCTCAAATCACAATGTTCGTACAGCTATGGATTCATTCGCGGTATAGATTCCGCTAACTAGTAGCGGAATGACGAATTTGTTGTTTTAAAATTGTCAGTAAATCTAAGTCAGTTTAGCTATATAGCACGAACTAAACCACTAAGCAGCAGAAGACCTTGCATGACCTCCAAAAAATGTTTTTACTCTTTCAAGATAAGTAAGTGGTTCTGCAGGAATTTCTATCTCGTCTATCTTATAAGATATTGCTGCATCTATGACTTCATCTGTTATTAATTCTCTTAGCCTTTGTTTTATTTGCCCTCTCCGAATATGTTCTCCATAGTCGTTATAAAACTTTACATATAATTCCTTAAACACAAATTCTTTTATAGCATCTCTTGTATAAGAAGTGCCATCCTTTACTTCATCACTCACGCTGCTCAAATCCACCCCAGAACTTGGTGAATACAAATTATCAAAATTTTCTTTCAAAACTTTTATTTTATGGTAGTGCTTATCCACATATTTCTCAAGAAATCTTTTAGTAGCATCACTAGCCAACTTTCCTATTGGCTGAGGCTCTAGTTGAGCTGCAAAATTATTTTCCGCTTTAAGACCACTTAATGCATAAATGATACGGTTGAGCATTCCAGGACCACATTGGCGATTACTTTCCTCAAAGCGAACCAGTAATATAGACTTCAATAATTCTATATCTGCATTTTGCTTTCTTGCCGCAATTAAAACTAAATTTATAGCCTGTGTCAATGTCAATCTGGTTTGTGAATCTGCCCAATTTACCCACTCCCCAGTTTCATAACCATCCAATCTTAGATAAGGTTCTATCATTCGTTTTTGCTGACTTGTTAAACCGCTTATATAACTTTTAAACTCTTCATCCAACTCATTTAACGGCGTACCATGTTCTTCCTTTAATTTTTTGGCACATTCAATAACGCTTTGCTGAAAACTTCTAGTATGAACGCTCTGACTACTAGTACCCACATCACTTACATTAAACAAAAAGCTTAGCTGCTTTACATTCAAACCCAAAGGTGAAAAGAGTTTTACTGATGGATATTTTATTAACTCAAGAAGTGCTACTGGAATTAGCAGTGCATAATTTAACAATAATAAACCAAAATTAAATATAAGAAACCCACGTAGAGCTGATACCTTTGATGCAATATACAAAAATGGAAGCTGTAGGTAATATATCAAGTGTATACTGAAGAATAAGATTTTGTCCTTTAATTTTATTGTTGGATCTTTATAAACCTCAAACAACATGCTATTGCTATCAATATTGTTGTTTTTAAAGGAGGTATAGTTGTTTATGATCTTCTCTTGCAAGGGAAGAAGCATTTTATTCAGGCAAATAAACGCAGCAATAACAATAAAACCTGTAGCCAAAAATGCTAGTGCAGGGCTAGAAGTGCTTGTAGATAAATAGGCATAAAGACCATCAACAATTAAGTTTTTGTATAATCTTTCAAAGGGACGAACTAGAATCGGGTCAAGGATATAGTTAACAAGAAGATTTAAATAATACACGAGAAACAAAAGTGCAATCAAAAATGCAATAATACTACAAACAACCAAAAATGCTTTTAATCTCGGATTCATAACCCCCTCTTAATAATCTGTTAATATAATCTATTTTAGGAATAAATTGAAAAAAATGCAAGTTTTTATGTTAAAAGATCAATTGAAATTTCTGAGTTTAGGGTATATTGTTAATCTATTTAGATAAGAATTATTGTGTCAAATAAAATAGGTTTTTGGGATATTTTTGCCTTAGTGATTAGCAGCCAAATTGGCTCTGGAATTTTTATGCTTCCAATTAGCCTTGCTCCATATGGCATGTATAGCCTTATAAGCTGGATAATATCAGGGCTTGGTGCTATATCTCTTGCTTTAGTTTTTGCCTCACTCTGCGCAAAATTTCCGGAAACGGGTGGCCCTCACGTCTATGTAAAGCATGCTTTTGGCCCTGCTGCAGCTTTTTTTGTTGGTTGGACGTATTGGGTGATCTCATGGGTTAGCACAACAGCCGTAATAGTTGTGGGTGTTGGTTATCTTACACCATTTTTCCATGAAGATATTCAAAACGTACATCTGTTTTTAGAGATGTTATTACTTACAATTATTACACTAATAAATTTTAGAGGAGTAGCTACTGCTGGACGTGTTGAGTTTTTATTGACGGTGATAAAAATTTCTGTATTGCTTGTAATACCTATAGCAGCATTGTTTTTTTTTGATAGAAATAACTTCATCATAAGTGAAGAAATATCAAATCTTACAACATCGCAGATTCTTGCCCGTTCTACACTTATTACTCTATGGGGTTTTATTGGAGTTGAATTGGCAACAGCACCTGCAGGGTCAGTTGATAATCCAGCTAGAACAATACCAAGAGCTGTGGTACTTGGAACAATCTCTGTTGCTATTGTGTATTTTATCAACAATCTTGCAATTATGGGATTAATAAATGGCAATGATTTAGCAAGTTCAAGAGCACCATATGTTGACGCAATAAAAATTATGGCCTCTGGCAATTGGCACTTGATTATTTCTATAACTGCGTTCATTTTTTGTGTTGGTACTTTAAACGCTTGGGTACTAGCTAGTGGACAAGTGGCCCTTGGCCTTGCAAAAGATAAACTGATGCCACAGTTTTTTGCTCAAAGAAACAAGCACGGTTCTCCTTTCTGGGGCATAACAACTAGCTCAGTTGGAACTGCAACTTTACTAATCCTCACTTCAAGCAACAATTTTGCTAAGCAGATCACATCAATTATCGACTTTTCTGTAGTTTCATTTTTATTTGTTTACCTTGCATGCAGTCTTGCTTTTCTCAAAGTTATTGTGCAAGAAAAGAGTTGTTACAAATTTTTAATTGGCAGTATAGCAACAACCTTTTGCTGCTGGGTAATATTTGAAACTTCTGTGAATACCTTGCTGATCGCAAGCTTATTCACTGCAAGTGGCGTACCTCTTTATTTATTTTGGTATCGCAGAGTTTCTGTATAGCAAATGTTATGTATCTGTTCAGCAGAGTGGCAAAATAAGGTAGACGAGAAAAGACAACTATAGGAAGAAATGGGTGTCATGCCAGTGCGTGACACTGGCATCCAGTTCTTTCGCGCAGTTCCATCAAAAACGTTGTAAAGGATTAATCGCTTTCGTGTTTACCAACTTAGTGCCCAATCTGGATCCCAGGTATCAACTATGTTTTTAAAAAAATTTCTTATTTGTGTGATTTTGCGGTTTTACCCAATTATATGGGCAATAAAAACCCGTTTGCCATAGAAATAGAACTTTATATCAAACAGCTACTACAACAATTCCTGTTTAAGCCAATGAATATGTGAATAAGTACTTTAAGTCTGTATGGGCGTACTTATTCACGATATTCATTTCAGTTACTGTTGTGTAAATTTTAAATATTCGAATTAATTGCTTCTTTAAGTCTGGCATTGGCAATAACTATAATTTTACGCATAAGTGCAGTAAGCGCGACCATCTTTCTTTTACCACTATCAACAAGCTTGCAATAAAAAGTAGCAAGTTCGGACTTAGAGTTTCTAGCGGCCATAGCGGCTGTAAAAAGCTTTGAACGAACGTTGCTTCTACCACCTATAATTCTTCGGTAACCAATAGCTTTACCACTTTCCTTAGGATGAGGTGCAACACCTGCAAGACTTGCAACTTGCTTTTTGTTTAAAGAACCAAGCTCTGGTATAAGACATAATAAACATTGAGAGGTTTTTCTACCTATTCCAGGAACTGTTTCAAGAGTTTTTTGGCATTGTTGCAATTCAGGACTTTCATCGACTATTTTTTGTATAGCTTGGTCAAGCTTTTCTACCTGGCTATTAAGGAATTCAATAGTTTGTTGACAACTTTCCTTAATGTAATCATTTCCAGGAGTTTTTAGCCTATTCTTCTCTTGAACAAGCATTTTCGTAATATCGTCACGACGCTGACAAAATGCAAACAAGGTAGTTTGTTCTTTTGAGATAGGTGTAAATAGCTGCAGACGTCTGCAACGCTCAGAGCCATACCGGGCAAGTGCTTTTGCGTCCAGATTGTCAGTCTTTGCCAAAGTTCCATGAGATAAAATGAAGTTTTTAACTTGGCGAGTATTAGCACGATGCACAGCAATGTTTCTATCAATAAGAAAATACAATAAGCCAAGCTCATAACCTCCTGTAGCTTCTAAAATTACCATGGAGTTGGGCAAGATATTTGAAAATTTTTGGTAGAATTGCTTCCAACCAGCACAACTATTGTCAAATTTGATGACGCCTTTTTGTTCATTAACTGTAGTAACAAATTCAAGTTTTCCGATATCAATGCCGATAAAATTTTGATAAGATGTAATCATAAAGAACCTCGAGAGTTTAAGTTAAAATTTAAGATTGTAAACGGATGCATATATATGTCCCAAACAACTATTCAAACGTCTCGAAGGATAGGCTTGAGTACCTTGATATCTGCGTATGTTATAATACTACTGTCTTACGGTCGCTCAAGCCTGTGATAACTACTTTTTATAGAGTTATCTTCCTTCTTGTTTTTTTATATCACATTTCCGACTTACAACTGTCTCTGCTGTCAAACAAATTATCCAACAAAATTACAATTAAATGGTTGATTATTTTTGAGAATACCAAAAAAGACATGCATTAATTTTCGCATTAACGCAAGAACTATGACTTTTGGACATTTGCCTTTACTTGCTAGACGCTGACAAAACTTTTGAAAATGATTATTATGGTTTTTGACTACTATAGCTGGCATATAAAGAGCTTTTCGAATACGCTCAGATCCTATTTTGCATATGCAACTTCTCTTACTTACTGACGATCCCGATTGATAATGTCCTGGATTTAGACCAGCAAAAGCTGTAAATTGTTTAGCATTGTCAAAGTTATCAACTGATGGCATTTCTGCGACAACAGCAACAGCAGTAAGATATCCTATACCTTTTATAGTCTTAAGGTTTTCCACCATATTTTTTAGATGTGGATAGTTATTTATATGCTCATTAATTTCTTTTTCGAGAACAATAATTTGCTCCTCTATTGCCAAAATTACTTTAGATATAGCTTCTTTGCAACTGGAATGCATATTTTTGTTTTCCAAGCGATTTGTCTGTTGCACCTTATCATCTTTTAGCGATTGCATGCAACGGTAAAGCTCCCTCAAATGCCTCATTTCAGGTGCAATGGGCTTCCAAAGAGCAGGTTTGTTGGCGATACAAAATCTAGCTATCATAGCTGCATCTGATTTATCTGTCTTATTTCTGAGCAGCTCACTTTTGCCAAAAGCTTTCTGGGTTTACTATACTGACATTATGTCCTAAATCGTGCATAAAAGTAGCCAAATCTTCTCCATACCAACTAGTTGCTTCAAGACATAAATGAGTAAGATTTGCTCCATGGCCGTTGCACCAAACTACAAGTTTTGCAAAACCATCTTGATTATTTTGAAAGACTTTGTGTCGTTTTTTACTGTCCACTAACAAACAAACATCAAATTTCTTTTTTGAAATATCCACACCCAAAATAGCATTTACTTGCATAAAATTGCCTCCAAGACTATAAATAAACTGAGAGTTTAGACTAACCTTGTAATACGGGATATAATTCCAAAAGATACTGTTCAGTCTTTAACTCTATGGGAGGGAAGCAAAATCTGGCTTAATGGCATTAGTGTCGCATCAGCTTCATCCTCCCTGTGAGGTATTTTAGCTCTAATGCCTCACATCATAAAGATACAAGTGTCACGCACTGGGATGACGAGAAAGGAGCACTGGAATTTTTGTTTCAATATTTGTACATGAGCCATGCATCTGAACAGATACAATGTTATAACTAGAGATAATTTTTAAATGATTGATATTTATGAACTACGACTTTTCTTGTTGTCCACTTGTTCAACATTACCCTTCTCAAGTTTACTATCTACTTCTTTTGTGTGTTCATCATCTATACTAGTTTCATCTTTTATCTTACTAGGGTAATCTTCCTGCGATTTTTTATATGCTTCCATGTTGTCATATATAGGGTTACTGATGATTTCTATTTTTCCAGGTGTGAAAATCCTTGCTAAAAATCTCCTTATTATTGGTATTGACCTTAAGAGATCTCTTAGCTTTGAAGATTCTTGTCTTTTGTTTAGAGACTGTTGGTCTATTTTAGAGGTTTTTACACCATACTTTTTATCATCAAAATTTATTGTAGGCTTTCTTTTATTCGAAAGAACACTTTGGGCCTTTGATCCATTGGTTCCTTCAGGCCCTTGAGGTGTAGACATTGCAGGTTTAACCTTAGTTTCATCGTATTCCTTACTCATCTTTCATTTCATTATGTAATGTTACTAATATTGCATAATAATAGCTAAATTACAATTAATTGCAAGGTAAAAATATTAAAACAATTGTAAATTTTGTCAGTAAAAATATAATAGAACTTTAAAATTAGAGGTTCATCTATATGAGATACAAAATTGCTGTTATTGGAGCAACCGGAAGAGTAGGGCGTGAGGTATTAAGCACGCTTGCTGAATTTCAAGATGAGGCGATAGATTGCGTTATTGCACTTGCATCGAAAAAATCAGAAGGGAAGAAGGTGAGCTTTGGTGACAAAGAGTTAACAGTTTTATGCCTTGAGGATTATGACTTCGTTGGAACTAATGTAGCCATTTTCTGTGCTGGATCTCATGTTTCTGAAGAGTATGTACCAATTGCAACACAGGCTGGATGCATCGTGATAGATAACAGTTCCCATTTTAGAATGAAAGAGGGTGTGCCACTCATTATTCCAGAGATTAATAAAGAAAAAATTATGGAATATAAAAACCACAACATAATATCCAATCCAAACTGTACTACAATACAGATGCTGCTAGTACTACATCTATTACACCAAAAAGCAAAAATAAAGAGAATCGTTGCTTCAACTTATCAATCAACTTCTGGTGCAGGCAAAGCAGCAATGGATGAGCTCTATGACCAGACAAAAAAAATCTTTATGAACGAAGCTAAAAAACCCAAGATATTCTCTAAGCAAATAGCATTCAATTGCATTCCCCATGTAGGAGAATTCATGGAAAATGGCTCTACAGAAGAGGAATGGAAAATGCAAGAGGAGACAAAAAAAATTTTAGAGGAAGATATAAAAGTTACTGCAACTTGTGTAAGGGTACCCGTCTTTATCGGTCACGCTATGGCAGTAAATGTGGAATTTGATCAACATATCACTGAAGAACAAGCTCGTGAAGTGCTAAGTGAAGCCGAAGATAGTGGAGTTTTAGTGTACAACAGGCGTGAAGATAGTGAATACATAACTCAAATTGATGTTGTACAGGAGAATGCTGTATATGTATCGCGTATTAGAAGAGACAATACTGTTGAGCACGGATTAAATATGTGGATAGTGGCTGACAACCTGCGCAAAGGCGCAGCATTAAATATAGTGCAGATTCTTGAGATTTTGATAAGAGAGCATTTGTCAATCAAGTGCATATAGAGCGCACGTACGTTGTAATTCGAAGGAAATTGTATATCACATGGCAGCGCGTGACGCTGGAATGGCTTTGTTGCATCGCTACTTATGAAAGGCTAACTATAATTAGGATTATAAGCAACTTATTGAAAATCTTGTTTTTTTTGCAATCAATCTGATCAAATTTAAGAATAGTAACTTGTTATTTATATTAATAAATTTAATTCTATTGAAAATAGCTAAAGCATTGAAATTCTTGAATTTTAGCCGGATTAGTGAGTAGTAGTGAAATTTCTTTTACTCAAATTTAGGTATTCACTGACCGTTCTTGTTATAAATACCAGAATAATAAGCTACTGATATTCTCCACCTTTTTTATCTTTAATCCATCATAGCTAGCGATGCAACAAAGCCGGCTGGATTCCAGTGTCAAGCACTGGAATGACACCATTTGCTGTGCAGTTTACCTTCAAAAATGAATGTTCGTACAGCTATGGAATAAATCGCGGTATGACGGTTCGCAGCGGTATAGTAACTCGTCACCCCGCTATTTGTTAGCGGCTGAGATACCGCGGCGGTATGACGTAGAAGCTATACTTTTATACTCACCAACTCAGTATCCAATCTGGATCCAAGTAGTCAAGCTATTCGGATGACACCCTCATAAAGTGAAATGAGATCCCGCTAACACGTAGCGGGATGACGAGAAAGGGGCTACTCGGATGACACCCTCATAAAGTGAAATGAGATCCCGCTAACACGTAGCGGGATGACGGGAAAAGAGGTACTGGGAGACATCCTTCCTGGTAGACCCAAATCACAATGTTCGCACAGTTGTGCGTCACGCGCTGCCGAACACTGTATGGTTATACAAGAAAAATTAAGGCTTAAAAGGAATTTTAAGTATCAGGACTCAAGGTTTTTATTCCTTCTTAATAAAACATAAAAAGCCCCTTTACCACCATGTTTTTTCGTAGCTTGTTGGTAGTATAGAACCATATGCTGGATTTTAGTGTCATTTAACCATTTATTTAAGTTACTCTTTATAGTGTCTGTTTTGTTTGTTGCACTGCCGTATCCCGTAATTACCAATAAACATCTATTTCCTGCTCGATAATTTTTGATAATAAAATCTATCAATTTACAGTAAGCATCCTCTATATTATAGCCATGCAAATCGAGCTTATCGCTTATAAAATATTTACCCCTATCAACTTTTGATTTTGTGTTTTGGTCAAGACAAAATGATGAGTTACTATTATTGGTATTAAGAAAATTCCCTTGTAAGTCGGAGGTACCTTTATCAACCATAGACTTTATATTTACTTTATGATCAACTTTCAAAGTAACTTTTCCACATTTTATTGGCTTAACATTTTTTTGCCAATCCAACTCATCGTCCGACATAAACGCATTAATCGAATTGTATAATTTTACAACAATATTCAAACATAGTAAAATGTTGCTTATTCTATAAAAACCCGATTTTCAATAATACGATGAAATCGTCAAAAACTAATGAGAATTTTTGGCTGTATGGAAAGCACACCTGCATGTCAGCACTGAAGAATAAAAATAGGCGGTGTATAGAACTGTTAGTAACAGAAAATTTCTATAGAGAACACGAAAAAGAAATTAAGCAATATGCAAATAGTAAGGGCATTAAAGTTCGATTAGTAGAAAACAAAATACTTAATGACGTTTTACCCAAAGGTGCTAACCATCAAGGAATTGCTTTAAATGTTGCCCCTATTCTTTATAACTTAAGCATCGAAGAAGTAGCTGAAAGCTCAAACGACAGTTCTACTATAGTCATTTTAGATCAAGTCACTGACACGCACAATATTGGATCAATTTTAAGAACTTCAGCTTGTTTTAATGTCGACGCATTGGTTTTACCACATAACCATTCACCGAGTGAAAATGCATCTATTGCAAAAGCAGCAAGTGGGGCTTTAGATATTGTTCCGCTAATATACGTTACAAATATAGTAAAAACTATGCAGTATTTAAAAAAGGTCGGCTACTGGTGTTACGGGTTTGATTGCAATGCTAAAGAAAATATAGATGAAATAAAGAGTTTTGAGAAAAAAAGAGTAATTATTTTTGGTTCTGAAGAGAAAGGAATGCGGAGGTTAGTTAAAGAAAATTGTGATTATCTTTTAAAAATCCCAATGTCAAATGCAATTAACAGTTTAAATGTTTCAAACGCAGCAGCAATAGGCCTATATTCTATTTATATTAAAACAAATGCCAGCGCATAGCTGTTTATAATAAAAACACTTGATAAAAATATGGTTTTATATTATAATGTGTTAAGTAATGGATAAAAGGAGTTATATTATGTCTTATATGAGAAATGAACAGGATATTCGCTCTCAAGGCGTTTATTATAGTGCTGGGCTTAGAAGTTACCTAACTAAAGTATATAATTACATGGCTTTAGCTTTGGGCGTCACAGGCCTTGTTGCATTTTTAACAGTATTTTCTGGTCTTTTTCAAGTAATTTATTCTAATCCCGTTCTATCGCTTGTGGTAATGTTATCTCCGGTTGCATTGGTGTTCTACATGTCTTATAGAATTCAACACCTAAGTGCTCAGTCTGCCGTTACTATATTTTTCTCGTTCTCAGTGTTAATGGGGCTTTCCTTATCTTATGTTTTTATAGTTTATACTGCAGAAAATATAGCAAGGGCGTTTTTCATTACATCAATCATGTTTGGCTCTATGGCTTTATATGGCAATACTACAAAAAGAGATCTTACAAGTATGGGCTCTTTCTTGATTATGGGAGTTTGGGGGTTAATCATTGCGTCTATAGTAAATTTATTTCTTGGAAGTAGTCCTCTCCACTTTGCAATATCGTTCATATCAGTAATAGTCTTTACCTTAATGACTGCGTATGATGCTCAAAGAATCAAGGACGTTTATTATAAACATAATGACGGATCAGAAGTTGCTACTACTAAATTGGCAATACTCGGTGCAACTAATCTTTATTTTGACTTTATTAATATATTTCTCAATCTACTCAGGTTACTTAACTTGTTCAACAATAGGGATTAGATGTTTTCCTTTTTAAGGAAAGGCAGTAAGAATTCTATAGTTTTCTTTTTAGTATCTTTAGTTGTGTCGATGATATGTCTTGCATATGCATCGGTACCTCTATATAGCATTTTCTGTAAAGCTACTGGGTATGGTGGCACAATAAGAAAAGTAACTAACACAACAACAAATATAACTAACCAAAAGATCAGGGTCCATTTCAATGCTGATATAATGTCCGATCTACCTTGGGAGTTTAAATCAGAAACTAACTACGTTGACGTAAACATAGGAGAACAAAGTTTAGCGTTTTATTACGCAAAAAATCTATCTGATCAGCCTTCATTTGGTATGGCGGTGTATAATGTTACGCCTTTCAAAGCAGGTAAGTATTTCAATAAAGTTGCATGCTTTTGTTTTGAAGAGCAAATGTTGCTACCAAAACAAAAAGCAGCTATGCCCGTATCTTTCTATATAGATCCTGAGATAATGCTTGATAGTAATACAAAAGATTTGGGCGAAATAACACTATCATACACGTTCTTTAAGCTTAAGTAACAGAATGTTTGCAAACCGTGTCATTTCAGTAATCAATAGGGTGTCATCCAAGTAGCTGACACTGGAATGACAGGAGGTAACGCAAGAAGTCTATTGATTGTGAAAACAATAACTTTGCAAAATATTGATTGTTAGATAACATAATCAAAGTTTTTATCTTAATATTCATCATGGTTAGAGCTATACAAATTAAAAAAACTGGGGGACCAGAAGTATTAGAATTTGTAGATAAGAGTATAGGTGAGCCAAAAGGCGAGGAAGTTTTAGTACGTCACACAACTATCGGCTTAAATCGTTATGATTTAGAGCACAGAAAAGGTACGCGCAAAATTAAAAATTTACCATCAGTGCTTGGGGTAGAAGCAGTGGGAGTTATTGAAAAGCTTGGTAAAAAAATCAGTGATGGATTGAAGGTTGGATACAGAGTTGGATATTGCACAGCTCCTCCAGGGGCATATTGTGAAAAGCGCATTATACACCAGAAATATCTGATAAAAATTCCAGATGACATATCTGATGAAGGTGCTGCTGCAGTGCTGTTTAAAGGTATGACAGCTCACTATTTAGTTAATCAATCTTATAAAGTTAGGCCTGGTGCTTTCGTGCTAGTTCATGGGGCTAATGGTGGTTTAGGACAAATAATATGCCAATGGGCAAAGGATAAAAAAGGTGTAGTGATAGGTTCTGTAAGCTCTGATGAAAAAATGAAGATAGCTTTACAAAGTGGCTGCACATACGCAATAAACTACAATGATAAAGACTTCGTTTCTAAAGTTATGGAGATTACGCAAAACAGAGGAGTAGGTGCAGTGTATGACCCTATAGGTTACGCTACAAGCAAGCTTTCTTTTGAATCTTTAGGCAGGTTCGGCATATACGTTTCCTATGGGCAGATATCAGGTAACGCTCCTATTAGTTTTTCTTTACTTAGTTCACGTTCGTTATTTGCAACTGGAACCTCAATATACCATTATAAGCATGATAGATTCACATTAGTGCTTACCACAATGGAAATCTTCGAGATGATAAGAAAAAAACTTTTAACTGTACGGATCAATAAAAAATATAAATTTGATGAAATAATTCAAGCACATCGTGATATGGAAAATAGAAAAGCGAGTGGGTTAAATATTATCAAAATCTCTTAAATAAATTAGTAATTTAAACTAACCATTCATTAAGTCATATCAACTAGAACTTCACATATTTAATTCTCCTTTTGGGGGAATTAAAAGCATATAGCTAAACTGACTTAGATTTACCGACAACCGTCATCCCGCTACGTGTTAGCGGAATCTATACCGCGAATAGACTTCTTGCATAACCCAAATTAAGTAGAAAAAGGTATCATCCGAGTAACTGACACTGGTTCCTTTATGACGGTAGTAGCCCCCCTTCTCCTGTCATTCCAGTGCTCCCTTTCTTGTCATCCAAGTAGCTGACACTGGGATGGCTTTGTTGCATCGCTCTTCGGATAGTAGGTAACGCACAATAAATTTATGAAGCTATCTCAAATTTAGCCATACCAATATCAGTGAACTTATTGAGCAAATAGCATTTAACAAGTAGTTCCTTCTCTCTATTTGTCTCAGATTTATTCCTAAAACTAAACCCGAATGTTTGTTTCAGTTGCGAGAAAAAACTTTCTATATAAGATCTTTTCCCATAATTTACTTCTTTTTTCCATTCTTTCATGCCATCTTCACCGTATAATTTTATTAACCTAATAGCAGCATTCCTGTCAGACATATAATCTATTTCTGGATGTTCTGCCGCATTGTTTATTGGTGGAATTTTTGTCTTTATATCATATTCGTTACACAACTTATAAAACTTGTGCCTATCACATGCTCTATCTGCATATAGTGCTTTTATGGCATGCTGAAAATCAACTTCTTTTAGCAAATCACAAGCTCCATAGTGATCAGCCGTTACTGTATTTTACAGCTATGGCTTTTTTGTTGTTTATATTCAACATTACGTGCAATTTTCTCGTTTGCTCATAGCCACGATATTTTCTGTCAGTGCTATTTTCCTTGCTGTGTGTTGTTGTATATACTAATTCCTGTACTGTCTATAGCAATTTCGATATCTTCCATATTATTTTCTGCAATCATTTATCTTAATATTAAGTTTCTTTTGATGCTTGTGAATAGCTGCAAATCTCTTCCTATTTGTTGCAAATACCCTTTTATAAACCCGACTGTTTGTCTTAAACCAATTCTAAAGAAACTGACGATTATATGCACCAAAATCACAACTTTATCACTATAAATATAGTTGCCGCCCTGCATTTTTGGACAATTCTCGTACCAATTTTCTATGGCGTCATTGATATAACAAAAAATGCTTCCTCTTTCTTGGAGAAATTTGTTATATTCATGGCAGTTACTGACTCTCATTTTTTGTGGCATATTTTTTCTTCAAGGTTAAATGGCTATTTATAATGAATTTTGTCAGTAACTGCCAGTTCTTTTCGCTTGAGCGATGCAACAAAGCCCACTGGGATCCAGTTTCACCTTGTGATGGTGTCATGAAAGTAGCTGACACTGGTTTCCATCCAAGACGGTGTCATTCCTTACTATTACCCACAAATATAAATGGACTAAAAAGTAAAATATTACAATATTAAAGTTTGCAAATATTGAGGGTGTAAAATGGCAAGTAAAAGTAGTGAATGGGCTAAAAATGAATTTGGAGATAAAAGGTTAACTGAGCGATTAGTAAAGATTGCTGATATGTTTGACAAAATTACCTGAAAGTTAGATTAATCAAGCATGTGAAAGTTGGTCAGAAGCAAAAACAGCATAACGTTTTTTTCAAAATGAGAATGTAAAAGAAAGTGATATTTTAGCTACACATATTAATAAGACGGTTGAGAGAACAAAAGCTCACAAGAGGGTTCTTGTCATTCAAGATACCAGTTACATTGTATATAATAACCATAAAAAAACAAGCGGATTAGCAAATTTGTCCAGTTATGATACTGCAAAAGGTATTATAATGCATACAGCTCTTGCCGTTAGTATAGAAGGTTTGGTACTAGGGATACTAGATCAAAAAGTTTATTCAAGACCTGAAGAAACTGAGAACCTTAAAAAAAAGAGCGATCGCATTGAAGATAAAGAAAGCGTAAAGTGGTTGGAAACTTTAAGAAAAACAAATAATATTATTGATCCAACTCAAACTGAGACTATAACTGTATGCGATAGAGAAGCAGATATATATGACTTTTTTGAGCTTGCACATAATCTTAATTCGGCAGTGCTAGTTAGAGCATGCAGAGATAGAGCAGTAAATAGAAAATCTCGATATCCTGAAAAAGGTGAGCAGAAGTTATGGGCATTTATTAAATCCTCTCATTGTGCAGGTACGGTAGAAGTTGAAGTTCCTGTAAAAGATAATAAGCCAAAAAGAACAGCACGTTTGGAAGTTAGATTTGGAAAGTTTATGATGAATCCATCTAAGAATAATATTAGGCATAAGACGGAAGAACTACCTAAATTACCACTTTATGCAGTTTATGTTGTTGAGAAAACTCCCCTTCCCTTAAAAAAAACCGCTAGAATGGATGCTATTAACGAATCTTTCAGTTAATACTTTCGATGAAGCTGTTGAAAAAATTAGTTGGTATCAACTATGTTTTTTAAAAATTTTTTTATTTGTGTAATTTTGCAAATTATATGGGCAATAAAAACCCGTTTGTCATAGAAATAGAATTTTATATCAAACAGCTACCACAGCAATTTCTGCTTAAGCTAATGAATATGTGCTTTAAGTCTGTGTGGACGCACATATTCATTAGCCAATTTCAGTTACCGTTGTGAAGATTTTTAAGTATGCAAATTAATTGCTTCTTTAAGTCTTGTATTAGCAATTACTATAATTTTACGCATTAGGGCTGTTATAGCCACCATCTTCTTCTTACCACTTTCAACAAGCTTAGAATAAAAGGCGCCAAGTATAGATTTTGACCTTGTAGCAGCCATAGCGGCTGTAAAGAGCTTTGAACGAACGTTACTTCTACCACCTGTAATCCTTCGGTAACCAACAGCTTTACCACTTTCTTTTGGATGCGGTGCAACTCCGGCAAGACTTGCTACTTCTTTTCTATTTAAGTAACCAAGCTCTGGCATTAAACACAAAAAATCTTGTGATAACTTTTCCAGGAACTGTTTTAAGAATTTTTTGGCGTTGTTGTAATTCGCGGCTTTCATCAATAATCTTTTGTATAGTATCATTGAGTTCGTTTATTTGACTATCGAAAAACTCAATGGTCTTTTGACAGCTTTCTTTTATATGATCATTTTCCGGTGCTTCAAGTCTGCATTTTTCTTGAGTTCTCATTTGCGTAATATCATCACGACGTTGACAAAGTGCAGCCAAAGTTGATTGTTCTGTAGAGGTAGGTACAAATAGAGAGATAGTTCTATGGCGTTCAAATCCATATTGAGCAAGAGCTCTTGCATCTAGACTTTGCTAAAGTTCCGTGAGATAAAATAAAGCTTTTTACTTTACGAGTATTAGCTCGATGCACGGCAATATTTTTGTCGGTAAGAAAATGTGATAAGCCAAGCTCATATTTCCCTGTATTTTCTAAAGTCACTAAAGCATTAGGTAGAATATCTGAAAACTCTTGAAATAATTGTTGCCAACCAGAAGCATTATTATCAAATTCGACAGCATTCTTCTGTTTGTGAATTGCAACGATATTTTTAAATTTTCCGATGTCAATGCCAATAAAATTTTGATAAGATGTAACCATAATAAACCTCGATAGTTTTAGTTAATTTAAGATTGTAAACGGGTGCATATATATGTCCCAAGCAACTATTCAAACGTATCGAGAGATAGGGCTAGCGTACCTTGATACCAACGGTTGTAATACCAATTTCCTTTCGGTCGCGCACGCCCGCTATTCCTAGTGAGCAGGGTTATCTTTCTCTCTTATCTCTTTTATATCACGTTTTTAACTTACAATTGCCTTAGATGGAAAATAGAGATATTACATAAAATTTTAAATCCGGTCTCAAAGTTGAAGAATGTAGGCTTGGAATAGCAGAAAGACTAATGAGATATCTAACAGTTATGAGTATTATTGCTTGGAGGATCTTCTTTATTACATCAATTGCAAGAGCTAACCCAACATTACCATGTACTACCTTATTAGCTGAAGAAGAATGGAAAGTTTTATACGTTAAAATACACAGAAAACCATGTCCAAGTGTAGTTCCCAACATAAAAGAAGCTGTTTCATGAACTTGGAGGCCATTTAGCAAGAAAAAATGACCCAAAACCAGGACCAATTACTCTTTGGAAAGGATATAAACGTCTCTTTGATTTAGCAGAAGGATGGCGACTTGCTCACGAACTTTATATTTGTGGGTAATAGTAAGTTGTTAGGGGGACCTGGAGATACCGCGGCGGTATGACGTAGGGAAATCTTACTTATTATAGCTATAGTTCTACATGAATTACAAAAGTAATATTTACTAGATCTTAATATTTTAGATCTATATTTTAATAAATAATGAGCTGTAATTAGTATGAATAATCCATTTAAAAGTGAGAACTATAAAAAAAATCTCGATTCTCTGATCAAAGCTGTAAAGCTAGGAAATGCAGAGAAACAATATAACAAAACGTTAAGGGATTTATCTCATGAATTAGAAGGTTTTACAGGTGAGGCAAAAGGTATAGCTGAGTTTGTTATATATACTGACTTGAACAATTATGTAGAACAGCCATTAGGTCTTTTTAAAACATTAATGAATAGAATTTTGGGAAAAAATTTTCCAACCAAGAACAGTAGTATAAGTAATTTTGTAAATGATGAGTTGTCAAGTTTCACTTTAGAAACAGCAGCTAAGTATACAAGAATTTTAAAAAAAATTGATCTCTTGGAACAATTAGAAAAAGATTTCAGAAAAAATAATATTTTAAAAGATTCTTTAAATTTAGAACAAAGTGAAAAGAGTCAAGGAAAAGATAGATCACACGAAGTGAGTTTGGAAGGTAGAAAGCAAAAGGAAGGTACTTTTGAGCTGCGAAAAGAAGAACAGCCGAAAGAAAAATTAGGTGGTAATCGCATGAGGCAAATAAAGCGACCAACAACAGCACCTCCGGCTGCTCCAGATTCGAGGAAGGTACGCTTTAAATCAGAAATATCCTCAGATGGAGAAAGCAAGGCAAAGTCTACATCTTCTTTACTAAAAGGAGCTAATAGTTTTAGTATGCCTGATGCTAAGGAAAATCCTTCTGAGGATTCAGGCTATGAAAGTTCATTAGATCAGGGGTCTGAATATGAAGACATATCAAATTATCAAGAGAAAAAGCAAAAGGAAAATCCTTTATATGAGCAGAGAGAAGATTCAGGCTATGGAAGTTCATTAAATGAAGAGTCTGTATACAAAGAGATATCAAATTATCAAGAGAAGAAGAGTAAAATTTTAATAGAAAATTCGCAGAGTTCAAAATCGCCCAAAGAAGAGCCAATTTATGCAACAGTTCCTAAAGAACATATAGAAGCAAAAAGAGAACGTAAGCAGAAACAACAACCTCAATCCCTCGTACCACCAAAACCACCGCAAGTGCCAAAAAAAATGTTTACTACTGGTCAAGAAGTTAGACAAGAATCGAAAGTGGTAATCAAAGATAAACCTGCAGTACCGCCAAAGCCTAAAAATCTAAGCCGTGCTAATCAAAAAGTAAGCACAGAGCCAAAAGTAGTAGGAGTAATTCTTAAAAAATCAGCTGAAAGAGTACCACTAAAATCTGAAAATCAAGACAATAGGAAATCAGCACAAAAAGCTGCTGGTAAGGCGATACCAAAAGTAGCAGCAGCTACTATGAAAGGAGGAGCTAATCGCGAGATGGGCAGTAAAGTAAAGGCATTAAAAGAAAAATTTGAGCAAAATCAAGCAAAAGGAAATGCTAATGTACAGCTTGCTGAAAGCAAAACCACTCCAGCAGCACAAGCGGATATCGGTGTGAAGAAAAAACAATCTCATTCATTTCTAACAGAGAATAAAAGATCTGCAACGAAACACGTAACAGCAAAATCTGATCCAAAATCTCATGTCAGCAAAAATTCCCTTCTCACGCATGCAAATGTAAAGGAAATGGTTGCACAAATTGAGAAAGGAAAAGGAGGAAGATAGTAACATTTGGGAAAAAAACATATGTGTCAAGTCAAGAGATTGTGAGCAAATTTAGGAAATTATAGCTAAACCGACTTAGATTTACCGACAATTTGAAAAACCGTCATTCCGCTAACTATAGTATTTTCAAAAGCGAATGATAAAGGTATAATATGTTTTTTTAAAGTAGGGAAAGCGATGGTATATAGTGTAGATTTAAGGGAAAAAGCAGTGTCTTTGGTAGAAAAAGGAAAGTCAAAGGTTGAAGTTGCAGAGGTTTTTGAGATAGGGATAGCAACACTATATAGATGGCTAAAAAAGAAAGCTACTGGCCAAGGTCTCAAAGCGGTAAAAAGTACTGGTTTTATTCGAAAAATAGATCCAGAAATACTCAAAGAATATGTCAAAAAACACCCAGATCACACACTAGCAGAAATGAAACAAAACCTTGGCTTTGGGATAAGTGCAATTTGGTATAGATTAAGACAGCTAAAAATAACCTTTAAAAAAAGTCACATTCTATCAAGAGCGCAATCAAGAAGATAGGCAGCAATTTATCGATAAAGTCTCAAAAATAGACCACTGTAGCATTTTATATATAGATGAAGCAGGAGTTGATAATAGACTATACCGAGAATATGCACGAGCTCCAAGAGGAGAAAAAATATATGCTGATGTTCCAGGAAAAAAGCGGGAAAGAGTGAGTATAATAGGTGGATGAGAAGTTTATTGCACCAATGACCTTCACAGGAGGGTGTAATAAAGATATATTTAATGTATGGTTAGAGCGAAGATTACTTCCACAATTACAGCGTGATACAACCATAGTTATGGATAATGCTACATTCCATAAAACTCCCAAAACAAAGTCATTAATAGAGTCTTTTGGCTGTCATTTGCTTTATCTTCCAACATATTCACCTGATCTAAATCCGATAGAGCATTTTTGGCACACCATCAAAAGTTGCCTCAGACCTCTAATGCATCAATGTACAGACTTACACCTTTTAGTTGGTAATACCATTTTAGACGTTTATCATTCGTTTTAGAAAATACTATAGTTGAAATAGCGCAGTTACTCACCCCATAAATTTGGTGCTCTCTTTCAATCAAAGGTGTCTTGCTGCTTGAAATGTTTTCTTTGTAAAAATTTGGCTTATCTTTATATCATCTCATTCAAACAGCATTAACATAACTTATGCCTTTTTTGGATGTAGAAATTTTCTAGGAATTGTCTTTTTGAATTCTATGGTATTTTGTTTAACATTGAAACAAGAGGCCAGTGTCACGCACTGGCATGACACCCATTTGTTCCTATAGTTGTCTTTTCTTGTCTACCTTATTTTGCCACTCTGCTGAACAGATACATAAAGAAAGTGGAAAATTGGACATTCTCAACTCGGCTCCTGCAGATTAAAAATTAAGTTGAATAAAAATTGGATTTGACGCAGTTTTTTCCCATAGTTTAAGAAATTAAAAGTTTAACGATTAGAATTATAATTACAAACCACAATAAAAAATAGACTTTTCCATTTGATTTATTTTTAATTTGGATGTTTTCTAATTTTTTATCAGCTATTAGGTTTAATTTTTCTATAAGGCTAAATATCCCTTGGATTGTTTTTACAGGATAAGAACTTCTAATTTTTTCCCTATACCCTATTTTATTTTCATGTTGACTGCTTATCCACGCTTCAACTACTTTCCACATATTGATTTCTGAGTAGATCTTTCTACATGTCCCTTCCAGTAAAATCATAGTTTTCTGCAGCAATAACAATTGTGTTTGAACTTTCATATCAAAATCACCAGTTATTTTTAATAGCTGAGCAAGTAAACTAGCAAATGAAATCTTCTGTATAGGCTGCCCAATAATGGGTTCACCTATTGCCCTGCAAGCTGTGACAAAATTTCTATGCTGTGATGAAACATAACCAGCCCTAAAGTGCATTTTTGCAACGTGATCATAATCCCGATTTAAAAAGCCTTTGAGTATCTCTATAACGTAATAGCATGTCTCACGATCTATTCTACCCATGATTCCACAATCCAGGGCAATAATATTGTTATTACTATCAACCATTAGATTTCCAGGATGCATATCAGCATGAAAAAAACAATCCCTGTATACTTGATTGCAAAACGATTCTATAAGATTGATAGCTATTTGCTTACGATTATTCAGTTTTTCAACTTCGTATATTGGCGTTGCTTCTATCCATTCTAATGTTAAAACCTTTTTCGAAGTTCTATTCCAATCTATTTCAGGTACGTAAAAACCTCTGTCATTTTTTGTGTTTTCCTTTAGTTCCGAAGAGTGAGCAGCTTCAAAACGTAGATCTAACTCTAATCGGCAAATTTCAGCAAAAGTTTTGACTAATTCAATTGGCCTCAGCCTTTTTGATTGTTCGCTAAATTTTTCTGCAATTTCTGCAAGCCAAGAAAGCATTTTTATATCCCTTGAGAATGTTTTCTCAATATTTGGCCTTAAAACCTTCACAGCAACTTCCTTACCCTCAGTTGTAACCGCTCTATGCACCTGAGAAATCGATGCTGCTGCAATTGGCTTTTCAGAAAAGCTTGAAAAAATGTCGCTCAATTTACAATTAAACTCACTTTCTATAGTTTTAACTGCTATTTTATGTGAAAATGATGGCAATCTATCACATATCAATAACAAGTTATTTGTTATATCCTCATTTAAAACATCAGTACGTGATGAGATAGACTGCCCAAACTTAATGAACACCGGACCTAATTTTTCAAGAGCACACTTTAGCTTGTGGCCTTGTATTTTATTTATTGATTTTTTTGATGGTGGAAGTAAATAAGGTAATATATTGTAACGCGTCAGCACCGTAGTTATGTGCAGAAGACGCAAAATATTTTGAATCATTTCGCTGCGTAACTGCTAAATATTTCATTTAGGGTTCTATTTTTCATAATCTCATCAGGCTTGCCTTGGCAATAGATAGTATTATTTATACAAATTATGTAATCTGAGGATGGTAGAGCAGAGTTAAGATCATGAGAAGTCATAAGAATCGATACCAATCGTTTTTTTGCTATTTTATTTATAATATCATAAAATTTAGCCCGCGCGTTAATATCCATTGCACTAACTGGTTCATCTAGAATGATCAAGTCAGGCTCTGCAATTAAACAACGTGCAAGCAGTAATAATTGTGTTTGCCCTGCAGAAATTTCTAACACTTGATTTTTCAAAATGTTACCGATACCAGCCAACTCTATCGTTTCTGTAATAATGGATTGATTTTTCTTTAGTCTTTTCAAGGAGCTATTTAAAAGAAAATATTCAACTGTTATTGGCATCAAATTACTAATACTAAAATTTTGCGGCATGTAGCTAATTTTTGTGTTCTCAGCTAACACAATATTTCCAGTATAATTTTTATTTATACCAGCAATTGCTTTCACTAAAGAGGTTTTACCTCCACCATTTGGACCAAGTATTGTAATTATGTCTCCTCTTTCCATGAACATATTGATATTGTCAAGGATTCTTTTACCATCATATGCGAGAGCAAGATTTTCTATTTTTAGAACACGATTATTGACATTATTCAATTTATTGACAAAATTTAACTTCTTCTCAACGTTTATATGAGACATTTACTGGCTTTTTTTCTATTACTTTCACTTACACTATACTATAATATTGCCTTTTCATCCAATTTAAAAGTTGTAGCTACAATCAAACCTATCCACTCACTTGTAGCTTCTGTTACAGAAGGGATTTTAGAACCGGAATTGCTTGGCTATGCAACATCTGCACATAATTATATATTAAAGCCATCTGATGCGAGTAATTTAGAATCAAGTGACGTTATATTTTATGTTGACGATAACTTAGAGACGTTTGTTCAAACTTTCGCCAAAAATAATAAAGAACTAGTGCAATTGTCAAAGGCAATCAACCTACTTCCTACTCGGCCACATTCATTTTCTAGAAAAATCACTCACATTCAAGATGAAAAAGATTTACACATGTGGCTGAGTCCCGAAAATGCAAAGAGCATGATACTTTCTATAAGTGCAACATTGTCTGACATAGATAAAGGAAATTCCCATCGATACAGTTCTAATGCAACAAAAGCTATAAAAAAAATAGACCAAGAAGTAAAAGAAATCATGAAAGAACTGAATGATTTTAAAAATCAAAAATACATCGTTACTCATGATGCTTATCAATATTTTGAAAAATATTTCGGTCTAAATCATCCAAGCGCTATTCTTTCCATAGAAGAGGATTCTTACATAGGTATGAAGAGTTTAATGAAGCTAAAAAAGATAATGAAGGAAGAAAACGTTAAATGTATATTTGCTCATTCACAGGAAGATAGCATAAAGCCTAACGCCCTTTCTAATGACGCAAAAATGGTAGTTCTTGATCCTATTGGATCAGACATAGAGCCTGGAAAAGATGCATATCTAGCTATAATCAATAGCATTGCACAAAATTTTAAGTCTTGTTTTGTTGAGTAATAAGTTCCCTTTTAGCTTACTGTTTTATTGTTCTACAAATCAAGAAGAAGTGAGTTTACAACAAATGGTGTCATTCCAGTCTGGAATCCAGCTTTTTCATAATCATCAAAACGTTGTATTTTAACATAAAATGGCTGCTTTTATGCTTACTAACTTAATAAAATTCCTGGATCCCAGTGGGCTTTGTTGCATCACACTTTATGAGATGGTGATTTATGGTAAATTCATGTAACTATCTCAAATTTAGCCATACCAATATCAGTGAATTTATTAAGCAAATAGCATTTAGTTCTTTTTCTCGATTTATCTCAGATTTATTCCTAAAACTAAATCCGAATATTTGCTTTAATCTTGAGAAAAACCCTTCAATATAAGATCTTTTCCCATAATTTACTTCTTTTTTCCATTCTTTCATGCCATCTTCACCGTATAATTTTATTAACCTAATAGCAGCATTCCTGTCAGACATATAATCTATTTCTGGATGTTCTGCCGCATTGTTTATTGGTGGAATTTTTGTCTTTATATCATATTCGTTACACAACTTATAAAACTTGTGCCTATCACATGCTCTATCTGCATATAGTGCTTTTATGGCATGCTGAAAATCAACTTCTTTTAGCAAATCACAAGCTCCATAGTGATCAGCCGTTACTGTATTTTACAGCTATGGCTTTTTTGTTGTTTATATTCAACATTACGTGCAATTTTCTCGTTTGCTCATAGCCACGATATTTTCTGTCAGTGCTATTTTCCTTGCTGTGTGTTGTTGTATATACTAATTCCTGTACTGTCTATAGCAATTTCGATATCTTCCATATTATTTTCTGCAATCATTTATCTTAATATTAAGTTTCTTTTGATGCTTGTGAATAGCTGCAAATCTCTTCCTATTTGTTGCAAATACCCTTTTATAAACCCGACTGTTTGTCTTAAACCAATTCTAAAGAAACTGACGATTATATGCACCAAAATCACAACTTTATCACTATAAATATAGTTGCCGCCCTGCATTTTTGGACAATTCTCGTACCAATTTTCTATGGCGTCATTGATATAACAAAAAATGCTTCCTCTTTCTTGGAGAAATTTGTTATATTCATGGCAGTTACTGACTCTCATTTTTTGTGGCATATTTTTTCTTCAACAGTTAAATGGCTATTTATAATGAATTTTGTCAGTAACTGCCAGTTCTTTTCACTTGAGCGATGCAACAAAGCCATCCCAGTGTCAAGCACTGGGATGACATCGTAGGGGTGCTGGCCTGATAACCGTCATCCCGCTACTTGTTAGCGGGATCTAGAGATACCGCGAATGAATCGCGGTATGACGGTTCGCGGCGGCATGACGATAAGGTTTATACCTTGTCATCCCAGTGCTTGACACCGAGATTGATTTATCTTGTCTACCTTATTTTGCCACTCCGCTGAACGGATACCATATTATGCAGGTTTAGAATTATGCTTTATTCTTACGTTTATGTCTTGGCCCAATACAATCAATAAGTTAAGCAAGTATTCTAAGGAGAACCCTTCGATTTTTGACCTATTGATTTGAGATACTTTAGGTTGATCAATCTTTAGAGCGTTTGCTGCTTTTTTCTGTGTTGTGTACTTCTTACTTATTAATTGTGCAATGACCTTTATTAATTTCAGTTTTGTATCTTTCACATCCCCCAACTCTACTATTATAGGATAACTTAATTGTAAATTTTGCATAATAATAAAATTCCTTATAAAAAAATTACTTTAGTTTTTCTTCTTTAAATAACACATGCCTTCTGACTACTGGGTCATACTTCCTAAACTCCAGTTTTTTGGTGAGCTTTTTTGGATTACGCTTTTTTACATAAAAATAGCCAGTTGATTTTTCTTCACCAGTTTTTGTTATCTTGATTGCAGTGCTGACTAACTTAACGAGCAAAGAAGCATTTTTTTTCGCCATACTTATAATGATATAATAAATTCTATGCGAGTTTATTACGCAAAATACTAAAAGTCAATCGAATAATGCAGATTGCAAAATCCTTGACAATCAACAGTGCATTAAGTAGCATAAAGTTAACTTCAGAATAAAAAGCAAACGGTAAATAAGTGACAAATAGTGGTAAAAGGGTATTATTGATAGAAAATTCTATCTGTTCTAATGAGGTAAGAGTTGCCTTGTCAATTAATAACAAGGTTGTAGAATTTGAACAAGAATTCAAGGAAAAAAAACAATTAAGAGGTAATATATACGTTGCTTATATAAAGCGTATAGAGCCTTCTTTGCAAGCCGTATTTATTGAATATGGGAAAAATAAGCAAGGTTTTTTGTCTTTTTCCGAGATATCTCTAGATTACTTAAACATTCCAGAAAAAGAAAAGGAAACTATCTTTGAGGGCTACTCAAATGACGATTGTATAGAAGAAGCCTCAGCAAATGTTTCTTCAGATTCTGCAGCTAGTAAGAATGTCAACGGATCAGGTAGTGGTTTTGTAAGAGAGGTACCTTTATATAAAAAATACAAATTACAAGATGTTATTTCAGTAAATCAAAAAGTATTGGTCCAGCTAACTAAAGAGGAACGAGGCAATAAAGGAGCTTCATTTACAACATACATAACTTTAGTGGGTAGATACTGTGTTTTCATGCCAAATTCCATGAGCAAAGGTGGAGTGTCCCGCAGAATTGAAGATGCTAATGTCAGAAAGCAGTTAAAGGAGATACTGAGTTCAATAAACTTGCCAAAAAGATCAGGTTTAATAGTAAGAACTGTTGGTTCAGGAAAAAATAAGAAAGAAATTGAGCAGGATTACAATTACTTATCCTCATTATGGCAGAGCATTCAAAAAAATGCTTTCTCTGTAAACGTTCCATCATTAATTTACAATGAAGCAGATGTAATTATGAGATCTGTTCGTGATTTTTGTAGCGATGGTATAGAAGTTATAGTGTCTGGAAAGGAAGCTTTTGAGGCAGTTAGGCAATATGCTAACAATGCACTAAAAGGTAGTAAGTTGCGCTATAGATTGTATAGAGGTTATGCTCCGATCTTTACTTACTACGGAATCGAAGATCAAATTTCTGAGTTATATAGCAATAGAGTAGAATTGCCATCTGGTGGGTCTTTGATAATAACTTTAACTGAGGCGTTTGTTTCAATAGACGTAAATTCAGGAAAGATGACAGGAGAGGATAGCATAGAAGAAACAGCTTATAGAACCAACATGGAAGCAGTACCTGAAATATCAAGACAGGTGAATCTTAGGGGCCTATCAGGATTAATAGTAGTCGATTTTATTGATATGTTGAAATATCAGTATTGCAGAGCTGTTGAGTCTGCTATAAAGCAAGCGTTTAAAGATGATAAAGCTAAAGTTCAATTTAGCTACATAAATGACTTTGGTTTAATGGTATTTTCAAGGCAAAGAATTAAACCAAACATACAAGAAATTAATACTACAGAGTGTTTACACTGCAAAGGTACTGGAAGAGTAAAATCAAACGAAGTAATTGTTTCATCAATACTAAGGGATTTACAACATATTGCTAACAAGAATCGAAATAAGTCTTTTGATTTAGTAGCACACAGTGCAGTTATAGCGCACATTTTTAATAACAAACGCAATACAGTTTCTACAATCGAAAAAGAGTTTAATATTACATTGAACGTTAGTATTGATAACAGTTTAGATGTAAATACATTTGTTTTAAAACAAGGAGATGATGTTAATTTAAACGGTTATAAGCCATTACAGAACTCTGGATACCAAATTGGGGATAGCAGCAATGAAGAAGCTGATAATTCAAATAAACTACGAGGCAATTTTTGGCTGACTAAGTGGCTTTCGCGCCTTTTAAGTTCTAATAACTAATTAGAAACCTAAATTGGGCTTGTAATTAATGAGCCCTATACTTATATATTCTTACATCAGATAATATTTACAATGGGGTACTCATTATGGGAAGAGCAATAGGCATAGATCTCGGAACAACAAATTCTTGTGTTGCAATAATGCAGGGCAAGGATACAAAGGTAATAGAAAATAAAGAAGGGGCAAGAACTACTCCATCTATAGTTGCATTGACTTCTTCAGGAGAAAGGTTGATTGGTGCTCCAGCAAAAAGGCAAGCAACCACCAATGCAAGTAATACCTTTTTTGCTACTAAGAGATTAATAGGCCGTCAATATAGTGATCCTGAGATGAAAAATCTAAGTGTACCATACAAAGTATTTGCAGCAAAAAGTGGTGATGCATGGGTTAAAACAACTGATAATAAAGAATATTCTCCTAGTCAAATTGGTGCATTTATACTACAAAACATGAAAGAGGCAGCAGAAGCTTATCTTGGAGAGGAAGTAAAAGATGCTGTGATAACAGTGCCAGCATACTTCAACGACTCTCAACGTCAAGCAACAAAAGATGCAGGAAAAATTGCCGGATTAAATGTACTCAGAATAGTAAATGAACCGACTGCTGCAGCACTTGCTTATGGTCTTGATAAGAAACATGGGCACACAATAGTAGTATATGACCTTGGTGGTGGTACATTTGACGTTTCAATACTTGAAATAGGTGATGGAGTTTTCGAAGTGAAAGCAACAAACGGTGATACCCATCTTGGAGGTGAAGACTTTGATAATGTAGTAGTGAGTTATTTACTAGATGAATTCAAGAAAAGTAATGGCATTGATTTGAAAAATGATCCAATGGCTATGCAAAGAATCAAAGAAGCTGCTGAAAAAGCGAAAATTGAATTATCAAGTGCAATGGAAACGGAAATAAATCTACCGTTTATTACAGCTGATGCAAGTGGTCCAAAACACTTAAATATGAAATTAACGAGAGCAAAACTTGAAAGCTTAGTGAATGATTTAATCGAAAGAACTATGGCTCCTTGTAAAAAAGCTCTTGAGGATGCTGGTTTATCTGCTAGTCAAATTGGCGAAGTGGTTCTTGTTGGTGGCATGACTCGTATGCCAAAAGTCATAGAGAAAGTTAAAGAATTCTTTGGCAAAGATCCACATAGAGGAGTTAACCCTGATGAAGTTGTAGCAATTGGAGCTGCAATACAGGCGGGGATCATTCAAGGTGATGTAAGAGATGTGTTACTACTTGATGTGACCCCACTTTCTCTTGGTATTGAAACTCTAGGAGGAGTATTCACTCCACTTATTGAGCGTAATACTACAATTCCTACTAAAAAATCTCAGGTGTTTTCAACTGCAGAAGATAACCAAACAGCTGTTACAATTAAGGTGCATCAGGGTGAAAGAAAACTGGCAGTTGATAATAAGCTACTCGGTCAGTTTAGTTTGGAAGGGATACCTCCTGCTCCGCGCGGAAGGCCACAAATTGAAGTGACATTTGATATAGATGCAAATGGAATAGCACACGTTTCTGCAAAAGATAAAGCTACTGGAAAAGAGCAAAAAATACGCATTCAATCTTCAGGTGGTTTATCTGATAATGAAATAAATCGCATGGTAAAAGAAGCTGAAGAAAAAGCGCAAGAAGATGAAAAGCGCAAAAAGTTTATTGAAGTGAAGAATCAAGCGGATAGCTTAGTCCATTCTACAGAAAAGTCTCTGACAGAGTATGGTGATAAAGTTTCACCAGAAGATAGATCTGCTATTGAAAATGCAGTTAACGAATTAAAAGAAGTTAGTAAATCTGATAACATTGATGACGCTGATTCAATACAGCAGAAAGTTACTAATCTTTCTCAATTATCTATGAAACTTGGAGAAGCTATGTATCAAACATCTCAACAAAATAGTGCTGAAAATGGCTTTTCATCAGAAGGAAATCCAAATGATAAAGAGGAAAAAGTAGTAGATTCTGATTATCAAGACATAGATAATAAAGAAGAGAATAAATAATTGTGATCACTTTTCCTGTCATCCGAGTAGCTGACACTGAGATTACAGGAGGAGCATATTGTTGCTTAAAGAAACCATTATGGACATTATTAAGGCAATAGAAGAAAAGATACGCGATTCGATAGATGTAATTGATATCAACATTATCGATAAATCAGCAAAGCATGCTGATCATTATTTTGCTTCATCTTCAACATTACCTTCGCACATTAAATTAATATTAATATCTGACGGCTTTATTGGAATGAGCGTTCTAAAAAGACACAAGTTGATTTATGAGTTATTGAAGGGTGAGATAGAGCTAATACATGCAATTTCTCTTCACTTGTATACGCAAGATGAGTACAATTTAAAAAATAAATAATAAAAATGTGAAGGAAGAGTCTATATTAGTTAAAGCAGGAAGAAAATTTAATGACTATAAAGGTTCCATGAACCCGCCAGTTTATCATTCTTCTACCATATTATTCCCTACTTACAAGGACTACTTAAATGCAGCAAATGGAGAAAGTATATACGATGTAATCAACGATGGTGTTGCAAGGGATTATAGCTACAGTAATGTTGGTACTCCTACTGTTCATTATCTTTCAAATGCACTGGCTGAAATTGAAGGGAGTGGACAGGCGCTTATTTATCCTTCCGGACTATTTGCACTTACTTTTGCTATTCTAACTTTCGCTAAAGCAGGCTCGCACGTTTTAATTCAAGATAATAGTTATTATAGGCTTAGGAGGTTTGCAGAAAATGAGCTACCAAAAAGAGGAACAGAAGTAACTTTTTATGATCCAACACAGGATATAACTGATTTAATTCAGAGTAATACTTCATTGATAATGATCGAGACTCCTGGTTCTGTAACGTTTGAGATTTCGAATATAGAGCATATAGTAAAAGTTGCTAAGGAACATAAAATTGTGACCGTTTGTGACAATTCATGGGCCACTCCTTTGTTATTTAAGCCGCTTGATTATGGAGTTGATGTTGCACTATATGCGGTGACAAAGTATCTAGCCGGTCACTCAGATTTAGTGATGGGGGCTATTATTGCTGAAGGTGAAATTTTTAAATTGCTTTATGAGAGCTATAAAAATTATGGGGTAACCATTCAATCGCACGACTGCTACCTTGCACATAGGGGACTTAGAACATTGTACACACGTATGAAAAGGCACCAAAATACAGCAATGGAAGTGGCAAAGTGGCTAGAAAAACATTCAAAAATCAAAAAAGTTTTGTATCCAGCACTTCCCTCCCATCCTCAACACGAATTATGGAAAAGTTACTTCAAAGGAGCAAGCGGCACATTCAGTATAGCACTAGATAGAGAATATTCATGTGAAGAACTAAGCTGCATGGTTGATCACATGAAAATTTTTGGTATCGGTGCTTCTTGGGGAGGATGCGACAGTTTGATATTACCAATAGATCGTAGATCTATGTCAAGATCTGTAATGAATTCAGATTATGGTGGAAGTTTTATACGGATATTTTGTGGACTGGAAGATCCTGAAGATTTAATCTCTGATTTAAATGCTGCACTAGCAAGGTTGCCATGTTTGAACACTAAAACTGGCAGATGAAACTGAGAGAATTACTGCATAACATTATTGATGTTAACTTTGATATTGAAATCAAGGGCGTTACATGTAATCCCAATAGAGTAAAGGAAGGTTATCTTTTTGTTTGTGTGTCTGCGGTGTCATTCCAGCGCGTGACGCTGGAATCTAGAAAACCAGCATGTATCCAGATTTTTCCTACTGAATCCCAGTATCACGCACACGACTGTGTAGACGTTGTCATACAAGGAACCAAAAAAGATGTCATCCCAGTGCTTGACTACTTGGATCCAGAAAATTTAATTGCAAATGAACACACTAAGCAATTGCATAATAAAAACTGGATTCCAGTGTCAGCTACTTGCATGACAAATACTCCGAGTTTTGCAGTGCTTGACCACCCAAACCCTCAAGAAATATACAGAGAAATAGTCAGCAGGTTTTATCAATTCAAACAGCCCAAATATGTTGCTGCTGTAACTGGTACAAATGGTAAAACTTCAGTAGTAGAATTTTGCCGCCAGATCTGGCAAAACTCTAGCTATAATGCTGCGTCTATTGGAACACTTGGAACATGCATCAATAATGACAGAGAAGATAATAGCGATAATCTTACCACTCCAGGCGCAGATGACCTTTATTCCACATTATGTGGTATAAATAGTAAGAACGTAGAACAATTAGCATTAGAGGCTTCAAGCCATGGAATTGACCAATACAGAATTCATGGACTTAGGTTCACTGCTGCAGCTTTTACTAATTTCTCGCAAGATCATTTGGACTATCATAAGAGTATCGATGAGTATTTTGAGGCTAAGAAAAGGTTATTTTATGAGGTACTACCAGAGGGAGAAACAGTAATTTTAAATGCGGATATAAATGAGTACCATGCATTGCTTAAAATAGCTGAAAAACGCAGCAACAAAGTTATCACCTATGGAAAAACAGGTTCTGATATTACTTTATTAGAGCAAACACCAACCCCTAATGGTCAATACCTTACAATTAAAATTGGCGATGAAATTTATAACATGTTTTTTCCAGTTTTGGGGCAATTTCAAGCATATAATCTGTTGTGTGCAATTGGTATAGTTACCTCGTCTGGACTGAATTACAGAGAAATATCTATAGGTAAACTCGTTTCTCCACCAGGAAGAATGGAAAAAGTTAAACCTTTTGCATTCGTGGATTACGCACACACTCCAAGTGCGCTTAAACAAGCCCTGTTGTCTTTAAAATGGCACTTCAACAAAAAAATAGTCCTAGTTTTTGGATGCGGTGGCAATCGTGATCGGAAGAAGCGTTCAGAAATGGGTAAAATAGCACAAATGTATGCAGACAAAGTAATAATCACAGATGACAATCCGCGTGATGAAGATCCTGCAAAAATTCGCCACGATATTTTGCTATATTGTCCTAGTGCACTGGAGATAGGGGACAGGAAAGAAGCCATAGAAAAAGGCATAGATATTGCCTATAACGAGGGTATGATTCTGCTGGTTGCAGGAAAAGGACATGAGAAATTTCAAATCATAGGGAATCAAACCTTTGAGTTTAGTGATGTTGAGGTTATTAAAAGTAAAGTTTTATCTTGACCTATATACTCTGACCAATTTCCTGTACAGAGCTCTCTGTTCCTTCCATTTAGTGTTAGGTTTTGACATTACGTACGCAATGCAAACAGATACTAATGCAATGGATACAGATATACCAATAGTTACTAGTATAGGTAATTCAACAATGTATCCAATACCCGCCACTATCAATGCAGTTGCAATACCACCTACAGCAATCATTTTTGCTTGCCTTTTTTTCTTACATTCCATTTCTCTCTTATGTTTTTCTTCTTCTGCTTTCTTTAAAGCAGCAGCATTTTCCTTATGCTTCTCTTCTTCTGCTTTCTCCAAGACAGCAATCACCTCTTTGTCTGTAGCAAACATACTGGGAATGGAATTATTATTATCTAGTGCTAAATGACTAGCTCCTTTATTTAACAGGCACCTCACTGCATTTATATGATTATTAGTAGCAGCAAAATGCAGCGGTGTTGAGCCAAGTTTAGAACATGAGTGAATATGTGCTCCTTGCTCCAGTAGTAATTCTATTATTTCCGTATTACCGCTGCTAGCGGCACAATGCAGAGCAGTGTGTCCACCACCATCGCGTGTACTAACCTCTGCACCTTTCTCCAGTAGACGTCTTACTGTTTTTACTAAGCCTTTATGAGCAGCAATGTTTAACGCAGTAGTATAATACCTAGAAGCATGGGTAATCTCTTGCCGTATTTCAAATAAATGATCTATGTGAAAATTAAGTCTTTTCCACTGATTGTATGTATCTTGGTTACATGCGAGCAGCTTTTGCTTAATTTCTTCAATTATGTCACTTTCTTTTGATTCTTGCTCTATTTCTTGGAATATAGCATCAATTTCTTGCTCTTTTATACTCATACGCTCCCCAACAACTATTCAACTATAAATTATAATTTTATGGATATAGTAAAAGCAAGCCAAGATTTTATGTAATAGCCTCACAATCATTCACCGTTCTTGCAAGTGATAGCACTCTCACTTCTTTTGCACCGGAGTTTAAAATTTCCTGAGAGCAAGATCTTACAGTTGCTCCGGTTGTTACCACATCATCAACTAATATCACGATTTTATTTTCGATAATTTTCTTGTTGCTTGTTTTAAAAGCCTTCTTTAAATTTTTTTCACGCTGTTTAAGTGAAAGACCAGCTTGAGGCGCAGTATGGCGAAGGCGTTTTATTGCAAATGGCGTATAGGATAAATTGGACAACTTACTCAATTCTTTTGCAAGCAGTGCTGCTTGATTATATTTACGTTTAAACAAGCGCATTTTATGTAACGGTATAGGGATTATGATCTCTGCGTTCTGAAATGTATCCTGATTAGCTTGGTGTATCCACTTTGCATAGATTTTTACGTAATTCAAATTATCAAAAAATTTGAAATTTATAATCATGTTTCTACTATGTTGATCATAAGCAAAAACTGATCTTAATACTTTAAACGGTGGAGGATTGATGATGCACTTACCACACGTATAAATATTGTCTGAGATTACTACGCCACAAACATTGCAGTAATGCTTAGTTAGAAAATTGATTTTTTTGTTGCATTCACTACACAGATTAAGATTTTCATCAATGATACATTCGCAACTTACGCATACGCTTGGAAATATGAGATTTGTAGCTTTTTTTAGTAAGAGAAGGTTCACAACTCATTAAATATATTATAAAATAATTTATATAGTATAGCTAAAGTAACTTAAGCTTACACTCTTTCACTTTTTATTCCATTTCAATATAGTTCAAACTGAGCCACTGCTGGGTGCTGTAGCTAGTGCAAGTCAGGTTTTCCTACGTCATACCGCCGCGGTATCTCTAGATCCCGCTAACAAGCAGCGGGATGACGAATTTGTCGTTTATCAAATCGTCGGTAAACCTAAGTCACTTTAGTTATAGTATCAAACATAAAGGTTGCAATATTATGTTGGCTGCTAAAATAGCACCAAGTGCACACAATGAATACACTTTCTCTGCCCTGTGACCCACGTTTATCATTATCTTGATAATACTTGTTATAATTGTCTTTACTCTCAACTCCACAAATTACATCTTTCACAGGTCCTAGCACATTATCAACGTAACGTACAGATTTATAGAAACTATTTTCTGGAACTAGTGTGTTATCTTATGCTTTCTTAGCAGGTACAACTCCATATTCAACGTACCTTCTAAAGTATCGATATACTGACATTCTTATCTCCAAATCATAAATATGCAACCTAGCCTAATATAATTAAGAAATAGTTTATAATAAATACGTTTTAAGATACCTGCCTGTAACACTTTCTGGAATTTTTACCACTTCTTCTGGAGTTCCAGTAGCAATCACTTCTCCGCCTTTTATTCCGCCCTCTGGTCCGATGTCTATTATATAATCTGCAGTTTTTATAACGTGCAAATTGTGCTCGATAACTATAACAGTGTTTCCCAGATTGACTAATCTATGGAGTATTTTTAGTAAGTTATTTATATCTTCAAAGTGTAATCCAGTTGTTGGCTCATCAAGAATATACAATGTTCTTCCGGTAAATCGTTTTGATAGCTCTTTGGACAGCTTTATTCGTTGTGCTTCACCCCCAGACAACGTTGTTGACGACTGTCCGAGTTTTATATAGCCAAGCCCTACTTCCTGCAAAGAAACCAACTTTTCTTTTACCATTGGAAGGTTTTCAAAAAAATCACAAGCCTGATCTATCGTCATATCAAGCACATCAGAGATTGATTTTTCTTTATAAGTAACTTCCAATGTTTCCCGATTATACCTTCGCCCTTTACATTGCTCACACTTCACATAAACGTCCGGTAGAAAATGCATCTCTATCTTTAAGTGCCCATCACCTTTACAAGCCTCACACCTTCCCCCTCTGGTATTAAATGAAAACCGGCCTATATTATATCCCCTTGCTTTTGACTCCGAAAGACCTGCAAACCAATTTCTTATATGAGTGAACATACCAACATATGTTGCTGGATTTGACGCAGGAGTTCTACCAATTGGCGACTGATCAACTTCTATAACTTTATCTATATATTCAAGGCCTTCTATTCTATCACACTGACCATACCTTGCAGACGAATGATGTATCTTATGTGCTGAATATTTATATAACGTTTCTATGACTAAACTTGATTTTCCCCCTCCTGATATTCCAGTAACACAAATAAGATTCCCTATAGGAAATTTAACGTTTACATTTTTTAAGTTATTTTCACATGCATTTATTACTTTTATGAACTGAGTTGCTTGCTTTCTTCTCCTTGGAATTAAAATTTTTTTCTCTCCACTCAAATATTGCCCTGTTATGCTCCCTGAATTTCTTTGCACCTGGTCTGGTGTTCCTTCTGCAACAACTTTTCCACCATTTACGCCAGCTCCAGGACCAATATCAATCGCATAATCAGCAGCCATTATTGTATCTTCATCATGCTCAACAACGATTACAGTGTTACCCATGTCTCTTAAGTTTTTTAGTGTGGCAATTAACCGATCATTATCACATTGATGAAGGCCAATCGAGGGTTCATCAAGAACATATAAAACCCCCGTTAATCCTGAGCCAATTTGCGAAGCAAGTCTGATCCTCTGACTCTCACCGCCAGAGAGAGTGCTAGATTCTCGATCAAGCGTTAGGTAATTCAACCCTACATTCTTTAAAAATGTTAGCCTCTTGATTATTTCACTTAGTATTTTATTTGAGATTTGCTTCTGTTGTTCTGTGAGCTTGTCTGGCAAATTTTCAAACCACTTAAGGGATTCATCGATACTAAGCCCTGATATTTCACCTATATGTTTGCTATCAATTTTTACTGTAAGCGCTTCTTTTCTCAATCTATAGCCAGTGCATTCTCTGCAGTGAGTGACAGAGCAATATCGCTCAACAAGTGTTTCATCATAATCCATCTGGTTCTCCAAGATACTGATCAAACCTTGAAATTTATTAGAGCCAAAGAGTATCATATCTTTTACTTCTTGATCTATGTTCTTCCACGGAATATCAAGGTTAAATTTGTAGTTTTCAGCCAGTGATAGAATTGCACTTTTTAGAAATCCATAACCTGTGTGCACTTGGCGGAACATTGATCCCACTGGCTTTAAAGCACCCTCAGATATTGAAAGAGTTTCATCCGGTACTATTAGCTTTATATCAACACTTAGTTTTTTACCAAGCCCATTACACGAACCACATGCACCGTAAGGGCTGTTAAAAGAAAATAATCTTGGTTCTATTTCCTCAAGAGTGAAACCAGACTCGGGGCATGCAAAATTCTCTGAAAAAGTCAGAATTTGACCATTTTTATACTCGGAATTATGGTTGTCAGGTAGGCTTACTATTTCTACATACATTAGACCATTACCAAGTTTTAGTGCGGATTCTATACTACTTGGCAGTCGATTTCCTATATCGCCCAATATTGATATTCTATCTGCAACCACAAAAACGTCGTGTTTCTTGTTCTTATCGAGTTTAGGCAAGTCATCTACATTGTACACTTCACCATCTATTTTGAACCTTACGTAACCTTGTCTTTTAATTTCCAATATCTCTTTAAGATGTTCTCCCTTTCTACCACGCACAACAGGGGCAAGTATATATATCTTAGTTTCTAAAGGTAACGCAATTATAGTGTCTACAATTTGAGACACCGTTTGTTTTGTTATTGGTAATCCAGTTGCAGGTGAATAAGGAACTCCTATTCGTGCATATACTAAGCGCAAGTAATCGTAAATTTCGGTAACAGTTCCAACTGTTGACCTTGGATTTTTTGAGATCGATTTCTGGTTGATAGATATTGCAGGAGAGAGACCTGTAATCGACTCAACATCTGGTTTATCCTGAATGTTGAGAAATTGACGCGCGTAAGCTGACAGGCTTTCAACGTACCGGCGTTGGCCTTCTGCATAAATCGTATCAAATGCAAGGCTAGACTTGCCAGAACCACTTAGCCCAGTTATAACAACTAGCTTATTTTTCGGTATATTGACGTCTACACCTTGCAGATTATGTTCCCTTGCGCCCTTAACTCTGATAAAATCGTCCATATTATACCATATAACGTATTAACCATTATAGCCTCAAAATACGTGAATTTATAGTGATATATTGATTTTCTATTGATTTTTTCAACTGTTACGGAAAATTAGGCAGCGTTTGATAAATCGTCATTCCGCTACTTGTTAGCGGCTGAGATACCGCGACGGTATGACGGTTAAGTAGGTCAGTGCCCCTATGATGTCATCCCAGTGTCAAGCACATAGCTGTACGAACGTTGTAGTTTAGGAGCAATTCCCACCAGTGGGCCAGTGCCCAGACACTGGTTCTATGCAACTTAATTAAAAACGTTTGTTTTAGCGTAAGACAACTACCTTTAGCTCATCAGCTCAGTTATAAGCAAAATTTCTGGATTCCAGACTGGAATGACACCATTTGCTGTGCAATTTACCTTCAAAAATGAATGTTCGTACAGCTATGTGTCAAGCACTGGGATGACACCATTCTTTTTTCTGGATTCCAGACTGGAATGACACCCCCCTGATAGGCTCAAATCATAATGTTTGTACAGTTGTGGGTTTAGGCTACCTATAAATTCTAAACTGTTGTTACGCACCAAATACACCCCTAGGACCCAAAGTCAGTTTAGCTATATCAGAAAACAGGTTATGTGGAAATCTTAAAATACTTCTTGTTTGCCAAGCAAAATAAATACATTCCTACAAACAAACAGATGCTCAATACTGACGCATAAGAAAACTTAAAAATTAAGTCTCTAGTATATATTGATAGGCATTTACCTGCAGAAAATTTGTATAGTAATCCAACACATACAACGGCACTATCAACCACTGATGCTATAATTAAAGTAATGAAATTTGCCATATGAAAATTCAACTTGGACTTCAATTTTTCAAAAATAATTATGCTTGAGAGAAGAGATACTAAAATTGCAGTATATGAAATCAATATCATCAAATTAAAACTTTGCCATTTAAAAACACAACATAGCGCTGTACACACTATTAAGTTGTACGTAGCTTTGCTTCTGCCATAAAATTCAACCATTGAATTTACAACTAAAGCAGCTCCCACAAATAAGGCAGCACATATCATCAATTTATTTGAAGTGTTGAGTAAAGAAAGACTGATAAACAGGAGTATCGATAAAATAGACATAATTACCTACCCAAAATTAATAACATACATTCATTCTAAATAAACATTACATATAGTAAAAGAGTTATTTAGCATAATAAGAAAAATATTTTATATTAGCATGCCACATCTTTCAGATCTACTTTTAAAACATCCTTTATGTTTAGCACCTTTTTCTCTGTTACTTTGCCAATACATGAATAAACTGCACCTTCAAACAATTCTTCAAACCTCTTCTGATTTTGTGGTGCAATAGTAACCAAAATTCTACTTTGCGATTCAGAAAACATTATTATCTTGTTTATTATGTCTGTATTTTGTATTTTTCCTATTGGCACTAGTGAAAGATCGATTTCAGCACCAAGGTCTCCTGCAATTAGCGATTTTGCCAGAGCAATAACTAATCCGCCTAAGTTTGGTGCAATTGCAGAGGCAATTATGCCATCTTTTATTGCCTGGTTGTAACGCTCATACAACTTCCTAGCGCTCTTTGCATCAACTTTTGGTACGTTGTTATTACCTATTCCACTATATAACTGATATTCAGATCTACCAAGTTCATCAAGTGTTTCTCCAAGCACATATATCAAGTCCCCTGGCATTTTTACATCAAGCGATACCGCATTTTCAATATTTTCTATAATTCCAATTGCTGAGATGAGTAATGAAGGTGGTGCAGAGATTATCACTTTCTCGCCATTTTCATCATATCCCTTGAAGTCATTGAACATACTGTCTTTTCCGGATATGAATGGTGTTTTAAATGCAGTTGCGAAGTCGTAACAAGCCTCTGCAGCTTTCTTTAGTTGCCACAACCTTTCTGGATTATAAGCATCACACCAACAAAAATTGTCGAGCAACGCTAGATGATTTATATTTCCTCCTGCGGCTACATAGTTGCGTATCGCGGTGTCAATTGCACATGCTGCCATGTGGTAGGTGTCAATTTCTCCATAACTTGAGCCAAATCCTTGCGATTTTACAACACCTTTATTTGAAGAAAGGATTGGCCTTGAAACAATAGCTTCACTGCACACTCTTCCCTTGCCCTGCAGTGGTTTCAGCACTGACGACCCTTGAACCTCATGGTCATATTGCACCACTATGAACTCTTTGCTGCAAATGTTTGGTCTGCTCAGCATTTCTTTTAGTTCAATTGCTAAAGAAGGCGAACTTGTTGTCATTCCAGCGCATAGCGCTGGAAGCCCCTTAGACCACGGTTTCGTCTGTAAATGCACTTTGGGATTACCATCATGCAGAAATTCAGTTTCGATGTCCATTATTACTGTCCCTTCAGGACATTTAACAACAGCTTTACCACTCTCATTAAACTCTCCAATCACACAAACCTCCACATCATGTTTTTTCATGATTTGCTTAAACATAGGGAGATTTTCTTCTGGCACTGCTAAGGTCATTCTCTCTTGTGATTCTGATATCCATATTTCCCACTGAGCCATACCATCGTTTTTAAGGAGAACCTTGCTCAAATCAACTTCAAATCCGTCTTTTCCCATTTCACCAATAGACGACGACAGCCCACCTGCTCCGTTATCCGTTATTGCATTATAAAGATCAAGATCTCTTGCTTTTATGACGGCATTGGATAATTTTTTTTGTGTTATAGGGTCACCAATTTGCACAATTGTTGAAGGGCTATTTCCCGATAAAGCCTCTGAAGAGAACGTTGCACCGTGAATTCCATCTCTTCCAACTCTTCCGCCAATAATTACAATCTTATCGCCATTTTTTGGTCCTTTAATGTGTGAAGGTGCATTATTTATATTGCGTGGAATAATTCCAATGCTTCCGACAAAAACTAATGGCTTGCCACAAAATCTATCGTCGAAATATACCGATCCAAGTTGTGTTGGAATACCAGAGCAATTACCAGCAACATTAACACCGTGAATCACTTCTTTCATTATATATTTTGGCGGTAAGATCTCATCAGTGCGCTCTTTATCCCTATAAAATTTGCCTTTTGCTTCTTTGGCAAAGCAAAAGTAATAGGTATTCATTATAGGCTCTGCGCCTTTCCCGAAACCCACTATATCGCGATTAACTCCAAGCACTCCGGTCATTGCTCCACCAAATGGATCAAGAGCTGAAGGGCTATTGTGAGTTTCAACTTTATCTACAATCAAGTAATCGTCATCAAAAATTATTCCTCCTGCGTTGTCGGAGAAAACTGACACGCATATGTCAGAATTTATCTCACGCGTTGCACGCTTAATATAATGAGCATATAGACCGTCTTTTATTTCATCAATAGGGGAGCAAAAAATATTGTGTTTACAATGTTCAGACCAAGTCTGTGCCAGAGACTCAAGTTCAATATCATATGGATTTCTACCAAGTTTTTTAAAGTAATCCTTTATAGCTTTCATTGCTGCCAGCGAGAGCCCTAAAGTGCCATTACCATCGATTCCATCTCTGCTGATTTTCTCAAGTTCTTGGTCACTTACATTTAAATCAACAGATTTAGCCCCATTACTACTTGATATCACTCCAGTGCTCTCTTTTGTCATCCCAGCCTTTTTTTCTGTCATCCCAGTGCTTGACACTGGGATCCAGAAAGAGAAAACGCAGATTCCAGCGTCACGCGCTGGAATGACACCGGAGTGGGTATTTAATGACTTATATTTACCATAATATTTCCAGCTATAGTTATTATTTTCTTTACAGATAAGTGTGCAATACTCAGTGATGGGGTTGAACTCTTGTTTTATATCATCTTCGGTTGGTAAATCTCCTTGACTTAGAATCAATTTTGAACTTCTTGCTTTGATCTCAATTGGTGTCATTCCAGCGCGTGACGCTGGAATCTGCGTTTTCTCTTTCTGGATCCCAGTGTCAAGCACTGGGATGACAAAAGAAGGGGCTGGGATGACAGGCTGGTCGATATAGCCTTTGCTTATTAAATACTCTCTAACAATTTGTTTCACTGTGTTGCCTACATTATCGGTCATGCCAGGTAGGAAGCTTATTTCCAAGCCCCACTTTGCTTGTGGTTCTATGAAATCATACGGAACTTCTTCAAGGTTTTCATTGTAGGAATAATAACGGCAGTCTTGTATGACTTTATTATAAAATAGCCCGCAAATTTCTTCATATAATTTGGATGGTAATTCTTTGCGTATGTAAATCGAGTAAACGTTGACTAACCATCTGCAGCCAATTTGCTCGCATTTATTTAAAACTTCTATTCTAATGTTTGCCATGTAATGTTATAAAAAATTTTAATATATAATAGCATACAAGCACGTTTATATTTTGAATAATTTCTATACAATAAAATATTGTATTAATTGTTACTGTTAGTGGGAAGAGTTTTTACCGTTAATGTGGATGAATCTCTTTTTGATGTGCTGGTTCAGCACATATTTTTTGAATATGAAAGAGAAAAAATTCCTGAAGTAAAAATCATACTTCCTTGCAAGAGGGATGTGATAGCGCTGCTGAGTGCATTCAAGAATCATAACGCTAAAAAATGCATAATTTTGCCAGAGATAGTTTCGCTAGAGAATATTGATGAGGAAGATTTAATATTAAATCTTGATAGGGTTAAAGTTATCAAGCCAACAAAAAGGACACTGCTACTCATTCAATTCATATTGGAGTGGAATAGAAAAAATAATGATAATTTTCCAATTGATTTAGCTTATAGCCTGCCATCACTGCTTGATAAAATTCAATCTACCCAAACAACGGATTGTTATCAATTTGATGAACATTCAAAAAAAATAGAGAATTTCATAAGCTTACTCACTGAGACTTGGAGTAAAACTTTAAAAGATTTAGAAGTAGTAGATATATTAAAACATAAGAGTGATTACATAAACAATATGATAATCTCTTTACAAAAAGACCAATATATAATCTTTGTTGGAATTGGAAAGGATAAGTCGTTAATTAGGGCTATATATGATCTGCCATTTGGAAAAATAATTTTGCCTAACTTGAATTTGAAAATTAAAGAGAAAGACTGGAAATCGCTTGATAAAAAACATTATCAATATTGCCTGAAAGATCTGCTCGATTATTTAAAAGTGGATAGAAGGGATGTGAGTTTTCTGCCAGAAGCGTGTTCTCCAGTGCCCAGACACTGGGATCCAGAAAACTTAACTTTAAATGAGCGCACCAGGTGGCTGTATAATGAAAACTGGATCCCAGTGTCAGCTACTTGGATGACAGAAGAAAGGGCTGGGATAACAGGAAGTCCTGAGGAATATCTAGATTACGTCTTTGATACAACTGCCGATCTAAGCAAAGTTAGTAGTGGACATGTTGGCAATATTGAAGTCATCACTTGTGATTCCAGAGAGGAAGAAGCACAAGTGACATCATTAATTATAGAAAATGAAGGTTATGAAAACATTTCTTTGGTCGTCTTTGATAAATTACTTGCAGCTCGTATAGCATGTTTATCAAGGCAACACAGTGCCATACCGGAAAATTACCCTTATATAACGCTTCTGCTTTATAGTATCGAAGTTTTGACCTCAAATTGGAGCAGTGTGTCATTACTTTCGCTCCTTAAACATAGGCTAGTGACTTTTGGTTACACTCAAGAAGAGTACACTCGGATTTTATCTGAATTTGAAATAGAGATATTACGCAACTTTAGTACAAATGGTCTGAGCGATATTATAAATGCTATCAATGCCCATAAAAAGCTAAAATACAAAGAAGATATATTACTTATTATCAGTAAGTTAGAGATTATATTTAATCCTTTACTTCGTTCTATAAATTGCTCTATTTTCGATGTGGTAGCAACTCATTTGCAGTGTATTAATATATTATCTGGTATAAATTTTTCAGAGCTAAATAGTGAAATAGGTAATTTTACCTGTAATTTCTCAAATGCATGTGAGGGTGTAGGAATTAAATGCTCCTTAGAGTTATATAGCCAAATTCTGACCTTATTTTTAGAGAAAGAGTTTTTCTTTGTAGCAAGTGACTTGAATAAATTCAGCTTATATCACAACAAAGTTGTAATACTTGCTGGATTTAATGAAGCGCCAAGCTTTCAAAGTCCGCTTTTGAATGCACTTACGAGAGAAAAATTTAATCTTCCTTCTGCACAAGAAGAGCAGGGGTATTTTTTTTATACTTTACACAATTTGTTTTGTGCAAGTAAGGTTTATATTACAAGATCGCTAAGCCATAGAAAGCCAATTCTATTGCAGCGTTTGGAAATTCTACTCAAGGAGGGGAAGCAGCCGTATCGTGATTGGCTAAGGATATTAAATACGCCTGAATGTACTGTTCCATGTACTCAGCCTATGCCAAAACCTCAAACCGAAGTTAGAAAAGAAAAAATGCAGGTGATGTCTTGCAGTGCAATAGAAAAGCTAATTCGTAATCCTTATTCATTTTACGTTGAATATATACTGGGTCTTAAACAATTAAGAGACTTGAATTTCAAGCCATCGATATTGGAATTTGGCACTATGGTACACAACATTCTTGCAAGATATTTACGCAACAAAAAATCTCCAATGAGCATTGCACGAGAAGCATTCTCGACTAGTCAGTTTAATTTTTCAAATATGTGGTGGGTAAGACTACAAAAGATAATTCAATCTTTTGTCGAATTTGATGAAACTCGAAGCAATTATGTTGAGTTGGAAAAGAACTTTTCCTGTCCGATATTTCATATTCCAGCGCGTGACACTGGTTCTTGTGATCAGTATGAAACTGCTTGGATGACAAATAAGCCACAAGAAATTTCACTGATAGCAAGATGTGATAGAGTTGAGTATCTACCAAGTGGGCAAGTGGCAATTATAGACTATAAGCTTGGTACACCACCTTCCAATGAAGAAGTAATGTCGGGATTTTTTCCGCAATTAATTTTACAAGCCTTAGCGGTAGAACATATAACAAAAAGAGAAGTCTCAGAACTTGCTTATTGGAAACTTGATTATGATAAAATAAAAGTTATTTCTATACAAAATTATAGATACAAAATGCAAGAATTAAAAAATGATCTGCCTGGTTTTTTATCTAACTATTTAAGTAATTCCACACCCTTTATTGCCTCTCCATATTTTGATAAATTCCTGAGATTTAACAGCTATAAACAGCTAGAAAGGGTAGGAGAGTGGTTGTAAATGGTGTCATCCGAGTACCTGACACTGGTTTCCATCCAAAAGGGTGTCATCCCAGTGCTTGACACTGGGATGGCTTTGTTGCATCACACTTTATGAGATGGTGATTTATGGTAAATTCATGTAACTATCTCAAATTTAGCCATACCAATATCAGTGAATTTATTAAGCAAATAGCATTTAGTTCTTTTTCTCGATTTATCTCAGATTTATTCCTAAAACTAAATCCGAATATTTGCTTTAATCTTGAGAAAAACCCTTCAATATAAGATCTTTTCCCATAATTTACTTCTTTTTTCCATTCTTTCATGCCATCTTCACCGTATAATTTTATTAACCTAATAGCAGCATTCCTGTCAGACATATAATCTATTTCTGGATGTTCTGCCGCATTGTTTATTGGTGGAATTTTTGTCTTTATATCATATTCGTTACACAACTTATAAAACTTGTGCCTATCACATGCTCTATCTGCATATAGTGCTTTTATGGCATGCTGAAAATCAACTTCTTTTAGCAAATCACAAGCTCCATAGTGATCAGCCGTTACTGTATTTTACAGCTATGGCTTTTTTGTTGTTTATATTCAACATTACGTGCAATTTTCTCGTTTGCTCATAGCCACGATATTTTCTGTCAGTGCTATTTTCCTTGCTGTGTGTTGTTGTATATACTAATTCCTGTACTGTCTATAGCAATTTCGATATCTTCCATATTAGAGGTTGTCCGGAAACAAGTAAAAGGCTATAATATCTGAAATTTTAGTACGGGGTAAAGATGAGAAAAAAGTATCCAACAGATCTAAGCGAAAGGGAATGGGCAAGAATAGAAAAACACTTCAGAGTATCATACAAGAAAGGAGGAAGGCTGCCAAAGTATAGCAAAAAAGAAATATTAGAAGCAATTTTCTATGTATTGCGTACAGGGTGTCAATGGCGGTATTTACCAAATGATTTTCCGCTATGGAAGACTGTGTATGAGCAGTTCAGGCAATGGAAGAAGCAGGGAATTTTTGAGAAAATGAATTATGAAATTACAAAATATAGTAGAAGAAAAATAGGAAGGAATGAGCAGCCGAGTGCCTGTATAGTAGATAGTCAATCTGTAAAGACTACAGAAAAGGGGGGATCAAAGGCTATGATGGAAGTAAAAAAGTAAAGGGTAGAAAAAGGCATATAATTACAGACACTCAGGGTTTTATACTAGGTTGTTACGTAGGCGCTGCTAACGAAAATGATAGAGATGGTATTAAAATAGCATTAAACAATATGAGAACAAAATATACTAAAGTTAAAAAAATGTGGGCTGACATGGGATACCAAGGAAGAAATTTAAAGAATCACATAAAGGAAGAATATGACATAGATATTGAAATTGTTAAAAGGCCTCCATGTAGATTTTGGGTGCACAAAGATACGCCACCTGAGCTACTACCAACAAGAGAACAAGGGTTTAAAGTACAGCCAAGAAGATGGGTTGTAGAAAGGACTTTTGCTTGGGTTAATAGGAATAGAAGGCTATCGAAGGAGTATGATTTACTCACAACATCCACTGAGAATTTCATATACCTAGCTATGAGTAGGGTTATGTTAAAGAGGGAATATGCTTGAATTTACTAGTTTCCGGACAACCTCTACTACATAAGGCCTAATTTCCGGAAGATCAACTTTTTGGTGAACATAAGGTTTTTCGCATATTACAAGCTCTCCTCCGCATTCGCAAATATTAGGCAACTCTATTTTTACTACTTTATCCGCTTCCATTGTAGCATGAAAATTTCCTTTATGCCCAACCTGATCGCCAACATTCCTTTCGCTTTTTGGCTTGTCCTTTTTTGTTTTGTACAATTCTTTAGAGCTCGGTAGAGATGAATTTTTCGAGTTTAAACCAAGCCTTTCCTTTAATTCAGCGTTCTCTATCTTTAAAGCTTTATTTTCTGCTTTTAAGTTTTCTATCTCTGCTTTCAGTTTTTCTATTTTTTGCTGTAAATTTTTGCAAAGTTCTCAAAGGTTTACCACATTACCTCACTTTTGCTCTATGATTATCTTTTTAGATCACTTTGTCTACCTTATTCTACCACTCCGCTGAACGGATACCTTGGGTTAGCTATAGCTAACACCACAATTGTACTAACATTGTGATTTGAGAACAACCTTCACCAGAAAGGGTGTCATTCCAGTGTTAAACACTGGAATGACGAGAGGTAACGCAAGAAGTTTACTCTTAATAAAAACCTGATGATGAATCATTATTACCAAATTTCGGCCTATTTCTGTTGCTGAAACCAGAACGAGGACGAGGAGGCCTCTTATGGTGACTTCCTCCAGGTTTTCTACTAAATGAATTATTGTAATAATTATCCCTGTCATTTGGACCATCTTTCCTTTCCTCGTTGTAAAGCTCACCTTCAAAAAACTCTCCCGTCTCTTGATCAACCCGACGTCTTGACAACTTTGGACACCCACCTTTTTCGAAGTCAATTACTAGTGCTTTGAAAGTATCATCTTGTTTAAGTACGCTCTCTATAGAATCTATATGTTCATTAGCTACTTCACTTATGTGCATTTTTCCTTTTCTGCCATTAAGAAATTCAAGCTCTACAATAGACTTCTCTATTCTTACAACCTTGACATCAACTATAGAACCTTGTTCTAGTTCTGTTATTGAATCAATCATCATACTCTTTGCAATTTCAGCTTCAGTGCCACTCGTAGCAAAAACAGAAACTTTACCATCATCTCCTATTTCAATTTTTGCATTACTTCTTTCACACACACTGCGTATATTTTTCCCCTTAGAACCTATAGCAGCAGAAATTTTGTCTTTATCTATGTAAAATGATAACATCCTTGGTGCATGGTCTTTGACATCATCACTGTGTTCTGAAATCACTGCATTCATTTTTTCTAAAATATGTAATCTTCCAGCTTTTGCCTGTTCTAAAGATTTTTCAACAATTTCAAAGCTTATACCAGAAATTTTCATGTCCATTTGTAGCGCCGTAACTCCTTCACTAGTTCCTGCTACTTTAAAGTCCATATCACCAAGATAATCTTCATCACCAAGTATATCGGAAAGTATTACATACTCGTCTTTATCTTTGATGAGACCCATAGCAATTCCAGCAACAGGGGCCTTTATTGGCACACCCGTATCCATTAAAGCAAGAGAAGTCCCACAAACTGTTGCCATAGAAGAAGAACCATCAGACTCCAAAATTTCGGACACTACTCTTATTGTATAAGGAAATTCAGACTTATCGGGTAAAACAGGATGAATTGCTTTCCAAGCAAGTTTGCCATGACCGATTTCTCTTCTTCCTGGTGCACGCGCAGCAGAAGTTTCTCCAACAGCAAATGAGGGAAAGTTATAATGCAACATGAAATGCTCACGTCTATCCCCTTCAATATCATCCACAATTTGCTCATCTTGAGTGGTGCCAAGAGCAGTAACAACCAGTGCCTGAGTATTGCCTCTTGTAAATAGTGCAGAACCGTGAGTTTTGGACAGAATATCAACTTCAACTTCTATCTGACGTATCTCATCATGCTTACGACCGTCTATCCTTACACTTTTCTTCCTAATTATTTCACGTACTAAAGATCTTTCAAAGTTTTTTACTGCATACGTAATTAACTTTTCGTCTTTTCCAGTTTCTTTAAGAGTATTCAATATATTCTCTCTGATCGCTTCTAGAGCTTGAACTCGCTCTTGTTTTACTGTTTGCGAATATGCTTTTTCAAAATCTTTACCGTATTTTTCGAGCTCTTGTGTTATATCTGATGCATCAATAGGGGCAAAGCTCTCAGGTTTATTGCCAATTGTATCAGCAAACTCTTTTATGAGCTTAATGACAGGCTTAAGGTGTTCATGGCCAAATTTTATTGCATTAAAAACATTTTCTTCAGAGAGCTCTTTCACTTCTGATTCAACCATTAAAATTGAATTTTCATCACCAGACAAAAACAGATCCAAGCTGCTTGCTTTCATCTCTTGAACAGAAGGGTTGAGTATATAGTTATTATTTTCATCACAACCAACCATCACTCCAGCTATAGTAAAGTGAAAGGGAACACCAGAAATTGCAAGAGCTGCAACAGCACCAATCAATGCTGGCACTTCAGGAGGATTGACTGTATCATAAGTTAATAGATTGCACACCACACTAATTTCATCATGAAATCCTTCTGGGAATAGTGGTCTTATACTTCTATCTATTACTCTTGAGATTAAAGTTTCTCTATCAGATGGCTTGCCTTCTCTTTTAAAAAACCCGCCAGGGATCTTACCCATGGCATAGCTTTTTGCGATAAACTGCACATTTAAAGGTAGGAAATCAACGCTTTCTTCCTTCTTTTTACGTACAACAGTTACTAAAACAGAAGTATCACCGTAATTTACAACTACTGAACCATGAGCTTGGCGTGCTATTTTTCCTGTTTCTAAAGATAAGGCACGACCACCCCACTCTATAGATTTTTTTATAATTTTAAACATATTAAATTCCTCGATTATTTTCTAATGCCTAACTTCTCTATTAATTCCTGATAGGCTTCATTACCAAATTTACGCTTTATATAATTTAAGTGCTTGCGTCTTCTACCTATCAATATAAGTAAACCACGCTTAGAGTGATGGTCATGCTTGTGCACTTTAAAATGCTCAGTTAAGTTACTGATCCTCTCGGTCAAAATTGCACATTGTACAAAAGATGAGCCTGTATCATCTTCTTTAATTGCATATATATTTATCAAACTCTTTTTCTTTTCGGATGTTATCGACATCTAAACCTCATTTTAAATATTAAAAACACGAATAGGTTTCACACAACCATAAATAAAACTGCAGATTGCAATAGGTACACTACCCACCACCGTACAACAAATATCATGATTCTTTAAATTACGCAAGTTATTTAATACAACTTCCTGACCTTTTCTGATTTTCCCCGCATCTTCTAGGGAAATTTCAACTTTGAACATCGATTTTAAAGCCGATTCAATGGGGATGACGAAACTTTTTGTATTACTCCCTGTCACTCCATCATCTTCTGTCATCCCACCCCCCTCTGTCATCCAAGTAGCTGACACTGGGATGGCTTTGTTGCATCGCTCTTCGGATAGTAGGTAACGCACAATAAATTTATGAAGCTATCTCAAATTTAGCCATACCAATATCAGTGAACTTATTGAGCAAATAGCATTTAACAAGTAGTTCCTTCTCTCTATTTGTCTCAGATTTATTCCTAAAACTAAACCCGAATGTTTGTTTCAGTTGCGAGAAAAAACTTTCTATATAAGATCTTTTCCCATAATTTACTTCTTTTTTCCATTCTTTCATGCCATCTTCACCGTATAATTTTATTAACCTAATAGCAGCATTCCTGTCAGACATATAATCTATTTCTGGATGTTCTGCCGCATTGTTTATTGGTGGAATTTTTGTCTTTATATCATATTCGTTACACAACTTATAAAACTTGTGCCTATCACATGCTCTATCTGCATATAGTGCTTTTATGGCATGCTGAAAATCAACTTCTTTTAGCAAATCACAAGCTCCATAGTGATCAGCCGTTACTGTATTTTACAGCTATGGCTTTTTTGTTGTTTATATTCAACATTACGTGCAATTTTCTCGTTTGCTCATAGCCACGATATTTTCTGTCAGTGCTATTTTCCTTGCTGTGTGTTGTTGTATATACTAATTCCTGTACTGTCTATAGCAATTTCGATATCTTCCATATTATTTTCTGCAATCATTTATCTTAATATTAAGTTTCTTTTGATGCTTGTGAATAGCTGCAAATCTCTTCCTATTTGTTGCAAATACCCTTTTATAAACCCGACTGTTTGTCTTAAACCAATTCTAAAGAAACTGACGATTATATGCACCAAAATCACAACTTTATCACTATAAATATAGTTGCCGCCCTGCATTTTTGGACAATTCTCGTACCAATTTTCTATGGCGTCATTGATATAACAAAAAATGCTTCCTCTTTCTTGGAGAAATTTGTTATATTCATGGCAGTTACTGACTCTCATTTTTTGTGGCATATTTTTTCTTCAAGGTTAAATGGCTATTTATAATGAATTTTGTCAGTAACTGCCAGTTCTTTTCGCTTGAGCGATGCAACAAAGCCCACTGGGATCCAGTTTCACCTTGTGATGGTGTCATGAAAGTAGCTGACACTGGTTTCCATCCAAGACGGTGTCATTCCTTACTATTACCCACAAATATAAATGGACTAAAAAGTAAAATATTACAATATTAAAGTTTGCAAATATTGAGGGTGTAAAATGGCAAGTAAAAGTAGTGAATGGGCTAAAAATGAATTTGGAGATAAAAGGTTAACTGAGCGATTAGTAAAGATTGCTGATATGTTTGACAAAATTACCTGAAAGTTAGATTAATCAAGCATGTGAAAGTTGGTCAGAAGCAAAAACAGCATAACGTTTTTTTCAAAATGAGAATGTAAAAGAAAGTGATATTTTAGCTACACATATTAATAAGACGGTTGAGAGAACAAAAGCTCACAAGAGGGTTCTTGTCATTCAAGATACCAGTTACATTGTATATAATAACCATAAAAAAACAAGCGGATTAGCAAATTTGTCCAGTTATGATACTGCAAAAGGTATTATAATGCATACAGCTCTTGCCGTTAGTATAGAAGGTTTGGTACTAGGGATACTAGATCAAAAAGTTTATTCAAGACCTGAAGAAACTGAGAACCTTAAAAAAAAGAGCGATCGCATTGAAGATAAAGAAAGCGTAAAGTGGTTGGAAACTTTAAGAAAAACAAATAATATTATTGATCCAACTCAAACTGAGACTATAACTGTATGCGATAGAGAAGCAGATATATATGACTTTTTTGAGCTTGCACATAATCTTAATTCGGCAGTGCTAGTTAGAGCATGCAGAGATAGAGCAGTAAATAGAAAATCTCGATATCCTGAAAAAGGTGAGCAGAAGTTATGGGCATTTATTAAATCCTCTCATTGTGCAGGTACGGTAGAAGTTGAAGTTCCTGTAAAAGATAATAAGCCAAAAAGAACAGCACGTTTGGAAGTTAGATTTGGAAAGTTTATGATGAATCCATCTAAGAATAATATTAGGCATAAGACGGAAGAACTACCTAAATTACCACTTTATGCAGTTTATGTTGTTGAGAAAACTCCCCTTCCCTTAAAAAAAACCGCTAGAATGGATGCTATTAACGAATCTTTCAGTTAATACTTTCGATGAAGCTGTTGAAAAAATTAGTTGGTATCAACTATGTTTTTTAAAAATTTTTTTATTTGTGTAATTTTGCAAATTATATGGGCAATAAAAACCCGTTTGTCATAGAAATAGAATTTTATATCAAACAGCTACCACAGCAATTTCTGCTTAAGCTAATGAATATGTGCTTTAAGTCTGTGTGGACGCACATATTCATTAGCCAATTTCAGTTACCGTTGTGAAGATTTTTAAGTATGCAAATTAATTGCTTCTTTAAGTCTTGTATTAGCAATTACTATAATTTTACGCATTAGGGCTGTTATAGCCACCATCTTCTTCTTACCACTTTCAACAAGCTTAGAATAAAAGGCGCCAAGTATAGATTTTGACCTTGTAGCAGCCATAGCGGCTGTAAAGAGCTTTGAACGAACGTTACTTCTACCACCTGTAATCCTTCGGTAACCAACAGCTTTACCACTTTCTTTTGGATGCGGTGCAACTCCGGCAAGACTTGCTACTTCTTTTCTATTTAAGTAACCAAGCTCTGGCATTAAACACAAAAAATCTTGTGATAACTTTTCCAGGAACTGTTTTAAGAATTTTTTGGCGTTGTTGTAATTCGCGGCTTTCATCAATAATCTTTTGTATAGTATCATTGAGTTCGTTTATTTGACTATCGAAAAACTCAATGGTCTTTTGACAGCTTTCTTTTATATGATCATTTTCCGGTGCTTCAAGTCTGCATTTTTCTTGAGTTCTCATTTGCGTAATATCATCACGACGTTGACAAAGTGCAGCCAAAGTTGATTGTTCTGTAGAGGTAGGTACAAATAGAGAGATAGTTCTATGGCGTTCAAATCCATATTGAGCAAGAGCTCTTGCATCTAGACTTTGCTAAAGTTCCGTGAGATAAAATAAAGCTTTTTACTTTACGAGTATTAGCTCGATGCACGGCAATATTTTTGTCGGTAAGAAAATGTGATAAGCCAAGCTCATATTTCCCTGTATTTTCTAAAGTCACTAAAGCATTAGGTAGAATATCTGAAAACTCTTGAAATAATTGTTGCCAACCAGAAGCATTATTATCAAATTCGACAGCATTCTTCTGTTTGTGAATTGCAACGATATTTTTAAATTTTCCGATGTCAATGCCAATAAAATTTTGATAAGATGTAACCATAATAAACCTCGATAGTTTTAGTTAATTTAAGATTGTAAACGGGTGCATATATATGTCCCAAGCAACTATTCAAACGTATCGAGAGATAGGGCTAGCGTACCTTGATACCAACGGTTGTAATACCAATTTCCTTTCGGTCGCGCACGCCCGCTATTCCTAGTGAGCAGGGTTATCTTTCTCTCTTATCTCTTTTATATCACGTTTTTAACTTACAATTGCCTTAGATGGAAAATAGAGATATTACATAAAATTTTAAATCCGGTCTCAAAGTTGAAGAATGTAGGCTTGGAATAGCAGAAAGACTAATGAGATATCTAACAGTTATGAGTATTATTGCTTGGAGGATCTTCTTTATTACATCAATTGCAAGAGCTAACCCAACATTACCATGTACTACCTTATTAGCTGAAGAAGAATGGAAAGTTTTATACGTTAAAATACACAGAAAACCATGTCCAAGTGTAGTTCCCAACATAAAAGAAGCTGTTTCATGAACTTGGAGGCCATTTAGCAAGAAAAAATGACCCAAAACCAGGACCAATTACTCTTTGGAAAGGATATAAACGTCTCTTTGATTTAGCAGAAGGATGGCGACTTGCTCACGAACCTCATATTTGTGGGTAATAGTAAGATTTGATATGCTGCCAACACTTATGTTCAAATTAAAAATGTCATTTATGATACTAGCCACTTCACGCTTTGAGTTTTTGTAAAATCCGCTGAGTGCTGCAATTATAGACTTAACCCTTGGACCAAATGTATCTGGCGTAACACCTTCTGGTAACTTGCTACTTTTTCTTTTTCTGCATCTCCAACAACGACCATGTTCCAATTACTACATAAGGCCTAATTTCCGGAAGATCAACTTTTTGGTGAACATAAGGTTTTTCGCATATTACAAGCTCTCCTCCGCATTCGCAAATATTAGGCAACTCTATTTTTACTACTTTATCCGCTTCCATTGTGGCATGAAAATTTCCTTTATGCCCAACCTGATCGCCAACATTCCTTTCGCTTTTTGGCTTGTCCTTTTTTATTTTGTATAGCTCTTTTGAGCTGGGCAGGGATGAGTTTTTTGAATTTAAACCGAGCCTTTCCTTTAATTCAGCGTTCTCTATCTTTAAAGCTTTATTTTCTGCTTTTAAGTTTTCTATCTCTGCTTTCAGTTTTTCTATTTTTTGCTGTAAATTTTTGCAAAGTTCTCAAAGGTTTACCACATTACCTCACTTTTGCTCTATGATTATCTTTATTATCTTGCTTTGTCTACCTTATTCTACCACTCCGCTGAACGGATACAATTTACTAAACAGAAAAAAAGGCAAAAGAAACCCTAGGGTAGCTAGTTATTCACTATCCATTTTTTAAGTTGGCGTTTTTTAATGTTTTAAATAGCGCATTTCAGCTTATATTAGGTAAAAACCTAGAAATTTTATAAAGAAATAAGGTGCACATAGTGCAAAAAATTAAGCATGATTTACGCCAAATACATTAAGTTTTTTGTCATTAATCCACTGCAGAGATTGCGAAGATAAATAAATAGCTTCAGTGTTATAATAAGGGGGCTGGCGAAGCTTGTCAAGGAAGTTTTTATGATTTATCTAACGAACTTTACACTTGCTAAAGTTGTACCATCTTGGTAACTTTAACTGAAAGAAGTTATTTTTTATCCAATATGAAAAAAGCCTTTATATTCACATCCTTAATAGCAATTATATTGATAGTTATTACTTATTTATACAGAAACGACGGAACTAATGACTCACAAGTGGTAAATGTTTATTCATCGCGCAAAGAAGAATTAGTACGTACTTTGTTTGATGAATTCACGAAAAATACAGGTATTAAAGTACGTTACATCATTGATGATTATTCTCAGCTACTTTCACGAATGGAAAACGGTGGTGAAGCTGACTTATTTTTGACTGCTGATGCAATCAACTTAATTCTAGCAAAAAAAAGAGGACTTTTATCTCAAGTAGATTCAGAGGTTTTAAAAAGTGTTATACCTGCAAGATTTAGAGACAGTGAAGATTATTGGTTTGGTCTTACAAAAAGAGCTAGGATATTGGTTTACAATAAAGAGTCAGTAGACCCTAAGGACTTAAGTACTTATGAAGATTTAGCAAATGAAAAATGGAAAGGAAAAATATTAGTGCGTTCTTCTACAAGTCCATATAACAGATCGTTAATTGCTTTTATGATTGCAAATAATGGTTTTGAAAAGACGAAAGAATGGGTAAGCGGAATTGTGAGCAATATGGCAAGAAAACCAAGTGGTGGTGATACTGATCAAATTTACGCCGTAGCAGCGGGTGAGGGAGATGTTGCAATAGTAAACAGCTACTACTTTGCGAGAATTCTTTCATCAGAAAATAAAAAGAATGTTGCAGACAAGCTAGGGGCTTTTTTTCCTAATCGCAACGATCACGGTGTAATGGTAAACATCAGTGGTGCAGCAGTAACAAAAAACGCAAAAAACAGGGAAAATGCTATAGTCTTATTGGAATTTTTAGTAAGCAAGCAGGCTCAAGAGTTATACGCTAAAAAAAACCAAGAATATCCTATTATTGAAGGCGTTGAAACTTCCGATATACTAAAATCTTGGGGAAATTATTCACAAAGTGATTTGCCTCTAAGTGAACTTGAGAAGCATCTTTTTGAGGCTGTTATGATAGCGGATGAGTGTAAGTGGAAGTAATCCCCAGCGCCACTAAACATTGGGATGAAAGATTTATGCTAATATACCTTACTCTTGACTCGCTGAACTTTTTCTTCCTTCTAACTTAATTTTGACTTTACTATCTTTTTCCGTTCTTTCACCAAAACAATTGCTGCACAAGAAGTCTATTGAAAAAAGGTAATAAGAAAGTAGAATAGGTTCAAGTAGTTGAAAAGGAAACTATGAACAAGAGAAGGAATTTGTTAAACATCTCAGACCTTACAGTCGATGATGTAGAAAATATAACTAAGTTGGCCAACCAGTACCTTAAAAAAGAAGTTGCAAATAGTCATATCTTGGAAAATAAGACAGTAATAAATTTATTCTTTGAAGATTCAACGCGTACACTTGCGTCTTTTGAAATAGCAGCAAAAAGCCTTGGAGCAAATGTTGTAACTTTGCCAATAAGATCTTCTTCTATTAACAAGGGAGAAGATCTAAAAGACATGATCAAAACATTAAATGCAATGAATCCTGATTACATAATAATCAGGCATAAAAGTAGTGGTATCATTAATACACTGGCAAAGTATGTTAACTGCTCGCTAATCAATGCAGGCGATGGAAGTAGTGAACATCCAACTCAAGCTCTTGCAGACTATCTTGTAATCAGCAATCACAAAAAGCAAATAAAGGACCTCAAAGTTGTGATATGTGGAGATATTCTGCACAGTAGAGTTGCAAGATCAAATATAAGATTGCTAAAAATGTTTGGAGCAGAGATAAACTTGGTCGCACCACCAACTTTGATTTGTAAGCATTTTCCTGAAGTAGGTTCAGTCCATTATTCATTAATTGAAGGTATAAAGGATGCTGACGTAATTATGCTTTTGAGATTGCAGAAAGAGCGCATGAATAATAGTTCTTCAGAGAAAGAATATTTTTATTTGTATGGACTTGATTCACAAAAGCTATCATACGCAAAACCAGATGCGATTGTTATGCACCCAGGGCCAATAAACAGAGGGATTGAGATTAGCAGCGATGTAGCAGATTGTGTTATTTTACAGCAAGTAGAATTTGGATTGGCAATACGTAAGGCAGTGTTGCACTATTATAGGCCTTGCTAATATTAAAAGATGCTACACAACTAATGCAAAAAGGGGGGGCATGAAATGACAAGGCTTGTAAATGGTTTGAGAATGGCCATTAAGATGTTAAGGCCGAGGATATGGTGTGGAAGTTTTTACGAAAGCCTGAAGTCAATCAACAACCTTGCAGAACGGCAAATTAGACGGCTATCGTAAAAACAGCTTTTTCACCTGGTCGGAACATGGAGAAAGATTTGTGGAAAGAATGTTGTCGATATTTTTGACATCACGTCTCAATGGCCAAAATCCCTTCCAAAAGTTACGACTGCTTAGTTCTTTATTCATTCTCACAATCCGTGAACGGTTACAACCTAGATTCCAGTGGGCTTTGTTGCATCGCTAGCTATGATGGATTAAAGATAAAAAAGATAGGGAATATCAGTAGCTTATTATTCTGGTATTTATAACAAGAACGGTCAATGAATACCTAAATTTGAGTAAAAGAAATTTCACTACCATTTACCAATCCGGCTAAAATTCAAGAATTTCAATGCTTTAGCTATTTTCAATAGAATTAAATTTATTAATATAAATAACAAATTACTATTCTTAAATTTGATCAGATTGATTGCAAAAAAACAAGATTTTCAATAGGTTGCTTATAATCCTAACTATAGTTAGCCTTTCATAAGTAGCGATGCAACAAAGCCATTCCAGTGTCAGCTACTTTCAGAACACCATATTACCTTAACAAAAGCAAATGTTCGTACAGATGTGCATCAGCTACTTTCATCTGCCACCTGCAAATTGCAATGTTCGTACAGTTATGTGTCACGCTACTTGGATGACACCGTTGAAAGAAATGAACCGCCTTTTCAAAATTGTTTTGAATAGAGGAATAACATTCACAAGTAAAATTTCATATTACCATTTTTTAATTTATGTATTATAATAAGCTTAATCTATAAGAAAAACAAAGTTGGAAAAGTTGGAAGAACTAAGCAAAAACTGGGTGATAAGAACGGGAAGATTTTTATCTTCATTGTTTTTTTTACTGTTGATTGCGCTATCAATACGTAGTTTTTTATTCGAGCCATTTCATATACCTTCTGGTTCAATGAAAAGCACCCTACTTGAAGGGGATTACATTTTTACTAGTAAATATTCATACGGTTACAGTAAACACTCCTTTCCATTTTCTCCAAACATTTTTAGCGGCAGGATTTTTTATACCCCTCCAAAGCGTGGCGACATAGTAGTTTTCAAACCCACAAGAAATGACAGCATCAGGTTTGTTAAGCGAGTAATAGGAACACCAGGTGACAAAGTGCAAATGATAGAGGGAGAATTATACCTAAATGATCAGAAAGTAGAGCGAAGGCAAATTGAAAGTTTTTTTGATTATGAGTCAAATCGTAACATACCAAGATATATAGAAACGCTTTTAAGTGGCAAGGAACATGAGATTTTGGTAGATGAAATTTCTAATAAGCTATCATATAACACTCCGGTTTATTATGTACCTAACGATCAATTTTTCGTTATGGGAGACAATAGAAATAATTCTTTAGATAGTAGGTTTCCTGAAGTTGGTTTTGTACCAATGGAAAATATCATTGGGCGTGTAAGCATAGTTGGTTTATCATTTAAATTAGGAAAGGTCGATTGGTTACCATTTAATTTCAGGTTACCTGTTGCTTTGAGATTAAATAGGGTATTGCACAAGGTTGTGTAAGCTTTTTCTACCTATTTGTTAATTCACACAACTCTAAAGAAGAATTTTCTAACTCGGCGATAGTGTTGTTAATTTCATTCAAGTCATTGCCTTGTAAAGCGTTTTTTGCATTTTGTAATAGGTTTTTCAACTTTTGATCAGTGGAAAGGTTATTATTGTTTTCAACCAAGTGTATGAGTTTATTTCCATTAATTTTAGCACCTGCAAGGGAACGAGCCTTCATATCTTCGTCAAAACTGTTTATTGACTGGTTAACCATATTTTGAACATCAGCTTCACTCAAGCCAAAACTTGAATTTACTTTAACTGTCTGCTCAATTCCAGTAGTTTTTTCTCTTGCAGTAACAGTCAAGATTCCGTCAACGTTAACTGTAAATTCTATTTCAACTCTTGCAGAACCTCCAGGCAGTGGCGGTATACCTTTTAGTTCAAACTGCGCTAGAGATTTGTTATCCTCTATCATTTCACGTTCTCCCTGACAAACATGAATTTTCATTGCTGTTTGCCCATCAATATAAGTTGTAAACTCTTTTGTTTCTGAAACTGGCAGTGGCGTATTTCTTGGTATGATTTTTTCAACTATGCCTCCCATAGTTTCTATGCCAAGTGATAGAGGTAAAACATCCAGGAGAATATTCCTATCTTTTGAGCTCGAAGTTAAATCATGAGCCTGCAGAGCTGCCCCAATGGCAACTGCTTTATCTGGATCCACGTCATTTAGTACTTTATTTCCAAAGAGTTTGACTAGTGAATTTTGAACCAATGGTGTTCTAGTTGCACCACCAACTAAAATTACTCCTTTTATATCATCAATTTTAAGATCTATATCACTCATAGTACGAGTGACTATATTGATAGTCTTATTGACCAAAGAACTGATTGCCTGCTCGAATTCTTCTCTGGTAATTTCGCACTCAAATGGCTTGCCGTTAACATTAAATTCGAAGATACCTATAGTGTGATTGCTTAGGTACTCTTTCACAGAGCGTGATTCGATAAGTAAGGAATTTAGTTGCTTAGCCGTCTTTTCTCTATACTTATCAATCACAATTGAACTCAGCAAATGATCAAAATCATCACCGCCGAGTTTGGTATCACCACCAACTGCAAGAACTTGAAACACTCCTTGATGCAATTTCAATATCGAAATATCAAATGTTCCACCACCAAGGTCATAAACTGCATATATTCCACTGTTATTGTTCTTTTCAATGGAGTAAGAAAGCGCTGCAGCGGTTGGCTCGTTAACGAGGCGAAGAACTTCTATGCCAGCTAATTTTGCTGCATATTTAGTTGCGTTACGTGCTGAATCGTCAAAGTAAGCTGGCACAGTAATTACTGCTTTTTTTACTTCCAGCCCCTTAGACTTTTTTACCCTCTCACATAAAGCTTTTAATATCTCAGCAGAAATCTCAACAGGAGTAAGATACTTTTCCTCCGAACATTTTACTCTAATAACTTTTTCACTTTCGTTATCTATTTCAAAATAAACACCCATCTTGTTCAAATCTTTAACACTTTTACCCATTAAACGTTTTATTGAGTGGATTGCATTTGAGCCAACATCATAGCCAGTTTTCAATGTATTATTTTCACATGAAATGATAGAAGGTAATAGCTCTCTTCCCTGTTCATCTTTAAATATCTCCACGTTGCCAGCTTTATTTACCATAGCAATTAAAGAGTTGGTAGTGCCAAGATCTATACCAAAAACTACTTCATTTGAATTTGGTTCAGAAATTTGAATTGGTTGCATTTTTCTTCATCTCCTCAAATGACTTGTATAAATATTTCAATCTTAAGACTTGTGTAGCAGCTCTATCAAAATTCTTTACAGCAAAAGTGTTAATTAGATTTTTAATGCAACCTTTTATTTTTTCATCGATCATCCTACTTGCAAATTGTAGATCGTCGCAGTCTAGTAAGTACTCTCTTATTTCCATTGATTCACTTAATATTTCAGAATTTAAGTGGTCCTTTTGGCTTTTCACATTAAAAAAATCCAGCAAATGCTCAGCACGTTTTAGCGGTGACTTTAGTATCTGATAAGCTCTGTTAATATTTTCCATGTTTTGGGACTGTCTTTCATTTATATCAGTCCTGCTTAGCTCAATATATTTTTTCTCTAACTCATCAAAGCTGATATTGAAAGCTGGTTCAATTTCAAACAATGCAAAATAGTTGCTAGACATGAAAACTCTCTCCACAACCACATTTTCCTTTCTCATTAGGATTTTTGAAAACAAAACCCGATGAAAATTTTTCTTCTACATAATCCATTTCAGAGCCAAGAATAAACATGACGGATTTTGGGTCGATCAACACTTTAACTTTTTGGCCATCACTACAGTTTTCTTCAATTACCGACTCTAAAGGACGAGTATCATATGCATATTCAATATCATATTTTAAACCAGAACATCCTTTTTGCTTAATTAGCACTCTTATTCCTATTGCTTCTTCCGGTTTCTCAAGGTTAGTATGCTTCTTTTGGTCCAATAAATACCTTATCCTTTCTACTGCTTCCGCAGTTATAGTGATAAGTTTTTTATTCTTTTTTACAGTTTCACCTCCGCCTACTTCTTGATATTCACCCATGTTCGTAGCTTCTTAATTCTTTTGTTTACTTTGATAGTCATGAATAGCAGCCTTTATAGCATCTTCAGCAAGTACCGAACAGTGTATCTTCACTGGAGGTAAAGACAACTCTTCCACTATTTGAGTATTCTTTATCTGTGTAACGTCACTGATGGTTCTTCCCTTTATCATCTCTGTTAACAAGGAACTTGAAGCAATGGCAGAACCACAACCAAAAGTTTTAAATTTTGCATCTTCAATAACACCTTTGTCATTGACCTTTATCTGCAATTTCATTACATCACCGCACGATGGTGCACCAACTAGGCCAGTACCAACATTTGGATCATTTTTATCCAGAGAGCCAACATTCCTTGGATTTTCGTAATGATCTAAAATTTTCTCATTATAACTCATAAAATTACCTGTGAACCGCTATTCTACATTATAACATATTTAGGTTAAAAACTAAAGTAAAATGCACTCAAAAAGTGTAATTTTTGTAAGGTAAAATTGTAGTTTTTGAGTGCATTTTACTTTACAAATTCGCGTAGTGCATGTCATTCTTTATATTGTAATTAAGTTTATAATTTAAAAAGGAGTATCCCTTGAGTTTGTTTAGTAACCTTTATCAGGGCCTGTTAAAAACTTCTTCTCGCTTTAGCGACGGGGTGAAAAGTATTTTTTCTGGCAAAAAAAAATTAGATCAGTCGCTTTTAGATGAATTAGAAGAATTGCTAATTAGCATGGATATTGGTCATAAAACTTCCAAGTTGATTATCGATAGGCTCACAAGCATCAAATTTGACAAGGAAGTTGAGTATAATACCATCACACAGCAGCTAATGAGCGAAATAGAATCGATATTGAACCCTGCTGTGCAACCGCTAATTTTAAACAAAAAACCACATATAATAATGGTATGCGGAGTAAATGGTAACGGTAAAACCACGACTATAGGTAAGCTCGCATATAAATATAAGGAAATGGGAAAATCCGTTATGCTTGTTGCATGCGACACATTTAGAGCTGCTGCTAGTGAACAATTAAACATTTGGGCAGAACGTTCTGATTGCTTGATTGTTACTGGAGAGTACGGTAGCGACTCTGCAAGTGTGGCATATAGAGCTGTAAGTCAAGCTATAAAAGATAACGTTGATGTTGTTCTAATTGACACAGCAGGAAGGCTGCAAAATAATGTGAACCTTATGGAGGAGTTATCAAAAATATATAGAACGATAAAGAAATTGGATGACACTGCCCCTCATGACGTTATTTTAGTTCTTGACGCAACTACCGGCCAAAATGCTTATAGCCAATTAGAAGCATTTAGCAAAATGGTTAATGTTACCGGGCTAATCGTAACAAAGTTAGATGGCACTGCTAAGGGCGGAGTGGTAATTGGACTTGCAGAAGCTTATAAGATAAAGTTACATGCTATAGGAATTGGCGAAAATATAGAGGACTTAAGGGAGTTTACTAGCAAAGAATTTGCTGAAGCGTTATTTAATTGTAATTAAAGACTTCTCTTAATTCCCTTACGTGACCAAGCTTGATTATTTCAATATCATGAGAAGAATAGTTACCATTTTTAGGCATAATTGCTTTTTTGAATCCTAACTTTTGTGCTTCTTTTAGTCTGAGATCAGCATGCGAGATGTTCCTAATTTCTCCTGAAAGTGCAACTTCACCGCAGATTATTGAAGAAGTTGGCAGCGGTAAATTTACTATACTTGAAATAAGGGAAGCAGCAACAGCAAGATCAGCCGATGGTTCCTGTATTTTGAGTCCCCCTGCAATGTTTAGGTATACCTCTTTATCATGCAAAAACATTTTGCAACGAGCATTTAGCACCGCGATGATCATAGCCAATCTATTAATATCCCACCCAACTACTGCCCTTCTTGGGGTTGCCATATTAGTCCCTGCTATTAATGCTTGCACTTCCATTAAAATTGGTCTTGAACCTTCAATTCCTGCAAATACGGTGCTGCCAACTACTTCTCTGTCATGGGCCATCAGAAACAATGATGATGGATTATCAACAGGCACAAGTCCTGCTTCAGACATCTCAAAAACACCAATTTCATTTGCAGGGCCAAATCTATTTTTAATAGTACGCAAAATGCGATATTGATTGCTATTTTCACCTTCAAAATATAATACCGTATCCACCATATGCTCCAGAGTTTTGGGTCCAGCTATTTGTCCATCCTTAGTTATATGACCAACTATTAAAAGAGAAACACCATATTGTTTCGCAAGAATAGTTAATTCATGTGCGCAAGTACGAACCTGAGTTACAGTTCCTGGTGCCGATGTAATTCTGCTATCATACATTGTTTGTATAGAGTCAATTACTAAGAATTTAATACTTTTGTTTTCCTTTATTGTTGCTACTACATCAGTTAAAGATACTGTAGATAAAAGCTTAATTTTAGGTTCATTTATCTTAAGACGCTTTGCTCTGAGACTCACCTGCTCTAAAGACTCCTCGCCGGATACATAAAGACATTCAAAAGAGGAAAGTTGCACAACATTAGCTGCAATTCTAAGCAAAAGGGTGGATTTTCCAATACCAGGTTCGCCACCAATTAAAATGCTAGCACCTTGAACGATACCCCCACCAAAAACTCTATCTAATTCTTCTATTCCTGTTAAAAAACGACTTGGAGTGATAATTTCGCTACCCGATAACGTCTTTATTAAAATTGGTGCAGATATACTTCTTTTGCCCGTTTTTACTGCTATTTCCTCAACAATTGTATCCCAATTGTCACATGCGATGCACTTCCCTACCCACCTACCAGTGCTGTGACCACAGGATTGACATACATATACAGTTTTCATCAAAGCCAAAATTATTTTGTTGTAATTGTAATAAAAATTAGCTGAATATGCGAAGTAAATCTATAGCTAACCCAAGAAAGGGTTCCCTATGTCATACCGCGATTCATTCGCGGCATCTCTAGATCCCGCTAACAAGTAGCGGGATGACGAGCTTATCGTCACGCCGCCGCGAACCGTCATACCGCGATTCATTCGCGGTATCTCAAAGCATAGATCCCGCTAACACGTAGCGGGATGACGGTTGTCGTTTAGCTACAAACGTTAAGAAATTTACCAAATGAAAAAAAAGGCAAAAGAAGCCCTGGGATTATTATCCGCTTTAAAATATTGGCGTTTTTTATGTTTTAAACGCTTGACAAGCGAAGTTCAGCTGCTTTTAATTGCAACTAACTTACGCTGCAAATGTTTAAGAAGTTTACTAAGCAGAAAAAAAGACAAAGAATCCCCGAGTTAGCTAGTCTTTTACTATCTCTGTCGAGTATTGGCATTTTTTGATGTCTTGTAACGCTTTATAAGCGCGTTCAGCTTATTTAGATAAAAATCTAGATGTAGATGAAGTTTTGTAAAGACATACAGTATCTATGTACTGCAAAAAATTAAACATAAGACGCCGATACATTAAGTAATCCTTACCTTTTAATCTGCAGATTGGCGAAAGCAAATACAATAGCTTCACTATCATGATAAGGGCGCTGGCGAAGGGTGTCAAGTAAGTTTTTTGTTTCTATTCCCAATGTTATATGGTTATGTAAGAAGTCTAATAGCAAATTTTTAAGTTCCTCTTTAACTCTTTAACCAGCGGGCTCGCATGAGGAGAGGAGAGTAAAGGTCCTCTTCCATAGATATCTTCACACTTTTTTCTTCTTCTGTAGTTGGCGGACGAGTAAGAAAGTGAATCTTTGGTGCGCCACTAATTATTGCCATTGGTGTTTGCTCCGCCCCTTCTCCCATAACTAAAACAGCAGACGTTGCCAGCGCATCAAGAAGATTGACTTGTGTTACTTGCAGTGGTTGATCATAAAGATCTGGCTTGCCTATATAGGAATAAAATGGTTCAAATCCACACCAACCAAGAGCAACGCCCGTAACCCCAAGGCGCATAGGTGTTATGTTACTATCTGTAATCAAAATACCAAGATGTTTTATGCAGTGTTTTGTCTTGAGATAGTTCCATATTGATAGAGCTGTTTTCTGAACATCCTTTGGGTATAAAATATACATTTCATTACCATTTGATTCATCAATACCAGCAGATGGAATTAAGATATTGTCTTTGATTGTTAAATAGATGCCGTAAGAATTATGGTCTACATCAACAATTGCATCAGCTTCTCTTTTGATTAGCTCTTCTTTAGAACAAGCAGTTTTGCAAACCACTTGTTTTTGACAAATAGAAATGATTTTTGATGTGATAGCAAGAACAACTTCCTCTCTTAGCAACTCTGAAACATAGCGATCAAGAACCTGCTCTAATACTTCTCCACATTCAATGCGGTGGGTATAAATTGCTTCAACATGCATATTAACGTGTCAGCTTGCATATAGTATAATCTTTCGTTTTGGTGAGAATAGTTTTATGCCATCCATCAAGAAGTGTTAAGTTGAAATATACATCACCTTTATAGGGTTTGTGAATTTCTGTTATGATAAATTCTGAGATTAGATCATACTCCAAAAAAAGATGCGCTATTTGTGCTCCACCAATCATGAAGACTTTAGAATTACTTTGGATTGACAAAAACTCTTGCATAGAAGAAATAATAGTGCATTTTACTCCTCTGTTAAAACAAGAATTTAATTTGTCACGAGAAAAAACAACAGGGATACGATTCCCTAATATGTCTTGAGGCATAGTTTCAAATGTCTTTCTCCCCATAACAATAACTTGTTTTTCAGTCACCTGACGAAAATGATCTAACTCACTTGGATAATGCCAGGGCAATCCATTATTTATTCCAATTACCCCCTTGGGATCAACAGCCATAATTCCGATAACTATCATCCCTGTAAAGCAGCTTGAGCTACAAAAAATCGCATGTGATCACGCACATTATGCACTCGAAGGAAATCAACCTTGTTGTGTAATACAGATGATGTAGCAATTGTTTCTAAATCTCGGTTAAAGACAGGTTCTGTAGAAAAAGAAGAAATAAATGACTTTCTAGAATGGCCAACCAGAACTTTGCAGCCAAAATTTTGTAACGTTTCTATACTGCGTAAAATCTGGATATTCTGGTACATAGATTTGCCAAAACCAATACCAGGATCAATAATGATCGAGCTTTGATCAAAACCTAGAGCTAGTAATCTATTAATGTTCCTTTCTGCCCAATTATTTATGGTATCAATTGGATCAATGTCACTTGGGATAATGTTGTCACTATGTGGTGGTATGGAGAGTGAATGCATAATAACGATACTACATCCACTGCTAGCAATCGCTTTTAAGGTATTATCATCTAGATCTCCCTTCTGATCGTTTACCCAGGCAATGTTGTAGTGCTCCAAAACATTCAAAATAACATCTGGCCAGAAACTATCAATGCTGACTTTAATGTCACCAACTTTCATATACTGATTGAGATTATCAAGCACTGGTTTTAAGCGTGCATATTCTGCTTTTGGAGTTTGTATTGAGGAGCCAGGTCTTGTTGATTGAGCACCAAGTTCAACTATGCTTGCACCATCTGATAACAGCCGCAGTGCCTGCTTGGTTGCTTGATCTGCATCATAATAAAGACCACCATCTGAAAATGAATCAGGAGTAATATTGACAATACCTACAAGCTCTGGTGAAAGCGTAAAACTCCTTAAAAAGCAATCCTTAATGTTAGGGTTAACAGTACCAAACGTTTTGTTAACTACTGCCATAGGGTTCAGCATTGTCATCAAGTGAAGCAAAAATGGTCTGTTTATCAATTCTGGGTGAGGAATCTTAAGGTAGGGTGTATCAAGTGTCAGGTCATCCCATAACAAAATATCCAAATCAATAACGCGAGGTGCCCATTTTTCATAGACCTGCAGACGGCCAATGTCACATTCAATTTGTTTAAGGCCCTTTAACAGCTCTTCAGGAGAAGAAGAACAACTTCCATACACAACCATATTTAGAAATGGCCTGTCCCACCCAGGTGAAGCATCATTTGGTAAAATAGCCTTAGTTTCCAGAATAATTGAAGATTTTAAATTTTTAAAATAGCGCTCCTGCAGTAACTGAGCAGCCTTTTGTAAATGGGAAAAGCGATTTCCTATATTTGAGCCAACAGAAATGTAAATCATTCTTGCAACGCATTACGATAAGTAAAGAAAACACCTCCATGCACACTGGGGACAGGTGGTGCAACTTTGTGAATAGTTACGCCTATAGAAGAAATAATAAGCTTTTTTTGCATCACAAGGTTATTAATGGTCCTGTATATATCATGAGTTAAATGCTCGATTAAGTTGAATTGCTTGCTTTGAACGAGAGATTGAATACTCTGAACTACCTCCAAGTAGCATATAGTATCCTCAAGCCGGTCAGTTGTAAGTCCTAAAGGGGGGGATTTAAAGGTAAAATCAATATTAACACTAACTAATTGAGAATGATACTTCTCTTCTGCACTATAGCCTAAATGAACCCAAAGCCGTAAGTCAGATATAAGAAGATTACATGCAGACATTGCATTCCAACATCACTGAGTTTAAGCTACTTACAACTACTAACACACGCTAGCATTCATCATTCCATCAAGAAAACCCCACAAGAGCCTTGCTCCCTTTTGAGCACCCTGCATAACTTTATCTTGCTCTTTTTCATCTAGATCTTCAATAAGATTTGCACATTCCTCAGAATGCCATTCATCAGCATGCATATGGACCGTAAAAAATTGAAGAGAACGCTCATCACTTATTGAATAGTGTTTTTTTAAACCTTCAATTTTAGACTTGGAAACCTCTGGAGTTTGACGTTCGTAAGCGTACAAGGCTCCAAGACCTGCTGCAAAACCTGATCTTACAATGTCAAAGTAACCATCAATTAATTCTTGTGTCTCCTTAATCTGTGCACTTTCACGAAGATCAGATCGCGCAACGCCAAGCCCTTCAGCAAAACGTTTCCATAACTCTGGATGATTTTCATCACCTTGTTCCTCTTCTATTAAATTACCAAGTAAAACCTGTCGCATTTTTAGATCTGGGCACAGAAAATGTATACCACTGATGTAACGAGGAAACGCAGCAACATGGTGATAATATTCTTTAGCATAGGTTTGTAAAGCTTGCAAGCTTAAGCTTCCTGTATTCCATGATTGGTAGAATGGATGATTTAGTAAGTGCAATTCATCTAACTTGTTATTTAGAGACTTAGTAAATTCCATCATTTCCCCCATTACATTAATATATAGTTCATATACTATAGTTTTCTCATTGTTACGATCATGCTAACAATGGTGGGATTGGTAGGACTCGAACCTACGGCCAATTCGTTATGAGCGAACTGCTCTAACCGACTGAGCTACAATCCCTTTTATCAATATTTATAATACACACAAAAGCAAATTTGTCTATTAGCTTATTTCACTATCAACCCAACTTAGCAGATCATTTGTTGCGCCAATTTTGCGTGCAATTTCCTTACCATCTTGAAATATAATCAAAGTAGGTATAGATTGAACCCCATACTTACTTGGCACTTCAGTCCCTTCATCTATGTCGAACTTGCAGATCTTAATCTTGCCTTTTCTGTCTTTAGCCAACTGTTCAATACGCGGCATTAGACTTTTACATGGCCCACACCATTCTGCCCAAAAATCTACCAGAACAAACCCTTTATAGTCAGTGACTTCAGATTTGAAATTTTGATCATTTACCGGTGTAATATCATCACTCATAAAATACCTAAACTTAAAACGATTGCTTGTAAAATATAGCGTATCTATTAGCAGTTAATCAACTAAATTCTTACCGCAGAGCTTGAAAAATTGCCCTAAAGTGTTTTGCACAAACAAAAAACTTCTATTACATCTGGTGGTTAAAGATATCCACGTTTTCCCAACCCATTAAGTCTAATTCAATACGAGTAGGAAGAAATTCAAAGCACTTTTGGGCCAATTCTTTTCTATTTTCACGCTCCAGCATTAAGTCTAGCTTTTCCTTTATCCTGTGGAGATACAAAACATCAGATGCAGCATAACTTTTTTGTTTGTCTGTTAAATTTTCATTTCCCCAATCAGAAGATTGCTGCTGCTTATTTAGTTTGGTATCAAGCAGCTCTAAGCACAACTCTTTTAAGCTATGATTATCTGTGTAAGTGCGAACTAAACGTGAAGCTATCTTTGTGCAATAGCACGGAAGTGCCCAAGTTTCCAAGTAATAACGTATTATGCTCACATCAAATCGCGCGAAGTGAAATATTTTAGTTATATTTTTATCCTCTAATATTTTTCTTAAATTTGGCGCTGTATAATCGTTCTTGAGTTGAACTAAGTGAGCGTTGCCATCATTAAAAGAGAGCTGCACAAGGCATAATCTATCTCTGCTATGAAGTAGCCCCATTGCCTCGGTATCAACAGCTATAGACCTTATATCATCTGGTATTGAACTAGCTGGCAAGTCGTCTTTATATAAAAATATTCCCATAAAATTAATACATTTTTTGGCACAATTGAAAACTTATGATAATCAAAAATGAGTCTTAAGTATACGAAAAGATCATAGAAGGAACCACGCAAATTTATGGGCTCTCACATTTTTCGTGTACACGGGGTTTACAAATCGCTGTATATGCCTATAATTAAGTAAATTTAGGTTAATTTAATTGCGGGAGTAGCTCAGTTGGTAGAGCGCAACCTTGCCAAGGTTGAGGTCGAGGGTTCGAACCCCTTCTCCCGCTCTTTGCTTTCAAAATCATTTCGTCAAAAATCCCTTGACAAACTCCGCCAGCGCCCTTATCATGATAGTGGAGCTATTGCATTTGCTTTCGCCAATCTGCAGATTAAAAGGTAAGGATTACTTAATGTATCGGCGTCTTATGTTCAATTTTTTGCAGTATATAGATACTGTATGTCTTTACAAAACTTCATCTACATCTAGATTTTTATCTAAATAAGCTGAACGCGCTTATAAAGCGTTACAAGACATCAAAAAATGCCAATACTCGACAGAGATAGTAAAAGACTAGCTAACTCGGGGATTCTTTGTCTTTTTTTCTGCTTAGTAAATTTCTTAAACATTTGCAGCGTAGGTTAGTTGCAATTAAAAGCAGCTGAACTTCGCTTGTCAAGCGTTTAAAACATAAAAAACGCCAATATTTTAAAGCGGATAATAACCACGGGGCTTCTTTTGCCTTTTTTTTCATTTGGTAAATTTCTTAATGTTTATGGCTAAACGACAATCGTCATCCCGCTGCTTGTTAGCGGGATCTCTTGTTAGCGGCTGAGATACCGCGAATGAATCGCGGTATGACGTAGGACTGCTGTCATTCCAGCGCGTGACGCTGGAATCCAGTTCTTATTACCTGGTGTAAAGTTAAGTTTCCTGGATCCCAGTGTCTGGGCACTGGGATGACAAGAAAGGAGCACTGGGATGACAAGAAAGAGGCTACTTGGATAACAGAAGAAGGAGGCTACTTGGACAACACCCTGACAACCATCATCCCGCTACGTGTTAGCGGGATCTGGAAATACCGCGGCGGTATGACGTAGGACTGCTGTCATTCCAGTCTGGAATCCAAAAAAGGATGATGTCATCCCAGTGCTTGACACTGGGATCCAGCTTCTGTGCAACCTCATCAAAAACATTCATTTAGTATAAACTTTCCATGCTAGTTTGCTTGCTTACAAGCAAACTTTCCTGGATCCCAGTGGGCTTTGTTGCATCGCTCAAGCGAAAAGAACTGGCAGTTACTGACAAAATTCATTATAAATAGCCATTTAACCTTGAAGAAAAAATATGCCACAAAAAATGAGAGTCAGTAACTGCCATGAATATAACAAATTTCTCCAAGAAAGAGGAAGCATTTTTTGTTATATCAATGACGCCATAGAAAATTGGTACGAGAATTGTCCAAAAATGCAGGGCGGCAACTATATTTATAGTGATAAAGTTGTGATTTTGGTGCATATAATCGTCAGTTTCTTTAGAATTGGTTTAAGACAAACAGTCGGGTTTATAAAAGGGTATTTGCAACAAATAGGAAGAGATTTGCAGCTATTCACAAGCATCAAAAGAAACTTAATATTAAGATAAATGATTGCAGAATTGATAAAAATATAGCTCTTTCCATAAAAGTCCGGATGTGATAGGATAAGGGTAGATGATGATAAGGAGGTTGAATGCCAGCAGCATATAGTTATGATTTAAGAAAAAAAGCAATGGAAGCGCTAGACGAAGGAGAAAGCAGAGAAACAGTGGCAGCAAGATTTAAGATTGGACGAACTACTTTATGGGAGTGGCAGCAAAGAAGAAAAGAAACAGGAGACTTTCAATCAAAAAAACTTGGAAATGGGGGTTACAATCACAAAATTACCGACTGGGATACCTTTGCCAAATTTGCCAGAGAACACGGAGGAAAGACTCTATCGGAAATGGCTAAACTTTGGAACAACGTTAGTATCCAAACGATCTATCGAGCCCTTAAAAAAATTGGATTTACGCGCAAAAAAAGACATATGGATATAAGGAAAGAAACGAAGAAAAACGTGCTGAATTTTTGAAAATTATAGCGACAAAAGAACCTAAAAACTTAGTGTATATAGATGAGTCTGGCATTGATAACACCGAACTACGGATATTGCCAGAAAGGACAGCGGTTTTATGCCTTAAAATCTGGAAAGAAAACTCAACGAATCAGTATGGTTGCAGCCTTAAGTGGAAGAAAGATAGTTGTTCCGTTAACCTTTGAAGGCCACTGTAATATGGATGTTTTTAATGGATGGTTTGAGCAATTTTTGACACCGATCTTGGAACCTGGACAGACTGACCTTACCCAGAAAAAGTGGAGAGAAAGAAAGGAGTTTTTTCGGGTAAAATAAAATTTTGGAGGATTAGAAATGGCAAGAGAATATACGGCAGAATTCAAATTGGAAGCTGTTAAACTGGCAAATGAACAAAGAAAGGCAGGTCAAACAATTACAAAAATAGCAAAGGATTTAGGAATAAAGGGTGGTTTATTAGGAAAATGGATAAAGAAACACAACGAAAAAAAGTCGGCAGCAGATGCATTTCCAGGTAGAGGTAACATGGCTCCTTACGACAAAGAGAGGTTTGATTTACAAAGCAAGAGTAACAAGGGAAAGAGACATTTAAAAAAAAGCCCTGGCCAGTCAAAAAGAGTAAAATATTTTTTCATAAAAGAGCATAGTAAACACTATAAAGTGCAGGAATTATGTAGGGTTTTCTGCTAGTGGCTACTATAAGTGGACTACAAGGAAAATAAGCAGTAGAGAATCAGCAAATAAAGAGTTATTAGCAGATATTCAAAAAATATATCAAGCTTCTAAATGTAGATATGGAGCTCCTAAAATTCATGCTGAATTGAAGGCTTTGGGTAAAAGTTGCAACTTAAAAACAGTGCAAAGTATTATGCAGAAAAATGGTATTCAGGCTATATTGAGAAGAAAATTTAAAATTAAGAAACAACAAACGGACAGTAGCTCCCAATATATTAGACCAAAACTTTATTGTCGATCAACCAAATAAAGTATGGGATTACTTATATAAAAACCAAAGAAGGATGGCTATATTTGGCAACAATAATCGATCTATATTCACGCATGGTAGTTAATGAGCAGTTCAATAAATAAACAATTGGTTATGGACTCTTTATTAATGGCCGTTAACAAGCGTAAACCTGCCAAAAATCTACTATTACATAGTGATCAAGGTTCACAATATACTTCGCAAGGTTATCAATATCTCTTATCCATAAAAAACATAGATGAGTTATAAAGGTTGTTGTTACGACAATTCTGTTGTGGAAAGCTTCTTCAGTTCTCTAAAAAGGGAGTTACCAATAGACACCTCTCGGCACTCTAAACAGCATATCAAAACTGCTATATTTGAATATATAGAAATTTTTTATAACAAACAACGTCACTATTAACTATTGCATTCCTGAGCATTTTGATTCATCATTCTCTTTGTGAAAAACATTCCAAACTTTCTCTCCACTTTTTCTGGGTAAGGTCAGTCAGCTACTTGGATGACAGGGGAGGGAGGTGCTACCCTGACAATCGTCATCCCGCTACGTGTTAGCGGGATCTAGAGATACCGCGAATGAATCGCGGTATGACGGTCTGCAGCGGTATGACGTAGGGCTGCACTAGCTATATCATGCATTTTATTAACCGACACTATAAACAATATCCTTACAATTATGAGATTGAACCACAACTTGCTCAAGCGTTAAGCTGCTGCGTTTAGCGTCTTTACTGTGATTTTCCCCAAGAACATTTGTTCTTTCTCGTTTTATTTCCTCAATGAATTTCCCATTAACATTTTTAGGATCAATCTCTTCTTCAGAATATATAAGGTTAGTGCAATTTGTTTTTCTATAATAATGCACGCCAAGACATATAATTGATAATGCAAGTATACCAGAACCTATAAGTAATGATAATCCTATGTTATTAGTCAAAGGGTTTTGGTAAAATTTTTGTACACCATTAACACCATGTGTTGCAAGTAGCCCTAGAGGAAACGCTATATTTGCAGCAACTACACCAGTAAATAATGCAGTAAATATTGGTCTGTCGTTAATTACTGATTTTATTAGTTCTAGTAATTACTTTTTCGTCAATGTTAGTGAAGCCTTGTTTAGCTTCCCAAGCATTAAGTACAAAATTTGAATGAGTGCCATTGCTATATTCCAGTCTTACAGATTTTATAGCTTTATCTTTTGGCTGGTGCTCCAACACCTCAGCTAAAGTTTTATCCGCATCTTTTTTTTGAATGGAATGTTCTTCAGTATCTATAAATTGCCTTGTTGCAAAAAATATTGGACCAATTGCAAGCAATGCAGCAAGTGCGATAACTGGTATAGTGATATATTTTGGGCTGTTTGTAAAAAATGCAATAAATTTTGCTTTATCTTGTAAATATAATAAAGCTGCAGATATACTGAGTATAATAGCACTTGCAGTAAAAATTATAAAGCCCTTCTGCTGCATGGAATACTTTGCTCTTGGCAAGAATCTGTTTGTTTTTTTATTTGTTGTGCCACCTACATCAGAATTTAGTGACAAAGACTCTTCAGAGTCATCTGTCTTATATGATGGTGGAGAAGTTGAAGGTACATTGCTAAGTTTGTTACTTGATTCTCTGCTTAACCGTGTTAATGTTTTATCAAGATCATCAGGATCATCAAATACTGTCTCTTGAGAAGGGGATCTGCTTAGAGTTGAATTTTGTGGCACGTCAACATGAGTTTCTTCACCTTTTGTTTCTTCTAGGGAAGGAGGTGATACTTGAGTCTCAAGAGTTAACGGATCTCTTGAATTAGCATTGCTGTTTTTTTTCTCTTTAAATTCTTCCTCTAACAAAGCTTCTAAAGCTGTATTTTCATCATTTTTTTTCGGAGTACTTGTCCTAAGTGCTGGTATTGGTAAAATTCCTGGTGTTATCTCGCCATCTTCACTTATTGATGTGGAAGAAATTAATGTTACTGTTTGTTCTTCATTTACTGGTCCAGGCATATTCACTCCAAAATTAATTACTATGCTGCATTGATTACGCTATAGTTATTAAGATATAGTAAATACCAATTTACGGATAATTATTAGTATAGAAATTGTCTATCAAAGATTCTTTCATTCAGAGGGTAATCTTTGTCAAAAAGCAAAGTTATTGTGTTTTCGTGATCTTTTTGTATTTTTATCTGTGATATATTATGAAACTCCTTGTAATCTGATACTACAAGTGCTGGACGGTTTTTTGTGTCGTTAATGTCAATTTGTACGATTGTATCGTTTGATATTAACGCTCCATTCCAATGCCTTGGGTAATAGCTATTGATAGAAGTGAGTGCAAGTAAATTTGAATTTAGCGGCAAGATTGGGCCACCGGCAGAGAAGTTGTATGCAGTGCTGCCTGTGGGGGTAGATAATATTACTCCGTCCCCTCTAAATTTTTCTACTTTTAGCTTATCATTAATAGTAATATTCATCTCTACTATTTGGTTCGCTTTTCTAAAAACGTATACTTCGTTTACTGCTATGTAATGATATCTCTTGCCACTTGTGTCTGTTGCTTCCATTTTTAGCAAAGTTAACTGAGTTGAAGTTGCATGCTCTATATGATCAATTAAATCTTCACTGCAGCTAAAGCATTTATTCATCAAAAACCCAACATTGCCAGTGTTTATCCCATACACATGCATGTTTTTATTTTCTATGACGTAATTGTGCAAAGTGCGTAGCATAAAGCCATCACCGCCAACAACTATCAATAGATCGATTTCGGACTTATTTTCTTCTGTTATATTGATAAAATTAAGTTTCTTTAATAGTTTAGATACTTCCTGCGATTTTGGTGATGGAGAAGCAACATAGCCTATATTTTTGTATTTATGCATGCTTCAGTAAACTCTCTAAAACTTAAAGAGGAGGAGAATTAGAAAATGCTTCCATATTTATCGTTAAACTTAGCTAATTTGCTAGTTTTACTTGCTAACCCGCTTGTCAAACTTCCAGTCCATGCAGGGTGAGTAAGAGGATCTCTATCAAGTTTTACCCTATCTCCCTCCTTTCCATAAGTGGAACGAGTTTCAAACTCTTGACCGTCTGTCATAACTATAATAATTTTATGATAATTCATTGTTGTTTATAAACTTTTAGTCAGCTAATATTCTAGTGAACTTAATTCACTAAGTCAATCATTATTCTAAAATATTGACAAAAAATAAATAAAGTAGTATATTTAATAAGGAATAAATAATAACTATCATGATTTTTGCTTTCCCCGGTCAGGGCTCTCAGTTTGTAGGAATGGGAAAGAGCTTATATAGTGAGTTTTCTGTTGCAAGACAAGTATTTAATGAAGTAGATAGCATATTGGATGGAAAGCTGTCTCATTTAATCTTCAACGGTCCTATTGAAGAATTAACCATTACAGAAAACGCTCAGCCAGCTATAATGGCAGTATCAATTGCAATGCTACGTGTTATGGAGCATGTGTTTGGCAAATCTCTTTTCACTGATCACAATGTTAAATATGTTTGTGGGCATTCAGTTGGCGAATATACAGCGCTGTGTGCTGCAGGAGCGTTAACGCTTGAGTCTGCAATCAAGCTGCTGAAAGTTCGCAGCGAAGCAATGCATGAAGCTTCACTGAAATGTAAAGGCGGAATGGTTGCGTTGCTTGGAGCAGAGATAAATGAAGTGGAAGATATATTGAAATCAGTTCAAATTGACGGAATTTGTGAAATTGCAAACGATAACGGTGGCGGACAAGTGGTTATAAGTGGCACTAGAGAAGCTCTTGAAATGTTACCCGATTTATTCAAAAACTCGAGTGTGAGGAAACTAATTAAATTACAGGTTAGTGGGCCTTTTCATTCATCTCTTATGAAACCTGCTGATGAAAAAGTTTTGGAGTTTTTGAAGGGTATTAAAATAACCCGTCCTATAGTTCCTTTGATATCAAATGTTACAGCTAAAGAGGAGAGTGATCCAAAAGTTATAAAAACTTTACTCGCCAAGCAAGTTGTAAGCAGAGTGAAATGGAGAGAAATGGTTTTGTATATGTCAAGCCGTGGCATTAACAAATTTGTTGAAATTGGCCCTAATAAAGTTTTATCTAATTTGGTTAAAAGAATTGACCAATCTATCAGTACAAAAAATATAGATAGTATTGGTGATATTGACAGCTTCTTTAATGAATCATTAGTACTAACAGCGAAAAATTTAAAAGTTGGATTAAGTTAAAACACATCTATTTGATGTCATTCCGGTGCATAACGCTGCCTAGCTGGAATGACAGAGGGTAATGCAAGAAATCAACGAACTGCCTGTCATTTCGTTTGGTTTTTTAATTCCAAGTATCTGTAAAATAGTAGGGGCAATGTCAGATAACCTTCCGTCTCTTAGTTTTAGATTATCGCAAGACACAATAAATGGCACTTTATTTAGAGTGTGTGCTGTATGAGGTGTATTATTTTCTTCATCGAACATACATTCCACGTTACCATGGTCTGCAGTAACAATTAATGCGGTGTTGCTTGACTTTTTAACAGCATTCAGCACTTTCGCAAGACAATCATCTACAGCTAGCACAGCTTTCTCGGCTGCTTTTATATTACCTGTATGCCCTACCATATCAGGATTAGCGTAATTTACAACTATCAGTGCGAATTCTTGGGAGTGAATTTTTTCTACAAGCTTTTCTGTGAGCTCGAAGGCTGACATTTCGGGCTGCAAATCGTAAGTTTGAACTTTTGGTGAGGGAATGAGTATTCTTTCTTCACCAGAGAAAGGTTCTTCTTTTCCACAATTGAAAAAGAAAGTCACATGAGCGTATTTCTCGGTTTCGGCGATACGTAATTGTCGTAATTTATTGTCTTCTATTGTTTGTCCTAGAGTATCAGCGAAAGAAGTAGGAGGAAAAATATAAGGAATTTTGAGATCTTCTTTATACTTCATCATACTTAAAATTGAAGAGAATTTTGCTACCTTAGCGTAATCTGTTTTGCCAAGCAAAATACTTGCTAATTGTATCATTCGATCAGCACGAAAGTTAGCCAACAGCACTCCATCTTCTGGTTTTATACCTTTATAATCACCTATTACTGCGGGCCTGATAAACTCATCAGTTATGTTATTTTGATAGTTATTCTCAATCAACGATACTGCATTATCATGACAAGGTGCCTTTGCAAATGCGATAGCCTCATAAGCTTCGATTGTTCTCTTCCACCTGTTGTCACGGTCCATAGCATAGTAACGCCCAGAAACAGTAGCAATTCTTGTGTCATTTCCCTTTATACTCTTTGTAAATTCTTGAATGCATTTTTTTCCTGAATTTGGCAATGTGTCTCTGCCATCTAAAAATGCATGTATCACCACTTTTATTCCATGCTGTGATATTTTATTTGCTAAAGTTGAAATATGCTTTTGATGCGAATGAACACCACCATCGGACACCAATCCCATTATATGGCATACTCCGTTCTTACTTTTTAGATCATTAATAAAACTTTGTAGATTTACATTGTTTTCTATTGTTCCAATCTCTTGATTAATGCGCTGAAGGCTTTGTATTACCACTCTACCACTGCCAATATTCATATGGCCAACTTCTGAGTTACCTATTTGACCACCAGGTAACCCCACATCAGCTCCACAGGCAGATAAACTGCATTTTGGATAATTAGAGCTAATATATTGCCAACAGGGTGGATTTGCGTTGCTGATAGCGTTGTATTTATTATTCTCTATTCCATTTCCCCAGCCATCTAGTATACATAAAACCACTGATTTAATGTTCATATAAAATCAACACTAGAATTTCACAGAGAAGAGCTCCCCGGGCCGGATTCGAACCAGCGACCAATTGGTTAACAGCCAACTGCTCTACCACTGAGCTACCGAGGAATAAACCGTTTTTAATTTACCATGTTGAACGTTGGTTGTAAACGTTTTTTGTGTAGACTTTAAGTCCAACTGACCCATAGAAACAAAAAAACTTACTTGACAAACTCCGCCAGCCCTCTTATCATGAGACTGAAGCTATTGTATTTGCTTTCGCCAATCTGCAGATTAAAAGGTAAGGATTACTTAATGTATCGGCGTCTTATGTTCAATTTTTTGCAGTATATAGATACTGTATGTCTTTACAAAACTTCATCTACATCTAGATTTTTATCTAAATAAGCTGAACGCGCTTATAAAGCGTTACAAGACATCAAAAAATGCCAATACTCGACAGAGATAGTAAAAGACTAGCTAACTCGGGGATTCTTTGTCTTTTTTTCTGCTTAGTAAATTTCTTAAACATTTGCAGCGTAGGTTAGTTGCAATTAAAAGCGGCTGAATCTCGCTTGTCAAGCGTTTAAAACATAAAAAACGCCAATATTTTAAAGCGGATAATAACCTCAGGGCTTCTTTTGCCTTTTTTTTCATTTAGTAAATTTCTTAAACATTTATAGCTAAACGACAACCGTCATCCCGCTGCTTGTTAGCGGCTGAGATACCGCGAATGAATCGCGGTATGACGGTTCGCAGAGGCATGACGGTTCGTGGCAGCACGATAAGCTCGTCATCCCGCTACGTGTTAGCGGGATCTCTTGTTAGCGCCGCGGCGGTATATTTGTCATCCCGCTAGCGGGATCTATGTTGAGAGATACCGCGAATGAATCGCGGTATGACGGTTTGTGGCGGTATGACGATAAGACACAAAGCCTAATGGAAAAAACTGCGAACGCCAGTGAAAAACATAGCAATTTTATTTTCATTTGCAGCTTTTATCACATCTTGATCTTTCAGCGAGCCGCCGGGCTGAATTATAGCTGTAATCTCATGTTTTGCACTTTCTACTATGCTATCTGGGAATGGAAAAAATGCATCTGAAGCAAGCACTGCACCTTTACATTTTTCACCTGCTTTTTTCACTGCAATGTTCACACTATCTATTCTGCTTGTTTGCCCTGCACCGATGCCAATAGCACAACCATCTTTTGCTATAACTATTGCGTTGGATTTCACATGCTTACATATTTTCCAGGCAAAAATAAGATCTTTTTTTTCTTTGTCTGTTGCAGTGCATTCTGTTACTTGTTCTGCTTTTATTGTGTGGTCATTATTTTCTTGCACCAAAAACCCACCAACAACATTTTTAGTTTGGTATTTCACATTTTGTTGAAAAGATTTATGAATAATCACTCTTAAATTTTTCTTTCTTTGTAAAATTTTTAGTGCCTCATTGTTTACCGATGGTGCTATCACTACTTCCAAAAATATCTCGTTTAATTTTTCTGCTAGCTTTAAATCTATCTCCCGGTTTAAGGCAACTATACCACCAAAACTGCTTACTTCATCGCACGATAGAGCTTTTTCATATGCCTCCAAAGCATTATTACCAATCGCAGCGCCACATGGGTTATTATGCTTGATTATCACTGCTGCAGGTTCTTCGAATTCAGAAGTTATGTTAAGTGCGGATTCTATATCTACTATATTATTATAACTCAACTCTTTTCCATGTAGTTTTTCCAACGGATATTCTGTAAATTGATTACTATAAAATGCAGCTTTTTGATGGGGATTTTCACCATACCTGAGTTCTTGTACTTTATGCCCGTATAGAGCAAAAAACTCTGGTAACTCATTATTTTTACTCTGGGATAAAAACCAACTGTGAATATTAGAATCGTAGTGTGCAGTGAGAGCAAATGCTTTGGTTGCTAAGTGTTTTCTATATTCCAATGTTGTTTTATTGTTATTTTCTATCATCTCAGCTTTCAGTGCTTCATAGTCTTGAATGCTAGAAATAACTGAAGTAAAACGAAAGTTTTTTGCTGCAGCTCTAATTAACGCCACTCCGCCGATATCAATTTGTTCTATAATTTGCTCTTCATTTGAGCCGCTACTTACTGTCTCCCAAAATGGGTATAGGTTAGTTATAAGCAGTTCTATTGGCTCAATACCTAGATTTTGTATTTCCGTTTTGTGTTTTTCTCTATTGCAAAGTATGCCTCCATGAATTTTAGGGTGTAAAGTTTTTACTCTACCACCCAGTATCTCTGGAAATTGTGTGTAATCTGAGACCTCTTGTGTTTTTATTCCTGCACTAGATAGCACTTTATAAGTATTGCCCGTTGAAAGAATTTCTATTTGTTGCTGCGTTAAAAACGATGCAAGATCAATTATATTCGTTTTATCGTATACTGATATTAAAGCTCTTTTTATTTTCATTTTTATATGGAAAGTTTTTTAAGATTATATCTAAGAAAAGGAAATTTAGCTATTACATTTCTACACTAATTTAAAGCAGCCTATTCTATAAATTTTTTTACCATGCTTGATTTCAAGCCACGAATAAAATCTTCAATACTGCAAGGATTTCTCCCTTCCATTTGTACAACTTTAGGAATTAAAGTGCCACCTTTTAAACTTATGTGCATATTATCGTTAACAATCTTACCTTGTTCTGAAGCGAGAGCTTCAAAGTCAGCATCAAGTATCCTGATACGTTTATTTTCTATCTTAATGAATGCTTTTGGGTAAAACGCTTTAACTTTTCTATAAGCAACTTCACAAGCATCACTTGCATAAATTTTATAGTCTTCCACTTTGTCAGCGTAACATGCATCGTTATCGTTCTGTTTTAAGGGAAGCTGTTTTTCAATTTCGTTTAGCACTTTCAGCAGTAAATCACTGCCTAGCTTAGATAATTTATCATGCAATGTCTTGTAATTATCGTTCTTTTCGATAAGAAATTTTTCCTGTTTTAAAATAGTGCCGGAATCTAATCCTTCATCCAATTGCATAATGCTAACCCCGGTTTCTTGATCTCCTGCTAAAATTGTGTGCTGTATCGGGGCTGCACCACGCCACCTTGGTAGTAATGAAGGATGAATATTAATACAACCATATTTAGGAATATTCAAAATTTCTCTTGGAAGTATCAATCCATACGCGGCAACAACCGCAACGTCTGGCTTGAAATTTCTAAATTTTTCTTGCTCTGCCGAGAACTTTAGAGAGATAGGAGTACATACCTCTATGTTACTTTCTTCAGCGATAACATGTACTGGAGATTTCGTTGGCTTCTGTCCACGCCTCGAAGGTTTTGGAGCCTTGGTGTATACTGCCACCACTTCGCTCTTTGATTTCAGTAACAAGCTCAGAGAATTAACAGCAAATCCTGGTGATCCCATGAAAATAATTCTCATGGTGTTTTTGCTTTAAGAATTCTCCGCTAATTTACCACTTACAGTTTCTACTAATTTGGCAAAATCATCCTTATAATTAACTGCCATCTCAGCAAGAATTTTTCTATTTAAATCAATGCCGGCAAGTGTAAGACCATGCATAAACCTACCATAAGTAAGCCCATGCTCTCTTGCTGCTGCATTAATACGTATTATCCATAAGCTACGGAAATCACGTTTACGGGTTCTTCTGTCTCTGTAAGCATATTGCAGTGCTTTTTCAACTCTTTGTAATGCAATTCTATAACAGCTTTTTGCACGCCCTCTATAACCCTTTGCCAGTTTCAATATTTTTTTATGACGAGCGTGAGTAGTGACTCCACGTTTTACCCGAGCCATTTTATTTTACCTCCATTTTGTTAAATACCGTAAGGCATATGAAGCTTAACTATACGCGAGTCAGATTTACCAAGAATCGTTGTACCGCGCTGATTACGAATATTAGATTTACTTCTCTTTACCATGCCATGCCTTTTGCCTGACTGAGTAGAAATAACTTTACCCTTAGCTGTAAGGTGAAAGCGCTTTTTCACAGAAGATTTGGTTTTTAATTTTATTTTCTTCATATTCCAAATAAATTTACAAGCACTACTATTGAGTTCTTTAATAGTAATTAAGCATTAGTATAAATAATTTTATTAAAGAATCAAATTAAAATTGTATATTAAAGGAGTTTAAAAGTAATTACGCCCAATATGTGTGTTATACCTTCTTTATTCCCAAGTGGCAACAATACTTGCCTCATTTTAACACTTTCACTTTCTTCCTCTTCATTGATCGGGCATTTACTCTCTATTACAGTATCAAGTTTATCAATAACTGCATCTATTTTATATAGTCGCAAAAATGGTGCATCAATTGCATACTTATTATCAATGCGCGTCTTTTTCTCAAAACCATAGAATTCAACAGCCTTTTCTCCTGCATTTTCACAAATATAACCTTGATCCTTGACTTCAATGACAAAACAATGCTGCCATGATTCCATTATTTCTGCAGTGTCTATTTCATGCCTTTCTGGCCAATCTCTGTCTGATCCTTTTATGTCATTCCAGTGTTGAGTCACCACATTTGCTATTCTTTTTTCTTTGCCTACATAAATTTCCATTCCAATTTCCACATATAAAACACAGATATGAGGTAAATTTATCGTGAATATATTGATTTTTTCTTACCACAAGGTGCATGTCACTAAAAGTTCTGAGATCTAGAGAGTGGTATTGATTTTATTTCCATTACAACTTATTATTTATAGATAACCTCAATAAAAACGATGAAGCTAAACGAAATCAGAGAAAGATTTATAAAATTTTTTGTAAATAATGACCACGAGCAGGTTTCTTCTTCTCCTTTGATTCCAGAACATGACCCAACGCTCATGTTCACAAATGCTGGTATGGTGCAGTTTAAAAATATTTTTACTGGTGCTCAAAAAACTGAAATGAAACGTGCTGTCTCAAGTCAAAAGTGCCTAAGAGCAGGCGGTAAACACAATGATCTGGAAAATGTTGGCTATACAACTCGGCATCACACATTTTTTGAAATGCTCGGAAATTTTAGCTTCGGTGATTACTTTAAGGAAACTGCGATAGAATTTGCGTGGGAATTTATCACTAAAGAGTTATCTCTTGATAAAAACAGACTATCCATAACCGTCTACCATACTGATGATGAGGCGTACGAGATTTGGCGTAAGATAAGTGGCTTTTCAAGTGATAAAATCATAAGAATTACAACGGATGATAACTTTTGGAGTATGGGAAGCACTGGTCCGTGCGGTCCATGTTCTGAAATTTTTTATGACCATGGGAGTCCTAATTTACAAGAGGGCGATAGAATTGTTGAAATCTGGAATCTGGTATTCATGGAGTTTAACAAAGATGAAGAAGGTAATTTACACAAATTGCCAAAAAAATGCATCGATACTGGAATGGGCCTTGAAAGAATAGCGGCTGTTATGCAAAACGTCCATGATAACTATGATATTGATCTATTTTCTGCTCTGATAAGTAAATCACAAGAGTACTGTGGAAGAACGGAAAATAAAATAGCGCATAAGATCATAGCAGATCATCTTCGCGCGGCTGCATTTCTCATCGCAGAAGGAGTGCTTCCTGGAAATGAGGGCAGGAATTACGTATTACGCAGATTAATTAGGAGAGCCACACGTTATATTCACCTGCTTGGATATAATGATTCCCTACTCCATCGTATTTTTCCAGTGTTGATAGATAGCACGAGTTCGGCTTATATGGGAGCTGAATTAGTCAGAGCTAAAAGCTTAATAGAAACGACGTTAAAATCAGAGGAAGAAAACTTTAAAGACACTTTGATGAAAGGTATCAATCTCCTGGAGAAATTCACTACAGATTTAAAATCGGGCGATACTTTGCCTGGAGAATCAGCGTTTAAGCTATATGACACCTACGGATTTCCTTTGGATATTACACTTGATATTTTAAAAGAGAAAAAAATAAATTTTGACCAGAAGGGTTTTGATGATGCAATGGGAGAACAAAAAGAGAGAGCACGTGCTAAATGGGCTGGATCTGGTGAAAAATCTGTTGAGCAAGTATGGTTTGATTTGATCAATAAATTTGGCAAAACAAAATTTGTTGGTTATGAGTTCAATGAAGTAAGTGATGCGAAAATACTAGCTATAGTTTCCTCTAAAAATGAAGTAATTGATTCTGCAAAGGAGGGAGAAAAGATAACCATTATACTTGATAAAACACCTTTTTATGGCGAGTCAGGTGGACAAGTGGGAGATACTGGCAGTCTGATCAAATCTGATAGAAGTATTATTATAGTCGAGAATACCAATAAGGTTAATGACCTATATTTGCACAGATGCATAGTTAAGTTCGGTTCAATTTGTAAAGGTAACACAGTTGCAGCAAGCATTGACAAGGAAAGAAGGCAAACCTTAAGAAGAAATCATTCAGCTACACATCTTCTGCACTTTACACTCAGAAAAATTCTAGGTGATCATGTCACTCAAAAAGGTTCCCTAGTTGCACCAGATAGAATGAGATTCGACTTCAGCCATAACACTCAAATGACTCAAGATCAGTTGTTTTGGGTAGAGGATATGGTAAACTCTCTAATCAGAGAAAATCTTTCCGCATCTACAAAAATTCAAAGCATGAATCAGGCAATAGACGAAGGAGCTATGGCGTTATTCGGTGAAAAATATGGCAACCAAGTAAGAGTAGTGAAGATTGGAGATTCAAGGGAACTGTGTGGTGGCACACACGTTGAACATACTGGAGAAATTGGTTTGTTTAAGATAGTAACAGAGAGTTCTGTTGCTTTTGGAGTGAGGAGAATTGAAGCTTTAACTGGTCAGGAAGCAATCAATTATGTACGTGATAATGAAATTAACTTAAAAAAAGTTGCAGAATTCGTAAAAGCGCCAGTGAGTGAAATAACAAGCAGATTAAGTATTTTAAGTCAAGAACACAAAAAATCCGAAACCAAAATAAAAAACCTATATAAAAAGCTTGTGAGTGCAGAGAATATAAAAAGCACCGAAATAAATGGAATAAATTTTATAAGCCACACTTTCACTGATATTCCAGCAAATGTAATAAGAGAGTTTGTTTTGCAGCAACAAAAACCAAAAACGGTAATAGCTTTTACGGCAACAGAAAAAGATAAAACAGTCTTGATTATTAAAGTAAGTAAAGACTTAATCAATAAGATTAGCGCAAAAGAACTAATATCCATAGCAGTTAAAAAGAACTGTGGTGGGAATGCTGAACTTGCACAAACAGGCTGTGATAGCAATAAAATAGATGATGCCATTACAGCCATTTATAGCAAAATAACAGCTTCTAAGCACTCTACGTCATACCACCACGAACCGTCATACCGCCGCGGCGCTAACAAGCAGCGGGATACTTAACCATCGTCTACACCGTCATACCGCGATTCATTCGCGGTATCTCTTAGCATAGATCCCGCTAACAGGTAGCGGGATGACGGTTGTCAGGCTAGCTGTCATCCAAGTAGCTCGACTACTTGGATCCAGGAAAAAGAATGGTGTCATGAAAGTAGCTGACACTGATTCCTTTATGATGGTGTCATCCCAGTGCCCAGACACTGGGATCCAGGAAACTTAATTGCAAGTAATGCATTGGATTTGGTGAGTATGGGTTTTGCGTTATAGAATGAAGCACTTTTGGTGAATTTATAAAGAAAGCTGGATCCCAGTGTCAAGCACCGGGATGACAAGGTATAAACCTTATCTTCATGCCGCCGCGAACCGTCATACCGCGATTCATTCGCGGTATCTCAGCCGCTAACAAGAGATCCCGCTAACAAGTAGCGGGATGACGGTTGTCGTTCAGCCACAAACATTAAGAAATTTACCAAATGAAAAAAAAGGCAAAAGAAGCCCCGTGGTTATTATCCGCTTTAAAATATTGGCGTTTTTTATGTTTTAAACGCTTGACAAGCGAAATTCAGCTGCTTTTAATTGCAACTAACTTACGCTGCAAACGTTTAAGAAATTTACTAAGCAGAAAAAAAGACAAAGAATCCCCGAGTTAGCTAGTCTTTTACTATCTCTGTCGAGTATTGGCATTTTTTGATGTCTTGTAACGCTTTATAAGCGCGTTCAGCTTATTTAGATAAAAATCTAGATGTAGATGAAGTTTTGTAAAGACATACAGTATCTATATACTGCAAAAAATTGAACATAAGACGCCGATACATTAAGTAATCCTTACCTTTTAATCTGCAGATTGGCGAAAGCAAATACAATAGCTTCAGTTTCATGATAAGGGGGCTAGCGGAGTTTGTCAAGGAATTCTTATTAAAACTAAAGAGCTCAAATGAAAGGAGGTAAACTCTAAAGTATACATTTAGTAGCGCTTTCTATGAGAGAAATCGTATTACCTATTCCGTAAAGCTTTATGAAAGATCCCATTCTTGGACCGGTTTTTTGGCCAAGTAACGTTTCATATAATAGCTGAAACCAGTCACGTAAGTTGGTGTAATCATATTTTTTTCCAATAGAAAATACCTGAGATTGAATTTCTTCAGCAGTAGCAGTTGTAGATAGAGAATGTAAAGTGTCCTTCAAATCTAGTAACGCTGCTTTTTCTTTTTCATTTGGAGTTTTATATGATTTTGTTGGCTTGATAAAATCGTGATAATACTTTACTGCAAAGTCTGAAAGTCTATCAAGCATTTTATTATTTTCTGGTGTAACGTTTGGTGCATAAGAGGATATAAAACCCCATAGGATCTCTTTGTTTTCAGCATTACAAGCTGCTGCTAGGTTTAAAAGTAGTGAGAAATTTATGCCTGAAGTTTCTATACTGGGAACATTGCCCTGGTGAATGTGCCAAGCAGGATTATTTATATCCTTTTCTTTGTTCTCATGATAACGCTTTACAAATTCTAAATATTCATCAGTTGATTTTGGTATCACATCAAAATATAAACGTTTAGCTTTTTTAGGACTCTGAAAAATGTACAATGCTAAGCTCTCTGTTGGTGCGTAAGTTAGCCACTCTTCAATTGAAATGCCATTTCCTTTTGATTTTGATATTTTCTTTCCTTCTTTATCAAGGAAAAGCTCGTAGCAAAACAGAAGTGGTGGCTTTTCTCCAAGTATTTCACATATTTGACTTGAAAGCACAGCAGATGGAGTTAAATCTTTTCCGTGAGCTTCGTAATTTACTCCAAATGCGGCCCACCTCATTCCCCAATCAGGTTTCCATTGCAGTTTACATTTTCCTTTTGTCACTGGAACTTCTATTTTTTCCCCGTTTGGGTCTTCATATGTGATTGTTCCTTTCTCTGTATTTGTTTCAATTACTGGAACTTGTAAAACTTGAGAAGTTTTTGGGCATATTGGCAAGAATGGACTATAAGTCTGCTGTCTTTCTTCCCGAAATGATGGAAGCATTACGTCCATCACTTTATCATAATTTTTCAGTAAGAGTAAAAGTTTTTCATCGTAAACGCCAGATTTATAACACTCTGTTGCACTCCTGAACTCGTATTCAAATTCAAACATATCAAGAAATTTACACAACAATGAATTCATATGATGACCATAACTCTGATGAGTGCCAAATGGATCAGGTATCATAGTCAATGGTTTATTTAAGTGCTCTCTTAGCATCTCTTGATTTGGCACATTATCTGGTATTTTTCGCAAACCATCCATATCATCTGAAACTGCAATGATTTTGGTTTTTATACCAGGAGCTATTTTTTTTAATGCATTTACAATAACTGTAGTGCGGAAAACCTCTCCAAAGGTTCCTATGTGGGGTAAACCAGAGGGTCCATAACCAGTTTCAAATATTATTTCTTTTTTATTAGGAAACTCTTGCAATATTTTTTCTGCTTCTTGAAATGGCCAATTTGTCATTATCGGGATTAAATAATGTATCTTAACTTAAAGTGCTACTAGTTTCAATGGATTTTTAATATAATGATATAGTATTAGTGTTAGAGCTATTATTAGAAGGTTAAAGATATGTCCACAGGTAGTATACAAACAGATCAATTATTTAAAGGTCTTACAAGACCTGCAATGCTCTTTGGTGTGAGTTATATGTTTGCAATATTAAACGTCCTGATTTGCATGCTAATTTTCATTAATTCAAATGATTTAAGAGTGGTTCTCTTAATGTTACCAGGTATACATGGACTTGGTTATATAGCTTCTGCAAAAGAACCGTTGTTTATTGAATTATTTATGGTAAAATTGGGAAAGTGCTCGAAATGTTTAAATCGTTTTTACCATGGAGCCAATTCTTATGATATTGCTTAACGTTGTGTGATGCTGAGGTTTAGGGCTATTCAATCAAAGAATAAATCTACTCTGAACAGGGAAGTTCACGCTGCTGAATTTATTCCTTATTCTTGCTATTGGAATAGCACAACCTTGATGACAAAAGAAAATTGGTTGGTTAAGGTTATAAAATTAAGTGGTTTTGCATTTGAAACTGCCGATGACGAGGATTTAGTCATACAGAACAACATCAGGAATCAGATGCTAAGAAGCATTTCATCTCCGGCATTTAGTTTGTATTTTCATACTATCAGACGTAAGAAAAATATTTTTTCTGATGAATTTGCAAGTCAAGGTTTGCCGAATTTTTTCGCTAATCACGTAAATCTAAAATGGAGAGAAAAACACGCAACAAGGCAATCATTTATTAATGACCTATACATTACGATTATCCGTAGAGCGGACACAAAAGGAGTAGAATTTTTGTCACATCTACTAAAAAAATTCGGACATGTAACTTCAAAACATGCTTGGGAAAGTGATATACGTGCCACGTATGAAGATTTAGAGGAAACGACAAATCGTGTAGTGACAAGCCTTAGAAATTATTCGCCTAAAATTCTTGGAGTAAAAGAAACTCCAGATGGTTTGTTCTGCGAAATAATGGAGTTTCTATCTAGAATCGTAAATTGTGGATTCGTTACAAATACGCTTTTTCCGCTAAGAACTGAAATATCAAGGTACTTACCAGTACATAGGTTATTCTTTGGCCGTAAGATGATACAGGTTGTGACTCATAATGAGAGTAAATATGCTGGAATAATTAGTATCAAAGAATATGGAAATCATACTTCTGCAGGAATGCTTGATTCGTTTTTACAACTTCCTTACGAGTTTATAATTACGCAATCTTTTCAATTTATAAACAGGCAAATGGCGATTGGAAAAATGCAGATACAGCAAAATCGAATGATACAGTCTGCAGATAAAGCTATTTCTCAAATAGCAGAAATTTCTCAAGCGCTTGATGACGCAATGAGTGGTAAGATTGCGTTTGGTCAACATCACCTGACTATTTTATGTATAGAAAAAAGTCCTAAATCATTGGATAACGCTCTGTCGTTGGTAGAATCAGAGCTTTCTAATTGCGGTGTTTACCCTATACGTGAGAGAGTTAACCTTGAACCAGCATTTTGGGCGCAAATTCCTGGTAATTTCGATTATATAGTGAGAAAAGCTACAATAAGTAGTCTTAATTTGGCTGGATTTGCATCTCAACATAATTATCCTACTGGTAATAAATTCAATAACCACTGGGGAGATGCCGTTACAGTTTTTGACACGACATCTGGTACTCCATTTTTTTTCAACTTTCATATAAGGGATGTTGGACACACTATGATAATTGGCCCAACTGGTGCTGGTAAAACTGTTTTAATGAATTTCCTGTGTGCCCAAGCGATGAAGTTTTCTCCAAGGATATTCTTTTTTGATAAAGATCGCGGTGCAGAGATTTTCTTAATAGCACTTAGTGGTATCTATACTGTAATAGAACCAAGAACTAAAACAAATTTTAATCCTTTACAACTTGATGATACCTCTGATAATAGAACATTTTTAATGGAGTGGATAAAGTCTTTAATTTCGGTATATAATGATAAATTTACTTCAGAAGATATTGCACGAATTAATGATGCAATTGAAGGAAATTTTAAATTAAGAAAAGAAGACAGATTCTTGAGAAACCTCGTACCGTTTTTAGGGCTTGCAGGTCCTGATACTCTAGCTGGGGCAATATCTATGTGGCATGATAATGGTTCTCATGCTGCAATATTTGACAATAAAGAAGATTTGCTAGATTTTTCACGAGCAAGAGTATTTGGTTTTGAGATGGCTAGCTTGCTCAAAGATCCTGTTGCTCTTGGACCGGTCTTGATTTATTTATTTCATAGGATTAGTATATCTCTTGATGGCACTCCATCTATTATCGTTCTTGATGAGGCATGGGCGTTAATAGATAATCCAGTTTTTGCACCCAAGATAAAAGACTGGTTGAAGGTACTGAGAAAACTAAATGCTTTTGTGATTTTTGCTACTCAGAGTGTTGAGGATGCAAGTAAAAGTACTATTAGCGATACGCTTGTACAACAAACAGCGACACAGATTTTTTTACCAAATCTGAAAGCTACTAGTGTCTATCGGGATGTTTTTATGTTAACTGAACGTGAATATATATTAATTAAGCACACAGATCCGAGTACTAGATTCTTTTTGGTGAAACAAGGAGTCAATGCTGTAGTAGCTAGAATAGACTTAAAAGGCCTGGATGATATAATCAACGTATTATCCGGACGTGCAGAAAGTGTTCTATTGTTACACGATATATTAAATGAAGTTGGGGACAACCCAAAAGTATGGTTGCCTATATTTTATCAGAAGGTAAAAAATGTTTAAGACTAAGCTGTCATTGCTATTAATTGCGATATTTTTACTAAATATAGACTTTTTACTCTCATATCCAGTGCTTGCAGATGGAGTAAGTGGTACTGACAAGACAGAATTTGTTAGCAGATTTAATTCCACTGGCAGTTTTAGTCGTGCCTCTAATCCTGATTGTGGAGCGTTTAAAACAGCTGCAGCACTTGCTGGAATAGCGATTGCTGTTGGCGCAATATTTACTGGCATTGTTTTGATCGTTTCTTCTGCTGGTTTGTTTACCGCTCTTGTTATTGTTGGAATGATAGCTGCAATTGTTGGAGTCTGGAAAGCGATAGGAGGGCTTGTTGTTTGTGAACATAGTTTTGTTAAACACCCAGTTGCACGTGATCATGATGGAAAATACAAAAATTTTAAATTAGAAGACACAGGTTATAGTGGCTGCACCAATGAAAATTACCAAACAGAAGAGGAATATTTTTCTTGTTTGCAAAATAAAGCTCGGGAAGACGTGAACAAAAAAGATTATGACGGGAAAAGAGCAGAAAAAGAAGCCTTAAATTCTAACGTTCAGGAGAGTACAGAGAGTTATTACTGGCCAAAAAATGGTGTGCAATACAGTGAATATATAGAAGTATGTCATCGAAACCCTTTAACTTTTGGTAATCTTTTTAATAAGGTAGACTTTAATTCCAGAGGAAAACCTGGATACATAGACTTTGATGTCAGGGAGAAAGACACTGGATACGTAGATGGGTCATGGTCCTCGAAGGTTGATGGTGGTCTGGAATGTAGAGTTCTCAAAGCAGGACAGAGCGAACCCATACATGGAGCTACATTCAAAGCAGTGAGAAAAACGGGCAGATTATGTGTGGAGTTAGCCAGTGTTAGCATGCTTGGTATCGAAATGACTCCTTGGCCGCAAGGGGTTGATATGGGGTGCACGGAATTGCCACCTGACCCACTTGCTCCTATGTGTGAAAAATCTGTGATGATATTCAAAAATAAAGATGGTACAGGAGAGGAAAAAGTTCCTATTGGTAATAATGATGACTATAAAACTATTATCAGATCTAAAGAAAAAAGACTCAACGGACAAGGGGGGAAAATTTTTGTAGGTTATGATAATGCTGGCTGTTTTAGCTCGTATGTTTCTGAAGCTTGTTATAACCAGGCAGGGAGTAAATCATTAGCTCCTATTCCCGTAACTTCTATGATAGTGCAATGCATTAAGGAATCGTTAGATAATTTAGTTGCAGGTAAAGGTGCACCAAATGGTGAGAGTTTTATATCTGTAGCACAGAAAAGGCTGAAAAACACTGTAACTGCTGTTTTAGTTTTAGCTTTAATACTGTTCTCTATAAAAGCCATGTCTGGTGGAGTTCAGAGGCCTCAAGAAATGTATATGTTGATCATAAAATTCGCTTTAGTGATTTACTTCACAACAGGCAGTACCATGTCTCATTATTATGGAGAATTAACTCGTCTCTCAAATGGTTTGTCAGAGATAGTGCTAAAAGCATCATCTGAAAGTAAAGGCATATGTAATTATAAAGCAGGTACAGATTATGAATATACTCGTGCAGGAAAGAGGGTATCTTACAGTTATCTTGCACCTTGGGATAGGCTTGATTGTAGAATTTTATTTTATTTAGGTGCCCCTTTAGATGGAATTGGTGGCAAAATTGGTACTGGAGGTGTTGCAACGTTAGCAGTCTTGCTTGGTGCTGCTCCTGTCTTATTAGTTGCAGGTTCGGTAATCGGTATTATTTTTGCTGGTGGACAAATTTTAGTAGCTCTTGTCTGTATATTTATGGCCGTTCTGATGATGATGGTTATTTTGTGGCTGTGCTATGTATTTATTTTATCTCTAGTTGCTTTAAGTGTAATCATCATTTTATCACCTTTGTTCATTCCTATGGTTTTATTCCAACACACCAAAGGATATTTTGAAGGCTGGGTGAAAGAGTTGATTACCTATAGCTTATACCCGGTTATCCTTTTTGCGTTTTTGTCCTTTATGTTCATAGCATGTGATAAAATCTATTTTAAAAATTTAAATTTTGAACTGGACGAGTCATATAAAAATGAACAACCGGACAAGTCATATGAAAAGAAACAAGCAGAAATCTCATATAGTAAGAAAAAACAGTGGTTTAAATTGAAAGATGGGGAATGTGATAAAAATGAAACTACTCTTGCATGTATGATGCAAAATTATAGCTTTAAAAAGAGCAGCATACTTGGTCTATTCGACTTTACATACATGGAGTTTGGCAGCTCTCTCATCGGAGAATTATTAAAATTGTGTTTAGTATTATTCCTCTTTTACCACTTTTTAAACATTCTTCCTGGCATGGCTGCTGAACTTGCTGGTAACCATAGAGCAGCACTTGGCTCAGGTCAGACACCTGGACAAATAGTGGGCAAAGCTTTATCTGCTGCCAAAGCTGCTGCTGGGGGTGTTGCTGGAGTTGCTGGTGCTGCTGCTAAGAAGTTGAGTGGTGGAGACAAGAGTAAATCTCGAGGTTCTGGTTCTAGTAGCTCCGAGAGTGTTAACAAAAGCACTGAATGAGTTGGATTTATGCTAAAATTTTTGCTGATAATACCGTTTTTTTTTCTGTCAGGCTGCGGGGAACATCACTGTATTAAGCCAGAAAATTTATCAGGTTTGCGTGAAAAACTAGATATAGTGTCAACAGAGCAGAAATGGGTTGATTCTGGTGTTAATATCTCAGATAGAATAAGAGTAACAGAGATTGATATAGTGCCTAGTAAGGTTAATTTTTGTCCTAAGCAGTATGCAGATTTTGCAATTGGGCCTGGGAGAAATGACGTTGCATTACCATTTGCACTTAAAAAAGGCGATACGATAAGCTTTAGTGTGATTGGAAGTAAAGTGTGTAAAGATAAAGAGAGTGAGACAAAAATCAGGTATTTGAAAATCGACGAAAAGTGTAGCGAGCAAGAAACGGAACATTTTGCACATGTTTTAAATCAAGAGAAATGCCAAGGTGGCAAGGATGGGATATGTCCTAATAAATATATAATAGGCGATGCGCAATGGTTGAGTGGAAGAGAGTACTGGTTTTCGAAGTTAGATCAAGATGAAAGAAAAAAGGAAATTGAAAATATTATTAACTCTATAAAACAAGGAGAGAATATAGATTGCAGTAAGCTTTCAGAGAGCAGTGCAAGTAAGATAGATACGCACATTTTAAATTCACTCTGTAGACGTATATGTAAATTTTCTTCTGGTCGTAGAGGCGAGGATTGCGTGTATATTGAATATAATAATATAGAAATTGAGCTATTCAATGCTTTAAATTCTAGTGGTGAATCTGTTGTTGCTGAAATTATTAGTAACGTATTAAAGGGAAAACAGGTAAAAACTGACATTACATTTCTAAAAGTTGGTATGGATAATGAAACTCTTGAACACATTCCAGGTGGTGGTTTATGTACTAGTTGTGATCATAAGATGGAGAATGACCATCAAATACCAAGTTTAACTTTTAGTCTATGTAGCAGAAATGACAAGAGCTGCTACAATACAAATGACAAAGGCGGGTTCAACATAAGAGTAACGAAGAACCATAGTCTGGAAAATAGCTTGTATATAAGTGTTTCCGATAAATTCCCTGAGCATAAGCCTGGTGAAAATCAAGCGGATATATCTGTAGATATCAGCAAAGTTCATGACATGGAAAACTTGAAAGGAAAATTAAAAGACAAAACAGGCACCATATATTACGGAATAAGAGACCATGGCTGCGATTACAAAAATGAAGGTCAATTTAGTATTAACCTAACAACTAAAGAGCCACCTACAAAAACTTTTAGTGCAATATATAATTTCTTTGATGAAAAAGTGAAAACTGCATTTTTCGGCTCTAATTATAAAGACCCTAACGCAATTCACTCTGATACTAGTCCTGTAAAGTCTCTTTACGAAAGTTTTATAAAATCAAGCAGAACAAATACCATTAGATCTACTATAATATCACTATTAGTACTATATATAATCTTATATACTCTTTATTACTTTTTTGGATTAACTCATATTTCTATATATGAGTTTTTAATTATATGCGTAAAGATAGGAATCATCGCCCAGCTATTGCAGGATAATAGCTGGGACTTTTTTTATAACAACGCATTCTCTATATTTATTAACACTCCAAAACAACTAATAGAAATAGCAAATTTTAGAGGCACTACTTCAAATGTTTTTGAGTTTCTTGATTTGCCGCTCAATAGGTTCTTGTCATCGCATTCAGTATTGTTAATAGTATCTCTTATATTTTCTGGCCCTTTGGGCATTGTATCTTTTTGCTTGGTGGTTTGGGGTTTAATCACAGTGAGCTTATCTATTTTTAATGCCTTATTTTCTTTTATTACATCTATAGCAATAGTTGCGTTATTGCTTTCTTTAGCACCTATTTTTATTATTTGTCTTTTATTTGCGTATACTAGGCAGATGTTTCACAACTGGGTTAAAAATTTAGCAAGATTTGCGATTCATCCAGTAGTGCTTTTAATTTTTATATCACTGATAAGCCAGGTTATGGATTATATTGTGTATTCAGTATTTGATTTTGAGGTCTGCTCTACATGTATACTTAATATTAACTTAAAGATTTTTAACCCTTGTATTTTTTATGGTTATGCTTCCAAATATACACCTAATATTACCGCTATGATGGCTTTTGTTATTTTGGGACACGCTATGAAAGCTTTAGTTGAAGCTTCTTCGACAATATCTGACTCGTTGTTTGGTGCTTATGTAGCAAGCGAACCTGGAAGACAGTATCAACAAAGCTTAATGGGAACAGTAGGGTTAGATGAACAAAGCGTTCAAAGAAGAGAAAGAGGAGGTGCTTCTCAACAGTCAGGTACGTCAAGACCTCAAATACCACAAGGGACTCAAAGGTCAACGCCTCAGATACCACCACCAGGAAGACAGCAATGATAAGTAAAAGATCACTATTGTTGATACTGTGTCTTGCAATCACTGGTTGTAACATGGATTGTGTCGAACCTGGGTTGCAGAGCAGAAACACTAGTGTTAACGTGGATGTTCCAGTTCATAAAGCTGGTGAAGAAGTTAAAATTCATTGGGTTGATTCTGGTCAAGTAATTATTAAGGGTGAGGAAATCAAATTCACCCTCGATGGATCAGTAAATTTTTGCCCTTTTAAAGAAGACAAAAATCCAAGGAAAGTACTTGTGCCAGCTAGCTTTTGTGCTGATGGCTCAGAACCAAATTATAGTAAAGCTGCAAATATTAACGATGTGCCTAATAATTATGGCGTTGATGAAAAAGGCGTAAATAAAAACGAATTGTGCGGTGGTAAAGGATTTGGCAGCAATAGACGTTATGTAGACACTGGAATTAAAGTAAATCCTGGTGATAAGTTAAGCTTTAGCTTAGTTCCCAGAAAAATAACAATTGATTATGACAATCCAGGAGGGAAAGGTATCAGCTTTGATGACGATTGTTATAGAGCTGAAGAAGGAGGTGAAAAAGTGTCAGAAAGTGAAATATTGAATGTTAGCAAGCAAGAGGGAGAGGAATTTTTTTGTGAGGGCAAGGATGGAAAGAGAAATAAAATAAAATTTTTACCTCTTGATAAAACAAAAGCAAAGGAAAGCAAAGTGCTAGTTGGCAATGGGTACACTCCATATGATAATAAGGTACATTTTAATAAAGGTTATGTTAAAAACAACGAACCATGGATACATGGCTCGCTGTTCGATTTACGCCGAGTTAAAATAGGATTGAATGAGTTATGTGATGGAAAAAACTGTAGTTTGGATGAGAAAAAAAAGTACAGTTCTTATGAGCTTAATTGTTACTATCAGAATATATGCTATACTAGAAAAGGTATATGGAGCTATGATTCAGGTCGAGCAGGAGAACGGAACTGTGTCTCCTCTATAAGGTATAAGAAGTACGATAAAGGAAATAAATGTGATATGTATTCTTATCTAGAAAAAATGGAAGGGAATGTTAAAGCAGGTAGTTTTACTGAAGATGATAAATCTTGGGCTGAGGCTCTTGTTGCAAAAATTGGTGATCTTGGTGATCAAGATACTGATAAAGGTATGCAATGTCTTCCAGATAATGAAGTAGGTGCAAGAAAGGATAATGTGTGTTCGCAAATTAGTGACAATTTCGAGGATTTTTCTCTGAAATTAAATAGTGACTATGCAGTAAATGACAATGTAAAATATGGTAGTAGTGTGATGCTTGCTATAGCAGATTATGGTTACTATGGAGCTAATAGGGGCGGGTACCATGTTAAAGTGACTAGATCGTGTGAATATATCAATGGTGAAAAACTGTATGTGTATTTGGGTGATAACCCGCCAGGGGATCCATCTGCTCCAAAGACTAATGATTTCAAAAAAGTAGAGCACTTAGATAAAACAAAGGATAAGGTATATTATATAATAGATGGAGGTCTTTTAACAGATGAATGCAAAGACAAAAAACCTATAACAGATGAATGCAAACCTAAGAAGATATATTTCGGCATCAATGTAAGCAACGTAGAGAAAGATGACATTACGGACAAAAATGGCAAATATTACGAAAACAATAAGTATAGTGTAACTTTATTTGTCAAAAGAAAAATTAATGATTTTATTTCATCGAATGTAAACGGGGTATTTAAATTTATAAAAGAAGAAGTAATTGGGGACAGCGTTAAAGATTCATACAAAGGATATGCAAGAGGTCTTCTTCAGGGGGTAAGAGCTTTACTTACTCTATACGTTATATTTACTGTCATTGGCTATATGCTTGGAACAATACAGCTAAGTAAATTTGATTTCATTGTAAGAATGTTCAAGATAGCATTTATAGCTTTTGCCTTTAGCGATAGAAGCTGGGAACTTTTTGGTACAACTTTATCCAGACTTTTTATAGATGGTAGCACTTATTTGGTTGATAGCTTTTCTGGCTATATAGGGGAAGGGGGGAGAAAATTTGCATTCTTAGACTTGACAGCAGGAGTATTATTCACAGCAGAAACTTGGTTAAAGTTTTTATCATTGATGCTCTCTGGTCCTTTTGGCTTTATTGCATTTTTGGCAATACTCTACGCTACTTTTATGTTCTTAAAATGCATTATTAGCGCTACGTTTAAATATGTAATATCTACTGTTCTAGTGGCGTTTTTACTGTCATTAACACCTTTATTTATCGTATTTATTCTATTTCAAAAGACTAAACCCTTGTTTGATAATTGGATAAAAACGTTGGCTCATGTTTCATTAGAACCAGTCATTTTATTTTCATTTTTATCTCTTTTAAATCAGTTGATGTATTCAGTTTTATATAACCTCACAAATTTTTCTGCATGCTATCAATGTTTAATTAGCGTAAATTTCTTATCGTATGATCTGTGCTTGATGAAATCAATACTGCCTCTTGGATACAGTCCTGGCACTAGCGTTGATGTTGCACTCAGTACCGGAGAAAGGGCTAGTGGACACTTTGCAGCATTACCTATAGACCTAATCCAGGCGTTTATATACCTCATTATTGCCGGTGCAATGGAAGCTTTTGTTTCTATATCGGAAACTATGGTACAAACACTATTTAGCTCTGGTTATGGAGTTACTGGCGGTGTTGGTACAGTTGCTAAGAGCGCATCGCAAGCTATGCTGTCAACCGTTGGCCTTGATGATAAGACCCAAAGTATGATACAGAGTATCAAGCAGAAAATGAGTAAAGATCGGGGAAAAATTGAGGCTAAATTACCTAACACGCCAAAGCAACCAGACAAAAAAGAAGATTCTAAAGGAAGTTCTGATGAAACAACGAGTGATAGACCTAAAACATTAAAACAATCAGATCAGCAAAAAAATTCTGATGAAACAATAAGAAGTGATCCTAGTGCTAAAGCTAAAAACAAGGAAGAAAATGGAGAGGAGTAAGATATAAATGATATTATGGAGTAACTAATTAAAAAGATATTTTAAGTAAAGTTTTAGAAATTTATTCTGTATTTGGAAAAAGTTTAGATATGCAATCACGTTTAGGCAAATGTTGGTTTAGGGTATTACTTCTTGCAGCTTATGTGCTGATCACAGGTTGTAGTAAAAACGATATGCCTTTTCCAAGGTGTATATCTGCTGACTATTTTGGTCCTAAACCTATTGCAGTAAGCGCTCATTTTTCAAGCGACCACGATGCGTTTATTCCAGGAGATGGAGAAGTTATTGATCCTGAAACTGGCGAAATTAATTATGGTTTTCACCATAACCAAGTGGTGAAGTGGGAGGATACCGGACTCGAAACCAATGGAGATAGTTTAAAAGTGCGAGTTAATGGTGCATGGACATCTTGGAGTAATAATAACAAGAAGGAATCTAAAAAAGGCAGTTATACCTTACAAAGCTTGGAGCAGTTAAAATATGCAACTAAATTTGAAGGTAAACAAAGTGATAATAGTTTACCTAATTTTCACTTAGTTTGTAATGATTATAAACCTAGCATACAAAAATTTTCAAGTAAGCCTAATGCAAGTTGCACTGTAAATTGCAAGTGCATTAATGAAGATGATAGTGCAAATACAGTATCACGTGGTGCTCCATGTTGGTTTACCAACGGTCATGGTGCTTATCTTTTGTTTCAAACGGGGAAAGATGATACTAACGAAAATCTAAAGTTAATGCGCGATCCTCAATATCCTACTGTACATCTAGGTTATAACTCCACAGCAGAGGGCGACAATGGATTTTTTACTTTAGACAGAGATAACACTAAATTAAAGGACAGAAATTGTAATGAGTTGAAGTTAAAAAAGGGATGGAAAATATATGTAAAAATATTAGATAGATATTACTTAGATAATGTAGGTGGCTACTCTTTTGAGTTCTTAAGTGGAGTGCAGCAGCCAAGTAGTTTTGGGTTTTTTGATTACATTTATAACTATCTAAAATGTGTATTATTGATTAACGAAAATTGCAAAGAACATTTTAATAGCAATGATCCTGCAGTTGCACAAGCTATGTTCGAAAATATAGCTGAAAAAAGTACGAGCTTTCACAATTTTGTTCTTTCCTTGCTTGTTCTATTTGTAATGATTTCATCGCTTCTTTATCTTTTTGGCATGATACGAGAAACTAAGCATGATATGCTCATCAGAATGATGAAAATCACTCTAGTAATAGTGCTTATATCTCCTGGAAGTTTTAGATTTTTCTATGATCATTTTCTTGTTTTATTCGTTAAAGGTCTTGAACAATTGATAAGTGTAATTACTAACTTTGCTCCCAACATGAACACCGGAAGTATTGCTCAAGGAGATGAAGCTAAGTTGTTTAGCTTCATGGAGGACATGTTCAATAAATTTTTTGCTTATTCTGTTTGGAAAAAGTTTGCAGCGTTTTTACATTACCAAATGTGGGCAAGCCTTCTTATGATACCGGCAATTTTCATAGGGATTGTACTATACTTCTTGTTGTGCTTGTATGCTTACATAATATTTCTCTCTGGCTTTATGGGTATAGCTTTTCTTATAGCTATCATGCCACTGTTTCTAATTTCTATTTTATTTTCACCGCTGAAAAGTCTATTTGAAGGTTGGATAAAATTCTGCATCAGTTTTTGTTTACAATCGATTATGATATTTACTCTCTTGTCATTGTTGGCTTCAATGATAATGAACACCTTTTATAGACAACTAGGTTTTACTGTATGCTACAATAAATGGTTCGAGGTAAAGTTATGTGCTCCAAAATGGGTGTTTGGCGGTTTTTGTATCGTTGATAAGCAGTACTTTGGTTGGACCCCAGGGCAAATTTTTGTACCTTACACTCTTGGAGAAGCTTCTTCTCTTAACATAGATAAAAGTATAGAAGGTATAGAAAAGATAAGCAGAGAAGGTGGTACAATAAAATTTACTGGTGGTGCTGGATATATCCCGCTTCCACCAGATTACCCTAAAGATAAAAATGGTGAACATATAAAAGGGTTTCGTTATATAGATTATCCTTTCTTTAATCCAATTCCTGGAACTAAAGATAATCCAGCAGACCACTATATTGCAGAAAGTGATATGGTAGTTAGTAATGGCTGTAGTGAAAAAGATCTAGTGCGCTTAACAAATAGTTTATCTCATGCATCAGAGAGGGCTGACATTATATTACTGATCAACAATATAGAGAAAAGGATAGGTGATGTTAGTGAAATAATAAAACGCTACTGTCAAGATATAAATAAATGCAATAGTTATAGGGAAATAATTAATGAAATAAGATCTTTAGTGCGGAGTGCGGTAGAAAAACAAGGTTGTAGAATACTGAAACTTCATGATTTATATAAGGATCCCAACAGTGAATACTGTCAGAAATGTAAAGATTGTGAGGATTGCAAAAATTATCAAGAAAATAGCGATTACCAAAGGGTGCAAGACATACAGAGAGGTTATTTAATCAATGCAGGGGAAATCTTTATACTATTCTTGCTTTCATTTTTAATGTTCTCCTTACGCACGTTCGTACAACAAATGGGCTCAAGTATCGCTGGTGGTGGATTCAGCGTTTACAATATATCTAGTATGTATCAGGCATCGCCTTTGACTGGCATAATGGAAGGATTCAAACAGCAGTGGCAAAATTTTGCTGGTAGAGGACTTGAGTCTTTAGGCAGTTGGGCTACTCATTTACCGGATAGATTAGCCGGAGGTGCAGCTAATCTGCTGGGGAGAGTACCAAGAGTTGGAGGAGTGCTGAAATACGCTATTGATGTGCCACGTAAATTTGTAGGTGCTACTATTGAAGCAACGAAGTTTGCAACATCGCCTGAAAATGATGTTGATAAGCTCGAGGAAAAAATTTACAGGGCATTTGGAGTTGATAAGGAAGATATTACACACAGAAGGATCGGTAAATATTTAGATTATTATAAAGGATACGTAGGATCACATTTGGGCTATACAATAGAAGATGCTATGAAGTTTACTTGGGAGCATGGTCTTGACTCTATAGGAAAGCATGGCTATGACCATAACCTACTCTATAGAGCAAAAGAATATAGGCGAGATTTCTTAGAGAAGCTTCATGATTACACTATCGGCCGTAAGAGAGAACCAGAAAAAGACAATCCTGATCAATCAAATAAGGTAGAACGAGAGTTAGGCACGGAACTAGTAAGAGATAACCATGATCAGCCACTAGAAGAAGGCGACCCTCTTCGACTACGAGGGGGAGGTCAGCCAGATAAGGTAGTACGAGAACTAAGCACAGAACAAGAAGACAAGCCTAATCAACTACAGCATGATCAGCCAACAGAAGAAGATAAGCCTGATCAATCAAATGAAGTGACACGAAATTTAGGCACGGAACCAAAAGGTTCAGATGAAATTGATGATTTTGGATCTGCTTTTGAAGGTATGGAAAAACGTGCTGAAAGAGAAGGCAGAAGAAATCAAGATAAAGTTTACAACCTCTCACCACTTTTTGAAATGAACACTCCAGAAGCTGTAGAAAAACGTGCTGAAAGAGCTAGAAGAAAAGAAGAAAGAGATCGAAAAGACGAAGTTTATAATCTTAAGCCTTTATTTAAAGAACCAAAAAATCCAGAAGAGTACGTTAAGGCACTTTTTGAAATGAATACCCAGGAAGCTATAAAAAAACGTGCTGAAAGAGAGGAAAAAAGAAATCGAGAAGACAGTAAAAGGAAATTACCGGAACCAATGAGGAAACCAGATGCAAAAGGAGATGAGAAGAGGATTGAAGATGAAGACTAATAAAAATTTCAAAGGCCTTGATTATTATAAATTGCAGCAAGACAAAGATGGCAACATAAAGTTAAATGACTACGACGACATTTTAAATGCGCGTAGGGCAAGGGTAGACTTGTTGCGGGATAACACATCACTTGACAAGGATGTCAATTTTGCTAAATTGAATAAAGCTTTGAGTGAGAAATTTGTAGATAATCATAGTTTATTGTCTGAATTTGATAAGGAAGACAAAGAGATTGTACAAGAAAGGATTAAGGTGTTTAGTATTTTAGAAAGTCTTGAAGACCTTAAAAGCGTGAAAAGTGAAGATCTGTTAGAGGTTAGCTTACTGCTGTCAGATCTTAGCTTCATAGAGAGAAATGTTGTACTAAATACCGATCAGAATTCTGATCTAGCAGGATTTAAAAACCTATTTATTGAAAAAAAAGCATCTGGTGAAGAGTATAGTGAAGAAGAATGTAGAGGCTTTCTTGATAATATAGATAAAATCAATACTATAATTAAGTTAGAGTTAGAAAGCAGAATTGAAGGGCTAAATCATGATGAAAAAAATGATCATGATGATTTACAAGATGAGATTGGTCAAGCAATTAATGCAGCAGGCAAATCAGAAAAAGATAACTGATGAGTCTTGTGTTTGTGTTTTTCTTACAAGCGACTCGATAGCTTCTCTCTATTAAACTGCTAAAGCCATATTGACATTAATCATATAGTATAAATAATTAATTATTTTGGAGCTTATTTAATATGCTACGCATCATTGCAGGCAAATATCGCGGAAGAAAAATAACTACAGGTAAGCATTTAGCTGCACGACCAACTATGAGTATTGTTCGAGAAGCAATATTTAGTATACTTTCCTCAAGAAAACCTATTTATAACTTGAATGTACTTGATTTGTTCTGCGGAAGTGGCTCTTTTTCATTTGAAGCGCTTTCTCGCGGCGCTAAACATGCATTCATGGTGGATTCAGATTATTACAATTTGCAACTGCCTAAAAAAACAGCAGAAGATTTTGGAATTACGGACAATGTTACGCTAATTTGCTGCAGTGCTAACTGCTTACCAAAACCTATTTCAAAATGCGACATAGTTTTTATAGACCCACCTTACAATAGCAATCTAGTTGAATCAACGTTGAATGGACTAGCTAACTCAGGCTGGTTAAGTGATGATGCATTGATAATTCTAGAGATTAGGAAAAACGAAGGTTTTGAGTGCAATAAAGACTTTAGTATAATCTTGGAACGTATTTACGGTATAGCAAGAATAATTTTTCTTTCTCTATCAACTTAAACTTGCATATACTTTTCATTGATGAGTTCCAGTTCTATTTTCGTCAAGTTTCCGGAGAAATTACTTATTCTGTACTGCCCTAGATCAAAATTTTTATTAAATTCAGAGTCTATTAAATATTCATGTGCTTCTTCAATAAATTTATTTTCTTTTTCTTCGTAACTGGTGTATTTTGTTGTACCATTATTATCCTCACAATAAACTAGATGTTCTTTATGATCAGCATGAATATTTTTATTTTCACAAACCTTTTCAGGATCGTGCTCAAGTACTTTTCTACCAACAATCAATAGCTTATAAGAAATTTCCTATGATTCCTTTTAAGCGAGTTTTGAATTTTTGAAATGTCATGACATTGTTGATACGGTTATCAAGAAACGATAAAGTATCCACAAAATCTTCTGAATAATCATTGATAAAAAAAAGTATCGTACTTAAGTACACTCCAGCTAATATTGCTCTTTTTGTATAGTAGTTAAAATCTGTTGATTGGTCATGAATGCCATACCAAATCGCACTAATAGTTCTGTATAAAAGTTTACTAGAAAAATATGTATTTTTTGGTGATACGGAGAATGATAAAACATTTTTTAAAAGTTCTCTATAATTCGGTAGCTTAGCATAGTTTGAAAGGTGTATTTGAATAGCTAACTTTACTCGCTCTCGCACTTTCATATCTTCTAAATTAGAATTTCTTAATTCAGCTTCCATTGAGCTATTTAAGTCCTCTGCTATGTGCTCCAAAGCGCTATATATTCCATTCTGAAATTTGCAAAAGCTATTAGCTAGATTAAGGTCAGTGCACACCTTTAATAGGGTTTCATCGCTTATCCCTTCAAATGGAATAACCCTAATTAGCTTATCTATTATTAACTTTTGTTCCACGCAACATCATACTAAACAGCATGTGTGATTGTACCTGAGATTTTCAAACATTCTACAAAATGCTTCACCACGTTCCTCGAAATTTTTCCATTGATCAAAAGAAGCACACGCGGGAGAAAGTAATATTGTTACTTCTTCTGCGCTATTTAAGGCCTCTTCAAAAGCCAATCTGAATGCATCTTCTAGATTGTAACATTTAACATAATCTACTTTATTCTCCATAACATTTGCAAAAGCTTCGGTTGATTCTCCAATAAGAAAAGCTTTTCTAACCCTTGTAAAATGCTTGCTTAATGATTCTATTCCACCTTTTTTGCTTCTTCCACCAGCGATCCAATTTATGTTTTCATAAGATAAGATCGCCTTTTCGCTCGATTTTGCATTAGTTGCTTTGCTATCGTTCACGAAAAACACATTTCTTATTTTGCCAAGCAGTTCATTCCTATGCCTCAGTCCTGAAAAGGACTTGATTCCATTGATAATAGTGTTGCTATCTACTCCAAGTACCTTACATACGGCATATGTGGCTGCTATGTTTTCTGCGTTGGATATTAGGTTTATTTTCACGTCGCTTACTGATAAGCTATGATTCTCTAGTTTTAACGAGATCTTCTGGATCCCAGTGCCCCTTTTGTCATCCAAGTAGCTGACACTGGGATCCAGATAATTTCGATCTATACCAGTAATCTGTTCACTATAATCAAGCAAATTGTTACCTGCCAATGATATTAGATCTCTTGCACCACCCTCTGTCATCTGAGTAGTTGGCAATGGTTTTTCTTTTCTGGATTCCAGCGTCACGCGCTGGAATGACATCGGGGAATATGTTACTGAGATTGGAATTTTGTCTCCAGTGAATTTGTTGAATATATCAGCAGTAATCTCATTGTCACATCCTATTACGGCAACCTCACTACCGTTTATCAGTTTTAATTTAGTTGCTATGTAGTTCTCCATACTTCCATGCCTATCTATGTGATCTGGTGTAATATTGAGCAGTGCTGAAATGTCCACGTTAATTTCATTCATCAACTCCAATTGAAAAGAGGAGAGTTCGATTACATAAATTTCTGCATCTCTTTCTAGATCCAAAACAGGAACGCCTAAATTTCCACCAATAGCTACTTTTTTCCCTGCAGATTTTAATATGTGCCCTATTAGTGATGTAGTGGTTGATTTACCATTTGTTCCTGTGACGCCTATTACCTTCTGGTTCGTAGTTTTAGCTTCAAGAAATAGCTCAATGTCTGATTTTATTTTGCAATCAAATCTCCTTGCAAGTTTTACTATCCAATGTGGCTCTGTTGGCACTCCAGGGCTTAAAACCAATGCACTGATCTCATGCCAATTGTATTCCTTGGGATGAATAAAATTACATTTTTTATACATCATTTTTGCATTTGCTATTTGCTCTTCATGATCATCCCATGCATATATTCTTGCACCACTCTTTGTTAGAGCGTTAATGGCGGATAAACCAGTTTTACCAAGACCAAAAACCGCGACGTTTTGATTTTTGTATTTGTTTAGTTGCACTGCTAGATAACTTATGCGAACCATTTTATAAAGATATCGTACAAATTACAACAGACTTCTTTCGTAGGTTACAACTGTCATTCAATAGAAACAAAAAACTTACTTGACAAACTCCGCCAGCGCCCTTATCATGAAACTGAAGCTATTGTATTTGCTTTCGCCAATCTGCAGATTAAAAGGTAAGGATTACTTAATGTATCGGCGTCTTATGTTCAATTTTTTGCAGTATATAGATACTGTATGTCTTTACAAAACTTCATCTACATCTAGATTTTTATCTAAATAAGCTGAACGCGCTTATAAAGCGTTACAAGACATCAAAAAATGCCAATACTCGACAGAGATAGTAAAAGACTAGCTAACTCGGGGATTCTTTGTCTTTTTTTCTGCTTGGTAAATTTCTTAAACATTTGCAGCGTAGGTTAGTTGCAATTAAAAGCAACTGAATTTCGCTTGTCAAGCGTTTAAAACATAAAAAACGCCAATATTTTAAAGCAGATAATAACCACGGGGCTTCTTTTGCCTTTTTTTTCGCTTAGTAAATTTCTTAACGTTTGTAGCTAAACAACAACCGTCATCCCGCTACTTGTTAGCGGGATCTCTTGTTAGCGGCTGAGATACCGCGAATGAATCGCGGTATGACGGTTCGTGGCGGTATAGCAGTTCGTCATCCCGCTACGTGTTAGCGGGATCTAGAGATACCGCGGCGGTATGACGTAGAGCTCGCGTTAGCTATACTTTTATGCTTACTAACTTAATAAAATTCCTGGATCCCAGTGTCTGGGCACTGGGATGACAAGAAGAAGGCACTAGGATGACAAGAAGAGGGCACTGCCGTCTTGGATGGAAACCAGTGTCAGCTACTTGCATAACACCCTTTTTTCTGGAAACCAGTGTCGGCTACTTGGATAACAAAAAATAGGCACTGGAATTGTAAAGAGTTTGCAAATATTAGTTATTACCTGTAGGATATAGAGAAATTAGTAAGGATTTTAATAGGAATAATATGCCATCTGTTACTTTTATTTTACCTGATGGGAGTAAGAAAAGCTATGAAGCTGCAGAGGGAGAAACTCTGCTCAATTTAGCCCACAGAAGTGATCCAGATCTGCTTGAAGGTGCATGTGAAGGTTCTCTTGCTTGCTCTACATGCCATGTAATTGTTGATCCAAAGTTTTATAATGCTGTAGAAATACATAACCCTATATCTGATGAGGAAAATGATATGTTAGACCTAGCTTTCGGCTTAACAGAGACATCAAGACTTGGGTGCCAAATAAAAATCACAAAAGATATCGACGGCTTGTGTGTAACCATACCAAGGGGTACAAGAAATATATCATTGGATAAACAGGGGAGTGATTAGCTATGCGTAAGATTTTTATCTATATTATCATCTCTTTACTTTTGTTTATTCCTGTAGCGTATAGTGGTCTTTGGTATTTTTCTGCATGTAAGGTAAAAAATCTTTTAGCTGAAACAATACTATACATTAACGACGAAAAATTTGATATTTCACATGATTTTAGTGGATTTCCTTCTAACCTAATTTTTCGTGTGACAAACCCAAAATTTTCCAATGAGCAATTAACCATCTCATCTGATGCTTTATTGATAAAAAATAGATTGTTTGATAAATCAGTATATATCTACATACCAAGCAATGAAGTCAATATTGCTGTTCATGGTGATGAGAAAAAGAATATAAAATGCCACACAAACGATAGCAGCCACTTTGTTGTTAGACTAAACGATTTACCATCTTCATTGCGATTCAACAAAAATAGTACCGTGATAGACTATATAGATACACTTCGTTACGAAGATTATGGATTAAAATGTGATGTTTTAGAAAATCAGCAAAGTGTTATAACTGAAGTGAATGATAAAAGCAATTACATTCAATTTCACCTCGATAAAGAACTGAGTGGAAATGCTAAGCTAGGATTTGATTTGTATACTTATCGGTATAAAAATACTGCAAGTCCTGAAAGTTACCTTAGTATCGACATTAAATTTGATTATGAATTTGTAAACGACATCTCGGCTTCCAGAATTAATTTCAATATAGAGAAATTTTTGATTCAAAGTAATAATTTTTCTTTTGCTGCAGATGGTGGGGTAAACAATTACAACTTAGTTACATATTCATTTAAAGACAAAATCAACGTGGCTATATCAAATTATAAAGAATTAATCTCGTTTATGATTGGTGACTCAAAAACTTCAGATGCGTTCGAAAAATTAGTACCTTCCTTATCAGAAAAAACAACTGATAATGGCATTCAATTTTCAATAAAGTACGATGATGATGTAGGGTCAAGCTTTATTGGAAAGTTATCCATCACTGATTTTATGAACCAACTCAGTAAAATAATCCAATTAACCAAGAATGAGAATAGTAATTAGCTTACTTTTCATATTGATATTCCACTCAGGCGTAAACGCTTTTACTCTGGATAATAAACTCAGAGATAAAAGCATGGAAAAACGAGCAACCAGTTTATTTGAAATAATAAGGTGTCCAATATGTTCTGGCGAATCATTGTCTGAATCTGGATCTCAGATCGCGTATGATATGCGAGAAGCAATTCGTAAAAAAATCAATGATGGATACACTGATGAAGAGATAATCTCAGAGTTAAAAAATTCTTACGGCAATTCAATTATAATCGTACCACCTAGCACTTACATTTTGTGGTTTATTCCACTTACAACTCTGCTTATTGGGTGTTTTTTAATACAAAGATACATCAATACAACCACTTAAACCTTTTATATATAGCTAAAGTGACTTAGGTTCTCTAATTGCACATAAGTCAACAATAATTTTCACACAAATCAAAACAGCATATCTTCTCCATAATCCTTGGTAATTTTACATAAGTTAAAAGTAGCATATGGTTCTCTCCGCGGTCTGAGATGACAATAAATTTGTCAAGCCGCATTATACTTGTTAGGCGGAAGTGGACGGCAACATGTTTACCACGAAGTCTAACTAAGTTCTTGCTTGTCCCTTCCATCGGCATTGCTATCTTTATTTTCAATAAAATTATTGTCCTATGCTCTTTTGATGTTTATTGATAATAAAATTCTGTTTTATCAACCAACATCCTATGCATAATTACAGCTAATTTTCTTGCTACTGCTACAATTGCTTTTTTCATTCCTTTTTTCTTCGCAACTCCAGTTTTTTAATTTAAATGTCCTCTTGGTAACTGTAAGCATTGTTTGTGCAGCTTCATATAACATACTTCTACATTCCGCTGGTCCCATCTTTGATATGCTGCCATGCCGATCAACTTTTCCAGAAGAATATTGCCTTGGTGTCAACCCTATATACCCCAGTTGCGGATTAGCCAACGAAGTAAAGCTTAGAAATGCAGCGGCTGCATGGAATATGAAACAAGCGTAGAAAAAATGTGTACCAAAAAATTTATCGGTGATCTGTGGCGAGTATGCTCAATCTCAAATTTGTTTTTCAGAGAGCCAAAAACTGTCTCAATAATCGATCTTTTTCTTAACAAAATCTTCTCATTTAGCACCATTAATGAGTTTTTCATACCCTTTTTATACTGGTTACAAGCTTTAACCCTCTATCGAATAATTCGTGAAAAAGATCTTTTTTGATATATCCTTTATCTCTAAACAATAATCCAGTCAATTTCTGAGTTAAATTTGGCACAGGTATCAACGTTGCCTTTTGTCACCGTAACCCCTTGAATTTCGCCAGTTTCGTTGATTACTAGATGTACCGAAAAACCACCCATAAGTAGTCTTTCCAATCTTTGCCAACCCTTTGAAAACTTTGTTTCTCGAGGTCCTTTTTGGATGGCAAACAGCGATAGATTATGTACGAAATCCCTGTCACTTTTGACTGTTCGCAAAACCATTGCATTAAGAGCGCTAAATACCATAAAACCTGCGATTTTAGCCTGATAAACTTACTATAGGATGGCAATTTTGGAAACGCTGATTCGTATAATAATTTCAAATAATGCACATAGAAAATTTTAAAATTGTCGCACTTGATATAGCAATATTATGGTAAAAATCTCTGAATGCGTAATCTCTGGCGTCCTGGTTGGTTTTTTGCCACTTGGTAGAAGTTTTTCTGCAAAATTTTCATCGACTGTATTGCAAAAATCATCGACTATACAAAAGATTTCTGTTACTTTCTCTTTCATTGGTAACCTCCTATTTTAGGAATGAATATCAAATACCTCGGAGTTTACCCTATTTCCTTACCTTTTCTATTTTTTCTAATTTACAACTGGGGTTAGCAGTGCTGTGAGAATGGTTGAAAGCGCAAAAGAAAACCTCTCGGAAGTTAAAAATATACTGGTCGATGCAGGTTATACAGGAGAAAATTTTGCAACTCAAATAAAAACGATTATTGGAGCAACTGTAGAAGTAATAAAACGAAGTGAATTACATTCCTTTGCTGTATTGCCACAAAGATGGGTTGTAGAGCGATCTTTCGCTTGGTTAGAAAAATGCAGACGATTGTGGAAAAATTGCGAGCGAAAACTTAACACTAGCCTACAAATGGTCGTTCTTTCCTTCATTTCTCTTCTATTGAGAAGATTTTAAACAGGTTCTAAATCTTTATTTTAAAAATGTCATATTGACCACCGGTACCTGAAAATACTATTCCAATTGATCAGAGCTATCCATTTCCTTAATTTTTGTAACGTTGTCATAGGAGTACTATAATTTAGTATCAACTATGTTTTATTGTTTTTGCATCTAAAAAAATTTAGCTTATTCAAGCAGCATTTTGCCTTTTTTTGGATGTAGGGATTTTTTAGGAATTGTCTTCTTGAATTCTATGGTATTTTGTTTAACATTGAAACAAGATTCCAGTGTCAGCTACTTGCATGACATTGTTGGTTAATGTTTTATGGCTTTACGATAGCTATACAACTTATCTTAAAAGCAATATAGTGTTCACTATGCAATGAATCAAAGATAGTAAGTAAAGTCTATGAAATTTCAAATCACTACACATTTTCAACCTGCTGGAGATCAACCGCAGGCAATCGATAGTTTAATTGCGGGGCTAAATAGCAATAAAAGAGACCAAGTTTTGCTTGGAGTTACTGGTTCTGGGAAAACTTTTACTATGGCAAATGTTATTGCAAGGACAAACAGGCCTGCATTAATTATGGCACACAATAAAACTTTAGCAGCACAGCTTTATGAGGAAATGAAAGGATTGTTTCCCCATAATGCTGTTGAATACTTCATTTCTTATTATGATTATTATCAACCTGAAGCCTATTTACCACAAACTGATACTTATATCGAAAAAGATTCTGCAATTAACGAAAGAATTGAGATGCTGCGTTATTCCACCGTCTGCTCCCTTTTGGAGCGCAGGGATACGATCGTAGTTGCCAGTGTTTCCTGCATATACGGTCTTGGTTCGCCTGAGAGCTACCGCAGCATGATCATACCGCTTAGTGTTGGAAATAAAATTCGTATTAATGATTTCCTGAGCAACTTAACTGATCTTCAATACAAGCGCTCTGATGCCAGGTTTGAGAGAGGATATTTCAGAGTGCGCGGCGATATTGTTGATATATTTCCTTCCCATTATGAAAATAAAGCTTGGCGTTTATCGCTATTTGGCGATGAAATAGAAGAAATTTCTGAAGTTGATGCTATAACGGGCAATGTTACCAAAGGCGTAAATAAAATCACCATTTTTCCAAATAGCTATTACATAACCCCGCGTGAGGCTTTGTTGCAGGCAATTGAACTAGTCAAAAAAGAGCTGCATGAACGCTTGGATTATTACTACTCGCAAAACAAGATTGTTGAAGCAAAGCGCCTCGAGCAACGCACTAATTTTGATATCGAAATGATGAGAACAACAGGAATATGTAAAGGTATTGAAAATTATTCGCGTTATCTCTATGGAATGGAAGCTGGGGATCCACCACCTACTTTGTTTGAATATTTACCTAAAGACGTAATTTTATTTGTTGATGAGAGTCATGTCACCGTTCCTCAGGTTGGTGCGATGTACAGTGGTAATGAGGCGCGTAAAAAGAAATTGATTGACTATGGCTTCAGGCTCCCTTCCGCTTTTGATAATCGTCCATTAAAATTTGAAGAGTGGGAGGGAGTTAGGCCGCAGACTGTTTACATTTCAGCCACTCCCGGAAAGTATGAGTTGGCAAAGACCAGTAATGTATTTATAGAGCAAGTTATCCGTCCAACAGGGCTTACGGACCCAATCTGCATTGTAAAACCAATAGAGAGTCAAATTGATGATGTAATTCATGAGGCACAAGTGACAATAGGGAAGGGATTTTGTGTTTTAATCACTACATTGACGAAAAAAATGGCTGAAAATTTAGCTGAATATATGAGTGAAATGAATATGAGAGTGCGTTATTTGCATTCTGATATTGCTGCGCTGGAGAGAATAGAAATTATATACAAATTGAGATCTAAAGAAATCGATGTTTTAGTAGGTGTTAACTTGCTGAGGGAAGGTCTTGATATTCCAGAGTGTGGGTTGGTTGCAATTTTGGATGCTGATAAAGAAGGATTTTTGCGATCGGAAACTTCATTAATTCAAACGATTGGTCGTGCTGCGCGTAATGCTGAAGGTAGAGTAATTTTGTATGCAGATAAAATCACTGGTTCTCTGGACCGTGCATTAAGAGAGACCGAAAGAAGAAGAAAAAAACAAGAAGAACATAATATATTGCACAATATTGTCCCAAAGACTATAATAAAACCTATATCAAACACCTTACAGGAGAGGGCAATAGCAGAACCGAAAGTAAATACTAATAAGGATGATTTGAGAAAGCAAATGATAGAGCATGCTGAAAATTTAGAATTTGAAGAAGCAGCAAGAATAAAAAAATTATTGTAAGGTTAAATAACACATGATGTAATGTGCATAGTATAAAAATGTAAATAATTTTATTGATATCTTTATATTAATACTTTTTAAACATTTAGTACCGCGCAATATCTGCAATGGATGAGAAAAACTAACACCAGTGCCTTTAGGGTCAGGGACTTTGCCCTAACCCTAATAAAACGCTTAGGTGGCTGAGAGCGGTGGATTAGATCAATTGCTTCTAAATTTTTTTATGGGAGAGTGCTGCTCGGCCTTAGTGGCATACAGGTCTGTGGATATTGTCAATTCTTCCATTCCCACACTCAACTCTAGAGTACGTTTTGGCGATCCTCCTCTAGTATTCTCACAATCCATAGACTCATAACCACTTGTTGTTGCCTCAGCTTTAGAGCTTACGTTTTCAGCATCAGTTGCCTCCGCTGAAGAGATACCGCTGTCTTTATTATCTTCGGACTTCATCTTTTCAGCTTTTGACGTACCTTTAGCAGGCCATTGCTCTTTCCTAAACGACTCTACTTCCGAACCATCATAATCACGGTTAATCCAGTATCCACCTTTGTCTTTTGTAATTGAAATATATTCTAATACTCTTTCATCGGGATAACAGGTTTTAATTGCTTTTTTAGGGGATAACCCATGTTCTTGCACCTGAAAATTTACCCATTTGTCCTTTTCAGATTTCACTGTCTTTTCGACGATGTTAATGTCGATATCTTTTATTTCTACTTTTCCCTCATGCTCCCGACTAAAAAGTTCTTTTAAGTTAAGTAAGGCACCACGACTTATATTAGCAACAACTGTTGTTTCTTGGTTTTTCTCACAATTAGAAAGAAATTGAAATGGAAACTCATTGAGATCATAGGCTTCTTCCTTATTGACACGATACTCTTCTTTCGTTTTATCTATTATCTCCTCTAAATACTCTTTTACATCAACACTATCATCAATTAAACTAGCAATCTTCCCATTTTTTACAATAAAGTTAGTATGAGGAGGATCCAAAGCATAATTATTTAAGTTAAACCAATAAAGCAATGCTTTAAACAACTTTTCTTCTTCCTTTTCCTTAGTAACTTGCTGTTTTTTAGGTTCCTCATTAGAAACCTCAGGATTTAAGAATGTTGAATCATCCCATGCTATAGGAGAAGAAATCGATGATGATCTACTCAAAGATAGCTGTGATTGATCACCAGTGGATTGACTTGAATCTATTTCCCCCGGCACCAACTGAAACAGCCCCCCTTTTCCTTCCTCTCTCTGATCCTTGCCTGGGAGGGCTCTCTAACCCTTCACCACGACTTCGCTTGTGAAACTCCTGTGTCGGTGATGACAATTCAGTTAAGCCAGAACTTGGACCACCACTTGAAGAACCAGAATCCTTAAGTTGTGGAGGTGAATCACCAAGACCACTACCTCTGCCTCCTCTAGATTCAAAAAACCTAGCTCCAGTTTGTTCAAGCGGTGTTCTTGGTGGCTCTGCATGTGTAGGAGAATTGAGTGGAGAAGTTACCGTTGAGGAGGATCGACTCGAGCTACGTCTCTTAAAATTCTCAAGACCAACTGAAAATTCAAAACGTCCGTTTATTTGATTATATGCAATTGGAGACCCCATAATTTTAGGAAGTAACTGAGCAATCTGCTTATTAGAGAAAGCATAAACTGGCTCTTTACAATTAGCAAATTGTGGATTTGCAGTTTTGCCTCTAATATCACTTATACAATGAAAACCATTAAATATTCCTTCATTAATCTTTGATGCATCCCTAGAACTTAAAGATTTCAACTGACCATTCTCTTCTATAAAAGGTATAAGAGCAAAACTATGCCCATTCTTTATTTTGTTTTTGTTTGTAAAGTCATCATAATCACACCCGTCAACAAACTTTCCTGTCGCTTTAAGAATTAGTTCACTCAAAACATTTTTACAATTTTCAACTTTAGACTCTACGCTGCCTGGAGTTCTAAAATCAAGCGCTACTCGCCCTTTAACATATTCTGTTACACTCCTGACTACCTTACCACTCACATTTTTAATGTATAACATACCATCTTTATATTCATAAAAGTCTGAACTCTTAAGATCACACGCCTCTAATCTTGAGTTAAATTCACTGATATAAAGACTCTTCAATAGCTCAAAAATCCTCGAATTATACCTTTTTTCGAGGTACTCGTTGCTAAAAGCTATACAGTATAGATAAGGACTACCTATCGCTCCTGTTCCAACAGTTCCATTGACCCATTCATATGCTTGTTCCTTCGTTATTCCTACTAATTCTTGTAGAAGTGCAGCCACTTTAGATCTCACAGCCCCCTCAAACTCATTAGCAAAATGAACCTTCAAGTTACGAATTACTCCATTATCTGTAGAATCTGCAAGCTTTACTTTCACTATGCCATTACCTAAATCCTCTTTATCAGGATTAGCATCTAGAACAAATGGAAAATAGTTTAAGTTATAATATTCACTTGCTAACTCAGTTCCATCACTGTAGTGCTGCTTTATTATCTCCTCTCCTATTCTTCGCAGATATTCTTTTGTATTAGTACCACTAGCAAATAAACCAACAATCTTTTTACCTTCTACAGTAAAATTAGTATTGACCTTATCAATACCATAATTATTTAAGTTAAATGCGTTAACTAGCTCTTTTGTAGAATTACCCATAACTCCCCCTACTAAAATTGTGATGAAACAACATTACTTACTTTTACCTTTACTACTGCCAGCACTAGTAGAGCTACTACTCTCCATTTGCGAGCCAGGCTTGCTACTTTTACGTCTTTGTCTTTCACGTGCCTCAAGCATTACCGGATTAGAACCGCTATACTTTTCATACCTGCTGCTTGGAGTAAACCCTTTATCGCTATCTTTTTTATCATTATTACTATACATATTGACCCCTAAGTAAAAACATTATGTAACTAGTATACTAAAAATAAATTGTAGTGCAAGCACTTTTTTTATATTTTTTAGTATAAATTTTATTCGTCATTTTTATACTCCTGGATTCCAGCGTCACGCACTGGAATGACATGGTGAGGCGTCATCCAAGTAGCTGACGCTGGTTTCCATCCAAGAGGGTGTCATCCCAGTGCCCAGACACTGGGATCTAACTACCTTCACGATTATGTCTTTCCTACTGATTGACCTTCTACACATTTCTCAACTTTTACATCATTAGTCAATCCTCTTGGTGATTGAGCATCATTCACAGAACCTTCATTCTCAGCACCATTCCAAACACCTATTTTAAAATTGGCAAGTTCTTTTGCAAGTTTGGTGTAAAGGTTATCCGCTTCTTTCTTATTAACATTACCATTCAGACGGCTTGCTGCATAACTAGCAGACTCGTTTTTCTTCCCATTATCAAGCTTGTTTCCTTGTCCATTAGTGGGTGGCGTGGTTCCTCTTCCATTAACACTAGTATTCGCATCCCTTTCTCGGAAACCAATATTCTTTATTTTATTAAAATTAATTTTTATCCCACTTGCCACAGGCTTCTTGTCTGGAAGTTTCGGTGGACACACCTCTTTCTTCGGTTCAGGCTTCGCTTTTTTCTCTTCATTCACTTTTTCTGGTTTTTGTGAATTTTCATGATATTTTCTTTCAAGCTCAGCAAGACGCAATAGATGTTTCAAAGGATCTGACGCAATTTCAAGTTCTGGTTTGCTCAGAACAACCGGTCTTACAAATCCTGGTGAAATTTCAAAAAGGAAAACTGGCACTTTAGGTTTTTCTCTTTCATCCACTTTCATTTCTACGTTTTCGCAAACTTCTTTAGTTGCTTCTAATGATGTTTTTTCTGCTTTTTTATCTTCTTTTTCTGTAGATGCCTCTACCGCAGCCGCCAACTCAACTCCAAACATCTCTGCGAACATTGTAACAATCCATCCGACAACGGCCATTTGTAACCTGAGTTTCAGATCTTGCAATGCAGTTAATCTTTCTAACGCCCTTGCAAACTCTTCTTCTGATAACTCACCACTGCCTAATTTTTTCTGCAATTCTTTTATCTTTTTGTCCAACTTCTGATTGAAACTTAAATCGCGTGCAAAAATCTTCTTGATTAACTCCTTAAGCTTATCACGCAAAAACTTCATTATCGCAGCAATCAGGTTTTTTTCTTTCTTCTCCTTGAGCATTTGGTAGATTTTCGGATCATCTACATCTACTTCAAAAAGGTTGAAGAGAGATTCAAAGAAATTCCAGAAATCTCCGAGTACTCTTCCTTTTTCACCAGTGAAGTAATCCTCATCATCACCTTCTCCGATATATAGCTCTGCTTGAGATGATATTTCATCGATACAACTAGAAGCCTGACGCTCACACTCGAGCCTCCTGAGCAAATCTTGTCTGGTAAGCTCCTCTATGGCTGCTTTTAGTTCATTTAGCTTCTGCTCTGCAGAGAAATCTTGCTCCCTGATTTTTCCTTGGAAGATTGAGCTACCGTTTCCGTTATTATCTGAAAAATTTTCCATTATTTTTGCCTCCTCAATAAAATTACTGCCTTTGTTGTTACCTGAAAAGCTTTCCACCATTTTTACTTCCTTCATAAAACTTAATTCTACAGTACTAAATATTTAAGAACTATTAATGTAAAGATGTCAATAAAATTATTTACATTTTTACACTATATATATTATATCATGTGCTATTTAACCTTTCAATAATATTTTTTATTTTTACTGCTTCTTCAAACTCTAGTATGCGCTTTTCTTAAATTATCCTTATTAATATTTGCTTTTGCCTCTATCCCACTTTTTCTTGTAAAGTATTTGATATAGATTTTATTATACTCTTTGGCATAACATTTGCAACATACTTTATCTATAAATGGAAATTATTATACTTGCAGCTAGACACAATTTGAAATAATTTACACTATAAAGTTAAGGAACGAGATCCCAGATACAAGTGTCTGGGCACTGGGATGACAGGAGGGGGGATTGGAATGACACCAGTATGGTTATTAATTGAATAAATAACCTCCTTATTTTCAGAAATCATTGGCAAACAAATGTGATGCCATATGTTTTTTGGCTTAGATAAGAGGTTCCCAGTTAAGTCTTCCAGGTGGAGCCTATGCATCACAAGCACAATTACTCCTTTTTTTCTATCGTTGAGTCTCGTTACTAAAGTCTGATCGAACCAGTTTGTGGCACGTTTTCTAAATGTTTCACTCAAAGCTTGAGCAGGGTTAAGCGGATCATCCACAATAATAGAGTCACCACCTTCACCGGTTAATGTTCCTCCAACTGATGTTGCGATTCTGTATCCTCTCTGCACTGTTTGGAATTTATATTTAGTGTTCTGGTCTTTGGATAGTTCTACCTCTGGAAATAGTTCTTTATACCAATCAGATTGCATTATGCACCTGGTATCAAGCGAATGTTTTTCACTAAGCAACTTAGAATAACTTGCAACTATTATTCTTGCAGTTGCCCAGTATCCATGCGGGCCACGCAACACTCATACATATGGACTTCATTGAACGCGGAGGCATATTGAATATTATGCGCCTTACTTCGCCAGCATTCGCTGCTTCCAGCCTTTCTGCTATGACTTTTATGTACTGATAATCATTATACTCACATCCCGGCACCACTGTTTGAAAGCACAGTTCAATGAATTTTAGAAAATTTATATTATCCATATGTGTATTTTAGTGAATGGAATGTAGACTTTAATAGTTTTGATTTGTCTTGTAAGATTGAGGTGTTACAGTGACAGGCTTACAATGCTGCTAATTTAGTAAATAACCTACGAGTGCTATTTCTTCAACTTTATCGAAGTAAAGAATTGATTTCCATTGCGGTAAATGAGCAACATTATTGAATCTTTACCGTTTTTCTTTACTGCTGAATCAACTTGTTTTTGAAAATCATTAGTATTTTCTATATCGGTTCCATCTAATTGGATAATAATGTCTCCTTTTTTAATACCACGCAACGTGGCATTACTGTTACTATCTACATTGGTAACTATCACACCTTTTGTAGGTACATTATTTTTACTTTCTTTTGATTCTTTTGGCAGATTTGAAACAGTTAAACCGGTTACATAATCAGATGTTGATTTATTTTCTTCTTGATTGTTATCTTGGCCATCATTTGTAGATTCTCCGATCACAACTTTAATATTAACCTCTTTGCTCTTTCTAAGTAACTTAACTTGCACTTTTTTCTCAGGTCCAGCTCTTGAAACCATTTGAGGTAATTGTGTCATTCTATCGATTTTTTTACCGTCAAATTCTAATAATATATCACCTACTTTAATCCCACCTTTTTCTGCAGGACTATCCTTTACTATACTTGCAACCAATGCGCCTTTTATATCTTTTAAACCCAAGGACTCAGCAAATTCTTTCGTTATAGGCTGAACTTGCACACCAAGCCAACCATGTTTTATTTTTTTGCCACTTTTTAATGTGTCAATAATTGACATAGCTAAATTAGATGGTATGGCAAAACCTATACCCACGTTGCCGCCAGACTCAGATGGAGAATAGATAGCAGTATTAATACCTATAACTTTTCCATTTAAATCAAATAACGGTCCTCCAGAATTACCCCTATTAATTGCAGCATCAGTTTGAATAAATTCATTCATAGTGCCAATACTAATGTCCCTGGACCTTGCAGATATAATTCCTGTGCTTACAGAGCCACCCAAACCAAATGGGTTACCTATTGCCATAACCGTATCACCAACCCTTGCTTTATCAGAATCACCAAATGCAACAGAAGAAAGATCTTTATCAGAATTAATCTTAAGCACAGCAAGATCAGTTCTTGCATCATAGCCTAAAACTTCTGCTTTGAAATAAGTATTATCGTTCATAGTAACTGTGATATCTTTGGCGTTTTTAATAACGTGATAATTGGTTACTATAGTTCCACCTTTATCTATAATAAATCCAGAACCAAGCAACACCACCTCTTTGTTAACACTAGGGCCCCTATCCATAAAAAACTGATCAAAATGCTCAAAAAACTCTCTAAAATCATCAAAAAAATTATTTCCTGGCATAGATGGAACTCTAGTTCTGCTGTTATTTTCTTGTTTGATGATTTGTTCGCTTGAAATATTTACAACCGCAGGAATGAGTTCTTCCACTAAATCGGCAAGTCCTTGATTACAGTTGCATGCAGTAGTGCTAGCATCAACGACCTTTTTTGCATTCCAATCAAACATATTAGCATACGAAGAAAACGCAATTAGAAAATATGCAAATATAGATAAAATAAATGCCTTACTTTTCATAGACTATTTCCACCCCTTATTTAAAATATCTAAAAAGTTATTGTTTGGTGAAAGTACAAATTTAGTATTATTTTCGGCAAATGATTTACTGTAAGCGCTCATAGAGCGATAAAAGTTAAAGAACTCTTCATCGACCTTAAATGCCTCATTATAAATTCTAGTTGCTTCAGCATAACCACGGCCCCTTATTTCGTACGATTCTTTTACTGCACTGGAGATAATTTCCCTTTTTAATTTATCAGCTTTTGATCTAACTTCCTGCCCAGCTTGCTCTCCTTCTGCTCTAATTTCTTTTGCTTCTTTTTCCCTTTCAGTTTGCATACGGCGAAATATTGCAGAACTATTTTCTTCTGGTAAGTCTGCTCTCTTAATTCTTACATCTATTATTTCTATGCCAAATTTTTCAGCTTCAGAATAAACTCCACGCTGAATCAATTGCATAACCTCTGATCTTTTTTCATTCAACAAGCTAATCAACGAAAATCTGCCTATATTTTCTCTTATGTGTGCTTCTATAACCGGATATAATCTTCTAACCAGACCTGATTCATTCCTCACAGCCTGGTAAAAAGTAACAGGATTTGTTATTTTATATTTTGCATACGCATCTACTATAATACGTTTTTGATCCGCTGTTATCACTTCCCTTGGGATCTTATCAGGACTTAAATCTAAAACTCTTTTATCAAGAAACTCTACACTATTTATGAATGGCAACTTAAAATATAAGCCACTTTCCCTAACATCCCTTACAACTTTACCGAGTTGTATAACTATCGCTTGCTTTGTTTCTTGCACAACAAATATTGAATTAAATAAAACAATCAATAAAACAACAAATACAGAAACAAAAACAATTTTAATATTACTACTCATGGTTATTTTCCTAAATTTGTAAGAGGTAAATAAGAAAACATACCTTTCAGATCATCAGTTACAACAACTTTGTCTACCTTACTGAAAATATTTTCCATAGTTTCAAGATAAATACGATTCTTAACGAGAGAAGGATTCTGTCTATATTCCTCATAAAGAGATAAAAAGCGATTTGCATTACCTTTTGCTTCATTTATTATTTCATTTTCATATGCTTGTGCATCTAATTTTATCTTTATCGCTTCACCCTTTGCTCGAGGTATAATATCATTATTATAAGCATATGCTTCGTTTATAGTACGCTCTTTGTCTGCACGAGCACTTTGTACATCTCTAAACGAACTGATTACTTTTTCTGGTGGATCAATTTTTTTCATTTGAACAGATAAAATCTCTATACCCATTTGGTATCCATCAAGAATCTGCTGCAATAGAATTCTAGTATCTCTAGAAATTTCTGGTCTGCCTTGACCAAGTGCAAAAGAGATCGTATTTTTACCTATTATTTCTCTCATGGCACTTTCAGCAGCATTTTTAACACTGAAACCGGGTTTGTAATCCCGCACTTTGAATAAATAGTCCTTAGCATCTCTAACGCGCCACTGAACCTCGAAGTTAACGTTGACTATATTTTCATCTCCAGTTAGCATCACGCCTTCACCGCGATCTGTATCTCGCCCATAAGAACTACTTACCCCAATTTCTTCACGATTTACTTCCTTAACGTTCACTTTAAAAACCTTGCCAATAGGGTAGGGGAAGTGATAACGCAAACCAGGTGTTTCTGTATTAGAATATTTACCAAAGGTAAGTTCTATACTTTCTTCACTAGGATGGACAATATAAAAGCCAGTGCAAGCATAGAACAGCAAAATAATGAAAATGATGAAATAAGGTTTTTTGCCCCTGTTTCTGGTTAATCCATTAAGAAAGAACCTTATATCAGATACAGCTTTACTTAAAATATCTTCATTATTAGGAGTTTTGTTCCCTACCGGTTTCTTTCCCAGATTCCAAGGATTATTATCATCAAACATAATGATTGATTCTATAATTAATACGCTAATATTACTTCTTTAATAAGAAAATGCAAACATAAATTGCTATTTTATTTACAAATTAATCATCAGGATGGAAAACATGATCGTACACTTCCTTTTCTCTATGTAATATGGTCGACTCTATGGAATTTTCTGGCTTTTTTTTGAATTCTTTGTTGTCACTCTTTAAGTGCACTACGTCTTTGTGAAAATGGGAATTATACCTAAATAGTAAAGCTATTATTATTAAAGTTATAACAGCCAAAAAGATGAGTGTTCTTTTTCTATACTTCATAAATGCTGCAGCTTCTTGACCTAATTTTCTATGTTACCACAAAACACGTCAAGCGAAATTATTTGAAGACAAATAAATACTGGCAATCAATTTAACACTAACTTAAGAATCAAGGAATACAATTATAATATATTTAATTAATAGTGAGGTTTAAAATGTTACATAATGAAAAAAATTCAAATTCTGTTGGAACTCAACAAAACCAACCAGAAGATAGTTTTGATTTGAATAAAACGATGCAAAATCTACCAAATTCAGATATTGCTAATGATCACAAGAAGCTAAAAGAAAGAATGACTGACCTGTTAAAAGGAGATACAGAATTCCCTAAGATGAAACAAGGAGATAAGATTCTTGTAGTAAGTACAGCAAGTGGATTATTTACGGCAGTACTACCACTTTTGGCAGTTGGTGCAACACTTGCTATACCGGGTGCTATAGTTGGTCTTGCTTTATATTTCGCTGTAAAAGTCGCTGTAAAAGCAGTTCAATCTGGATATAAAGGGCTCAAGTGGTCAGCAGAAAAAACAGTTGATGGGGCGAAATATACTGCTGGGAAAGTTAAGGACGCATCAACATACGCTGCCGGAAAAGTTAGAGATGGTGCTATGCATGTTAAAGATAAGGTGAAAGAAGGTTATGAACATTCAGTAGGTTCACTGAAAAAAGGCGCTAGTTTTGTAGGCGAAGGAGTGGCAAATAAGTTCCATAAGGCATCTGGTGAGACGGACTATTTAGATAAGGTAAAAAGGTTTACTCCAGATGCAATTAAGAAATCTGACGAAATAAGAAATGATATGAAAGCAATTTTTGCTGATAAAGGAAATAATTCTGGGTTAGTGAAAAATATACTTTCTGGAATATCGTCAGAAATTGATTTAAAAATGGCAGAGAAGGCAAAATCAGGGGAGATTGAACATACTTCTGGATGGCAAGTACAGAAAGAATTCATTAATAATTTAAATGAAAAAAGCTTGCATAACTTGTTAACACAAAGGTCATTACCTAAAGGTAGTTATTTCATCGACAGTGTTTTCTCTGAACATCACGATGAAATTAAGAAGGTTATTAAAGAATGTAGAGAAAATCATTTGTACTCAAGCGTAAGCAATATGTTTGACAGAGCAGAGAAAAAAGCTAACAGGCCTTCTGTCAAAAGTTTAACTAGGTCTGTGTCATCATCATTCTCTTCACTGGGAAGAAAAGGCTCTGAACAATCTAACAGCTTGTCAAAAAGCAATTCACTAAATTCTATAGGAACTGAAAGTACTGCTACTGTCTCTGATTCAGATTCTCAGAACTTTGCAACAGTCCGTAGAAGCAATTCATCTAGTAGCTTAACTCCTAAGCTTACTCCAGTTGCTCCACCAGAACTACCAAGAAGCGCCTCATTGACTAACTTAAATGGACAAAGTTCTTTCAGTGAAGATGTTCTCAGTGATCCTATTGTGGAGCAAAACCTGGATAGTTTGAGTAACAGAACTCTCACTCACAGTAATTCTACTGATAGTGGAATGGGTTCTGGTTCTTCTACGCTAACAAGAAAACAAGTTCTTCCTTTAAAAGAAGAATTTGACAGAGAACTCGAAGAAAAGTTGGCAAAACGACGCGCATCTCTAGATCAACCTAGTGCAGAACCTGTCAACTCAAGAGCTACAGCAACTCCAGGAACAGTGTAATAAGTAAAACTTCTACCTTCTCCAAAAGGATGTTACTCAATGAGTAACGTCCTTTTTTTGTTTTTAAACTATAGAAAAATCCTAGATCCCAGCGGTATGCGTACAACCGTATGAACATTGTGATTTCTCTGCTAGGAAAGGTGTCATCCGAGTAGCTGACACTGGGATCCAGGAAAGTTTGCTTGTTTACAAGCAAACTAGCATAGGAAGTGGTTACAACGTTTTCGATGAGATTATATGGAAAACTGGATTCCAGTGTCAAGCACTGGAATGACATCACAGGGGCACTGGGATGACACCTTTACGTTTGAGGCAAACTAGCTATAACACTTAACATACTACCTTTGCAAACAAATGTTCATACAGTACGCGCTGGCGTTATTTTCTCTTGATGAATAAATCTCGGTAGAGTATAGTAGCAATGCATTTATGTAGCTACTAATGAATAATTTAGTTTTGGTTTATACAACTTTTTCAAATTTTGAGGAGGCTAAAACTGTTTCTGAAGAATTGTTAAACGAGAAATTAATTGTATGTGTAAATATATTTCCCGAAGTGAATTCTCTGTATTTATGGGAAGGTAAAATTAGTAATAGTTGTGAAGTAGTGGCAATTATGAAGAGCAGGAATGATCAAGTTGATAAAATTGTAGAAAAAATCGAAGCAATGCATTCTTATGATCAGCCAGCTATTGCTGTGATGCCCATAGAAAAAGCAAATAAATCTTTTACTAATTGGGCTAATAGTGTTATTGATGTAAGTAGTATTGGGGTGTAGCCAAGTGGTAAGGCAGCGGTTTTTGATACCGCCACGCGAAGGTTCGAATCCTTCCACCCCAGCCATATTGAAGTGGGTGTGAAATGATATCACTTTTCTATAAATTAAGATTATTGAATTATATATTAGGTAGTCTAAAAGATATAATTGTGAAACTGTTTCTCTTCACAATGTATCTTTACACATTCAGCATTGTGCTCATGTTTCTCAGCAATGGTTTTTGGTATGCTGTAGAATTTTGCTCTTTCAAAAATGCGTTTTACCGTTTGTTTCAATATTGCAAGTGGTATTATGAAAATAGGGAAGATCTCGGTTACGGAATTTCTATTCGAATATTAGTGGCGTTTCTTACTCCGCATTTTCTCTATAAATTATTACTTGGCACAGGCTGGAAGTCCTTTTTAAAGGAAAAGATAATACAGATACTCAACACAAGAAGAAAAAAGGGTAGTGAGTTCAGTAACAGTAGCAAACCAAGTGGCAGTAGTTATAGTGATAAGAATAATTACAGCAATAACAGTGGTAACAATGAGCGTCAAGCTCAAGATGCAAAGCGAAAAGTAAACATGATAAAGCAGCTATTAATCAAAGATATAGAGGCAACTATAGATAGGAGATTGAATTATATTTTTTTCGGTAAAAGGAGTAAACCTCATTAAGTATATAAAAAGGCTTTATCTAGTAAGGCTTTTTAAGGTTGGCTGTATTTTATTTTTTACGTATACCGGATCACAATCAGCCAATATACATGTGTGCACAAAATCTTGACTAAAGTCTGACAACCAAGAAATTGCCTTACGTTTTTCTACCAAGCTTTCTGTTTTTTTACAGTTACTTGCTGCATCAATCATTGCCTGCGCTATTACTGATTTCCACAGCAAATAATACCTTTGTATATCATCTGACGTACTATTTGTTTCATAGTGGTTAAAAAATTCTTTAAAATTGAAGTTGTTTGACATAATGATACCTCTTTGGATTGAAATTTGAAATGATTTGAGTTTATGTCGCCACAGCAGATTCCGCTAACAAGCAGCGGGATGACGGTTGTCGTTTAGCCATAAACATTAAGAAATTTACCAAATGAAAAAAAAGGCAAAAGAAGCCCCGTGGTTATTATCCGCTTTAAAATATTGGCGTTTTTTATGTTTTAAACGCTTGACAAGCGAGATTCAGCCGCTTTTAATTGCAACTAACTTACGCTGCAAATGTTTAAGAAATTTACTAAGCAGAAAAAAAGACAAAGAATCCCCGAGTTAGCTAGTCTTTTACTATCTCTGTCGAGTATTGGCATTTTTTGATGTCTTGTAACGCTTTATAAGCGCGTTCAGCTTATTTAGATAAAAATCTAGATGTAGATGAAGTTTTGTAAAGACATACAGTATCTATATACTGCAAAAAATTGAACATAAGACGCCGATACATTAAGTAATCCTTACCTTTTAATCTGCAGATTGGCAAAAGCAAATACAATAGCTTCACTATCATGATAAGGGCGCTGGCGAAGGGTGTCAAGTAAGTTTTTTCGTTTCTGTGGGCTACCTGGTTTTCCTACTGAAATTTTGAAAAATGTAATCTACTCCTATATTCAAATATATCAAGCAGTAATTCAAAATCAGCCATTGCGCCTTTTGCGTTATTATACGCGAGATTGAGCAGCTCTTTGTCCTGATATAAATCAGCAAATTTAAATTCCATACATCCTGATTGTTTTGTGCCTAAAATATCTCCACTGCCTCTTAGCATCATATCCCTTTCAGCAATGTAAAATCCATCTTGTGACTCACACATGATCTTTAACTTTGAAGATGAGCTTTTACTTAAATTATCGTATAATAATACACAAAAAGATGGCTTGTTTCCTCGCCCTACTCTGCCTCTTAACTGATGCAATTGTGATAACCCAAATTGCTCTGCATTTTCTATAATCATGATGGTTGCATCTGGCACATCTATACCAACTTCTATCACAGTGGTTGCAACAAGCAGAGAAAATTCATTCCTTTTGAAGGAAAACATAACTTGATCTTTCTGCTCCTGAGTCAATTTTCCGTGTATTATCCCGACTTTATCAAGAAATGTTTTTTGTAATTCCTGAAAACGCATCTCTGCTGCAGCAATATTGGTCTCTTCGTTTTCTTCTATATATGGACAAATCCAATATGCTTTTTCGCCCCTGTTTATAGCACCTTTTAGCTTTTCAATAACATCTGGCACCCTACTAATGTTCATAGTTACAGTTTTTATTGGCAATCTGGATTTTGGTTTTTCTTTCAAAATTGAACATTCAACATCACCATACATAGCTTGCTGCAAGGTTCTTGGAATGGGAGTTGCAGTAACGAAAAGTATATCGGCATTTTCTCCTTTTCCTACCAAGCGATTTCTCTGCATCACTCCAAATCGCTGTTGTTCGTCTATGACTGCAAGCCCTAAATTTTTAAATGTAACGTTAGCTTGAAATAGTGCATGAGTGCCAATCACTATATTTAAAACACCACTTGCAAGTTCGTTCATGATAATCTTTCTTTCCTTGCGCGAAGTTTTACCAGTAAGCAGCGCAACTTTTATATCGGTACAGGATAAAACTTCCTCAATCCAATTATAATGTTGCTCCGCCAAGATAGTAGTCGGTGCCATTAGAGCTGCCTGCATGTTGTTTTCTACCACATTTATCATTGCAAAAAGTGCAACTACGGTTTTGCCACTACCAACATCACCTTGCAGCAAGCTTATCATGCGATACTTGGATTTTTGTCTCTCTGAGATCTCATCTATTGCACGAGTTTGATCATTTGTTAATTGAAACGACAATTCATTTAAAACTTGCTCTTTGTATTTACTCAATATTATAAATTCTCTTCCCCTTTCTTTCACATGATTTTTTCTTGCAAGTTTCAGCGCTAGCTGATACGCAAACAATTCATCATAAGCAAGCCTTTTTCTACAAACCTCAGCTTCCACCAATGAGCTTGGTCTGTGCAACTTTATGATGCTTTCCCTCCAACTTAACCATTTTTTTTGCTTGATTAATGTATCATCTATCCACTCTGGTAAATCAGGCAATTCCTTTAGATTAGAGCTTATTATGTTCCCAATGCGCTTATTGGTAATGCCACGGCATAATTGGTAAACTGGCTCTATGCAAGCTATTTCTTTAAATTGGTTGATGTCAAGCGACACGTAATCTGGATGAGTAATTTGCCAATGTTCAGCAAATTTTTCGAGTTTGCCACTGATGATCACATTCGCTCCAATTGGAAATAGTTTATATAAATACTTAACTGAGTAATTAAAAAAGACTATGAATATATACTGACTCTCACTTTCAACGACTATTTTATATGGTCTACCTCTAAAAGTGGGCGACTGATGCTCATAAACTTTTGCAATGAAAGTTGTAAATTCTCCAACTCGAGCATCAGATAGTAACTTGCTTCTATCCACATAACTAAGTGGCTTATAAAACAGCAGATCCACCACCTTGTCCCCACCACAAAGTTTAGGCAATATTGCGGAATGGAACTTAGGTATATTCTCCAGCCTGCTATTTAGAAAAATCTGATTGCTCATTGAGATTCATACATGTGTAAAACTGTTATAGAGCCTTTTTAAAATCTTGTCACCTTATGGTCAGGTATGCACTATAGCTAGCACAGCTCTCTAACGTTATACCGCGATTCATTCGCGGTATCTCAGCCGCTAACACGTAACGGAATGACGAATTTGTTGTTTTTAAAATCGTCGGTAAGCCTAAGTTACCCCTAACTATATTTGCTATCATAGGGCTTATAGTAGGTATTTTATTAACTTATTAATCATTTTTATGTATTATTATACCATTAGCAGTCTATATCAAGGTATTAATGATGAACGGCTCTACACCAAAAGAAAAGGAAAATCCAATAGTTACACTAAGAGCTCAAGCAGAAAAGTTTGGTTTTAGCAGGTTGAGGGCTGGTAAAGATAATGCTGAAGCGAATTCTGGTGCAACTATGTACGTAGATCTTCCAAGAATGAAACTTGTTATTCAGAACAAAGTTATAACAAAAGAGCTTGTTGATGAATTATATAATAAACATACCAACCTCATTTCAAATGACAAAAATAAGTACCGCCAATTTGTAAAACAAGTTTTTACAGAGCTATTTGAATATGCTGAAGCAGAAGTTCCAAATGATTCTATTCTAGAAGAACTAATCACTAATTGTAACCAGGCTGCTTATGTGGGTGCATTGTATGGTAAAGGAGGACCTATCCTTCATTTAGCTGAAACATATGGGTTATTGTTTCAGTCTAATCATGTAACACATATTAATTGTAGTGATCCAAGTCATGCGGCAATCAGAATTGAAGAAAAAATTGCAGTTCGCACTTTTGCAGAACTGGAAGAAGAATTATGTAAATTGGATAGCTCGCTAGAATTCACACTTAAGTCTCAAGGTGATAAAAATGTAACATATGAAGATGGTAAATTGTCACTTACTGTTCCTAAGAGACTGAAGGACTATAATATAGGTGATAAAAACTTGTTTGACGTTATAAAAGAGTGTTTTCAGAAATTTTGCGAGAGGCTTGGATTTTTTAAAATAAAAATAGAGCATGGCTTGGATAAGCCACCAAAAGTGAACAGCCATCTGGAAAATATGGAACCGCCCATTCATAGCAATGAGTATGGAAATACACCTGGAAACTAACAATTAAAATATTTCAAGCGCTGTTAGCTCATTTGCACAATCAATGACTTCAGAACTTGGGAACTGGTTTTTAAACCAAGTGTACTGGCGTTTTGCGTAGTGTCTTGTGTTTGTTTGAGCAATCTGTATCGCTTCGTCTAAAGTAATCTCACCTTTCAAATACTTTACAATTTCTGGCACTCCATGTGCTTTCATAGCTGGCAAATTTGGAGCTAAGTTCATACTAAGTAGCTTTTTTACTTCATCAATTGCTCCATTTTCGATCATTTTGATAAAACGAGAATTTATTTTTTGGTATACATCCTCACGTTTAGGCAAAATTGTATATATCTTAAAATTATCGAATAAAGGAGGCTGTCTATTTTCTTGCCATACAAAGATTGTCTTACCAGTTTCAGTGATAACTTCAAGTGCTCTTGAAAGACGGTGCGAGTCATTAATACAGATTTTATCTTGAACTTTTGAGTCTTTGCTTAATACTAATTTATAGAACTCCTCTTTACTTAAATTTTTCCTGAGCTCACTTACGTTTTTTCTCACTTCCTGACTTATTTGTGGCATTGATGATAAGCCTTTGATGAAACTGCTGATGTAAAGCCCGCTTCCTCCAGTGATGATAGGTATTTGAGCATTTTCTAATGCGTGATTAACTTCTTTTTCTAAATCCTCTAACCATAGACCCACGGAATAATTTTCTTTTGCTGAAACATAACCATATAATTTATAAAATTCTTCTTGCTTTAGTGGTTGAGCAGTAATTATGGGAATTTCTTTGTATACCTGCTTTGAATCACAATTTATTATACTAATATTTCCATATTTTTCTCTCAGGTTATCGCATAATTCTGATTTACCTGAGGCCGTAATTCCTGTAATAATTACTATATTATTTTTCATTTATATTAATTTAATTAACATATGATAAAGTGTAGTAAAAGTTTGGATTCTACAATCTAAAGTTTGGAGATTTTTATGGCAGAAAACAACGACAATAATTCATTTACTAAGCGTTTCACAAACAGGACTCCTGGCGGTACAGGGGAAGGTTTTTCCAGTAAGTATTCGTCTCAAAACACCAAAGAACGGGCATTAGGGGAAAAAGGAAAAATTTCTGAATTAGCAGGCAAAAAAACCGAATCCAAGGAAGCTTTTTCTGAAAGTGGCGGCATAAAAAGTAAAAGCAGAACTGTCAATGAAAGATCTTTTGCTGATGCAACAAAAAGAAGTAGGTCAGATCTTATATACTTAGTCCGTGGTAAAGATCGTGGAAAATCAGCGTGGCATTATGTATTAGTTGATAAAGAGAAAAGAGAAATGTTTCTAGCAAAAAGCAGAACTGGCTCTATAGATGTTGCAGACTATGGAGAGATTTTGTATTCAGGATGGGGAGAGGATCCACCACAGGCAATAATTGATAAAGTCAATGAAGAGTTTGGGTTGTAGCAAATCTGCATAACAAATGGTAAGCTGCGTTGCATTACGTTTACAAAAACTAGCAGTTACTATATAAGATACAGTGCAACAAAACTGATCTAGTTGTTATGAATAAGTTTTTAGCTATATGGTATCTAAAATAATAAATGCAATACAGAACAATTTATTAGTGTGTTTTCCAACAGAAACAGTGTATGCTCTTGCTTGTAATGCACTAGATAATGAATCTATAGGAAAAATATATCAGATAAAGAAACGCTCTCAAAATAAACCACTGTCTATATTTGTTAGTGATATTTACAATTTGACAAAAATAGCAAAGGTAAAGGAAAGATATATTGATTTAATAAACCACTTTTCTCCTGGACCAATTACCTATATTTTACCACTTAAAAACAACAACATATTGCCAAACGAATTCTTTAAAGATAGTATAGGTATCAGAATTCCTGAGCATCCTATTGCAATTTCAATACTAAACAAACTGAAAGTTCCAATAGTTGCAACTAGTACAAATATTTCAGGAAAAGAAAGTGTATGTAAGGCAAACGATATACCACAATCCATTAAGCAACATTTATCTGTAGTGATTGAAGATGACGAACTAGTTTCTGGTATAGAATCTACTATTATTGACTTAACCGAAGATAAGATTAAGGTTTTAAGGGAAGGTGCAATTTCATTACAAACAGTAAACAACGCATTTTCAAACTAAAATCTATAGGAGAAAGAATGAAAAAAGTAATAGGCCACAACCAAGCCAAAAAAAAAATAATGAACAACTTATCTGTTCAGTCTTGGCTGATCTGTGGTAAAAAAGGTATAGGAAAAGCAACACTTGCAAAATCCTTCTCCAATTGGTTACTCATAAAAAACTATAATGAAGTAGCATTGGACTTACACATTGTTGAAGGTGATACTATCGGAATAGAAAAAGTCAGAGAAATGAAAAACTTTCTACACTTAAGTCCCATTCAATCAGAACACAAAATAGCTATAATAGATAGCTTAGAGGCAATGACTAATAACGCTAAAAACGCAATATTGAAAATATTAGAAGAGCCGCCAAAAAATTCTAAGATATTTATAATTAGCCATAAGCCATATGATATACAAACCACTATCCGGTGTAGGTGCTTTCAGCTAAATTTACTCCCATTAACTTATGATGAAACAAAGCAAGTTGCTTCATCTCAATGTAAATTTGATAATCAAACGTTTGACGAAATGATTACTTTATTTCCTGGAATGCCAGGAATGATAATAAATACAATAAGTAGTGATGCTTATGAAGCATACAAATGCTTTTATAAATTTCTTCATGATTTAAAGAATCCCAATATGATTAATAAAGTAATTAATAGCGAAATCGAACTAGAACTAGCATCATATATAATTCAGGCCTTCATTTTAGAAAGCATAAAGAGAGAGGTAAATGGTGTTGAAATTCTGCTAAGTCAGTGGAAAAAAATAGATGAACTTTTCGTTGCCGCAAAGCAACTCCACTTAGATAAAAAGCATGTTTTAGCTAATGTAGTTAATATCATGACATAAGTTTACAAAGTATAATACTTTTAACATAAATTCATGATAAAATTCTGTTAATTTAATACTCGAAGTATATAATTTGACTGATAATAAATTAACTGTATGGCAATCAATAGAAGTTTTGACGAAAGCCATATTGAACATGCAGAAAAAATTAAGCTTAATTAAGAATATAGCTTCAGATCAAGACATAACCCTAGAAAAAGGAAAGGAGTTGTTAAGTGGCATTTATGAAGCAAATTTTAAGCTAAACAAGACAATCAATATAGCTACTTTGCCAAAAATTGGCTATCATATGCTAAATGGTGAGCTTGTTGTACGTAATCATATTACGGAAGAGGAAGTAAAGATTCCTGGAGATTTTCATTACCTTAAAGTCGTAAAATCCGATCATGATAATTATAAATTAACGTTTTGTAATTTTTTAGGTAATGAGTTTTTTGAATATAAAAAGTATGATCCACAATATTCTGGTATTTCAGATGAATATAAATTTGTGGATTTTGGTAGTGTAAAAAAGACTCATAATCTAAAATTTAAGGAATACATTGGTCATGCACCTAAATTTTTTGCTGCAGAAGGGCCTATTGAGCCTGGATCCCAAAACCATGTAATTGATCTATTTGAGCTAGTCAAAAGTGGTAAAGGTAGAAAAGTGGGAACCTTTGCTGATGAATTTGGTTATTTTGATGATCAAAATAAATTACATTATTATAATTATCACAAAAGTGTAGAAAGTAATACTTATGATCCTGAAAATTTCAGTGTAAAAATGATAAATATAGATGTGAGCAAAATCGATAAATTCTACCTCATTGCAGAACAAGGTGATATAATCATTCATCCTATTTGGGAAAATTTAGACATATTTTAAAGTTTTTTTTAGAGTATCTAAGCTTATTGTTATTATAATGATCCGATTAGGTCTGGTAGTATTGTGTTATGGAAGATAAATTGCTTGAATCAGTAAAAAACAAAAGTTATTTCAGTAAAGCAGTCGAATGGTACTGCCATAGGTATCTGTTTTGTGTAGCAGAAAGATCTTGGATGGCATTAATAGTATCGCTTCTCCTAGTATGCTTATGTTTATTAACATTAAACATATACCTGTTATTTCCTATTAAAAAAGATTTAAATTTTGTGAAGTATATGAACCACACAGAAGATGAGTTCTCTGCAATGCATAAGCTTAGTTTCAGTAAAAAGGAAGATGAATACACTTCCACAGCGAGGTACTTAATAAGTAAATACATTGAAATATACGAGTCCATTAAGATCGTTGAACCGAAGTACCAAGAAAATTTTATAAGAAACAATTCTATACATAAAATCTATCAAGGCTTTCAGGAAAAAACGAATAATGAAGCTGGTAATTTGTCTTTATCTAAAAGAAAAATCGCCAACATAAATGTAATAACATTATCTATTGATCGATCGACCAAGGACTTAGTTACATTTGCTGGAAATGCTACTGTAGTTTTTACAACCGAGCAAAATAAGGAGGATACTGTGGAGATTAGCTTCACTTTGTCGAATATAAAAGCAACTCTGGCTGGTATAATACCATTTAAATTTATTGTTAATGGTTATAAATACAGATTTTAAAATATTACTTGGTAGTTAAAAAAAATAACCAAAGTGCACATAGCAGTAATAACTGGAGGTAAAACTAGAAGAATTGGTGTTTTTTTAATAAAGTAATTCTGAGAAGGTTTTAAGAAAAAGGCGTTGTAAATTATCGGTAAAAAGTACAGAGCGTTGAGTATAGTACTAACAATTAACACTAGAGTTACAAACACAGAAAGTATTACATTGCCAGAGTTGAAAACAGCTTGAAAAATGAGAAATTTACCCCAAAAAGTCGGAGCAGGCGGCACCCCTATCATAGACAATGCACCTATAGCAAATGCTGTCATGCTAATTGGCATACTGCGTCCTATACCGTAAATCTTATCTATATATTTCTCACCTGCTCTCGTTATTATTGCTCCGGCAACGAAAAACAAAGTGATTTTTGCAAATGCGTGGCAAACTAATTGAAAAATTGCAACCCTCATGCTGAGATCACTAAAAATTGAAGCGAATAATATAATATACGACAATTGAGAGATGGTAGAGTAAGCAAGCAATTTCTTTAATTCTTTTTGCTTTAGTGCAATCAATGATGCAGTAATAATAGTAAATCCAGCAGCGTACGGAAGCCACCCTCCAGCAAACCAATTTTGCTGCACAAAACGTTGCATATTATCGACGCCGAAAGTGTATAATATAACTTTTATGATGATGAAAACTCCGGATTTCACAACAGCAACAGCGTGCAGTAGTGCACTCACAGGAGTTGGTGCAACCATTGCTTTTGGTAACCAAAAATGCATTGGCATTAATGCAGCTTTTCCTATTCCGTAAATCAGCATAGCAAAACACACTGCAATGAAAGTGATGAGTGAAGTATCAAATTTGAATATTCCACCGCTTACAAAGTCTAAAGTATGAAATTCATGATATAGAAGGCCTATTGCAGGAAAAAATAATACCAAAGAAGAGAAAAATAGCACGCCAAAGTAATAGCGTCCTGCAATCATTGATTCATTTGTTGAGTTGTAAGTAACCAGAGGGTATGTACTAATAGTTAGAAGCTCATAAAAGACAAATGTAGTGAGCAAGTCTCCAGAAAAAGCAATAAACATTGCACAGCCAATCGATATTGAAAAAAAGCATAGAAAACTTGAGTGATTGCTATCAGCATAGTTATTCTGCATATAACATATTGCATATATACTGGTCAGCACCCATAAAAACGATATTAATAAACTGAATATTACTCCGGTAGACTCTAGCTTTAAACTAATGTGCAAATTATTACCAAAATCCATGAGAATAAATTGAGAATGATCACCATATACCCAATATAAAGTGCACAGACACGTATACGTAAACAGAAGTACAGAAGAAGTGACAGTAATACTATTGTTCACTCCGGGCCATTTACCAGTAAAAAAAATAACTAACGCACTTAAAAGTGGAATCAACGCAGTAATTAATAAATAATTCTCAGTAATTGAAAATGGTAAGGAAAGAGACGTTAAAACACAGTCCATTAAATAATTCATCTTTTTGTTTAGGTAAAGCTAGAATTATACTAAAATCATAGAAAAACCGCTATGGTTTTTTGGCAAACTAGTCGTTTGTGTATGCTATAGCTATACTGCGATTCATTCCACAACTGTACGAACATTTGTTTTTGTTAAACACAACAAAGATGTCATCCCAGTGCCCAGACTACTTGGATCCAGGAAAGTTTGCTTGTGAGCAAGCAAACTAGCATAGAAAAACGTTTTCGATGAGATTGCAGAAAACCAGTGTCTGGGCACTGGGATGACAAAGGAGGACAGTGTCAAGCACTGACCATTTGCTGTGCAGTTTACCTTTAAAAATGAATGTTCATACAGTAAGCCATAAGATGACAAAAGAGTAAACTTTATCTGTGTGAGCTATAGACGCAAATTACAACAAATGCAGTAGCGTAATCTCCATCGTCACTTAAAGAAAGATGAATTTTGGAGATAAAATCCTTGCTAACGGTAAGATATGGCTTGCCTCTTACATCATTGTATATTTCTATATCTTTCATTGTAATACCCTGACCACTACCTCGTGCTTTAACAAAAGCTTCTTTTGCTGCAAAGCGTTTAGCAAAATACCTTGCTCGCATTTCTTGACTATTATACTTTCTACTTAGCTCTATTTCCTTTTCAGTGTAGATTCTATTGAGAAATTTTTCCCCGTATTTTTGTAATATTCTCAATATTCTTGGTATATATACTATGTCAGTGCCGATACCGTGTATCATTTTGCGCTAAAGTGATTTATTGCTTCCTCAATCTGCATTTCCTTTACCTCTCCAGTTGCTCTATTTTTTACTTCAACTATATTTTCACTTACTGCTTTCTTTCCGACAATTATTTGCCACGGCAAGCCTATCAGATCCATTCTAGAAAATTTTACTCCTACACTCCCTTCCGTATCATCGTAAAGCACTTCATCGCTCTTCAAAGCTTTGTATATTTTATCTGCAGCCTCCGTTACTTTCGTTTGTAAATTGATTAAACCAATTCTGAAAGGAGCTACCTCCTCCGGCCAGATAATTCCCTTATCATCATGAAAAGCTTCTATTATCGCACCAACAAGTCTTGAAACCCCAATGCCATACGAACCCATATGTATATTGACATTTTTTCCATCTTGAGAAGTAACACTTGCCTTCATAGGCTTTGAATATTTGTCGCCAAAATAAAAAATATGCCCTATTTCAATACCTTTACTAACATTTAACTGCTCTTGTGATATAGGGCAAGTCTCAGGATCATGCATATCATCTGCAACTGCGTATATACTCTTTAAACTTTCAATATCTTCACTCTCTAGTAGTTCAGAAAATTTATTGTCATAATATAAAGTGCTCTCACCAGTGTTTGCCAATATATGAAACTCGTGGCTCAAATTTCCTCCAATTGGCCCCGTATCAGCTCGAACTCCAATTGGAGTAAATCCCATGCGTTTGAAGATTTTTATGTAAGTTTTGTACATCAAATTATATGAATTCAGTGCACCTTCGTAATCTACATCAAAACTGTATGCATCCTTCATCAAAAATTCCCTGCCCCTCATAACACCATAACGTGGTCTTACCTCATCACGGAATTTCCATTGAATTTGGTATAAACAAAGTGGCAAATCTTTGTAACTTTTTACCACATCTCTAATTAAATCAGTTGCTATCTCCTCATGCGTTGGACCAAAAAGCATATCTTCCTCATGCCTATCCTTTATGCGTAGCATTTCCTTACCGTAATCATCGTAACGCCCTGATTCTCGCCAAAGACTTGCTGGTTGCACACAAGGCATTAATGCTTCAATAGCACCGGATTTGTTCATTTCATCTCTGATAATATCTTCAATATTCTTAAGCACTAAGAGACCAAGTGGTAACCACGTATAGATGCCAGATGCTATCTGCTTTATTAAACCTGCACGCAAAGAATATTGATGGGAGATAATTTTAGCATGGGCAGGCTTTTCCTTTAGAGTTGGCAGGTAATATTTGGATAAGCGCATATAATAGGTCTGATTGTATTAAGTAATCTTAATACAATCAGACCTGTAGGTAAACTTATTTTGAAAAGGAAGGGAAGTGCATGGCTGACCATTTCATAGTTATCATAGTCCTTGTACAACATTTTCCTTTTGGCATCGCAACGCTTTTCCACCAAACTGTGCTATGCGATCCTCAACAGAAAGAGGAGGTGAATCTTGCACCTCATTATCCACTGAGTCAACATTATTTACTTGTGGTGAATCAACACACGAACTTGGCGGTACCGGTGACTCCTCTTCACTATCTGAGAATTGCATGACTGCTGCTCTCTCCTTAAGTCTCTTTGTCCAATCTGAATCATTATCATCCGACTTCTTTCTCTCTGCTTGCTCCCTATCTATTCTTGCAGCAAACTCTTCTGGTGTTTCTTTTTTGTCAGTGCCCCACTACTTTCTAATTTTGCTTTCAATTCATTTGTAAAATTTTGTTGCTGCCCACTCTTTTTAACGTAGTACCTCCTCTTATCTGTTCAAACAGAGTAGAATGATTATTATTCTCAGGTTCACCAGCCTTCTTCGGTGCATCATTCTTAGGTTGCTCCGTACGCTTGGAAGCTGTAAAAAAATGCGGAGGCGGAGGTGGTAGTGCAGCATCTTGTGGCAATGGAGGAGGTGGCGGCGGTGGACTTGGATTTGGTTGTGTTCCAAACGTTACTGGAGGTGATTGAGGAGTAGGTACATTTGATTTATTCTCCAGATTAGTACAATTTTTACACACAAATTTTTGTGGTTCTTGAGATGGAGTATGGCCGAATTTCTGTCCATTAAGACCTACTTCTTTCTTATTATCATCTCTAGAAATAGCCAGTTTAACAAGATATGTCACTGAAATAAGTGCAACAACCGTAGAAACAGCAAAAATTGCTAAAGGAACTGCTGCAATAGGACCAGAACCAGAAACTGCTATAATAACATAAGGAAGATATTGACCAGATATGAAACTAAATATAGATAATAATGAAACAGCAATTAAAGGTTTCCATATAGTCTGCTTAGTTTTAGTAAGCTCCTGACTATCTTTTAGCAATGAAGAATTATTGGATATCATCATTTCTTTGCCTCACTTGTTAACGATAATTTAATAATAACCCAATTAATAATTTCTGTCAATAATTAATTATGAAAAACAAAGTTGCAATTTGAATAGATAAGCTATAAGTAATATACGACCAGCAATAGCCATACAATAGACTTCTTGTATAACCCACACTAAGTAGAAAAAAGGTGTCATCCAAGTAGCTGACACTGCTCTCCTTTGTCATTCCAGTGCTTGACACTGGAATGACACCGAAGGGGCTACTGCCGTCTTGGATGGAAACCAGTGTCAGAACTAGTTAACCATGGGGCTTCTTTTGCCTTTTTTTCCATTTGGTAAATTTCTTAAATATTTATGGCTAACATGAAGCTAAGTACGAACTTTGTTAAACATAACAAATGGTGCCATTCCAGTGCTCCTTTTTTTGTCATCCCAGTGCTTGACACTGGGATCCAGTTTTCCATATAATCTCATCGAAAATGTTGTAACCACTTTCTGTGCTAGTTTGCTTGCTTACAAGCAAACTTTCCTGGATCCCAGTGTCAAGCACTGGGATGACATCATAGGGACACTGGGATTACACCCTGACAATCGTCATCCAGCTACTTGTTAGCGGCTAAGAGATACCGCGAATGAATCGCGGTATGACGGTTCGTGGCGGCATGACGATAACCTCGTCTCACTGCCATTAAGTTAAGGAAAAAAGATAGATTTTATGGGATAATGATGTATACCAATAAGTTTAAAGGTAGTATGAGTAAAAAAGGCAGTAATAAAATTTATTCAAAATGAATTGGCAAGTCTAGAATTTATAGAATCCCATAAATCATCTTCAAAAGATTTTATGAGAAAGAGGAAGTTATCTTTTATTGACATATTTATCTTAATTTTAAGAAAAAGTGTAAAGTCGCTGCAAGTAATACTAAACGAATTTATTTTATATAGGAAAAAAGACTATACCGTTACTGCTAGTGCTTTTAGTCAAGCAAGAAAAAAAATGAAACACAGTGCATTTTCAGAAATTAACGAAGGTGTGGTTTCCTTGTACTACCAAGACCAAAAATTTAAAACTTGTTTTGGCTTTAGAGTGTTAGCTCTTGATGCCTCCAAAATCATTTTACCAACAAGCGTTGAAATAAAAAATGAATTTGGCTCAAGAAAAATACGTAACCAAAAACCAAAAGATTTAGGTGATTATGCAAGTGCAACCTTTGCGGTTTGTTAAGATGTGCTAAATAATGTTGCCATAAGGTCAGTGTTAGATAGAGGTAACACTCATGAAATTAACTTAGCAGATGGAATGCTTAAAGTTGTAAATACTAATGACTTACTGATTTGTATATTTATCTTATAAATTTCTTTCTAGCCTTACAAAAAGAAAAATTGCTTATGTCATTCGATGTCCCAGATCATCTTTTAATGAAGTGAATGCTATGTTTGAAGAAAAAAGCCCATCTAGTGTTGAGGTTACCATATGTGCTCAGCGTAAGATAAAACAAGAAAATAGTGGAATAACGCTTCAAAGTGGTACTGCCATCTGGTGAAATTGAAGTGTTAGCTACATCATTAATGGATGAACAAAAGTTTCAAACTGGAGGATTTAAGGAGTTATATTTTTTACGCTGGGGAGTTGAGACATTTTTTGCAAAACTCAAAGGAAGACTAAGTCTAGAAAATTTTACAGGAAAAAGTGTTGAGTCTGTTAAACAGGATTTTTGGTCAGCTATCTTTATTAGCAACCTAGAAAGTGTTATGACAGAAGATGTAGAAGAAGCGTTGAATATGGACTTAACCGATGATAAGCTTAAGAGGAGCATTAACAAATCTGTCTCATTTAACGCGATCAAAAACTTGGCTTTCGACATTTTTGCTACGGAATCAGATACTGACTGCATTATGGATCAATTATCAAAGCTATTTTTGATGAACACTTTGGCGGTAAGAAAGGGAAGGAAAGTTGATCGTCATAAGGTACCTTATCTTCGTTCGTTCAATTACCAAAAAAGGGTTAGAAAACACATATTTTGACTAGAGGTAGTATTCATATCTTCTGATAATAACTGGGTAGCTTATTGCCATAGCTCCTGTAAAATGACTTCTAAACAAACTATTTCTTAAGTAATTTACACTTCAGAGTTTATCTGCTTTAAAGTTTACTCTATTCTGTTTCAGTATTTGTCATAAATCCTTAATTATTTCTGACTTTTTAGTTCAGTTTTTAACCATTCTTTCCTTAACTTAATGGCAGTGAACCTCGTCATCCCGCTACTTGTTAGCGGGATCTCTTGTTAGCGGCTGAGATACCGCGGCGGTATGACGGTTCGCGGCGGTATGGACGTAGGAAAACCTTTCTTGGGTTAGCTATAGAGACTCTCATCTTTAGCGAGCTTCAAGGTAATTGGTTGCTATTTGCGAAAATATTCGCATAATTTAAGTAACATTACTTAATAAAAATTAACTATGGAGCTTAATAAGATTGCAGCATCGATTTTACTTTCTGGGCTAATCATTATGATAGTTAGTAATGTAGTTGATATGCTTTACAGTCCAGAAGAATATAAGATTGAACACCAAACGATAGTAGCTGCTGGCAGCAATGAGTTCCAGCAAAAAATCGAGCAAGTGGCGCTTGATATTGGAGCGCTCATGCAGAATGCTAGCTTTGAGAAAGGTAAATCAGCAGCAAAAAAATGTATAGCCTGCCATAGTTTTGAGAAAGGTGGAATGAATAAAGTAGGACCAAACTTATGGAACATAGTTGGAAATAAAAAGGCCCATCTTGGTAACTCATTCAATTACTCAAAAGCAGTGCTTGAAAGAGGTGGAAAATGGGGGTATGAGGAGCTATTTGCCTTTTTAAAGAACCCAAAAGCCTATATAAAAGGTACACGTATGGCATTTGCAGGTATTTCCAATCCACAAGAAATTGCAGATCTAGTTAGTTATTTGCGTCAATTGAGTGATAGCCCGGTTGCTTTGCCAAAGTAGTATGGATTATTGTAAATTGTTTGATGGAAATAATGGTCACATAGCATATCGAAAGCTACAAGGAAAGAAAGCTTCTGTAGTTTTTTTCGGTGGATTTGCATCCAATATGGATGGAACTAAAGCAACTGCTATTTACAAATTTTGCCAAGAAAATGACGTAGCACTTGTGCTATTTGATTATTTTGGTCACGGTCATTCAAGTGGTAATTTTATTGATTACACGATAAGTGATTGGCAAAAAAATTGTGCTAAAGTAATGAGTGAATTAACTAGCGATAAACAAATAATTATAGGTTCAAGTATGGGAGGATGGCTGATGTTGCTCACTGCCCTTCAATTTCCAGAAAAAATTGCAGCACTAATTGGTATATCGTCTGCTCCCGATTTTACTGAAGATTTGATATTCAAGCAATTGTCAGGCAAGCAAAAAGAAGAACTAGATTCTAAAGGTGTAATAGATTTTACTTCAGAGCATTGTACATACAAAATAACTAAAAATTTGATCGCAGATGGCAGAAAGAACCTTCTTTTAAACAAAAAGACAATAGATATAAACTGTCCTGTGCGCTTGCTGCATAGCATTAATGATAAAGATGTTCCTTATCAAACTTCATTGAATTTAGCTGAAAAAATTAAGTCAACCGATGTTGAAGTACACTTAATAAAATCAGCAGAGCACAATATGTCTGACAATCATTCACTGGAAGTTTTATTTAAGACCATTAGAGAATTTTGTAACCAGACTGCATTCTGTGATTTTTAGCAAAACACGATTTTTCATTTGAGCTTTCTTCAACTTAAAATAAATACAGAAAATTGCTGCCTATAGCTAAACTGACTTAGATTTACCGACAATTTGAAAAACCGTCATCCCGCTACGTGTTAGCGGCTGAGATACCGCGGCGGTATGACGGTTCGCACCATCACACTTTGGAACCTTACAGATATTGAGCAAATCCAATAATATCCTTGATTTCTTTTATATTATGGGTTGCAATTTCTGCTGCTTTCTTTGTGCCTTTTTTTAATATTTCATGTAAATGGAATTGGTCTTTTAAAAGATCATTCATTTTCTCACGTATGGGTGATATAACACTGATAATTAAATCAGCTAACTCTTTTTTGAAGTGCTTCATGTCATGTTTGTTCACTTCTTCACATACTTTTTTCACATTTACATTACTAAGCACTGAATAAATGTTTATCAAATTGCTTATTTCTGGTCGGCACTCTAAAGTAGCAAAGCCTAGAATTGAATCTGTTTTTGCTTTTTCTATTTTTTTGACAATTAAGTCATCCGTATCATCAAGGTTAATGCACGAATGTTCTGAAGGATCAGATTTACTCATCTTGCTTGTACCATCTCTTAAGCTCATTATCCTTGATGTGCAATCCAAAGTTAAGATTTCAGGTACGATGAAATGATACAGCTTATAATGATTGTTAAAAGCTGATGCAATATCACGTGCAAGCTCCAAATGCTGTTTTTGATCATCACCAACAGGAACGTATTTAGTTTGATACAACAATATATCTGCAGCCATAAGTACTGGATAACTATATAATCCAAGAGAGGCTTTTTGTTTATCGCTGCCAGCTTTATCTTTAAATTGAGTCATGCGATTAAGCCAACCAATTGGTGTATAGCACCCAAGCAGCCAGCCCAGTTCTGCATGACCACTAACTGTGGACTGATTAAAAATAATGGACTTTTCTGGATCTATTCCACATGCAATATAAGCTGCTGCTGTTTTGAAAATATTACTTTTTAATTCACTTGCGGGAAGCTTATTTGCTGTGATTGCATGTAGGTCGACAATACAAAAAAGAGATTTGTATTTATCCTGTAAGTCTATCCACTGTTTGATTGCACCAAGATAATTACCTAAATGTAGTACGCCACTTGGCTGGATACCTGAAAAGACAATACTTGTCATTATACATTTACCTCATGCTAATCGTTTCCACAATCAGCAGATTTCTTAGAAAGAATAACCATTGCAGGGCGGAGCAACCTATTTTTGATAGTATAACCAGTTTGTAGTACCTCTACAATGGCGCCAGGCTCTTTTTCATTGTCTTCTCTTTCCACAACAGCTTGGTGTAAATTACTATCAAAAAGCTCACCAAGTGGGTCTACTTCCTCTATTCCATGTTTTTTTAGATCATTTATAATTTTTTGATAAGCTACTTTAATCCCCTCATGAACAGGATCACCGTCTTTCAAAATTTCCATTACTCTTTTTAAATTGTCGCACGAGTCGATCATATCACGTGCAAGTTTTGTGACTGCGTAGTCACTTGCATCGCTAATTTGCTTTTGCATTATACGTTTGACGTTTTCATTATCTGCAACAGCACGGCGTAAATGATCTTCAAGCTGAACTGCACGTTCTTTTAATGTATTGAGATCTTCATTTAAATCATCAGTTTGCTTATGGTTATCACTTTGTTGGTCGTCACCTTTCTGCCTACTTACCATATCAGCAAACTTCTTCTTTTTCTCCTTACTGCTATCTGACATATCATTACCCTTAAGAATCTAATAAATATATAACAATTAATCTGAAAATATCAAGCGCCAGCTACATTCGTCTTTCTATGCTCGCATTTAAAAAGTTAATTAAAGTAGTTTTATAAAAAGAATCAGAAAAAGTACTAATATCATTTTGTGCCATATTAATGTAGTGTCTAGCTTTTTCCATAGAAAGCTGAATGGCATTATGGTGATTAATATAGTGTAATGCTTGGTCAAAATTGTGTCTAGCTGAAGAAAAGCATTTTTCCCAGAATTTTTGCTCTGCTGGACTGCCCTTTTCGTATGCTATAATAGCAGGTAAGGTGACTTTACCTTCGAAAAAGTCTTTTCCGACTTGCTTTCCAGAAGTGCCTTGATTAGCAGTATAATCGAGCATATCATCAACTATTTGAAATGCCATACCAAAATTAAAACCAAAATTCTTTAGCCTCTCTGTTTCGTCATTTGTTGCACCAGATACTGTTGATGCAGCTTCACAGCATGCAGAAAATAAAGATGCTGTCTTTTCTCCAATGATATCAAAATAATTTTCCCTGACTGTGTGGGGGTCAAAGCGTGCTGTCATCTGCTTTATTTCACCCTTCACAAGTAAATGCGATGCTTTAGATAAAATAGAGAGAATATTTAAATTTCCACACTCTATAAGCCATCTAAATGCTAGAGTCAACAATAGATCACCAACTAAAATGCTTGATTTATTTCCCCAAATCTTATTCGCTGTTTTAACTCCATGGCGTGCCTCACTTTCATCGAGCACATCATCATGAAGTAAAGTAGCATTGTGTATAAACTCTACCGATGCAGCAACGTTGATCCTATTCTCCCCAGAATAGTTTAGCATTTTACATATAATAAAAACTAGTTTAGGCCTTATTTTTTTTCCACCTGACCTAACAAGATGAGATATAATATCAGTAGCAAGCTTAGCATCTTCATCATTGACATTTTTGAAGACAAAGTCATTCATAGCTGACAAATCAGAAGATACAATATCGTCTAATTTATCGCTGTTTGTTAAATCAGTATTTAGCATTTTAAGAGACTTATGCCTCTTGCCCTTGTGCTTTCTCGTTCTCTACTTTCTTCTTTTCTGTTTTCTTTGGTTCTGTTTCTAAAGTTACTATGCCTTTTTTGATAAACCACAGTACTCTTTCAGTTGCCTGCGCGCCTACACTTAGCCAATGTTTTAATCTATCAGCTTTCACCACAACACGATTTTTATTGTCTTTTGGTAACATTGGATCATATTGTCCTATTTTCTCAATAAAACGCCCATCTCTTGGTGCTCGTGAATCAGCTACAACTATCCTATAAAAAGGGCGTTTCTTTGCGCCAAACCTCGCCAACCTTATTTTAACTGCCATGTTAACCTTTATTCATATATTAGCCACAATTTTATACAATGAGCCGTTTTAAGTCAAATGAATTATACAGCTTTTGCACCTTATAATATAATTACCAATAATGTAGGGCAGTGCCGGGCGCACAGCTATACGAACATTCATTTTTGAAGGTAAATTGCACAGCAAATGGTGTCATTCCAGTGCTTGACACTGGAATCCAGCCTTTTTTTAATCATTAAAACGTTGTATTTTAACATAAAACGGCTACTTTTATGCTTACCAACTTAATAAAATTCCTGGATCCCAGTGTCTGGGCACTGGATGCGTTTGAAGCAGCTTATAAGATTTTTGATTATATATCATCAAGTATAGCGTGATTAACTTCGACTTTATACTTTGATTCCAGATAGCTAATTAATTGCTCTTTTAGCGATATCATCACACGTTTTCCGGTGTCAAGCGTGTTTAATTTGCCATTTGATGAATGCATTTCTTTTAGAACACCTATTATAATTTCATTATTGTATTGAATAGGATCTGTCACTGAACCAGTTGTTTTCATATTGAAAATCTCTTCTACAAAAGAAAAGGGGTAGTTTTGTTGATCCACTTTATTGCGGTGCATCTGCTGACCTTTAACTAATTCCACACCTTGAATTTCTTCCAAATCTGTTTTTTCTCTTAGTTGAACTGCAACCTCTTGACCGAATTTAAACATTCTTTCTTTTATAAACTCACTACGCCAAAGCTCTACCGCTAATGCCTTGCCTTCTTCAAAACTTTGCAATTTGGGTGGAAAGATATCGACGATTTTTACACTAACAACGGCGTCCCCAACGCCCTTAAAATAACCTTTCTGATCCTTTTCTCGCGAAAAAATGAAAGAAATCAAATCACCAGAATCTCCTACGTTATTACCGCTTTGATCTTTTCCACTCGCATCTACTGGACCAATAGTTTGTATAGGTAAATTATATTCACTCAATATTTCTTCAATTTCTGAACCATTGTATATCTTATAGTTCACTTGGTTTATGAAATCATTGACTCTTTCAAAAGACTTTTGGTTAGTTAGAACTGACTTTATGTCTTTTTTTAAATCAACTAAGTCTTCATCAGAGATTTGATGCGCACTTTCCACTTTTACTATGTGCCAACCAAAACTGCTTGCTAAAACTTCACTTACTTCACCTACTTTAAGAGCAAATACCTTCTCTCTCACGTCTTCTGGTAAAAAATCCTTAGTTATATTATTTACTCTAGTTTCCTCAAGTTTTGCTTTGCCAAACTCTTCTACTATCTGTTCAAAGCTTGTTTTACCCTCCTCAAATGCTCTTCTTGCTGTCTCAGCTTCTTCTTTGGTAGAAAATATTGCATTGAATATATCTCTTTGATTTTTAAGTTCTTGTTGTTCTATTATACCATCAACTTCTTCATCTGAGATCTTGATTTGATCTTCAAAATACTTTTGGCCTAGGGAAATATATTGCGCAGTTCGATACTCAGGATAATAAAAATGGGATTTATTTCTTTCGTACAAATCAAGTAAGGCTTGATCATCTGGTTCAGGAATGTTTGTAACTGCATCTTCAGTTATTTTAACAATATCAACTACTCTAGTTTGGTAGCGACTTTTGTATATCTGCTCATCAATTTTCTCGCCAAAAGTTACTGGATAATTATCTTTAAATAATGAAGTCATGAACATCATTGCAGGCAGGACTTTCTCTAGCTTTGCTATATACTCTTTCTCTGTCATATGCAGGTCATTTAGCGTTTCATAGAATTTATTTTTGTCAAATTCACCTTTATCATTTTGAAAGTATTTGGTGTTTTTAATATGGTTTTTTATAGATTCTTCTCCAACTGTCAACCCCAGCTCACTAGTTAGGTTAAACAATAGTTTTTGCTCTATAAGTACGTTAAGCAAATCATATTTCAGCTTTTTTACTTGTTCTCTACTCGCATCAGATCCAGAAATTTGTTTTCCATAATTTTGATATAGCGACTTATACTCATCTGACGTTATAACTTCTTTTCCAACCCTAGCTACCTCTTCTTTTTCATCATCACCTGATAAAAGGTTGCCAATTCCCATGAAGATTAACAAGCAAGCTAAAAGGACAACGGTTACTTTAGTGAAAAAATTTTTAACATTCATTTTAAACCCAGTTAATTAATGATTAATTATAGAATAGTGATAATTTAATGCTTGTAAACCTGTTGCTTTATTAGCTAATATATATAATATTACAATATATTGACTTAAAATTTAACTCTCTAATCTTAAATAGGAACATATGTTTAACTGAGTTATACTATACCTTAGGAAGGGGAAATATTTTGTTTGAAATATGCTTAAAGGTAAGCGCATTTAATTAACTTAAGAGGTGGGAAGTGACAAACAAAAAGTTATTGAATGACAAAATTAATGCTTTTTTAGTTTTAATAGTTTATATTTTAGCTCTGTATAACAGTAAGGGATACTTTAAATGGGAGATGCTTTTTTGATGTCAATGGAATCTTCTAAGGGCAATAACGATAGAAATAAACAGTTTCTAGTGCAAATAGCTGCTTGGTTAGTAGACAACACTGGTTTAACTTTTAATCAAATAGCACAATGTTGCAGATTGGCCCTTGAAGAAGTACAAGACATAGCTGATGAGGAAATAGAAGTAGAAAAATATAACCCTATTATTTCTGGAATAATTACTGAAAAAGAAATCGATGATTGCAAAAAAAATCCAAATCGTGTACCAAATTTGATTATAAAAAATATAAAAAAAAGGAGTAAAGCGATTGGTAGCATTCTTGGCTTTGCCTCTACGGCAAGACGTAGAGATAAACCTGATGCGATTTATTATTTAGTAAAAAAATTTCCTATCTTGGACAATAACGTTATAGCTAAATTAATTAGTACAACAAATTACACAGTTGAGCAGGTAAGAGATGGATCTCATCATAACATGCAAAATATAAAACCCCAAGATCCTGTACTACTCGGCTTATGTAGTCAAGAAAATTTAGAAGCAGAAGTGGAAAAAGCAAAAGTAGAAGAGGAGAAGCAAGAAAGGTTAAAAAAATATAAAGAATAGCTATTGAAAATCCTCAAATTTTTGTGTTTTGTTAACATTAAATTAACTTGACTTGCTAGTGTTTATTAGTATAATGTAAGTAAAGTACGGGGTTTAATGATAATTAAGCTTAATACGCACTGAAACTAACTCAGCCTAATTTATTATCTTATAGTCACATTTTAGGTTAGTAAGCATCAATTAAAATTTTTGGAGGATTATGACAACAATCAATGAAGATGTTTTGGCAAAAGGAAAGGTTACAGCTCAACCTGAAAAAAGTGAGCAAATTTACAATAACGATACAGTAAAACAGATGGTCAATGAAGGTACTGAGAAAAACAGAAAAACATTAGATCTGAGCGAATTAAAAGAGAAAACAGCAGAAGAATTGTTAGAGTTAGCTGAAGAAAGAAAAATTTCAACTAACGGTAAAAGCAATGGTAGAATGCTAAAGCAGGAAATAATATTCAGCTTAATGAAAAAAATGAGTGAAGAAGGAGGCATAACCACAGGGAGTGGAATAGTGGAAATATTGCCTGATGGTTTTGGTTTCTTACGTTCAGCAAGTGCAAATTATGCCCCAAGTACCGATGATGTTTATATTTCTAACGGGCAAATAAAGAAGTTTAATTTACGTACAGGAGATATGGCATATGGAGAAATAAGGCCACCTGGTGATAAAGAGAGATATTTTACTTTAACTAAGGTTCAAAGTATAAACTCTACTGAAGTAAGTGAATTAAGAAAGTACGTCCATTTTGATAATTTGCTTCCTCTTTATCCTGAGGAAAGCATAGTACTTGAGTGTAATAATGGTGATGATAAAAAAGGCTTAAGCATGCGTGCTATAGATATAGTAGCTCCTCTTGGAAAAGGGCAAAGAGCGTTAGTAGTTGCTCCACCTCGCACAGGAAAAACTGTATTGCTTCAGCAAATGGCTAACTCTATAGCTATAAATCACCCTGAAGTAGAATTAATAGTGTTACTTATAGATGAAAGACCTGAAGAAGTAACAGATATGATACGTTCTGTAAAAGGTGAGGTAGTAAGTTCTACATTCGATGAGCCTGCTTACCGTCACGTACAGCTTGCTGAAATAGTAATAGAAAAAGCTAAAAGAATGGTTGAGCATAAAAAAGATGTGGTAATTCTACTTGACAATATTACTAGACTTGCACGTGCTTATAATGCGGTTATTCCTTCGTCTGGGAAAGTTCTAACTGGTGGTGTAGATTCAAACGCACTGCAGAGACCAAAACGCTTTTTTGGAGCAGCTCGTAATATTGAGAATGGGGGTTCTTTAACTATAATCGCCACAGCTCTTATAGAGACTGGTTCAAAAATGGATGAAGTTATTTTTGAAGAGTTTAAAGGTACAGGAAATGCTGAGATCATACTTGATAGAAAACTTTCTGATAAACGTATATTTCCAGCTATTGATATTACAAAATCCGGAACAAGGAAGGAAGAGCTATTAGTTGATAAGGCTATACTAAATAAAATATGGGTGGTGCGTAGGATACTCAATCCTATGGGACCCGTTGAAGCAATGGAATTTTTACGTGACAAACTACTTTTAACAAAGAGCAATGCTGACTTTTTTAACTCCATGAATCACTAAAAGTAAGCCAGTTATGATGGATATGCTGAGCAAAAAGTAAAACGCTCTTATAGCTAAAATAATTTGGATTTACCAAAATATATTTATAGTTAAGTTGGCAATTTACCTTAAGTTAGCGCGTGACACTGGAATGACACCCTTGGTGGCAGACAGCTAAAGGAAAATATCAACTAGGTTTATAATCTATCACTACCGTGTTTGCAATTTTGTCGTGAAAAGCTTGTTTATGTTCATCACCTACTGCACATACTAAAACTAAGATTAGTATAGCTAAGAATAAAATGGGATTACAAAGTGATATGCAATAAATTATAAAAAGAGCTATAGTCCTTTTCATTGCTTGCATTGTAGTGATTGACTCAAATGTATCTTTGTCTTTTACACGCATGCTAAATAACAAGTGTCCTGGAGTGCCGCCAAATTTTACTAGCATGAATATATGAAATATACATGGTATCATTAAAAATAAAGAAAATACAATCGTGGTGATTACAATTATTGCACCCATGATCCCTTGTATTGCGTGTGTAAGTGAGAAATCCACCGCCATTAAACCAAATGGTATTGCGATAAATAAAATACAATCAACTATAAATGCTAGAGTACGTCTTGTCATCGTTGAGTAGTTTACTTTTTTATCCATGTACTACCTATAAAGAAAAATATCAACTAGATTTATAGTCTATCACTACTGTTTTTGCAATTTTATCGTAAAAAGTCTGTTTGCGTTGATCAAATACTGCAAACAAAAATAAAATTAGCACAATTAAAAGATATAGAAAAGTATAACCATGATAATGCAGATGAAGCAAAAAGCGAAAAATAATCCAGATGCTTCCCTTAGAAATACATCTTATTGTTGCTTGCATAAGGGTAACATTTGTAAATGTATTAGCATCTTTAATATGCATACCACACAATAGTTTTCCTGGGGTACCACCAAGTTTTGTTACCATTAATATTTTGGATATTGTTAGTACTAATGTTGCGACCACTGTAGAAACTATAAATGGTATTTCTGTTGCTAGTTGTGCAAGTTCCTGAAAAGAGTCTTTATCTTGATCTTGTAATGATACGATGAATACACCATAGATAAAACCGAAGATAAAATGAGGGGAAAATATGATGAGGTCAAGTATTTCTGCTACAATACGCCTTGTAAATCCTACATAATTTACTTTAACATTTATTTCAGTATTCATAACCCCACCTATATTTCATAATATCATCATATGATATAAAAATACGTTATTAAATAACCGTAAATATACTAACTTGGGTAATATTAGCTACTTGTGCCACTCTATTATTTAAATTAATATTAAATCATTTATAACTAGGGAAGTTATGTCAACACTAATCACAGTTGCATATGGCGACGGTATCGGACCAGAAATCATGGAAGCGGTGCTGTCGATATTGCGCGAAGCAGAAGCGGAAATCTCAATAGATATTATTGAAATAGGGGAGCGTGTTTACAGTAAAGAATGGTCTCACGGAATTTCTCCAAGTGGTTGGGAATCAATTGAAAGGACAAAAATATTATTAAAATCTCCGACAACAACTCCTCAAGGTAAAGGGCACAAAAGCTTAAACGTTGCACTCAGAAAAAATCTAGGGTTGTATGCAAATATCAGACCATGCATTTCATATCATCCTGTTATAGAAAATAAATTCGATAAGTTTGATATCGTAGTGATACGTGAAAATGAAGAGGACGTTTACACCGGAATAGAGCATAGGCTCACTGGTGACTCTTACCAATGCACTAAAATTATTACTAGATCTGGCTCAGAGAAGATATGCAGGTACGCTTTTGAATATGCAAAAAAACACAACAGAAAAAAAGTAACTTGCCTGACTAAAGATAACATCATGAAAATGACTGACGGAACTTTCCATGCCGCGTTTGATCGCATTGCAAAGGAATACCCAGATATAAAGGCAGAACATTATATAGTTGATATTGGAATGGCGCGTGTTGCAACAGAACCGGAGAATTTTGATGTTATAGTAACCGAGAACTTATATGGCGACATATTATCAGATATAGTCGCACAAACCTCTGGATCTGTGGGGCTTGCCGGAAGTAGCAACATCGGGAATGAATACGCAATGTTTGAAGCAGTGCACGGTTCTGCCCCTGATATTGCAGGAAAAAACATAGCCAATCCTTCTGGTCTTTTAAATGCTGCAGTGCATATGCTAATTTACATAGGTCAAGTGGGTACTGCAAAACTAATCTACGATGCATGGCTCAAGACTTTGGAGGATGGAATACACACTGCCGATTTATATAAGGAGAAAAGAAGTAAACAGAAAGTTGGTACAAAAGAATTTGCAGAAGCTGTTATAGACAATCTAGGAAAAAAACCGAAAACATTATCTGAGCTTATAATTGGCAGTGATCCAAATAGTAAAGTGGATAAAATACAGGATAATTATGAACAGGATTATAAGATTAAAAAACTAGTGGGTAGCGATATAACGCTTGCCTGGAGTAAGCCGGCTGACTTTGACCAAATAGTGAAGTTGTTTGAAACAAGTAATCCGCAGATTATAGCAATATATTCAAAAGGCCTTGCGATTTGGCCAGGAAGTTCAAAGTCTTCAAGTGACCAAATAACCTGCAGGTTCATTGCAAATAATGAAATTACAAATAGTGATGTGAATAACTTGCTAATCAAATTTGAGGAACATAATTTTGATGTGGTGAGAATGGATAAGTTGTATTTGTATGATGGGAAAGAGGGTTTCTTCTCTTAGTGGTTGCTTGATATTTTTATGCTTGTGTGAAACATTAAATATATTATACTAATAGTATCGTGTATTTATGTGAGGTGTAGTAATGAGTCAACATTTTAAGTTAACTGGTCAGGAGTTTTATGATAATAATGATCTGTTTAACGTACTAGAGATAAAAGCTGAACAAATTGTAGGTAAGGATTATCAAGCTCTTAGCAAGTTTCTGAAAAAACAATATAATAAATTGATACTTGTAAACCATCCTGACAAAGGTGGAGACAAAAATAGATTTGATCAGATTTATAAAGCTTATCAAGAGCTAAAAAAGTACATTGAACCTTTAGAGTCAGGAAATCCTTGTGTTAAAGTCAGTGTTGGTGCTGAAAGTGATGGGCGTTTAACGGCAGGAGAGTTTCACTATAGGAGAAGTTTGTTTAATAAGCTAAAAATAAGTTTATAGGAAGATGCTGTAGGTAAAGATTTTGATGGAAAGAAATGACTATTCGTTTAAAAAAGATCTAGAAAAATGCATGAAACTCCAAGCTCAAATAAATAGGATTTTGCAAAATCCAAATTTAGATAATTTTAAGAAGAGTGTAGAAAGTACAAAATTAATGAAAGAGCTATATCAATATATAACAAAGCCAAGCATACAATTATTCAATTATATTACTCCTATAGAAGAAAAGAGAAGCCTAGTTAAAGAAGATAAGAAAGCATTAGCGTTGAAATTTATAGAGCGTAAAAATGCTCTACTGCTTGTCCCAAAAATAAGTCTTCTGCCTTTAGCTCTATTAACTACAGTTACTATAGGTTGCTATTTTTCATGGTGGATCATAGGATTTAATATCATTGCTGGTAATGCCTCTCATTTATTAGTAAATTATTATATGAAAAAGTATAAAAATTCAGAAATTTCCACTGATGAATTCATGAGTAAAATAAACTATATCACGCTAGGCAATAAGCTTCTTATCAACTATCCTTTAGCTGCTTTTTCTGTTTATCTACTTACAACAAATTTCATTGCTAATAGATTAACTGTTGGTGGGACCATACTTGGTTCACTATTGTTATTGGCAGTATTAATTGAAATGTTAGCTCCTGTTTTCTCAAAAGGCTGTGAAATATATGCTGAAAAGCACACAAAAGATTTACTAGAAGAGGATCCAAGAGATAGGGTACAAAAGGAAACTGACCTGTTAGGATGGTATGATCCACGAAAACTGTTAATGCCAATTGTTATGCCTCTTATTAAAAAGTGTTTTGCGGAAGTGGTAAGCGAATTTGCTGAGAGAAATTTTGATGAAGTGAACACTAATGTGTCTGATGTTAATACTGAAGGACTATCTAAGCCTCAAGGAATTGAATTTGCACAGTAACCAGTGTAGTATAGGCTTTTAGCTCTATGCATGGACTCAAAAAAAGTAGAATTGATATTTGAAAAGTTTCAAGAATCAAATTCTGCACCAAAAATAGAGCTAAATTATATCAATCATTATACGCTTCTGGTCGCAATAGTTTTATCAGCACGGACGACCGATGTAAGCGTTAACAAAATTACAAGAGAACTTTTTAATATCGCTGATACGCCAGAAAAAATGCTGAATCTTGGGCAAAACGAGCTAAAAAAACGTGTAAATAGTATCGGTTTATATAATTCCAAAGCAAAAAATATAATCGGGCTCAGCAAAATATTGATTGAGAGGTACAATAGCAAAGTGCCTACTGATTTCGATGATTTGGTGTCTTTGCCGGGAGTGGGAAGAAAGAGCGCTAATGTGTTCTTAAATTCGGGGCTTGGCATTCCAACATTGGCAGTTGATACTCACGTTTTTAGAGTGAGCAATAGAATTGGGCTTGTGAAAGAAAAAGATGTGTTTAAAACAGAGCAATCTCTTTTAAATGTGGTTCCCAAAAAATACCTGCTTTATGCTCATCATTGGCTAGTTTTGCATGGTAGATATGTTTGCAAAGCACAGAAACCTTCGTGTGAAACGTGCATAATTCATGATTTATGTGAATTTGAGTGCAAAAGGTATAAAGTCTAGTATTTCTTCTTTTGTCATCCAAGTAGCTATAGAAACGAAAAAACTTACTTGACACATTTTGCTGGAATGACACCAGTTGTTATTCAGACAACAGTTATGCAAGAGATCTGATTACATCTAAGCTAACAATGGACCACTAGATATATTACTAACTACGTTGACCTGATTCAATATTTTATTAGTGGGATTGAAATAATTTTCTATAAATTCCTTATATATAGCTGTTAACTTGTGTATATCGTTTACTGATACGCATTCGTTTATCTGATGTGCAGTTTTGTTGATTATACCAAATTCAATCACTGGACAAACATCTTTGATAAACGCAGCGTCAGATGTGCCACCACTTGTGCTAAGTATAGCATCAATGTTGGTAACCTTACTTATTGCATCAAGCATAATATCAGTATTTCTATCGGGAGTAGAGAGGAAAACGTCCCTGCTGCTATGCATAGAAAGTTTATAATCGTTAGTTACACTGGAGCATATTTCATCAATCAGCTTATATAAGCCACCCGGTGTTTGTTCATTGTTATATCGAATGTTAAAACGTGTAGTTGCTGAGCCAGGTATTAGATTGCTAGTATTATTTCCAACATCGATAGTAGTAACTTCGCAATGTGAAGGCTGAAAATATTTATTACCATGATCAAAAGTAGTATTTTTTACCTTACTCAATATCGATATTACCTTATATATTGGATTGTCTGCTAGGTCTGGGTAGGCAACGTGCCCTTGTTTTCCATGGCAAATTAATTCAAATGTTACAGAACCTCTTCTGCCTATTTTTATGGTATCACCTAATTTCTCACTACTGGTTGGTTCGCCAACCACACAAAAATCTATCTTTTTCTGCTTATTTTTCATCCATTCCAAAACTGCCTTTGTTCCATATTCTTCCATGCTTTCTTCAGCACTGGTAATCAATGCACTTATTGAACCATTAAATTGAAACTTCTCTGCAATCAAATTTACCATAGCAGCAATAAATGCAGCTACTCCGCTTTTCATATCAGCGGCCCCTCTTCCATATAGCATTCCATCCCTCACTTCTGGTTTAAATGGACCAAATGCCCAATCTTTTAACTGACCCGGTGGTACAACATCAACGTGCCCAGCAAAGCACAAATTTGGTACTCCATTTATATATTTCGCATAAAGATTTTTAACTTTATCACCAAATTCTAAAATCTCACAATCAAAGCCGCTCTTCTTGAAGATTGTTGCTATATACTCTATTGCCCCGCTGTCTTCTGGTGTTATACTCTCAAAAGAGATCAATTTCCTAGTTAGCTCTACAGGGTCAATTTTCATGTCAATCTTAAAATACTTATACTGCTATATTGTAAACACTCTATGCACTATTTAAAACAAATATTACATCAAACCGAACAAACTTTTCTAAGGGAAGTAATAACAGATTACCACCTTGCTGATGATATCTATGAAATATGCACACAACACGGAAATGACATCTTTCTAGTTGCAGATGAAAATACAGCAAAACTTTTAAACAAAAACGTATTTAATAAAATTTCTCATTTAATTATTCCAACCCCACCTGCCATTCCAGTGTCACGCGCTGGGATGACATCAAGTAGAGAAATGACACCAAGCAGAGCTGCCTCTCTTGAAACCGTAAATCTAGTGAGAAACAAAGTAAAAGACAGTGACTTAATAGTTGCATTTGGTAGCGGCACCGTTAACGATATCTGCAAATATGCAAGCTACCTCGAGAAAAAAGATTATATATCCTTTCCAACAGCCGCTTCTATGAATGGATATACATCCGCAAATGCTTCAATATTAGTAAATGGATATAAAAAATCGTTCAAAGCACATCTTCCAAGAGCAATATATATAGATATAGACATACTTGCCAATGCGCCACTGCGCCTCACATTAAGCGGATTTGCAGATTTCATTTGTCGTTCAACAGTTCAGGCTGACTGGCTACTATCTCATTTGTTGCTTAGCACAGAATACAATGAATTACCTTTTACACTTGTTCACGATTTGGAGCAAATTTTGCTAAGAGAATATACGGCGCTTACTAAAAGAAGTGGAAAAGAGGTCCTATTACTTATGGAAGTTCTACTAATTTCAGGACTTGGAATGGTGATGTCAAAAGGCAGCTATTCTGCAAGCCAAGGAGAGCATATGATAGCTCACGCAATGGAAATGGTAACAAAAGATTATTCCTCACTACATGGTGAAAAAATTGCTGTCACAACGATTACTATGGCTAATTTACAGGAAAAGATATTATCAATACAAAAACCGATTATCAAACCGACCACTTTAGATGTAAAACATATAACTCAGTACTTTGATAATATCGAATTTGTAAGAACTTTTGAACAGAAGCAAATTATGCAGCAAAAAATCCAAGAGATTATTTGTAAAGAATGGCATAATATTTCCAGTTTAATTAAGCAAAATTTACTACCTGCAAAACACCTGCAAAAAATATTTGAAGATCTATCAATTCCACACTTACCAGAGCACCTCAGTTGGAATAAAGAACAATATTGTAAAGTGGTCGATCTTGCGTTTACAACAAGAGATAGATTCACCTTTCTTGACTTAGCTAACTGCATAGAAGAAAGTTAAGTTTTGTAGTGAAATTCTGTCATTTAAAGAGATCATAGGCCAAAAGCTAAACCCTTTTCACAATCTCTTATCCATTGTCTCCTCACCTGAGTGGATATACAACTCATTCCAAGTAACTGACACTGGGTTTCACCAATAGCACTGCTTTGCTAAACATAGTTTAGTTCGAGTGGCTGAGGAGGGACTTGAACCCCCGACCAAGAGATTATGATCCTCCTGCTCTACCAACTGAGCTACTCAGCCTAATTAAAAACCTTATTATACACACGATCTATATGTTTCGTATAATACTTCAAATCAAACAAAGATTCAAGTTTTTCCGAGTTAATAACCTTAAGTAAGGGTTTATCTTGTTTCAATTCGGCCAGAAAATCACTGTTGTTTTGTTTCACTTTCATTGCATTGCTCTGAACAATTTTATACGCCTCTTCCCTCGCCAAACCACTATTTACTAACTCAAGCAATACACGCTGTGAGAAAACTAAACCTTTTGAAGAATTTAAGTTCTTTTCAATGTTTTCCTTATTGATCACCAATTTATCTATCAAATCTGTTAATCGCACTAAAGCAAAATCAATTGTTATACAAGCATCAGGAGCAATGCATCTTTCCACAGACGAGTGTGATATATCACGTTCGTGCCACAATGCAACATTTTCTAACGCAGGAAAAACATAACTGCGTATTAAACGTGAGAGTCCAGTCAGATTTTCACTTAAAATAGGATTACATTTGTGTGGCATAGCAGAGCTTCCCTTCTGCCCAGTGGAAAAATGCTCAGAAATTTCGCCGATTTCAGTTCTTTGCAAATGACGAATTTCAACAGCAACATTTTCTATTGAACTTGCAATTACTCCCAAAACTGAAAAGAACATGGCATGTCTATCACGAGGAATGATTTGAGATGATATGGTTTCAGGTATGAGTCCCATTTCTTTCGCTACATATTCTTCAACAAACGGATCAACATTTGCAAAATTGCCTACTGCACCTGATATTTTACAAATTGAGATCTCTTTTTGCGCGCTAATTAATCTCTGATAATTGCGTTTAAATTCAGCATAAAATCTGGCAAATTTTATTCCAAGAGTTGTTGGTTCTGCATGCATTCCGTGACTGCGTCCAACACAAACAATATCTTTATAGTCCTCAGCTTTTTTTTTCAATGCTGCAAGTAAATTTTTTAGATTCTCGAGCAAAATATCACAGGACTCTTTCAGTTGCACCGCAAGGCATGTATCCAAAACATCAGAACTTGTCATTCCATAATGAAGATAACGAACATCAACTCCCGCTTTTTTAGCAATATATGTCAGAAAAGCTATAACATCATGTTTTACAATGGATTCAATTTCGTTGATACATTCAACATCAAATTCAATAGCACCAGAGAGGTTCTCAGCAATATTATTCGGAATCACTCCTAACTTTGCTTGAGCTTCACACGCTAATTTTTCTATTTTAAGCCATATATTAAATTTATTATTTTCCTCCCAAATGGAAGACATTTCTTTTCTGCTATAGCGGGGAATCATTTTTGATTTATTCCAATAATGGTGTCATTCCAGTGCGTGACACTGGAATCCAGATATAAAAGTATTTGCAAATTATTCAATGGACAACGGATTCTAGAAGCATAAAATAATGTCCATGATGAAATAAACTGGATCCCAGTGTCACGCACTGGGATGACATGAGGGAAGCACTGGGATGACACCAGCTTAGCCATGGCAGAAATTTCTTTACGGCTATAGCGTGGGATCATTTTTGATTTACTCCAATAATGGTGTCATTCCAGTGCGTGACACTGGAATCCAGATATAAAAGTATTTGCAAATTATTCAATGGACAACGGATTCTAGAAGCATAAAATAATGTCCATGATGAAATAAACTGGATCCCAGTGTCACGCACTGGGATGACATGAGGGAAGCACTGGGATGACACCAGCTTAGCCATGGCAGAAATTTCTTTACGACTATAACAAGGGATCATCTTTGATCAGCTATCATCACCATCAGTAGCTTCTTTATTCGCATCTTGCTCTGCCTCTTGTTGCTCAGACTTCTGATTTTGCAATTTTACTTGCCTTAGCTCATTTGCATCTGTTTCGGATTTCACGACGTATATAGTAATTGGTACTACTACTTCACTATGTAATTCTACGTTTACTTGGTATTCACCCAAGTTTTTGATGCTTACTCCACCAAAAGATAAACTACGGTGATCTATCACATGTCCTTCTTGTAGTAAAATTTTCGCAATTTCACGTGTTGTTACAGAACCAAAAATTTTACCATCCTCTGAAGCTTGCTTTATTAATACCACAAACTTATCATGTAGTGACAACGCAAGCTCTTTTGCTACATTTAATCTTTTTATATTCTCTTCTTCCAGTAATAAACGTTGCTCCTCTAGCTTTGTTAAATTTTCCTTGGTAGCTTTCACCGCTTTTCTTTGTGGAAAAAGAAAATTACGTGCATAACCTGGTTTAACTTTGACAACTTCACCAAGCTTACCTAAAGTCCTTATATTTTCCTTTAAAATTATCAACATAAATTACCTAAACTTTTTTAGTACAGTAAGGAATAAGAGCTAAAAAACGTGCCCTTATGATCGCTAAGCGTAACTTCCTTTGTTTTTTTGCACATACGCCTGTTAATCTTCTAGGTAATATCCTACCATAGTCAGAGGTAAACTTGGATAATAAATCTATATTCTTATAATCTATGTCTTCATCTTTAGACGCAGCAAGAGGGCAAACTTTAGAACGCCTAAAGCCAGTCCTATTATGTACAGATACGTAAGAATTATTTAAACTATTTCGTCTTTTCATCATTATGCGCTTTGCTCCTCAATTTGTTTATTCATCATATGAGATTTACCTTCAAAAATTTTATCAACCTGCACAGGAAAGTGGCGAATAACGTTCTCATTAAGTTTCATTCTACGCATAAATTCATCCAGAATGCTTGCAGTAGAACTTATGCACATTATACAATAATGACCGCTCTTCATTTTATTTTTGTGATATGCAAAATCCAAAAGACCCCAATGTTCATACTTGATTAATCCTGATGCTTCAATGTTTTTCAAAAGCATTTCCAACGCTTTGCTCGATTGAGTTGGACCGTTTATTCTAAAATCTTTCAAAATATCTTGAAAAATCTTTATTAGATGTTCTGAAATATTTCTCTTCAAAGCATTTACTGCGTTATGGATAAACGCACTTTTAGTACTGCCTCCTAGAAATTTTGTAAAATCTTGCGTTATTCCTAAATCTTTTAGGTCATCTTTCAACTCTTTATCGATTTTTGACTTCACTTCTTTCAAATTTGAAAGATCTTCTTCTAATTCAACCCATAAAATTTTTGTAAGATCTTCCAAGAAATCAGAGTAAGCAACTAGACTTTCTTTAATGTCCTCAGCACGCACTTCTAACTCTTGTTTTGTAAGCTTGTCATTTCCTTTTTTCAGAATATCCCTGATTTGCTGGAACATAATATCTGCTTTAATATTTTTCAATGAAACAGCTAGCTCTTGGACCATCTCCTCTACTTCTTGCTGTAACAATCCTTGTTGTGCTATAAAAGTAAATTCATAAAGATTCACTATATCTTCCTTTAATACCGATTAAATATTTCATTATATAAAGCTTTTTTATATAAGCAAGTTATTTGTATTAATTTCTACGCCTTTAATCCAGCTTAAATTAGATATTTCATAAATTACTTGAGGAGCAATTGAGTATGCACCTGGTAATAAGATGCTCACTTTATGTTTTTCGAGAAGAAGTTTTAGCATTATTTTGGTTCTGCCTTCATCTTTCAATATTGTGGTTAATTCCATAGCGGCTTTTTGCGAATCCGTGCACTCAGTGGTGAGAACTAATTCTTTTATTGTAGAAGTGACTCTTTTTGTAAACTCAGATATATCCTTGCCTGCTAATCTTGTTGTATTTTCCGAAGCTTCAAGATCAATTATCACAAATGTTCCTGGTGAAAATAAATCTCTTTTTTCTTCTATTATTTCATTATTATAGAATGCTATTTCAGAAACGTTATGGGGATCAGAAAGTGTGAGGATAACAAACCTTCCACGCTCTGAAGTTCTCATACGTGCATTTAATATTACCCCAGCAGTTTTTGCTGTTCTATTTTCTCCGATAAACCCAATATTTAACTTTTCCAGAAGAGTTCTAAATTTTTCAAGCGGATGATTAGTTAAATAAAATCCTAGTGAAAATAACTCATGTTCTAATTTTTCCTCTTCATCAAAATCTTCCACATTCTCAAGTTTCGGTTTGAGGACATCAAGACTACCAAACAAAGCAGCTTGACTTGATTCTCTATCCTGTTTGTTTTTATTTGCAAAGTAAATCAGCGTGTCCATTGACTCATATAGCTGCTTTCTGTTCTTATGCACGCTATCGAATGCTCCGGATTTAATCAGGCTTTCTAGCGCTCTCTTATTTATTATATGACCTGAATTTTGAATGAATTCCCATATGTCCTTACAAGCGCTTGAACGTACGTTCACTATTCCTTCCGCTATAGAAAAACCAACATTCCTCAAGGCAGCAATACCATAACGTATGCGTTCATCCTCTATTGAGAATTCAGCTTGAGACTTGTTTATATCAGGTGAAAGAACGGTAACGCCACTAAACTTTGCTGCATGATAAAATAAATTCAGTTTATCTCTATCATCAATATTCAGATTCATTAGTGCTGTAAAAAATTCTAATGGATAATTAGCTTTAAGGTAAGCCGTTTGATAAGATATCACCGCATATGCTGCAGCATGAGATTTATTGAACCCATAACCAGCAAATTTTGCAACAAGGTCAAAGATATAACTTGCCCTGTCGTAATCAACGCCATTCTTCGTTGCCCCTTGGATGAAAAGTTCACGTTGTTTATCCATCTCTTCCTTGATTTTCTTACCCATAGCACGTCTCAGCAAATCTGCTTCCGCTAAGCTATACCCGGAAAGAATACGGGCTATTTCCATCACTTGTTCTTGGTAAATTATTACCCCAAATGTCTCTTTTAATACTTCCTCAAGTAACGGATGAATATAATCTGGCTTTTCAAGTCCGTGTTTTCTTGCAACATAAGTTGGAATGTTATCCATAGGTCCTGGACGATAAAGGGAAATTAAAGCGATAATATCTTCAATGCAGTCCGGTTTTAGTTTAATTAAAGCTTCTCTCATTCCCGAACTTTCAAGCTGAAACACTCCAATTGAATCACCGCTTGAGAGTATCTCATAGGTTTTTTGGTCATTTAAAGGAACTGAAGAAATATCAATCTTTTTTCCATCACGATTAATTAAACGACATACATGATCTATTAGCGTTAGCGTACCAAGCCCAAGAAAATCAAATTTTATTAGCCCAGCTTTCTCCACATATTTCATGCTGTATTGAGTGATTGGCAAAGCCGAATTTGGATCATAGTACACAGGAACAAAATTTTCCAACTTTTGATCACATATTACAATTCCAGCAGCATGAGTTGAAACGTGACGATATATTCCTTCGAGCCTTAGCGATATATCAAGAAGCTTTGCAATTACCTCATCACTATCCCGCTCTTTCTGCAGGTTTTGATCAAACTCTATCGCTTGTGATAAAGTTACAGGATTTACTGGATTAAATGGAACCATTTTAGATATTTTATCCACTTGAGAGTAAGGCATTTGCAATACTCTACCAACATCACGCAATACTGCCCTTGCCTGCAATTTACCAAAAGTGATTATTTGAGCAACATAACCGTACTTTTTCTGAACATAATCAATAACCAGGTCCCTTTTCTCTTGGCAGAAATCGATATCAAAGTCAGGCATCGATACACGATCAGGATTCAAAAATCTTTCAAATATTAGGCCAAACTTTATTGGATCAAGGTCTGTAATCTGCAAGCCCCAAGCAACAATTGATCCAGCACCAGAGCCTCTTCCTGGACCAACTGGAATGCCATTTGCTTTGCTCCAACGAATGAAATCAGAAACTATCAAAAAGTAGCCAGCGTAGTTCATCGAAGTTATCACACTCAGTTCGTAATTCAGCCGATCGTAGTATTGTTTAAGGTCTATGTCTGTCTCATTCGCAATACGGAATTCTAATCCTGCAACTGCCTGCTCCCTCAGTTCTTCATTCTCAGTTTTATTTTCTCGACAAGGAAATTTAGGCAAAATAGGCTGCCTGCTTCTTGGCATGTAAGAGCACCGCTTAGCTATCACTAAAGTGTTATGAATTGCTTCGGGAATGTCGCTGAACAGCTCCTCCATTTCTGCCACAGACTTGAAGTAATGCTCGGTAGTTAACTTCTTTCTGTTATTCTCCAGGGCATAACTCCCCTCCGATATACACGTTAATATATCATAAGCCTCATAGTCAGACCTATTTGGAAAAAACACATCGTTCGTTGCAACTAGTGGTATATTGCGCTGATAAGCAAAGTCTATCAAAGCTTCTTCAAGCTCTAGCTCTTTATTCAGCCCATGACGCTGCAATTCAACATATAAATGACCATTAAATGCTGAAAGCAGTTTTTCAACCGTTTCTTTATCTTGCCCCAACAATAGTTGAGCCAAACATCCACCGGTTAAAGCGATCAGACCCGTACTTAAATTCAATAGCTCATCAAAATCAACGTAAGGAATATCGCTGTTATTCTTGCGCTTTCTAAAAGACTCACTCACCAAAGTGACTAAATTAGTGTACCCTTGCTCATTTTTTGCAAGCAATAATATAGGTAAATTTTGTTCTGAATGTTTAACTATAATATTGCATCCTATTATTAGCTGTATTCCCCTACTTGCCGCATATTCTGCAAATTCAAGTGAGCCAAACAAGTTACCTGAATCAGTAATTGCAACCGCTGGCATTTTATTTCGCAAACAAAGGCCGATCAGCTCCTCAATTTTAACCGAGCTTTCAAGCAGCGAATAAACACTATGAACACGCAAGTGTATGAACATAAAAAACTTTAGATCAACAAAAAAGGATAACATTAATTTACTCATGAGAACATAATTTTCATGAGAACAAAAGCCTATAAAATTCTAAAATTAAAATACAAAAACTTACTTGACAAACTCCGCCAGCTCCCTTATCATGATAGTGGAGCTATTGTATTTGCTTTCGCCAATCTGCAGATTAAAAGGTAAGGATTACTTAATGTATCGGCGTCTTATGTTCAATTTTTTGCAGTATATAGATACTGTATGTCTTTACAAAACTTCATCTACATCTAGGTTTTTATCTAAATAAGCTGAACGCGCTTATAAAGCGTTACAAGACATCAAAAAATGCCAATACTCGACAGAGATAGTAAAAGACTAGCTAACTCGGGGATTCTTTGTCTTTTTTTCTGCTTAGTAAATTTCTTAAACATTTGCAGCATAAGTTAGTTGCAATTAAAAGCGGCTGAATCTCGCTTGTCAAGCGTTTAAAACATAAAAAACGCCAATATTTTAAAGCGGATAATAACCACGGGGCTTCTTTTGCCTTTTTTTTCGTTTGGTAAATTTCTTAATGTTTATGGCTAAACGACAACCGTCATCCCGCTGCTTGTTAGCGGGATCTCTTGTTAGCGGCTAAGAGATACCGCGAATGAATCGCGGTATGACGTAGGGATTGCATTAGCTATAATTCTTTAGTTTTCACTTTTCTTTTAACCTTGCAATGATATTTTCTTTGCCGATAAAAATTAATAGTTTAGCGAGCTCTGGTCCTGTTTCTGTTCCTGTTAAAGCTGAACGCAACTGCGTAAATAGGTTTTTTGCCTTTATATCCACTGTTTGTCGAATAGTTTTGACCCATTCTGACAACGTGTTTTCATTACAATCACCTTGGGGCAATGCATTGAACGCAATTTTTATAAGCTCCTTATCAAGAATCACAGGCTCTATATCAGATTTGCATATTTTCCACCACTTGGCCACCTCAGAAAACCTTTCTATATTGTTCCTTATAAAATACCAAAACTCTGAGGAGCCCACTCCAATTTGATTTAAACGGTCTTGCACCATTTCAAATAGCATTTGTTGCAGCACTTTGCTATTTAGCTTATACATTTCACTCAAGCTGAATTGTGCAGATGCTGAGCTAAATTTTTTAATGTCAAATGAATCAATCAAAGATTGCATACAGGCGCAAGCTTCAATTGGATTGGATGTTCCAAGCTTCACTAAATAACTAACTAGTGCCATCGGTTCAATTTCATCTTCTTTTATAGATTTGATATCCAGCCCGCCTTTCCGTTTCGATATCTTGCTATCATCAAAATGTAGCAAAGGCAGGTGAGCAAATGTAGGGATTTTCGCTTTTAATGCTTTAATCATTTGGATTTGCACTGCGGTATTAGTTACATGATCTTCCCCGCGTACAATATGAGTTACATTAAAGTCAACATCATCAGTAACAGAAGGTAACATGTATGTGTAAATTCCATCTTCTCTTTTTACCACAGGGTCGCTGACGCTACTGGTTGCAATATTTATTTCACCTTTAACTTCATCATTCCATTTTACAACTTCATTTCTATCCAATTTAAATCTAAAATGTGGTCTTCGTCCTTCTTGCTCATAACGAATTTTCTCTTGCTCAGTTAGAAGTAACGCGCTTCTGTCATATACCGGGGGAAATCCTTGTTTTAACTGCAATTTTCGTTTAATGTCTAACTCTTCTCTTGTTTCATAGCATGCATAAATATGCCCTTCTTTTATTAACTGCAAAAACACCTCATTGTAACGCTCAAAGCGCTCTGATTGCTTAAAACTTGCATCCCAATCTATGCCAATCCATTTTAGGTCTTCTATGATATCATTTATATATTTGACATCTGAACGCTGAAGGTCAGTATCATCAAAACGGAGTAAAAATTTTCCGTTTTGATTGCGTGTGTACATCCAACAAACCAAGGCAGTTCGTACGTTTCCTACGTGGAGGTAGCCAGTTGGGCTTGGAGCGAATCTTGTTAGCATTTAAATAGCAATATTGTTTACTCTAATTTATTTTAATTTTATATAAATATATGGCTAGAGCAAGCGAGATCTGCTAATACAATTGAGCAAGAGAAGAATAAGTATGGCTATAGCATTGTGGCACCTTTGATATTTGATGGATTAAGACCATATGATAAATTCAAGAAAATTCACAGCTTGACGACAAAGGCTAATGTAGCATTATATTGGTATCATGACTAACTTAGAAAAGATGAGAGAAAAACTGCAAGATCAAATAAATTATCATAATGTTTTGTATCACCAAAAAAATAAGCCAGAAATAAGTGATGCTGAATATGATGAACTGAAGAAAAAGTTAGCTGAAATAGAGCCAGAAATTTATGCAACACAAGATAGTGTTGGTGCTCCACCTGATGAGAGGTTTTCTAAGGTGGAACATCAAGAACCTATGCTTTCCCTTGAGAATGCTTATGATGAACAAGGTGTAGAGAAATTTTTGTCTAAAATAAAGAGGTTTTTAATTGAGGACAAAATAGAGATATTATGTGAACCAAAAATTGATGGGTTGTCGGTTTCTGCTATTTATGAGGATGGAAGATTTGTTAAAGCTGCAACTCGAGGTGATGGTTTTGTAGGGGAAGATGTCACTCACAATGTTGCAACAATAAAAGGCTTTCCTAAGTTTTTGCAAGGTGTGCAAGGAAGACTAGAAGTAAGAGGTGAAATATACATCAGTAACAGCGACTTTTTAAAGTTAAATGAAAACGATGAATTTGCCAATCCTCGAAATGCAGCCGCTGGTTCTCTAAAGCAATTGGATGCAAACATTACAGCAAGCAGACCTCTTAGATATTTTGCTTATTCTTTGATTGGTGGAGCAGAGAAAAGTCAAAGTGAGGTACTAAATAAGCTTGAGGCACTTGGTTTTTGCGTAAATGAGCATCAGTCCTTAACGAGTAGTTTAGATGGAATGCTGAAGTTCTATAATGAAGTCTATAACTGTCGCTATAACTTGGATTATGATATTGATGGAATAGTCTATAAAGTAAATGATTTGGTACTACAAAATCGTCTAGGGAATACTCACAAAGCACCGCGCTCAGCACTTGCATACAAGTTTTCTGCGGTTTATGCAAAAACAAAGTTAAACAAGATATTTATACAGGTGGGCAGAACAGGGGTTTTAACTCCAGTTGCAGATTTAGTGCCAGTCAATGTTGGTGGGGTGCTAGTTAGTAGAGCAAGTCTGCATAACCAAGATGAGATAAAACGTAAAGACATAAGAGAGGGAGATATTGTAACAATCAAAAGGGCAGGTGATGTAATTCCCCAGATCGTTGAAGTAAGCAGAGATTCTCGTCTTCCAAATACACCTGAATTTGTGTTTCCTGAAGTATGCCCTGAATGTGGTAGTAAAGTACGTCAGGTTGAGGGAGAGGCAGCAGTAAGATGTCCTGAGGAATTTGCCTGTAAAGCTCAAATGATAGAAAAACTAAAGCATTTTGTATCGAAAGATGCATTTGACATTGTTGGCCTTGGTGATAAGCAGATAGAGTTTTTTTACGACCTTGGTATGATAAAACAAATCCATGATATTTTTACTTTAGAAGAAAGATTGGATGAATTTAATCTGGAAGAACAGTCTGGTTGGGGCGAGAAATCTATAGCTAATTTGTTAAATTCTATACAAAGCAGAAGGGTAATAACTCTGGATAGGTTTATATTTTCTTTAGGTATTAGATTTATTGGCCAAGTTGCAGCAGAATTGCTTGCAGATTATTATGTTTCTTATAATAACTGGTATAATTCGATGATTGAACTGTCATTAGATAATACTGAGCTAGTAGGTATAGATGGCATAGGAAAAAAAGGGGCTGAATCTTTGGAATCATTTTTTTCTAAGGAACATAACATCAAAATGTTAAATGATCTTACTGCTTGTCTTCAAATTCTTCCTGTGAGCTCCAACTCTAGTAACTCTGTTTTAAATAATAAAATTATAGTGTTTACTGGTAAGCTACTTGCTATGAGTAGAGGAGAGGCAAAAGTAAGAGCCAAAACTCTGGGAGCAAAGGTCAGCTCACATCTTTCTGCTAAAACTGACTACCTAATTGCAGGAGAAAAACCAGGATCCAAATATAAAAAGGCAGTGGAATTAGGTGTAGAAATTTTAGATGAAGACCAGTGGCATAAAGTGATAAGTTTGGGAGTGTTCAAATGAAACTTGGATTGTATATTAAATCAAAGTTGCAAGACTATTTAGAGAGTAGCCAATTCTTTCCATCCAAGAATCATTTTATTGACTTGCCTCAATTTTTCAACAGAAGGCAAGTCTTCTGTGCTGAGCGGTAGGCGGACAGTTTGATGTTCTATGAGCCCAATATCATGCAAAAGTGCTTTAGTGGGTATTGGGTTGCTGGCAATAAATAGGGCTTCGCAAGCCTGTTGCCAGATATCTGCCTGAGGGTTCCTGCCATTGAGGCACTTCTTAACATATTCATGTGCTACATATGGCCAAACATTGGAAGCAACGGAAACCAGGCCAGCCGCACCATAAGCGGCCATATCGGATATCATATTATCATCTCCACAAAAGACCTCAATATTTGGTGCAACTTTCTTATACTGAGCTAAAGTATCAACAGTGCCACTTGAATCTTTGATAGCCCAAAATTTTTCGTGGCTGGATAAGTTGCGTACAGTTTCAGCGTGAAGATTTATTCCTGCTCTTGATGGAATATTGTAAAACATAACCGGCACATGTGCTTTCTCAAGCAGCTTTTCAAACCATAAAGTCTGCCCCATAATTCCGGGCTTTGCATAAATGGGAGTTGTCATTAGATAGCCATGAATAGGCATACCCTTGCAAAAATCAAGCCATTCAAGAGTCTGATATAGATTCACTCCTGGTACGCCAATTATAATTTTCGTATTTAATTTTAGCTTACATACGAATTCAACTAATGTACGCTTTTCAGAATCAGTAAGCGATAGGCTCTCACCTGTGCTACCCAGCAACACTACGCCATTTTCAGCTTTAACTTGCATTGTCAGTAAACGCTGCAAACTGCTATAATCTATACTATCTCCATTGCAATTAAAAGGAGTAACACAAGCAGTCCATAAAAATGTAGATTTCAATTTAAATTGTTAAAATGGTATTTCATCGTCGAGTAGTTCATCTTTTATATCGTTGTCAAAACTTTCGTGTTTATCTTTTTGTTCTGTTTCACCTTGTTTGTATTCACTTGGCTTGTAATCAGAATTTGGCGCACTATTTCGTGAATCCAAGAGAGTAAGAGCGCTATTAAAATTATATAGAACCACCTCTGTTGTGTATCTTTCACCACCGTTTTGGTCAGTCCATTTTCTAGTTCTCAAAGAACCTTCAACATAAACTTTACTGCCTTTACGTGCAAAATCTTTGACGATTTTTACTAATCCTTCACTAAAAATTACGATATTATGCCACTCTGTCTTTTCAGAGCGCATACCGGAAAGTTTGTCAGTCCAACTTTCAGACGTGGCTATTGAAAAACTTGCCATTTCTTTTCCATTTTGTGTAGTCCTAATTTCAGGATCTTTTCCTAAATTACCAACTAGTATGACTTTGTTTATGGTACCACCAGACATAATTATGCTCTAAATAAATCCTTTTATTATCTTATGTGAAAATACTATTGTCAAATTTAATTAAAAGTGCGCTTGGAGGGATTCGAACCCACGGCCTTTGCCTCCGGAGGGCAACGCTCTATCCAACTGAGCTACAAGCGCATATATATTTAAGTTATTTAATAGATAAGCCATCCAAGTCAAATTTTTGTTTTGGATAAAGCGTAAACATAATACTCCCATATCCAAAATATACATTTTGAGAATCATTCGCATGCTTTTTTATTGCTTTTTGATCTACGGTCCATACAAAAGTTACATAATTTTCAGTGACTGAGTGCACTTTTAAATCCTTAGTATTTATAAACAGTTTTCCATTTACCCATATTTTCCATGTATCGGGAGAAAGATATAAAATTGAGTCTAAACTCACTACCTTACCGTTGAAATTATCTGATACCTCCTCTTTTGCAGCTCTTGAAGATCGTAAATTGAACTTTTCCATTTCATTGACCATTCTATTAACTGGCTCTTCATCAAAAAAAATGCTTTTTACGTTACTATATTGTGATAAAACGTCAAAGTCACTTTCCACTGCTTCTCTTATTATATCGTCCCGATCTGTATAGCTTAGTTTTTGATTGTTGATAAAGAAACACTCTTTTGCACGCAAATTTGCTATATCAATAAAATCGTCGATTTCTTGATTGCCAACTTTAAGAATACTTTCAAAATATCTTTTTTCTATCATCATTCCATACTGAGAATGATGACAAACCATTTCATCATTACCTTGTTTTTCTATATATACGCATAAATTTCCACTATTTAATCCTAATATTTTATGCTCAATAAAATCTTCATTGCCAATATATTGTCGGCAAGAATACTCCTTACAAATTTCTATGCTTTCTATGATATCTTCACAACTGCAATATGCATTAACATTGGAAATGAGTAGCGTAAAAATAAAAAACAGCTTTATGTTCATCACCTTATCTACTTAATATAGTATACCAATCAAAGACTATATTAGCTCTCACTATCTCTATCATATTACCATTCAAAATCTGATTCATAGTTGCAGCATCAATATTTCTCTGCTTATTTAAAATAAGAGATTTGATCATAACATAACCTGGCAGATTTGGAATAGACTGTAGAAATAAAAAAATATGCTTATCGCTGATTGAGCTTAAATTTAGGATCACTTCACTTTTTATTACTTTTGTGCGTTCACTTTTGTTGTGGAGCTCAACTTCTTCGGGTATAGAAATTGATATTTCAGGTTCTAATATATAGTACTTTTTATATAACTTGCTAAGCTCGAAATTTAAATTTGCAATGTATCTGCTACTATGTAAATTTGAAGAGGAAATTTTTTTCCATAAATCTAGGTTTTTATTTAGAACAACTTCCTTTTTTTGAATTCCAGTAATCTGTAAATTAATAGAACGTATTTTATCAATCGCAATTTGGTTTTTATTATAAATCTTTTCGTTATAGATAACAACATATGTTAATAACCCTATTAATCCAACAGATAATAACAAATACGGTATAAACTGAATTGTAGCTTTTCTTTTTAATTGAGAGATAGTCATTAATCTACATTGCCTCTCCTATTTCAACATCAATAGATAGATTTTGCTCTTTAGCAGCAGGTAAGCTAGAAATATTAATGTCATAGGTACGAAAATTATCGTTTAAATTTTTTCGTAGTTTCTCGTATTGATGAGAAATATTTTTACCGGATTGAAAATTAAACTTTAAAGTTGTGGTAATATAACTTTTTGCCTCATTATAATTCCATTCAAATGATCGAAGCTCTATACCTGGTATTTTTAACTTTTCTACATACTTAACTTGTGTAAGAGGAGAGTATTCTATTTTTGATAAAATATTATTGATATTAATAAAATCATAAATTTCATCTATTTTTTTTACATTATAGCTTTGGCTAAGTTTTGTTAATTGGTTATTTAAGGTGTTCTGCTTTGCTGATAAATTATCAGCGACATTGAAATTTGAATACAAATTTAGCAAACAAAGGGTGTTTGTTATAACTAAAACCAGGGCGAAGTATAGAAAAATTCGAGGAGAGTTTAAATAAAGGTAATTGAATAGATAAAATTCTTTAGTTTCCTTTGTATTAAAAATAGCTGCTAATTTATTCTTAAAGCTATGAAACAAAATTATGGTATCGCAAAAGTTATCTTTTTCACTTATAGCTAGTTCTGCTCCTAATAGTTTGCCTAACTCATATGGAGTTAATATGTTCACACTGTTCTCTGAAAAATTTATGACTGATAAACTAGCTTTGATATCTTCTGACACTATGATACAAAGGTCGATAGGGTTATTTTTTTCAAACCCAAACTTAGTTAAGGATCGAATAGTATCTTGCACTTCCTGATATATTCCACCAGCGATAATTCCTGGTAAATTATCATTAGTAAATGATGTTAAGCGCGTAAATACCATTTTATTCTCTTTAAGAACCACTTGTCTATAGCCTCCCGTTTTAGTTGCAGCAACTATAATTTTCCAATTATTAGGATCTTTATGTAGAATCTTTTTTGTTATATTACTTATTTCTATAGGAAACATTAATATTCCCTTAAAGTTGGAGCCTATCTCAATAAACACATTCAACCAATATTCTACTAAATGCTTTGCTTTTGATGAAACAAGAAGATAGCACCAGTTTTGATTGAATTTGTTTGGCTTCTCAACCAAAAAAACTGAACTTATGTCATTATTACGAGAAAAATGCTCCATCTTTGTTTTTGCTGATAGATAGGCACTAATCTTGTTTGCCCTTGTAATAAACTGTAGCGAGTAATTTTGATCTGCATGATTAAGCACCAGGTATAAAGGTGCTTTTTTATCTGACGAAAGACATGAAATTAAATCGGAAACTGCTTTATCGTTTTTGCCCTTAACAAAATACCTTTTATTTAAAGTATTATTTTTAAAATATAGTAACATTATGCCTTCTTCTCCAATAGAAAGCATAAACTTACTTTTGGATTTTGAACTAAACATATTAACAAAGCATATACTTATCTAGAATTAAAAAGGCAATTTATTGAAATTCATTAAACGTTAGAGGGAAATATTGTTATAAATTTTCGCAGCAACATTATTTATATTATAATTTTTTTATAAAATTACCACTAATATTAAGTGATTTAGATAACAAATTAAGAAAATTCATTAAGACGAATTTGTTGTTTTTCAAATTGTAGGTAAACCTAAGCCACTTTAGCTATATCTGCCGCTTGACTTTAATTAATAAGAGTTATTAATCTATTTACTATTCTTGTAATATTATTTCTAATGGTAAAGAAATATATATTTTTCTGGAACAGTTGTTATTTCAGATACAGAATTTATTGTAAGTAAACTAACCATTTGCTGAAGAGCGCTCATCTTCTGTGGTACTTGATGATGGAGCAACTAATTTGCTCAAAATCTCATCTTTTGGTCCCATAGCGTAAATGATACCATCTGACATGAGGATCACCTTATCAACTACGGACAATAACGGTAGCTTGTGAGTGATGATAACAGTAGTAGTATTTTGTTTTCTTGCAATGCCAATTGCATTAATTAAGCATGCCTCTCCATTGCTATCTAAGTTAGCGTTTGGTTCATCAAGTACTAAAAGTTTTGTGTGACCATAAAAAGCTCTGGCAAGTCCAAGAAGCTGTTTTTGGCCGCCAGAGAGCGTTACTCCTCCAGGACCTCCTATTGTTGTATCATATCCATTTGGTAAGCTTAGTATTAGTTCATGTATTCCTGCAATTTTTGCTGCTTTGATTATTTCTTCAGGATTTGGATCTGGCCTCATGCGAGCAATATTAGCTTTGACACTAGTGTTAAATAACTCAATATCCTGAGGTAAGTAGCCAACATAATTACCAAAATTTTCTCGATTCCAAGTATACACATCAGCGCCATCTAGTCTGACTACACCAGATATTGGCTTCCATACACCAACAGTTAATTTTGCGATAGTGGATTTACCAGAAGCACTTGCACCAATAACACCAACTACATCTCCAGGATCTATAATGAATGATATTCCTTTTACTGTCGGCTTATTGCTTCCATAAGGAGTAAAAAATACTCTATCAAATTCCAATTTTCCTTCAGGTTCTGGTAGAGCCATCGTTTGCTCTCTTTTTGGCGATGTTAATATAAGTCTTTGTAGCCTTCCATATGATATTCTAGCCTGATTTAAAAACTTCCAAGTATGAACCGCAGCGTCAAATGGTGCTAATACTCTACCCATTAAAATTGAAGCAGCGATGATGCTACCGGCAGTCTTATGAGCTGTGATTGCAAGTAATGCACCTGTTCCAATTACTGATATTTGCAGAGTTGAGCGCAAAAATTTAGTGATTCCAGTAATTACATTAGAGCGATTTTGTGCTTTAATTTGCATTGCTCGGTTCTGATCATTTCGTTTACACCAATCAGAGACTATGAATTCTGACATGCCCATAGCTTCAACCACTTCTGCATTTCTTGTTGCAACATCTATAGCATTGATATTCCGTATAGTTTCTTCGTTGGTTTCTTGTAATATTCGTTTAGTGGCAAGTTCATTCCATATTGCCATAGAGACTAATATAATAATTCCAGTAATAGCTATAAACCCCGTGGAGGTATGTATCATGAAAATCACAACAAGGTAAATTAACGACCATGGAGTATCAAACAGTGAGAATATACCATTTCCTGTAATGAAATTTTTTATCACTCCGAGATCTCGTATTGCTTCACCACTTGAAGTTGAGCTCTGCACTGACGTTAGCCTGATTGACCTTACTATCAGATCTGGTGTTGCAGTTTTATCGATCCAATCACCTATTTTTGCCATGGCTAAATATCGACAAGTTTCAAGCATTGCAGAACATGCAAATGCAGATAAAGTGATAATTGTCAGCATAGTTAGTGTTGATACACTTTCGCTCGATATCACCCGATCAAGCACTTGAGAGGTATAAAGTGGTAGGAATAACATTAATAAATTGATTCCCGCACTAAACCAAAAGATAAACCAAAATGCACTTTTGCATTTTTCTAGGCAAACATATAGAGTACTTTGCTTCAATTCTTTTTTTATTGATGGCGTAATTTCCACAATCTTCCTCTTAATTTGATTACATGCACCATATACAATTTTTATTACAAAAATATTAATAACGGTAGTTAGCTTACTTTAAGTGAGTAAAATATTAATATATGTGAATAGGAAATATAAACAATGGTAAAAAGAAGTATAGTTAATATTTCCTTCATTGCCTATAGCGAAGCTACGTCATACCGCGATTCATTCCATAGCTGTACGAACATTCATTTTTGAAGGTAAACTGCACAGCAAATGGTGTCATGAAAGTAGCTGACACTGGGATGGCTTTGTTGCATCGCTACTTATGAAAGGCTAACTATAATTAGGATTATAAGCAACTTATTGAAAATCTTGTTTTTTTTGCAATCAATCTGATCAAATTTAAGAATAGTAACTTGTTATTTATATTAATAAATTTAATTCTATTGAAAATAGCTAAAGCATTGAAATTCTTGAATTTTAGCCGGATTAGTGAGTGGTAGTGAAATTTCTTTTACTCAAATTTAGGTATTCACTGACCGTTGACTGCTAGTACAACATTGCATAATTCTATTATGGCTATTTTGATCAAAATTTGCAAGATTTTTTATGCGAAATACTATATATAGGTGATTGTGGTTGATTTCAATTTGATGAATTAACATTCTAATAATATTTTGCTTAGTCTGCCAATCTACCAGATCAAGCTTTGATTCAACACTTGAGGAAAAGTTTTTCAAGCTATCTGTAACAAGGCTCAATTCTTGTTGTAACTTCTTTTGATCGAGTGTTCTTTCTTTCTCTTCTTCAATTTCTTTCAAATGCTGTTTCATTGTTGTGATTCTTGGTTCAAATTCTTCTTGGCTTATAAACCCTTTGGCATAGCTATCAATAAATTTTTTGATACTTAATCTTAGCTTACTTTCTTGCTTTTCACGTGTTTGATTATGTAAAGGTTTTTTGTTCTCTGACAATCTACGTTGATATTCATTTGCAATCCTATCTGGCTCTTTCAGGATACTCTTGACTTCTTCCCATATAACTCCATCTAATACATCAGTGCGTATTGATTTATTATCGCAGATTTTATTGCCATTGAATTTGCTAGAGTTTGTACCAGAGCAACGATAGTAATAATATGTCGACTTTTTATGAACGTGGTTTGTACCACAATAAGTATATTGACAACGTTGGCATACCATTAAACCTTGTAATAAATATGTTTCTCTTCTTTGCCTTACTCTTGCTCTTTGTCTATTTTCAGCTAATTGTGTTTGCACTGAATCAAATAAATTTTCATTGATTATTTTTGGTACTGGAATATAAGTCCAGTTCTCTTTATCACTGTTAAAGCGACCACTTTTAAGTTTACCACAAGTTCCTTTTTTTGACTTTTTTACTTGTGGTTTTGAGCATGTCCTAGTTTTACCATAAGCTGCTTGTCCTATATAAGCAGGATTTTTTAACATGTTCCAAATAGTGCTCCTTTTCCAATACCTTTTTCCTGTTCGTGTTATTACCGGTATCTTATTCAGTTCATGTACAACTTCTCCTATACTTGCTCTTTCTTGGCCAACCCGACTAAATATTTTACGCACTATATTTGCCTCTTCTTCATCAACCTCAAATTGAGCACTTCCTTCACCTACATGTTTTGCTATGTAGCGATAACCGTAAGGCGCCCTACCCATCACACTTATACACCCAGCTTTGGCCGCATGAAGTTTACCTCTACGGTTTCGTTCCATAATCTTTGCACGTTCATACTCTGCTATTGCTCCCTGAATCTGTAGAAATAAATGGGAATCAGGATTATCATCAAACTTATGATTCAAAAATACTATTTCAGATCCAGCCTTTTTAAACTCTTCGAGTAGGATCATTTGATATGAAAATTTCCGTGATAGCCGATCAGGTGAATGAATGTATATCTTATCAATCTTACCTTCTGCTACTCTATCACGTAAACTCTCTAAGCCAGGACGTTCTAAGTTTGATCCACTGTAACCATTATCAACAAACCTATGCTCATCTAATAATTCATGTCCATCACTACTAATGCGACGCTCCAATTCTACAATCTGACTCTCTATCGTATTCTCCTGTGCCTGTTGTCTTGATGAAACTCTTGCATACAAGCTTACGGTTGTCATTTTCTTCTACCTCCTTTATTTTATATTTCAATAATTGTTCATAAGCATCTGCCAAATATGTACCTGCCAACCGACTGGGCTCATAACGGCAATTAATAGTTAATTCCCCTTTTTGCATGTTTTTCTTCCTGTGAATTTTCTTATAGGTTAGGAGACTTCTATTGCCATAGCTAAAAGAAAACGTTTACCATTTTAAACTAAACACCTTATTTAAAAAAGCTGTCTAGTTTGCGCAAACAAGAAATTCTCCCTAATAAATATACAAGATTTGAAGAAATTATGTCCAAAAAATCTTTGCCTAAATCATCATATTACGTATAATATGGCTTATTTAATATGTTATGGAGATTTATCCAAGTCATAAATTCTGGGAGAGCGACTTAGAAGTTCCTGTTAACCTTTTATTAGATCGTTTTCAGGATTCTAATATACGTCAATCTTGGTTAGATTCCCTTTCTGGTAAACAACTGAGCATCATTTTTCAGCATTGCTTTAAAAATCATTTAAATGGGCAACTTTTTCAGGATGGAGATTATGACGATAGATCCACTCAGCAAAAACGTAAGATACTTACCAGTTACTCTGACTCTCTTTTTGACTATTATCTCATTAGCTACTTTGATCGTACAAAACTTGAGGCTACAGTTAGTGAAGTAGCAAGATTTGCTCTGACTGAGAAGTTAATGAGATCGTACCTGGTAAAAAACAATACCAAGTATGATAAAAGATCCTTATTGTTTTTACTATTTCACATAAATTGTGAACTTCTAAAATCTGTCTATCACTTTGATAAAGTACAAAAGAAAGGTTTCGTATCATTTGCTTTACAGAAATCACCAAGACAAATACATACTTCATTTAAGGAATTTATGTCACGAGAAGCCGTAGAGCAGATACTTAAGGATGATGACCAGTTGCAGGGTTTTTTCCATCATCAAGATCGGATATATATGTTTGTACGTCGAGGAAGTGACATGGATTTACTGCTTAATTCAAACAAAGTTGTTCATGGCCATAAACCTGAGTGGATGATTTTAGATTTTTCGATTGATGGTACAAAGGTTAATCTCTGTGCTAAAAATACCAATAAAGCTGTGGAAATAGCAAATAGTATTGTAAGTGGTTATTTTAACTGCGAATGTACTTTTGTAAATATACAGGATAAGAACTTTCTACTACAAGTGCATAAATTCCTTCAAGCATGTATAGAGGGTTCTGACCCTAATATTTGTATATTTGAGTTAAATTTTAAGTCAGATTATTTTAAAAATAGTAATACATATCTTACTTTGAGTGTAAAGCCATATGATCCTATTGCACCAGAGTTACATATTTTAAAGCCAGCTATTGGCAACATACTACAATCTATTCAATCAGCTAAAGTAATGTTCCAAAACAAAAAGGTAACATTTTCTTTCAAAATAAGTGGGGAAGTTTATTATTCAGAGCATCCACTCAATAAAAAAGAAAGAGAGGACCTGAAGAAACATATGGAACAATCTTATGGTCTTAAAATTCTTTCACGAGCAAATTGCTGATCTTTTAAGTTCAAATAGTTCTTGGGTAAATCCAAGCCAAAATCATATTAAAGCAGCAAGATACTTATTTGATCTTGGATGGATAAAAATGCAAGAAAGGTATTATATTGTTTGTTCTCGTGAGGAAGATCGTCTTGATTGGCCAAATGTAGTTGATCCAAGTTGTAGCAATGAGATTTTTATTGATTCAGACTTTGATGAAGCATGTGATGACGCTATTTGTGAAAACTGTTCTCGTCATATTTTACCTAACACTTATCAAAAACAGAGATTTCATCTCTTATCCATATACTTAAATACAGAAAAGGTCATAGACTGGTTTGAAACAAAGTTGAATGATTCAAGACTTATGTGGGAAAAAGTGGAACAAGGAGTTTATTATATTTGTAATCAAGGTCGTATTGTAAATCTAATAATCCTTGATTTTTGTACTGATGCGATATTTTTAACTATAGATAAACTTAGAGTCCACCCTACAGTTCTCATTACTCTAAAAAAAGATATACCAAATCTATTACTGAATCTATATGTAGTGCCAATGGTGAAACTGTTTTGTCAGCTTAAGACTGTAACTGAGATATTCCGAGAGGCAGCTAAAAGAGGAGTAGCAAAGGTAGTAGAAAATACTTCTTTGCAAGTTTTACCAGCTTCATATATTTCGCTTAAACGTGTTGAACCAATTATACCAACAAAGCTTTTGGAGTTACAGGTAGTTAAAGGTATGGTATATGTTAATAGTATTGAAGTTATAAATAAAAAAGCTGCATCATGTCTTAATATTTTTCGAATATTGTTCAAGCAATTTTTACATGACTGTGAGAAAGAGTTACCACCTGAAAAACATACACTTCTCAATATTAATCAGTTAGAAAAACTCTTGGGACTTAGTTTAGAAGCAGATTTAGAACATCAAATCAGAAAACCATTAAACAAGATGCAAAAAACGATCAAAGCTACATTGGCTGAGAAATTAGGATTAAGTATTGAACGTGATGATGTAATACAAACCCTTGGTTGGCAAAGATCATCACATGGTTATCGTATTAACCCTTTTACTTTGACTATAAAAAAATAGAATTTCCTGATTTTAAAAATTTTCAGCTCCATGAGTAAATTTTCCAACTCCACGTGCAAATGGTCCTGTTTTTACATCAAGCCATTTATCTTCTTTTGAACCATTAGCCATTCCTTTAACTATTTGCTTTGCTTGTAAAAGCTCTTGAACTATACGCTCTAGTCTATCCCTTCCCATACTATGAAAAACTTCAGGCAGTCTATGCCGTTGTTTATGTATTCCTGCACTTCCTGTATGAGTAAATGGATGTCCTGAAATAGCAGCTCGCGCAATTGAATCAATAAGATATATTTTAAGATCCTTATTACTAGTATTTTGAGCTTTTAATTGTTCAGTAATGTCTTCCAATAGTCCTGTTTCTTCATTTCTTAGGTAAGTGCGTATGGTACGATCAGCAAGGCCATTTGCTTTAACAACTGCTCCATAAAATAGTGCATTTTGTCTTGGGATTTTTCCAATTGACCTAAAAATCATCGGTTTAGTTATATCCTCAACAGGCCAAAAAGCAAAAGAACACCTGACTCCATTTACCAGAGCAGAAGTACCTCGAATAGCATCTCGTGCTTGCTCTACTGTTGATATAGGCTTTTCTCCCTTCAGCTTTCTCATATGATGTGCAGTAATTATTGAAGCTCCAGTGCTACATGCTAAATCAGATAATAAACACATGAGATAATCCCCTACTGCTGGGTCAGCATTTAAATCTGCATGAATGAAAGAAGCAAGGGGATCAAATATAATGAGCTTTAAATCCTTTATCCTGCTCAGCTGCTTCATTACAGACTCAAATTCTGGAGATATTTCTACAACTTTACCGCGAACATTCTTAAGTATGGCAAAAGATCCTCCTATATTTGGCAGTGGTACAATAAATAGCCTATCTTTATATTTTAATCTTTCACATTTGGGATCAAGTCGTTCTAAGCGACGATGTATTTCATTTGTATCATCTTCTGCAGAAAATACCACCACAGATCCATGTTCAGTAACAAGTGGACCAAATCCGCATACCTGATCTATGCTACCCGCAACCTTGAGGGCTAGGTCAAGAAGTAGCATACCTTTACCAGTATCACCCATTGCAGCCAAAATAGATGTTACACCCAAAGGAAATAATCCTTCAACCAAGAATCTTTGCTTTGGTACTGGGCCTACAAAACGCTCTACGCTCCAACTAAAAATATCAAGTGGTGGTTTAATAATTATTTTTCTTGAGTTTTTTTCGATAAATTCTTCAATATTTATTCCCTCTAACACATAATCAGCAGCATCCCAACTCTTTGGTTTATTCGGTGGAATCTTAAGCATAGCAAGTGATGCAACACCAAGTTCTAAAAGTTTCTTTTCAACGTTTTTGGCATATTTATTACCTGCTTCATCGTTGTCTGGCCAAATGATAACATGTTTACCTCTAAGAGGAGTCCAATCTGTTCTATCAATAGGTGCATTTGCTCCAAACATCGCAGTTGTAGCTGTAATTCCTTTCTCTATAAGTGCTTCTGCGCATTTTTCTCCTTCAACCAGAATAACCTTATCGGACTTTAAAATACCTGGAATGTTGTAGAGTGGCCTGATCTCTGGCTCTTTGAATTTTTGTCTTTTAACATCAAATGGTTTAAACTGTTTTTTCTCTAAAGGAGGATCATAACGATAGACTATTACAATCAATTGGTTATTTTCATCGTAGTAATTCCAACTACAAGTCAGATATTGTTCTAGATTTCTGATATTGTTTTGTTTCTTAAGACCAAGCCATTCACTTATTGAAGCCATTACTTCAGGAAATTCTATTTTGGCATTTTTCCCATGTACCGTTGCCCAAAGATCAATAATGTCACCGCCTTCTCCTGTTGCAAAATCTTTCCATAATCCAGCTCTTTCGCCTGTTAATTCTATTACAGTACTTTTGCCTTTGTTACCCTGTACATCACCTACATAAAACTTATCACCACGAAATGTCCCTCTTGGTAGTAGATGAAAAAGACAAGATCTGATATTTTGCAAAAGCTGAGTCTTTAGCTCTACCATAGTATCCGTTTTTTGCGGACAAGTTAAGCCGTAGCTATAATTTTAGAATTCTGCCAACGCCCATTTACCCTGCTAATGAATTTTGCTGGTATTGATTTACCGTTTCTTAGTTCATATACTACTTGCAAGACATTTGCACGTTTACTTGGTTGAAACATTACCATACCAGATGTATAAAAGCTTCTTAAAGCATTAGCACCAATTAAAGCTTGAAAAGGGCTTTTTGCGAGTGTAGCTGTCGATACTTTTCTGGTGTGACGTGTAATAATGATTCCAGCCATAGGATTAATTATAGAACGTAGTTTTTCTACTCTGCTTTGCAGGCCAGAAAACATATTTTCATAGTCAAGAGAATCCAAGACGATAAGGTCTATTGTTTTAAATTTTTCTCCTATGATCTCTTTTATTCTCTCTATACCTTCATCGTTTAAAGTTAATCTCATCTTTGTAGTAACAATCAAGTTTTCTTCTGCTAGATTTGGCAGCCTTTGATTGGTTATGATTTGTTGTATTCGTTCCCTGATGTAATTGTACTCCATCTCATTTTGCAGATAGATTATTTTTAGTGGCCTTGCTGATTTCATCTTAAGAAACGACACTCCTGCTGCAAGATGTGCAAGCAAAGAGAGAAGAAAATAACTTTTGCCAACCTTTGGAGTACCACCAATGACTAAAAGACCACCTGGAGTGAGAATTCGTGGAGCTATTATGTCTTCTGGTATTGGTGATTGATCACTCAAGTACTGCTTTACAGAAAATATTTTTTCTTCTCTTTTCCCCCCTTTTTTTTCTCCACTCTTTGATTTTTTATTGAGCCACTTTCTAGCAGAATATATATCACCCTTAATTAAAATCCAAAGATCAATAATATCACCACCAGTTCCTTCAGTAAAATTACGCCAATCACCAGCTTCCTTACCTACTATTTTAACTGTAATTGTATTTCCATTTAAGTTTCCAATATAAGTTTTATCTCGGTAAAACTCACCATTTGGAAGTAGGTAAGAAACACACTCTTTGATATTATCAATTAATAATGCTTTTATCTTTTCTTGCTTTTTAGACATAAAACTCCCATACATATTTTTCATACGTGTAAAGTTGAGATTAGCTAGCTCACAAACAGTTTCAAAAGATTTTGAATTCAGCCAATTAATTGCTTCTTCTCTTAGCTTTGGGTTTTTTCCTACTGCGTCCTGAATACCTCTAGTAACGACAGCAGACCAAAGCTTTTCCTCGTCGTACTTCAAAACGGGACCCAATCAGATTCAATGCTATTGTTTTGTTCTGGAGTAACAACTGCAGTAATTCTGTTCCTGTCTCCGTATCTACTATCAGCTTCAATACCAACTTTTGCAGTAAACTCTAACCCGTTAAAATCAGCTATAGAGTTGATTTTTCTAGCAATAACTGCTTTCTCTGAAGTGTCATGTGCATGAATATTTCGTGCTGACTCCAAAATACTTCTAAGCATGGAACGACCAGATTCTCCCCAAGTATCTCCTTCAACGCTTGCTTTGCCACTTTTAATACCAATTACTTGAAAAATCTTGCGTTTTGCGTATGGACCTTCAGTGACAATAAATTCAGCGTTTAAATAGATGCTGCCGGTAGCATAGCTTTTAGTAAACCAATTTTCATAACCTCCAGGCTTGATTGTCATTTTTACCTTTACTATTGTACATTTTGGTATTAATCTACTTTGCGGTTTTACAGTGTTAAAGTCAGTTAACAGGTCTTCTAACATATATCATTCTCCATGTTTAAATTTTAAAACTTGCTTTTAATCTTTGTAAGCAGCTTGCCTAAATGCGGTTCTTCAACCATACTCAGGCGTCCACTGCGGTCTTTAGCTGGGTATCCCCAAGGGTTTAAAGTGTGGCAAACAAAAGAGCGCTTCTCCGTTCCATCATCTTTCTTGATTCCAACCATACTGATTACTTCGTCAACTATCCCAGGAATTTCACTAGCAGTTTTAGTTCCTTCGCATTGAGGTAGCCAAACTGGACGATTGCAGTCATCGAGATATTGACCTAAAGTGCCAACTATAATGATGTCTTTGTCTCTGATGTGTTGAAATTGATTGAGCCAAGCCATCATTTCCTGAGCAAGTAACCCATAGGCAACTCTCATATCCTGTTTTCCTGATCTCTCAGAAAAAGCTTCAGGTTGCATTTTTGCCCATAATAGACATAAACGTGAAGCAACGGTTATGCTATCTACAAAAATGCATCGGTACTTAGAAAACTCAGAGGAAAAATCTTTGTATTTACTAGATACATGTTCATAGTGTCTTTGGCTGTATGCTTGATCAGATTTCAGTGCAGGATTAGGCCCCCCTATAAGACAAGCAATATCTCTAGCCTCATTCCAAGTGCGAATCTCAGTTGAATCTCCTTTCCAGTCTTGTACAGCTAGAAGTCCTGCTTCAAAATCAAGACAAAGTGTTGGTTCATCTATGGTCTTTAGGAGACTTGTTTTACCAATACCATAAGGACCAAAGATGACCATTTTTACAGTTGATATTGTTTGCAATCTTTCATTATTATTCAAAATTTTAAGAACCATTATTTATCCATGCTACGATGTATATATATACAAGAAAGGCAAAAATTTTGTTCAATTTTTCTTTTTGCCTGCGTAGTAAATAGAAGAAAGTTTGGCACGTATCTTCTTGATAATATTGTTTAAAGTGGTTCTTGAAACGTTGTTCATTTTGGCAACTTCATGTAAGTTGAAAAATTTAAGTTGCTCACATATATTTTGCCATTCCTTTGGTAAAACCGAGATCATATAGTCTACATCAATGCGTTTTGTTATTTCACTCTCAAGTAGCTCTGTTACATCGATACTAATATAGTTATTGATATCGCGTTTTGCACATCGCTGTTTCTTTAGCAAGTTAATAGCTTTGTTTTCAGTTAATCTTGCTACGAAAGTGTTAAAGCTACTTTTATCTTCATCATATTGATCAAGACATGGCCAAATTTCACAGAAGAGTTCTTGCTCAAGATCTTCGTGAGCTTCATTAATAAAGCACTTAGCAAGTTTCAGTCTATAAGCTTGATATTTTACATTTTTAATAACTATATGGTAGTTTTGTAATTTCATAACTTTCCTTAAAAACAAATTGATGCTTTTAAGGATGAGAGTTATTAATGCCGTTATGTAGGACAGGAGCAAAAATAAATAATACTGATGCGATTTTTAATCTATTGATATTCTGTTATTTTTTTTTGAGAATAATACCGGTGCAATTTAAAATAATACAGTTCAGGTTTTTGGAACCTATTTTGAATGGATTTCAAAGAATGGGTAGCTCAGACTTCCTAAAATTATATTAAAAATATATAAGAATTTCATATTTTGAAATTCAATATCACCTAAAGAGCTAAAAATGTGGATTTCGCTATTAAAAGAATAGCTTAAATTTTTAAGAGGAAAATAGTTGAAAAGTATGCTCTCTATAACCTTAAGTTCCGTTCCTAATTACTGGCTTCCTAAATCAGGAATTAGGAATCAGGAATCTAGAATTAGCCTGTATGGCGGGTTTTCACCATGCGTTCCTAAAACCGTTCCTAGGAACGGCATATCTGAAGTCCGCCAATATGGAGGATTCTAGCTTCCTGAAACCCTTATATATAATATATATATATAATACATATATAAAAATATACACATATATAAAAACATATAAAATATCAGATTAGAATAATAAAAGAACCTCTGAAAGTAGAAAAATCATGTTTAGAAGGTTTTTAAATAAACATCTTCAAGAAAGAGTTAATTATAAAAAATTTTCAAAAATTGAAGATTTTTTGGACGTAATTTTTTCAAATCTTGTATATATACGTACTCGGCAATTGAAAGATTTGGTAAACAAACTGGCTGTAAAAGAGTTTTCATATTAGTTGTTAAATTTCGAAAATTAAAGATTTTTTGGACATAATTTTTTCGAATCTTGTATATATATGTACACAACAACTGAAAGGAAATGCTCACCCTAGATCTTGGCAAACAAACTGGCTGGACTATTTTAAATGATGGAATAGTGCAAAGTGGAAGTAAGAGTTTTCATGTTAGCAGGTTTAGTGGTGGTGGAATGCAGTTTTTAAATTTTCGTAATTGGCTTAATTCACTTAAGTATAAATTTCCAGGCATTGAAGTTGTGTACTTTGAAGAAGTGAGAAGACACTTGGGAACTGATGCTGCACATATCTATGGAGGGTTTTTAGCACACCTTTCTGCTTGGTGTGAGGAAAGCAATATTCCCTATCAAGGTGTTTCGGTTAAGACTATTAAACGTTTTATAACTGGCAAGGGAAATGCAAGTAAAGCTGATGTTATTGAAGCAGTGCAGAAAAAGGGTTTTTGTCCAACAGATGATAATGAAGCAGATTCTTTAGCATTAATGTTCTATGTTATGAATTTCAGTAAAGATTTTAATACATTAAAAGTATCATAAAAAGTGGGTCCTTTTGGCCAGAATAGCGGATTTGGTGGTCCTGACCTCGGGCCTTCTTTAGCGTTAGACATATTTCAAATGTTAACTACTTACGAAATTATAGCTGAGAAGTGCTTGAGCAGTGCTAAAAAAGGAGAAAAAAAGGTGAGAATTACGCAAGCAGAGTGGGCAAGGGAAAAAGGATTTTCGAGGCAATATGTCTGTTCTTTAGTAAAAAAAGGAATAGTTGAGCTGGAAGATGGACTTATTGACCGAGAACAAGCAAATGAAGCGGTAGCAGCAATAAGAGATCCAAGTCAACCACTGAGGAGAAAAGAGCGCGGAGAAACACTTTCAACGATATTGCTAAAAACGCGAATAAAAAATGAAACCGAGCGTGGTAAACTTTTGGAAGCTAAAGTGAAAGCTGAAATAGGCAAATTTGTGTCAATTGAAGAGGTAAAAACTGAAGCATTTAACGTAGCAAGAGTTGTTCGTAATAATTTGCTTAATATTCCAAATAGAGTTTCAGCACTACTTGCATCACTGAGTGACACTGAAAAGATTCATATGGTACTAACTGAAGAGATTACAAACTCACTCCAAGAATTATCTAATACTAAATTTCAAATATAAAAAAGATTTTGAATATAAAATGGCTGATAACTTAAGTTTGGAGTTAATAAAGTGTCTCATTAATCAACCTGGATTAGATGTTAATGTCAGAGGGTTAAACGGAAAAACTCCACTGCATTGCGCTATAGAGTTTGATGAATTAAGCATGGTGGATTTGTTACTCACGAAGAAGAATATTAATCCTTTTGTGGAAGATAATGAAGGTAAAACATCTCTTGATTACGCCAAAGAGGGGAAAAAAGCAGAAATATTACAAGCACTAATTAATAACAAATACGGATCAGAGCAAGATAGTTTACTTCATTTAGCTGCAATGATAGGTGAAGTTAATGCAGTTAGATATTTGATCAGAAAAGGTATTGACGTTAATGTACGAAATGCTCTGCATCATACACCATTACATCTAGCAGCAGGGATAGGACATGCAGAAGTTGTAAAGATTTTGATAAGAGAAGGAAAAGCTGAAATAGATGTCTTTGATGCACGAAATCAGACACCAATGCACTATGCAGTTAATAATAAAAAGTTGGAGATAGTAAAGTTACTGCTGAAGCTTGGAGCAGATGTGAATAGTGCACGCATGGGACAAAACTCAATGAAATTGTCGCCTGTTCATATAGCTGTAAGTAATACTAATTACGATGAAAGAGACTTATGTCTTGATATTCTCAAATGCTTAATAAGGGAGCCTAATGCTCAAGTCAATTTACAAGATTACGAAAATAAAACACCACTACATTACGCTGAAAGACTGAAAACAATAGAGGTTTTACTAACACGAGAAGACATAGACCCTCTGGTAAAAGACGATAGCGGCAAGACACCATTTGATTACGCTGAAAATAGACCTGAGATAAAGAAGGTTTTGATGAGTAGTAAATACGGCTCTGAAAAGAATAGTCTATTGCATTTAGCTGCACAGAAAGGAGTTGTAGATACAATTTTAAAAGAAGAAATCGATATTAATATCTTAAATAACAAAGGTCACTCTCCGATTTACCTTGCTGCGGAAAAAGGACATTTACATGTAGTAAAATTACTACTGAAAAAAGGAGCAAACTATACACCTGTTTTGCACTTAGCAATCAAGTCAAATAATTTAGAATTGCTAAAAACTTTATTTAAAGAAAAGAGTATCAAATTACCAGATGAGATAGGCAGATCTGTACCAATTTATTATAGGTGTATAGAACGTAGAGATGCAAAAGTAAGAAAATACAATAATGTGATCTGTGTTTCTACCTCAGTAAGTGCAGTAGCAATAGCGGTATATATAGGGTTAACAGCAATAACAATAAGCAATGCAATCATTTTTGCAACAATAACAGGGATATTTGCACTTATTATAGCACTAATGATAAGTGAGGTGAGCAAAAGATATATAGAAAACGAATTTCAGAAAAAGATGTTTATGGAACTGGAGGAGTGTAGTTCTACTGTTAATGATGTTGAGATAGAACCAGTTATGAGTAGATGCAGATAATGATATACGCTAGAGCTTTTTCTGAAGGTTTAAGACCAGACCCGCAACTTAAAGTATCAGAGTGGGCGAATGAGTATCGAGTTTTAGCGCCAACTGCAGCATCAGAGCCAGGAAAATGGAGAACAGAAAGAACTCCTTATTTAAAAGAAATCATGGATTCACTATCTCCTTCTTCACAGGCTGAAAAAGTAGTATTTATGAAAGGAGCACAGATTGGAGGAACAGAAGCTGGTAACAACTGGATAGGCTATATCATCGATCAAACACCAGGTCCAATGCTAGTAGTACAGCCAACAGTTGAAATGGGAAAGCGCTGGTCAAAAGGAAGATTTGCACCGTTAATAGAGAGTACACCATGTTTAAAAAGTAAAGTAAAGGACCCAAGGTCAAGAGATTCAGGCAATACTGTACAAAGTAAGGAGTTTCCAGGTGGAATAGTAGTAATAACTGGAGCAAATAGCAGTGTAAGCCTCCGATCTATGCCAGTAAAGTATCTCTTTCTTGATGAGATAGATGCCTATCCAGGAGATTCTGGAGGTGAAGGAGATCCAGTTTTACTCAGCATAGCCCGTACTAATACATTTGCACATCGAAAGATTTTTTTAGTGTCAACACCAACGATTCATGGAATAAGCAGAATTGAGAAAGAATTTGAAGCAACAGATAAGAGATACTTTTTTGTACCATGTCCGCATTGTAATTATTACCAAGTATTAAAGTGGTCACAAATAAAATGGGAAAATAATGACTCAAGAACAGCACATTATGTCTGCACTGAATGTAGCGGCAAAATAGAAAATCATCAAAAGACAGAGATGCTTGAACGTGGAGAATGGAGAGCTACAAATCAAGTACACAATAGCAAAGTAATAGGATTTCACCTTTCAAGTCTTTATAGCCCAGTTGGGTGGTATAGTTGGCAACAAGCAGTAGAGGATTTTCTGCATGCAAAGGAAAGTGAACAATTACTGAAAGTTTGGATCAACACAACGCTTGGAGAAACCTGGGTAGATAAGGGAGAAGTACCAGACTGGAAGCAATTATTTAACCGAAGAGAATTTTTTCCCGTAGGCACAGTGCCTAGGAGAGAAGTGGTACTTACAGCAGGAGTAGATGTCCAAAAAGATCGGTTAGAAGTAGAAGTTGTAGCATGGGGAAAAAGCCGCGAAAGTTGGTCAATAGACTACCGAGTATTTGAAGGTGATACTGGAGGCGGAGAAGTATGGGGAAAACTCTCTGAGCTCTTAAATCATCATTTTATCGGTCAAAATGGGCTTGAATATATGATAAGTATGATGGCAGTTGATGCAGGGTATGCAACGCAAGAAGTATACAATTGGGTAAGAGGTCATCAAGGAGCTGGAAGAGTAATGGCAGTTAAAGGTGTAAATAAAGCCCTAGTACCACTTAGCAGTCCAAGTAGAGTAGATATAACAGTTGGTGGTCAAAAGCTAAAAAGAGGAATAAAGCTATGGCCAGTGGGAGTATCGATATTAAAGTCAGAGCTTTTTCAATTACTTAATATTTTAAAAGAAGAAGAAGGAAAAGCTCTACCTGGATATTGTCATTTTCCCGAGTATGCACCTGAATATTTTAAACAGCTAACGGCAGAGCAATTAGTCAGCAAGGTAGTGAAAGGATATACCAAACAAGAGTGGCAGAAGGTAAGAGAAAGAAATGAAGTGTTAGATTGCCGAATTTATGCCAGAGCAGCATCTATTGCGCTTGGAATCGATCGTTGGCCAGAGAGTAAATGGAATAGTTTAAGTGAAAAGCCAGAAAGCAAAAAACCTAAAAAAGTGAGACAAAGCAAATGGTTGAATGAGAAGTAAGATGTACAACGAAGAGTATTTAATTCAAGTCGAAGAAGCGATAAAAAAGCTGCAAAGCGGAGAGCGAGTAGTATCAATTGCTTATGGTGACCATGTGGTGAGATATGCTGAAGTTCAAATAAATGATTTATTGAATTTAAGACAACGAATTAAGGCTGAGTTAAAAGTTGCAGGTATGAAGCCAAAGAGGAAAATTGTTTTTTCAACGAGTAAAGGGATCATATAATGATAAAAATCGTTGAAAGGAATTTTATGACAAAAGTTATAGCAAAAGAATATACAGAATTTTTAGAGCAGCTGAAAGAGCAGATCGCTACTAGTCGTTATAAAGCAGCATTAGCAGTAAATAGCAAGCTTATTGTGCTTTATCACCATATTGGCACAGAGATCTTAAAGCGGCAAAAAGAACATGGTTGGGGTGCTAAAATTATTGATCAACTCAGTCGTGATTTAAGAGATGCTTTTCCTGATATGAAGGGGTTTAGCATTCAGAATCTAAAATATATGAGAAGGTTTGCGGAAGAATATAGCGAAAATGAAATTGGTCAACAAGCTGTTGACCAATTACCTTGGGGACACAATATTGTAATAATGTACGAAGTTAAAAATAAAGAAGAAAGATTTTGGTATATTAAAAAATCATGTGAACACGGCTGGTCTCGCAATATCTTGTCTATGCAAATAGAGACAAATTTGTATAAACGTGAAGGTAAAGCAATAACAAACTTTAGGAATAATCTTATATCACCTCAATCAGATTTAGCACAGCAAACGCTCAAAAATCCTTATGTATTTGATTTTTTAAGCCTTGGTAAAAAAGCGCATGAAAGGGAGATAGAAAAAGCTCTTGTAGCTCACATAGAACGTTTTCTTTTAGAGCTTGGTGAAGGGTTTGCATTTTTAGGAAGGCAGTACCATTTACGGGTTGGAGACAGAGATTTCTATTTAGATTTGGTTTTTTACCATATTAAGCTCCGTTGCTATGTTGTAATTGAGTTAAAGGCCGGTAAATTTAGGCCAGAATATACTGGGAAGATGAATTTTTACCTTTCAGCAGTTGATGATTTATTAAGACAGCCAGGTGATAATCAATCAATTGGTCTTATCCTATACCGCTCTAAAGTTGGTGTTATAGCCGAGTACGCATTACGTGACATAAATAAGCCGATAGGCCTTGCGGAATATAGGATAACCGAGAATCTACCAGAGAATATAAAGACAGCTTTACCAACGATAGAGGAATTAGAAGCTGAGTTATCTAAAGTTTCAGATCAGGAAAAGTGATGCTACTTAAGTCATTCAAACAACTATTTAACAAGCCAAAAATCAAAAGCTCAGCATGGGATGCAGCAGGCTCAGGAAGAAGATTTTTACACTTTCAACCAGAGTTAGGAAGTATAAACAATTTGCTGTCTCAAAGCCTTGAAACTTTACGTAGCCGCTCTCGTGATATGGTAAGAAAAAATCCATATGCAGCAAATATCATTGATACAATAGTAAGTAACTCTATTGGAACAGGAATAAAACCGCAATCAAAAGCAAGAGATGGAGAATTTCGAAAGAAAGTACAAGAATTATGGCTGAAATGGACAGATGAAGCAGACAGTAATGGGATAAGTGATTTTTACGGATTACAAGCTCTAGTATGCAGAAGTATGATAGAGGGAGGAGAATGTTTTGTACGTTTAAGAACGAGAAAGCTGGAGGGATATGTACCATTACAACTGCAAGTACTGGAATCAGAGCATTTAGATAGTAAAAGTAATCAAAAACTAGCCAATGGTAATGTAATAAGAAACGGCATTGAGTTCAATAGACTTGGGCAAAGAGAGGCATATTACTTATTTAGAGAACATCCAGGCGAAGGCTCATTTGGAGAATCAGTGAGAGTACCAGCAAACGATGTTTTACATATTTATAGACCACTAAGACCTGGGCAAATTAGAGGGGAGCCTTGGCTTTCTAATATACTGCTGAAGCTTTATGAGCTTGATCAATATGATGATGCAGAGCTGGTGAGAAAGAAAACTGCAGCAATGTTTGCTGGATTTATTACGAGACTCGATCCAGAAGCAAATATCATGGGAGAAAGTGAAAGTAATGAGCAAGGAGTGGCACTATCAGGTTTAGAGCCAGGAACAATGCAGCTTTTAGACCCAGGAGAAGACATAAAATTTTCAGAACCGTCAGATGTTGGAGGAAGTTATGAAGCGTTTATAAGACAGCAACTCAGGGCAATAGCGATTGGTACAGGGATAACATATGAACAGCTAACAGGAGATTTAACAGGCGTTAATTATTCATCCATTCGAGCAGGATTGATAGAGTTTCGCAGGAGGTGCACGATGTTACAGCATAACATTATGGTATTTCAGTTTTGCCGTCCTGTATGGGATAGGTGGTTAGAGTTAGCACTACTTTCTGGAGAGCTAGACATAGGTGAAGAATGGACAAAGGGAAAAGAAGGAGCAAAAAAAGAAGTAAAATGGATACCACAGGGATTTGATTGGGTCGATCCGCTAAAAGATCAGCAAGCACAGCAAATGGCAGTAAGAAATGGATTTAAGAGTCGATCGGAAGTAGTATCAGAAATGGGTTACGATGTAGAAGAAATTGACCAAGAAATAGCAGAAGATCAAAGACGTGCAAGTGAACTGGGCTTAAGTTTTGATTCTGACGTTACGGCCAATCAAGAGGTACTATGAAACAACAATGGCTAAACAGATGTGTAATGGTAGAACCAAGGAGTTTTGAATTACTGTCACTACAAGCAGGAAAGCAGCCTATCTTTAAAAATATAAAACATGCAGTAAGAAATAGTGAAAGAGGAATAATACCGATACATGGAATCTTGACAAAAAAGTCAGAAACTTTTGATGGTTTACTGGGTATGACATCATATGAAAAAATTCATGAAGAGATAGAGAGCGCTTTAGAAGATAAAAGCATAGAGACGATTCTACTTGATATAGATAGCCCAGGAGGAGAAGTAAATGGAGTGTTTGACCTTGCTGATTTTATTTATGAATCAAGAGCAAAAAAGAGAATTATTGCAATAGCAAATGACGATGCGTATTCTGCTGCGTATGCAATTGCTTCTAGTGCTGAAAAGATTTTTCTCACCCGCACTTCAGGAGTTGGGAGTATAGGGGTAATCGCAAGTCATATAGATCAAAGTGGGTTTGATGAAAAACAGGGGATAAAATATACTACAGTATTTGCTGGAAGTAGAAAAAATGATTTAAATCCACATGAGCCAATAACTTCTGAGAGTTTAGAAAATCTAAAAAGCGAAGTGAATCGTTTATATGGAATGCTGGTTGAGCTAATAGCGCGGAATAGAAGCCTCTCTGTAGAGGCAATAAAAAATACTGAAGCAGGGCTATATTTTGGCGAGAAAGCAATAGAGATGGGTCTTGCAGATGGAATGACAATTCTTTCATCTATTAATAAAAACAGGAGTATTACTATGAATGAACAAACTACAAATGACCTAGAAACTGATAATTTAACCAAGTATCGTACTGAAGTTCTTGAATTAATACGATTATGTAATATATCGAAGATGCCAGAAAAGATAGGAGAATTTATTGAGCAAAGCGTAAGTGTTGAGCAAGCAAGGGAGGTTTTAATGGAATTACTTGCAGAAAGAACGAAGAAGACAGAGATACTGAGTGCAGTACCACAGAATTCAGGAGAAGAATTGATGATGCAGGTAGCGAAAAGTCGTAGGAGTTAAAGTATTTTTATAACCGCCGTATATAGCATTGATAAAAGCGGCGGTAATCAGTTAAGGAGAGAAATTTATGAGTTGTATAAGCGAACAAAATAATCTGGGTGACTTATTAAAGTATGAGGTGTCAAGTCTATATTCAAGAGATCAGATAACAGTAGCCAAGGGACAAAATATTAAGCTTGGTGCAGTAGTTGCCAAAAAGACGGAAGATGGTCTTATTAGAGTACTTAATCCCGCTGGAACAGATGGCACACAAACAGCGATAGGTGTAATAGTAAGTGATGTAAATGCAATAGAAAATACTAAAGCGGTAATTGTTACTCGTGTTGCAATACTAGCAGATCATGCAGTGGTGTGGCCAGCAAATATCACTGAAGAGCAAAAAGCTGAAGTAATAAAGCAACTTGAAGGACGAGGGATCATTATCCGCAAGGGAGTTTAACTAAAATTAATAAGGGGAAAAAAGAATGCAAAATCCATTTACAAATACAGCATTTAGCATGACGGCACTAACAAATGCGATGAATATATTGCCGATAAATTATGGACGTGTTGAAAATTTAAACTTGTTTCCAAATAGGTCAGTAAGATTTAGACATATTACCATAGAAGAACATAACGGAGTTTTAAGTTTACTACCAACGCAAGTACCAGGGGCACCAGCAACAGTAGGAAAAAGAGGAAAAAGAAAGGTAAGAACATTTACGATTCCGCACATTCCGCATGATGATGTAGTGCTGCCAGAAGAAGTACAAGGAATAAGGGCATTTGGATCAGAGAGTGAACTTAAAGCGCTTGCAGATGTAATAACTGATCATTTGCAGCTAATGAGAAACAAACATGCAATAACATTAGAGCATTTGCGAATGGGAGCGCTAAAAGGAATAATTTTAGATGCTGATGGGTCAGAATTATTAAATCTGTACAACGAATTTGAAATAACACCAAAAGTAGTAAATTTTGCCCTGGGAACAGCAACAACTGATGTAAAACGTAAGTGTCTGGAAGTATTGCGGCATATTGAAGACAACTTAAGTGGTGAATATATGACCGGGATTCATGCACTGGTAAGCCCTGAGTTTTTTGATGCACTCACTTCTCATGCTAAAGTAAAAGAAGCATATGAAAGATGGCAAGAAGGAGCAGCGCTAAGGAATGATATGAGGTCAGGATTTACGTTCTGTGGAATCACATTTGAGGAATATAGAGGGCAAGCAACTGATCCTGAAGGAACCGTGAGAAGATTTATAGAAAGAGATACAGGTCACTGTTTTCCACTAGGAACAGCAAGTACATTTACAACATATTTTGCACCAGCAGATTTTAATGAGACAGTAAATACTCTTGGGCAGCCACTATATGCAAAACAAGGGCCAAGAAGATTTGATAGAGGGACCGATTTACATACGCAGTCAAATCCTCTGCCAATGTGCCACCGTCCAGCAACACTAATCAAGATTGTTGCAACATAGGTAGAGCAAATATAAAGCGGTGTGAGGCAGAAGAATGCTTTACCTCTTCTTAGCATATAAATGTTAGTATATAGCGGAGAAATGTGCAAGAGAATATTAAGAGATTATTTAAAGATTGTTTTGCCCATTTAGGAGAAGTGGCTTGTTATAAATCAAAGGATAAGTCATATATGGTACAGGTATTAAAGCAACAGCCAGATAAATTATACGAGATTGGTGAAGGACAATTTGTGGGAGAGATGCTTTTTCTTGAGGTAAGCATTTTTGATGTACTGAGGCCAATGGTAGGAGATATTTTTGTTATTGACGATCGTAAATATAAAGTATATTCGCCACCGCTTCGAGATAACTCAGGAGTAGTGTGGAATATAAAATGCACGGTATTTGGAGAGAAGGATGTTTAACATTGAGGTTAATGAAAATATTGAGAGAATTATTCACAACATTGATGCTAACAAAGCAAAAATAGAATTGGCAGCGGTAAGAGCGCTAAACAAAACGGCATTATGGTTAAAATCTCAGGCTGTCCGAGAAATCAGTGAAGAAAAGCAAATTAGGCTAAAAGTAATTAGAAAAAGACTAAGAATTATCAAGGCAAGGAAAAGCACTTTGAAGGTTTTAATTAGAGCATATCTGTATGATATAAATATAAAACAAGCAAAAATAAGAACAGCATTTAATGATGCATTTATGGCAACGATGCCAAGAGGCTATCGTGGTATTTTTAAACGTGAAGGAAAAACAGCACTGCCAATACAGGAAGTTAAACTACCACTTGAACCTGAGGCTTCAAGGATAATAGAAAATCTTGTTAATTATGAAGTTGAAAGGATATTTGAAAAATATTTTACACATGAGTTATTTTATGACGGCATTTTGGACTAATTTACATGAGGTAATCTGTAATACGCTAAAGGCAGAGATACCAGCAATTCAAACTTGTGAGGTTTATCCAGCAATAAGGAAAGAGTTAGCAGCTCCAGCGGTATTTATAGAATTGTCAAGTCTAGAGCAAGGAAAAGATCCAGGAACAGAGGAGCTAGCGCTGAGAGCAAAATTTGAGGCACGAATAGTGATCGATAGCACAATAGAAAATGCCCCTATTATTGTCAGATCATTAGCTGCTGAGGTTGCCAGAGTAGTAAATAAAAATACTTGGAACGTGAAAAATGTTTCACCAGGAGAATTTATATCAGGAGGAGGAGATGATTTTAGGCCAGAGCTCGATGCATATTTAGTGTGGATGGTAGACTGGGCGCACGAATTGCATGTAGGGCGATCGATTTGGGAAGTGAGTAAAATAAAACCTCATTTAATCGATGTGAATGTTGGAAAGTAATTTTGCAATTTCAGAATTGCGGAGAAAATTGGCCAACATTGTCCGTATAGGCATTGTCGAAAAAATAGATTATGAAAAAGCTAAAGTAAAAGTTAAAATAGGTGAACTTGTAACAGATTTTCTTCCATGGATAACAAATAGAGCTGAAAATTGGTTACCACCAAATATTGATGAACAGGTAATAGTATTATCACCATTGGGAGAATTGTCTTTGGGGGTAGTGTTACCGGCAATATATCAGGAAAAATACCCTCCTCCAGAGAATAAAAAGGAAGTAAATAGTATAAAATTTCAAGACGGAACAAAGTTTACATATGATAAAGGGAAACATCATTTAGAGATTGAAGTAGTAGACAAAATAACACTGAAGGTTGGGGAATCAAGCATAGAGATAGCAAAGAACGAAATAAAACTAAAAGCAAAAAGAATAAATCTAAATTAGGGAAAGGAATGAATAAATCAGTTGTACGCCTAGGAGATCACTGTGAAGAAGCGTTGCCGCATTTTTGTATAAGTGGAAGCAGAGATGTATTTATAAACGGAAGACCTGTCTGTAGGCAAGGAGATAGTTTGAGTGAAGGAAAAGTAATGACTCAAGGGTCGAAAGCAGTGTTTGCAAATAGCAAAGCGATTGCTCGTACTGGTGACCTAATTTCCTGTGGAGCAGTGGCAGAACAAGGAAGCAATGATGTCTTTGCAGGGTAAGTGATATGCGTGGTATGAATTCTGAAACTGGTAAAACAATAAGTGGTATAGAGCATTTAAAACAATCAATAGTTGATATTTTAACTACACCAATTGGTGCTCGTGTTATGCGCCGAGATTATGGATCAAGGTTATTTGAGCTGATTGATCATCCAATTGTACCTGGTTTTGCACAAGAGCTTTATGCAGCAGTTGCAGAAGCATTAGAAAAGTGGGAGCGTCGATTTAAGCTTAAACGTGTACAAATAACAGAAATAAAAGAAGGTAAAGTAACTCTCATTTTAGAAGGAATCTATCTGCCAAATGGAAAGCCGATCCGCCTTGATGGTATTATAGTATAAGGTAGTAGGATGAAAACACCAAATATTGTCGAAACATTAAAATTTGAGGAAATCTTTTCGCGAATGAAAGAAGAGTTAGTGCGTCGGAATGCAAGTTTTTCTGCACTAACTGAAAGTGATCCAGCAATAAAGATACTGGAAGTAGCAGCCTGGCGTGAACTTTTGCTCAGGCAAAGGATTAATGATGCAGCACAGGCAAATTTACTTGCTTTTGCAAGAGGTAATGACCTTGATCACTTGGCTGAATTTTATGGTGTGCTGAGAAAGGAGTCAGAGAATGATGAATTCTTAAGGAAGCGGGTAAAAGCCAAAATTGTTGGTTGGTCAACAGCAGGGAGTAAAGAGCATTATCGCTATCATGCATTATCTGCTGACACAAGAGTAAAAGATGCGCAAGTGGTATCACCTATACCAGGAAGTGTACAGATTTCAATACTTTCCACAGAAAATGATGGAGTACCTTCAGAAGAATTGCTAGAGATCGTCAGAAATCACGTTATTCGCGATGATATTCGTGTATTAACAGATACGCTTACAGTTATTGGCTGTGGTATTATTCCCATTACTATTCATGCTAAAGTGCATATTTACCCTACTGCATCAAAAGATGTTATCGAAGTTGCAAAGGAACAATTTATCAAAGGTCTTGAGTCTGCTAAAGGTTTAGGGTGGAATGTAACCAGGTCCTGGATTATTGCTCATCTTTTTACAGAAGGTATACAAAATATAGAGCTTACAGAGCCAATAGAAGACATAATTGTACAAAATAATGAATGCGTTGCTTTAAGTGATTTAAGTGTTAGGTAAAAATTGGTGATACTTCCTCCAAATGCTTCAAAGCAAGAGCAAATACTTACAGACATAATTAATTATTCTCTTGATGCAAATTCTCTACGGGGATTTAAATTTAACCCACAGACTGAAATGTTGCCGTGGCTAGTAGCGGAATACGGCTTGGGAGAAATTTTATCCTGGGGTAAGAAAGCTACTAAGAGTGCATTAAAAGAATGGGTCTTAGCTAAGCAAAACGGAATAAGATTTCAACGTTTGCGCGGTACACCACAGTCACTGAAGATGGCGCTGAAATGGGCAAACATTGATAATATTACCATTCAAGAAGAACCACCAGGAGAGCATTTTGCTGAATTTCAAATTGGCATCTCTGATGTTCCTAATGATTTTTTTGTCGATAGTGTAATTGCTCTGGCAAAACTTTCTGCACCGGCAAGATCTCGATTAATGCGAATATTCAATGACTATTACAATGCTCAGCGGTTTATGTTAGATGAAAGTATTTTTGGAGATCTTCTTTCAGACTACTCGGGTGTAAGAATAGCAAAAGAAGGGCCAGTATTATCGTTTGGAAGAAAAAACTCATTTGAGCTAAAAATAGGAAATCCAAGATTTAAATTTAGCACTTTTAGATCACATTATGATAGAAGTTACAGTAATGATTTATATAGGTTGGATGTTGCAGTATTAGGAGAGACAGAGCCTCACACCAAGAATTACAACGGTATATATGAAAGAAGTCACGAGTGGTATAACTTAAAAGCACTATATCCTCTACCACAAGGGTTTATTGCCAGAAATTAAGTTTGCTAAAGCGTTGATAGTATTATCAGATAGTTGGAATTTGGGAGATATCAATGCTTGTTTTGCACCAACTGCTTATAAAGAAATAGAGCATACATTTTACTTAAGTGAAGATAAACTCTCTGAGCAGATTTGGAATTTTCGACGTACACCAATTTTAGAGCGGTTTAGTATAACTTATTACTACGAAGCAAAGAGTTTTACTGATCAAAGAATAATAGAGTCTAATTTAAGGGAATATCATATTGATTGTCAAAATGACTCAGATTTAAAACAGAAAGATCCTATTCATGAGCTAGAAAATTACGTAGCAGTATTTTACCCAGGTATGGTCACTTGGCATGAACATCGCCACTTAAATCGCCCTTGGAAAAATTTTGAGCCCATTATTACAAAAAAATTGGACGTTTTTTCTACGAATCTTGTATATATATAATATCAATCACGCAATCAGACATGTCAATACTGACACAATCAGGCAGAGCAGCTATTGCTGCGAGCATAAAAGAGCAACCAATACATCTTGCTTGGGGATCTGGAGATTCTACCTGGGAAAGCAGCTACAAAGTTGAAAAAACTTTTACAGCAGGCGGCAAGATAAGTTTAGATCACCACACTATTAAAGATGTAAAAGTTTATACAGGGCAAACAATTTATCAGTCAAGCATAGATTATATAGTTGATGGTAGCTCAGGCGCTATTGAGCGTGTAGAAAATGGTGCAATTATAGCAGATAGCGTAATCACTATAGAGTATACTCAAGACACACCACCGGAACTAATTACTTCTGCAACATTAATTAAGGAAGTTGGACGTCGTGTTGTTGATGAGGTGCTCTTTTGCAGTGGTGATGAGAATGGAGAACTTGTGACTCCATCTGGAAGGTTTAAACCATCGAATGTACCAATCAATAATCTGTATCTTAAATTTACTTTCGATTTCACGGACGCAGCAAATCAAGTTATACGGGAATTAGGGGTTATGGTTGGTACTAAAATAAAAGAAGGATTACCTGAAGGACAGAGATATTTCGAGCCAAAAGACGTGGAAAATCCTGGAATTTTGTTAGTTTTAGAACACACCGTACCACTTATCAGAACATCTGCAACTCGGGAAACTTTTTCATTTGTTGTAACTTTTTGAAACAAAATGACCTTAAATAGTTATTATAACCGCTTTAATCCTGACAAAGAATACGAAAAAAGCTTGTTTCTAGCAGGAAGAGGTCTACAGTCAGCAGAATTAAACGAGACGCAAGAATATGCTCTCTCTAAGCTTAAAGGCATAGGCGATGCAATATTTCGTGATGGTGATGTTATAATAGGAAGCAATTGTATTATAGATAGAGAAACTGGTAAAGTTACGCTTGAATCAGGAAAAATCTATCTTCGTGGAGCGGTTAGAAAAGTCGAAAAAGAAGAGTTTGTTATTCCACTGAGTACCACAGTGCGTATAGGTGTTTATTACGTAGAATCTACCATTACAGAACTTGAGGATGAAAATCTTCGTGATCCTGCTGTTGGTACAAGAAATTATCAGGAAGTAGGAGCTGCAAGGCTTAAAGTTTCCACCATTTGGGGATACCAAGTAGAAAGTGTTACTGTTAACTCTACAAATGGCGAATTTTACCCAATTTACAATATTGAAAATGGAGTATTGATAGAACATTCACCGCCACCACAAGCAAATATAGTAACTACTGCTCTTGCTCGTTATGACAAAGAGGCAAATGGTTCCTACGTTGTAAATGGCCTTGAAGTAATGTTCCTGCAAAAGGAAGAGGGGGAAGGAGGAAAAAAATATTTGTAATTAATGAGGGAAAAGCTCATGTTGATGGCTATGAGATTGAGTTACCTCACAGTATTCGCATTTCTTTTGATGAAGATCCAGATATAAAATCAGTTGAATCAGAACCACATACTTTTCAGCCAAATAGCCAAAGAGTAATGGAACTGAAGGTGAATGATTTTCCAATAAGTGAAATTAAAAAAGTAGATATAACTGTTCAAAAAACCATTACCATTACTCATGGTTCATATTCAGGAGCTGTTGATCCAATACCTGACTCTGCAGTACTTGAAATTATTCAAATTAAACAAGGTAATGTTATTTATGAAAATAGTGTAGATTATAAACTAAACGCAGGAAATATTGATTGGTCATTACCCGGCAAAGAACCAGCTCCTGGAAGTAGTTATCAAATAACTTACCGCTGTCGTACTCATGTAAGTCCTGAAGATATAAGTGAACAGGGATGCAAAGTAAAAGGAGCAGTTGATAACAGCTTGGTTTTGATTGATTACACCTGGAAAATGCCCCGCTATGATTTAATTACTATCGATAGCAAAGGGGTGGTAAGAAGAATAAAAGGAATTTCCCACTCTTGGAGACCATCGATGCCAAAAGCGCCTAGCGGACAACTTTTGCTCTGCTACATTCATCAGACGTGGAAAAAAGGCGAAGGGGTAAAAATAGTGAATAATGCTATTCATGCTGTACCGATGAATGAGCTTGAAGCAATGAAAAAAGGAATAAATGATCTTTATGCTCTTGTTGCACAGGAACGTCTACGCAGTGATGCAAATTCAAGAGAACCTACCACCAAAAAAGGAGTATTTGTTGATTCATTCTTTGATGATGATATGCGTGATCAAGGAATTTCGCAGTTTGCAGCAATAGTAAATAGAGAGCTAGTTCTGCCAATAGATGTAGAAGTTGCAGATATTGAAAAAGGTGGGGAAAGATATCTTTTGCCATATGAACTTGAACCGGTACTGGAGCAGCTTTTACAGACTAAAGGAGAAAAGATCAATCCATATCAAGCTTTTGATCCAGTCCCGGCACAAATTACTCTAAATAAAAACATTGATCACTGGACGGAGGTAAAAACAAATTGGAAAAGTCCAGTAACCAGAGTATTTAATGCTAAAGAAACGACAGAGCTACTGTCAAGTACTTCATACGAAACTGAATTTATGAGAGAAGCAGTACAGAATTTTGAAATTGAAGGTTTTGAGCCAGATGAAAAGCTTAAGGAAATAAAATTTGATGGCATTTCTATTATACCTATGGCATAGAGGAAAAAAAAGTGGAAGCGAACAACCAGGGAAAATTAAAGGGAAAGGTGAAAGTGCCAGCAAACATTCCAGCAGGTACTAAATTAGTACAGTTTTACGGCGATAAAGGCAGTTATGGAGAAGCAACTTATACTGGTAAAAAAACAATTACCATAGAGGAAAGAAGAAGAGTGATCGCAGCAAGAAGAGTTGATCCTTTAGCGCAAACATTTACTTTAAATGAGAGCAGACACATAGGAGGTCTAGAGTTATGGTTTGTAAATAACGGCAAAAAACGTGTTGCTGTGCAGATTAGAGAAACAGCAGTGGGAATGCCCTCGCAGACTGTCATTGCTGAAAGCTATATTGAGCCAAAAGATATAAAGATAGATGGCACAGCAACACGTATAACTTGGTCACCAGTGTTTTGCCATGCAGGAGAGGAGTATGCAATAGTACTGCTTACTGATGATCCTGGTACTGCAGTAAAGATAGCAGAACTTGGCAAATATGATGCAGTAAATAGCCGTTGGGTAACAAGCCAGCCATATCAAGTAGGAGTATTACTGTCATCAAGCAATGCAAGCACCTGGACTCCACATCAAAATTTAGATTTAACGTTTCGACTACTAGCTGCAAAATTTAGTGAAGTTTCTCATGTTGTTGATCTGGGCAAAGTTACTGTAAATAATGTATCAGATTTAATTGTCTTGACGAACGTCGAAAAAGTAGCATTTGATACCAATGTGGAATTTATCTTAACAGATGAAGAAGGAAAAGAAAATTTTTTGTCTGATAATTTGCCGCTTGCACTGCGTGAAAGAATAAATGGGGAATTAACGGTAAAAGCAAGCCTAAAAGGAGGGCGAGAGAAAAGTCCAGTGCTATATCCAGGGTTACAGCTAGTTCTAGGTAATCTTTTAGAGTCTGGAGATTATGTTACAAGAAGTATTACAGCAGGAGCTAACACTAAGATTACCATAACATATGATGCGCTGATACCTGGCACTGCAGATGTTAAAGCATATGTGCAAAAAAATGTGGATTGGCAATTAGTAAATTTAACATCAGGAAAACCAATTGGAGAAAGCTGGGTGGAGAGAACTCATGTACTATCAAATTTTAGTGCTAATGAGACGAGGGTAAAATTGGTTTTAAGTGGAACGGTTGTTTATCGTCCTAAAGTCAAAAATTTGCGAGTGATTATTACTTGAATCAATGCCAAATGACCAAAGCAAACGAGGATATACACTACCACATCCAGAAAATATTGCAGTGGAAGATGTAGTACGTATTCGAAAAGCTATAGAGAAAATAGATGAGGATATGAGTAAGGGAGAAAATAAACATAATCAACTGAAAAGTAATTTTGAACGATTTAGATTTGAAACTTTTTTGAATTTTTGGGAATGAAAGAAGCAATATACCAAAGGATAAAGGATTTAGCAGTAAGTAGCACAGCTGATCAACTGGCATATCTTGCAAAATCGCTGGAATTGATAGCAGATAAAAAAGCTATTTCCAACGTTGTGCAGATGACTGAAGTAAAAGGAATAATTGATGCACTACAAAAAAGACTTAAGGATTTAGTAGCAAACAGTACACCAGATCAATTAGCATATCTTGCTAAAGCATTGGAATCAATAGTCGACAAAAGTGCGGTTTCTGAAATTGTGCAAATGACTGATGGTAAGTTAAAAGAACTTCTTGATAGTGCAAAAAAACACTTAAGTGACATAAACAGCAACAAAACAAACTCAATATCGTCCATAACTGCAGTAAAAACAGAGTCTGTTAATGAAATCAACAAGCTTAGGGATAATTCCTTAAACACTTTAAAAGCATCATCAGATTCGCATATATCGCTACTTGATACGAGAAAGAAAGCCAATATTGCAGCAATAAATAGCATTAGTAACAGTCATAAAGATGGTCTTAAAGGTTTAGTAGAAGATTTTCGTGCTGTTACCACTGGCTCATCAATTATTAGGGAAATAGAAACTCGAATTAAAAACATCCCTGATAAATGAGGTAAAAACTCGGGATGAACAGTTAAAAGCGTCTCTTATAAATGAAATAAGAAAGCGTAATATGGTTGAACCAGGGTCATTACCTTTCTTATTTGGTGTACTTGGAAGAAAAAATAATTATTTTGGCCACGGAACTTTTACGACAGAGCTTGGAAAGTGGAGTAGTGATATAACAAAAACTGACTATATGTTACAACTACTAGCAGGTAGCCATACGTACAATACAGATTACGTTAGTTTTTATCGGCCAAGACAACTAAGTTTTATAGAGGGAAGCAAGGGAACATTTATTTACGGAGAGTTATGCACAAAAAGCTTTTCGGGTAGTTATGATGAGATATACTATTACCCATATGCTGCACTTGGAGTAGTATTTGTAAAAAATACAACCAATGTGAACATAAATAAGACAATAGAATTTGTTGGATCATCATACTCTAGTACGGAGTATGGGGGTGCAGGATTATTTGTGGGAACACCAGATAATACTAATTCTAATAAATCAAGTATTTCAAAAATAGTATGGAAAAATGTTTACCAATACACGAGTTCTGATAGCAAATTAGCTGGATCTGGTAATGTGGAGATTCCAGCAGGAAAAACAGTTGCAATATTACTTTACACATCATCTTACCTATGTTCCAGAACACAAGTCAGTCAAGGTATGCTTGCATCAAATTATGTATACAACTATGGTCAATTTATCCAGTGGGGAATATATAACATACGTAGCAATTTTCTGACTACAGGACTTGAAGTAGATGTGGAAAGGACTCTCAGGGCTTGGCAATGCCCAGGATTAGATGCCACCCACAAAATCTGGAATTAAAACGGAGAAAACCAATGCCAATTTATATTAGATTTGAACATAACAAACAAGTAGAAACAACGACGCTTAAAAGCAAACCAGCTGGAAATGATTGGTATGAAGCGCCAGAAAATTTTGAATGGCAAAAGAGTTATTGTCTAACGGAAGGAGGAGAAATTGCTCAGCGTACTAAAGAAGATATACAAAAGGAGTTACTGGATAATGCGAAGCTCTGTGCATTTGACAATATTCGTACTCATTTTAATAACTTTACTAGTAGATTCTCAGGGCACTCTCATCAAAAGGCTAAGTCGTACGAGATTCAAGCAAAAACCGCGGAGAACATTTTAACAACACAAGAATCTATAGATGAGAAGGATGCAGCAATTATAGAGCCACTGGCAAGAGTGAGAGGGATTTCAGTAGTGGAGATGGCAAAAATAATAGAAGAGAAGGCAGAAAAAGCAGTAAAAGCAATAATTAAATGTGAAGAGCTTGAAGATTTAGCCAAGAGAAAGATTGAAGAAGCCAAAAGTGAAGAAGAGCTAGAGGACTTACTAAACAATTTTAAACAAAAGATGCAAAGAAATGGCTGAAGAATTTTTACATGGAGTAAATGTTATTGAGGTAACCTCAGGAGCAAAGACAGTACGTACAGCTAAATCATCAGTGATAGGTGTAATTGGTACTGCCCCTGAAGCTGATGAGCAAAAATTTCCACTCAATAGTCCAGTATTAATAGTAGGAAGCTTAAAGGAAGCAGCAAAGCTTGGGAAAAGTGGAACACTACCTTCTGCAATAAACGGAATATTTTCCCAAATTGGTGCAACAGTAGTAGTTATTCGAGTTGAAGAAAGTGAAACTATTCAAAATATAATTGGCGGTGTTGATAAAGAAACCGGAGAATATCAGGGAATCGAGGCATTTCTCAGCAGTGAAAGTATAGTTCATGTGCTACCTAGAATACTAATTGCACCTCAGTTTACTCACCAACTACCAGAAGATGGCAAAAATCCAGCGGTTGCAGCATTAGTTCCTATAGCAGAAAAGCTGAGAAGCATAATAGTAGCAGATGGACCAAATACCAATGATGAAGAAGCAATAAAATGGAGAAAAAGTGTGGGCAGCTCAAGAGTTTACGTGGTTGATCCATGGGTTAAGGTATTTATTGAAGGAAAAGAAGAAATTTTGCCTCCAAGTTCATTTGTAGCTGGTTTAATAGCGAAAGTAGATAGCGAGCAAGGATTTTGGCACTCACCTTCAAATAAAGAGATAAATGGTATTATTGGAACAAGCAGGCCTATTGATTTTACGCTCGGTAATACAAATTGTAGAGCAAACCACTTAAATGAAAATGAAGTAACAACGATAATTCATCAAAATGGCTATAGGCTTTGGGGAAATAGGACATGTTCAAACGATGCGAAATGGACTTTTCTATCAGTGAGGCGTACTGCAGATTTAATTAACGATAGTTTACTTCGAGCTCATCTATGGGCAGTTGATCGCAATATTACCAAAACCTATATAGATGATGTGATTGAGGGGGTAAATTCTTATTTGGCCAATTTAAAAGCACAAGGAGCGATTATCAGTGGAAAATGTTATGCAACTCCCGAACTCAATACACCGGCAAATATTGCAAGCGGAAAAGTGTCTTTTGATTTTGAGTTTACACCGCCATATCCAGCTGAGCAGATTACTTTTAGGTCACACCTCGTGAGTGGTACAATATTGTAAAAAGGGAAAAAAGAGGAAAAAATGTTACCGAAGATTTTAAAGAATTTTAACGTATTCGTTGATGGTAGAGGTTATGCAGGGAAAATAGATGAAATTACGCTACCAAAGCTTACCATAAAAACAGAAGAATACAGAGCTGGTGGTATGGATATTCCAATAAATATTGATATGGGAATGGAGAAACTTGAAGCAGAGCTCACTTTTGCTGAATATGACTCTGAGCTCTTTAGACTTTTCGGATTGATAAACAATAATGCAGTTTCTCTTACTTTAAGAGGAGGTTTGCAGGGAAGTAGTGATACAGAATCAGTAGTGATTAACTTAAGAGGGCTCTTTAAAGAACTTGATTTTGGTAGCTGGAAACCTGCTGAAAAAGCAATGCTAAAATGCACTGTAGCTGCCAACTATTATAAGCTTACTATTGATGGCAAAGAATTGATTGAAATTGATGCAGAAAACATGATTCGCAAGATCGATGGTGTTGATCAAATGACTTCTATGCGTACAGCCTTAGGAATTTAACTAAAAGGGTAAAACAATGCAAAAAATTAAATTAACTGAACCAATAAAAATCGATGGAATTTTAGTTTCAGAGATAACTCTACGTCGCCCAAAAGTACGAGATCGTTTAGCTGTTGAACGTATGAGTAATAACGATGCAGAGAAAGAAGTAGCACTGATTGCAAATCTTGCAAGTATTTCAAGAGAAGCAGTAGAAGAACTTGATCTTGCAGACTACAGCAAAATTCAAGAAGCGTTACAAGGTTTTTTGTCTCAGCAGAAGAATTGAGGCTGAGCATATTATCGCTTAGCTCAGTAGTTGGTGGTGGAATCAATCAGTGGCTTGATATGGATATTGAAGAGTTTTTTACGTGGTTTGAAAGTAGCAGAAAATTATACAAATGAAGGCAATTTCTATAGTAATTGGAGCAACACTACAAAGCAGTTTTAATAGTACGATAGCAGGTAGTACGAAGCAGCTTTCTCGTATTGGTAGTACGATAAAACAACTTGAATCATCAAGTAAATCAGTGTCTAAGTTTAAAGAGCTTAGCCGTGATGCTCTGCTTGCTCGGCGCTCTTGGGATGAGCTAGAAATAAAGACAAAATCTCTGGCTAAACAGATAAAAAACACAGAAGCACCAAGTAAGAAACTACAAAATGAATTTACAAGATCTAAAGCTGCAGCACTGAAAGCTAAAACAGCTTATTTACAAAAAAGAAGTGCTCTCCACTTACTACGCACGGAGTTCAGTAAAAGTGGTAGAGATATAAAATCTCTTATTGGAGATCAAGTTAAACTTGGCTCTTCTATTGAAAAGCTTAAAAATAGCTATACAGCTTTAAATTCCGTAATGCAAAAACGTAAGGGAGTTTTAGCGCAAAGAGCAAATTTTAGAGCTCAAATCATGGATACCGTGGCACTTGGCCTCACCCTTGCAGCACCACTTAAGGCTGCAATTAGTTTTGAGAGTGCCATGGCTGATGTAAAGAAAGTTGTAAAGTTTGAAGATACAGATGTAAATGGCTTAACAAAACTTGGGGAAACATTAAAGGAAATGTCGCGTACAATTCCGCTATCTGCGGCAGAACTTGCGCAAATTACTGCAAGTGGTGGTCAACTTGGTATTAAAGCTAAAGATCTTACGACTTTTACAGACACTGTGGCCAAAATGGCAACTGCATTTGATATGTCAGCAGAAGAAGCAGGAGACGCTATTGCTAAACTTTCTAATATTTATCAAATTGAAATTGGTGAAATGAAAGGTATTGGTGATGCAATAAACCATATCTCTGATAACACTGCAGCAAAAGCTAAAGACATTGTTCCTGCATTAAACAGAATCGGTGGTACAGCAAGGCAATTTGGCTTAACTGCAGTAGAAGCGGGAGCTTTAGCAAGTAGCTTCATTAGTCTTGGTAAGACCCCCGAAAAAGCAGGTACAGCAATTAATGCGATGCTCAGTAAGTTGCAAACAGCAAGTAAGCAAGGTGGCAATTTTCAAAAATCTTTTCAGCAGCTAAAAATAAATGCTAAGGAATTTGAAAAAGCAATTGGCAAGAATGCACAAGGCACATTACTTAAGTTTTTAGAAACAGTTGCAAAATTAGATAAGCAAGAACGTTCTAGCGTTCTCTTTGACCTCTTTGGTCTTGAATATCAGGATGATATAGCGCTACTTACTGGTAGTCTAGATGAATATAGAAAATCTTTGCGATTAATAAACGAAGAATATCATGGCTCAATGCAAAGAGAGTTTGAAAATAGAGCAAATACTACAGCAAATAATCTTCAGCTACTTAAGAATTCAATAGCAGAAGTAGGAATGAATCTTGGTTATGTATTATTACCACCTTTAAATTTTACTGTTAATCTTCTGAGGTCAGCAACTACACAGGTAGCACTTTATGCCAAGGAATATCCAGTATTGACTACAGTAATCATGAGTACTACTACAGCGTTGATTAGCATTAAAATAGCAGCTATATCTCTTGGCTATGCTTGGACTTTTGTAAAAGGTTCTTTATTCGCTCTTTTATCTACTTGGAGAATGTTTGGATCTGTTATTACTTTGGTAAAAATAGGTCTTTCTGCAGTTTTTCCAGCAATTATTGCTGGATTTAAAGCATTAACAATTGCTGTGATGAGCAACCCTATGGGGCTGATTATTGGTGGTATTGCTGTTGCTGCAACTTTGATAATTACCAAATGGCAAGCAGTAAAGAACTTTTTTGTTACTATCTGGGAATCAGTGAAAATTGTATGGAAGTCTTTTTCTGATTGGGTAGGAAAATTTTGGAATAATATTACTCAGCCCTTTAGAACAATCAGTAATCTGTGGAATAAAAGAAATGAGTCTAAACTAGAAGTTAAGTCTGTAAATAACGTTATAAGTGATTCTCTTAAGTACCCCATTGCGGCACACAGTAAAGCTATAGAGAATAAAACTCAAAATAATCACTTCAGTATTAATATTCATTCAACTCCTGGGCAAGATACACGTAGCATTGCTGATGAAGTAATGGAGCGAATTAGAGAGCAATTTAGTGGCGCACTTTACGATATAAATTAAATTATGTTATCTCTTGGTCCATATAGATTTTCATTAATTGAGCAAGGCTTTACACGCAGAAGTGAATATTGCTGGCCTGCACTTGAGCGTATTGGGGAAAAGCCATTGCTTCAAAGTATTGGTCCTGGAGAGGACATTGTTGAGCTTGCAGGAGTAATCTATTCAGGAGGGCTGAAGCAAATAAATAATATGCGAAATTCATCGAAACCTCTTTTACTTATTGATGGCCAAGGTAATATTTTAGGGCATTTTGTTATCGTGAAAATAGAAGAAACGCAGAAATATTTTTTTCCAAATGGTGAACCAAGAAAGATTGAGTTTCACTTAAGTTTGAAGCACTACGATAATGTGTTGTCAGACGGATCACTAAATAATCCCGTTGACAATATACAACTTGATGATGATGTACTACAAAACTAAAGAAAACGATATGTTAGATTTAATCTGCTGGAACTACTATGGATTCAGCTCAGGAGCAGTTGAGATTGTGTTAAGAGCTAATCCTGGGCTTGCAGAGTACGAACTTCTTCCTGCAGGATTAATCATTAAACTTCCTGTTATTCAAAAAGAGACACAAAAGCAAGTAGTAAAACTATGGGATTAAAATGACACCAGACTTTAGTATTTCAGTAGAGGGCATTTCCATCACTGAATTGGTGAAAAGTCGATTGGTATCAATGCATATTACTGATGAAGCAGGAGTAATAAGTGATACTGCTGTAATTCATCTTGATAACCGTGATTCATTATTTGAGATTCCTAGAACTGGGGCAAAGCTAAATATTTTACTCGGGTATAAGGAAACTGGCATTGTGCCAATGGGAGATTATATAGTAAATGAAATTACGCTACAAGGCCCGCCACAATCACTAAAGATTAAAAGTCATGCAGCGGATCTAAAAGAGTCATTAAAGGAACAAGTGTTTAATGAGTGGCATCAAATCACCTTAAATGATTTGGTAAAAAAGATTGCAGACAAACATGGCTATCAAGCTAAAATTGCTGCAGAGTTTGTAAATATCATGATATCACATATTGATCAAACTGCAGAGAGCGATATGCATTTTTTAACCAGGCTTGCTCAAATTTATGGAGCAATAGCAAAACCTGCAGGAGGATATTTACTGTTTGTTTCAAAAGGAAAAGCAAAATCAGTTACCGGAAAAACTTTAAGCACTGTTACTTTAACACCTAGAGATATTACAAATTGGAAAGTAAAATTTAATGAGCGTAATCAATATGGCTCGGTTATTGCTTACTGGTATGATTATGAAAAAGCAGAGACAATAACGGAAAAAGTAGGTGATCAAGAACCAAGCTATATTTTGCGAGATATTTATGCAAGTAGTGATTTGGCACAAAGTGCAGCATCTGCGAAGTTGAATCAGCTGATGAGTAATGCAGCAACACTCAATGTCACAATGCCAGGAAATCCTGAATTATTTGCTGAAGCAAAGATTAATCTTTCTGGATTTCGCAAAGGAGTTTATGGTGATTGGATAATAAATAGGGCTGAGCATGTAATTGATAACCTTGGCTATCGTACTATTGTTACGGGAATAATTGATAGTTGGAAAGTAAATTGATAATTTCCTCATAGATATCTTCTTTATTATTGTTTAATTCCTCTACAGCAAGATCTAAAGGAGTTTTTTTATCTTTGTTTTTAGCAGAAGGATTTGCTCCATTTTTCAGTAGAAATTTAGCAATTTCCAGATGTCCTTTTCGTGCAGCATAGTGCAGAGCTGTCCAGCTAAAAGCATCAGTAGTATTTACATCAATGCCTTCTTCAATTAGAAATTTTACGACTTCTAAACAGCCTCCGCTTGTAGCATAGTGTAATGATGTTGCACCAAAATGATGAGTAGCATTGATATCTACTACATTTTTTATTAAGGATCTTACAGTATCTAAATTACATTTTTCAGCTGCAGTAGATAATGTTTCCAGATCATTGCCACTTGCCTTACTTTTTATTGGCACATCTTTTGATAATTGGTCTGTACTAAAGTGCTGATACAGAACAATAACGCATATTATTGGTATTATTGAACTTGTTAACAATTTCCAAAAAAGGCTAGATTTCATGTTGATTATATTATTTACATCGCTTGTTTAGTGCAACTAATTAACTTTATTTTAGAAAAGATTTTTTGGACGTATTTTTGATGAATCTTGTATATGTATATATACAACTTTTCCTTTAAAAAAGATGACAAACACAGGAAAGATCCCTGTAGCAGTAATTGCTACTATGGTGATACAAACAATAGCATTGATCTGGTGGCTAGCTAAGCTCGACTTAAGAGTTCATATGCATGATAAATTTATAGAGCAAAATCAAAGGACTACAGAAATCATCTATCGTCTTGAAGAAAGGGTCAAAAACCTTGCTGAAGAAGTTAACGAGCTTGAGCAGAGACAAAAATAACTATAACAAATGACAAAGTACATTTTATCTGTAGATGGAGGAGGAATTAGAGGAATAATTCCTGCCATTATTCTAGCAGAAATTGAATCTAGGACAAAAAAGCCAATTTCCCAGATCTTTGACTTAATGGCAGGAACCTCAACCGGTGGAATTGTTGTTGCTGGACTTTGTGAAAGCAATAAACTTCAATACTCTGCCAATGATTTGGTTGAACTTTACCAAGAGTATGGAGCATATATCTTTCAAGCATCACTTTGGAGAAAATCAATCGCTTCTTGGCTGAGTGGTTCTCAGTACTCATATAAAAATATGGAATTTATTCTCAACAAATACTTCGGCGAAAGCACTATGGCCGATGTTGCGAGTAATCTACTGCTCACCAGTTATGACATTCACAATAGTTGTGAATTTTTCTTCAAAAGTTGGAAAGAAGAAAACATTAAGTTAAAAGATGCACTCAGAGCTACAACAGCTGCTCCAACGTACTTCACACCAAAACGTCTAAAAATTAGCCAAACAGAGAGAGTGTTGATAGATGGCGGAGTGTTTGCCAATAATCCAGCGGCTTGTGCATATGCAAGTGGTAAAAGGTTATTTCCAAATGATGAGATTATACTGCTATCAATAGGCACTGGTGGAACAAATAGAAGTATAAAGTATGCTAACTCAAGGAGATTTGGCAAAATAGGGTGGATCAAGCCACTACTGAATGTGATGTTTGCTTCTGGATTGGATTGCGTTGATTATCAACTAGAACAAGTAATAGATGATAAATACATAAGAATACAATCGCAATTGAAAGTAGCATCGACTGAGATGGACAATATTACACTCAAAAATATCAAATTTCTTCAGCAAGAGGCAAGTAAAATGATAGAGGATAACCAGAAAGTGATAGACAAATTCTGCAAGCAAAATCCAAAACTATAACTGAGCTAGAAAAACGAAATAAGCGAGTTTCTAGTATCTACTTTAATAAATTTACTAAAATATTTTTTTAATATTATATATTGAATACAGAAGCACAAGAATTTCATTCAGCAATGCAGATAATTAATTATGTAATCACCTTTGTTGATATTTTAATATATTGTATAGAAATCAGTAAACTAATGTTGCTTTTAATTCAGGTTAAGTTTTGGAAGCGTGATTTTCAAGTTCCTCAATAGATAAATCTGTTATTTTAGAAATAGCATCAACAGAAACGTCCAACATACGTAGATTATTTGCAACCTTTATTGACTCTGCTTTGTAAATCGGGAATGTTGCTACCAAATGTTGACATTAAACTTTATGATATGAGGTATCTTTGATGTTTTTACGCTACTAAATTCATGATATCCATCTCTTGGCGATTTAAGCCTATTTTTAGAGTATTGATAAAAAGACGATAAGACCCCTTCTACATCTAAAGCCTAAAATGCAATTCTCAGATGATCTCTGACAGACGTTTTTTTCATCAACACATTCAAAACAATAAAAAGATTGAATATTTCTTCACAATTGTGTATAATTATTAATGCTTTGGTGCACGTAACGATTATACTTTAAAAAGAATGTTGGCTACTGAGAAGAATGAAGACATCATCATCAGCGAAAAAAAAGGGCAAAAAACAGAGAAATTTGATGTAACTACTTAAGAAAGGTGTCTCTATTGCAGCTGAGACAGCTGATCACTCATGATCAAATAAAAAAGTTATAAGCACACAGATTGGATTACAGTATCTTTTTTAAGAAGAAGATTTATCTTGCTTAAAAACTTGTAGATACTATATTTTACATAAATTCTTCATGCGAGGCCTTTATGTTTACTAATAGAATATCTAATAATCTGGATCAGCTACAATTTTTTGTAGAGTTTTTAAATGAAAATTATGAAACTCAGAAACATCTTAGTCTTACACCACTACATTTAGCAGCAGGAAATGGTCAGTTGGATTTAGTCAACACTTTATTAGGAGAGGGTTTAGATATTAACTCAGAGATTAAGTACGATGGCTTTACGCCACTGTATTTTGCAATTGCAAAAAATCGCTTAGAGATGGTTAACTTTCTTATTGCTCATGGAGCAGATGTAAACCATAGGGCCATTCTAGGCTTTACACCTTTAAGTTTTGCATCCCAGCAAGGATATTTAGATATAGTCAACACCTTGATTGCAAATGGAGCAGATCTTAGTACTAAAACAGATAAACTTAATACACCTTTACACCTAGCAGCAGAGAATGGTCATCTAGATATAGTAAATGTTTTTATTGAAAAGGGATTAGATGTTAATGCTGTAAATAATGATCGAGCAAGACCTTTGCATTCTGCAGTACAAAATGGTAACCTCGAAGTAGTTAAAGCTCTTATTTCACAAGGGTCTAATATTAACGCTGGATCTTCAGGCATAGGTAATCGTAAAGTTGATGCAAACATTACACCCTTACATCTGGGAACACAAACTGGTAGGTTAGATATAGTTAAAGTTCTGCTTGAAGCGGGAGCAAACGTTAATGCAAAAACAGATGATAAGATTACACCTCTACATTTAGCGTCTCAAAATGGCTTTTTAGAGTTAGTAGACATTTTACTAAAAGCAAAATCTAATGTTAATGCTAAGGATTATGAGAATCTTACACCTCTACATTTAGCAGCAGAACGTAATCACTTTGGAGTAGTTAAGTCTCTTCTTCTCGTAAAGGGAATTGATGTTAATGCTAAAGGCCACGATAATTCCACAGCTTTACATATAGGATCTCAGAATGGTCACTTAGAAGTAGTGAAGCTACTAATAGAGAAAAAAGCCAATGTTAATGCTAAAAAAAACGAAGGTTTTACACCTTTGCATCTAGCAATTCAGCAAAGTCATTTCGAGGTGAGTGATTTTTTAATTAAAAATGGAGCAAACATTAACACCGTGGATGATCAGAATTGGACTCCTTTACATAATGCAGCATATAATGGTTTTTCTTTAAAAATAGTAGAGAGCTTAATTGCAAAAGGAGCAAATATAAATGCAAAGATGGATGATGGTAGAAGAGCTCTACATTTGGCAGCAGAACATAATCGCTTGGAAATAATGAATTTCTTGATTGAAAATGGAGCAGATATTAATGCTCTAGATAACAGAAGTTGGACTCCTCTACATTGTGCAGCATATGATGGTAATTTAGAAGTTGCTAAATCTTTGCTTGATAAAGGAGCAGACATTAATGCTAAAACAGTTAAAAGTACTACACCTCTACACTTTGCAGTAGACCATGATCATTTAGAGGTGGTTGAATTGCTCTTAGAAAAGGAAGCAGATATTAATGCTTTAGATCACACAAATTGGACTCCTTTACATTTTGCAGCAGAAAAAGGTTATGATCAGATAGCAACCGTTCTATTGAAACATGGTGCTGATGTAAATGTAAAAGAAAATCAAAATAAAGGCACAGCCCTACATCTTGCAGCTCAATATGGTCATCCTAAGGTAGTTAAAACTCTTATTATAAATGGAGCGGATGTTAATGCAAAAATGGATAAAAATGCTACGCCTTTACACTTAGGGGCACAAATTGGTAATTTAGATATAGTTAGGTCTCTACTTATGAGCGGAGCATACTTTAATGCTAGAGCTGAAGGAGGTAGATATGTTTTACCATTACACTTTGCGGAAAGAAGAGGAAACCCAGAAGTAATAAAATTACTAAAATTGGTTGAGAAGTTATTTAAGGCTATAGAAGATAATAATTATTTAGGAATTGAGAGTTCCATTAGAGATGGAGCAATCATTGATTCGAAGAACGTGGATGGAAGAACGCCATTACATTATGCTGTTAATAATGGGCACATAAAAGTTGTAAATATCTTGCTAGCAAATGGAGCTGATGCTACTCAAGTTACTAACAAGGGTAATACACCATTACACACTGCTGCTTCCAAAGGTCATAAAGAAATTATTGAAGCTTTGTTACAACGTGTAAGCCACAATAAATTGAGTGATTTTATTAATGCTAAAACAATAGTTAAAGGCACTGCATCGTTGCATGTTGCTACTGAAAATAGCTTTTTTGAAGCTGTAAAGTCTTTGTTGAAACATGGTGCAATTTATAACATCAAGAATAAGGAAGGTAAAATACCACTTGATCTTTCTCGAGACCAGAATATTACTAACCTATTGAAATTAGTAGAAGAGCTGTTTGAGAATGCAAAAAATGGTAATGTTGAAATTATCAGTAAGCTGAAAGCAATAAAACCTGATGAGCGCGTAGCTGTAACAAATGCTCGTGATGATCAAGGCAAGTCATTAGTCCAGGTTGCAGTAATCAATAAACACTCAAACCTTGCAAGTAGATTATTAGAAATATTAAAAAGTCCAGATCAGAGTTTACAAGATGTCAGCGTAGAAAATCGAGTAAAGAGTTTAAAGTTATAGCTCTCTTAAATGAAACTCTAATGAGGGTGACAAGATCTAGAAAATATACAAAAATTTTGTTACAAAATAGTGAAATTTAGGAGGATTTTAAAAATATGCTAAATAATAATATTAACAAAGAATTAGAAAAAGCAGTCTATGAACGAAACTTAGAAAAAGTTAAAGCTCTTTTGTCTGCAGGTGCTAATGCTAACCTTAGAGTAGAAAGGAATAGAGATACGTTACTTCATACTACTAGTAGTGTAGAAATTACTAAAGAGCTTTTGTTAGGTGGTGCTGAAGTCAATTCAAGAAACATGTATAGTGAAACTCCACTACATTCTGCTATAACACTGGGGAAGGAATTAGAATTAGTTAGAGAACTTCTGAAACATGGTGCTGATGTAAATGCAACAAACCGTAAAGGCAATACTGCACTGAACCATGCTGTAAAAAAAAGTGGTAAAAATCTGGAAGTAGTTAAAGAACTATTAGAATATGGAGCTGATATTAATATAAGAAATCGTGAACGACGGCTTTATGATAATTGTTCCACATCTTTAGATAACGCTGTAAGTGATCTAGCATGCGCTAAATTGTTGATTAAATTTACTTTAGTAAGGAACTTCAATAAGGATTACGGAAAAATTATTGACTTATCTCCTTATAAAGGATGCAGTAATTACAGTAAATTATCAAGTTATCTAGATGACTGTGTTTGTGAAATTCTTCAAATGAAAACAGATGAAATAAAAGATAGCCTTCCACTATATGAATTTGTTACAAATAACTTCAACATACATGTACTATATAATAATCAATTATCTGTAAGACTAGCAAAAATTGATTATTCCATACGCTATCCTATATATAATGATATCATATTAGATAAGGTAAAACCTTTTTTAGAAAGAGCAGATTTGTTAAATAAGTTAAGTAAGATACAATTTTATACTAAATTAGATGTGGCAGATCAAGATGCCAAAGAAAAGAAAATTATTCTGGATCATGATTCTACATATAATATAACTGAACATCTATCTAATGATAACTTGTTAAACTTTATAGTAGCGTTTGATGATTCCAATAAACGTACTTTTCAATCTTTAAGTTCCTTAAATAATCTCGTAGAGCCTGGTACAAGACTTTATGAAACTTCTATAAGTAATGATACCAAACGTGCAAGATTAGAATAAATACATTTTTTGTCAGTACTAGAGTTTTTTATGAACAACAATTAGTCGTATGGTTCCAGAGAGGTGATACATAAGAGATTGCTATAATGCCAAAACACTAAACTTAGTGCTTTTTTATGTAAGTTGATCATCATTTCTCTTTGTTGTTTTCAAACGGGTTATTATTAGTAGGTGTTACTAAAAATTTAAACAACCAACACATTTCCCACACCTAAAATCAAATGTTGTGAAGGCTTTTCGTCCTGAAATTGCAGGATTAGTAGATATTCTCTCAAAAATATTTTATTAACAAAAGATGCTATTTTAATTTTTGCCATATTAAGTAAACTTTGCTATTCTAATACTGGTGTAAATATATCTCAGAGAGGGTTTATGCATGTACCTAAACAACAAACCAGTTTTTATCAAGAAGATAAACAGTTTTTATCACGTTCTTACACATCAAAAGAGGAGTTTATTAGAGAATATAAAAAGCTCTACCGCAGAAAAGCAAAAGCTGAAGAACTTTATCTCCTGGTTTTAACTGAACTTGAAGAGGCAATATCAGATGGTAATGTCGACAGCTTAAAAAAATTAAGCAATTTTATTGATTACATAAGTGATGCAGAAGATCAAGTAACTTTGAGAGACTATTATGATAATGCTAACAATCCTGTTAAGAGTACTAACTTAGTTATCTTAGCTTGTAAACACAATAAGGTAAAGATTTTAGAATACCTACTTGGCAATAATAGTAAAATTCTCAGTAATTTATCTGTTGGCATCAGAGAAACTACTATATTACCAGATGATGAGGATGAAACATGCCATAATGCGTTTTATTATGCTATACGTTCAGGTAATGTTGAACTTCTTGATACACTCATTAATAAATGGCCAGGCAATTATTTTGCTGTTCATTTCAGGGAATTAGATGAAATTCTTTCACGATCTTATGAGGAATTAAAACTAAAGAACGTATTCTTGTCAGAAGAGATAGAAATTTTTGTTGAAAATAAGTTGATAAACCTCCGTTTTTTCTCTAGTGCTTCTGGACAAGATCAGAATGTGAAGAGTTATCTTAATAACATCAGAGAGCGGATTGAGTTAGTACTTCAAAATATTAGCCTGTTAAAGGCAGAGTATTCAAACACAGAAAAAGTAGATGAAAAGTTTTTATTCATAGCAAAATTTATTGCACAAAATATTCATATATTAAAGCGGCAGTTGAAATCAACCTACGATAGACTACCTTGGGAAGAAATGGAATTTTGTTTGATCAGTTTTGTTTCTTCTCACATAAAACGACAGGAAATGAATCTATTCTATAATGCCACATTGAATAAAAGTAAAATACTAGACCACTTGGAAAATTTTGCAAAGAAACTTAAAGAAGAAAAAGATATTATAGAAGGTGTGGACATTGGTAAATTTGCTGATCTCCCGAAGTTAAAACGTGAGAGGGTTGTTGCAGAGATCGTTAGCAATTATCCTCAATTTGGAGAGTTGTATAGCGATTATCAACAAATTAGGGATATTCATTCTTTAGAGAAAATAAGTGATTATATAAAGTTGGCATTATCAGCTAATCCTAAAGAAAGGGAAGGACAGTTAATTATTACAAGGGTTTTACAGGTTATTGGTGAATATTTAAAAAACACTCTAGAATCTCCCAAGTTATCTAGCACTACAAGCGAGCTTCTTCTACTATCATTACCAAAGAACACAAGAGAAGTCATTATAGATTTACGTAATTCACTGTCACATGCTTACTCGCTCTCTAAAAGAACAGAGATTGAGGAAAATACAGATGTTAACTTTTTTATTGGTGTTCAAAATGATACTAAAAGAATCGATAATGTAATTACTGATATTCTTTACAATAACAAGATTAAAATAGTCATAATGTTGCTAAAGAAAATTACCAGTAGTGAAAACTTAGACGAGATAAAAGAAGTTGCTGGAATATTTAGTAACGTTGAATTAGATGAAATGATTACAGAGAGTTTTAAAGTGATGGAACATGATAAGCTTGAAAAACTCATAAAAGAATTAAGCAATAATATAACTGAAAAGACGAATTATGAAAAGGAGCTGTTTAATAAAATTGATAACATAATCAATTTTGCAAAAACTAAATCAAAAAATATCAGAACTGATTATGTTACGGCGTTTATATCATTAAAGAGCTTAGATGTTGGTTTGAATGACAATAAGATTGACCATAATGTTATTAGAGGAATAAAATTCTTTGCTAATAAAACACTAGAGAATATTCCTTCCCAAATAGAGTCTCACAATCTTAAAGAAATAGCCGAACTATCAATGAAAATTTCTCATAGTGTTAGGTCAAGAATACAGGATGACAACCTTGATAAAGTAAATAGATTAACTTGTGAGATTTTTTACATTGCTGAACTTGGAACAGGTGACCTTAAATGGATTGAGGAATTAAGAAACAAGTTGAATGAGAAAGGTTCGTTTATTCCTATACATAAACAAAGGAAGGCTTACAACATAACAGAAGAAAAATACAATAACCAGCTTGAACTGAAGTTATCTGAACTGAAAAGTATTTTGAGGAATAACGCATTAAGTGGCAAGTTAACTGAAAAGCTTCCTTCCTACAAGAGGAATAAAAAGTTGCAAGCAGTAGTAGAAATGCTTGTTCTGGATATAATGTCAATTTTAGGTAGATCAGAGAAGCATCTAGAAAACAATCTACTTTTTTTAGATGATAACACTCCTTTATTAACTGGAAAATGTTTGCGTAATCATTTAGCACACGATAATACCTTAGTTGATGTATTGTTATCTGATCCCTCAATAGCAGTTATCTTGAACGCTAAAAAACTTATTTCAGAAAATGTAATAAAAAGTAAGAAGAAAATTGGCAAGTCGGTAAAAGATGATCCTTCCAAGCTGAAAGATAAATACGATCAAAACCTTATCACTATTACTAATCAGGAAAAAATGTTTGCTGCGTTGGAAGAAGGAAATCTTGAAGACTTAAAGAGTTATCTCAAAAAAGGAGCAGACATCAATGCTAGAAGTATTAACTCATGGACTACATTACATTTTGCTGCTAAGGGACCTAGTCTTGAAATTATAAAATTTGTTCTTAATCAAAACTTAGACGTTAATGTTAAAGATATTAATGGTCAAAGCCCACTACATATTGCTGCTGCATATGGAAGGAAAAATATTGTGGAATTTTTTATAGGAAAAACAGGTGTATATGTTGATGATCTAGATAATAGTGGCAAAACATCACTACATATTGCAGCTAAAAATGGTCACAAAGATGCTGTTGAAATTCTACTAAAAAATAATGCTAATACTAATACCAAAGATATAGCTGGTTTTTCACCTTTACACTATGCAATAAAAAACAATCATATTGATGTTGCTAAGATTATGCTGGAAAAAGAAGCGAATGTTGACATCAACGAAACTATGGGTGGCTTTACTTCACTACATATAGCTGCAGAAAGTGGTTATCTAGGGCTAGTTAATTTTTTACTGAAAAATGAGGCAAATGTTAATGCAAGAAACGATAAGGAGGGAATACCATTACATACAGCAGCACTAAATGGCCACCTAGAAGTAGTGAATGCTTTAATTCTCAAAGGAGCCGATGTTAACTCCAGAGTTATAGATGGTTGTACACCATTACACTATGCAATAGAAAACGGTCATGAAAAGATAGCTAATATTTTATTGAAGCATGGAGCTAATGTTAATGTTGTTGACAAAACCTATAATAACACACCTTTGCACTACGCAGCAAAAGATGGACATGAGAAAATTGTTAAGGCTTTACTGACAAATAAGGCAAATGCTAGTATTGCCACTGTGGAAGGTATAACCCCACTACATTTTGCAGTGCAGAGTGGCCACTTGAAGATAGTTGTTGCTCTTCTCGAGCATGGGGTTAACATTCGCGCTAAAGATAAAAATAATGCTACGCCATTACACTATGCAGCAGAGAGTGGTCATAAGGCAGTTGCTGAGCTTTTAATAAAAAATGGAGTAGAAATCAATGATAAAGCCAATAATAATCTAACACCATTACATGTAGCTGCTCTGAAAGGTCACAAAGATATTATTGAACTCCTAATAAGAAATAAAGCTGAAGTTAGAGCTCAAGACATTAAGGGTAGTACACCGTTACATGCAGCTGCGATGAATGGTAGCAAAGATATTATTGATCTTCTAATAAAAAATAAAGCTGAAGTTGATGCTAGAACTAATGATGGCATAACGCCATTGCATGTAGCTGCTCTAAGTGGACATAAAGACGCTATTGCTTTTCTAATCAAAAGTAAAGCTGAAGTCAATACTAGTGCTAATTATGGTCTTACACCTTTACATGCAGCTATTGTGGGAGGTCACAAAGATATTGTGAATCTTTTAATAAAAAATAAAGCTAAAGTTAACACAGAAGGTATTGCAGGTAGTACACCATTACATGTAGCTGTGGAAGGAGGTCATAAGGAAATCGTTGGAATTTTGGTAGCAAATAGAGCCAGTGTTAATGTTAAGAGTAACAACCTAACACCATTGCTTTCTGCTATTAAGCATAATCATAAGGAGATCGTTGAAGTTCTTGTAGAAAATGGAGCTAGTGTTAATGCAGAAGGTGGTGAACCTTTATCATTAGCAGTACTCGCTGGTTATAGGGATATTGTAGAGATTTTGCTAAAAAACAAGGCCCATATTGATATAAAAGGTCCTGAAGATGCTACACTATTACATTTGGCTGCTAAAAGAGGACATAAGGGGATAGTAAATGCTCTGATAGAAAGGGGAGCCAATGTTGATGCTATGACTATTAATAGTATAACACCATTATATCTTGCGGCACAAGAAGGCCATGAAGAAGTTGCTGAAGTTTTGATAGCAAACAAGGCTAATGTTAACTTTGTAAATGTTGAAGGTACTCCACTACATATAGCTGCAGGACACGGCCATGTTAATGTTGTTGAAGTCCTATTAAGTAATCGAGCAAAAGTTAATGTTAAGGATAATAAGAGCAGAACACCTTTAGAATTAGCAGTTGCACATGGTCATTTGCAAGTGGTTAAAATGTTACTGCAGTATAAAAAAGTAGATATGAATGCTAAAGGCAATGATGATTGGACTATACTGCACATTGCTTCACAGGAAAGTAACTTGGAAATGGTAAAATGTCTAGTAGATGAAGGGTCTAATATTAATGCTAAAAATGCCTCTGGATCAAAGCCTATACACATTGCAGCTAGAGAAGGTTATAAAGATACCGTAGAGTTTTTCCTTAGCAAGGGGTTGAGTATTAATGAGCTTGGTACAGCTAACCAGACATTACTACACTATGCTGCAATGAAAGGTCGGTTAGAAGTTGTAAAGTATTTGATAGCACAAGGTGCTGACGTTAATGCTAAAGATACTAATGGCTTAACTCCTATGCATATTGCTGCTAATTTTGGTTATAAAGACGTTATTGAAGTTTTATTAAAAAATGGTGCAGTTTATAACGCTGTTGACAAGCTTTGTAGAAGACCATTAGAAATGACTAACGATAAAGACGTTATCAATCTATTAGCATCAACTGAGAAATTATTTGAGGCTGTAAAACGTAATAGCTCTTCAGAGGTTGAGAATTACATTAAAGCAGGAGCGTTTGTTAATGCCAAAAATGCTGATAGTGTAACACCATTATATTATGCTGCATGGAAGGGCTATGATGGAGTTGTCAATATTCTATTACAAAATAAAGCTAATCCTAATGTGGTTGGTAACAAGGGGTTTACTCCTCTGCATTATGCTGCTAAGTTCTCTCACTTAAAAGTTGTAAAGGCCCTATTGTCTAATGGTGCAGTATACAATGCTGTCTCTGACAGTGGGAAAACACCATCAGATTTTACTGTGGATAAAAGTATAACTAGCTTATTTAAACTAGTCAGTGAATCATTTAAAAAGGTTAAAGAAGGTAATGCTCAAGTTATTAATGACCTAAATAAGATAAAGGATATTGATACAGTAAAAGCAGTGATGAGTGCTCGTAATAGAGAGAACAAAACGTTAGTAGTTGCTGCAGTACATAGTAACTTTTCAAAAGTCGAGCAGTTGAAGCAGATATTGCAAAGTGACGTATCTGCTCAGATTGATACAGCTTTAGTGCTCTTGAATCAAGGCAATTACCAAAAAGCCTTAAGTATTTTCAGAAGCGCATTTGAAAGAAGAAAAGAAATACTAGGACCAGACAATCCTGGTACTTTAGATATTCAGACATATATAGCCAAAGTGCTATATAAGCAAGGAATTTACCAAGAAGCTTTAAATATGCTTGAAGAGATTTTTCAGAAACAAAAAGAAATGCTGGGTTTAAACGATAAGGATACTTTAAGTACAAGAAGTACAATCGCTTTAGTGCTGCATAGACAGGGGAAAGATGAAGAAGCTTTTAATATTTATCAAGAAGTCTATCAGAGACAAAAGGAAATACTAGGGTCAAATCATTCAGATACCTTAAATACTCAGTTTCACATGGCATTAGTATTAGATAAACAGGGAAAATATGAAGAAGCGTTAAATATCAATAGGGCAGTTTTTGAAAAGAGGAAAGAAACACTAGGTACACATGATCTAGCCACTGTGAGTGCCAAAAATAATATAGCAATGGTACTAGCTAACCAAGGTAAATACGAAGAGTCCTTAAAAATCTATAAAGAGGTTTTTGAAAAGAAGAAAATAATTTTAGGTATTAATCATGCTGATACCTTGAGAACGTTACATAACATTGCTGGGGTACTCTTCAATCAAAATAAATATCATGAAGCCTTGAAAGCTTTTCAAGAGGTTTTAAATATCCAGAAAAAAGCTTTACAACAAAATCACCCAGAAACCTTGAATACTCAATACAACATAGCAAATGTACTTTTTGCTCAAGGGAAATGGATCAGCGCACTTAAAGTCTACAGAGAAAGTTTTGATCAAAGAAAAGCTGTTTTTGGACCAAGTCATCCGAGTGTTTTAGATATTTTAAAAAAGATAGAGATGATTAATTTTAGATTTAAGCTTGAGGGTAGCGAAGCATCAGAGGTTCTCCAGCATCTGCAGAAAGATATCAACATTGCTGCTAGTAAAGGTGATATACGAACTGTTCAGCGTCTGTTAAAAGATGGAGCTGATGCCAACGATAAAGATATTGATGGAAGAACACCGTTGCATTACGCTGTTAGCAATGGACACATAGATATTGTAAACATCTTACTAACAAATGGAGCTAATGTTAGTCAAGTTACTAATAAAGGTAATACACCATTACACACTGCTACTTCCAAATGTTACAAAGAAATTGTTGAGGTTCTGTTACAACATATCAGTCGTGATAAATTAAATGACTTTGTTAATGCTAAAACTACTTCTAGTGGTACTACATCACTTCATGTTGCAGCTAAAGGTGGCTCCTTGGAAGTTGTAAAATCTTTATTAAAACATGGTGCAATTTATAACATCAAGAATAAAGAAGGTAAAGCACCACTTGATCTTTCTCGAGACCAAAATATTACTAACCTATTGAAATTAGTAGAAGAGCTGTTTGAGAATGCAAAAAATGGTAATGTTGAAATTATCAGTAAGCTGAAAGCAATAAAACCCGATGAGCGCGTAGCTGTAACAAATGCTCGTGATGATCAAGGCAAGTCATTAGTCCAGGTTGCAGTAATCAATAAACACTTAAACCTTGCAAGTAGATTATTAGAAATATTAAAAAGTCCAGATCAGAGTTTACAAGATGTCAGCGTAGAAAATAGAGTAAAGAGTTTGAAGTTATAGCTCTCTTAAATGAAACTCTAATGAGGGTGCCAAGATCTAGATCATTTAGAAAATTATAGTGGGCTTTACATCTTATTAATTATAAATTAACTTACTATCTAATCAATCCCTAAGTCATGTATGAGTAACATTTTGATAATATTAGCAGCAGGAAAGAGCAGTAGAATGAATTCACAGTACTCAAAAACACTACACCTAGTAGGAAATTTTACTCTTTTAGAGCATATAATTCACAATGCAAAACCGCTGAGTTTAAAAAGTCTATCAATTGTCATTAACAAGCCTTTTCTAAAGGAGTTAGAAAGATTTAGTACCTTAAAAGATATAATTGATAAATATAATATAAAATTGATAATTCAAGAAAATATTACAGGTACTGGCACTGCAGTTAAAATTGCTCTAGAAAATCTGGAGGAGTTATCTGAACAAGACATAGTTTTAATACAGTATGGAGACACTCCTTTTATATCTAGCGATACAGTTATGAAAATGACTGATTGTTTAAAGTATAATAATTTAGTTCTTCTTGGATTCAATAGTCAAGATGAACAATATGGAAGATTAGTAATTGATAATTACGGAAATGTTCAAAAAATCCTAAAAAATGGAGATAAAATGCTTCTTGCAAACTCTGGAATAATGGCTTTATATGCTAAAGATCTCTTTACCTTAGTAAAAGAAATAAAATTCAATAATTCGACCAATGAATATTGTCTTAATGATATAGTGCCGATTGCAGCAACCAATAACTTGAGTGTAGGTTATGTAGTTTCTGATGAAAGAGAAGCAATGGGAGTAAATAATAAGGAGGATTTGATTAAAGCCGAACACTATTTTCAAGAAAGAAAGCAGCCAACTTTTATTTCATAACTACATTTTTTTATTCATTAATTTAAGTTGACATTTGTTTTATACTGGTTTTATAATACCTTTTGATTCTTACTTGTAAGATAATTGGTACGACAAATTTTCCTAGTTGTAGTAGAGGGTATACATGGGGATATTAATAACAGGTGCTGCAGGTTTGATAGGGTCGACTTTGGTGAAAAAGTTAGAAAACCAAGGCCATGAAGTAATAAGCTGTGATATTAGGTTTCGCAACAATCCACTCAGTTTTTTTTCAGAAGATATAGCACCACTACTTGCTAAGTGTACAGGAATTATTCATCTGGCTGCAATTTCTCGAGTGGTACATGGTGAACTTTATCCTGCACTGTGTCAAAAAATTAATGTTGATGGTACAATGCAGTTTTTAGGGTTATGTAAGTCACTTCCAAATAAACCATGGTTTATATATGCAAGTAGTAGGGAAGTCTATGGAGAGCAGAAGAAACTGCCGGTTACAGAATCTGCTAGTATCGATCCAATAAATAATTATGCCAAAGGCAAAGCATTTATTGAGGAACAAATAACAAGTTTAAAAGATTTTAATGTAGCAATATTACGCTTTTCAAATGTATATGGTGGTTTACTAGATCATAACAGTAGAGTAATTCCTGCACTCTGTATTAATGCATTAAGAGGTGATCCAATTAAAATAGAAGGTAAAGAATGTGTTTTTGATTTTACCTATTTGGATGATGTTATAGAGGGTATATGCTTAACTGTTCAATATTTACAAAGCGAAAAATCTTCTCTTCCTGCTATTCATCTTACTACTAATAGCCCATGTACTTTAGAAAACTTAGCAAAAACAATATTAAAAGTCACGAAAAGTGATTCTAGAATTGATTTTTATCCTCCAAGAAATTTTGACGTAACTAAGTTCCATGGTGATTTTACTAGAGCTAAAGAGCTACTTGGTTGGTCTCCAAAGTATTCATTAGAAATAGGATTAAGTAAATTTATAAAAAGTCTGCAAAACAGTACAAAAGAATATCCTAACAATATAGATATGGTAATATATGAAAATATTAAAAGTTATTCATGGTTACCCTCCTTATTATAGTGCTGGTTCAGAGGTTTATAGCCAAACTCTTGCTCATGAACTAGCAAATAACAATGAGGTACAAGTATTTACTAGGTATGAAAATAGCTTTTTACCTGATTTTTATTACACTACAGTCCTAGATCGTAGTGATTCTCGAATCTTACTGCATTTAATTAATATACCCATAGCTAAATATCGTTACAAATTTATCAATGAAGAAGTAGATATACAATTTAAAAGAGTAATAGATAACTTTCAGCCAGATCTTATACATTTTGGTCATCTTAATCATCTATCAATTACTTTACCAGAAATTGCTTTTAAAGAAAATATACCTACAATTTTTACGCTACATGACTTTTGGTTAATGTGTCCAAGAGGAAGGTTTATTCAACGCAATTCTGAAGATTTGTTACGGCTCTGTGATGGACAAAAGGATCAAAAATGTGCAACCCAATGTTACAAAGGATATTTTACAGGAGATGAAGAATTCCTGAATTCAGACCTAAATTATTGGGAACAATGGGTTGCAACTAGAATGAAGCACACAAGGAAAATAATAGACTATATAGATTACTTTATTTCCCCATCGAAATTCTTGATGGATAAATTTATTCAGGATTTTAATGTTCCGATAAACAAAATTTCTTATCTTGATTATGGTTTTGATCTCAATCGTCTTAAGAATAGAAATAGAGCACAAGAAAAAGAGTTTATTTTCGGTTATATTGGTACTCATACTCCCGAAAAAGGTGTTGATCTATTATTGAAAGCTTTTTCTCATTTATCATCTAAAGTAAAACTTAGAATTTGGGGAGCAGCAAGAGAAGAAACTAAAGCTTTAAAAGCGATTGCCAATCAGTTTTCACCTGTTGTTAAAGAAAGAATAGAGTGGATGGGAAGTTATGATAATAAGAATATAGTTACTGACGTATTTAATAAAGTTGATGCAATAGTCGTTCCTTCAATTTGGGGTGAAAATTCACCGTTAGTAATACATGAAGCACAGCAACTTAGAATACCAGTTATAACAGCCGATTATGGTGGCATGGCAGAATATGTAAGAGATGGACTGTTGTTTAAGCACAGAGATGCAAGTAGTTTATCAGAAAAAATGCAAATCCTATCTACAGATCAGGAGTTATATAGTAAACTTACCCAAAAAGGCTATCCTTACACTAAAAATGGAAATATACCTTCTATAAGTGAGCATACTGAGAAACTTAACAAGATTTACCGTAATGCTATTGAAAAGAAAGGCAAATCAGTAGCTGTGAAACCAGGTCCTTGGAGAATTACTTTTGATACTAATCCAGATTACTGCAATTTTGCTTGTATAATGTGCGAATGTTTTTCACCATACAGCAAAGTTAAAGAAGAAAAGAAAGCTAAAGGAATAAAACCTAAGATACTGTCGATAGAAACTATCAGAAAAGTAATTAAGGAAGCAGCTGGCACACCTTTAAGGGAAATCATTCCTTCTACTATGGGTGAGCCTTTAATGTATAAAAGCTTTGATGAAATAATTAATTTGTGCCATGAGTTCGGCCTGAAGCTTAACCTCACGACCAATGGTTCTTTTCCTATTAAAGGAGCTAGAAAATGGGCTGAACTACTGGTACCAATTTTATCTGATGTTAAGATTTCCTGGAATGGGGCAACTAAAGAAACTCATGAAAGAATCATGAAAGGTTCAAAATGGGAAGTAGTGACAGAAAATTTAAAAACTTTCCTTGAAGTTAGAGATAAATACTTTAGCGATACAGGTGAAAGGTGTACCGTTACTTTACAATTAACATTTTTGGAAAGTAATTTACATGAACTCTATGACATAGTTAAGATGGCCATAAAAAATGGCATAGATAGAGTTAAAGGACATCATCTTTGGGCACATTTTGAGGAAATTAAGGATCTATCTATGAGAAGAGATGAGTTAGCAATTAGTAGATGGAATACAGAGGTGAGAAGGTTATATGAGCTTAGAGATAATATGCTATTACCAAATGGTAAAAAGATAAAATTAGAAAATTTTACAATTCTTTCTCAAGAAGGTATTAAGGATTTGGCTCCAGGTGGTCAATGCCCATTTTTAGGTAAAGAAGCATGGATAAACAATGAAGGAAAGTTTAGTCCTTGCTGTGCCCCAGATGAACTCCGTAAGACATTAGGAAATTTTGGTAATGTTAATGAGGTTAAACTCGAGGAAATATGGCAGAGTAGTGAGTACCTAAGCTTACAAAAGAATTATTTAAATTACAAATTATGCAAAACATGCAACATGAGAAAACCTTTGATCAATTAATCAAAGATAATCTTAGATCTATTAAAATTTCACCGTGTGAGAGGTTTCACGAGTTGCTAGGAAATCCTTTGTATGAAAATAGGTTTATAAAGGTTGGTAAATTTCATGAGCCCGGTCTTGCACCGGTTTATGATCAGACAGGTGCTTATCATATCAATGTAAGAGGAGAAGCAGTTTATCATAATAGATTTCTAAAAACTTTTGGATTCTACTTTAATAGAGCAGCCGTAGAAGATGATACAGGGTGTTACCATATTGATTCATCTGGATGTAGAGTATACAAACAGTCTTATCAATGGATTGGAAATTATCAGGAAGATGCTTGTGTAGTTAGAAGACATGATAAATGTTTTCATATTAATTTAAATGGCAACAGGATTTATCAGGAGGAGTATGATTATGTTGGAGATTTTAAGGATGGTATCGCTGTAGTCTATAAGGATGGTAAAGCTACACATATTAATCATCATGGAAAGTTAGTACATAATAAATGGTATAAAAAACTTAATGTTTTTCATAAAGGGTATTCTATTGCAGAAGATCAACATGGTTGGTTTCATATAGATATTAATGGTGATCCTGTTTACCAGCAGAGATTTAAAATGGTAGAAGCATTCTATAATGGGATGGCAAAAGTTGAAACTTTTGAAGGTGTGTTAGGACAAATCGATATTACCGGAAATGTAAAGTTTAGTATTTTTGATTTAGGTAAAGAATCTCAAGTGCATAGGATTTCTGCAGAACTTTCAGCCTTTTGGAAAACTTACCTCGCAAATGTTGCTATTGAACTTGATTTGTTAAATATCTTACCTGCAACTATGCCAGTTTTATCTCAAAAGTTAAATATTATCGTTCCAAATCTAGAAAGGCTGTTAAGGGCGTTGTGGGAAATAGGGTTTATTGATTACGATAAGGACGAGGACTTATGGAAACTATCATCAAAAGGTAAGTGTTTTAAGGAAATACCATTTTTGCCAAAAGCAGCAACAATGTGGGCAAGAGTTGCCGCTGAAAGGAATTGGTTAAAGATTGCCGATATACTAAAACAGAAGTCAATCTCTTCATTTGAATCTTTTAAGGAAAGAGAAGCATCAGAAGATAAGAAAATAGCGTTTTACCAAGCATTGCTAGGATATTCTAGATTTGATACTAAAGAGTTTAATTCTAGGATTAATATAGATGGTGCTAAGAATATATTGCTATTTGGTGTACACTCTTTATTTCTTGCTTATTCTGATATACACAATAAAGGTTCTATAGGCCTATATAACGAACATAAAGTGCCAAGACAGTTAGTAGAAAATTTAAAAGTCAAACTTATAACTCAGGAAAAACTATCAGCTACAAATTATGAATTAGGTGTCTTTTGCCGCTTTCTACAGCATTATGATGATGATAAAGTATTGTCTTATTTAAAATTGGTCAAAGGAATATCTCGTATTTTATTGATAGAAACTATTTTAGATTACCGCTCTCCAGCTGGAGGCTCTGTAGATATTAATGTAATGGTTGAAACAGGAGGTAAACTAAGAACATTAAGCGATTGGGAAAAAATATTAAAACAAGTAAAAGGATTCAAAATTTTTGCTGTTGTGCCTTTAACAGATTACTTATCAGTCATTGATGTCAGGTATTAATCATATGGAAATACTACAAAAAAATGGTTTTTTTATTATCAAAAATCTGGTTCCTTTAAAGCTAATAACTCAGTCTTTAAGTGATATAACAAATAAGATATCAGAGCTATCCCAAGAACTAAGTGTTTCAACTTCTGACTACTTAAACTGTACCGGTAGATGGGGCACGTCATCTCGAGTAACTAGAATTATCTCTCAAGCATTAGATAAAATTATTAAAAATTACCTTGAAAAGTCACTTCAGTGTCAGATACTGCAGAAAAAATCAAATGTTATATGTAAAACTGCTGATTTAATAGATGCAGTTCCCTTCCATCAAGACATCTCCTATAGTTTCAATGATCCTTACCACTTTTCCGTTTGGTTAGCTTTGAATAATGTAAGTGAAACTTCAGGTGCACTGCAAATTATAGAAAACAGTCATAAATGGGAAATACAGCCTTTAGTTGATTTTTGGTACCCATATTTTTTTGATCAGTACTCAAATAACCGAGAAAATTATAAAATTAAGTCACTACCTATTTCAGCAGGAGATGCGATAGTTTTTGATTCACGGTTATGGCATGGTAGTGATAAGAATACAGATGCTAAAGATAGATTTGCTTATGTAACAAGGTGGATTGTAAAAGATCAAGACCTTCCCTATGTGCCAAAACCTCAGCCTTCAGTTTTTGGTATACTCAATTGTGGTGAGTTAACAGAATCTATACTGAGAGAATGCTTGTCATTATTTGGCTACCAAGAAAGTATAAAAGCAAAAAACATGAAAGAACTTATTAAGAGCTGGTTAGCCTTTATTACAGACACAACTACAAATATTTCTGAGATCGACACTACTGAGGCTAAGCGAGATTTATATAAGCTACTTATTCTGAATCAAGCATCAGCACTACATGATGCTGGAGACATCTCAGGAAAAATATACAAAAATTTATGGTTTTCACTACTTGTATTTCTCAATAAAAAAGTCAACGTAGTGGAGCTAGCATTATAAATGAACAGAAGTAGAGTTGATAGCTTCAAATGTGTATTGATGTTCATCTTGAATATAGTATCTAAATTCAAACTTAATGTACTTATAATGTCTTTAGTTGCCCTGGTGGTAGCTGTTGATTTGTCTTTTAGAAAGTATTTAGTAAAAAATATTCTAGATACAGCTGTAAAATATCAGGAAGGTAATGTAATTGAGAATCTTTTATTACCTGTAAGCGCTTATCTTGGTATGGCATTACTTATCACTACTGCTTTTAGATTCTATGGCTATTTTGTTGACATTCGAATGTTTACCTTAATGCGTCAAAAGATAGCTGATATGTCTTTTTGTAGGCTACTCCAGCAAGACCATTCCTATTATCAGAACAATTTATCTGGAAGCTTAGTACATAAGGTCAGTAACTTAATGGATAGTGTGATAGAGTTAATAAGATTGCTTATAGATTGTTTTTTCGGTTACAGCATAGCATTAGTCTTAGCTATTTATACCTTATCATTAGTAAACATAAAATTTGCAATCGCCACATTCACTTGGGTAAGCATTTTTATTTTAGTATCGATTTTCAGCTTTCGTGTACTTACTGAACTAGCTGATAATTACTCTAAACAAAACTCACAAGTAATAGCTAGTATAGCAGATAGTATTTTAAATGTTATATCAGTAAGGTTATTTTCTCAGCAAGCACATGAGAGACACAAATTTTTTCAAATATGCAAGAAAAGAACTATTGCAGAGAGAAAATTACAATGGGCATACTTTTGTCTTTGGTTTATATATGGATATTCATTCGATATACTTCAAGCAGTAAACTTGTATTTTTTAATTCATGATTATCAATTGAACAAGGTTGCAATAGGAGATATTGCTCTTGTACTTGGAATTAATATATCGATTATAGAGTTTCTTAACCATCTAACTAGGAATCTTACCCAATTTTCTACTCATTTCGGCAAAGTTTCAGATGCATTGCCAATCTTGACTACCGTACCAGAAATTCAAGATAAGGAAAATGCTAAAGAATTAAATTTATTAAGTGGAAGAATAACGTTTAATAATGTTTCTTTTTCTTATGAAGGTCAGGAGCCATTATTTCAAGATTTCTCAGTGACCATTAATCCTTGCGAAAAGGTAGGTCTAGTTGGTTATTCTGGAGGTGGTAAATCTACTTTTATAAACTTAATTCTAAGGCTATTTGATGTTAAAAAAGGTAATATACAGATTGATAATCAAATAGTATCAGAAGTTACACAGAGTTCTTTGAGGCAACAAATATCTGTAATACCTCAAGACCCATTGTTATTTCATGATACTATTTTAGCAAACATCATATATGGTAAACTTCAATCTACTATCGAAGAAATAATGAGAGCTGCAAAGCTGGCTGGTATTCACGATTTCATTATGACTCTACCAGATCAATATGGAACTATAGTCGGAGAAAAAGGTATCAAGCTATCTGGAGGAGAAAGACAAAGAATAATAATAGCAAGGGCATTTTTAAAAAACGCTCCAATATTATTTCTTGATGAACCAACTAGTCAATTAGATTCTATAACAGAAAAAACAATTCAAATGAGTTTATTTAAACTGATGCAAAATAAAACTACGATTACTATAGCACACCGTATTTCTACACTTTTACACATGGACCGAATTCTAGTATTTAACAAAGGAAAAATTGTCCAAGATGGTAAACACGCTGAACTAGTTTCTAAGCACGGTCTTTATAAAGAACTTTGGAATGCTCAAATTGGTTGTTTGAATGGCAAGAAATAAGATGGAAAAAATTATTGATCTGAGAAGTGACACTACAACTCTGCAGAGCTTCAACGTTATACATGCAATAAGTAATGCAACTGTTGGAGATTTTGCTTATGGTGAAGACAAAAGCTGTAATGACTTATCAGAATATTGCAAACAACTATTCAAAGTAGAAGAAGCATTATTTGTAACCAGCGGTATGCTTGCAAATAGATTAGCCATTGCCAGTCAAACAAGTCCTGGTGATGAACTCATAACTCATTATAATTATCACGTTAATTTTTTCGATAGCGCAGGCAATGCAAAAGTAAATAATATCGTATTTAATTGCATTAGAAATAATAGCGGAATCTTAGATGTTGATGAAGTAGAATATGCTATTAATTCTAAGCCGAGGTATAAAATTTTTGCTCAGGTGAGTCTTGTTTCTATAGAAAATAGTATAAATGGGTTTAATGGTAAAATTTATCCTTTTGAAAAACAAGTTGAGTTATATAACTTTTTAAAAGCTCACAATGTAAATCTTCATTTAGACGGTGCAAGAATATTTAATGCTCATATCGAAACGAATATTGCTTTAGCAGATTATGCTAAATACGTGGATACAATGAGCTTTTCTTTTACTAAAGGACTTGGAGCTCCTTTTGGTTCAATGCTTATGGGTAAAAGAGAGATAATTGAAAGGGCTAAAAAGCTACAGGTTTGGCTAGGTAGTGGTTATCATCAGATAGGGTATTGTGCTAATGCAGCAAAATACGTACTACAGAATAATATCTCTAGGCTTAAAGAAGATAATAAGCTCGCTAAATTACTTGCAGATAAGATTAAAGAAATTCCACACATAAAACTGGTACTACCTTATCCAGAAACTAATATAGTAAGCTTTAGTATAAAAACACTAAATGTAACTAATGAGGTTTTCTTGAGTAAGTGCCAAGCTTATGGTTTATTGCTTTTTCCTTGGCTCGAGTCTCATATAAGAGCAGTTACCCATCTTGGCACAAAGGAAACAGACATCATGAAAGCTGCTGAAATTATAAAGGAGGTTGTGTTAAATTTAATATGAGAGTAAAAATAGATTTCTTTAGCGATTCAAACACTGACCCTTCAGCTAAAATGAGGGAAGCGATGGCTAAAGCAAAAGTTGGAAACGAAGCTGCATGTGAAGATCCAACTGTGAACGAATTAGTGGCAACCGCATGTAAAATATTAGGTAAACCTGCAGGAATCTTTTTGATTTCAGGAACGATGTCCAATGTAATTGCTTATAAAGTACACATTCAAAGACCTGGTGATTACTTGCTGCTTGATGAAACTTCACATCCACTCATAGTACAATCTGGCTTGATCGCAGCCCAGGCACATGCTACTCCTTTGCCCATCAAAGGTACGAGAGGAATATTTACTGGAGAACAAATTGTTGAGTTTATTACTCGTCCTAGTTTAAGAAATATTCCGAGAGTTGGGCTTGTTTCTATCGAACAAACGACAAATTTTGGTGGTGGAGCTGTGTGGCCTTTAGAATATATTCAAGAGATCTCAAGTCTCTGCAAAGAGAATGACGTATTCACTCATTTAGATGGAGCAAGACTGTTCAACGCTTGTGCTCATACTAAAATATCTCCAAAAGAGTATGCAAGTTATTTTGATTCGGTATTCATTGATTTTAGTAAAGGATTAGGTGCTCCAATGGGCGCAATATTGCTTGGAAGTGAAGAGTTTATTGAAAAAGCTTGGTACTATAAGTTTCAAATTGGCGGAGGTATGCACCAAGCTGGCATTATTTCAGCTGCATGTTTATATGCTCTACGTAATAATGTAAATTCTTTAGAAGAAGATCATAAAAAAATGCAGCACCTTATAGAAGGCCTAGACTCCATAGATCAAGTTATAATTGATATCGACCTGTATAAAACTAATATAGCGTATTTTTCATTACGTACTAATTGTATATCTACTCAAGAATTAATAAACGTACTAATGACAAATTATGGAATTAGAATGACTAACATCAAAGGTAAAATCAGAGCTATAACACATAGAGATATAAGCTATGAAGATATTAATACTACTGTATCTGCTATAAGAAAGATACTAAGTAATTTTCTCCACTAATTGTTTGCAAACTTCTTGTCAAACAATATTATACCAATATAGTATTATGCTAGCATCTGCATAGAGCTATTTGGGAATAGGTGTGAACTTTGTCTTCTTTCAATATTTACTATTCTTCTGTGGATATATGCTGCTTTATTTATCAAGACAAAGTATACCAATTGCTCTACCACTGTTAATAGATACTGACCATGTAAAATTAAGCTATTTTTTTGCCTGCTTTTCTTTTTTTTATGGAGTATCAAAATTCGTTAATGGAATAATCATGGACTCCAAAAATAATCCATTATTTATGTTTGGGCTATGCAATATTGCAACTGGATTATTAACCATTGGTATAACTTTATCATATAATAATCTAACTTTATTACTGTTAACATTAATATTATTAGCTTGGACACAAGGGTTAGGTTGGCCAGCTATTACCAAGTTTATGGTTACAAACTCTAGCATCTCTTCAATTGCATCATCATGGGGAGTTATGAGCGCATCTCAGCAACTTGGTTCTTGTATTACTTTAATTGTATTACCAAGTATAATTAAAATATATAATGCAAAAAGTGCATTTTTGTACTCTGGTTTCTTATGCTTACTTTTTGGAATTTATACAATATTAAAAGCATATTACAAAGAAAGTGCCAACTTTACTACCTATTATAAGGTGCAGAAATCTCAAATAGGTATCAAGGTAACAAGTTCCATATGGTTTCTATGTTGTGCTACTTTTTGTGCTTATATTATAAAAATGGGAATCTTCTTTTGGTTTCCTATAATTTTAAAGAATAAATTACAAATTTCTCTTGTACAATCCTCACTAATAACAGGCGTATATGATTTAGGTGGAATCCTTGGAACTTTAATAACAGGAAGAATTAGTGATATGTACTTCTTTCAAAATAGAAGCTTGCTGGCATCACTTTATATGTTGGGTATAGCACTCACTTTTATTGCAATGAACTTTGGTCAAAACATAATTCTTATGAACCTTTGTGCAATCTTATCAGGATTCTTTATATTTGGAGTGCAAGTACTGACAGGTGTTATAGCTGTAGAAATTGCTCCACAAAATAATGTATGTGCAATTGTAAGCTTAACAGGATTATTTGGGTATATTGCAAGTTCAATATTTTCATGCGTGCTCTTAGGAGTACTTGTTAAGCACTGTGGTAACAGTATTATGTTTTCATTTTTTTCCATTTGCTCTGTTGTTGCACTCGTTTGCTTTTCCATACTATCAAGCAAAGATCTAAAAAAACTAAGTAAAGCGGTGTAAAAAAAATTTCTCAACAGTTAAACTTTGTAGATAGATTTTTTACCCAAGGAATAAACATGGTAACCATATCTTAGTAATAGCTCGCTATCTAATAAATTACGGAAATCAAAAACATTAGGTGCAGCCATAATACTCTTTAAACTTGCAAAATCTTGATTTTTAAATTCTTTCCACTCCGTTAACAATAACAAGGCTTCCGCGTCCCTTGCAGCCCCTATAGCATTGTCCGCGTATTCTATATCCTTTAGAACTTGCCTAGCATTATCTATCCCCATTGGGTCATATGCAGTAATTTTAGCCTTGTTATTCACTAACAATTGTGCAATATCTATAGCTGGGCTATTTCTTACATCATCAGTACCAGACTTAAAAGTTAGCCCCCATATTGCTATTTTTTTATTTTGGACTCCATTTAATACATATTCTACCTTTTTAGCAATGTTTGTTATATGATTATAGTTAGATTCCTTAACTGAATTTAAAATTTGTAGCTTGACATTGTGATCTTCAGCAAGCCTTATTAAAGCTGACAAATCTTTAGGAAAACATGATCCTCCAAATCCTGGACCAGCTTTGAGAAATTCCTTACCTATTCTATGGTCCATTCCCATACTGTTAGCTAAAAGGTCAATGTCTGCTCCTAATAGCTCACATAAACCTGCCATCTCATTGATAAAAGCAACCTTTGTTGCTAGAAAAGCATTAGAAGCATATTTAATCATTTCAGCAGTAACTGTATCAGTGACTATTAACGGAATATTCTTATCTATAAATGATCTATATATAACTTCTAGTTTTGCTCTAGCTAGCTTAGTTTTTACTCCTATTATTATCCTATCTGGGTATAAAAAATCTGATACTGCAGAGCCTTGCTTGAGAAACTCTGGATTAACTCCCAAATCAAAGTTATAGCCCTTATTAGATAAATAATTATGTATATTTTCTCCAGTACCAGGAGGAACAGTTGACTTTATCACTATTAAGCAATCTTGATTAACTCTCTCAGAAACTTCACTTACTGCATTATATACATTCTTTAAATTTGCATTTCCTAGAGAGTCTGATGGAGTATCTACAGTTATAAATACTACTTCTGTATTGGGATTTATTTGAAAATACGAATCGAAAAATCTTATCCTTTGTGACTTTATATTATTCTCTAAATAATCTGCTAATCCAGGTTCATATAAGGGAATTTTCCCTGATTTCAAAAGTTCAATCTTCTCAGTATTTATGTCAATGCAATCAACTTTATGGCCCTGCTCAGATAACATTGTACCAGATACTAAGCCTACATACCCTACTCCTATAATAGTTATGTGCATTTTATTATCACCTTAAAAATATAGCTTAGCATCTAAAATAAATACCATTAACAATTATAAACTTTTGTTGTTACATTATTTTTCTTAATTGCCTTACCCTCCGAATAAGCTATAAATAAGGTTGATGGTATTAATATCAAAGTACCATATAAAGCACTTTTATCAGGTAATTCATTAAATATAACGTATGTTACTATTGCAGAAATTATTAGCTCTATGTATCTATACGGTGCAAGTGCAGTAGCATCAGTAAGAGCAAAAGCTTTTAACATGGAGAACAGAATTAGGTTTGAACTTATTCCTAAAATCAGCAGTAATACTAACTCCAACAAGGAAGGCATATGCCAATAAAATAACAAAGGTGGAGTAGCAAAAATAGTTGTCGTTAGAGCTGAATAAAATAACATACTTATTACTGACTCTTTTATTACAAGTTTCTTATTAAGTATATCTAATATAGCAAAGATCAATGCAGATACAATAAAAATAAGAATTTTAGGATTAAAATCTTCACTATGAGCTTTGGTAGTAATAGCAATACCAACAAAGCCAATAACAGTTACTATCCATCTTTGCCAAATTATATTTTCGTTTAGCAAAGGGATTGCAAGAAGTATAACAAATAATGGTATAGAAAAACTTATAATCGTTGCAGTTACTATGGGGAAAACAGTCAACCCGTAAGTCCATAAGGTCATTCCACAAAACAACAACCCACCCCTGGTTATTTGAGTAGATATTTGACTTGTTTTAAAAGTTTCTATTCCATAGTAAAGCATAAAAGGTACAAGGGTAATAGTGGTAAACAGAAAGCGGAAAAAAATTACTTCAAAACTCTGAAGATGTAAACTTAGATATTTTGATATAGTATCATTAGCTACACTACTAAGTAAGCTAAGTATAAACCAGATAACCCCAAACAAATAAGCTCTCAATCTGTAATCCATAAAGCTTCTGATTTAATAGATACGATGTACTCATATAATTTTACTACAAAACTAATAATATAAAAGTTTTCTGATGTACGTCCCCAGAATGTGATCGTAAGGGTTCATTATAAATAATTCGGGAAATTTCGTCTCTTTAGACATATTAAGAGCTATGTAACGAACGTTTATATTTGTGAGTAATAGTAAGGCTCAAGGTAAGGAAAATGCTAGTGAGGTAAAGTAGAATAACGTTGATTTGATAATTTAAGCTCATTCCCTCTTGCTACATCTCTCTTTAAATATCTCCTCTTTTGCAACAGGTCTATAATTACTGCTTAAATTTAGGTGCACACTAATTTTTCGATTTATATATTATTCTAATGCTTGTATAATACCTTCATTGAATATTTGATTTTGAGGTAATTAGATGCCAAAAAGTAAAACTAAACGTGGAACGGAAGATTTGAAGGGTAATGCAGGCCCAAGCAAAAGATCTCGTCTCAGTTCTGATCCTAAAAAAAATAAAGAGATTATCTCTAGCAAAGTAATAAGTAAGCTGAAGGATGTTGTTAAAGGTGATAGAACTTCAGCTATTGAGGAATGGGTCAAGTCTCACCCTGTAACAGTAGAGGGTCTAACCGTTGAGCAATCGGACCTCTTATGTAATGCGTTTCGTGATGAATCTTGTTGGTCAGGTGCGACACTAGATGTTGCTAAATTGGTAGGAGAATTAGCTAAATCAGGTGTGTTGAATCCATTTGCTATATATAAAATAGCATGTATTGAGTGTGTAGAGAGTGAAATTAAGCAATTATTTGACAAGGCGTTAGAGTCTTTTAGATCTGACTTATCTCATAAAGGTGCATGTGAGGAAGATAGGAATTTAGCTTGCAGTGATAAGCTTGCAAGAGTTGAATTGTTAAGTTCCATGGGAAGACGTGATCCTGTTTTCAATTTCTGGATTGATCAAGAATCAGGTAACCTTAGAGAAAATATAGAAGCAGAAGATGGATTTAATAAGGCTGTAGATTTCAAGTGGAGTAAGGGAGTGGAACACTTCTATAATCGTCTGTGTTCTGAAGAAAAATTAGTGAAAGAAGAGAGAGAAAAATTGCTAGTTTCTGCTATTGCAAAATTATCTCCATTGCAATCTAGCTATAAACTTGCTTCTACCTTAAATTCCCTTCTAGGTAAAGTCATAAGCGCAAAAGTAGATCATAAGTCACTACTTGGGCTACCGAATAAGAAAGATAGGGGTGTGATCTATCGTCCTCTTAGTTACTTAGTAGAGCACGGTTTTCTTTGCACAACTAAGTATGTTATCCAGTACTTGAGCGAGGGATGTTCAAGATCTGAAGCAGAGAAAATGCTTTCACCTAGAGGATATGCACATCTTCTCTCATCGCTTTCATTTGTTGTAGTTTCTAAAGATTATGACTTGGATAACAGGAATGAAGCAAGGTCAGCTATTAGCAGTCTTTGGAAATCTAGTGTATTTAACCAAAATAAAATAAATGTTGTCGATCCTTTTAAAGATAGGATTGCTTTTGTTGCAATGGAAAATGCAATTTCAAATTTGATTGTAGATCAGGAGAACAGCAAGGATACTCAAAGTGCTGGCGATGGTGAAAAAGTTGATTTGGTCTTGAGTATTTTAAAGTTTGCTAAAGATTGTTGTTCAGACAAAAGCTTTAAATCATTAAAAGAGAGGATAGCAAATAGTTTAGATAAAACAAGGAATTCTAAGATGATAGATGCAACTAGCTCCTGCAATTTAATAGAAGAGTTGTGTAAGTCAGCGAGAAATTTGAATTTATTCTCTGCTAGCACTGAAGGTCCTCAATCTACGTTAGTGGGTACTAATGTTAGTATTTCGCCTGCTGCAGTTGTTAACAAATAGGAGTATTTATGCATGGTAATAATGAAGATCGTGAATTAGTTAGGGCTTTATTAAGTGGAGGTTGTGATGAGTTTAGTAGACAATTTGTAGGTTTTTTAAACAACTGTCCATCTTTTTTGCATTCGGCTAATAAGCCTGGCTTTTTTCCTACATTCTTTTTTGGTATGTTTTCTACTGCACATGATGCAGGTATATTAGTTGAAGATGAAAGAGTCTATTTTCGTTTTGACAATTATGGAAATCTAAAAGTTGCTGTTCTCACTAATAAAGAAAATAGAAGAATAGTCAGGTGTTATACTGTTGCTGATAATGAGAACAGCCCTGGGTCAAGGTTTAGTGCAGAAGAGAAGCAGCAGGTAGAAGAGAATCTTCCACAAGAATTACAGGAAGATGAGGATCTGGATTGGGAAGAGTATAAAATATTTCGGTTTGGAGAAGAATGTAGGTTTATTCATGAAATAGATAGATTTCCTCAACGTGATGAACCTGGAGCTCCAATTTTTCATGAAATTAACCCAATCAGAGAACAAGGTGAATTGTTAGACCTGATGAGTGAGTTGGCAAATGACGATACAGGAGAAGTGCGTACTAATGTTAAAAGAATTTTGGAATATGTTATTGATATCCATGATGAACATGAAGATAGCTTAGTGTTTCGTGCAGAGTCTGATTACCACGGTTTTCTGTGTGGGTTTTTAGTAAATTTTAGATACCGAGCTGTGGCTGATTTCTACCCAGAGCTACTTATAGGAAAAGGTTATGCAGATGTTGTTTTGCTTGTTCGTGGTGTTGATCAGACAAATGATTCGGTTCCAATTATAATTGAGTTGAAGGTTGGTGATGAGGAAGGATTAGAGCAAGCTAAAGATTATGCTAAAAGTTGTTCTGTTTCGTCTTTGCCTATTCATACCTCATCACCAAGTGCTGTTTGTGTAGCGTTAAATTTTCAATTACGTGGAGGTGCTGGTCTCCGAACTTCTGTGCAGGCCTTTTCAGAAGGTGGTCTTTCCTTAATACCGGGTTTACTACATCCTCATGGAAATGGAGTTAGGGGAAATGTAAAACGTTTTTTACAACCCATAGCATCAGAGTTCACTCAATCGCCTCATTGTAACACTTTTTCCTGTACGTCATCGTTTGTTTTTGGAAATGTTTTATCTACAAGGAGGGACTTAGAAACAAATGATGGGCGAGAGGTAAGGGTTACCAAGTATCTATTTAACCACTCTCAGGGAGAGAAAATGAAACGTACAGGTGGTAGGGGAGATGCAGCAGATATTGTAAGCCATGCGTTAACTTTAGCTCTATTTTTATCAAATATTGGTTTTTTTGTGCTTCACATTTTTCGTCGTTTAAAGTGGCAGACTTTACCAGACAAGGCATTGAACCTGTCGTTACTGCCTCAAGCCACAGATGATGCTAAGGTGCGTCAAGTACTTTGTGAAGTAGATGTCCAGGGTCATCTGGAAGTGGCTTCTGCAAAGAAATTCGAATCACTACGTGCTTACTCACGTTCTCATAGTGAAGGTTATTTCGAGGGAAGGTTTTCAGAACAAATGGGCAATGTTAGGAATTTACATCAACTTGCAGATCAGTTGATGAGTGCTGAGCCTAATTTTGGTAATGATAGTAATGTTAATGGTGAGTACAGGGCTAGGTATGAAGTTTTATTTAATGAGATTTCTCGTCTGTTGTCTCCGTTATTAAATGGAAACCGTCTACTCGTGAACAATGAAGCTAAATTTCAGGCTTTATTGCGTGGGATATTTCAAAGTTGCGATAATCCTGCCAAGGTAATTATTGAGTTCCAGCTACAGAGAGGAAGGAAAATAGACCTAGTATTATCAAAATCTGCGGAAAATGATGATACTCATCCAATTGGAATAGAGTTGAAGTATGCTAACACTGCAGAACAAGTTGAACGAAAAAGGGTGGAGGCAAATCGACAGTTAAGTGAATACGAATTTTGTGGAGGATGCAAGCGTATTACTGGGGGAGATGCGATGGTTTTGTTATACGCTATATTAAATGCTGTAGGACAAGAGCAGGATCTGATATTGATTGGTGGGTTTCGTAGAGCATCTGGGTTTTCTAGATGACTTGTAACTAATAAAAGTACCAAAGATAAGGTTGTTTATGGGTAAAATTATGCATTAAGCTAGAGTACGTTTGAGTAAGGTTGGAGAAAAAGCAAGGTCTTTGAGCAAGAAAATTTGATTTATGTTTTCTTAAGTTAAAGTTAACCTGATGAAGTTTGTATAATTTATTGTTGGAGTTTTTTTGTTCTATTTTTACTGTAAGTTCAATCTGCTCTATCTTTGGTCTTTTTTTCTTAGTTTTGCGGCAAGTCTAATATTTTTACTACTTAATGGAATAACTTGCAGAAAGTGGAGATATAATGCTAAGGCAGAGGAGCTCAGACAGTTATCTTAAACAATAAAGAAATACTAAAGGCAAAAGATACGCTTGCGTAGTTCGAAAGCTTTCTATAGGATAAGCCTCACCTGATTTACAAATAGAATTGTTATGTTAGATGTTTGCTATTTATTCTTAAGCTCATTTTAACAGCATTTTGCTTTTTTTAGTATGTAGGGGTTTTCTAGGAATTATCCTACTGAATTCTATGATATTATTTTTTGTAACATTGTTATACATTATAATGCACCCATTTGTCTAGACCATTTTTTTCAAAGTGATCCGATTTTTAAAATGAATATGTTCGTCGACAAACATTTAAAGTATTTATGAATATATTCATTTACTGTTTATGATAATAGAGATCAGCAGGAACTTTATAATGTAGAGTCTGATGTCGCCTTCTATAGTTATACCAAGCAACAAAATCGTTTATTATAAGATTCAAATCTCTGATACTATTTGGTCTATAATAATATATAGCTTCTTGCTTTAAAGTTCTCCATAAGCGCTCAACAAATATATTGTCGAAGCAACGTCCTTTATGGTCCATACTGATTTTAATATTAGCACGCTCTAATTCCATAATAAAGTTGTAGCTAGTAAACTGTACCCCTTGATCACTATTAAAAATCTCAGGTTTACCTTGTTTTAGAGCTTCTTTGAGAGTATAAAGGCAAAACTCCAGCATCGAGATATGGTGATAATGAATGAGCAATAATATAGCGACTATACAAGTCCATTATTGCCACAAAATAGACAAACTTACCTTCTACCATAATATATGTTATATCAGTAGCCCATACCTGATTAACTCTACAAATAATCAAATCTTTGAGTAAATAAGGATATATTTTATGCTTTTTTTCTTTAATACTTGTATTACATCTTTTTCTACAATACAGCCCACTAATCTTCATTTTTTTCATAATTCTTAAGATTTTTTTGTGATTGACTACTACTCCACTCGCTATGATCTCATACCAAGTCTCATTGGTAATGGAACAAATGAAAAAGAGCTCTTTTTGCCTATAATTGGGGAGTTAAGCAAATTTATAACGCGTCCCATTTGTCTTCCCAATAACGAATGTTGGTATCAGCAGTAATTTTACGATATCCATAACGGCAATCAGAAGCCAAATATACTTCTTGAATCAAATTTCACTTTCGTTATTAATTATAGGCCTATAATATAGGCTAGATCTGCAAATCCCAAGTAAATCAGCCTGTTTCCTAATTGACAGATCAGAATCTTTTTCTATAAATCTTACTCTATCTTTTTTGCTTATTTCAGTAATTTTTTTTTCAAATAACTATTTTCCACTGTCAATTCTCCTATTACTTTATGTAAACTTTCTATTTCTTGCGCTAAGATTCTTTGTTTTCTCGCACTTTCACTTTCTTCAACAAATAGGTCTTTTAACCTTGCCAATACTCTATCACGCCAATCATATAGATTTGTTGATGGTATTTTATATTCACTACATATCTCAGCTGTGCTTCTTTGATTTTTTATTGCTTCCAAAGCTATCTTTGCTTTTAACTCTGGTTCATATTTTTTTGTTGCCATACTTTTACCCCTTTACTTTCCTACTCGGATCAACCATTTTTTTTTGGTCTAGTTTATGGGGTGCATTATAGATCTGTAGTTTTAGAATTATTAATAAATGATTCTTGTTGTTGCTTTTATATTAGAAGCTTTACAATCCCTAGATATCCTTTATTGGTAGCATAATGCAAAGGAGTCCAATTGTTTTTACCTTTTGTACCAACTTCTACTCCCTTATTGAGAGAAAATTTTACAATATCGATATTTCAAAAATCAGCTGCAATATGAATAGGCTTGTTTTCGTCATTAGTTTTAGCGTTAAAACTTACACCTTTATTATTTACTAAAAATTTTGTTACTTCTAAGCTATCAAACTTAGCTGGATGGTGCACAGCCATCTTGACCAAAAAATCATCCCCCTATCGCGTTCTTATCATTATGCCTTATACCCTGTATTACACCTTCAGATATAGTCATTTCTAACCTCCAACATCCTTGCTAATAGACCCTCACTAAAACTGCCGAAAAGACTTTATAAGTTAATATTCTAAATCTCAATATTTTATGGTGCAGGTTTTTATTTTTAAAACATTATACTTTGTGTAGGGTATAACTACACGCATCAAAGTGAAAGAAAAGCAAAATGATGAAGAAAATGAAAGTTTAAGTTTTCTTCAACGACTCAAGGAGAGAACTTATGCTTTAAAGCCTGTATTAGCAAGAGCCTTAATCACTAAATGAACAATGTCACGCAGAGTTTCATCCTCAATTTTTCTATATTCCCTCACTAGCCTTGATATTTCTTCGCTGCCTACATCGCTATGGAAGGCCTTATCATGTAAGTCTTCAGAGGCTTTGGTAAAAAAATACGACATATCAACCGATAGTACTTCTGCTAATTTATATAACCTATCAACTACAAGCCTAATCTCTCCGCTTTCATATCCTTGTACATGCTGAAATGAAATTTCAAGCTTTTTTCCTAAGTCTCTTTGACTAAAACCACACATTAGCCTTCTTTTCCTTATTCTTTCACCTATTTGTTTATCGATAGGATGTTGTATAGTCATTTTACGTATCAGGTAATATTAACTATGTATTATCACTTTGAGAAAAAGATTTTACCAATATATAAACTGCACTACGTAACCTTTTGCTCTTAATTTCGTTATATCCTTTGACTAACTTTAGTATTTCTTCATCATAAGCTTCATGTGAGTCAGTGTGCATATCAGTAAAAAAGTTAGCAACATCTATCGATAGTGCTTTTGCTAAATCATATAATCTACTGGCCAAAACACAATTTGAACCATTTTCGTACTTTTGTATCTGTCTATACGAAACACCTATTCTCTTTCCCAATTCGGTCTGTGTCAAAGCACGATCTAACCTAAGTTGTTTTATTTTTTTACCTAATTGCACTTTTCACCTCTTATTCAAATTTACAACAAATTTTATGAAGTGGAAAAAAAGCTAGCAAAGTAATTGCTTTAATAATTTCTGCCTCTCGCTAATTAAATCGTTTGGCCTTACGTATTTTTTCTCAATTTCCCTCATCTCTTTTTCTCGTTCTGCAATGCTATTTCGTATTACTTCAGCCGAGTATCTGCTTTTGCCACTTGCAAACTCTGATCTTAATCTTCTAACCTTGTATTCGAGCTCAGCAAATCTTTCGTGTTGCTCAAGAAGTTCTATCATATGACTAATTTCAGAGTTTAGCTTTTTTTCCTCAACATCTCTTACAATAAAAGAAAGTAGAAGCTTATCTATTTGGTAATCAATATTTGGTTGAGCAGCAAATAGATCAATTATGGCTTTTACGTCAGTAGGATTTGTAACTAGTAAGTTAAAATTACTACATAAAAAACTATAGAACTTTATCGTCTTCTCAAGATAATTTTTCATATCTTGTGATAATTGCAATTCTTTGTGAATTCCTGACAGCAATATTTTCAATTCTTCCAAGTATTTCGTGTCAAAATTACTTACTTCTGTAGGTGAAAGGATCATTAGCAGCTTTTTTACAAGCTCAACATCATTTAACTTTACTGCATTATAAAGAGCTTTTTCTTTATCTTCTTTTAAATCATAAAGCTCTGATGAGTTATCTATGCTGAATAGATATTCAGTATTTCCTTGAGGAGAGTAGATTAAAATGTCCACTTCTCTTAGCGGGTGATCATCATTAAACTTTTCTAGTAACTGCTTATCGGTAGTTTCCTCTATTGCTACAACTGCTTTGCTTACCTCTTTCAACTTTGCAATATCATCTCTTGAGTTTTCAAGTATATCTTTAGCCTTGTCTAGCAGCTGCTCATATAGAACTATTTTTTCTTCATCATCAAGTAGCTGACAATGCTTTTTCAGCTTTTCAGTAGAGTAAGATAGGATATCCATTTTTTTCAATTTTACGATTACGATACCCCATTTTTGTTGAAACTGAAATAATTTTTATAGGATGTGTTTTTCTAGTGTAGATGCCCGCAAAACTTGTTATTATAATATACAGTAAATCAATAAGTCGTATAATATTAACAATTAAATAATATTTATCACGATATGATCGAATAGTAATGAAATTAAGTGAGGGTTACAATGAAAAAAATAAATGGTAAAAAATTGTCTAGTAAAATGTTAAAAGCGGTAGAGCGAATAGCAAAAGAAGGGTTATTACCTAATTTTATAAAAGCTGCTCCAACAGCAAATAAAAAGATTAGTAAATTACCTGTCTTAACATATCCTGAGGAGCTCAATCCATTTCGATCAGCTTTATGCAAGATAAGGCTAAGTGAATATGAAAATGTGAAATTAAATGAATTCTTGGAAAAAGCTATTGCAGCTGAAAATCTAGACAAATTAAGTAAAATCGTCGATGAAGCTTTGGATTTAGGAATAAGAGTAAACGCTCGCAACGAAGATGGCTTTAGCTTCACTAACGTTACAATGTTTAAGATGTATCGTGATGAATTCAAAGAAAATAAACAAGAAGATATAATCAGAAAGTTAGCCTTACATGGAGCAGATTTTAATGTACAAGTTGATAAGAAAATAGCTGAAATGTATCAAAAAGTGCAAAAAGAAATTGAGCCACAAATATATAGTAGGCTCAAGAAACTTAGGGAAGTTGGAGAAGACGCTACTATAGAAGGAACTGTTGAAGATGTAGAAATCGATAATAAGACCTTCTATATTGAATTTTCACATAGCTGCATAGTTGATGTTGCCAAAGTTGTAGAAGGTGCAAAAAATTTGGGCTTAAGTAAAGGAGACTTAAACCTTGGCGGTAGTATCATAAAAATAGGTGATGGTGAAGTTGAGGTCAAAACTGGGAAAGACGGTAAAAGAAATTACGTAGATATATCCGATAACAGCGCTTTTACAGTAACACTTTGCACTAGCCTAGGAGAGCTAAATTTAATGGTATATCATGACACAGAAGACTATCATCAAGTACAAGTTGAGGTAGAAGATGAAGAAATGTGGAACGAGTTGCAAGAAATAGGAGAAATCGTAGGAAAGGGTTGTTTATTTGGTGGAATGTCTGTTAAAGAAGTAGTGGAAAAAGGCAGCTTTACTAGATGTGGAAGGTGGGGCGACCAAAATTCTAAAAGTAGTGAGACCTTTTCTTGGGTGAGCAAATTAAAAGATACCAAAACGACATCTGTAGGACGTTCTTGATTGGTGGCTATGTTTTTACATAGCCATAATTATTGCAAAGTAAAGTAGTTCTTGAAATTTAATCAAAATTACCATAAAAAATTTACCTTAACTAGCATTGCTTGTAGAAGTGGATTGAAGATATATTCAGGCAATATTATTTATTGGCAAGCGCTTTTATCACTGAATGCACAATATCACGCAACGTTTCATCCTTAATTTTCCTGTATTCCCTCACTAGCCTTGATATTTCTTCACTACCCACATCGCTACAAAAGGCCTTATCGTGTAAGTCTTCAGAAGCTTTGGTAAAAAAATATGACATATCAACGGACAAAGCTTCTGCCAAATTATACAATCTATCAATTACAAGCCTTACCTCTCCAGTTTCATATCCTTGTATATGCTGAAATGAAATTCCGAGCTTTTTTCCTAAGTCTCTTTGGCTAAAACCGCATATTAACCTTCTCTTCCTTATTCTTTCACCTATTTGTTTATCAATAGGATGTTGTTCATCTTGTACAATCATTTATTAATATATTAACTGAGGTATTGAAGCAATACTAACTCTCATTGTAACTTTGAGAAAAAGATTTTACCAATATATAAACTACGCTACGTAACCTTTTGCTTTTAATTTCATTATATCCTTTGACTAATTTTAGTATTTCTTCATCATAAGTTTCATGTGAGTCGACATGCACATCAGTAAAAAAATCAGCCACATTAATCGATAGTGCTTTTGCTAAGTCGTATAGCCTACTGGCCAAAATTTGGTTTGAACTATTTTCGTACCTTTGTATTTGTCTATACGAAACGCCTATTTTCTTTCCCAACTCAGTTTGTGTTAAACCACAGTATAATCTAAGTTCTTTTATTTTTTTGCCTAATTCCACCTTTCATTACTAATTTTAGCTGCTCAAGCTTATATTGAATTTTTTAATTTATGAAGTGAAAAAAAAGAAGGAGAGCTAGAGAACTCTCCTTCCAGTCTACAGATTACAATAAACCACTGTCATAAAAACTAAAGTGGCTCTTCTGTGTTACGATTATATGATCTATCAATTTCATCCCTACATTTTCACAGGTTGCAGCTAATGTAAGTGTGTTATCCTCATCCTCCTTTGATGGTTCTGTATCTCCACTTGGATGATTATGTGAAATTGCAATAGATGATGCATCGATCAGTAATCCCTGTTTGATTATTTCTCTCACATATAGAGGTACTCTGTCTATAGTTCCACAGTCTTGAATATACTCGTATATCAAATGACCACTTCGATCTAAGTATATTACTCGCAAGCTTTCCTTTCGTGACTGCCCTATTGCTGTTTTAAAGTATTTTAGTAGCTCTTCTCTGTTATCAAGAATCGACAGCTTTTTTAACTTACCTTTCAGTATCCTATCGAAAATCTCTTTCAGACAAAAGATACTTGCTATTGCTCCATCATTCATTCCTGTAACATTTTTTAGCTCATGAAAGTCAGCGTTAATTACCCTTCCTAAACTACTAAAGAGCTCTATTAGCTTTTTGGCCACTTCTCTTCCTTCTTCACATTCAGATAGAGTACGTTCCAGTAGCTCATGGTCAAGTAAAGACCTGCCTCTACTTGATAAAATGCGAGTTTCCAATTTTTCTTTTCTCTCACTATTATTCATAAAAACCTCCAAGGTCAACATTATATACAAATTCAACGCCAGCTTTCTGACGCAGTAGTTCTCGAGGAATAACCCTTTTGAACTCTAAATTTGCAATGTTGTCCTTGTTGCTTTCTTGTTATAAATACCAGAATAATAAGCTACTGATATTCTCCACCTTTTTTATCTTTAATCCATCATAGCTAGCGATGCAACAAAGCCCACCGATTCATTCTACTGCAACGCAGAAAATTCGTACAATTGTGCATAATGTGGGGCTTCTGGCTACATTTTTCTATTGAACTCACCTTTTCTCTATGTGACAGATTTCGTATTAAATTTTAAATTTAATGCGCCTAGATATACAAGCATTCCTAGCAAAACCATAGGTATAGAAAGCAACTGCCCCATAGTTAAATCAAGCCACAAATAGCCAATTTGATAGTCTGGTTCGCGAAAAAACTCAACGAAAAAACGTGCTATTCCATACCACATAACTGCAATACCAGTTAACGCACCGTGATACAGTCTTATTCTAGTTAAGAAAAACAGTGAATTTGCAACTGCAAAAAGTAGCAGTCCTTCAAAAAGTGCCTCATAAAGCTGGCTTGGATGATGCAGCAAATTATCACCACTCTCTGGAAATACCATACCCCATGGCATAGTTGTAACTCTGCCAAATAACTCTCCGTTTATAAAATTGCCTATGCGACCTAAAAATAAACCTATGGGAACTCCGCAAGAAACTAGGTCCAGTGCATAAAATGTAGGGATATTATGTCTTTTACACGAAATTATTACTGCAAGCAAAACTCCTATAGCACCACCATGAAATGACATCCCTCCTTCCCAGGTCTTCAATATCTCAATAGGGTTGCTTATATAAAGAACTGGATCATATATCAATACGTAGCCAAGTCTACCTCCAAGGATAATACCTACAATAGTGGCTGTTAATAACGAATCGTAAAAATTCTTAGTAAATATTTTTTGGTCATCTAGCTTATGTAAATACCAATATGCAAACACTATACCCAAAACGTAGGCTAAGGAATACCAATATATAGAAACAGGACCGATGCTGAAAATTACTGGATTTAAAGACATATTTTGCTATAAATTATTCTTAGACAATCTACTTTTTTCACGATCCCACTCTCTCTGTTTTATGGTTGCTCTCTTATCGTAGAGTTTTTTTCCTTTTACAATGGCAATTTTAGTTTTTGCAAATCCTTTATCGTTAAAATAGACCGAAAGCGGCACAACAGTTATCCCAGCAGTCTTGATTTGACCAATTAGTTTATTTATCTCCTTTTTATGCAAGAGTAATTTACGTTCCCTTTTTGGTTTATGATTTTTTCGGTTCGCAGCTTTATATTCTGCAATATGCATATTGTGCAGCCATACTTCGCTATTCTTTTCAACAACGTAGGCGTCGGAAATATTTACTTTTCTTTCTCTTAGCGATTTAACTTCACTGCTTAATAAGACCATACCCGCTTCAAATTCTTCTAAGATGAAATATTCAAACCTTGCTTTCCTATTTTCTGCAATAACTTCCATATCTAAAGATATCTTTAAGCTTCAATATATTACAGAGTTTTTGACTTAATTCATAATAAAACAGTTATCCCAATAAATATAAGGTGCCAGGCTAGTCTGATAGCAACAGGATAACAAAAATCAAGTAAGTGCTTTTTCTGTCTCTCTAGGCACAGGTTCCTTTACTTCTTTCATTTCAGGTTTAGGCTTTGACATTATATATTGACCAGCACCAACTATGAGCGCAGATCCTGCAGCTAGTCCAATTATTGCTGGTACAGATAGGGCAGTAGCAAATGCAAGTGCAACACCAACTATCACTGCAGTTACAAAACACACAATAACACCTTTTACAATTGCATTTTTTGCAGATTGTTCTTTTTCTTTCACAATTGCATTTTTTCCAATTTGTTTTTCTTCCTTTTTCTCTGGAAGCTGCATTACATCTTTATTTTCAGTAAGATCCTTTGGCGTTTTTTTATTCTCATTTTTTAACGTTTGCTTTTTTTCCGCTTCCTCTAAAAGCTGAATTATACCTTGATCTTTAGTGAGGTCTCTTGGCGTTTTTCCATCAACATCTTTTAATGAAGGGTCTGCTCAAGCTTCTAGCAGAACTTTTACTATACCTTCGTGGCCATTTTTAGCAGCAAGATGTAAAGGAGTACGTCTATCACCATTTTTTGCCTTAACCTTTGCTCCTTTTGCGATTAGAGTTTTTACTACATCTTCGTGGCCATTTGCAGCAGCAACATGCAAAGGAGTCCATCTATCAGCATCCTTTATATTAACATCTGCTTTCTCAACTAGAATTTTTACTACCTCTATGTGGTTCCCTTCAGCAGCAAGATGTAAAGGTGTACATCTATCATCATCTTCTGCATTAACATTTACTTTGTTTGCAATTAGAGTTTCTACTACATCCTTATGGCCCTTTGCAGCAGCAAGATGTAAAGGAGTCTTGTCCTCAATACCTTCTGCATTAACATCTGCTTTCTCAACTAGAATTTTTACTACTTCTATGTGGTTCTTTTCAGCAGCAATATGTAAAGGAGTATATCTTTTATTATTTTGTGCATTAACCGTTGCTCCTTTTGCGATTAGAATGTCTACTACATCTTTATGGCCCCCTCTGGCTGCAAGATGTAAAGGAGTCTCGTCCACAATACCTTCTGCATTAACATTTGCTCCTTTTGCAATGAGAGTTTTTACTACATCTTCGCAGCCCTCTCTGGCAGCAAGATGTAAAGGAGTACATCCATCATCATCTTTTGCATTAACGTTTACTCCTTTATTTAATAGGTTTTTCACCTCCTCCTCATTATTATGTTTAACAGCTGAATGCAAAGCTTTGATGTTCTCTTGTGCCTTTAATAGAGCTCCTTTTACCACTTCATGGCCTTTTTGAGAAGCAAATGTTAAAGGAGTCCATTTATAATGATCTTTCGCATTAACATCTGCTCCTTTTTCAATTAGAGTTTCTACTATATCTTCGCGGCCATTTGCAGCAGCAAGATGTAAAGGAGTCCACCCATCACTATTTTTTGCATCAACGTTGATTCCTTCTGCTTTTGATAGAACTTGTACTATCTCTTTGTGGCCATTTGTAATAGCAAGATGTAAAGGAGCCCATCCTTTATCATTTTCTGCATTAACATTTGCTCCTTTTCCAATTAGAGTGTTTACTACATTTTCGTGGTTCTTTTCAACAGCAAAATGTAAAGAAGTCCATCCATCACCATTTTTTGCATCAACAATTGCTCCTTTTCCAGTTAGAATGGTTACTACATCCTCGTGGCCATAGTGAGCAGCAATATGTAAAGGAGTAATTTTATTATCATATTCTGCATTAATATCTGCCCCGTTTTCAATCAGAGCTTTTGCTACATTTGCACAGTTCCAATAAGAAGCAAGATGTAACAATTTGACTTCCTTAGAATTTTGACCACGAGATATAGTAAATATGTAATTTATGCCAGATCCACTATCGTTGTCAGGTTTACTCTTTTCCCACTCTTGACATAAATCTGGATCTTCTTCTTGTAACTTAGCTTTTATTTTTTCAACTATATTGTCCTTGCTCAAATCTGAAAGGTCATTTATTTTTTTAATATTTCCATAAATTTGTCATATTTCATAACTTCCTCACTTAAAATACATAACTTAGTTGTTATATCTTTTAACATAGAAGTCAAGAACCTAAATATTCGTTATTATCTTTCCTTAAAGAGTCATTTAAGTTATATTACAGACTATGAAAAACCTCAACTTTAGGAAGGAAATCAAGTTTTTTTCTCTGTCATTTATAATTTTATTTGTTCTATGGACTGTATTGTCTGGTTATTTTGAGCCGTTTTTTATTTTTTGTGGAGTGTTTTCCTCTATATTCACATCGTTTATCTTTAGAAGGTTGATAAACGCTGAAAGAGCTCTTAGCCAGATTTTAAATAGTACGAGTAGACTGTCGTTTTATAAGTTAGTAAGTTATATACCATGGTTAATGTACCAAATCATTTTATCAAGTGTTTATGTAACAAAAAAGGTGCTACAACTCAAATCTAAGCTTGAGCCAATCATTATTCTAAGAAAATGCAAAGGGCATAATGATGAAAGCATTGCGTTATTTGCCAATTCAGTCACAATCACTCCCGGAACTTTAACTATCAATGTTGAAAGTAAGCAGAAAACATATTTCTCTACCATGTATTTGATAGATAAAGATCTTGAAAGCGGCATTTCTGAAATAGAAAATAAAATCTTAAAAATACTACGTTCAGTTAAGTAATTGCTTTAAATAAGTTAACAGCATCCTTATATTCCCTTACAAGACTTTCAAGCATTTCTTTTGGAAGGCTATTGTTAACAATAGAACATAAATAATTATACAAATCTTCTAACCTTAATACGTTATTTCTCTTCTTGCTGTTGAATTTATACGGAAAAATACCTTCCATAACTTCAATAGTAGTAGCCTTGTTTAAAAATACATTTTCACTTGTCACGCTTATTCTTGCTAAAACAGTGTTAATTTCAGGTTCGTCACTCGTATAAAAATCTGATAGCTGAGTTATTCTAATAACGTACAAAGTTACTATTTTTGACAAGCAATTATCAGCATATTCACAATTTTTTATTACCTCCCACTGAGTAACCTGAGATTTACCTATTTTTGCATTGTTCGGTAATTTACTCATTGAACTTTCTCCATTTAATCCAGTGTAATAAATTATACTAATACTTTGTTAAATAAATAATAACGCGATTACAAAAATATATACTTATAGTAGTATATTATACAAAAATAGCACAATATCTAAGCATTAAAGCTAGTTTTAGCTGGGTACATGGGGCTATTCGTTATTTTGTGTTGTCCAGTGAGGTCCAAAATTAGAGGTCCACTTATATAAAGAGTTTAGTCTGCCTTCTTTGCTATAAAATAAGTTTTCCTTTTGAGCTGTTTTGTTAGTATTAACTAAATTCTAAACTAACTGTGCTATAATGAAAAAGATAAAACTCGGAATACTAATTTCAGGTAGGGGGTCGAATATGCAGGCCTTAATAGAAGCATGTCAAGATCAGAATTTTTCCGCAGAAGTTGCATGTGTTATCACAAATAATAGCGAAGCTGCTGGTCTGAAAATAGCAGAGCAAGCAGGAATCTCAGCGTTTATTGTTAAAGATAAACCGCTTGATGCTGGTAAAATTCACGAAATACTTGTTCAACATAAGGTTGATTTAATTTGCCTTGCAGGGTTTATGAGAATTCTCAAAGCTGATTTTCTGAGTAAATGGCATAACAAGGTGATAAATATTCATCCCTCTTTACTTCCGTCTTTTAAAGGCCTAAACGCTCAAGAGCAAGCTCTAAAAGCAGGTGTAAAAATTACAGGTTGTACTGTACATTATGTCACTCCTGAAGTTGATGCTGGAGCCATAATTGCTCAAGTTGTTGTACCAGTGTTACCAGCTGATGATATTCAAAGCCTCTCAGAACGCATTCTAGCTGAGGAGCATAAGTGTTATGTAGAAGCAGTAAGGTCAATAGCAGAAGATATATGACTGTAATAATTATTGACCTTGAGCGTTTTTTCCAACTTCAACAAAAAATAAATTTTCAGGTTCCAGTAAAGAACTTGCCAGTTCGTTTACTTCCTCTAATTTAACATCATTAATGATATTCGCATAATTATTTATACGGTTAACATCACGATCATTTATCTGCATATTATCTAGCAGCGTTGCTGTATTTGTGTTATTGGACAGGAAAAGGACAAGATTATTTACCAAGCCAATTTTTGCATCCTTGAACAATTGTTCGTCAATTCCTTGCTTTTTTATTCTGCTAAATGTATCTCTTACTGCTGATATAGCTTTGCCAGCAGTAGAACTATCAGTACTTATAAATCCAGATATAATATTTCCATGTTTATTGGAAATAATACTTGCATAAACACCATAAGTAATACCCAAGTTTTGCCTCAGTTCTGTCATTAATATTGAATTCAGCCTCATGCCACCAAGTGCATCAATTAAGACACCAGCGTTATAATAATTAGGATCTTCATAAGCTATACCTTTTTGAGCAAAAAGTATCACACTCTGTGGTATATCCATAAAAATATTCTTACTTTCTGCAGAACCAAAATTATTTTTTACAGGTATTTTTCTAACTTTTGATCTTTTTGACGGCAATTTAGATAAATATTTATCTAATAGCGTAATAATTTCTTCTTTTTTTGTACAACCAGCAACACTGATAACTATGTTATCTTTAGCAAAATTACGCTTTATGTATGTTAAAACATCGTCTCTAGTAATGCTCATTATAGTATCAAGAGTACCGTACACACTTTTTGAGTAAGGATGTTTTTTAAACAATAACGTATCTAATTCTTTTCCAGCAACAAAATAAGGATTTTTTTCAAGATTATTAAAATCAACTTTGGCTTTCTCGAAAACTCTATTCAACCCTTCAGGGTCAACTTTAGGACGCATTATAGTATCGCTCAGTAATGAAATTGCTTCCTCTAGATTGTCAGACAAAGTATTTAATGAAACCCTAAATGCTTCTAAATCAGCAATAAAATTTAAACTAATCCCTTTATCTTCAAGCTTTTTCGCAAAATCTTTGGCATCATTTTTTCCTGCCCCTTCTTGGATTACAAGAGAAGTAAACCAAGCAAGCCCCTGTTTTTCCTTATTCTCATACACATAACCTGCATCCTTGAACGATATATTTAGTGAAACTTTTGGCAAATCATGATTTTCTACAAATAAAAACTTAAATCCTTTACGGGTAGTGACCTCCTCTATATTTAGGTTACCACTTGCTTGTAAATTAAAGCCTAGACAGAAAAAAAATAGAAATATAATTTTACTTATTCTCATTATTATCTCCTTTTGGTAATAAACGACCAATTAACTTATTAGCAGAAAAAATAGCACGGATTTTATTATTTACATCCTCTAGATTGACATCATTAATCTTGCTATATGAAATATCTATTTCATCAAGTGGAATACCAAGTGCAAGGTGTGGCACATAGAACATCGCTATATGAGTTAAGTCAGATAGATTATCAAACTGTGCTGCCTTATACCTATATTTTGAGCTTTGTAATTCCTCGCTCGTCACCCCTTTAGATACGAAGCCATTAATAGCATTATCTAACTCTCTTTCAACAATATCTAAATTAGCGCCACTTTTTGGAATTATCATAATATCAATGTAGCCATCACTAAAAGCTAGGCTATTATAATAAGCAAACACTGATACTGCCACATCTTTATCTAAAACCAAATCTTTATACAGTTTGCTGGATTTGCCGCCACCTAAAATGTCAACCGCTAAATGATAAGCAGAGGCTTCATTTATGTGATCAAATAAGGGAACACGATAACGAAAATATAAAACTGATTCTTTTACTTCAGTGCTCTCTAAGGTCACCGATAGACCTGCATTATGCACTGGATCCTGATTTGGGTAATTTCTCATTACAGGCTTAGCTTTAATTTCGCCATATTTTTCTTCTGCTAATTTCACTACTTCATCAAGTTCCACATCACCCACAATCAGTAATATTGCATTGCCGGAGTGATAATAGTTATCATGAAACCTCGTTATGTCATCCAAATTGTAAGTTTTGATATCGCTCTCCCAGCCGATAACAGACCTACCATAGCCAGTACGGTAAAATGCACTATCCATTTCTTCCCATAACAAGTTATGAGGTTGGTTATCAAATCTCATCTTTCTTTCTTCTAATACGATGTTTTTTTCTCTATCTATTTTGTCTTGAGTAACATTAAAGCTGCCCATTCTATCTGCTTCAACTTCCATTGCAAGTGGTAAATCTTTTTTGGGGATCAACTCAAAATAACAGGTATATTCTTTAGTGGTAAATGCGTTAAATTGAGCCCCAATGCTACTCATAGTGGCTTCTATATCTGTGAACTTCCCTGTAGTTTCAAACATTAAATGTTCAAAGTAGTGAGCCAATCCTGCTTTGCCGATTGGATCATCCATTCCCCCAACTTTGTATATTACTGCATGTAAAACGGCTGGAATCCGATGATTAGAAACAACATAAACATCTAGTCCGTTACTGAGTTTAGTATATTTTATGTTGTGCTCTATGTTTAAAGCATTCGAAGAAATTGGGTAAGTAAAAAAAAGTACAGGTAGTATAAGAAAACTAAAAAACTTATGAAGCATTATTTCGACCTAATATAAAAACAATTATTTTATTCCTCATTTTGTTTGGAAATAAGCATATCGTATATATACCACTTATATAACAATGTAAACATTCCACAAACTATAGATAAATCTGCTAAATTAAAGGCTGGCCAATACCAATCATCAATATGAAAATATATGAAATCATATACAGCTCCCCAATAGATCCTATCAACTACGTTTCCGATTGCTCCACCAATCATCAGAGAAAAACCAAGGTAAGTTGACTGATCGTCAGACTTGTATATCAAATATGCAAGTATACCAATTATTAGTATTGAAAATGCTGAAAAAAAGAAACCGCCATGTGGTAAAGCGCTACACATTCCAAAACTAATACCTGAATTCCAAACTTCAACTAGTTTTATAAAACTAGCGATCTCAATTGATTCTCCTTCATCAATCAATGAGTTTATGTACAATTTGCTCGTTTGGTCAATCAATACTATAATTAATATAACAACTAAGCATAACTTTTTCATAAATTTGCCTTTAACCTATAAACTTTAAGTATATCATAATTTATCTGTTTTGTTAACTCCTCAATACTATGGAATTTTTTTTCTGACCTTATGAATTTTAAAAGTTGTATATTGACTTTATGACTATATACGTCTTCATCAAAATCGAATATGTGCATTTCTATTATAGGCTTTTTCAGATCCTTAAAAGTAGGTCTCATACCAATATTGACTACTCCATATAACCAATTTGGATTACTATCAGGAAAAGTCACTCTAGCGTAATATGTGCCAAACTTAGGTTTTATCATGCAATCTTCTATAGGAATATTTATGGTTGGAAATCCTATTTCTCTACCTCTACATGCACCTTTTGTCACAACACCAGAAACTTGATAAGGCCTGCCGAGCAATTTATTAGCAATTTCTATTTCGCCCCTTTGTACATACTCCCTTATTGAAGAAGAAGAGCAAATTTTGCCGTCAATTGTTAATGGCTCTAATTTAGTCAAAGAGTATCCATATATTTCAGAATATTTCTCTAGAGTTAATATATTACCCAATCGTTTATGACCAAAAGTGCAATTTTCTCCGACAATTATGTGTTTAGCGCCATATTTATCTATTAAAATCTCACTGATAAAGTCATCGCAGCTAACCTCAGAAAAACCTCTATTAAAATTAATAATATATAAGTAATCTATACCATAGCTGCTGATTAGTTCCTTTTTTTGTTCTTGGTCTATTAACCTAAAATTGTTTCTACCAAATAAAACAGTTGATGGGTGAGGCTCAAAAGTTAAAACTGCAGAGGGTAATCCTCTTTCTTGTGCTACCTTCTTTAGAGTAGAAATTGCAAACTCGTGTCCTAAATGAATGCCATCGAAATTTCCGAAGGTTAGTGCTATATTATTTTCTATTCCTTGCTCACAATTATAAATAATTTTCATACAATTTGATGTTTTTACATGTTTCTTATATATAATAACTATATTTTAGTAAGCTACGGAGATAAATTGTGAAAAATGTTGTGATATATGTAAAGAAGGGCTGTCCATACTGCATAAGGGCAAAGGATTTACTAGATAAAAAAGGTGTGAAGTATGAAGAAATTGATGTGCTCAAAAACTCAGATCTATTTAACGACATAAAATCAAAGTATAACGTTAGAACAGTTCCACAGATTTTTATCAACGATAAGCACATTGGGGGGGGTGACAAATTGATGGATCTTGAAAAAGAAGGAAAGTTGGATGATATGCTAAATAATAATGACAATCACACTGATGTCACAACCTACACAAACAGCAATGATGAATGTGGAGAGTGTGTTATACCACATGATGATTTTATGTAACTTTTTATCTTGTTTTGTCGTGTAATACGTAAATGAAAACTAGTATGCTCACTTTAAACAATTCTTAATGAATTAAAAATACAATTCATTCAGTGAGTTTTTTTAGTGGGAAAAAATGACAAAAAATATTTCAATTATTAGCAGAAACTTAATTAGTATCGAATTAGTTAACAAACAAGATTTAGAGAATTTCATCAAGATTTTCACAGTGCTTGATAAACATATAGCAGCTAAAACACTTTTTACAGAAGAAGTGAGAATAGAGTATAAACAACACAACGGCATAGAAGTTGTTGAATTGCTAAAAGATACAGACTTTACATATCATGAGGTTGAAAATGTATTGAACCACCTGAGTAAACATGGAATGAAGGTGCCCAGCAGTGTTATAGCACACACCCTTTTTGCTGCATACAATCATGCACTTGAATTTAAGGATGTAGCATTTTCCTTTTCTGAAGGCTCTCCACAATTTAACATCAGAGTGAGTAAGAACACCTTCATAATAACTCCTATGAGTGAAGAGAATTTGGAATTGAATTCACAAAATAGCAGAACGCTTATAGAGTCACTAAAGAGCGAAAAAAGTATTTATGATTGTATAGTAGAAGAAAATACCATTAAAGTTATAGTGCATTCTGAAATGCATCAAGCTATAAATTTGATTATAAAATCACTGATAAAGTCTCGCCTTTTAGCAAAAGAGGAAGAAGGAAAATTCAAAGAGAAATTGAGACAACTTGCTTTTAAGGATCAAGCTTTTGTTGAGTATTCTAGCATCAGAACCATCAATAGGTATCCACATAATCATCCTCTGAGGAAGCATGAAAGTGTTACTAAGGATATAGAAAATATTTTATGTGATTTCATAACAAATGAGAACAGCGAGTTTGCTATAGAGCGACTAAATAGGCTGAGCTCAGCAGTTTCTCCGGATACTCCAAGAATCATCACTAAAACTATAGATAAACTTGTTAAGTTTCACTAAGGTATACGAGAGCCAATAGACTTCTTATATTACCTTCTGTCATCCAAGTAGCTTGGCTACTTGGTTCTTTTTTTGGGTTCCAGCTATGTACATAGCTGTATGAACATTGTAGCCGTTATTCAAGTAGCCCGCAGAAGCGAAAAACTTACTTGACAAACTCCGCCAACTCCCTTATCATAAAACTGAAGCTATTTATTTATCTTCTCTGTACAGATTAAATGACAAAAAAACTCACGTATCTGGCGTCTCATGTTTAATTTTTTGCACTATGTGCACCTTATGTCTTTATGAAACTTCTAGGTTTTTACCTAATATAAGCTAAAATGCGCTTATAAAGCATTTAAAACATAAAAAAACGCCAACTTAAAAAATGGATAGTGAATAACTAGCTACCCTAGAGTTTCTTTTGCCTTTTTTTCTGTTTAGTAAATTTCTTAATGTTTATAATTTAGATTAGTTGCGGCTTAAAAGCAACTGAATCGCGGTTATTAAACGTTTAGAATAAAAAAACGCCATACTTGAAAGTATAATGTAAGTAATTAGCCAACCACGGGGCTTCTTTTGCCTTTTTTTTCGTTTGGCAAATTTTTTAACATTTATAGCTAAACGACAACCGTCATCCCGCTACTTGTTAGCGGGATCTAGAGATACCGCGAATGAATCGCGGTATGACGGTTCGTGGCGGTATGACGGTTCGCGGTGGCATGACGATAAGCTCGTCATCCCGCTACTTGTGAGCGGCTGAGATACCGTGGCGGTATGACGGTTCGCGGTGGCATGACGTAGAATTTTATACTCACCAACTCAGTATTCCAACCTGGATTGTATCTTATCGGTAAAAAAGAAGAGCTATTTTAGGAAGTTTTTATAGGACTAAAACCAAAGAAAACTTGCATATAAGTTTATCAAGATGTAAAATTAAAGTTATTTTAAAAGAATAGGTTAATTATGAATCTTGTAACAAAATCTGCTATCGATTTTACTGCTTCATCTGTTCTCTCTGACGGAGAAATTGTTGATGATTTCTGTCTGAGTAAGCGCATAAAAAATAAGTATGCTGTCCTTTTTTTCTATCCACTTGATTTTACTTTTGTTTGCCCAACTGAATTGATATCGCTCAATAATAGAATAAATGAGTTTGCAAAGCGTGGTGTTGAAGTGATAGGAATAAGTGTAGATTCAAAATTTTCACATTATAAATGGCGAAACACTCCAGTTAATGATGGTGGTATTGGAGAGATTAGCTACACTTTAGTGTCTGATATCAAAAAGTCTATATCAAGAGACTATGGGGTCTTATATGATGACTCAATTGCGCTGAGAGCAACTTTCGTTATTGATGATAAATTTATTGTACGTCATCAATCGATAAATGATTTGCCTTTAGGGCGTAATATCGATGAATTCGTTAGAATCGTTGATGCAATTAAACATAATGAGGAGCATGGTGAAGTATGTCCAGCAGGGTGGAAGAAAGGTAAGCCAGCAATGCAGGCAAGCGATGAAGGAGTAGCTGATTATCTAAACTCATACAGTGAAGAATTATAAATTTAGTACAAAAGTTCTTATTATTGGATCTGGGGCAGCGGGTTATGCTGCCGCTATATATGCAGCACGTGCAAACTTAGAGCCAATTGTAGTAACGGGAATGCAGCCTGGTGGTCAGCTTACAATTACTACAGATGTTGAAAACTATCCTGGTTTTGTTTCAATACAGGGTCCAGAACTAATGGAGCAAATGAGGTTTCATGCAGAAAAGGTTGGAGCAAAAATAATAGATGATGAGATAAAAAGCGTTGAACAACTTGAGGACTTTAATGAGTATAGATTTAGATCTTCTGGTAATATCAATGACTACTATTCAGATGCAATGATCATTGCATCTGGTGCGCAAGCGAAGTGGCTTGGTTTAGAAAGTGAAAAGAAATTTCAGGGTTATGGGGTTTCAGCTTGTGCGACTTGCGATGGTGCATTTTTTAGGAATAAAGTTGTAGCTGTGATTGGTGGTGGAAACACTGCTGTTGAAGAAGCAATATTTTTAACTCGATTTGCCAAAGAAGTGATATTAATACACAGGCGTGATAAATTAAGAGCGGAAAAAGTAATGCAAGATAGGCTCTTTAAAAATGATAAAATAAAAGTAATGTGGAACCATACCGTAGAGCAGATTCTTGGAGAAGAAAATCCAAAAAGGGTTGCTGGTATTGCGATTAAATCAGCAGAGATCGATAAAACCCAAGAATTAAAAGTGGATGGAGTGTTCATTGCAATCGGGCATGCACCAAATACGGGTATTTTTAAAGGCTTTGTTGAAATGGATGAGCAGGGTTACATCATTACAAAACCTGGAACAACTTTAACTAGTAGGGCAGGAGTGTTTGCTGCAGGTGATGTTCAAGATAAGGTATATCGTCAGGCAGTAGTTGCAGCAGGAACAGGATGCATGGCTGCGCTTGATGCAGAAAAGTTTTTAGAGTCGTAGTTAATTCTAGGATTTTGAATAAATCGCTTGCAATTTTCCTTTTCCTTTTCTTTTTCATAATTATATTAGTAAATTATTAGGTAGGTTTAATATGCTTTATGGAGGGGATGGGATAAATACTAATGGTTATAGATATAATCAGACAACTTCAAGACAGCTCGATGAACCAACACAAAAGTTATTTAAGGCTATTGATAACGAAAACCCGGAAGCTTTTAAACAAGCTCTGAAAGAAGGTGCGGATGTTAATGCGTTTGATAAGGAGGGCATGACACCTTTGATGTCTATTGTCAATGTCTGCGCTGTCAGCGGTGATGGACAGGCTACGTTAGAGAAAATGGCTAAATTGCTTATACAAAACAGAAGTATCAATATTAATGCTCAGAGTAAGCAATCTGTGTCTACAACACGGACGAGATATGATCCTAGTACACAAAGTGAAATATCAGAATTTATAACAACATCTAATATGCGCAAAGACACAGCTTTACATATTGCTTGTCAAGTTGGGGCTAAAGATGTGGTAAAAATATTGCTCACGCACCCAGATATAAAAACTGATATCAAAAATTATGAATATAAAAGCCCTGAAGATTGTATTGCAAGAGGATTTGAGCGCGTAATAAAATTAGAATTTAAAAAAGCACAAAAAGTAAACGAGTTGTTAGGTGCTCTTTCTAGCAGAAACATTTACCAAGCGAAAAGACCATTAAATCAAGAGTTTAACCCTAATTGCTGGAAAAGAAGCCGAAGTGAAGAAATAGAAACGCCGCTTAGCTTAATTATTCAATCATGTTTACAAGGAATAACATCAGATAACAAAGAAGTATTGACAAAACTTTTAAAACATAAAGAGCTAGATTTTAGTCAAATAAAGCCAATACAAGCTATAGAGCAAAATTCGTGGGTGAAGCAAATAATTGAACAAGCCATTACAGAGCGATTAACCGCTACTATTAATAAAAAAGATTTAGATGATGTAAAAAAATTAGTAGAAGATAATTGCTTCATGAGTCATGCAATTGTTACTGCTGCATTGAGGGGTGTTAATAATCCAATCGAATCTATTACAAATTATCTAAATGAAAAATTTCCTGCAAATACATTACAACCTTTGGCAAGTACGAATGATATACCGGTAGGTTCTGAGCAAGTTATACAAGAACTTAAAGGCGAACTTGAAAGAACGAAAGCTCAACTCATAGAAAAAGAACGAGAGCTGGATAGGGTCGTACGCGAAAGAACGAGAGGCATTAACAAAATTTCACAGTTAGAAGAAGATTTAAGGCAGGAAAAATCGGCTCAAAAAACAAAAATCAATGATCTAAATAGTGAAGTAACTCGACTTAATAGAATTGTGTATGGAAGAGCAAGCGACACTGTCGAAATTTCACGATTAAAAAGAGATTTGAAACAAGTAAGGAAAGAAAGAGATAGGCTTTCATCAGAAAATAGACTGCTCCGTAGTAATAAAAACGAAAAATCCTCGCAAGCAATTTCTTCTGGTAGAAAACTGAGCAACTACGCTTCTGCATGTTTTATATTGCTTGGAGTATATACTGTTGTTGCATGTTTAGTAATAGAAGATTATCCAGGGATAATAAGTGCTTTCTTTACAGCAGTTGCACTGGCTTTTTTTTTATTAGGATGTTGTAGTTTATATAAAGCAAACACAATACTTAGTGATGTTGAAAGCACTCAGCTTGGTGGTTTAGAACGAAGTTAAAGTTTTGATTTCTTCTCCAGGCCCTGCTGAAAATTTTTGTACATGTTAAAAACATCTTGATAATTGAGGTGAGTGTAAATTTGAGTAGTTTCCAGGCTTGAGTGACCAAGCAGTTGTTGTATTGATCTTATGTCAATATCTTCCTGAAGCAAATGAGTAGCAAAACTATGGCGAAATGCATGTGGAGATAAAATTTCTGGTAAATTTAACATTCTCCTTATTTTTTGCAAACGATTGGCCACATAAGTTCTTCCCAATTTTTTTCCTCTTACTCCCAAAAAAAGATATTGTGTTTCATTATTAGTGCCAAGATAAGGACAGGCTTTTACATATTCTTGTATACACTTTTTTACTACCGGAAGAATGAATACCTGCCTTTGTTTATCTCCCTTACCTGTTACTATTAAACTTTCATTGTTAATATCACTAACCCTAAGGTTCAACGCTTCGCTGATTCTTAAGCCTGTACTATATAGCAGGACGATAATCGCAATTTCTCTTTTTACCACCCAAGATTCGCCCAGATCGGATAGTTTCATTTCTTTCAATAAAGTTTTTATATCAGGTATTGATAATGCTTTGGGCAAAGTTCTTCTCTGAATTGGCCTTGATAAGGAAAATACAGCTTCATTGTCTATATTGTGGTTATTTTTTATGTACTTGAAGAAATTTCTGATTACTGAGAGTGCTCGAGTGTTGGATCTTGCGTTTACACCTCTTGCGTAACGAGAGGTAAGCCAACTTCTTAACTCAGGTACGCTCAATTTTTCCAAAGTGCCGACATTTACTTCTCCACCAATGTGAGTATTTAGGAAACTTATAAGATCCTTCAAGTCCCTCATGTATGACTCTAAAGTGTTTGGTGAATAAGATCTGTTGCACCTCAGCCACTCATACCATTTTTCAATGATTGAACCGAGGTCCACAATTATTTTTTAAAGAAAGCATCGATGCACGCATCTCGAAAGGCTTCATTTATATCAGGATGAGAGTGACAAATTCTGTATATATCCTCTGCTGCTGCGCTATATGCCATTGCAACTGCTGCTTCGTTGATTAGCGTATCAGCGTATGCTCCTATGATATGCACACCTAGTATTGTATCTGCTCTGCTACAAGTCAGCACTTTCACGAATCCTTCAGCATCATCAGTGATTTTTGCTCTGCCGTTTGCAGCAAATTGACATTTACCAACTTTGTACTTACGGCCAGCATTTTTGAGTTCCTCTTCGGTTTTACCAATCGAAGAAACCGCAGGGTGAGTGTAAATGACAGATGGTATGATTCCATAATCAACGTGAGGTGACTGTCCTGCTATTATCTCTGCAACTGCCACTCCTTCTTCCTCTGCTTTATGAGCAAGCATTGCTCCACCGATCACATCACCAATAGCAAATATTCCTTTCACATTAGTTTCATATCTGTTGTTAACTTGAACGAAACCGCGATTATCTTTTTCTATTTTTTCATCAATACCAAGATTCTCAGTGCATGGTTTGCGTCCTGCTGCCACCAATACCTTATCCGCCTCTATAGTGTTTGTTTGATTATCTTTTACAGAGCAAACTTTCACACTCAAAGAATTACTACTTTGTTTTATCTCCTCAACTTTAGTGCTAAGTAAAAATTTTATTCCTTGTTTTTGTAGACTAGAAAGTAGAGACTTACTTAATTCTCCATCCATTGCTGCAGCGATTCTGTCAAAAAATTCTACTACAGTGACTTCAGACCCTAGCCTCCTCCATACAGAAGACATTTCAAGCCCTATTGCCCCGGCTCCGATTACGACAAGTTTTTTTGGTACTTCAGTTAAAGATAATGCACCAGTTGATGAAATAATACTTTTCTCATCGATATTAATTCCTGGCAAAGAAATAACGTCAGAACCGGTTGCAATTACTATATTTTTTGTCTTCAGCACCTTACCTTCAACTGAAACTTCAAGATTACCTTGGTCAAAAGAAGCAAGCCCATTGATTTTAGTGATTTTGTGAAGGTTAAACAGATATTCTATACCTTTTCCAAGTTCCTGAACTCTGGCGTCCTTATAGCCTAGCATTTCTTTTAAATCGAAACTTGCATCCTTAATTTTTATGCCAAGCTTCGACAGATCATTTTTCGTGTGAGCATACTGATAGGAAGAATGAAGTAGTGCTTTGGAAGGTATGCATCCAACTCGCAAGCATGTACCACCAAAAATGCTATTTTTATCTATGCAGGCAACTTTCAATCCAAGTTTTGCAGCAGCGATAGCACACTTATAGCCTCCTGGGCCACCACCTATAACAATTAAATCATAATCAGTCATAAAAAACAAACCTATTTTCTAAAGAATAAACACCTTTTCCCTCAGTTGTTACATATATCTTATTGCGAGTAAACACTGGAGTGTGAAACACATTACCAGGTACTTTGACTACCTTTCCTGCACTTTCAGATCCCGGAAAAGCAAACATTGAACCTTTATTGCTTGTCACCCACAGTGTATGGGCATGCATAATTGGAGCAAACAATTGCGTATTTTCTATTAAATCAGATGCCCAGACTGTTTCTCCATTTTTTATATCCAGGCCAATTATTTTATCGTCTTTAGTAACTATAAAAATTCTTCCGCCTTCTTTTTGTTTCTCTGCAGGAATAAGAGGACTATAATATGACTCAATGTCTGATACACTTTTTACTTGCAGTGACTTTGACCATAAAATATTTCCTGATTTCACGTCAATGCTATAAATATAAGAATTATTTGTAGCTATTAAAGTATCGCCAAGCACTCTCGGTGTAGTAGTTACATCTGTGAGCTGTGTATCCAAAAGGTTTGTAGCCAATTTTTGGCTCCACAATTTTTTACCGTCTTCATTAAAAGCTATTAACTCACCATTTGAAAATGGTGCTATTATTTTATCATTAGAAATTGCTGGCGATATGGAATACAAACCTCGAACCTCATTGATGCCGTTTTGATAAGTCCAAACGAAGCTGCCATCTTTTATATCAAACACGTACAGATAATTATCAATAGTCAATACTACCAATTTATTGTTTATTACTGCTGCTTTCCCTCTTACTGGAGCTCTCAATTCTTTTTCCCACTGAATCTCGCCGGTTTTTGCATCTATTGTGTGTAGAACGTTATCCACTATAAAGAAAACGTTTCCTCTGTGACGCAATAGGCTCATGTTACTAATTTTTTTTCTGTGTGAGAGGTGTAATTTCCAATTCATAGCCTTTGAGTTATCAATATCAAAGGAATATAAAGCGCCGTGCTTGTCTGATAAAATAACGCTATCTTCTGTAAGCACTGGAGCTACATATCCTTGAGATAGTTTTTTATCCACTAGACTTATTCTCTCGCTTGCCATTGTGTAACTGCTACACAATAACATTATCATGACAATTATTACTTTCATTATTTATTGAAAACAAGATTCATTAATATACATCTTAAGAACCTTAATTACAACGGAAATGTTCTTGCTGCATGTTAAAAACGTTGATTTATGAACGAAATATTATATTATTATGTGAGATAATGTATACTCTTAGAGGTAGTACACCTCATCCACTATGCGGCAACGTGCATAGCTGTACGAACATTGAGATATAAAAGTAATTTATACCAAGAAGAAAGATGTCATCCAAATAGCCTCTTTTCCTGTCATCCCAGTGCTTGACACTGGGATGGCTCTGTTGCATCGCAACTGAAAAAATCTGGTGGCTACTGACAAAATTCATTATAAAATAGCCATTTAACCGCTTAAGGAAAAATATGCCACAAAAAATGAGAGTTAGTAACTGCCATGAATATAACAAATTTCTAGAAAAAAGAGGAAATATTTTTCGTTACATCGATAAAGCTATCGAAAATTGGTATGAAAATAGTCCAAAAATGCAGGGCGGCAACTATATTTATAGTGATAAAGTTGTGATTTTAGTGCATATAATCGTTAATCTTTTTAGAATTGGCTTAAGACAAACAGTCGGGTTTATAAAAGGATATTTGCAACAAATAGGAAGAGATTTAGCAGTTATCAGCTATTCGCAAGCTTCAAAAAAAACTTAATATTAAGATCAATGATTGCAGAAAATAATATGGAAGATATCGAAATTGCCATAGATAGCACAAGCATCAGCATTTATAACAACACACAGCAAGGAAAATAGCGCTGACAGAAAATATCGTGGTTATGAACAGACAAGAAAATTGCATGTAATGTTGAATATAAACAGCAAAAAAGCCATAGCTGCAAAATACAGTAACGGTCTGATCACTATGGAGCTTGCGATTTACTTAAAGGAGTTAATTTTCAGCATGCCATAAAAGCACTATATGCAGACAGAGCATATGACAGACATAAACTCTATAAATTGTGTGATGAATGCGGCATAAAGACAAAAATTCCTCCAAAAAAACAATGCAGCAGAGCATCCAAAGTATGGCAGAGAGAAATGCTGCAATTAGACTAATAAAGTCATACAGCGAAGATGGAATGAAGAGGTGGAAAAGGCAAACAAACTACGGAAAAAGATCTTATGTAGAAAGTTTTTTCTCGCGACTGAAACAAACATTCGGGTTTAATTTTCGGAACAAATCTGAAATTAATCGTGGGAAGGAACTGCTACTCAAGTGTTATTTGCTTAATCAATTTACTGACATTGGTATGGCTAAATTTGAAATGGCTACATGAATTTATCGTAAATTACCACCGCATAGTTGTAACATTGTACCATATTACAATGTTCGTACAGTTGTGTGCGCGACCGGGGGTTTTATACTATTCTAGAAGTAACATACGGAAAAGGGGGGATTCGAACCCCCGACATATTTTCATATGTGCACGCTTTCCAAGCGTGTGCTTTAGACCACTCAGCCACCTTTCCATGCTTATTCATAATATTGAAAATTGTACTGCTAAACAATATAAAAACCTGGTATATAGGGTTCACCACGAAAATTCACAGTATTGTTAAACTTGCTTCTGCAAGTTGGAAATGTTTTATCGCAACCTGCGAGTATTGAATATTTATCTCCAGCAAAAATTTGGTATGGAGGCGAAGTAAACAACGTAACTACTTTATTTTTATATTCTTTTACTACACCTTCAAACGCTATTGAGCCAAAGAATTTTACTACTCCGTGCTTATAATATTCATCACTCTCAGTTAAATTCGTGTCTTCAAATCTTCTTTCGTCTATTACTTTAGTGATTGTACTTATTTTACTAAATTTTTTAGTATCGGCTTTACATTTATCATCGCAAAATTGTGCTCTGCATGCAGGAGAGTATAATTCTGCTATGCTTCTCTCAAGCTTTGCTGAAAGCCCTCTAATTTCAACAATAAATCTTCCACTACTTAATGTCACTTTACCAAAAATTCCTGAATGTAGATTCATTGTTCCCTGGGTCAAGTCTTTATAATTCACAAGAAATATTTCAATATTTGCAAAGTCGTACTTTCCTGATAAAACATCTTCTTCTTTAATATCAGCACTATTTAATATCCCTTCAATTTCTAGATTATCAGTTTTCAAATCGCTGTTTAATATTATACTACTGGCTGTAAATCCACTTGAAGATTTATAGAGTATATTATCAATATTTAAATCTTCATCATAGTCAGTGAATCCCATTACTTCTCCACCTGCGAGCTTTAATTTCCAGCACGTAGCGGTGGTAAGTAATTCTCCAGCTAAATGATTTTTTAGTGTGGTTTGTATAGGGGCCTCCTGCTTAATTGATTAAATTTGAAAGTAGCTATACGGCCAGTAGAATAAGGGCAGTGTGTTCTTTTCTCATCATCTAAGTAGCCATAAAGCGTCATTCCGGTGACCATAGGGTGTCATTCCAGTGCTTGACACTGGAATCCAGGAAATTTTGCTTGTAAGTAAGCAAACTGATTTGGTGAGCATAAAAAGTGGCTGATCTTATGCTGAATAAACGCTTTTGATGAAGTTGCATGGAAAGCTGGATCCCAGTGTCTGGGCACTGGGATGACATCCTTCTTGGTGGAGTGTCCTCAAATCACAATGTTCGTACAGTTGTGTGTCACGCACTGGGATGACAGGAGAGAGGACACCATATGTTTATTTGATCGACAAATAAACACTAACAGACAAGAATACACCACAGTTAACTGTGGTGTGTACTGGCTGGTTAGAAAGAAAACTTCACACCAGTAAGAAGGAGAATTCCTTGGTTAGAAGGTACATCATCATCAGACTCATCTTTCAGCTTACCTGTTTCGTTAGTCATAAAATAATGGAGAGCTGCGTAAGGAACAAATTTGCTCTTACTGCATGCAGGAGACAGATCATATTGAACGCCAAGTGCACCATCATGAAGCATATCTTTGTCATTCATTCTGCTGCCAAAATACGTCAAACTTGTGTAGATATTCTCATGTTGATACCCAGCTCCTACAGTCCAATACATGGTATCTATACTATCTTTACCAAATTGAGCTTTCAGCCCTTCCACTCTTTTGCCATCAGTAGCATCTTTACTATCAATTTCCGTGTAGGTATCACCAATTAATTTTTTAATACCCTTCGGTTGACCAGATTTGCCCAAGTATGCAAAAGAGGCAGCAAACTTTACGCCTTGATCTTCATTAATCTTATAATCAGCGCTTACACCAAAATTAACACCCATCAGGTCATTATACTCCACAAATTCCTTATAAAGATGCTTATCTTTACTTGGTTGCTTTGGAAAGCCATATTCACCAACTGCAGAAGTTTTAACTTTTATGTTATGTTTATCAAAGTCATATTCATATGATGCACCAGCACTTACTATGTGCTCATAGTCTGGGCCGACATGCTTTATCGTTTCCTTATGTTCTATCTTACCGCCTTTATCTTCTGAAACTGTTTCTTTTACAGTAAACAAACCACTATCATAACGAGGTGAGTAGCTGATACCAAATCTTGCGCCCATATAATTTGGTGAGTAGTAAGCAACTCTAAATGGCAGTGTAGTCATAACGCCTTTGTTATATTTCCCTGCCATGCGGAAAGAGAATTTTTCACTTTCACTCGAAAAACTTTCAGTGTAAAGACGTGGTGTTACATAAAATGGAAAGCTAGCAGCGCTTCCTTCTAAGTTCACTTTTCTGAACCAGTCACTATCTGCAGCTCCGTCAACAGTCGCAATTCTTGTTGCATCAAGCCTCATCAGAGCCTCAGGACCAAATTGGTAACCAAGCTTCACGTCACCATATTTTGAGTTAACAAACACATGCGCACTTCTGCCTTTTGCAGCATAAACACCCTGTGAAGCTCCCTTACCTTCGGTCACTGGAACATGAAACTGCACGTCAGCACCATAAAGAAGACCTAAATCTTCATTCTTATTTTCTGCTCTGAGGTGCAATATTGCATCAGCAATCATACCCATATCGTTGCTGTAATCACCAATATTTCCTATTCCTTCATAGAATATTGGATTTGCTCCTCTTGTTATATCTGGAGTGGCATTATAATACTCTGTAGATCTGTTTGGCATAACGTTATAACGTTTATAATCTGCGCCACTTGGTCCAGCTTTGCCATAACCTTGAGCATCAACAACACCACCAAAAGTTATTCTTAAATTACTTTGCCCTTGATTGGTATCGATAATATCAACTCCACCAACTGAAACAACAGGACTTGCCTTACCTTTTTCCTCTGTATTTTTGTTAACAACTTTTATATCCTTCTTTACATCTTTAGCTTCAACTTTAGCATTCTTAGTTTTAGAACGCTTAGTTTTTGAAACTTTACCTTTTTCTATATTAGAATTCTTAGCGTTTAGAGCTTTCGCTTTTGAATCCTCTATAAGCTTTGCTTTTTTCTCATTTGCTAGCCTGATCTCCTCTTTTTTCTTCTGCTCGGCTGCTAATCTTAGCTCCTCTTTTTTCTTAAGCTCTTCAGCTTTTTTTCTTGGATCAGCATTACATATTCTGTCCATCTTTTCTTTCAGTTTTTTATTTGATGTTTTCATAACTTCCACTTTTCCAGAAGTTTTTGTGCTCTCTTGCTTTTTTATTTCCTTCATACTCTCATCAGGAAAGTCAGCTGCAAAACTGCTGAAAGAACATAAAGTTAATAAAGAAACTATAGCAGTTCTAGTATACATAGACTTTTTCATGAAGTGCCCCCAAAAAATTTCGAAATCATATCTTAAACGTAAATAGTATAAAAATGTTGAAAATTCAACTTAAAGCAACCTTATAACGAAAATAAAAGTAAAATGCAATACCTTAAAAGCAACTTTCTTAATATGCTCAACGTGTATATTAACCAAAATTTAGTACAGAGGTTCGCTTGTTAGTGCATTATAACTCGACTATTTATTCTATGGAAGTAAAATTTTTCCACCACAAGTTATTTGCCATTCTTCTTTAAATTTCTTTAGGTATTCTTTTTTTTCGCACTCTAAAAGTAGCTCTTCCACACTTTTGGTGTAGCTTTCAGTAGTAATCCTTCCCTGATGATGCATGAACCTTAAGTAAATCAAATAAGTGTTAATTACATCTGTTTCACAATAATCTCGAATCTCTTGTATCTTGCCGCTATCGTATAAGTCCATAACTTGTGACCCATCAACTCCAATCTTACCAGGAAGATTAAATGCTGCACAAACTTCGTTCATTTTTACTCTCGCAGAAGCTCCAAAATCAGAGAGGGATTCAAGCAAATCACAATGCCAATCACTGCTATATCTCTGATTGTAACTATTCCACTTATCGCCAGCTTTATGAAAATATTCTGCTTGAATGCCATGGACCATAGCACGATACTTCAGCACTGGTATATCAAAAGTGCGTCCGTTGAACGAAACTAATCTTGGCTTTTTCTCTGATATGTAGTTAAAAAATCCTTTCACTAGCTCCTTTTCACTGGAATTTAGTGTGCCTCCAGATCTTATTTCTTGCAGTGTGAACACCTCATAACCACTCTGGTAGCTTATATTGCAAAGTAAAAAACTAATAACTACAACAAGGTGAAAAGGCTGACGCAGAAAAGAGTTTTGCCCGTTTGTTATTTCAAGATGATATTTTGTTAATGCATCCCTCTTCTCTTCTACACTACTATCATCACTAATATTGAGTAAATTTTTGCAGGAATTTACATCTGGTATAGTTTCAATATCAAATACCAATAAAGAATTAAGCATTGCCTATATACTCCTCCGGACGGTCGATCCAAGGTCGCACTTTCACAAATAAAAAGAGGTGTACCTTGCACTCAAATAATTTTTCTAGTTCAGCACGCGCTTCGATATTAATTTTTTTAATATTACTGCCATCTTTTCCTAGTACTATTTTTTTATGACTATCTTTCAACACAAATATGATCTGTTTGATGACTAAACTCTTATCTTTTTTTTCCTCAAATTGTTCAGTTATAACAGCTGTAGAGTATGGCAATTCTTCACGCAAGTTCAAGAATAATTTTTCTCTCGTAATTTCTGCTGATAAAAAATTTGTCGAGGAATCGGTTATTTGATCTTCTTCATAAAACCAGGGGCTCACCGATGCAACTTCAGACAAGTAATTCATCAAATCAGAAAGTCCATCATTCTTTAATGCTGATATCATAAAAACCTTTTCAAATTTATAAAGCAAATTCAGATGCTCATGCGCCATCTTTAATTCAGGCCTTTTTACCAAATCAGTTTTATTGATAACCAAAATGCATCTGCCTTTTGTGCGCTGCAGCCGCATAAATATAGTCTTAATTCTTTCTATATTTTTCAAATAATTGCTTACATCAACAAGCAACAAAGTGATGTCACTATCCTTAACTGCCGACCATGCAGATTTGACTAAAGCTTTTTCAAGTTTTGTTTCTGCTGAGAAAATTCCTGGGGAGTCAGTAAAGACAATTTGTGTGTTGTTGCATGTTGCAACACCCCTTATTTGCGTCCTTGTTGTTTGCACTTTAGGGGTGACAATTGCAATTTTCTTGCCTATGATGCTGTTAATTAATGTAGACTTCCCAGCATTTGGTAAGCCAGCTATGGTTACAAATAAGCATTTTTGTTCTTTCACAAAGAAAATTATAAAGAAAACTGAATGCCCGCGTCAAGCTACTTATATGACAAGAAGGATGACAGAACCCTTTTTGGTTAGCATGCAAAAAGGAAAAAAACTTATTCTACAAATTAAAAATACAATATACTCAAAAACTTTTCAGAAAATCCATAGGAAGGTTTGCTAATGAAGGCTCTTGAGTTGACGCCATTGCCTGAACGACTGCTTGATTTAAGGGTAACGTTTTAACCATAAGGTCACTAACTCCTTAATATGTGTGTTCATAATTTGATTTTCCACGAAAGACATAATAGCAATAACCAGTGTAAGTTAAAATGATTGGTAAAAGCGGTATTATAACAATGAGCATTAAAGATAAACTTGGCCCAGAAGCAGCTGCATCCAGAATGGTATATTGAATTGGAAACAAATTTAAATTTTCAACACGTCCATAATTTATCGGCAATATATTCATCGCATTTGTTAGTGCCGTCATGCTAAATGCTGTATTCGTAAATGGATTTTGCATTCTTTTTCCCCCTTATTAATTTAAGTTACACTCCCTTGCGGACAATGATCCCTCGTCCTTCAAGTTGCTTTATTGCTGCAGCTTTTTGCTCTTCAGTGATACCTGTTGGCCACACAATTGCATGATCTGCTAGCATTGCTATACGTGTAATGATTACTGCTTTGGCATCTTCTGTCGCATTTACATCACTTACTATCGCACCTATTGCTGTTTGTGTACCATCTGTTGCAGTTGGATTTATTATCTTAATCATGTTATCCTTATCACTACCAACAACTGTACCAAGTTTAAGATTTTGTCCCTTGGCTACCGTTATTTGGTCTCTTGAATATAGACTTGATGCCTCATACTTTAATAAGTCACCTAGATTATTTTGTTCGATTATACAACTCATAAAATTTCCTCATTTATTTTCCCCTTTAGTTTTACCGCCATGTTTGTAATTGTTGTACGCGGCGGTTATAAAAAAACTTAAATACTTGATTGCGCTCTAGTCCTTGCTACCTCCATCATCAACTCTTCTCCTGAATTCTGCGGTATTGCACTCAGTATCTCTGTCTTTTTCGTTCTCTCTGCAAGTAATTCCATTAAAACTTCCCTGGCTTGCTCAATACTTACGCCTTGCTCTATAAATTCTTCTATTTTCTCTGGCATTCGTGATAAGTTACATAAACGTATTAATTCAAGAACTTCAGTACGATACTTAGTTAAATTATCAGTTTCTAGGTCAGTTGTAGTTTGTTCATTCATAGTAATACTCCTGTTTTTATTAATAGATGAAAGAATTGTAATTCCATCTGCAAGACCTATTTCTATTGCTCTCTCGCCAAAATATAGCCCTGCCTCCGTTGATCGAATCTTTTCAATTGAAAGACCTCTGTTCCTCGCTATTAGCTGCACAAACATTTCATATAGTCGGTCTACTTCTTTTTGTAAGCTTTCCAGACTTTCAGACGTCATTGGCTCATGTGGATTTAAATCATTTTTTCTACTTCCTGCAAATACTGTGGTATATTTTATTCCACATTTTTCATTAAATCCACTTTGATCTATATGACTTGCAATTACCCCTATGCTTCCTACTCCTGAGGTTCTGCTCACAAATACCTTTTCAGCGCTAGAGGCTATAGCGTACGCAGCAGAATATGCATCATCATTTGCTATCGCTATTATCCTCTTTTTTGCTCTTGATTCATAAATAAAGTCAGCTAGGTCAAATATACCGTTTACCTCTCCTCCGGGGCTATCTATTTCCAGTATAATTGTCTCTATGCTACTATCTGCTAATGCTTGTGTAATTTGTTCTTCTATTTGCTCATATGATGTCATTCCGAGCATTTCATCAAATGCACCAGGTTTTTTAGTTAAAATGCCATGTATCGGTATTATTCCTCTTTCACTATTTCTTACTGCATGTTTTATATTTTTAAAGATAGGTTGTTTTCCGTTATATAGTGACAACAGGTCAAAGCTTTTTTGCTCTATCATCATCGGCCTACATAGCCAGTTGGTTTGTAAAATTTCCATAAAGTAAACGAGATTTATTTTGTTTGTGTCCTGACATCAGAATCAAAGAAAAGGTTGAGAGAATCAGCACGCTTTTGATCTTCTGCTATTTCTTGGTCAATTTCTTCAACATCGTAACCCATTTCTGATACTACTTCCGATCGACTCTTAAATCCATTCCTTACTGCCATTTGCTGTGCTTGCTGATCTTTTAGTGGATCCACCCAATCAAATCCCTGCGGTATCCATTTTACATCTTTAAATATTTGATTATCTGTTGTAGGAAGCTCTCCAGATAAAGTGGCAAGTTCTAGCCATCTACTCCATACTGGTCTGCAAAATTGAAATACCATAATGTTATGTTGCAGCATAGCGCATCGACGACGAAACTCTATTAATCCAGCTCTGATTGATGAATAATTAACGCCTGTTAAATCTCCTGTTAGTTGCTCATATGTTATCCCTGTGCCTATTGCTATTGCCCTCAGCTGCTGTCTCATGAATGCTTCATAACTTCCTCCTACATCAGATGGCTCTGAAAATTTTATGTCTTCTCCTGGGTCTAAAAGCTGCATTGTTCCTGGCTCTAAACCTGATAGTGCTACTCCTTGCTCATTACTTTCACCTTCTCCTAAAATATTTGCTTCAGGATCTAGCCTTGTAATAAACCCTGCAAACATCGCTGCTGTCTTTTTTCTCACTAATTCTGCATCATCATATTGATCAAGTTCATAGAGCTTTAGCAGTATACTCGAAAGCCATGGCTCTCCTCTAATTTGCCCAGGTCTTAATGGTCTATAAATATGTAAAACATCATTTGCTGGCACTCTCACTGATTCACCAAATGAGCCTTCACCAGGGTGTTCTTTAAATAGGTAATATGCTTCTCTTTGCCCAAGCTTGTTAAACTCAATCCCGTTTCTTATTACATTACCATTTCCTAAAGTTTGATTTGTTTTATTATCTAAATGTTCAGACTCAAGTACTTGCAGTTGTAATGGCACAGAAAATCTATCTTCCAGCTTTCTCGTTCTTAAACGTACAAAACATTCTCCTCCCTCTATCATACTTCTGCATACTAGAGCTTGTAATCCATAAAAATCACTTACTCCGTTACTGTCTGCTTCATCTGTCCATCTTAGCCATAATTCTTGCACCCTCTTTCGAAATTCCCCACCCCTTGCTTTTGATTGCGGTTTTATTCCTGTTCCAATAGAGTTACTTACTATTGTATCAATAATATTTGCTGCATATGGATTTTTTCTCACCATATCACGTGATCTACTACGTAAAGTTTCAAGGTTTTGAGACAGCAAATTGTTTATACTTCCTAACTCTGGTTGAAAGTGAAAAAATCTTCTTCCTGAGCCTGCAGCATCCCAGGCTGAGCTTTTTATCTTTGGTTTGTTAAATAGTTGTTTGAATGATTTTAATAACATTTTGCCTCTTTGATTATGCAACAAGTTGTTGCACAATTTGACATTGAAAAATTATAGCAAGTTGCTAGAGAATTTGGTCAACAGATTGTATGTAGAGAGTCATTACTCTGGACTACGTTTATAAATTTCTTTTCGATGTCCTATTGCTGCAATTTTGACCATGTGCTCTGAGTTATCTATTAAGTATATGACTCGATAATCGCCAACACGCAACCTAAAGTAGCCTACCCATTTATGCGATAAAGCCTCACCTACTTTATCAGGAATAATTGTGAGACGTTTTTCTATAGCTTTTTGCACCCTTAACCGTATTGTTTTCGGAAGAGAAGGAAGATCTTCGGTATCTACACCTTCTAAATAACCAATTTGGTAAATTATTCCCACTTGATATCTTCATGTCTAATTATTTTTGCTCCAGGAACATTACGTTTAGCAGCAAGTTCAAGTAGAGCTATTTCTCCTTCATCCATTTCGTCACCTTCAGATAGTTTACTTACCTCAAGTTCTTCTTCTACTAGATCTTTTACAATTTCTTCAATAGTTCTATTTTGAACTTTTGCCATTTCTGTAAGATACTGAGCAAATTCCCCCTCAAAATTTACATTAACATTAAGCCTTCCTTGACTTTGATCCATATTATTCACTGTAAGATATCAACTCTAAACTATAACATTTTTACATAATTTTGTCAACCCCTTTATTTGTTGAAAAAACAATTTTTCTCTTTGGCTTCATACCTGCAATTTTCAATTCAGCCTTAATACGTTGTCTTAAGCTTAGTAAATCATTTATATCTACTTCAGCATATCTCACCACATGGTCACCATATGCAATTGATACCACTCTTTCGCCACTCTGAAGCTTCTTTATTGCTTGTTCAACTTGAATTAAATAATCTTCGTTATACATTTATTACTTGCTTCTAAGAAACTTCCCCTATCAGCTCATCTTTTTTTATCAGGATATAACCAAATTCATTGGCTTTTTTACCCAGATTCTTTACTACTCTTTCCTTATATAACTTTTCATAATAATCCATTCCTTTTTCTACATATTCTTGTCCACATTTCAGCATTTGATAAAAAATACATGCTAATTTTCTTGCTGTAGCAGTTATTGCTTTTGGTGCTCCCAATCGATTTTTCAATCTTCTACAGTACGCACCTAATGCACTTTTACTGTGCAACATAGAATAACCAGCAAGTCGAAAAGCATTTGCAGCACGGTTAATTACTTTACGAGTTCCACTTCTAATCACTCTTTCTCCTGTAATCCTATTAAATGGACATAATCCCAACCAAGAAGTAAAATGTTTTTCTGATGGCCATTTATTAGCATTAAGACCAACTTCTGAGAGGATGGTCTGTATATTTGATGTATTAAGCCCTGGAACTTTGGTGAAATCCATGCCAGTTATTCGATACAATTCTTCGTGTGCAGCAAAGTTTGGTTTGTTTCCTGCAGACCTCTTTACTTTACTGCATTGCTTATTTTCATTTGATCTTGTTTCAAGTGTTTTATAATAGTTTTCCATACTTTTATCACATTCTTTTATTTGCTCTTGAAAAAAAGTATATGCTTCGTATTCTTGCTTTAATGTAAACAAATGCTCTTCTCTATAGTCACCTGTTAGTGCTTTTGCTATGGTTGATCTGTCATTTTTTATTCGTCTATCACTCAATTCAGCCAATCTATTAGAGTTTCTTTCACCCGCAATTATTGCTTTAATGATTCGCATACCAGTTACACCTGTAATATCACTAATAACCTTGTGTAATTGAATGTTCATTTGAATTAATGCTTTTTGCATACGTTGAGTGTGTACAGCTGCACTTTTTATCAGGTTGTCATGTTGTCTATTATAACCACGTAGTACACAAATTTGGTTATCAGGCCTAAATGATCCTTGAAGTAACCCATAGCTATGTAATTGCTGTAACCACTGGCAATCTTGAACGTCTGATTTTCTTCCAGGTACATTTTTTACATGTCGTGCATTTACCAGTTTAACTTCGAATCCATATGATTCAAGTATTTGAAACAAAGGAATCCAATATACTCCTGTTGATTCCATGGCTATCGTTCTAACTTCACACTTTTTCAACCACTTTGCTAGGTTATGAAGATCTACTGTAAAGCACCCAAATTTTTGAACGCGTTGTTTATCTCTCCCTTCTGGTACGCATGCATAATGTACAGATGAACCAATATCAATCCCTGCTGCATTAGGATTCACTACTTCTAATTTACTTTTTGCTTTTGCCATATAAAATCCCTTATATATACCTTACAATGAAGAAGTGCTTTAGCTTGGGGCGGTTATATTACACAATCTTCTAAACGAGGTAGCTAAGAAGCTCCATCAATGGTTTGACCGTCCCTTCCAAAATCATACTGATCCACGGGCATTTATTGCACCATTGCGAACTCGATTATAACTGCAGAAGCACTTCTTCATAAAATTATATCCAAAAATTACTGCAATGTGCATTAGGACGTTTCTTTCTGGTTTAACAGATTTTGTCTGTTCCGGTGCTGATCCATTTGCTTTTCACTATTTTCTTTGATTTTTTACTTTCTGGTTTTTCACTTAAACTATTCCATTTACTCTCTGGCCATCTATCTATTCCCAGTGCTATCGATGCTGCTGATCCATTTGCTTTTCACTATTTTCTTTGATTTTTTACTTTCTGGTTTTTCACTTAAACTATTCCATTTACTCTCTGGCCATCTATCTATTCCCAGTGCTATCGATGCTGCTCTTGCATAAATCCTACAGTCTAATACTTCATTTCTTTCTCTTACCTTTTGCCACTCTTGTTTGGTATAACCTTTTACTACTTTGCTGACTAATTGCTCTGCCGTTAGCTGCTTAAAATACTCAGGTGCATACTCGGGAAAATGACAATACCCTGGCGGTGTTTCTTCACCTTCTTTTAAAATATTAAGTAATTGAAAAAGCTCTGACTTTAATATCGATACTCCGACTGGCCAGAGCTTTATTCCTCTTTTCAGCTTTTGCCCTCCAACTGTTATATCTACTCTACTTGGGCTGCTCAGCGGCACTAGTGCTTTATTTACACCTTTCACTGCCATTACTCTTCCAGACCCTTGATGACTTCTCACCCAGTTGTAAACTTCCTGCGTTGCATACCCTGCATCAACCGCCATCATACTTATCATGTATTCAAGACCATTTTCACCGATAAAATGATGATTTAAGAGCTCAGAGAGTTTTCCCCATACTTCTCCTCTTCCAGTATCACCTTCAAATACTCGGTATTCTATTGACCAACTTTCGCGGCTTTTTCCCCATGCTACAACTTCCACCTCTAAACGATCTTTTTGGACATCTACTCCTGCAGTAAGCACCACTTCTCTCCTAGGTACTGTGCCTACGGGAAAAAATTCTCTCCTGTTAAATAATTGCTTCCAATCTGGTACTTCTCCTTTGTCTACCCAGGTTTCTCCAAGCGTAGTATTTATCCATACTTTTAGTAATTGTTCACTTTCTTTTGCATGAAGAAAATCTTCTACTGCTTGAGTCCAGCTATACCAGCCTACTGGACTATAAAGACTTGAAAGATGAAATCCTTTTTTCTCACCTTTTACTCTATTAGTAGGTCTCCATTCTCCACGCTCAAGCATCTCTGTCTTTTGATGATTTTCTATTTTGCCGCTACATTCAGTGCAGACATAATGTGCTGTTCTTGAGTCGTTGTTTTCCCATTTAATTTGTGACCATTTTAGAACTTGATAGTAATTACAATACGGACATGGTACAAAAAAGTACTGCTTATCTGTTGCTTCAAATTCTTTCTCAATTCTGCTTATTCCATGAATCGTTGGTGTTGATACTAAAAAAATCTTTCGCCGTGCAAATGTATTGGTACGAGCTATGCTGAGTAAAACTGGATCTCCTTCTCCACCTGAGTCTCCTGGATAGGCATCTATTTCATCAAGAAAGAGGTATTTTACTGGCATAGATCTCAGTCCTACACTGCTATTTGCTCCAGTTATTACTACTATTCCACCTGGAAATTCCTTACTTTGTACAGTATTCCCTGAATCTCTTGATCTTGGGTCTTTTACTTTACTTTTTAAACATGGTGTACTTTCAATCAGTGGCGCAAATCTTCCTTTTGACCAACGCTTTCCCATTTCAACTGTTGGCTGTACTACTAACATTGGACCTGGTGTTTGATCTATAATATAGCCAATCCAATTATTTCCTGCTTCTGTTCCTCCAATCTGCGCTCCTTTCATGAATACTACTTTTTCTGCTGGTGAGGACGGAGAAAGTGAATCCATGATTTCTTTTAAATAAGGAGTTCTTTCTGTTCTCCATTTACCTGGCTCTGATGCTGCAGTTGGCGCTAAAACTCGATACTCATTTGCCCACTCTGATACTTTAAGCTCTGGATCTGGTTTTAAACCTTCAGAAAAAGATGTGGCGTATATCATTGTCTGCATCTACTCATCATTGGTTCTATCTCAACATCATTAACAGTAGAACTACACTCTTCCAATTCCATAAACATCTTTTTCTGAAATTCCTTTTCTATATATCTTTTGCTCATCTCACTTATCATTAGTGCTATAATAAGCGCAAATATCCCTGTTGTTGTTGCAAAAATGATTGCACTGCTTATTGTTGTTGCTGTTAAACCTATATATGCTGCCATTGCTACTGCGCTAACTGTAATACAGATGCAGATAATATTATTATGTTTTTTCATCCTTTTATCTGCTATTTCTCTCTGTGCTATATATTTATTATGAAGGGTTGGAAAATTAATAACGGTATCTCTGCAGAGCAATGCACCATTTTTTTCAGTAAATAAAACTTTAAGTAACTCTAAATTGTTTGATTTAATTGCTAAATGTAAAACAGGTGTATAATTTGCTCCTTTTTTCAGCAATAACTTTACTACATGTAAATGCCCTTTTTCCGCAGCAAGGTAAACCGGTGATAAACCTTTATTATTTACAATATCAATATCGATTTCTTCTTTTAAGATAGACTCTACAAGCTCAATTTCTCCTCTTTGTGCAGCTAAATGTAGTAGACTATTCTTTTCAGAACCGTATTTATTACTCATCAAAGCCTTCTTTATCTCAGGTTTAGCGTAATCAAATGGTGTCTTACCATTATCATCCCTGATTAAAGGATCTATATCCTCTCGAGTTAGTAAAACCTCTATTGTTTTAAGTCTTTCAGCGTAATGTAGTGGTGTTTTACTTTCGTAGTCTTGCAAATTGACTTGAGCATTAGGCTCCTTTATTAAGCATTTGAGGATATCAAGACATAAGTCTCTTTCATCGTAATTAGTATTACTTACAGCTATATGAACAGGTGATAATTTCATCGAGTTTTGTCCTACACGTGCGCTATTTACATCTGCTCCTAGCTCCAGTAATAACTTTACTATCTCCAATTTGTTGTTGTTAACTGCATAGTGCATCGGTGTCTGATTTCGTGCATCAAAAACCTCGATTTCAGCTTTTCCTTCTCTTATCAAAATCTTTACAACTTCTGCATGTCCTATTCCTGCTGCTAGATGTAATGGAGTATGGTGCAAAGCATTTCGTACATTAACGTCAATACCTTTTCTGATCAAATATCTAACTGCATTAACTTCACCTATCATTGCAGCTAAATGAAGTAAGCTATCTTGTTCTGACCCGTACTTGTTATTAATTAGCGCTTGTAATATTTCTGCTTTTTTCCCTTCTTTGGCGTAATCAAGAGATGTTTTACCTTCATTATCTTCCACAAAAGGATTAATATTCTTCTTCGTGAGTAACAAATCCACCATGCTTAATTCATCAAACTCTATAGCGCAATGCAGTGGAGTTTTTCCGTTTAACCCTCTGACATTAACATCTAATCCAGGTTGATTGATTAAACACTTTATTAACTCTAAACTTAAGTTATCAGCCATTTTGTATTCAAAATCTTTTTATATTTTAAATTTAGCGTTAGATAATTCTTCAAGTGAGTTTGTAATCTCTTCAGTTAGCGTCTCGTGAATTTTTTCAGTGTCACTCAGTGATGCAAGTAGTGCTGAAACTCTATTTGGAATATTAAGCAAATTATTACGTACAACTCTTGCTACGTTAAATGCATCGCGCTTTACTTCCTCTACTGCTACAAGTTCTCCTATTTCAGCTTTTGCCTTTGCTTCTAGCAACCTTCCTCGCTCCATTTCATTTTTTATTCGCGTTTTTAGCAACATTGTAGAAAGGTTATTTGTATTTTCGTTTTCTGGATTTTTTCTCCTAAGTGGCTGACTTGGATCTCTTATTGCTGCCACCGCTTCATTTGCTTGTTCTCGGTCAATCAAACCATCCTCCAGCTCAACTATTCCTTTCTTTACTAAGTAACAGACGTATTGCTTTGAAACTCCTAGTTCTCTTGCCCATTCCGTCTGCGTGATTTTTCCTCCTTCCACTTTTTTCTCCCTTCTTTTACCGTTTTTCTTCTTGAATTTGGGCAAAGGTTTTGCCAGTATTGGAAAGTATCGCTTCTCTTCCCGTGTATACTTGCCAACGTTTTATGGTCACATCTACAAACGTAGGATCTAGCTCTATCGTTCTACAGATTCTTCCTGTCCTCTCACATGCAATCAACGTACTCCCAGACCCGCTAAATGGATCAAGAACTATGTCCCCTGGTCTACTGCTGTTTACTATCGCTCTCTCCATTAACTCCACTGGTTTCATCGTTGGGTGCAGTGAGTTGTACGTTGGCTTATCATAAAACCACAGATCACTTTGATTTCTACCCCCATGCCACTCACGTTTATTGCCGCTTTTCCATCCATAGAGCATTGCTTCGTATTGTCTTTGATAATCTGATCTTCCTAGCGTAAAGTGATTCTTTGCCCAAATGATAAATGTTGACCATTTCCCTCCCGCTTCCTCAAATACTTTTTGTAACGTTGAAAACTCTGATGATGATATGCAGATGTAAATTGCACCTTTCGTATATGCTAAAATATTGGAACAGATATCGTAGAGAAAAAGTTCGTACTTTTCACCTTGATTATCGTTTAATATCTTTTTGTCTTGACTGCTACCATAGTTAACGTTATATGGAGGATCACAAACAGTAATGTCTGCCATTTTATCATCTAACAGCACTTTATATGATTCAACTACAGAGCTATCACCACAATAGATTCGATGATCACCTAAAATCCAAAGATCACCTGGCTTTGTTATTTCTACCTTTTTGTCATCAACAACTAAGTCAGAAAGATCTTCTTCTTCACCATCTAAATCATCAAGAAAGTTTTGAACTTTTTCTAGCTCAAATCCAGTCATTTTAAGATCAAACTGCAAATCTTCTAATTCTTGAATTTCCACTCTCAAAAGATCATCGTCCCACTTTGCCCAATTAGCTGATTGATTTGCCAGTAACCGAAAAGCTTTAGTTTGTGGTTCATTTAAATTATCACTTAAAACCACTGGAATACTTTCCATACCAAGTTTTCTTGCTGCTTTAAGTCTTAAATGACCATCAACCACAGTACCATCACTTTTTGCAACTATTGGAATACGAAAGCCAAATTCCCGAATAGAAGCACACATTCTGTTGACCACATCGTCATTTTTACGTGGGTTACGCTCATATTCGACCAGATTTTGAGTAGGATAATAGTGGATTGCTAAATTCATATCTTAATAATTAAAAAGTTAATATTCAAAATATCTCTGACGCTAAAGAAGGCCTGGGGTCTGACCCACCAAACCCGCCATTATGGCCGAAAGGACCCACTTTTTATGGATTTTTCATCTTATTAGTATCTTTACTGAAATCCATAACATAGAACATTAATGCTAAAGCATCAGATTCATTATCATCTTTAGGCAAACCCCCTTTTTCCTTTACAGCTTCAATAACTTCACTCTTACTTGCATTACCTTTGCCTGTTATAAAGCGTTTTATAGTTTTAACATTAACACCTTGGTAGGGAATATGATTCTCTTCACACCAAGCAGAGAGAACTGCAAGAAAACCACCATAACAATGCGCTGCATCAGTTCCAAGGTGTCTTCTCACTTCCTCAAAATAAACTGTTTCAATACTTGGAAATTTTTCTTTCATTTCATTCAACCACTTATGAAACTTTAAAAATACCATTCCACCGCCACTAAACCGACTAGAATGAAAACTCTCACTTCCACTTTGAATTATTCCATCAGACAGAATTACCCATCCTGTTTGTTTGCCTAGATCTAGTGTTAAAACGGACATTTATATTCAGAGTTTGTTTCGCTAGAGTGCTATATAATATATATTCAGGATTTGAAAAATTTTTGTCCAAAAAATCTTCTTCTTAAGCAAACTTTTTAGAAAAAACTTAGTTAAAAATCAGTAAACAGCCATTGTATAATTATTAGTCAAGATTTTCAGATTTCTATCTTAACTATTTAAATAATTTATTATTCTATTATGGTGTGATTAGTTTCTTATGAACATTTATCCAAATCGTAAATTTTGGGAAGATGATTTAGAAGTCCCTGTTAACCATTTGCTTGACCGTTTTCACAATACAAAAATACGTCAGTCCTGGATAAATTCACTTTCAGGTAGGCAGTTAAATATTATTTTTCAAAATTCCTTTAAAGATAAATTAAATGCTCAACTCTTTGATGATGAAAGTTATGATAATACATCTGTACAATACAAACGTAAAGTGATTGCTAATTATTCCGATTCTCTCGTTACTTACTACTTGATTACCTGTTTTGACCGTGCAAAACTAGAAGTTACTGTCAGTGAAATTGCAAGATCTGCATTAACTACGGAACTCATGAAATCCTACCTTGTAAAAAATAATAATAAATATGATAAAAAGTCTTTGCTGTTTCTACTGTTTCATGCAGATTACAATCTTTTAAAGTCTGTCTATCACTTTGAAAAAATACAAAGAAAGAGTTTCATGTCTTTTGCCTTACAAAAAATACCAAGACGACCAAGTACTCCATTTAAGGACTTTATCTCAGAGGAAATCATACAACAAATACTGAAAGAAGATAACATTAAGAGAAATGACAGTTTCGAGAATCAACTACAAGGTTTCTTCTATCATCAGAATCGTTTATATGTGTTAATACGAAAAGCTAGCGATATAGATTTGTTGTTAAATTCAAACAAAGTTATTCATGGCCATAAGGCAGAGTGGATGATTTTGGATTTTCTACTAAATGGCACTCAGGTAGATCTTGGTGCTAGAAATATTGATCAAGCTATAGAAATAGCAAATAGCATTGCAAGTTGTTACTTTGGCTGCGAATGTATTTTTGTAGATGTGCAGGATAAAAACTTCGCGGAACAGGTGCATAAATTTATAGAAACTTGTATTAATGAATCTGATTCAAATATTCGTGTTTTTGAGTTAAAGTTTCAGTCAAATCGTTTCAATTACAGCTATACTAATATCACTTTGACTGTCGCTCCATATGATCCTATTGCACCGGAATTGCATGTTTTAAAGCCATTTGTAGGAAACATAGTGCCATTTATAGAGTCGATTAAAGTAATATTTCAAGGCAAAAAGATAGGCTTATTTTTCAAGAGAAGTGATGAGTATATAGCAATTTACTACTCTGAACATCCTCTGAATAAAAGGGAAAGAGAGGATTTTAAAGCATACATAAAACAATTTTATGGTCTTACAATCTTGCCAAGAGCAAATCTCTGATCTTCTTAATTCTGGCAGCTCTTGGGTTAATCCAAATCAAAATTACATCAAAGCAGCAAGGTATTTGTCAGATCTTGAATTAATTAAGATGCAAGAGAGGTCTTACATTATCTGCTCTCGTAGACAAGATAAATTAGATTGGCCAAATATAGTTGATCCATACTGTAACAATGAGATTTTCATTGATGAGGACTTTAACGAAGCATGCGATAATATAATTTGTGAAAATTGTAACCGTGATATTTTACCTAATACCTACAAGAAGCAAAGATTTCACCGCTTATCTGTATATTTTAACCCAGAGAAATTTATGAATTGGTTTGAAGGTCAGCTAAGTGATACAAATTTTATGTGGCAAAAAGTGGAAAGTGGAGTTTATCATGTTGGTGGACAAGGTAAGATTGTAAGTTTAATCATACTTGATTTTTGCACCAATCCAACATTCTTAACGATAGATAAGCTTAAAGCTAATCCAACTGTATTAATAATACTGAGAAAAAATCCATCAAACATACCTCTTGATTTGCCCATAGTAAAAATGGTTGACCTTTTCTTTCAGCATCAGACTTTAATTGAAGTATTTCAAGAAGCAGTACAAAGAGGAGTACCAGAGTTAATACCAAATACTTCAATGCAAATTTTGCATACTTCACTTAATCTAATTGAACCTCCTAAAGAGAAGGAATTACTAAAGTTGCAATTGATAGAGGGCTCACTTTACGTAAACAATATAGAGATTCTAAATAAGAAAGCTGTAGCATGTATGAAGGTTTTTCGCATATTATTTGAACAGTTTTTGCATGATTGTAAAAAAGAATTACCTCCTGAAAAACACATGTTGCTTAGCATAACTGAAATAGAAAAGCGCCTAAATCTTGATCCAGAAGCAGATCCAGAACATCACATCAGAAAACCACTAAACACAATCCAAAGAACAATAAAAACCACCTTAGCTAAAAAATTAGGACTAAACATCGAACGTAATGATGTGATTCAAACAGTTGGTTGGCCTGGATCATCGCGTAGAGATTATGGTTACCGTATTAACCCTTTTACTTTGGTTATAAAAGCAACTCGTTAAGTTTTAGAGATACTAAATAACCAATTAAACGCCATAAGTTACGTAAAATATCGACTATACAAATCTGTCATACATTAAAAAAATTTCTTTACAACTAAAGTAAAACGTGATAAAATTAGCATAAGGTCTTTCTTATAAGTTAAGACATGGTGTTAATCGGCTTTTAAGGGCTGTTATAAGCGTTCTTTAGGTCAAGGTGGTATAATTTACCCTTGGGTCATAGAGTCTTTTTAAAACGCTATTATAAATTGTTTTGTCTTTCACTTTTAGGTCCTTCATCTTTTTTTTCAAGTTGTTCAAAATGCAATAGTAGGTTTTTCGTATTTTTGTCTCTGTGTTGTATTTCTATTAGTGACTACTTTTCCAAACTTCTTTCTTTTTGCTCAAAAGTTACTATGAACCATTACTATAGTTATTGTATTTTATATTAGTTTATTATTATATCATTTATTATTATTTATATATATATAATATATAAGATTCTCGGAAAGTGGAAATCAGCCACTGTAGCGGGTTTGAGTATTACCAAATTAGCTAAATTTTTTGGAAATGGAAACGTAATATTTCTTATATTAGATGGCTAAAAATCAACGAATTTCAATAGTTTAAGTGTGAATATACTCTAATTTCCAAATCTTGATAAATTTTCCGGAAATCATGGAAATTTGGTCGTGTGGAATTCATTTTTTGTTCTTAAAACCTTACTTTCAGAGAGACAAAATGAACCCACAAAACTTTCATAAGTGAGCTTTAAGTATTTTTTAGAAGTTACCTATTTCAAACCTTTCTGCACCTAGCTTAAACTTACCTTCTCCTCTGGCAAAAGAACCAGTTTTGATATCAAGCCATTTATCCTCTTTTGAGTTTGTAGCCATACCTTTTACTATTTTTCTTTCGTTTAATAGTTCCTGTGCTAAACGTTCAAGTCTATGCCTACTAACACCATGAAATGCAGCTGGTAATCTATGCCGTTGTTGAAACACTCCTGGTCCACCTGTATGAGTAAACGGATGACCTTCTTCTGCTGACACTGCAATAGCTTGCATCAGTATCTTTTTTAAGTATTCATCAGATAATTTTCCAAGCTTAAATTCCTCAGATATATCCTCAAGCAAGCCAGTTGAGGAGCGTAAGTAAGTTCTTATATTCCTATCTGTTGCTCCATTAGACTTAACTATAGCTCCTTGGTATACTGCATTATTAACTTTACTAACCTTTAATGTATTAAACACAGTATTCTGATGCTCTTTTGAAGCAGGCCATAATGCAAAAGAACACCTCACACCATCAACAAGTGCAGTTGTACCTCTTATCGCATCTCTTGCCTGTTCCACAGTCGTAATCGGTTCACTGCACTTGGGTTTTCTCATATGATGTGCTACAATTACAGCTGCTCCTGTTTCATTTGCTAAGTTTGCAAGTAACCCCATTGCGTAATATCCCATTTCTGGATCTGAGTTTATATTAGCATGGACAAATGATACTAGTGGATCAAATACTATTAGTTTTAGATCTTTTACTTTATCTAATTGTCTACAGATGTCTTCAAATTTATCTGAAGTTTCAGGACATTTACCACGCATGTTGCTTTTCACTATAGAAAAGGGCTCTCCCGTATTTGGAATAGGTATAATAAATAATCGATTTTGATATTCTGCTCTCTTGCTACTAGGATCAAGACGATCAAGACGACGGTGTATCTCACCTGCATCATCTTCTGCTGAAAAAATCACTACTGATCCATGCTCTGTAACAAGGGAACCAAAACCACATATCTGATCTGCATCACTTGCAACCTTAAGTGCCAAGTCAAGGAGTAGCATACCTTTACCTGTATCTCCCATAGCAGCTACTATTGAGGTAACACCTAAAGGAAATAAACCTTCAACAAGAAACCTTTGTATTGGTACTGAACCTAAATAACGACTCACACTCCAGTCTAAAATGTTAAGCGGCTGTTTTGTAGATCTTTCTAAACTTTTCATATTTGAAGTATTTGGAATGTCAGTAGATGGGGTATCAATAGTAAGTAAAGGAATTGAAGCTAAAAATTCTTCAATGCTTATACCCTCCTTTACACAATCAGCAGCATCCCAACCTTTCGGCCTATCTTGTGGTATCTTAAGCTTAACAAGTGATGCAACTCCGATCTCTAAAAGCTTTTTTGCAGCATTTTCAGCATATCGTTTACCTGGTTCATCATTATCTGGCCATATAATAATGTGTTTACCTTTAAGTGGAGTCCAATCTGTCTTCTCAATAGGTGCATTTGCTCCTGACATTGCTGTTGTTGCAATTATTCCTTTCTCTATCAGCGCTTCTGCACATTTTTCTCCCTCAACCAGAACAACTTTATCGGACTTCAAAATACCTGGAATATTATAGAGTGGCCTTATCTTCGGTGCACCAAAGTCGGACTTTTTTATATCAAAAGGAAGATATCGCTTCCCATTATCATCATCGTAACGATAGATTCTAACAATAGCTTGGCCGTTTTCACCGTAATAATCCCAATATGCAGTTGGACTACTTGAATTTTTGAAATGACCAAGCCACTCAGCTATAGAAGCCATTACTTCAGGAAACTCTATTCTTGTACTTTTTCTATTTACTCCCGCCCAAAGGTCGATAATGTCACCACCTTCTCCTGTTGCAAAATCATGCCATAGGCCAGCTTCACTGCCACTTAATTCTACTACTAGACTCTTTCCTTTATCACCTTGTACATTGCCTACATAAAACTTATCACCACGAAAAATCCCTCTTGGCAATAGATAAGAAAGGCATGATCTGATATTTAACAGAAGCTGAGCTTTAAGCTGTTCTTTTTCTACTAACGATGCATTTTTTCGTGAAGCTGCAGTATTAAAATTGCAATAGATATCCATAAAATCCTCTGAATATATTTTCAATTTAAAACTAAGCGGTAGCTATAACTTTAGAAGTCTTCCAACATCCATTAACTTTGCGAATGTATTTTGTCATAGGCTTGCTATTTCTAAGTTCATACACCACTTTCAGAGTATTTGTACGTTCGTTTGGTTTAAATATAACGATGCCAGATGTATAAACACTTCTCAAAATGTTTGAGCCGCTTAAAGCTTGAAATGGATTTTTCTCCAATACAGTCGAAGACACTTTTTTGGTACAATGTGTGAGCACTATCCCGGCCATAGGATTAGTTATTGAACGTAATTTCTCCATGTCACTTCTTACAAAAGAGATTATCTCCCTATAATCGAGAAAAGAATCAATAACAATAAGATCTACCGTTTTTGCATCAAGTTTCTCTGTTATTATTGCTCTTACCTCTTCAGAATTTAAAGTTAATGGCATTTTATTGGTAATAAATAAATTTTCTTTCCAAAGATTTTGATCAATTTTAAGCTGAAGTAAGCGTTCTTTCATATCACCATATTCCATCTCGTTTTGCAGATAAAATATTTTTAATGGTCTTGGAGGCTTCATGTTGAGAAACGGCACTCCTACCCCTACAACAACATTGCAAGCATTGATTTTTCTCCATATGAAAAGAGTCTGGAAGCTCTTTTACTCTAAACACGATGTTTACATCCTCAAAATTAATCTCAATTCGCTTAACTAACGTTCTAATAATATCACGTTTAGTTAGCCAGTCTGCATTATTAAGACTTGAGTTAATACTAGAGGAAAACCCCTCTAAATTTGTTACTACTAGAGTTAACTCTTGTGTGAGTTTTTTCTGATCAAATATCTTTTTCTTTTGTTCTTCAACCATTTTTAAGTTTTGTTTCATTGCTTTAATTCTTGGCTCAAATTCTTCTTGATCAATATATTCTTGAGCATAACTATCAATTAACCTTGCAATACCTCGTTTTAATTTATCTTCTTGTGTTTCAAGCAAAGCACTTTTTTGATCTAGTGGTGATTTTTTAAGTTCTGAAAGTCTACGTTTATACTCCTCTAATATTCTATTTGGATTTTTTAATAGATGTTTTACCTCTTCCCACACAGCCATGTCTAATGTATCTGTACGAATTAATTTGTTGTTACACATTTTATTACCGCCAAAACGGTATGAATCCGTGCCAACACAACGATAATATACCTGATTATTAGTTTTTTCCCCCTCCTTATTCCTTGCAGTGCTAGTACCATAATATGCATAATTGCAAAGCTTACATACTACTAAACCTTGCAATAAATGTCTTGCTCCTCTTTGTCTTGTTCTTGCTATTTTTCTATTCTCAGCTAATTGTTCTTGAACGATTTCAAATAAATCTTCGCTTACTATACTAGGTACTTTAATATAAATCCAATCCTCTTTTGGAACAGGATAAGTAGAATAATTATCTTTTGGATGCTCGCAGGAGTTTTTTTTCGGTCTTATATGTTTTAGTTTGACACCAAACCTTGTTTTACCAAAAGCTGCTTGTCCTTTATAAGCAGAGTTTTTTAACATACTCAAAACTACAGCCCTATCCCAATACTCTTTTCCAGTTCTCGTCATAATGGACATAGCACTTAGCCTACGACATACTTCTCCTATACTGGCTCTTTCTCTTCCTACCCAAGAAAATACTTTACGAACAACTTCAGCTTCTTCTTCATAAATCTCAAATAAGGCCTGTCCTGTTTCTGTATTTTTGTTTATATAACGATAGCCATAAGGAGCAGCACTCATTACACTTATACAACCCTTATTTGCTGCATAAATCTTTCCTCGACGACTTCGTTCCATGATTTTTGCACGTTCGTATTCTGCTATCATACCTTGCATTTGTAATAGTAATTGAGATTCTGGATTATCGCTAATTTGATGATTTAAAAAAATGACTTCCACTCCTAATTTCTTAAACTCTTCAAGTAATATCATCTGATATGCATACTTACGAGATAAACGATCAGGAGAATGAATATAAACCTTATCAATGTTACCTTCTGCTATTTTATCACGTAATTTTTCCAAACCAGGACGGATTATGTTAGAACCACTATAACCATTATCAATAAATTTATATTCATTTAATAATTTATGTCCATCCATACTAATTTGATTCTCTATAGCAGCAATTTGGCTTGCTATTGTATCTTCTTGTGCTTGCTTCCCTGAAGAAACTCTTGCATATAAACTAACTGTTACCATTTTACCGTCCTCAAATCTACTTTCTTATATTCAGAGTTTTCTTCCTTTTTGCTCGCTTTTATTGGTTTACTTAACACTAATTTTTCATACGCATCTAATAGATACAACTCTGCTAATCGATTTACTTCATAACTACAACTAATACGAACTATTAATTTCTTGTTGCCCATGAGCTCTACCATATATTATCCATCGAGACATATGGTTATTTGATCATTAGCTCTATAAATAAATTCAACTCTCCGTTCTTTTTGTAGAAGCTTTCGGGAAATAGTCTTCTCAAGTTTCAGGTTTATTGCAATATTGTTGGCGGAGTCCCAGCAGCCATGTGGACAAGCCATGAAATTAGAAAATCGCTTTTGCCAATTTTAGGTGGGCCACCTAGTACCAATAGACCTCTTTTTGTTAAAATCCTTGGTGAGATTATATCTTCTGGTATCGGTGCTTTGTCGTTTAAATACTCTTTTACGCTGAAAAAGGGAATTTTTTGACCGATATTGAAAAAGCTTTGTTCCATAATAACTATTCTCCAATTTTTAATTAAGCAATAGGCGCAAAAGTTTTGGCTTTAATTTTCGCAAGTAATTTACCCAGATGCGGTTCTTCAACCATATCAAGGCAGCCACTTCGATCTTTAGCAGGGTATCCCCAAGTATTAATAGTCTGACAGACAAATGAACGTTTCTCCGTGCCATCATCTTTCTTGATTCCAACCATACTGATTACTTCGTCAACTATCCCTGGAATCTCACTAGCAGTTTTAGCCCCTTCACATTGAGGTAGCCATGTTGAACGATTACAGTCATCGAGATATTGACCTAGTGTGCCAACTATGATGATGTCTTTATCTCTGATGTGTTGAAACTGATTGAGCCATGCCATCATCTCTTGAGCAAGCAACCCATAAGCAGCTCTTTTATCTTCTTTTCCTGATCTATCTGAAAAAGCTTCAGGTTGCATCCTTGCCCATAATAGACATAAACGTGAAGCAACGGTTATACTATCCACAAAGATGCATCGGTATTTAGACACTTCAGAAAGAAGATCTTTGTGCTTGCTACAGACATGCTCATAGTGTTTTTGACTATACGCCTGATCAGATTTTAGTGCAGGGTTCGGACCACCAATTAGGCAGGCAATATCCCGAGCTTGATTCCAAGTACGAACACTAATTGAATCTCCCTGCCAATCTTGAACAGCAAGCAGACCTGCTTCAAAGTCAAGACATAGTGTTGGTTCACTTATAGTCTTTAAGAGGCTGGTTTTACCAATACCGTAAGGACCAAAAATTACTACTTTTATGCCTGTAGTTGTTTTCAATCTTTCATTATTGTTTAAAATTTTAAAAGTCATTTATTCACCTCAATGGTATATGTTATATATTCAGGAAAGGTAGAATTTATGTTCAATTTTTCTTTTTGCCCTTGTAGTAGATGGAAGAGAGTTTTATACGTATTTTTCTTACCATAGTATTTAAAGTAGTTCTTGATATGTTATTCATCTTAGCAACTTCATATAAGTTAAAGTACTTGAGTTGTTCGCATATCTTTTGCATCTTTCTTGGTAGTGTTGAAATCATGTAATCTACATCAGTACGTTTTGCTACTTCATCTTCAAAAGCTTCTGTTTTCTCAATATTGACGTAGTTATTAATATTGCGTTTAATACATAGTTGTTTCTCCAATAAGTTATTGGCACGACGTTCAGTTAATCTTGCTACAAAAGTGTTAAAGCTACCTTTACTTTCGTCATATCTATCAAGATAAGTCCAAATTTCACAGAAAAGTTCTTGCTCAAGATCTTCATGAGTTTCATGAGCAAAGCATTCAAAAAGTTTTAATCTCTTAGCTTGATACCGTATATTTTGAACAACTATGGCAGTTTTTAGTTTCATAACTTTTCCCTAAAACAATTAATGCTTTAAGGATGAGAACTTATAGGTGCACTTTGTAGGACAGGAGCAAAAATAAATAATACAGATGCAATTTTTAACCTATTGATATTCTATTGTTTTTTTTCGAGAATAATACAGTTCGATTTTTAAATAATACTGCAACAAAAAATTAGGCAAAAATTCATTTTTTTTGGACAAAAATTTTCCAAATCCTGAATATATATTATATAAGCCTTTCAAACTCATCACAGGTGTCAATTCTTACACAATCAGGAAGAGCAGCAATAGCAGCAAGTATAAAAGAGCAGTCTATCCACCTTGCTTGGGGAACAGGTGATACGAGCTGGGAAAGTAGCCATCAGGTCGAAAAAGTTTTTATTGAGGGTGAAATAGCTCTAGATCACCACACTATTAAAGATGTAAGGGTTTTTACAGGACAAACAGTGTATCAGTCAAGTGTTGACTATACAGTTGATAGCAGTACTGGTGTAATAAAACTTACGGAAAATAGCTCTATCACGGCAAATAGTGCAGTTACTGTAGAATATACTCAAAGCACACCACCTGAATCTATAAATTCTATAAAGCTCTTGAATGAACTTGGCAGACGTACTGCAGATGAGGTTCTCTTCTGCACGGGTGATGAGAATGGAGAACTTGTAACTCCTTCTGGAAGGTTTAGACCCTCAAATGTACCAACCAATAATCTTTTTCTCAAATTCACTTTCGATTTCACGGACGCAGCAAATCAAGTTATACGGGAATTAGGGGTTATGGTTGGTACTAAAGTAAAAAAAGAATTGCCTGAAGGACAGAGATATTTTGAACCAAAAGAAGTGGAAAATCCTGGAATTTTGTTAGTTTTAGAACACACCGTACCACTTATCAGAACATCTGCAACTCGGGAAACTTTTTCATTTGTTGTAACTTTTTGAAACAAAATGACCTTAAATAGTTATTATAACCGCTTTAATCCTGACAAAGAATACGAAAAAAGCTTATTTCTTGCTGGAAGAGGTTTGCAATCTGCAGAATTAAACGAGACTCAGGAGTATGCTCTCTCTAAGCTTAAAGGCATAGGCGATGCAATATTTCGTGATGGTGATGTTATAATAGGAAGCAATTGTATTATAGATAGAGAAACTGGTAAAGTTACGCTTGAATCAGGAAAAATCTATCTTCGTGGAGCGGTTAGAAAAGTCGAAAAAGAAGAGTTTGTTATTCCACTGAGTACCACAGTGCGTATAGGTGTTTATTACGTAGAATCTACCATTACAGAACTTGAGGATGAAAATCTTCGTGATCCTGCTGTTGGTACAAGAAATTATCAGGAAGTAGGAGCAGCAAGACTTAAAGTTTCTACCATTTGGGGTTATCAATCTGAAGGTGTTTCTTCCCCTTTTTCTGTAAATGGAGAATTTTATCCAATTTATAACATTGAAAATGGAGTATTAATAGAACATTCACCGCCACCACAAGCAAATATAGTAACTACTGCTCTTGCTCGTTATGACAAAGAAGCCAATGGTTCCTATGTCGTAAATGGTCTTGAAGTAATGTTCCTGCAAAAGGAAGAGGGAGAAGGAGGAAAAAAAATATTTGTGATTAATGAGGGTAAGGCTCATGTTGATGGTTACGAGATTGAACTTCCTCACAGTATTCGCATTTCTTTTGATGAAGATCCAGACATAAAAGCAGTTGAATCAGAACCACATACTTTTCAGCCAAATAGCCAAAGAGTAATGGAACTGAAGGTTAATGATTTTCCAATAAGTGAAATTAAAAAAGTAGATATAACTGTTCAAAAAACCATTACTGTTACTCACGGTTCATATTCTGGAGCTATTGATCCGATACCTGACTCTGCAGTACTTGAAATTATTCAAATTAAACAAGGCAATGTTATTTATGAAAATAGTATAGATTACGAACTAAACGCAGGAAACGTTGATTGGTCATTACCTGGTAAAGAACCAGCTCCTGGAAGTAGTTACCTGATAACCTATCGCTGCCGCACTCATATAAGCCCTGAAGATATAAGCGAAGAGGGATGTAAAGTAAAAGGAGCAGTTGATAACAGCTTGGTTCTGGTTGATTACACCTGGAAAATGCCACGCTATGATTTAATTACTATCGATAGCAAAGGAGCAGTAAGGAGAATAAAAGGTATAGCTCACCCTTGGCGACCATCGATGCCTAAAGCACCTAGCGGACAACTTTTGCTCTGCTACATTCATCAGACATGGAAAAACGGAGAAAAAGAAGGGGTAAAAATAGTGAATAATGCTATTCATGCTGTACCGATGAATGAGCTTGAAGCAATGAAAAAAGGAATAAATGATCTTTATGCTCTTGTTGCACAGGAACGTCTACGCAGTGATGCAAATTCAAGAGAACCTACCACCAAAAAAGGAGTATTTGTTGATTCATTCTTTGATGATGATATGCGCGATCAAGGAATTTCGCAGTCTGCAGCAATAGTAAATAGAGAGCTAGTTCTGCCAATAGATGTAGAAGTTGCAGATATTGAAAAAGGTGGGGAAAGATATCTTTTGCCATATGAACTTGAACCGGTACTGGAGCAGCTTTTACAGACCAAAGGAGAAAAGATCAATCCATATCAAGCTTTTGATCCAGTCCCGGCACAAATTACTCTAAATAAAAATATTGATCACTGGACGGAGGTAAAAACAAATTGGAAAAGTCCAGTAACCAGAGTATTTAATGTTAAAGAAACGACAGAGCTGCTGTCAAGTACTTCATATGAAACTGAATTTATGCGAGAAGCAGTACAGAATTTTGAGATCGAAGGTTTTGAGCCAAATGAAAAACTTAAAGAAGTAAAATTTGATGGCATTTCTATTATACCTATGGCATAGAGGAAAAAAAAGTGGAAGCGAACAACCAGGGAAAATTAAAGGGAAAGGTGAAAGTGCCAGCAAACATTCCAGCAGGTACTAAATTAGTACAGTTTTACGGTGATAAAGGCAGTTATGGAGAAGCAACTTATACTGGTAAAAAAACAATTACCATAGAGGAAAGAAGAAGAGTTATCGCAGCAAGAAGAGTTGATCCTTTAGCGCAAACATTTACGCTAAATGAAAGTAGGCACATAGGAGGCGTGGAACTATGGTTTGTAAATAAAGGCAAAAAACGTGTTGTTGTGCAGATTAGAGAAACAGCAGTGGGAGTGCCCTCGCAAACTGTCATTGCTGAAAGCTATATTGAGCCAAAAGATATAAAGATAGATGGCACAGCAACACGTATAGAGTGGTCACCAGTGTTTTGCCATGCAGGAGAGGAGTATGCAATAGTACTGCTTACTGATGATCCTGGTACTGCAGTAAAGATAGCAGAACTTGGCAAATATGATGCAGTAAATAGCCGTTGGGTAACAAGTCAGCCATATCAAGTAGGAGTATTACTTTCATCTAGCAACGCAAGTACTTGGACTCCACATCAGAACTTAGACTTAACGTTTCGGCTTTTGGCTGCAAAATTTAGCGAAGTTTCTCACATTATTGATCTTGGCAAGGTTACTGCAAATAACGTATCAGATTTAATTGTTTTGACGAACGTCGAAAAAGTAGCATTTGATACCAATGTAGAATTTATCTTAACAGATGAAGAGGGAAGAGAAAACTTTTTGTCTGATAATTTGCCGCTTGCACTGCGTGAAAGAATAAATGGGGAATTAACGGTAAAAGCAAGCCTAAAAGGAGGGCGAGAGAAAAGTCCAGTGCTATATCCAGGGTTACAGCTAGTTCTAGGTAATCTTTTAGAGTCTGGAGATTATGTTACAAGAAGTATTACAGCAGGAGCTAACACTAAGATTACCATAACATATGATGCGCTAATACCTGGCACTGCAGATGTTAAAGCATATGTACAAAAAAACGTGGATTGGCAATTAGTAAATTTAACATCAGGAAAACCAATTGGAGAAAATTTGGTAGAGAGAACTCATGTGCTATCAAATTTTAATGGTAATGATACAAGGATAAAATTGGTTTTAAGTGGAACAGTTGTTTATCGCCCTAAAGTCAAAAATCTACGAATCATTATCACTTAGCAGAATGTCAGATGATAAAACAAGTAGAGGATATTCTTTGCCTCATCCAGAAAATATTGCTGTGCAGGATGTTGTTCGTATCCGTACCACAATTGAGAAAATAGATGAAGATATTACCGAAAGAGAAGATGAGCATAATCAACTTAAGAGTAATTTTGAGCGGTTTAATTTTGAGACTTTTTTAAATTTTTGGAAATGAAAGAAGCAATATACCAAAGGATAAAGGATTTAGCAGCAAATAGCACACCTGATCAACTGGCATATCTTGCAAAATCGCTGGAATTGATAGCAGATAAAAAAGCTATTGCTGACATTGTGCAGATGACTGAGGTAAAAGAGATAATTGATGCACTACAAAAGAGGCTTAAGGATTTAGCAGCAAACAGTACACCAGATCAATTAGCATATCTTGCTAAAGCACTTGAATCAATAATCGGCAAAAGTTCAGTTTCTGAAATTGTACAGATGACTGATGGTAAGCTAAAAGAACTTCTTGATAGTGCAAAAAAACACTTAACTGATCTGGATAATAAAAAAGCTAGTTCTTTAGCAGTGATCTCTGAATCAGAGAAGCAGTTATTAAAGAGAATTGATGAAAAAGGAACAACAAATTTATCGCTACTTGATACGAGAAAGAATGCCAATATTGCAGCAATAAACAGTGTTGGCAATGATCATAAAGATGGTCTTAAAGGTTTAGTAGAAGATTTTCGTGCTGTTACCACTGGCTCATCAATTATTAGGGAAATAGAAACTCGAATTAAAAACATCCCTGATAAATGAGGTAAAAACTCGGGATGAACAGTTAAAAGCGTCTCTTATAAATGAAATAAGAAAGCGCAACATGGTTGAATCAGGGTCATTACCTTTCTTATTTGGTGTACTTGGAAGAAAAAATAATTACTTTGGCCACGGAACTTTTACAACAGAGCTTGGAAAGTGGAGTAGTAATATAACAAAAACTGACTATATGTTACAACTACTAGCAGGTAGCCATAAGTACGATACAGATTACGTTAGTTTTTATCGGCCAAGACAACTAAGTTTTATAGAGGGAAGTAAGGGAACATTTATTTACGGAGAGTTATACACAAACAGTTTTTCTGGTAGTTATGATCAAATATACTATTACCCATATGCTGCACTTGGAGTAGTATTTATAAAAAATACAACGAATGTGAACATAAATAAAACTATAGAGTTTGTTGGATCATCGTATTCGAGTACGGAGTATGGGGGAGCAGGATTATTTGTGGGAACTCCTGATAACACTAATTCTAATAAATCAAGTATTTCAAAAATAGTATGGAAAAATGTTTACCAATACATGAGTTCTGATAGCAAGTTAGCCGGATCTGGTAATGTGGAGATTCCAGCAGGAAAAACAGTTGCAATATTACTTTACACATCATCTTATCTGTATTCCAGAACACAAGTTAGTCAAGGTATGCTTGCATCAAATTATGTACACAACTATGGTCAATTTATTCAGTGGGGGATTTATAACATACGTAGCAATGTTCTAACTACAGGACTTGAAGTAGATGTGGAGAGAACGCTAAAAGCTTGGCAATGTCCAGGATTATCTAACACGTATGAGATTTGGAGGTAACAAACAATGTCTATCTATATTAGATTTGAAAATGATAAACAAGTAGAAACAACAACACTTGAAAGCAAGCCAACTGGAAATGATTGGTATGAAGCACCAGAAGATTTTGATTGGCAAAAAAGTTATTGTTTAACAGAGGGAGGCAAAATTGCTCAGCGAAACCAAGAAGATATTGAATTGGAATTACTGCAAAATGCGAAGTTTTCTGCACTTTCTAATCTTCGTGCTTATTATGATAACTATACTAACCAATACACAGGAGTATCTTATCAAAAGTCTAAATCGTATCAAATACAAGAAAAAGCCGCAAAAAGCATTCTAGCAGCACCAGAATCTATGAATAAAAAGGATAAAGAAATTATAGAACCTTTAGCAAAAGTCCGTGGTATTACGGTTATTGAAATGGCAAGAATAATTGAGGAAAAAGTGAAAAAAGCAGTAAAAGCAATAATTAAATGTGAAGAGCTTGAAGATTTAGCCAAAAGAAAGATTGAAGAAGCCAAAAGTGAAAATGAGCTACAGACTTTGCTAGATGATTTCAGGAAAAAAATACAAAGAAATGGCTGAAGAATTTTTACACGGAGTAAATGTTATTGAGGTAACCTCAGGAGCAAGAACAGTACGCACAGCTAAATCATCAGTGATAGGTATAATTGGTACTGCACCTGAAGCTGATGAGCAAAAATTTCCACTGAATAATCCAGTACTGATAGCAGGAAGCTTAAAGGAAGCAGCAAAGCTTGGAAAGAGTGGCAGTTTACCTTCTGCAATAAATGGAATATTGTCCCAAATTGGTGCAACAGTAGTGGTTATTCGAGTTAAAGAAAGTGAAAACAGCGATTCAAAGCTCAAAGAAAGTGAAACTATTCAAAATATAATTGGTGGAGTTGATAAAGAAACCGGAGAATATCAGGGAATTGAGGCATTTCTCAGCAGTGAAAGCATAGTTCATGTTGCGCCAAGAATATTAATTGCACCTCAGTTTACTCACCAACTACCAGAAGATGCAGTGGTTGCAGCATTAATTCCTATAGCAGAAAAGCTAAGAAGCATAATAGTAGCAGATGGACCAAATACCAATGATGAAGAAGCAATAAAGTGGAGAAAAAGTGTAGGCAGCTCAAGAGTTTACGTGGTTGACCCATGGATTAAGTTATTTATTGAAGGAAAAGAAAAAATCTTGCCATCGAGTCCATTTGTAGCTGGTTTAATAGCTAAAATAGACAGCGAACAAGGCTTCTGGCATTCACCTTCAAATAAAGAGATAAATGGTATTGTTGGAACAAGCAGGCCTATTGATTTTACGCTCGGTAATACAAATTGTAGAGCAAACCATTTAAATGAAAATGAAGTAACAACGATAATTCATCAAAATGGCTACAGGCTTTGGGGAAATAGAACATGTTCAGATGATTCGAAATGGGCTTTTCTGTCAGTGAGAAGGACTGCAGATTTAATCAACGATAGTTTACTTCGAGCTCATCTATGGGCAGTTGATCGCAATATCACCAAAACTTATATAGATGATGTGATTGAGGGGGTGAATTCTTATTTGGCCAATTTAAAAGCGCAAGGAGCGATTATCAGTGGAAAATGTTATGCAACTCCAGAACTCAACACACCGGCAAACATTGCAAGCGGGAAAGTATATTTTGACTTTGAGTTTACACCACCATATCCGGCTGAGCAAATAACATTCAAATCTCATCTCATAAATAATAGTGTAATAAGTTAGGAGAAAGCAAAGTGTTACCGAAAATACTGAGAAATTTTAACGTATTCGTTGATGGTCGTGGTTATGCAGGAAAAATAGATGAAATAACTTTGCCGAAGCTTACCATAAAAACAGAGGAGTACCGTGCTGGTGGTATGGATATCCCAATAAATATTGACATGGGCATGGAAAAGCTTGAAGCAGACTTTACTTTCGCTGAGTATGATTCAGAACTATTTAGACTTTTTGGCTTGATAGATGGAAACTCAGTATCTTTGACGCTCCGTGGAGGAATGCAAGGAAGTGGTAGCAATGATATTGAAGGAGTAATTATCAACCTCAGAGGCATATTCAAAGAATTTGATTTTGGTAGCTGGAAACCTGCTGAAAAAGCCACTCTCAAATGCACTGTAGCTGCCCATTATTATAAACTTACGATAGGTGGTAATGAACTGATAGAGATCGACGCTGAAAATATGATTAGAAAGATAAATGGTGTGGATCAAATGGCCTTGCTGCAAACGGTTTTAGGTATTTAGGTTTAGTTTTAAAAAGATTTTAGAATTTTATTTTTTAGGAGAAAGTATGACAACAGTAAAACTTGATAATCCAATAACAGTTGATGGTATTTCTGTCTCAGAACTTACCGTTAGACGTCCAAAAGTTAGGGATTATCTTGCCATAGATCGTCTAAATGGTAGTGATTTAAGTAAAGAAGTCACTCTGACAGCGAACTTAACATCAGTGGCAAAAGAATCAATTGAGGAGTTAGATATTGCTGATTATGTGAAAGTTCAAGAGGTATTAAAGGATTTTTTTTCACCGATTATCCAAAAAACTTGAGATTAGAAATACTAGTGCTTGGCTCTATCATAGGTGGTGGAGTTGAGCACATTCTTGATATGGAGATTAGTGAGTTTATTTCATGGAGCAAATCAGCAAAGGAGCTTAAATGTCAACGTTATCTATAAAAATCGGAGCTGTTTTAGATGGCAGCTTTAATACTGTAATAAAAGGAAGTAGTAGTCAACTTTCTCATCTTGGTGAAAATATAAGACGTCTTGATTCGTCTTTAAAATCAGTATCAAAGTTTAAGCAGTTGGGTAGTGATGTTTTGACTAGCAAGAGATCATGGAAAGACTTTGAAGATCAAGTAAAATCCTTGGCTAAACAAATGAAAGAAGTGGAAAAGCCGAGCAAAACTTTAAAAGCTGAGTTTGATAGAGCTAAGTTTTCTGCAACAAAAGCAAAAGAAGCATACTTAAAAAAGAGAGATGTTTTACATTCATTCAATGAAGAAGTAAGGAAAAGTGGAAGAAATATTAAGTCATTAGTAAGTGATCAATATAAACTTGGTTCTTCTATTGAAGTGCTAAAAGGTAAGTATGGTAAGCTTGGGTCTGCAATACGTAGTCACCAAAGTTTTTTAGCAAGTAAGACACATTTTAAGTCACAAATTATAGAGACTATTGGACTAGGGCTTTCACTTGCAGCACCAATTAAAGTTGCTATTGACTTTGAAAGTGCTATGGCTGATGTTACAAAAGTAGTTGATTTTGATGAAAAGACAAAGGAAGCTGATAAATTTGCAAAAAAGTTAAAAGAGATGTCACGTACTGTACCATTATCAGCCTCAGAACTGGCACAAATAGCTGCAAGCGGTGGTCAACTTGGTATCAAAAAAGAAGATCTTTTCAAATTTACAGAAACGGTGGCAAAAATGTCTACAGCATTTGATATGTCTGCAGAGCAAGCAGGTGATTCCATAGCTAAACTCTCTAACGTTTATGGAATTGATGTTAGTGAAATGGAGCACGTTGGTAATGTAATCAACCACTTATCAGATAACACTGCTGCTAAAGCAAAAGATATGGTTGAAGCTCTAGCAATAGTTGGTGGTACTGCAAAGCAGTTTGGATTAAAGTTTGAACAAACAAGCAGTTTAGTAAATGTTTTCATTAGTTTAGGCAAACAACCAGCAAAAGCTGCAACTGCTATAAATGCTTTACTTTCTAAGCTTCAAACTGCTGAAGGACAAGGAGGGGATTTTAAAGCAGCACTAGAGCAAATGGGAATAACTGCAGAAGAAATAGTACAAAGAATAAGCGAAAACGGCGAAGAAGCATTACTCTACTTTTTTCAAACTCTAAAGAAAATGGATAACCAGGAACGTTCTACAATCCTTATGAAACTTTTCGGTCAGGAATATCAAGATGATATTGCATTATTAGCTGGAAGTTTTAATAAGTATGAGGATGCAATAAAGTTATTGGCTAACACAGAAAAGTATGGAAGCTCTCTGCAAAAAGAATTCAAAAATCGTGCAGACACTACAGCCAATAAATTAAGACTCCTTCGAAATGCAATAGCTGAAGTTGGTATGAACCTGGGCTCGGTGATGCTGCCTACTTTAAAATTTATAGCTGAATTTTTACAAGAAAAAACTAGGAGCATAGCCTTATTTGCAGAAAAATATCCAACCTTAACTACAGCAATCATGGGAACTATAGCAGCTTTAATAAGTTTGAAAATCTTAGTAGTAGGCTTAGGTTATGGGTTTACTTTTTTAGCAAGTACAGTTCTCGGTTTAAGGGCAAAAATACTTGCAACATTTTCATTTTTATCAGCTACAGTTTTTCCTGCAGTAATAACAGGGCTAAGAGCAATAACGCTTGCTGTAATGAGTAATCCTATAGGGCTTTTAATTGCTGGACTTGTCACTGGTGCAGCACTTGTTATCACTCACTGGCAAAAAGTGAAGGAATTCTTTGCTAGTTTTTGGAAATCAATCATAAAACCGATAGGAGAGGCTTTTTCATGGATGGGAGATACAGTTAGTAGCGTATTTTGGAAAGTATCAGAAAATAGTCCAATAAAAGAATTTGAGAAGAGAAAAACTGTTATTTCGTTAGTTGATGGAGAAGCTAGCAATTTACTTTCTAAAAATAGTGTTTTTAATAATGGGAATCCTTTATCAAATAATAGTGTGATGAAAGGAATTTCTAAAAATAGCTGGAATAATGTTAAAATTAAACATGCTATCGCAGAAAAGAAATCTATAGCAGATGAGAAAGATCTCAATCTAAAAGAGTACGTAAAAAGCAAATATGAAAATAAAACTTTTAACCAAACTCAACATAATTATTTCAACATAAGTGTACAAGCAGCACCAAATCAAGATGTTCGTAGCCTTGCTGATGAAGTAATAAAAAGGATAAGAGAAAAATCACGTGATGTTCTGTTTGATACCATAGACCCTGTTTATTAAAATGTTGTCTCTTGGCCCGTATAAATTTGTTCCAAGAAGTTTAAAGTATAATAGAGAGAATCGTTGGAGCACAATTGAGTGTATTGAAAATATGCCACTATTACAAAATATCGGTCAAGGTATAGAAGATATAGATTTAGAAGGAACGATTTATCTACATAATCTCAATGGGCTAAATCAATTAAAGAATATGAAAGAAGCTGAAAAACCACATATTTTAGTAGATAGTTTAGGTAATATTTTAGGACAGTTCGTAATTACCAGGTTAGAAGAAAAGCAGATGTATTTTTTACCTAGTGGACTACCAAGAAAAGTTGAATTTAGTTTGAGTTTGAAGAGCTATAGATGATTATATATTACTTAGCCAAAGAAGGAGAAATGCTAGATCTGATTTGCTGGAAACATTACGGATTTACGGATGGAGTAGTGGAATTAGTACTAGCAGAGAACTTAGGTTTGGCAGAATACGGAAGCTTTTTGCCTGCAGGATTAAAGATAAAGCTTCCTACTATTCAGAAACCAGTACAAAAGTCAAAATTAAAGGTCTGGGAATAAATGCAGCCAGATTTTATAATAGATAAATGTGAATCAGTTAAAGATAGAGTCATATCATTGCGCCTTACCGATGAATCTGGGACAATAGACGATTTAGTTGAAGTACATGTTGATTATAGGGACAAAGACATAGATATTCCGAATGAATTGAATATTTCTTTAGGGTACAGGGAAATCGGAGTAATGCCAATGGGTGTATATACAGTTAATGAAATTACGGTGCAGAGTCCACCTAAAACCTTACTAATAAAAGCCCATGCAACAAATTTAAGACTGTCATTAAAAGAGAAAGTATCTAAGGAATGGCATCAAATTACTTTAGGTAACTTGGTTAAGGAAATAGCAGAAAAGCACGGATATGGGTACGGAGTTGCAGAAGAGTTTGAAAATGTGTTGATTCCACATATTAACCAAATAGAAGAAAGTGATATAAGTTTATTAACAAAAATAGCAATAGAATACGGAGCAATGGCAAAACTAGCTGGCGGATACATACTCTTTATTCCCAAAGGCAAAGCAAAGTCGGCAACTGGAAAAGCTTTAGGAACAACAGCTATTAGACCTCAAGACACAATCAATTGGAAAGTGCATTTTACCGTGAGTAGGTACAACTCAGTGGTTGCAAAATGGCATAGCTATGAAAAGGGTGAAACTATATCAGAAACAGTTGGCTCTGGTAGTCCAAGTTATACCATACAAACGCTTTACTCTAATGTAGAATCAGCACTAAGTGCAGCAAATGCTAAGTTAAAACAACTAAAGCGAAATAATGCAGTATTGGATATCACTATGCCTGGTAATCCAGAACTATTTGCAGAGGCGAAACTTAGCTTGTTAGGGTTTCATCAAGATATAGACGGTGAATGGATAATTGACAGAGCAGAACATGTGTTAGATAGTTCAGGTTATCGCACTGTGTTATCAGCATCAACGTTAAGAAAAAATCAGTAAACCAAATGTTTAATGTTGAAAAAAGTATTGAATATGAACAGAGACTCAAGAAATAAGCTACATTTTTGGTGGTTTATAGTAACAGTAGTATGTGTTATTATTACCTATTGCTATACGAAAGCAAAAGCTACAGATAATTATAAAACAATATTGCGGATTGCATCTGAAAATTGTAACTTAGAAATTGCGAAGTTTTCAGTAAAAAATTTATTAGATATAGATACGCAAATTTTTAAACTTACTACACTACATTATGCTGCAGGAGAAGGATGCTTAGAAGTTGTCAAATTTCTGATAGACGAAGGAATTAATGTAAATATTATCAACGGGTATGGAAGTACAGCACTTCACAATGCTGCGTATCGAGGGGATTTAGAAATCATAAGGTTTTTATTGGAGAAAGGTGCAAATCCTACAATCAGAAATAAAGATGGAAAAAAACCCAAGAGATGTAGCTGTGCTAAGATCACGGCACAATAAAGATAAACCATACGATGAAATTATACACTTGCTCTATAATGCTGAAAAGGAACACAAATCTGAGCAGTAATATTTCGTAACTGGGAAACAATAGGAAATATTTATACATGTCAAGTTTAAGATAATTTTTTTAGATTGATCCATAAATTACTAACCTTATTACTCAATTTCTAAAATAGTTTTTTCCATTTTCCTTCTTATGCCGCTTGCACTTAACTTGACGCTTATGAACACTACCAAACAAGAAATAATTGAAAGTCTTTTATTATACAATCAGGAAAAGCATGCAAAAACAAAAAATCCCAATCACAGTAATAATAACGATGGTAATACAGACCATAGCAACAATTTGGTGGCTCGCCAAGCTAGACTTACGGGTACACATGCATGATAAATTTATAGAGCAGAACAATGGATTGGCCGTTACGGTATATCGTCTGGAAGAACGGGTAAAGAATCTTTCTGAGGAATTAGATGAATTCAAAGCTAATTTGAAGTACAAGTAATTATTCTTCTACTTTTGGTGTGTAAGCATCAGATTGAGATTGACGATCCTTCCAGTTTTTGATGTATTGCTCGACTAATGGAGGATCTTCTGTTATAATTAGTAGATTCTCAGTGTTTTTTTTCTGTGCGGCGTCAGAGAAATTGAAAGACCCAGTTATGATTTTTTGGTTATCAATAATCATGACTTTATTGTGAGCGATTGCTGGTTTGAAATCAATATAAATCTTAATACCTTGCTCGAATAACTCATTGATGACACTATATTTTGAATGAATTTGCGACTTATCAAGAATTATCTTAACTTCTACACCTCGTTTTTTGGCTTGAATCAAGGACTCAGCAATAGGCTTTGAGGTAAATTGGTATGCTTGAACTAACACAGACCCTTTAGCATGCTCTACGGAATCAATTATTAGATTGGTGCAATTTTCCCTAGGAGTGAAACATACAGTAGTACTAGGACAAGAAACACAACCTGATAAAAGAGAACAAGTTAATAAAATTATTAAATATCTAAACATGATTAAATATATCCTTTCAGTTGATGGCGGAGGCATAAGGGGCATAATACCAGCCATCATTCTAGCAGAAATAGAAAAAAGAACAAGAAAGAGAGTAGCTGAAATCTTTGATCTTATGGCAGGGACCTCAACCGGTGGAATTGTTGTAGCTGGATTATGTAAAAAAGATAAACCTCAATATTCTGCTAATGATTTAGTCGAGTTCTATCGGGAATATGGACCATATATTTTTAAGTCTTCATTTTTTAGGCGATCAATACTATCTTGGTTTAACTGCGCACAATATCCACATAAAAATATTGAATCTGTACTGGATAAATATTTTGGCGATGATATCCTTAAAAACACTTTAAGTAATGTGTTGATTACGAGTTACGATATTCAGAATAACTGCCCATTTTTCTTTAAAAGCTGGAAAGAAGGTAATATTAAGCTGAAAGATGCACTCAGAGCTGCAACGGCTGCACCTACTTATTTCATACCAAAACATCTCAAAATTAACCAGATAGACAGAATATTAGTGGATGGCGGGGTATTTGCAAATAATCCAGCGGCTTGTGCATATGCAAGTGGTAAGAGGTTATTTCCAAATGATGATATTCTACTGTTATCGATAGGTACTGGAAGAACAGATAGAAGCATAGAGTATGCTAATTCAAGGAAATTTGGCAAAATAGGCTGGGTAAAACCACTATTACATGTGATGTTTGCCTCAAGTTTAGATTCAGTAAATTACCAACTTGATCAAGTTATAGGTGATAAATATATACGCATACAATCGCAATTAAAAATAGCATCACCCGACATGGATAATATTACATCAAAAAATATCAAATCTCTTCAGCAAGAGGCAAAGGCAATGGTAGAAGGCAATCAAAAAGTAATCGATAAATTTTGTGACATTGTATCTTAATTTACATCAAGTAAAATCTAAAGCTTTAGTTGAGCCAGAAAAGTAAAATAAGCAAATTTGCCTTGTTGAGAAATCTTATTATCTTTGTGTACTACTTTCTTTTTCACTACTAAAAAATCCACATAAATGGTTAAAAACCTTTTCAATAAAAAGCTCGCTTTCCTTTCCTGTAAAAGCTTCTTTTATTTTATGCAAACTACTTGTTACCTTATTGCTATTTTTTATGACTGAGTAGCTTTCAATAGCTTGACAAGCAGACAAAATAGTTATTGCCCCTATTATAGTTGAAACAATTATGGCAATTAAAGGTGCTATTTTTGTAAGTACTGCTGCAATTAATGAGATGCCAACACAAAACGCAATAGCTGAAATGCAAAATGCTACTGTATGTTTCTTTTCATGACTAACCATACACACCTTCTTAATAAATCTATTAAAAGGATAACTTATTTTTTTAATACCGTCAATATTTTTAGAAAAATTGGCATACTCAAGATAATCATTTGTGATACCAATGAATTACATTAAGCAAATTTCTGGTACCTAATTTAGTTAATTCACTTCAATCTATTTGAACATTATATATTAAATACACAAGCACAAGAATTTCATTCAGTAATTTAGATATATTAAATATATAATTATTTTTTATTGATATTTTAATGTATTATTTATGAGTAAGTAAACTACTGAAATCTTTAATCCAGGTTAAGTTTTGAAAGCATGATTTTCAAGCTCCTCGATAGAAATGTCCAGCATAAGTAGATTATTTGCAACCTTTATCTATATTAAGTATATAACTACTTTTACTTGTATCTTAATATATTATTTAACACAATTCAATTTTCACACTCATCAGCAGTTAGGCCACTTGCTCGCACAATAATATCACTAGCAACACCTGCCTTTGCTAGATCTTTCGCAATCTTGATTTTCTCTGCTTTTTTAACTTTTTCCTTGCCACTTTTCATATCTTCAGATAGAGATTTGACTAATGATTCTTGTTCTCCGTACTCATCCATTAAACTCAATAGCTTTTTGCTTTCTCTTGTTTTAGGTAGCAGAACTTTAATATTCACTGATAATCCTTCTGCTATTTGATATAATTTATCAAATGATATGGCAGTGTATCCTTTTTCATACTCGTGTATTTCTTTGAGTGTTAAACCAACTTTATCCGCCAAATCTTTTTGAGTATACCTTCTTATCAATCTCCATTCTCTTATTCTTTGCCCTACTCTGTAATATATAGAATCAGTGCAGATTTCTCTCTCTGTATTATCATACTCGTAGATAGATAAGCCGGTTGCTTGGGAAATTATGTCAACTGAAACCCCTTCTTTCACTAGATTTTTTGCTATTTCCAACCTTGCCTCTTCTTGATTGATTTTTTCGCTGATATGAACAAACCTGATTAATGAAGGTACTATCTTACCTAACTTTTGATTCTCGTATATTTTCGTTAGATAGAGTATTTCTTCGTCTTCATCTTTATACTCTCTTACTGTTATTGGTTTAGGTAATAGATCTACAGCATTAACTGATAATACTCTTGCTATTACATATAGTACTCCAATTGGAATAGGAGTATAACCATTCTCATAGCTGTTCACTTCTTGGTATGTTAAACCTACTTGACCTGCTAATCCTATTTGAGTATGACCTCGCATTAACCTACAATTTTCTATTTTTTGCCCTATTCCATAACTAACATTGCTTGCAGAAACAAACACATATACCTCCATTTAAGAAAAAAACTCTATTACTATAATTTTTCCACGAGCTACCCATCTAAAACTATATCAACAGGTAAACCTACCGATTGCAAAATAATATCAATAGAAATTCCCCCTTTTACTAGATCCTTTGCAACTTTAATTCTTTCTATCTCTCTCACTTTCTCCTCACAAATACGTATTCCCTCAAACAGAGATTTTATTAGTGCATTACGTAGTTCTTGGCTCTCAATTTCTTTGTATTCTTTAATCAAATCAGGTAGCTCATTTTTCACTTTACTCCCTTCCTCTATTAGTAGATCCGTAATATTAATCGATAATGCTTCTGCCATTTCATATAATTTATCAAGTGGAACAGCAGTCCTTCCTTGCTCATAGTTGCTTATTTCGTCACGTGTTGTATCCATTTTCTCAGCCAAATCCTTTTGAGTATACTCCCGTAATACCCTCCATTCTTTTATCTTTTTTCCTATTTGGTAGTAGATAGAACCAACTTTTTCTTCAACACATTCATCAGCAGACAGACCAATTGTTTTTGCAACAATATCAACAGAAACTCCTGCTTTAACCAGACTCTTTGCAATTTTTATTTTTTCCGATTTTCTACTACTTTTCTCACTAACTTTGACAAATTTGGTTAGCAAACAAAACATCTTACGTAACTCCTGATCGTTAATCTTTTTATATTTTCTTACTAGATTTAATATTTCCTCTCCCTCATCTTCAAGACAGCTTTTTGATACAGGAATAAGATCACTAATACTGATTGATAGTGCCTCAGCTATAGCATACAACCTTTCAATTGAAATTCTACGGTTCCCTTTCTCATATTGCAGTATCACCCAATACTTTACACCAACTTTCTCAGCTAAATCCTTCTGAGTATAACCTCTCTCTAACCTCCAATTTTTTACTTTTTCCCTTACTTCACAGTCTAGACTTTTTTCCACGAAAACAACCATGCGTATAATATTTTCTACTATAGCTCAGATATAACGGTAGAAAAAACCTCTGGAACCTTAAAGTTTGCTGTAGACGCATTAAAGTTCCCTAAAGGTTTCTTTACTACCTCCACATACCCTATTTACCCATGAAGACAATACTTCATCATTGCTAATCTCTTTTATAGCATACTTTTCATTCCATATGCCACATCTAGTGAAATTACCTCTTTCTACCACTTCCTTAAGCTTCACTCCCCCAAAGAGGCAATTTTTTCCAATTTCTTCGCCTCTTTTTTGTAACTCAGCCCACATTTCCTTGTTTTCTACTCTGACTTGTACTTGATCATATTTTTTTACATCGTGGTACAATATAACATTTAGCTTACCAATGCTCGTAGGAAACTCTAACATGACAGAGCTGCCATTTGACATATCGGTATAGTTTCTTACACCTCCTTTCTCACTTTTAACCTCAACTGCATCATTACCAATTTTTAAAATATTACTTCCTAACTCTCTCAGTATTTTGGCAACCTCTACTTTACTGTCCTCAGAAAATTCTATATATAATGTTGCATTGTCTATCTCGATATCTATTAATTCTCCTTCTTGCACAGCACTTTCGCTAGCCTTCTCTAGTTCTTCTAGCTGCCTATCTATCTGTGGCTGAACTTCTGGTTGTAGCTCATTATAGATTTCACCTATCAGTTTATTCTGTAGTAGAGTATCATGAAACTCTGCACCGCTTAACATTAATTTACGTATTACCTTTTTACGATCAACCTTATCAAATTTATGAAAATGTGTACCTAATACTACATACTCTGCGAAACTCCATTCCCCATCATTACATGCATTTAGCCTTGCTCCATCATCTATTACTTCATCTATAATTTTATTCATCTCTTTTAAACTTTTTGCTCTTACCACAGCACTCTTAAACCAGCTCAACTTTTCGCTTTCGCTTATACTTGGCTTTATTTTTTGCAAAGCTGAAGTAAATGGATTTAAATCTTCTGCTTGATCATTTAAAGGTTTTGTGCCATATATGTAGTCAAGTCCTTTCCCATAGTTGATTTTGTTTTCGCGAACTTCTCTACCAGGGAAAGGTGCTATTTCTTGAGACTTTTTAGCCTTATTAATTTTGCTTACAAAGGTAGGCTGCTGGCTAGTACGACCAATTCCTACAATAGCATTTAACATCTCACCTTTTGATAATCTATCAAGATCAACGTTTAATTCGTAGATGCTTCCTTTTTTGTCATCAAAAGGTACAATTATTTTATTACCCATATTATCCTCACTATTAAAAATACTTTTTAAGCGTACAATAAACTTTATTATTATACATTTTATTACTCATTATAAATTATAGTGAGTAGATTTGCAAATACTTTCTGCTATAACAATCCGTTTTCTCGAAAGCTAAAATAGCCCGTACTTGTGATGATAATGTGATCAAATAATCTAACGCTTACAGTACTACATGCTGCCGCTAAGCTCTTCGTTACTTCTTGATCTTCTTCTGATGGTTCTAAACTCCCTCCAGGATGGTTATGTGACATTATTACTAATGTTGCATTTTTTATTAATGCTTTTCTTGTAATTTCCTTTATGTATACTGGTGCTTTTTCCATTTCACCAATATACGATTCTTCTCCGATTAATTGGCGCCTTTTATTCAAATACAATATTTTTACACATTCCCTCTCTGCATGACCTATACTTACGTTCAAATATTCTACTAGCCCTTGTAAGTCCATTATTGGCTCACTCTTAAGCTTTTCTTTCAGTACCCTTTCTAGTGTTTCCTTAACACACATAATCATTGCTACTGCAGAATCAGTCACTCCTTCTATAACTTTCAGGTCATCCATTTCTCTACCTAAAATCCTTCCTACTCCCGTATAAGTATTCACCAGATTTTTAGCAATTTCTTGAGCTTGTGGCCTTTCATGCACTGCACTTAGAAATGTTTCCATTATTTCATGGTCAAGTAGTGCTTTGCCTTTGCTTTCTAATATTCTGAATTCTATTTCCTCTTTACTTTTATTCATATAATTTACCCTTCACTAACAACAAACTTTTTTTAAATATTTACTGCTGTTTTTTTTATCAGCATTGGCATAGAGCCATAGCTTTCGAGTGAAGTCAAATCAATTTCTCAATCTTTTTTATTTATTTTTTTATGAATAAATTAATATATTAATAGATACTGATTTCCTTAAGCGATGTCGTTGTAGATTCGTGTTTTTATACACCAATTTGATGTCTCCCACAGCTTTAAATTCATGATATCCATTTGCTGGTCTTTTAAGGCACTTTACAGAAGGGTGATAAAAAGATATAGAAAAGGACAGTCTAAGATGCGTAGTAGCATTCTAGGGTCATCTATGAAGGTAGTTTTTTGCCAACTCTTGAAATTTAGCTAAATTTACCACTTTAATAGACTTCAGCATAAAAACGTTGAACATTTCTTCACAATTGTGTATAATCATTAATACTTTTTAACTTACTTTCTCATGGCTCTTTCGAAGTTTCTTGATGCTCGCAATGATATAGCTTTTCGCCGTATCTTTGGTACCGAAAAAAATAAAGATATTCTTATTCACTTTCTTAATGATATATTAGGTCTTACCGATGACAATAAGATTAAAGATGTCTCCTTTCTCAGTCCCATTCAAGACCCTGTCATTGCTTCTCAAAAGCAAAGCATTGTTGATGTTCTCTGTGTTGATTCTACAGGCATAAAAACAATAATTGAGATGCAAGTCGCTAAAACTACTGGCTTTGAAAAACGTGCCCAATACTATGCCGCTAAGGCCTATTCAAGTCAAGCTGATGTAGGTGATCAGTATCATGATCTTAAAGGCGTTATCTTTATTGCCATTGCCGATTTTATCTTATTTCCTAATAAGCTAGCTTATAAGTCTGATCATGTTACTTTTGATAAGATAACTTTTGAACATGATCTCAAAGACTTTAGTTTTACTTTTATAGAGTTACCTAAATTTAAAAAAAGAGAAGATCAATTAGAAAATGTAGTAGAGAAATGGTGTTATTTTTTTAAACACGCCGGTGAAACAAGTGAAGATGATCTAAAAAAAATAATAGGAAGTGATTTAATTATTGGCAGGGCTTATGATGAGCTGAACCAATATAATTGGAGTAAAGAAGAACGTCTTGCTTATGACCAAGCTAAGAAACGTACCGATGATTATTTATCTAGTCTTGAAGAAAAACTTCATGAAGGCATCCTCATCGGACATCAAAAAGGTAAAATTGAAGGTAAAATTGAAGTTGCAAAAAACTCACTCAAGGCCGGTGTATCTATTGATGTTATCGCTGAAATAACCGGCCTTTCTTTAGATGAGATTAAGAAATTAATTTAACCTTATTCCGAGTCAAATGGCCTTGAATAGAAGTATTATTTAAATAACTCCTAGGTCCTTGCTGTTCTTCTATATTATTAACCTCTAATGTATCACCTCCATTGTGTAATATCTGCTCTATTGATTGATTTAATGTTACATCTAATCCTTTATTAAATTTAGCCATAAACTCATTAAACCTTTTCTCGCTTAATTTACCAGGGCATCCTGCTTCTCTACCAGGGCACGCTTTCTCTACATATGAGCTTAAAATCCCTGAAACCTCATCAAATTTACCACTCATGACTTTTCTAGTAATCTCTTTCTGCATTCCCATATAATCAATATTTAACCGGTGCATTGATACACCACTTTTTAATCCAGCTTGCTCTACTACTTTCTCAAATTCCTCTATAATATTTAATGCATAGCCCTGTGCTTCTAATGGTGATATAGACTGAACTACTGTGGAAATATACTTCTGACCTGTAACCCTTCTAATCAATAAGTCAAATAACATTATTGAACCATTTACATCCATTTTTGCATCTACTTGTGATATTGGACTTGAAGTGCTTGATGTTTCCTCAGGTAATGTAGGTTTAGAATTTAATAATCCACCTACAGAGCTTTTTACCCAACTAAACAAATTATTTATCCATGAAGATGGTCTTGCTCCACTACTTGTTGCTATCTCAGGTCGATCACCTAAATCTATAGCAAGAGGTTTACGCGATAGGTGATTATGATGACGACTATGATCTCCATGGTGATGACGGCGTTTGCGTTGAACAGTTTTGTCTTTTTCTTCTTTGATTTCCTCTAAATATTTTACAACATCATTATGTTTTTGCCAAGAGGCAAGATCCAACGGTGTTTTATCATCTTTATCTTTAACATCAAAGTTAGCACCTTCTTCTATAAAGTATTTTACTACATCTAAATGACCATTTCTAGCAGCATAGTGTAGAGGAGCCCTACTAGTGTTATCCTTAGCATTAATGTCAGCAACTTCCTTTATAAGATACTCTACTCCTGGTAAGCAACCTTCAAATGCAGCCCAGTGTAGAGAAGTCCTTCCATTACTACTCTTAGTATTAATATAAGCACCCCGTTTTATACATTCTTTAACTTTATCAAGGTCTCCGCTTTTTGCAGCATTCAATAATTCTTTATCTAGATCTAATTGTGCTTGCCTTAAAACTTCCTCTATATCTTTGTAACCACTTTGAATAGCCAATTCTAAAGGTATATCACCATCCATGTCTTTAGCCTCAATGTTAGCGTGCTTATCAAGAAGAAATTTTACTATATCCAATCTGTTCACCCTAACAGCAAGATGTAAAGGTTTGTTATTATAGTCGTCTTGAGACTCAATATTAGCACCTTTATCAATAAGAAATTTAACCGTATCCAAATTACCCTCTCGAACAGCAAAATGTAAAGGTGTTCCCTGATACGTTATTTCATTATTAAATTTAGCACCCTTACTAACGAGAAGTTCTACTGCATTCCATTTACTTTCTCGAGCAGCAAAAAGTATAGGTGTCCAACCATTCCTATCTAGAAGCTCAATCCTAGCACATCTACTAAGAAGAAGCTGAATCATACCTAAGTTACCTTCTTGAGCAGCATAGTGTAAAGGCGTAGAACCATACATATCTTGAGCATTAATATTAGCACCATAATAAAGAACAAGACTCACTACATTCAATTTTCCTGATCGAATAGCGAAAAAAATTGGTGTACAACCAAAATTGTCTTGAGCTTCAATATTAACACCATAATCACAAAGAAGGTTTATTTTGCTCAGATCACCTGCTTTGACAGCAAGATGTAAGGGGGTTCTACCAAGTTTGTCTTGAACCTCAATGTTATTACTATTTGGGATTTCTAAAGACGCAGAATTTTCTTGTAAGTTACTTATCAAATCTAAATTATGTATTTTATCAAGGTAGTTTACTACATTAGAATAACCACTACAAGAAGCATAATATAGAGGCGCCCAGCCACCATGATCTTTAATATTAACATCAATTTTTTCTTCGTCTATAAAATATTTTACTATATCTAGTTTACCATTGTAAGCAGCATAGTGAAGGGGAATTCTACCACTATTATCTTTAATTTTTAAACTACTCTTTTCACCTACCACAAGATATTTTACTACATTTAGCTCGCCCCCATAAGCAGCACAATGCATAAGAGTTCGGCCATCGCTATACTTAGCACTTAAGCTAGCCCCTTGACTTACAAGATCTTCAACTTTGCTAAGATTTCCATATTGTGCTGCAATCAATAATTCTTTATCTAATTGCACTTGTTTTAAATACTCTACAATATTATTGTGTTTTTGATCAGTAGCAATATCCAGCAATGTTTTACCACCTTTGTCTTGAGTATAAACGTCAGCTCCCCTATCTACAAGGTACTTTACTATACCCAAGTGACCATTCCAAGAAGCACAGTATAGTGGTGTTCGACCATATCTATCAAAATCATCGATGCTCATTCCCTTGCTGAGAAAAAAATCTATAATGTCTTTGTTATTGTTTTCAGCGGCAATGTGTATAGGTTTTCTGCCAAAAATGTTCTCAGCGTTAATATCAGCACCCTTTTCTATTAAAAAGTTAGCAACTTCTAAGTAGCCTCTCCATGCAGCAAAATGTAGCGGTGTCCAACCATTTTTATCAGTATCATTAATATCAACACATTTGCTAATAAGGTACTTTAGTATATCCAAATTACCACTATAAGAAGCATCACATATAGAGGGACCACAACGATGATCTTTACCCTCTAAACTAACACCATTTTCAACAAGGTATTTAAATATACCAAAGTGACCTTTTAATACAGCATTGCGTGCAGGGGTATTACCATCTCTGTCTTCAGTATTAACATTAGCTCCTTGATTAACAAGGCCTGTTACTTCACTAATATTGCCAACTTTTGTTACATTCAACAATGCATGATCTAATTGTGCTTGCCTTGAAACCTTTACTATATCTAAACTAGAACCAGCATCTGCATTTCTCACTTTTCTTACATTAGACCCACAATCTTCAATCACCCACATCCCTTGCGGAACCTGACCTCCTGGAATCCAAGTAAATACTCTACGCCTATCATTGTCATATTTAGCATAATTAGCAGCATATAAATATTCATTAAGCTTAACATTCATTATAGAACAGTTATCACCATCAGGTCCAAGCTTCCACACATCTCGTGCAACTCTTCCTCCTGAAATACAAGTAAATACCATTCGTCTATCATTATCATAATTAAAATAGTTACTAGCAGCATACAAGGTTTCATTAAATGCAACATTCACTATATAAAAATTGTCACCATCAAGTTTAATCTTCCACCTAAACTTATCATTTTTTTCATTCTTTGGAGTCCAAGTAAATGCCATTCGTCTGTCATTATCATAATTGAAACATTTGTTAGCAGCATATAAATATTCACCCTGATAAACATTCTTAATACATACTTTTGAAGCAAATATTGCATTCCTTACTGATTTTGGTAATCTATTTTCTAGCTTTTCAAGGCTAGATCTTTTTTCTAAAGGAACATTAGGATAATCCTTCATCTCCATTGCTTCTTTAATGTAAGAAGCTAACTTAAATATTGCATTATCATTTAGATCACCACTCTTTTGCATTGCATCAAATACAGCTATGTAACCTGAAATCAACTGACCAATATCACCATGATTATGTACACAGCTTAATATTTTTTTCGTATCTACTCTTCCATATGCATCATCTACAACTTCTTTAATTATATCATCAAACAGCTTTCCATCTGATTTATAAATTTCATTAGCAAGTTCATTAACTGAACTATACCTATTATGCAACATGCCATCCTTTAGCTTCTCTTTTGCTACACTTTTTATTGAATATCTTAACTTCTCTACAAAAAACTCTGCCCATCTTTTTACATTAGGTGCAGTATCTGCTTGGTTAATAATTTCGTTCTTTACGCCCTCAACTACTCCCATCACCTTATATGGATCATTATTTTTAACCTCAATATTCATGTTCCTATCAAAAAAAAATTTGACCATATCTAGGTCACCACTATAAGCGGCTACACGCAGAGGAGTTCTACCATTATTATCTTTAGCTCCAATATCAGCACCTTGATCCACAAGAAACTTAGCTATATTCAAATTGCCTTGCTGAGCGGCCCAGTGCAGGGGATGGATGTCTTTATCTTTAACACTAAAATGCTTCCTATCAAAAAGAATTTCTACTATGTCCAGCCTACCTGCTTGAATAGCAACGTACAAAGGTGTTAATTCATGCCTACTTTCAATATTAATACTTTCAATTTTTCTAATTAAATCTTTAGCTTCATTAATATTATCTCGCACTATAGCATCAAACATTTGCTCCTTTAATAAAGTCACTTTCTCCTTATTAAAGTCCTCTATAATATCTTCTGAATTACAAGCAGAGAATATGCATTCCGCATTAGAAACCATTGTATCATTAAAAGCGAACATCATTTCTCTTGCAGGCTGATAATTACTCCAATTCTCCACTTTTGCAATGGTACTATTTCCATATGATAGCACTAAACTATCATCAACAATCTCCATATCAAAACCCAATATAGACTTATCTCTAAAATCAACCAACCCAACATCATTCTTGTCAATAGGTTGATTATGATAAATCTGTAATCCTTGTTCATCTGGCTGATAGTATCTGAAAGAGTTAGGATCCATCTCTACATGCTCAAGCTTTAAATTTGTACTGTCAATTTTATAAAGCTTATTGTTCATTTGTAATACAATTTGCTGATGCTCTGGACTTTTAAAGTAATCAACTAAACCAATAGACAAAGACCACTTAGTACCTTTGCTATCAAGTACTGTAATATCTTTTATCTCTAAACTGTCCTCTGTAAGGTCAGAGATTGATTTGTTATAACATTCATTTATATAACTCCTTTCACCTTCTTCTATACCTATACTATCAATATCTGTTACATTCAACCCAGCAAAATCAATAATATTGTAAGGTACGTTCTGATAAGGCACTGCTTTGCTTTTTATTTTTAAATTAAGTCTTATGGGGAATAACGAGATTTCGTGATTTAATGTATCTGGTAGTCTGATAACATACTGATGTTGCCCTTTTTCTCCTTCTACCGTCACATCTTGATAGTGATTACATGCTACCATATAGCGATCATAATTAAGGCTTCCTCCATTATTATGATATTTCTGATAACTACTTGTAACATCAGAATTATTATAGCTAAAATCAACAACTACCTGACCTGAGTACATATCAGCAATTATCACTTTTTCACTAGGTATTCCCATGTGATTTTTGATGACTTCTATTTGAGATATTGGTATGTCCAAATTACTCTTACTAGCAATATCTTTTGCAATTTGGTAAGTGCTAGGCAATTCTTGACCTAGAATACTTGCTTGTATAAATGCTTTTAACTTCTTTTCACTATCCTGTATAACTTCTCCACTAATATCATTGCCTGAATTTTTCAACTTTTGATACCTAATATCCTCCGCCGTATCAAACAAAGACTTGTCTTGTATTGCAACAGATTCTGTTACTCCACTACAGTTTACTTGAATTATTAGATTTTTAAAATCATCGATTTTAGTACTTGAAACAATACTTTGTGTATCATTAGCTAAAAGATCTAAGCTATAGCCGACCTTTTCTATATCTTCACTTATTCCCCACTGTGTGATATTAGCAACTTGAACACTTATTACGTCAATATTCCCCTTTATTTTTCCTGTACTGCCTAAATCACTTACTATCCTAGCACTATCACTGTTTTCATTAATAATAAACACTGTTTGCTTCAATCCTCTGTGATGTACATTTTCTTTGTTGACCACTCTAACTTCATAATCTTTATCTGTGCAGTTAGATGAATTTTGCCAAACTTCCGCGTTTTTTACATTAATTAATCTCGTTTCACAGTGAGTAGTAATATTTTGCTTGTTGTCAGAGTTAGATACATAGTTATATGTGTTAACCAATCTTATGTTATTACTATTACCATAACGTATAGTTCCACTATGCAAATTTGCAGCGATATTATTAGCTTTAACATTCATTACTAGAGTATTTTCTTTTCCTGCTCCACCTTTGAGGGTACCAGACATAGAATTATTAATAATAAAAATAGTTTCATTGTTTTTAGAGCCAATATAACGTATATTACTACCCTCTGGAATATGCATTACTGCTGGATAATTTGCAGCTGCTGTCAATGTTTTCGGTCCTGAAATGTATAATACTGATCCTTTAGGAAAGGTTTGCTTTTTTGTATTACTAGGGTCTTTTATTGTTGGACTAGTAAAAATAAAAGGTTCACCTGAGAGAGTAAAGCTCTCTTGACAGTTTCTATAGGTTTTGCCAGTATTGCAAGGCATATATACCTTATCCAAAGCGTAGGGCCGGAATATACGTTGTTCATTAATTATGCCACTACATTGATGTTGTGGTATTAAATGTCCTGATGGGGCCATTACGACTCTCAGCCCGCTATTGTACTCGTCTTGAGTTATATGGGGAAGGTACTTTGCCTCTTTACTAATCAAATAAACTTTTTTCTTTTCTTGTTTTGCAAGAAACTCTTCATATTTTTTAGTACTCTTAAATCTTGTAGCGCCTATGTCATCCAGCTGATAAAATTCTAAGTAGAGAGGTCTAGATATATTTAATGAAGATAAATCAGTTTTTATATTAGAAGTTACATCAAAGGAGATGCCATCATATTTTTTTTCTAATTCACACTCCCACACAGTATTGCAACCAATCCCGCTACCCATACAAATGGTCCTTTCTTTAATGGTAGTAATTACCTCATGGTACTTTTCCTGAATGGAAGAAACATATTGTACAACTGCAGCTATATTAGGGTCAGAATTAAGGTAATTTATGGCATTGCTTTTCACAGTATTTAAATAACCCTTTATCCTTATATAGTCTTCGTATATTGCTTTTTCGGAATTTGAAAAAAATATTTTAGTACGATCGATATTAGATATAGGAATTTGTGCTGCTATTGCTTGCGCTTCCATTGTTCTACTGTATAAGGACTGATGCAATGAAAACACAATATCAGGAACCATAGTAAATACTGACATCCTACCTAAAACTTTGCCTGCAGCAGATAACCCTCTTAAAATCTTAGTAGTAGCACTTACACTTTTTATTGTAAAACTAACTCCTGCACTTATAGGCCTTATACTCATGCTTGCTAGTTTTATACCACTACTAGCTGTCCAATAATAATTTAGTGGATGATGATTACCTTGAGCTATTTCGTTTATACTATATCCAAATTGATAAGCAATAGTTGCAAATGTAATACTTTGAACTATAGGATTACTGATAATCTTAACAAACGTTTGACGTACAGGCTGTGGTACCTTACTAATCAATTTTCCCACTTTACTATTAGGAGAAATACTTACGCTTGTCCTAACATCATCCATAGCATCTAGTATACCATTGATACCAAATACTTGCTTTAAAGCATTATTATCATGTCGTCCAAGTGTTGCTGTATCACTTATACTATCAAGCAAGTCATATATAGCCATCATGGAAAAAAACTTTCCACCTTTTGCTCCTTTTATTTTCGCTGAATCAAATTTATCACGATCAAATGCAATTCCTTTTTCTTGAAGGCTGCTTTCTACATTACTAATATAATCTGCAAAAACTTTTTCACCAAGATCATCAAAATGATTTTTAAACGTATCAAAAGTATCTTCCCTAACACCTTTTGCTAGCAAGTTCTGTTTAATTTCCTCTACAATATTAGAGTAATCTTGATTAGTTTGAACATCACCTATATCTTCAATGTATTTTTTATTCTCTAACAACTGCTTATCATTTGATAGTTGATGTAATTTATTATGAATTTTCTCTCTTTCTGCATCTGTAGTAAAATTTTTAATTATATCATCGAATTTTACTTCATAGCCATCGATGCTTAAATAATACTCAATATTTTGTCCTTTTATTTTTTCTTTTATAACGCGATCCTTATCTCTGCCTACTTTTACTAAGATCTCAATACCATCACTATAATCATCTACAAAATATCTTTCTGCATTCTTCATTTCTATAATATCACCTATTATCAATTTTTTATCATTACCATTGTTATCTTTTACTTTTACATATACATCAGTCCTATCAGCATTGCCTATCATATCAAACACTTGCTCACGACCTATATCTACAATTTCATTAGTTAAATCCTTAGCATTATCAATATCAAATAGCTCTTTAACACGTTGCTTTTTTTCTTCCTTTGTAATCTTTTCTTCATCAAACGAATCTATGCAGGCCATACTTACACTTCTTTCTCTTCTTGGCTTTTTACTTGGTGGATACTCCGGCGATGAAGATTTTCTTTTAGAACACTGCCCTACAGTAGGCAACATATGATGTGAACTATGAACTACTCCAACAGGAATAAATCCTTCCTCGGTTGTCCTACTTGTTAAAATAAGTTTATTCGGATTATTAGATCCTTTATCGAAAACAACACCGATAAATTTTACCTCATCACCATCTGTAAGTGTTTTATAGGTAACACCTTCTTTGTACTCTTCATTTATTTGATCATTTGCTTCCCTCAATAAAGCTTGAGCCCCTTTACCCTGCCTTGATGCCTTAAGTTCTAACCCTATTGGAGTGTACTCCTCAGCATTTCCACCTTGAGCCACAAACTTAATACCATGAACTAGCATGTCAATACGTTCCCCTCTACCAGTTTGAAACTCAGTTAAAACTAATGCTCTAGTTTCTGGTGATTCCTGTAATTTTAAGTCACTATAATAACTAAACACTCCATTCAATATTCCCTGGAAATGAGCTTCTTTATTAACGAGACTCTTAAAAGGAAAGATTCCTTCTCCAATTTTTTCTAATAATCTACTATATCCTCTTATTGATAAGGATTGGATATCTAGTGCTTTATCAAATGTTTCTTTTAACTCATTAGGATAAGTAACTTTTTTGAAAGTACCTTGAAATCTCTCAGCTCCATTGTTGTATTCTTGTAAAGAATTATATTTTTCAGTCCAAACAGTAAGATATCTTTTAAAATCTGACTTGTATCTAGTATCAAAATTAAGATTTAATTCGACTATTTCTCTATTTCCTATTTCTCTGTTTAACCTCTCAAGAGGGAGCACTTCATTTAGCATGTTCAGAACATCTTTTCTATTAGCTTCAATAATATTTATCACATAAACCAACTTCTCTATATTTTCTGGAATGAGCACCATCGTTACAACTGCATGGCTTGCATCAAGATTAGCTGACAATCTTTCTCTGGCTCTTTCAGCTGCTGGACGTCTAAGCCTACGAAGATTAGGATGCACTTCAGTAGGTATATTGTCTCCATAGATAAAAATGTATTTTTTAAAACCAGTTTTTAAATCTTCAACTCTATTTAACAATAGTGATTGCCCTAGTAAAAACCTACTAAAATAATGATTATCTCCCTTCTCAGGTGTACCAGGAAACGTATGATAAATACGTTCTAGATTATCTTTCACCTGTCCCTTTAATTCTATTGTTCCAATCCTTTGCGTATCCCAGTCATCAGCAGATTTTAGCATATCTTGAAAAAGAGGAATTATTTCTTCTCCACGATTTGATACTTTAATATCAGAGATAGGAGATGGATTATCAAGATTGACACCAACACATAAAATGTCATCTGCAGTGGTTAGAACTCGCTGAACATTTGGTTGAAAGCCTTGTGCATACTTTTCTGCTTGCTGCAAAGCCTTATCTGGAGTAGCATTAGAACCTGCTCCCGCTTTTAATTCAATAATAATGGGAATAGAATCCAATGCACGATCAGGACCACGAGCCAGCAAGATAATATCTGCATAACCCCTTCCTGCAAATTGCTCTGGGTAAACTCTAAGATTATACCTATAGTGGAAATTCATGAAAACGCCTACCATAAATCCATGATGTGCTGCTTCACGTGCTCTGCTAGCATAGATTAGTGAGTCTGCATATTCGGAGTGAATTGTGTAAATCTTATCAAGAATTCTCCTTAAAGATGCTTTAACTGTTCGCTGATTGGAAATAGCTAGCTTCGCTATATCGACTTCGGGATCCCTCCATAACCCTTTTCTCACTTTTTTAAATTGAACTTCAGAATTATGTTCTATGTCTACTCCTTTATCTTTCACATCAACAACTATTTCTCCCTGATGACCGGCATCTTTAATGATTTTTATTGATTTAACTTTAATTTTATCTAGGTTATTTTCAATAAGAGAGTAAAGCTTGCCTAATACCTCCTTCAATTCACCTTGATCAAACTCTTGAGTGTAAGAATGAGAACCACTTTCTGATATAACAAATAATTTTACTTTATCGATCACATCTTTTTGACTCTTCATTTCACCATTTTTTATAATAGCTACCTTCAAAGTCTTTGCACCGTCAAAGCTAAAATAAATCTCCTTGATGTCTAGCTTTTTTGCCATCTCTGTATCCAACAAAGTAGAAAAACTACCTAGGAAGAAGTGTGTAAAAAACCCTGCTTTTTCTACAGAGTGTAAATAAGATGGAATCTGATCCACAAATGACTGAAATCTCGGTTCAAAAGATTTAAAATCCTCATCTTGCCGGCTTATACCAACTTCTTTATCTGCTTCCTCTATCAATAACTGTATTAACTCAAAGTCTTGTGGTCTTACTTTACCCATGACTCTTTTTAAGCCTTTTGCAAGCTCTTTATCATTATCAATAATATTCCTTTCAAGACCAAAATTATAATGGTTTCGTTTACCTGGTGCACCAACATGAAATAATTGTATTTGAATATCCCCATTACCATATTGAGTCTCAACTTCACCAGAAACACTAATCGTTGCGCTAAGCATTCCACTCATTGCTCTTATTTCAGGTTCACCTCCCCAAGTATCAGGGTTCCTCATGTTTTCCAAGTAACGCTCAAAATCACCTTCAACAAAATCTCTGAACTCATTTCTATAAGAACTTATGTGATCAACTACTCGATTACGAAATAAGTTTCTTACTAAATTTGCAAATGTATCATCATAATTCGCAGCACCTAAATTCCGAACCAAACCTCTAATATGATCTAAATTTTGGGTTACAGTTCCATCATTTCCAAATAGTACTTCATACCTTTGTCGAAATAAAGCATCGTCGTTTCTGACGGGTATTAAGTAAGCCATAGTAACAGACCAAAACAAGCAACTACCGTCTCCTGGAACATCGATTCTCTTAATCTGACTTCCACTTTCGGAATCAACATCAGATCTCCGATAACGCTTAAGTTGAGAAAATTCTCTAGCTTGCTCTATATATTGCACTTCATCCGATAATTCAGTAATCTTTGAATTAACATCTTCTTTTTTTAGATGATCTGTTGGATATTGTATCTTGAACATAAACCCCCTTCATTATATTATACTAAACCCACTATACCAAGCTTATTGTATAACCATCAGAGATATCAATAATAAAAGCTATTTTTGCCTACATGCTGACTTGTGTATATAACATTTGTATTACAATGCAACATCTTTTTGACAGAAGCTAAAGTAGTAACAAGAAACCACCACCTACTTTATAGAATTGCCTTATAATACCTTAATTGCTTAACCCTAATTGCTCACATGCTTTGCTTAATTCAACTTCAGTTAAGCTAGTGAACTCTTCATCTGTAGACTTTCTATATGCTAGAAACTTATTCAATGAATCAGCATCTCTTTTTTCCAATATAGATCGTATGTAGCCTGCCTGTTTAGAACACATAAACTCTTTAACCTGATCAGAATTAGCTTTATTTAATAACGCCCATACTGGTTCCATACAGCCCTTTTCTACTAAAGGTGTTAATAAAACTGTACAGAAAAGAGGTGATTTATCCTCTAGTTCCTCTCTTATCACTAAAGCACGATGGCTATCAAATCCTTCCTTCATCCACATATGCATAAAAAGCTTTACACTTTCACTTACATAAGGCTCTGAATGTTTTTTGATTTCCATGTCTAACCAGATATTATAATCATCTTCTGGAACATCATTTGGCTTTAAACAATCAAATAATTCCTGAAATTGATCAAAGCGAAGTGCACCCTGTAGCGTGTTTAGACTACCATAATAACCATTTTCAGCTAAGTCTCTTTTTAGAAGTTCTGGATATTTATCAGGACTTATTTGACTAAAACAAAACTCGAATATTTCAGGATAACTATTACAACGGTTCCCTGCTACATATACTGCTGTCTTCATCAAGATTTCATCCTTTTTCTGTTCGCTCATCTCACTTTCAGGTAATGATTTTATTTTATTCCAGAAGAATTCCACTGCCTGCTCTTGCTTAAGACTCACAGCACATTTAAGCCCGTACTCATATGGATGACAGCCATCTAAATTTAGTTTAGAGATGTAACCACTAACAAAATGTGACCAAAACTGCGCTAAAAGACCAGATCCGCAACACCTAACTAAGTGCTCATACTCCAATAGACTACTCTTACCTTGAGCTGATAATTCCTCTTTTCTTTCCTCAAACAAAGCAATAATATCTTCTTCTAGACAGCAACGACAGGCAATGGCATACTTATCAAAGAGATTACCTGAATCTGGCGCAATTAACTTTTTGCCTACGACTTGCCTATCAAGCTTAACTCCATGTAAATTGTCTACTTTTTTCCAACAATCCTCACTAGACAATACCTGTGCAAGAAAATTACGTCCTTTTTTGCCACTTTTTTGGTGCAGATGCCAATTTGCATAGCACCAGCGTTCAATTTGAAAAAGCTTAGATGCTCTATAAGGATCATCCTCTTTAATAGACGAAAATAAAACTTTTGGAATATCTGAACGTAGCATGATCACCTCTTTATGAATGGAAAAAAATGGAAACTGTTACGTCTAACATACACTATAGTAACTTGATGCCATTTCAAGCAAGATATCACGTTTTTAGGTTTTGTCAATCCTCAATTTGAAAATTTTTTTTAGACTTGAATAACTCTCAACAAAAGCCTCTTAATATGAGAGACACATGACGTTTTGTTTATTTTAAATTCTGTTTTTTATAAGTTTATCTTAATACTTATTGTCAAATGAATTACTATTAATTTAGTATTATATATTGCTAATAACTTAAATAATCCAACCATTTCCAGCAACAAAAACCGCTACCCGTGAGAACATTTTTCTTTGGGATGGGATGGTCTACCATGTGTACCCTACGAACTTTTTTATATGGTAATTTCACTGTAAGCTAAAACCAGCTATATTGGATCACTTTCGCTAAATCTACGTACGAACTGGTTTGCCTAATTTTGTTGTAACAATCTCAAGCTTTTATTTTTACAACCCTATTTTTACGCAACGCGTTCTCGTAAATATACGTACTATTTTTGTGTTTTTGGGGAAAGTAAATAATTAAATCCTTTACGACGCTAATTCGCAGTATGTTTCTAATGCTATTTTCACTGCTTCAAATATAATTGACATTATATTTAAAACATATTAGACTTAGTTATATAATAATAGAATTTATATATATGATATCTGTAGAAATTAATAATTTAAATCAAGGATGGCGTTGGCGTAAATAATTTTACATCAATTTTAGGCTTTGTTTGAATTGTAGTTTTTATAGGGTATCACGATGTTGTTTTCCGTCATTTTTAAAGCTTTCTATTATAAGAAGTATCTTTTAGCGTTTCTATCTGTCCTGTTTTTTACTGTTGCAGTTTATGCTAATCATAAAAATATTGGTATTATTGTACCTCTTGAACATGAAGCAATGACTCAGATTGTTAATGGAATTAAAGAATCGTTGCAAGACCAGAGTGTTAAAATTACAGTTAAAAATGCTCATGGGGATCCTAATGTTTTACTCACAATAATTAAGCAAATGCAGCAGCAAGACATACTCATGCCTATTGGTTCTTCTACCTCTCTAATGACTATTTCTCATATAAAAAATAAACCTATCGTTTGTGTAGCTGCAGCAATAAATAACAAAAATCATCCCTTGGTGACCGGGGTTAATGATGAAATATCGATAATAAAGTTAGTTGATAAACTACCATCGTTGTATGATATAACATTATTATATAGTAGTAGTGAAAAAGTAGCACCTGCAGTAAAAGAATTAAAATTATATGCAGAAAAAAATAATATTGTTCTCCATAAAATGATGATAAATAACTTGACTGATCTCCCGCTAGCGGTAAAAAATAGCCCTAAAAATACGCAAGCTTTTCTAATCTTAAAGGATCATTTACTAGCAAGTGGCATAAATATCTTAAAACAAGAAGCGGATAATAGATCAATTCCTATAATTGCTTCAGATGAAGGGTCAGTAATTGACGGTGCAACTATAGCAATAGGGGTACGAGAAAAGGAAATTGGAGTTAATAGTGGATTAATTGCCAAAGATGTTTTAAACGGCATTCTCCCTAAAAATATTCCTTTTAAGCTTATGGATAGTTTAATGCTCTTTATTAATTCTAAATCATTTTCTAGACAAAAGATTCTAACTAAACTTGAAATATCTTCTTTACCATTTCAGCGTATAGAAATTGAGTAACAAATAATGGACATACTATTTATAGCGTTAGAACAGTCCTTTTTAATACTACCTCTTATTTTGGGGATGTATATAAGTTATGAAATTATGAAAATTACAGATTTAACTGTTGATGGTACTTATGTTTTAGGGGCCGGTATATTTGCCCGTACCATTGATTTTGGGCTATTTCCAGCATTAATATTTAGTATGCTTGCAGGTATGATAGTTGGAAGCATAGTTAGTTTTATGCAAAAAAATGACCGTATTGATAGTTTAATAGCCGGAATACTTGCAAGCTTTATGCTATATTCGGTTAATCTGCGAATACTTAGACGCCATAATATATCAATATTAGGAACGCCAACGATCTTATCATTATTTAATTTAGAAAATTGGTTGATTCCACTAACTATAATCAATTGTATTATCATTATATCACTAGTATTTTTACTAAATGGAAGGTTAGGATTATTACTTCGAGCATTTGGCTATAATAAAAATTTATTGGGTATTTTAGGGAAAAGACCGGAAGTTTATCGAACTATAGGTCTTGCATTAAGTAATGGATTCGCGGCTCTAACAGGTGCGCTTGCTGCTCAAGTAAATGGATTTGCGGATATTAATATGGGAATAGGACTTGCGCTTACTAGTGTTGGAGCTATTGTCATCGGATTACATATTTTTAGAGGTAATCCTCAGTATTTTCATATTTTTATGCAAGTAATTGCATGTTTTGTCGGAATATTTTTTTACTTTGTAAGCCTTAGCAGCATATTGCATATAGGAATTGATCCTGTAAATTTGAAGCTTGTTTTAGGGGTAATATTATTTATATCCTTGCAACGCAATAGGAATTATGGATAAAGAAAAAATATGGAATCTTATTTATATGCTAAAGAAATTGAGTTTAAAGTAACGAACCGTGATAAACCAATAATTTATGATACTACCCTTAATATTGACAAAGGTGAATTTGTAGTGTTACTTGGGGCCAATGGAAGCGGTAAATCTACCTTAGCTAAAATACTAGCCGGCTATCTTGCACCAACGAAAGGAGAAGTATTTTTAAATCAATTACCTATTGATAAAATCTTACCTATCCAAAAGGCTTTTATGGTTGTTACTTTAACCCAAAAAGCTGAAGATAGATTATTTACTGAATTAACTCTGGAAGAAAATATTCTTCTATGGGAAAGTAGGTTCCCAAAGAATGAGCGTTTTACAAGTAAAGAAGTAATTTCTAAAACCTATGCCCCTAAAAAATTTTTATCTCTTTTAAATCAACCGATAAATAATTTTTCTGGAGGAGAGAAACAAGCTATTTTATTAGCCCTTGCAATTAGTCATCCACCTCAAATTTTATTTCTGGATGAACATACAGCAAGTTTAGATCCGAAAGCTTCTAAAGAAATTATTGCGATAACAGCTAAAGTAATAGAAGAACATAACATCACTTCAGTAATGATAACTCATAATTTAGAGGATGCTGTAAATTATGGCAAAAGGATTATAGTATTGGATAATGGGCGAATAGTAATAGATAAAGTAAAATCTTTTAATTTTTACTTAAAAGAGTTAAAAGAAATTTTGAACTCTCTATAACAAAATTGATTTATTAGTAAGTATGGTTGTAGCTTTACTTTTGGAATATTCAAAAAAGCATACGCGTCAAGTTAAGGAAAAGTAGCTGATAAAAAGGGGCAAATGCTTTGAAGTAGAGTATCATCTCTTTGCATTTGATGGCGGTAAATAGGCACAATGTTGTTACTGGCAGGTGTAGCTAATTAAAAGTAGAAGCATCAATGTCAGTGAAGTTTAAAAAATACAAAAGTTAGAAAAATTATGCTTGCATTGGTTTTCTATCTACTATACATAATATTTCTATAAGCTGGGGAAAGCGTATTAAGTGAAGGTATTTTAAAACTTGAGCATGGTTATGGTAAGGCAAAAGTAAACAATCAAAAAAGCCAGAGAAGAGTAATAGTTTTAATGCGGTGGGCTAAGAATGGGGCTTTGTTATGGTGTTTGTCTATATAATATTTGGTGTACTTTTTATTGTTATCTTCTCTAATTTGTTAGACTCTTAATAAATGGAGTAGAATGTTAAAGGCTCCATAAGCTCAAATTAAGAAAAAATGACAGTGGGGCTAAGGTAAGTGATATTAGGTTAATAATTTAAGAGATTTTTTAGAGAAGTTATCTTGGCACTTATGGTTTTTGAGTATACGCTGGATTTAAAGAAGACTGAATATCTTCCACTTTCTCGAGCTGGGTATTGGGCTTTATAGCATTATACAGGGCAAAACCCATACAAACCAACCCAATAATCCCGCCAACTACCGCTATAACGTGTACTTTGGAATATTCAATCAGTAGATAAGATGCAACACAACTTACCAATAATACCGCACCAACAACACCAGCCAGGATTGCTTGTCTTTGCTGCGTTGTTTTTGTTAATGATTTCTCTTCCACAGCATCACATGGCTTTATTTCATTTGAAGGAAAGTCATTGGGTACATTGGACGTCTCTATTGGAGCATCTTGAGTCTTTTCGCTGGTTTCACATGTAGGCTGAGATATATTAATATTATCACTATTTTTATTGATATTTTTACATAGCTGAGTGTCAATTTCTGCAGCTTTATCAGCATTAGCGATCTCTTTTACCTCAACTTCTTCTGGAATATTAGAGTTCCTTGATTCCTCTATGACAGCTTCTTTTGCAGTAGTGGTATCTTTTCTATTTTTTAACTTTCTGGTAATACCTCTCCATATTTTCTTCGGTGTTCTCATGATGTTTTTCTCCTTGTTACTTTTATAAACGTTACATCGCTAATCCATAAAATTTTTCTACCTGCTCACTCCACAGCATCGGTATTTCCCTCAAGTCAGATAGCTTCAAACCTCTTGGCTGCCTCCCCTTTACTATATCTTCTTTAATCTTCGGAGCTAAATAATTCAACCTTAAAATTTGCTGTATACGTCTTGTACCTATACTAATTTTGGCACTCAGCTCCTTCACACTTTCGTATTTTCCCTCTTCTAGTTGCCGTTTCCACAGATGGGCTCTTACCACTGCTTTCAGTAATGCATTGTTTGTTTTTCCTTCTGGCTCTACTACTGTGCATTTGTTTCCTTTCTTTTTTAACCACATTGGTATAAATTCCACCTTATCCTCTAAACACACTTCTATTTCATCTTCTTTTACCATTACTCCTTTTATTAACTTTTTCACTACTTCTTTCTGTCTTCCAAAACTTAAATTTTTCCACTCTTCCGCTTTTTCTCCCCATTTTTCATATAGCTGCTCTGTTTTTCCCATTACTTCTTTTTCTATTTCTCCTGCTACTACTGTTCGATTTACTGATTCACAATTCTTCCCCCTTAAGTGATTATTACATATGTAGTATCGATACCTTTTATTCTCTTTTTTTGAGTACGTTAGCGTCATATTTACATCACAGCTTTTGCACTTAATTATTCCCCTAAGTAGCGCTTCTTCATATTTTGCTTTTCTATATGGTTGATTCCTTATCAATTCCTGCGCTTTTTGCCACTTTTCTTCCTCTATTATTGCTTCATGTTTTCCTTCATACTCTTTCTCATAATGTCTGATTTTTCCCATATATATTGGATTTGTTATTATTCTTCTCACCGTCGCTTTTTTAAAGATATCTGATTTTGTTCTGTAACCTTGACTATTTAGCTCCCTTGCTAGTTCTGCCATTGACTTCAGCTCTATATACCTCTCAAATATATGTTTTACCAACTTTGCTTCTTTCTCATTTATTATTAATTCCTTATCTTTTGCATCATACCCAAGCGGTAAAGTTCCACCCATCCACAATCCCTGCTCCTTTGATGTTGCTATTTTATTTTTTACTCTCTCTACTATCATTTCTCTTTCTAGTTGTGCTGCTCCTGATAACACTGTTTGTACAAATTTTCCCATTGGCGTATTATTGTCAAATATCTGCGTTACTGCTATAAAATTTACTCGATGTCTTCTAAAAAATGATGTTACTTCAATGCTGTCTTTTGTTTCCCTTGATAGCCTATCCAGAGTATACACCACTACACAATCTACTTCTCCTTTTTTTACATCTTCAAACAATTCCTTTATCGCTGGTCTTTCTAAATTTTTCCCTGAGAAGCCTCCATCGTCGTACCTTTTGGCCGATACTACCCAGCCTTCTTTGCTCTTTATATATTTTTCACATGCTACTCGCTGCGCATCTAAACTGTTAAACTTTTGTTCTAGACCGTCTTCATTTGACTTTCTCGTATATATTCCACATCTTATCCCTTTACACATTTTCCTTTCCCTTTTGATCACGCAAACCAAATAGGAGCGGCCCATTGTAACTCATTCCCATTATTTTTCCGGCTACTGCTGACAATGACGTGAAAAATTCTTCTCTGTAGATTAAACCCTTATCTGTTACCATTACTGCATGCGTCTCTTCCCCTCTCTCTAATATTAGCTCTGTTCCTTCTACTGGCAGTTTGTCACTACTTATTCTTTTTCCCTTCTCCAGCCGATCTGCTAAATAATCTAGTCTTTTTGACCCTTTTCTTGACATTTCTCCATACACTTTTTCCTGCATTCTATAAGCTAATCTTGGTATCAGATATTTCTTTGAATGTTTAGGTGCCTCTTCCCCAAATACCTTCTTCCACGTTTTTCTCAGCTCACCCAAAGGTTTTCTCTCTAAATTCATTACTTTCTTTTCTGTTTCTTCCTCCATATTTTCTATCCTCTCATAAATAACTTTTCAATTCTGTCTATTTCTTTCCTCAATATTTCAGTGATCTCTTTGCTATAATCCATCGCTGTCATTCCAAATTTATCTGCTTGCTCTATTTCTGCTCCTGCTTCTACTAGCTCCTCCACTATTTCTTTTTTTTCCACCATACATGCAAGGTGCAATGGAGTGCATTTACTTCCATATTCCTCAGCATTTACATTCCCTCCTGATTTTATTAATTCTCTCACGGTTTCTAGGCGTTTTTCCGTTACCGCTAGGTGCAGTGCTGTATATCCTTCTACATCTGCTGCATTCACATTCGCTCCTTTTTCAATTAATAACTTCACTGTTTTTGCGTCTACTGCATAATGTAGAGCTGTTCTTCCCTTTTCGTCTCTTGCGTAAATATTTTTGTATGAGTACTCTAATAGTGACTCCTCTTTTCCTTTTTTACTCATAACCTACCTCACCTTTTTTTTGAATTTAAATTCCTAAGCCCTCCTTTTCACCACCTCATCTATCATTTCATTTACTTGGCTCATTATCTTGCTTGCTAAATTTTGACATTCTTTCTTTATTAGCGATTTGTCTCTCTTCCTTATTTCTCCTATCTCTATTATTTTTAGCTCCGGCATGTAGCTCCCATTCAACATGTCTGCTATTTCTCCCACTAGCCTCTCTATTCCATAGCACGTCAGTTCTCTACTTTTTGTTATTCCTCCTTTTTCTCTCAAAAATTTACTCGCCTCTTCACTCTCTTTGCTATCACATAGACGATACTTTTCACTTTCCCAGATGTAATACATTGGTGTTGCACCATATTTATTCAGTTGATTAACTTCAGCTCCAGCCTTTACTAGCTCTTTTATTATTTCAACTCCTCCTATTTTGCACGCAGAGTGCAGTGGCGTACATCCACTGACATATTGAGTGGCATTTACTTCTGCTCCCGATCTTAGCAGCACTTTTATATTTTCTAAGCTTTTCGCAAATACTGCACAGTGTAGTGGTGTATAACCATTTTTATCTCTTGCATTAACCTCTGCCCCTTTTTTTATTAATAATCTCACTGTTTTGTAATCAGAGATTTCTACTGCTTGGTGTAATATCGTCTCTCCTTCTTCATTTCTTTTATTAATATCGTTACTTGATACTTCTTTAAAAAACTTACTCTTGCTAAAACTCATTTCATACCTCACAAAATTAGCTTTTCTAGCACCAGACAAATTTCTTATATTTACCTGCTGCTATTCAAGTCATGTCCTTTTTAGCATAAGAAAGCAAGTCTTTTTCTGTTTATTTCATACACTTTAACCTGTTATTAATATAATATATGAGGATCTAAATATAAGTACTTAACTTATTAGAGATATTACTTGACTATTTTTCCAACTTCTGTGCAAGTGTCGATGTTCGTGCCACTTCAGTACTCCTGGGTAAAATACTAAAATGTAATTTTCTAATTCGTGTATTGAGTCTTTTTGCTCTGAATCTGAGTCATTTTTATAGTAAACGTTGTGTTCTGCTAAACCATATTTTGTAATCTTCTGATCTGTATAGTTTTCTATTTTGTAGTGGTGAGTAACGCTAAACCTTTCTAAAATTGGCTTGTGTTTTAAACTCCAATGTTGCCCTGAAAGTTTATCGTTTCCCAATACAAATTTATTTCCTTCTTCTTCTATTCTACCAACTGGAAAACAGCTATTTATTTCTCCTAATTTCCAGCTATCTGACAGTACAATCTGCGCTTTTGCAAATTTAATCGATGGTAATAAACTCTGTGGTAATGGATATAGTGCTTTTAAGTTGTACCACAAATGATCTCTTTCATAGATGCCTTTATAATCCCTTGTGTGAGGCTCGGTTTCTCCAAGGATTCCTACATCTAGGCGATATATATCATTGCTTAAAGCTCGTTCATAATGATCGCGTAGATAGTTTTCTATAATCCTAATAACTGGACCACTAGACCTGAAAAAATTTACTCTTCCAAACGATAACACTGGTCCATCTTTTTCTATTTTTACCCCTGAATAATCAGAAAGAAGATCTCCAAATAAACTCTCATCCAATATAAATCTCTGCACATTATAATAATCGTTAAAAATCCTCATTAATCTGGATCTTACAGGCAGTGATAGTTTTGCCAGCTCTACTACTGCATCTACGAAGAAGTCATTTGGTACCTCTTTTATCCCTACTTGCAACTCAAAAAAGTGTTTACCGGGTGGCTCTTCAATAATTGTAATATCTTCTATATTTGCCCACTTTAGTGCTATTTTGAGTGATGCTGGGGTTCCACGTAGTCTTTGAAATTTTACTCCTTCTACTACGGCTTTTCTTCTATCTTTTACCCAACGCAGTATCTCTTCTAAACCATATTCTTCTATTATCCACGGCAATGTTTCTTCTTTAAGATTAAACTTAAATCCTTTGATACAGCTTGGATCAACCTTATAATCTATTGCATCAACCAGTGCTTGCTCTTGCTTTGTTGCGTTTGGCGGTAATAAACTTTTCATTTGTCTTTTCTTTCCAGTTGCTTTAATTTCCTTTATTTAGGTAGCTTATGAGTGAGCAAGAGATCATTGCAAAACTGATAAAAAACAAAAATATTCTCGGTATTAAAAATACTTTCTTTGATATTTGACTATATTGTTAATACCTTAAAAAATAAGTTGCAACAGCTAGGAGAAGGAGAGTCTTTTCGTCTGCATAACATTGGTCGTTTTTATCCAGTAAACCACTTATTGCACGTAATCCTCTCACTGGCACAAAGCAAAAAAATACGTTTTAAATCCTATCTAACTTGACGTAGCTAAGCACCGCACACTCATTCCCCAGTACCACAACATCCTCTTTTGGTTCTATTAATTCTACATTCTCTACACCCTCTACAAATAGATTTGCTATTATCCAAGATCTTGTAACATTCCATCCCAGCCTTCTATTTGCTTCAAACTTCTTAATGAACTGCTTCTTGATTTCTTCCTCTGATATTACAGGACTTATGCTCATTCTACTGTGGATATCTATTTCCGTAATATTGCAACCAATTACTGTTACTGTATCGGTTAAAACCCTTATATCATCTCTAGTAACCTGCTTTTTTACAATTTCTAGTAGCTCTTCTGACACTATGCCAGTTTGTGTTGATAAGATTGAAATTTGTACTTTCCCTGGTATAGGTGATTCCACTAGTGCATCTTTTACTCTACTATCTGCTGACAGTGCATGATATTTATAATATTCCTTACTTCCTCCTGTTGACCAACCTGCTATTTTTGCTTTTACCCTCTTTCTAAATCTTTCATCCTCTTCTTCTTTTTCTCTCTCTACTCCATAAAATTCAGCTAAGTTATCAAGATCTTCTCCCGTTGCAAATTTAAGTAAATTACCCTTTACAGCTTCGTTTATCCTTTGTCTGAGTAAAAGTTCTCGCCATGCTGCTACCTCCAGAACTTTCATTGCTGGATCCGATTCTACTAATCCTGAAAAGGTTTCATCTCTACGGACTAACTCTTCTTTCATTCTTGAAAAGATTTCCTCGAAATTTGGCTTTTCTACAATATTTAGCTGCTGCATCTTTAAACTACAATTTCATCAAAATGAATGTTTTTCCCGCTTGGTAAGTATAATCCTTCTAGGTCAAGCGTTACTTTTCCTTCTTTCACCTCTGTCATTTTTACTTTTTCTAGCTTAAATCTTTCCTCCCACCTTTGTAGAGCTTCTGCTACTGCTGAATAGATTTCCAAAGTTAAATCTCTATTTATTGGCTTATCTACTAATTCAAATAGTCTTGACCCATAATCTCTCCTCATTATTCTACTGTTAATAGGAGTGGTCAATATATCAATTATCGACTGCTTTAAGTGCTCTATTCCTTCTAACGTTTTTCCTGTTTTAGCATCCATACCCTTCATTTCTATTTTGCAAAGACGCTTTCACTGCCTTTTATTACTTTAAACCCACATGAAACTATATCTCCTACTCTTCCTACACTAAGACCATTTGCAAACACTGTTTTTGATCCTTGAATCATTACTTTTCCTTCACTAAAACTGTCTCCTTTTCTACATATTGACTTACCGTTTACAAAAACATTATTACTTCCGCTAATGCAGAAATGTGGTATAGCTTCTCCACAGTAGTCTCCTAACCTCACTATTCCTTTGTTCAATTTAAGTCGATCCTTTCTGCTTTCAGTTTTATTCCACTTTTTGTCATTTCTATCTCTGATTTTCCTACTTTGAAATTTAATTTATCCACTACAGAAATTTCAAGATTCTTGCTCTCTTTGTCATACAATAACTTTGTTCCATCTTGAAATACTAAACTGTTAATCATTTCACTATTCTCTGGAGCAGAATAATTTTGCTGATATATTCCAGCTAGTACTACTCCTAATGATAACTCTCCCAATGGTGACAATATTACTACCTGTTCATTTATGCTTGGTGGTAGCCAGCTTCTTTCCTCTCCTGCTCTAGAAGTTATCCATGGAAGAAAATCTGTTAAAAGTTCTCCTATCTTCACTCTTACTTTTGCTTTCTCATAATCTACTTCTTTTACAACTCCTATTCGTACAATGTTTGCTAACTTTCTTTGCAGCTCTGAAATTGCAAAATTACTCTCTAACATTTTCTTCTATTATAATCGTATGTGGCTTAATCTTATTTTCTGTCCATATCGATTTACCTAAATGAAGCTGATGACTCCAATCAACCATCCACACCAAATATGCATCTAATTCGGGTCTAAATCCGTCAATTTCTGCAGAGATAAATTCTCCTGGTGAAACATTTTTTATATTCCATGTATTTTTGTTTACAACTTTTGCCACCTCAGCAGCTAATGTTCTGACAATAATAGCTGCATTTTCTATTGTGCTATCAATCACAATTCGTGCTTCAAATCTTGCTTTCAGTGCTAATTCTTCTGTTCCTGGATCTTTTCCCGATTCTAAACTCACAAGCTCTACAAATAACGCTGGCGCTACTAATTCTTTCCTTATTGCTGGATAAATTTCACATGTCTGTATAGCCAGTATTTCTTCCTTCAGTGTGCTGCAAATTGCTTTATGTAAATCTTTCCAGAACTTTGTCATGCATATAATTTAACTTATGTAATGTATAAAATATTTTTCAAATACCTTTTCAACTTCATAATTAACAAGATTCCCTATTATCCTTGAAGCCTCAGGTTCGAGTGGCAACTTAACTTCCTTTATTGGCAATGCTGCTCTTCCTTCACGTTTAAACATACCGTTATTTCCTTTTGGCATAACTGCTGCAAATCCTCCTATAAACTCATGCTTTCCTACTTTCGATCCTCTTCTTGTTTTTTGTATTTTACCAATTATCGATGCTCTAATGTCATAGAGATTTGCTCTAATTAACACTTCTAATCTGCTAGTTTTCGCCTTAAAAATTCTTAATCTCTTTCTTATCAAACTTAATTTTATCTTCTTTTCCTCACTAATTTCTTTTGCTGTCTTCAATTTTAGCCATAGTGCTGTTCTGTTTAACGCTCTCACTATTGCTAATTCTATTTTTTTTCTTTTAGCATTTACACTTTCTGTTACCTCAACTTCTATATGAACAGACATTCAGATGCTTCGATTCGCCAGACCATTCCAGATTTATCTCTAAGTGGTGGTGTGTGTATTTTGTATTTGCAATCACCTATAACAAAAATATCTCCTACAATTGGCCTCAGTATATCAAAAACGCTTACCTCAAGAAAAAGCATCTTTCCCACAAATTGTCCTTCACCAATCTCGTATAATTTATCTGGCTGTTGCTTTAGTACTTGCACCATATATGACTTACCCTTTGACTCATATAAAGCCAGCTCCCCTAAATGGGCAAGACAATCTTCTAATAATCGCTTAATATTCTCTTGCATATTTCTTTTTGATATACTAACCTTTACATGCTAAGAAAGCGCATACCGGTAGAGTCGTTCTGTGCCTCACCACCTTGTAGTTACTCTACCAGTATTGTTATGCTGCAACGATCTTGACCAAAACGGCCGGGCGGTGGCACACTGGCAGAGGATTTGACTGCGTATGTAAATCGGTCCCTCTATCAAATCTCCTTGGTTCTTGTTTTACATATAGTGGCTGTCCAAGAGTATTCACTGTTTCATTAAAATCTGCTGGTGCAAAATATGTTGTAAATGTGCTTGCTGTTCCTACTGGAAAACAGTGTCCTGTATCTCTTTCTATAAACCTTCTTACGGTTCCTTCAGGGTCAGTTGCTTGACCTCTATATTCCTCAAATGTGATTCCGCAGAATGTAAATCCTGACCTCATATCATTCCTTAGCGCTGCTCCTTCTTGCCATCTCTCATATGCCTCTTTCACCTTACTATGGGAAGTTAATGCATCAAAAAACTCAGGGCTTACCAGTGCATGAATTCCCGTCATATATTCACCACTTAGATTATCTTCTATATGCCGGAGTACTTCCAGACACTTACGTTTTACATCTGTTGTTGCAGTTCCTAGTGCAAAATTTACTACTTTTGGTGTGATTTCAAATTCGTTGTACAGATTTAATAATTCTGACCCATCAGCATCTAAAATTATTCCTTTCAGCGCTCCCATCCGCAAATGTTCCAACGTTATCGCATGTTTGTTTCTCATCAATTGCAAATGGTCCGTTATTACATCTGCCAGCGCTTTCAGTTCACTCTCTGATCCAAATGCTCTTATTCCCTGTACTTCCTCTGGTAATACTACATCATCATGTGGAATATGTGGAATCGTAAATGTTCTTACCTTTCTTTTGCCACGTTTTCCTACTGTTGCTGGTGCCCCTGGTACTTGCGTTGGTAGTAAACTTAAAACTCCGTTATGTTCTTCTATGGTAATATGTCTAAATCTTACTGACCTATTTGGAAACAAGTTTAAATTTTCAACACGTCCATAATTTATCGGCAATATATTCATCGCATTTGTTAGTGCCGTCATGCTAAATGCTGTGTTTGTAAATGGATTTTGCATTTTTTATTTTCCCCCTTTTGTATTTTTAATAGTTTTTTTAAGCTCCCTTGCGGACAATGATTCCTCGTACTTCAAGTTGCTTTATTGCTGCAGCTTTCTGTTCTTCAGTGATATTTGCTGGCCACACCACTGCATGATCAGCAAGAAGAGAAATACGAGTAATTATTATTGCTTTAGTATCTCCATCTTTGCTATTTACATCGCTTGTTATTACACCTATTGCTGTTTGTGTACCATCTGTGGCAGTTGGATTTATTATCTTAACCATGCTATCTTTATCGAGAGCCACTACTGTACCAAGCTTTAGGTTCTGCCCTTTTGCTACTGTTATCTGATCTCTTGAATATAGACTTGATGCTTCATACTTTAATAAGTCACCCAGATTATTTTGTTCGCTTATACAACTCATAAATTTCTCTCCTTAACTGCTTACCGCCACTTTTATCAATGCTATATACGGCGGTTATAAAAATACTTTAACTCCTACGACTTTTCGCTACCTGCATCATCAATTCTTCTCCTGAATTCTGTGGTATTGCACTCAGTATCTCTGTCTTCTTTGTTCTATCTGCAAGTAATTCCATTAAAACTTCCCTAGCTTGCTCAACACTTACACTTTGCTCAATAAATTCTCCTATCTTTTCTGGCATCTTCGATAAATTACATAAACGTATTAATTCAAGAACTTCAGTACGATACTTGGTTAAATTATCAGTTTCTTCTTTTACGTTATTTGTAGTTTGTTCATTCATAGTAATACTCCTGTTTTTATTAATAGATGAAAGAATTGTAATTCCATCTGCAAGACCTATTTCTACTGCTTTCTCGCCAAAATATAGCCCTGCTTCTGTTGATTTTATTGCCTCTACAGAAAGGTTTCTATTGCGTGCTATTAGCTCAACCAGCATTCCATATAAACGATTCACTTCGCTTTTTAGGCTTTCTAAACTCTCAGAAGTTATTGGCTCATGTGGATTTAAATCATTTTTTCTACTTCCTGCAAATACTGTCGTATATTTTATTCCCTGTTTTTCATCAAACCCACTTTGATCTATATGACTTGCTATTACTCCTATGCTTCCAACTCCTGAAGTTCTAGTTACCAATACTTTTTCAGCACTTGATGCAATTGCATACGCCGCAGAATACGCATCATCATTTGCTATTGCCACAATCCTCTTTTTTCTCCTTGCTTGGTAAATAAAGTCGGAAAGGTCGAATAAACCGTTTACTTCTCCTCCGGGGCTGTCTATGTCCAAAATTATTGTTTCTACTTCTTTATCTATTAAAGCTTCTTCTATCTCTTCACTTATCTTCTCATACGATGTCATCCCCAATACATCATCAAAAACTTCTGACTTTTTCGTCAAGATTCCATGTATTGGTATTATTCCTCTTTCACTATTTCTTACCGCATGTTTTATATTTTTAAAGATAGGCTGCTTTCCTGTTTGTAGTGACAGTAATTCAAAACTCCTTGGTTCTACCATTACACATCTGTTTAGCCATATCGCTTGGTTTTTCATATTATCTCTTGATTAGTAGTAACGTCGGAATCAAAACTTAAACCCAAGGAACTAGCACGTCTTTGATCTTCTGCAATTTCTTGGTCTATTTCTTCTACATCATAACCTAGCTCTGAAACCACTTCTGATCGACTCTTAAATCCATTTCTTACTGCCATTTGTTGTGCTTGCTGGTCTTTTAAAGGATCCACCCAATCAAATCCCTGTGGTATCCATTTTACTTCTTCTTTCGCTGCTTTTGCTACTTTTTTATCTATACTCAGTTCTCCACAGAGTACTGCTAATTCTAGCCATCTACTCCATACTGGTCTGCAAAATTGAAATACCATAATGTTGTGTTGCAGCATAGCACATCTACGACGAAACTCTATTAATCCTGCTCGAATGGATGAATAATTAACGCCCGTTAAATCTCCTGTTAGTTGCTCATATGTTATCCCTGTGCCTATTGCTATTGCCCTCAGCTGCTGTCTCATGAATGCTTCATAACTTCCTCCTACATCAGATGGCTCTGAAAATTTTATGTCTTCTCCTGGGTCTAAAAGCTGCATTGTTCCTGGCTCTAAACCTGATAGTGCTACTCCTTGCTCATTACTTTCACCTTCTCCTAAAATATTTGCTTCAGGATCTAGCCTTGTAATAAACCCTGCAAACATCGCTGCTGTCTTTTTTCTCACTAATTCTGCATCATCATATTGATCAAGTTCATAGAGCTTTAGCAGTATACTCGAAAGCCATGGCTCTCCTCTAATTTGCCCAGGTCTTAATGGTCTATAAATATGTAAAACATCATTTGCTGGCACTCTCACTGATTCACCAAATGAGCCTTCACCAGGGTGTTCTTTAAATAGGTAATATGCTTCTCTTTGCCCAAGCTTGTTAAACTCAATCCCGTTTCTTATTACATTACCATTTCCTAAAGTTTGATTTGTTTTATTATCTAAATGTTCAGACTCAAGTACTTGCAGTTGTAATGGCACAGAAAATCTATCTTCCAGCTTTCTCGTTCTTAAACGTACAAAACATTCTCCTCCCTCTATCATACTTCTGCATACTAGAGCTTGTAATCCATAAAAATCACTTACTCCGTTACTGTCTGCTTCATCTGTCCATCTTAGCCATAATTCTTGCACCCTCTTTCGAAATTCCCCACCCCTTGCTTTTGATTGCGGTTTTATTCCTGTTCCAATAGAGTTACTTACTATTGTATCAATAATATTTGCTGCATATGGATTTTTTCTCACCATATCACGTGATCTACTACGTAAAGTTTCAAGGTTTTGAGACAGCAAATTGTTTATACTTCCTAACTCTGGTTGAAAGTGAAAAAATCTTCTTCCTGAGCCTGCAGCATCCCAGGCTGAGCTTTTTATCTTTGGTTTGTTAAATAGTTGTTTGAATGATTTTAATAACATTTTGCCTCTTTGATTATGCAACAAGTTGTTGCACAATTTGACATTGAAAAATTATAGCAAGTTGCTAGAGAATTTGGTCAACAGATTGTATGTAGAGAGTCATTACTCTGGACTACGTTTATAAATTTCTTTTCGATGTCCTATTGCTGCAATTTTGACCATGTGCTCTGAGTTATCTATTAAGTATATGACTCGATAATCGCCAACACGCAACCTAAAGTAGCCTACCCATTTATGCGATAAAGCCTCACCTACTTTATCAGGAATAATTGTGAGACGTTTTTCTATAGCTTTTTGCACCCTTAACCGTATTGTTTTCGGAAGAGAAGGAAGATCTTCGGTATCTACACCTTCTAAATAACCAATTTGGTAAATTATTCCCACTTGATATCTTCATGTCTAATTATTTTTGCTCCAGGAACATTACGTTTAGCAGCAAGTTCAAGTAGAGCTATTTCTCCTTCATCCATTTCGTCACCTTCAGATAGTTTACTTACCTCAAGTTCTTCTTCTACTAGATCTTTTACAATTTCTTCAATAGTTCTATTTTGAACTTTTGCCATTTCTGTAAGATACTGAGCAAATTCCCCCTCAAAATTTACATTAACATTAAGCCTTCCTTGACTTTGATCCATATTATTCACTGTAAGATATCAACTCTAAACTATAACATTTTTACATAATTTTGTCAACCCCTTTATTTGTTGAAAAAACAATTTTTCTCTTTGGCTTCATACCTGCAATTTTCAATTCAGCCTTAATACGTTGTCTTAAGCTTAGTAAATCATTTATATCTACTTCAGCATATCTCACCACATGGTCACCATATGCAATTGATACCACTCTTTCGCCACTCTGAAGCTTCTTTAGAGGTTGTCCGGAAACTAGTAAATTCAAGCATATTCCCTCTTTAACATAACCCTACTCATAGCTAGGTATATGAAATTCTCAGTGGATGTTGTGAGTAAATCATACTCCTTCGATAGCCTTCTATTCCTATTAACCCAAGCAAAAGTCCTTTCTACAACCCATCTTCTTGGCTGTACTTTAAACCCTTGTTCTCTTGTTGGTAGTAGCTCAGGTGGCGTATCTTTGTGCACCCAAAATCTACATGGAGGCCTTTTAACAATTTCAATATCTATGTCATATTCTTCCTTTGTGTGATTCTTTAAATTTCTTCCTTGGTATCCCATGTCAGCCCACATTTTTTTAACTTTAGTATATTTTGTTCTCATATTGTTTAATGCTATTTTAATACCATCTCTATCATTTTCGTTAGCAGCGCCTACGTAACAACCTAGTATAAAACCCTGAGTGTCTGTAATTATATGCCTTTTTCTACCCTTTACTTTTTTACTTCCATCATAGCCTTTGATCCCCCCTTTTCTGTAGTCTTTACAGATTGACTATCTACTATACAGGCACTCGGCTGCTCATTCCTTCCTATTTTTCTTCTACTATATTTTGTAATTTCATAATTCATTTTCTCAAAAATTCCCTGCTTCTTCCATTGCCTGAACTGCTCATACACAGTCTTCCATAGCGGAAAATCATTTGGTAAATACCGCCATTGACACCCTGTACGCAATACATAGAAAATTGCTTCTAATATTTCTTTTTTGCTATACTTTGGCAGCCTTCCTCCTTTCTTGTATGATACTCTGAAGTGTTTTTCTATTCTTGCCCATTCCCTTTCGCTTAGATCTGTTGGATACTTTTTTCTCATCTTTACCCCGTACTAAAATTTCAGATATTATAGCCTTTTACTTGTTTCCGGACAACCTCTAAGTTTCCTCTTTTGGAACATAGAAACACCCTAGGAATAATCCTACTGAATTCTATGATATTATTTTTTGTAACATTGTTATAGACATCATGATAAGGGGGTTGGCGAAGGGTGTCAAGTAACTTTTGCATTTAATCCATTTCTATGGCTTATATAATAATCGTTATTGTAGTATAATTTAGAATAATGCAATAGATACCTAAATGTTTTAGCTATTAATTATATGTTGCACAAAAGCATATATTGCCCTACCATCCAAGTAGGTTAGAAATAAAGAGGTTTTTATGAGTTTTACTTTACCTGAATTACCATACGATAAAACAGCTTTGGAGCCTTATATATCTGCAAAAACCTTAGATTTTCATTATGATAAGCACCATAAAGGATATTTAAATAAACTCAATGAGCTAGTTGAAAATACGGATTATCAACATGTAAAAATTGAGGAATTAATAACAAAAGTGCATGGTAATAGCGGCAACTTGCCTATATTTAATAATGCAGCACAAGTTTGGAACCATACTTTTTATTGGAATTCAATGAAAAAAAATGGTGGTGGTAAGCCTAAAGATGGTAGTCTTCTAGCAAAAAAAATTCAAGACGATATCGGTGGCTTTGATAAATTTTATGAAGAATTTTCGAGTCATGGAGTAAGCCAGTTTGGCAGTGGATGGGTATGGTTAGTGCTCGAAAAAGGTAGGTTAGGAAAGCTCAAAATCACCAAGACTCCAAATGCAGATTTGCCAATAATTTATGGCCAAGTGCCACTACTCACTATGGATGTGTGGGAGCACGCCTATTATTTAGATTGTCAAAACCGTAGAATTGACTACATAAAAGTTTTCCTTGATCATTTGATTAATTGGGATTTTGCAGAAGAGAACTTAGAAGAATATATGAGATGAATATACCCCGGGTAACAAAATTAGATAATGGTCTGCGCATAATAACTGAGCAGGTGCGTGATATTGATTCCGTAGCTTTAAGCATACGAGTTGGTGTTGGCAGTAGAGCAGAAAGTGCAAAGCAAAATGGAATATCCCATTTTTTAGAACACATGGCTTTCAAAGGGACGAAGACAAGAACTGCCTTTGAAATTGCAAAAGCTTTTGATGACATAGGTGGAGTTTTCAACGCTAGCACCGGTAGGGAAAGCACCACCTATTATGCAAAAGTCCTCAAGAAAGACATAAAAACTGGTATTGATATATTAATAGATATATTGATGAATTCCACGTTTCCAGAAGATGAATTGGAACGTGAGAAGGGTGTTGTAATACAAGAGATTTTTCAAACTAATGATTCACCAAGTGACATTATTTTCGACAAATATTTTGAGGCAGCTTATAAAGATCAACCATTTGGTAGGTCAATCTTAGGCACGCAAGATACTGTAAAATCTTTTACTCGAGGAGATCTAGATAATTACATAAATGAGCATTACTTTGGTGAGAATATGCTATTTGCCGTTGCAGGAAATGTTGAACATGAAGAAGTTGTTGCATTAACCAAAGATTTTCTCTCAAAGATTCATTCTAAAAAGCTGAAAAAAAGCCAAAATGCGAGCTGTACTGGTGGTGAGTATTTAGAACATCGTAAATTAGATCAGGTACACTTGCTAATTGGTCTACCTAGTGTTTCTCGCCATGACGATAAATATCACACGTTTCAAGTGCTTGATTCTATATTAGGGAGCGGAATGTCATCACGTTTATTTCAGGAAGTAAGGGAAAAGCAGGGATTAGCTTACTCTGTTTATTCATTTAATTCCAGCTATACTAATACAGGAATGTTTTCCATTTTTGCTGGTACAGACAGTAGTAACTTAGATAAGCTTTTAAAATCTATAACGACAGAGTTGAAGAAGTTGTCTACAGATGATCTGAAGGAAGAAGAAGTAAATAGAGTGAAAGAGCGAGTAAAATCCCAAATTTTAATGTCACGCGAAAGTGTTAGCTCACGTGCTGAAACATTGGGACACTACTACGGTAACTATAATAGGTACATCAGTAAAAATGAATTAATAGAAAAAATTAGTGCAGTTACCAATGCTAACGTAAAAAAAGCAGCAGAAGAATTGTTATCTCAGCATGAAAAAACCACTCTAGCTGCAATTGGAGAAATTGAATCATTGCCAAGTTACGATAAAGTGGTTTCTATGCTTAAAGCTTAGTGTACTTTAATTATGTTGCTTAAGCTCACTAAAAAGTTCAATGAACGGTTGCAAAATCCTTTCTATAAAAAGTTTGCTTTCTGGTTCATCGCGTATATTACTTATCAGTTTATTCAAAGTTTTCTCGCTGTTTCGTAAAAATAAATAGCTTTCTACTGCTTGCACACCAGACAAGACAGTCAAAATTCCTCCTATCACTAGACAAGCAGCTATAGCAGGTACGGTACCCACTGCAATTGCAGTTGCGATTAATGATAACCCAGCTAAGAATGTAACGGCTGAAACGCAAAACGCTATTTGATGTTTTTCTTTATTGTTAACCATAAATACCTCACAAAAACTATATTTTTAACATACCAGTGTTGTCATGTATTGTCAAGTTTTTAAAGAAGATTAAAAAATGCAACGCACATGTGCAAAAAACGCTAACTATGGATTAGCCAAGGAAGAAAGAGTAGGAAGAGGAAGGCTTTTTCTGTTTTAGGGAATATAAAATAAGCGTAGAAAAATATGAACTAGGTGTATAATTCACAGTGTAGTGGTGTCTCACTAATCCAATTATTTTTCTCCCGATCTAGCCTATCATCTAATATAGCCTGCCTTATTGATGCCATTAACTTATTCATAAAGAAAATATTATGAATGGTAACGAGCGTGTAAGCCAGGAGCTCTTTAGCTTTCAGTAAATGGTGTATATAAGCTCTTGAATGTTTTCTGCAGGTAAAACATAAACAGTCACTTTCAATTGGGTTGTTGTCCAGCTCAAATCGTTGATTCCGCAAATTAATATGCTCTTTGCACTTTGAAGAAATAGAATTTCTGTTTTTTACTTTAACAAGTGCGCCACCATGCCTTGCTAAGCGGGTTGGATGCACGCAATCAAACGTGTCAATTCCAAGCTCTACTCCGCGGAAGATGTCCACAATTCCACCAATACCAAGCAAATGAGTAGGCCTGTCTTTTTTCAGGTGGTCCATAGTGAAAGAAACTACATCATGCATCTGCTCTTTACTTTGACCAAGTGATCCACCTATTGCTTGACCAAAAAATGGCAAATCGTTGATAAAATCACAACTTTCTCTACGTAAATCTTGATACACTCCGCCTTGACTAATTCCATACAGTGCCTGCTTGCCATTATTGTTTTTTTCAAATTCATTTAAAGAACGTTCAGCCCATCTGTGGCTCATGAGCATTGATTTTGCTGTGTATTCTTTGCTTACGTGAAATGGAGTGCATTCATCTAAAACTAGGATTAAATCTGCACCTAATTTCTGTTGAATTTGTACAGATTTTTCAGGAGTTAAGCAATAAATTTTACCATTAATGTAAGAACGGAAAATTGCCCCATCCTCATTAATTTTGATCAAAGTTTTTTGTTTTTTTCTTATTCCTTTTATCTCTTCCGAAACTGATCCGTGGCCTAAGCTAAATATCTGATATCCACCTGAGTCAGTTAGCATTGGCCCATTCCATCCTATCATCTTGCGCAAACCACCAAGTTTTGCAACAGTATTCTCTCCTGGTTGAAGCATTAGGTGATAGGTGTTGGAAAGTATGATTTGGGTACCAGCTTCACTTATTCTTTCAATATCTGCGGCTTTAATTGCAGCTTTTGTTGCGCAGAATATAAAAGCGGGGGTTTCTACGCTTCCATTTGGAGTTTTAATTGTTCCAACTCTTGCAGAACCTGATTGCTTGATTCTCTTGAATGAAAATTCTTCTTTCATCTATTTGCCCGAAAGTTCTGTTATGATGTTTTCTACTTTCTCAGGAGTAAGATTTTCATAGAAGTCATTATTGATCTGCACAACGGGAGCATTAACGCATGCACCTAGGCATTCAACTTCTTTTAAAGTGAACAAATTATCTTTAGTAGTCTCACCGATATTGATTCCAAGTTTTTTTTTAAAGGTATTTAAAACTTCTTCACTATTGCACAACCAGCAAGGAGTTGTTCTACAAATTTGTATTAGATATTTGCCTACTGGTTTTAAATTATACATGGTGTAAAAATTTGCCACTTCATATACACGAATATGTGGAATATGCAGCATATCAGCAACATAACGCATAGCAGATTCAGAAACCCATCCGCATTGCTCTTGAACCAGATATAGTAAAGGCATAACAGCACTACCTTCTCTACCTTTGGGATACATCTCTATAAACTTTCCCGCTTTCTTGAGGTTTTCTGATGTAAAACTAAACTGCTCTTCTTTTTCTATCATTCATGAGACTCGTGTAAACTTTAACAGATTATACCTGTAGAACCAATGATTGCAATTGTTGGTTTTTTGAGAAATAGCATAAAGCTTCTTAGCCCTCTTCAAGCTTATATTTACCTTTTAGTATAAAATATTATATTAATTTTTTAATTTTAGTTAAAATTTTCATTGACATTAACACACAGGAGTAATCATAATAGCATTTTATTAATATTTTAAATAAAATTATGTCTATATTAAGAAGATTGCTCGGGATCAACTCAAATACACCGGAAATTAAAGAAGCGATAGGTTTTAATCCAACAAACGTAGAATTAATTGAGGGGAATGGAGTTGCTTACGGACTCAGCTATCAAGATAATGGTAATGGGAGCAGTAAAGTAAAATTACTTATTAGTCCATTATATCAATCAAAAACATACGAATGTGGTACAAATATCAGCGTAGCAAATGAATTCAAAGATCAATTATCTCTCACATTAATAGAAGATTCAGCTGAAATAGATAAAGTTGGAGTTATCTTTCCTGAAGAAGGAATTAGCGAAGAAGGAGAAAAATGCGTTAAAGGCTTATCTTTTAACACTTACGGAATTAAACAATCAGTTAATACTCCTTCAGTTGAACATTTAGATAAAAGAAAATTACAAAAGAATATTGATAATAATAGTCTTGCAAATGTGGGCAATAGTTACTTTCAACCAAGAGCAGTGAAAGTTGGTAATGGTGACGTAATTGTAATCGCCCATAACTTAAAGGATCAAACTTTAGTTTCTTGGTACTTAAAGTCAAGCGAGAGCGGAAAATTTAAGGTATTGACTGGAGAAAAAGGTGTTACAGAAAGAAAATTGTTCAATTTTGATAATCAGGGGCAATTGGCATTAAATGGAAACACGATGCTTTATTCGCAAGTGAGCAAAAGGATTACTAAGGAAAATCAAGAGGTGAGAAAAACACGTATTTTTAAATTTGATATGGCTAAAGTGATTCAGGGTCTGAAGGATAGAGTTAATGGCTTTTTACTTGGTAATCGAAAAGGTCAAATAGATAATAAAGCACTATCTCTTTCTAGAGAACATGAAATAAGCTTTTTGCAGTATGTTGAACAAACGGAAGGAAATGATCTAGTTGCTTTTCTTGAAAATGACCAATCAGCTAATGAGCAGAGGTTACATATAGCAACTCTACTTAAAAATGGATCAGTGTCAGATTTTCCTATCTATCAATTTACAGATCCTATAGAGCAATTATATATTAAAGGCAACGGTCAGGGTGGTTTTATCGTAACTGCGGTAAGTGGAGAAAATATTGTAACTTTTAATCAAAACGGCTCTGGAAAATCTTCTGAAGCAACAATAATACCGGCAAATAGCATCAAAACTCTCAGTGATTTTGTTAATATCATTAACGGTCGATTAACGCCAGATATTATTTCTAGTAGTACCGTGGCTCCTATAACTGTTGCAGAAACGGTTGTGACTTCTAAGAAGACGCCGACTGCTGCAATTACTAGCACAGCAGAAACCGACGCTGTGAAGACTACTAAATTGACAACGGAAGCCGTTGCACCTACTTCTACAATGAATAAACCTTCAACAGAGTCAACGACTCAAACAAGTACAGTAACAGTGGAGCCAACAACAGCAACAAAAACAACTGCTACTTCACAAGCAACCACGATTACTGCAACGTCAACTAATGTGCCTTCGGAAACTGAAATAAGTACTGTAAAACCTACAGCAGCGACTGGTGCGTCGACTTCTACGATGAGTAAACCTTCAACAGAGTCAACGACTCAAACAAGTACAGTAACAGTGAAGCCAACAACAGAAGCCGTTGCACCTACTTCTACAACGAATAAACCTTCAACAGAGTCAACGACTCAAACAAGCACAGTAACAGTGGAACCAACTGCGCCAACAACAAGCTCAGAGAAAACTACACAAACAGTATTTAGTATACCAAGTACTAGAACAAAAGAGTCAACAACTCCTATATTCACCACGACTTTACTTCCTCAGTCTACTTCTTCACCACAACCTACTCAACTTGCTATAGGGTCTAATAAGGCAGGAATGATAGGGGGATCTTTGGTTGGAGCAATAGGTATTGTTGGAATTATAGGATTCATAGCATATAGATATGTTAAGGGTCGTAATGCTGCTCCTGTATTAGAACTAACTGATTTGGGTTATAGAAGGCGATCATCTTCAAGTAGCGATGAAGAAATTTTTACCACTGGTAACAGAATGCGAACTATATATCAATCTGAAACAGTGCTAAATAGTATATCAGTAGAAAGTAGTAGTCGATCAAGAAGTAGCTCATCGTCTTCAAGCGGTGGACCAGGCTCTTGACTAACTGAAGCGGAGTCTAAAAGTGAAAAAAGCTTATCTTGGGATAGTGATGATGTGCCGGAATATCACCTTTAGCTATTTGTCTAAATGTTTTTAATATGTAGACTGTTAGGAAATTGTCTTTTGCTTTTGTGATTTTCATGTTAAAGTATAATTCCTAGGTGAAATAAGTAGCTGCTGTTGTGTGATAAACATAGCAGAGGAAAGTCCGGGCTCCAAGGAAAAATAGTGACGGGTAATGCCCGCCGGAGGTAACTCCAGTTATAGGGCTACAGAAAATTACCGCCTAAAATATTTTTAGGTAAGGGTGAAAAGGTGTGGTAAGAGCACACCATGGCAATGGCAACATTGGTAGTCAAGTAACCAACACTAGGAGCAAGATTAAATAGAAGTAGATTTTATGTTTTCCTCATATCTACTCGGGTAAATCGCATGCGGTAAATGGTGACATTTACTCCAGATAAATAGCTACATAAACAGAACTCGGCTTATATTCCACCTAGGCGTTCACATGATACGTGCGATATAAGCCATGCTATATTTAAATGTGTAGGCATTTCATGCGTTGTCCTTCACTTGTTCTGCTTGATAGCCATCACTACTTTCGCCTACATTAACATTAGAATATTCATCATCATCAATATACTCTTTCAGAACATACCCTCTGCCCCAAACGGTTTCTATATGGCTTTTTCCATCATTTGCACTTTCAAGTTTCTTACGTAATTTGCACATAAAAACATCAACTATCTTGTTATCTGAAGGTTCATCCAAGCCATTGTAAAGATGATTTAAGAACATTTCTTTTGTTAGTACTGTTCCTTTACGCAGTGCTAGCAATTCTATCATAGAATACTCTTTATTAGTAAGGTGAACCGTTTTACCTTTCACCTCAACAACCCTGTGATCAAAATTGATATTTATATTACCAATCTTTATCACCGATTCAGGATGGCCTTTAGTACGACGCACTATGGCCTTAATTCGAGCTAATAACTCGCTTTTATGAAATGGCTTGGTTAAGTAATCATCGGCACCATACCCGAGTCCTTTAGCTTTGTGATTGACAGCGGATATGCATGAAAGTATTAAGACAGGAACTTTGATTTTTGCACTTCTTAGTCTTAACAATATATCATATCCGTCAATATCACCAGGTAAGTGTATATCTAAAATAACTAGGTCATAGTAATCTCCGTTTGAGGAAACCATATTATTGTTATAATCTTGTGCAGAAGTAACAACGTCACAGAAGTGTCCATCAGAAGTTAAGGCGTTAACTACAGTCTTTGCACTTACTTGATCATCTTCAATTAATAATATACGCATATTTTACACCCCATAAATAATTTATAATTTTAGTAATATATATAACTAAGGAAAGTAATAAATCAAATTTTTATTAACAAATGATCAAAATTACACTTATTAATTAATAGTAAATATATTGTTCCAAAGTTATATAAATAGATCTAAAATATAATAGACATACCATGATAGTAATAATATTTTTAGTAAATATTGAATTAAAGTTACTATTATTAAAAGAATACTTCGGTTAATAAATATTTAACTATTCTATATGTCTGTGTTATATTTTTAATTTACTTATCCTACTATTTTAAAGTATAAGTAATATTTTCAGGAATATTGTGTGGCAATATCAATTTTAGGTGCTGGTGCATGGGGTACAGCAATCGCAATTTCATTAGGTAGTAAGAAAGATGTGATTTTGTGGACTCACAATGAAACTACATTTGAATCAATCAACGGGAAAAGAGAAAGTGACAAGCTACCCGGTTGTCGAATTTCTGATAATGTGTCAGTAAAATTGGCTATTGAAGACATAATTAATGCTTCAGTAACAATCCTCGCTGTTCCCACTCAGTCTCTGAGGAAGGTATGTCAGCAATTGCATAATTGTAATCTGAAAAAAGATGTAGCAATAATTTTAGCTTGTAAGGGAATAGAAAAGTCTACATTAAAATTACCTAGTGAAATAGTAAATGAAATTTTACCTAACAATCCTATTGCTATTTTTTCAGGTCCTAGCTTTGCTGTAGAAGTTGCAAGAAAATTACCCTATTCAATGGTTCTTGCATGCCAAAATAACACATTAGGTTCAAAGCTAGTATCAGAGCTGCAACAAGAAAATGTTAAATTGGAGTTTAGTAACGACATTATAGGAGTACAGATTTGTGCAGCGTTAAAGAACGTTTTTGCTATAGCGTGTGGGATTGTTCTAGGTAGTAAACTTGGGTTTAATGCTCATGCAGCATTGATTACGAAAAGTATGAGCGAAATTAAGGCTTTATACTCAGCAAAAATTGGTGACGGTAGTGTGGATATAAATACACTACTTGGGCCAGCATGTCTGGGTGACCTAATTATGACATGCACATCCTTGAATTCAAGAAACTTATCTTTTGGGTTTAAAATAGGTAATAGTGACAATGGCTTTAATGTTCAGCAGATTTTGTCAGAAGGCAAGTCAGTGATTGAAGGTTTTAGCACTGCTGAGTCCATATTTAATTTAGCAGGAAAGCTAAAGATAAAAATGCCTATATGTGAAGCGGTCTATAGATTATTGTATGAAAGCGCCTCTATAGAGGATACTCTTTCTGTTCTTATAAGTTAATTTTGTATTTGGATATATTGTGAAATTTTTATATAAATTAATATCAACGTGGTGGCTGTCTGGAACAGTAAAAAAAATGCCAGGTACTGTGGGTAGTTTGGCTTCTTTTCCGCTTGTTCCTGTAACCCTGAGCAACAAAATTTTAGGTGCAGCAATTATTTCTTTTTTATTCTTAATTGGATTATGGTCTACAGGTAATTATATAAAACATTACAAGACTTCATGTGATCCAAAAGAGGTAGTAATTGACGAAGTGGTTGGTCAATTGCTGACGATACTTTTAGTTTCGATATTGTTAAGCCAAGAGATGAATTGTTCTTCATTGTTGTTGTGCTTTTTTTCTTTTAGGTTTTTTGATATAATAAAAACGTGGCCTATAAATTTAATCGATAAAAATACCAAAGGTCCTTTAGGTATTATGCTAGATGACGTTATAGCTGCAATTTTAGCCTGTGTTCTTATAGGAGCCTTTTATTGTTTATTGTTGGTGTATGCAGGATAAAAAAATTTATTATTCAAGCTTAATTGTTCAAAATCTAAAGGATTATATACTGTACACAGCGAATTTATCTGAGTGGGAAGTACACGATGAATTTGATAACATCATATTTACAATAAATGGTACCAGGGAGTCATTATTTAATTTTGTGTTCTGTGGAGATCAATGTACCGAGCTTTCTATACAAAAAACTCTAGATTATCTCAGAACAAGAGATATAGAAGCAACATGGGTAATAAATTCACATATGAAAATAAGAGATATTTTAGAAAAGTGTGAAATAAAACACGTTAGCACACCAAAAAAAGCTTTACTTAATATGAAAAATTACTTTTTACCTGCTGATGTTATTCCAAACTTGAGGTTAAATGCTGTGAATGGTAGCAACCTCTTAGAACAGTTAGATCTACACACTTCTAAAATTTTTTATCATGGCGTTGGAATTGTCAGCACATTTTTTCGCGGATTATCAAATTATGATGATAAGAACTCAAGATTAAGATTTTTTCTTGTAACACTAAATAATGAAATTATTGGGACATGCGGTCTTTATGTTCAAGATAGCGTAGCTGGTTTTTATAGTGATGGAGTTTTACCAATTTACAGGAATCGTGGAATAGGTACCCAAATGGTTTTAGAAAGAATAAAGATAGCTAAACAGCTTGAATGCAAATATATAGTAGCACATTGTATGAAATCTTCTGTGAACCTTTATAAGAGATTGGGCTTTCAAATGTTAGGCAATCTTTACTTATATACCTCTTCAGCATAATTCTGAGCGGTTACAAATTTTTACATTTGTTTTAAAAGTGCTATGTTTTTTTTGTATGAAGTGGTTTTAATATTGATTCTAATATTATTCTTTCTCTCTTATTCTAAATTAAAAATTAGTAATAAGATTAAGAACTTACAGCATCAAAATGTTATCATAAATAATTTAATTGATACTGTGAATGATGGGTTTTATATTTGGGATGCAAAAAAACGTATAGAAAAGTTCTCTCCCAATTTACTAATTTTGCTTAATACTGTTTTTTACTCATTTAATGAGTTTGTGAATTTTTTTGAGCAATCAGAAAGCTTAATCAAAAATTTTGTTGAGGCAAAGGAAATAAATAAATCTTTTACTCTAGATTTAAAGTCAAAAGACAGTGAGGTTTATTGCATATGTTACGGTAGAAGCATAATAGATGATTCTAACAATGTGATAGGTGTGCTGTTATGGATAAGGAATGTCTCAGACTGTAAGATAAAGGCTAACGGACTTGAGTTAGAAAATAGTAAGCTTACACAGGAAGTGGAGAGCTATAAAAACGTTTTCAACTCTTTACCATTTCCAATACTAAGATATAACAAGAGTAGAAAGGTGGAATTTTATAACTTGTTTTATGATAAATATGTAGATGGTTCTAAGAAATTTGCTATTACCGGTAGCGCTCATAGCACAAAACCAGGAAGACATGTCATAACTTATAAGAACGAACCTAAGGTTTTCGATTTTGTTAAAATTCCAATACAAGGTTCTGGTAGCATAGTAATGTATGGGAAAGATGTTAGTGATGCAGAGAAATTATATACTGAATTAAACAGTTATTTAGCTACACAGAAAAATTTGCTTGAGAGGTTACCGGTTGCTATAGTAATATATAGTAAGAATCAAAAGCTAAAATTTTATAATAATGCTTTTATAAAAACCTTTCAATTTGACCCAAAATTTTTGGCATCTTACCCAACTTATCACGAAGTTATGCTTTACCTCTTCGAATCTAAAAAGCTTTTAGAAAAAGAGGATTTTCAAACTATTAGTAACCAAAGACATGAGTTGTTCAAAAAATTATTTGAATCGTACGATGATACGATGCACTTCACAAACGGAAAAGCGTTCAGGGTATTAACAATACCCTACGCTTCGGAAGGTTTGCTGTTCTCTTACGAAGAATGCAAAAGATAATACTTAAACTCCTTCTCTCTCTACCATGAGTTGTTTTACTTTCGCTATTGCTCTTGCTGGATTAAGTCCTTTAGGACAAGTTTTTGTGCAATTCATTATTGTATGACAACGATACAACTTGAATGGGTCGTTTAAAACATCAAGTCTTTCACCTGTCTTATTATCACGGCTGTCAGCAATCCATCTGTAAGCTTGTAATAGTATTGCTGGTCCTAAAAATTTATCACTATTCCACCAGTAGCTTGGGCAACCAGTCGAACAGCAAGCACATAATATACAGTCGGACAAGCCATCTAATTTTTTTCTATCTTCAGAAGATTGAGAGTATTCTTTATTTGGTAGGGCAGGCTTATCTGCTTGTAACCAAGGTTTAATTGATTTGTATTGCTCATAAAATTGGCTCAAATCCGAGACTAGGTCCTTTATTACATACATGTGAGGTAATGGATATATTTTTACGTCACCTTTTATATCATGTATAGATCTAGTACATGCAAGAGTATTGATTCCGTCAATATTCATGGCACAAGATCCACATATGCCTTCTCTACAAGAACGTCTGAAAGTTAAAGTCGAATCTATTTCATCCTTTATTTTTATTAATGCATCAAGTACCATAGGGCCACAACTATCCATATCAATAAAAAATGTGTCTATTCTAGGGTTTTTCTCGTCATCAGCAGACCAACGGTAAATTTGAAATCTTCTGATGTTTTTTGCTCTAGCAGGAATAGGATAAATTTTGCCCTTTTGATTAATTTTAGAATTCTTTGGCAAAGAAAACTGAACCATATCACTTACCTTTTATTGTTTATAGCTAAAACCCTTTATAGATAACATATTTTATTATCATCTACTATATTTTTATTAAATTCCTTTTAAATCGCACACATATTGTAGCCAAGCGAAGCTAAAATCTCTCTTTCTAGATTTTTCATTATAATTTCTTCATCTTTTTTTTGGTGATCATAACCAAGTAAATGCAGTAATCCATGCACTAACATGTGTGCAATGTGAGCAAGAATGGGTATATAATACTCATGCGATTCTCTTTTTATTGTGTCTATTGAAATTGCTATGTCTCCTAAATCGCACTCATTAGACAATTGTTCATACGGAAATGATAGTACGTTAGTTGGCTTATCCATTTCTCTAAATTTTAAATTAAGTTGATGTAGCAAGTCATCATCAGCCAGAGCTATTGATATATTTGGTTTATAGTGGTCTATTTTTAATTCTTTTAGAGAAGCATTGATGACACCTAATACAAAATTTTTAGGATTTTCTATAATGCTGCACCATTTCTTGTCAAGAATATTTACTTCTAACATGAGTGACACATCAGTAAGGGTGTCATGCAAATAGCTGACACTGGAATCCAAAAAAGAAGAGTTATAGACCCTTGTGTCATGTACACAACTGTACGAATATTGTACACTAGAAGGATGTCATCCCAGTGTCTAGGCACTGGGATCCAGGAATTTTGATTAGACATCAAGTTAGTGAATATAAAAGTAGCTAATCTTATATTAAAACACAACGGCTTTAATGTGGTTGCATTAAGGCTGGATTCCAGTGTCAAGCACTGGAATGACACCTTTGTGTTTGATGCAAAATCGGCTATAACGTTTAATGCACTGCCTTCGAGACAAATATTCATACAGCTGTGCGTTGTGTGCTGAGATGACATCATTTAGGAACTGAAATGACAGGTATTACACATCACTCATCCTTATTATTTCATTCCATTCAATTTCCGAAACTGGGGCAATTGATAAACGTGGTTGTTTTAATATAGTCATATTTTTCAAAAGTGGGTTTTGTTTTATATTATTTAACGTTACTTGGTTATTTAAAGGTTTCAAAAACTTTACATTCACTAATCCGAACTTGGGATCATTAACATGATAATACTCTTTAAATACTTCAACGATTCCAAGTATTGCTTTCTCTTTACCTGTATGATAAAAAAACGCAAGATCGCTTGCTTTCATAATTTTCATGTAATTTTGAGCTTGATAATTGCGCACACCATCCCACTCAACTACCTGCTCCTTTTCCATTTTTTGCCATGAGTATTCACTTGGCTCTGACTTAAGTAGCCAAAATTGCATTATTTTTTTCTTCTTAAGTAAGCTGGTATATCATAGATATTGCTGCCCCACTTAGCTCCTTCGCTTACCTGTTCAGCTGGTTTTGTTTCCAGTGTTTTGTCTTGTGTACTTTCACTTTGACTATATGGCCACTTAAATTTCTCTTTCTCTGAGTCTTCGCTCTGACTTATAGGTGAAGTTTCTGATTTATTATTGCGACCATCAATGCCAGTTGCAAGAACAGAAACTCTAACTCTTCCCTCCATCGCTTGATCAAAAGTAGCACCAAATATTATATTTGCATTTTCATCTACTTCTTCACGCACTCTATTGGCTGCAGCATCAACTTCAAACAGAGTCATATCTCCGCCACCAGTAATGTTAATTAATATTCCTTGCGCACCTTTCATTGATACATTATCAAGCAATGGATTAGATATTGCAGCCTCTGCAGCACTAATTGCTCTATCTTCTCCTTCTGCCTCTCCGGTGCCGATCATCGCTTTGCCCATCTCGCTCATTACTGTTTCTATATCAGCGAAGTCAAGATTGATAAGCCCTGGCATGACCATCAAGTCAGTTACTCCTCTGATGCCAATGTGCAGAACATTATCAGCAAGTTTAAATGCATCAGAAAATGTAGTTTTTTCATTTGCAATTCTAAATAAATTCTGATTTGGAATGACAATAAGTGTATCCACGTATTTTTGCAGTTCTTCAAGTCCAAGCTCTGCAATGCGCATACGGCGCACACCTTCAAAACCGAACGGTTTAGTTACAACTCCAACAGTCAATATCTTTTTTTCTTTTGGCGCTCTATCCTTAACTGCGGCTCTTGCTTCTCTGGCTGCTTTTGCAATTACCGGTGCTGCACCGGTTCCAGTACCACCGCCCATTCCTGCTGTGATGAAAAGCATATGACTATCTTTTATATGCTCCATAATCTCATCAATTGACTCTTCTGCTGCACCTTTGCCAACATCAGGCAAAGCACCAGCACCAAGCCCCTTAGTTAAATTAATGCCAAGCTGAATTTTTTTATCACATAACGACTTTTCTAGTGCTTGAGCATCGGTATTTGCGACAACAAAATTCACTCCTTGCAAATTAGATTGGATCATGTTATTCACAGCATTTCCACCAGCACCACCCACTCCCACAACGGTAATCCTTGGGTGTAATATAGGCAACTCCGGCAGACTAAGATCAATAGACATTTAAATTACTCAAATTTAGCGAATTCACTTGATAATAAGTTACCGCTTTTTTAATAATATGCAAATACTTTTCACTTCTATAGGCGTAAATAGTAAACGGGATTTACTTATTCTTAACATTTATACTAATAAGTGCCGTTAATTATAATAACTAGATTCTTAGATGACATCACTTAACCGATGCAAAAAATAGAAAACGTTTATAAAAAGGGATAGGAACCTATCCCTTTTTATTTTGTTGAAGATTATTATATTGTCTGATTTTTCCCTTTCAATGCTTCAACTGCAACATCTTTTAATTTTGAGGCAACTTGATATGTTCCATAAACAGCAGCAACTGCAGCAATTGCCATTATGGCACCCGCAACTATCTGACCAGCAACACCTGTTCCGATAAATCCAGGTAATGAAGCAGCTATTGCTTGATTTGTTCCAACAAAGTAACTGGCAGTCTTAGCAAGAAACCCAGAAGCTTCTGCTGCACTAACAAAGCCTGCTTTCATATGCATTGCTGTAAAGACAACACTTGCAACTGCAAGCGGAAATAATGCTGTTCTCCCTTTATTATGCATAGCGTACTGACCAGCTCCACCAGCAGCACCAGGAATTCCCCAGTATTTTTCAGCTTGTATATATCCTTCTGAAATAGCATGAAAAATGCCATCCTCTTTTCTATACTCATAATTTGTTAATGCCATAACTCTACTCCTTAAATAGAATGTTAAAATTTCATTAAGGAAGCATATAGTAAAAAAATTGCCTGTCAAGTAAACTAATTTTTTAATATACCTTTATTCTGTAATTGAGCGCTTCAGCAATGTGTGCTCTTTTTACTTCTTCACTTTTTGCAAGATCTGCAATAGTTCTTGCAACTTTTAATACGCGTGTGTAGCCTCGATTGGAAATGTAATTTTCTTTCAGTACGTATTTTAGCAATTCTAACCCTGCCTGATCCGGTTCAGTAAATTTATTAAATGCTTCACCGCTTACTTCTGAATTGCAACGAATATTTAATTCACTATAGCGCTCAGGTTGAACTTTTCTTGCTGCTATCACTCTTTCTCTTATAATTTTAGTACTTTCTCCCTCCACAGAGATTTCAGGAGAGAGTATGCTAACGTTTGGCATTTCAATGCATATGTCTATTCTATCAAGCAATGGGCCTGATATTTTGTTTTTGTAATCTGTGCCACACTTTGAAGCTTTGTTGCACGATCTGCTTGCATCACCTAAATAACCGCACCTGCAAGGGTTCATTGCAGCTATCAGTTGAAAATTGGCAGGGTAGGTTATGTGAGCATTTGCCCTTGCAACGGTAACTTTTCTATCTTCAAGTGGTTGGCGCAGAGAATCAAGCACGAGTCTTGGAAATTCAGGTAGCTCATCAAGAAATAACACGCCATTGTGAGCCATGGTAATTTCTCCGGGTTTTGCATTCTTTCCTCCTCCTATCATTGCTGGCATGGAACATGAGTGATGAGGTTCACGAAAGGGGCGAGTTACTTTGAATATTTCATTACCAGTTTTTGTTATGCTGGAAATAATATTAACATCAATCATCTCCTGTTCGGTTAAATCAGGCAGCAATCCTATAAAGCGCTTAGCAAGCATTGATTTTCCAGTACCAGGAGGGCCAACAAGAAGCATATTATGCCCACCTGCTGCTGCAATTTCAGCTGCTCTTTTTGCAACAACTTGGCCTTTAATATCCTTCATATCGGGAACCAATCTTTTTTCTTTGGGTGCATCACTATATTTAAAAATTACTGGCTGAATTAATTGCTCACCCTTAAAGTGTCTGATAATATCAGTTAATTTCTCTATAGCTAGAATTGAAACATTCTTTACCCATGAAGCCTCTACTCCATTTCCCCTTGGGCAAATTACTCCTTTATTTGCCTGTTTTGCATTGATCGCTGTTGGCAGCACTCCTGAAACTGGAATAACTCTGCCATCAAGGGCAAGCTCACCCATAATGATATAAGACTGAACTTTTTCAACTGGTATCACATTCATTACAACAAGTAGTCCAATAGCAATAGCCAAGTCATAATGACTACCTTCTTTCAGTAAATCCGCAGGGGAGAGATTAACTGTAATTCTTTTTGGAGGTAGTAGTAGATTGATTGAATTTAACGCTGCTCTGATGCGTTCTTTGGATTCCGCAACAGTTTTATCTGGCAATCCAACAATATTAAAAGCTGGAATACCATTTGCCATATGAATTTGTGCATTGACATTTACTGTGCTAATTCCCTGAAGCGCAACGGTATTTATATTTGCAATCATAATATATTATATAAAATTGTTAATACAATATATTAAAGAAGCGATGAAGTAAAGGCTACAGCAATTAAAGATGGCTTAACTTAGCAAAAAAGTGTAGTATTCTATCACTTTGCTGATTACAAATGTTTATAAGGATAATCACTTTTTTCTTACTATATTCAAGTACGGCTTTTTGTAGTGATTGTAATTTTAATTTACCATACTGTGGGCTAAGTTGTAATCTAGATCTATCATATAGAAATTTAAGTAATATAAAAAAATTATTGAATAACGACGATAAGTTTGTTGCGCTTACGTTTGATGATGGACCGTCTAACAATAGAGTAAACGATATTATTAATGTTCTGGAAAGCTATGAAGCAAAAGCAACATTTTTTGTGCTTGGTGAACGTATAAATGAAAAAACGTCTGAAATAGTAAAGAAAATTCATGAATCAGGTCATGAGTTAGGCAATCACTCTTGGTCGCATAGGAAGTTGACATCACTTTCAAGTGAGGAACAATTGCAAGAATTGGAAAAGACAAATACAGCAATTAAAAATGCAATAAAACAAGATGTAAAATGGTTTCGTCCGCCATATGGATGTTATGACGATAATCTGATTGAAAATACTGATCAATTAAATATGTATTCAATATTATGGACAGTTGATTCGCTAGATTGGCAAGGTGATAAGCCAGAAACTTTAGTTGAAAGAGTTTTAAGTAATGTACATAATGGAGCAGTTATACTGTTTCATGATCACAATAACAGGTCAAACACAATTGAAGCTTTACCTCATATTATTAAAATACTAAAAAAATCAGGTTATAAGTTTGTGACCTTAAGTGAGTGGGAAAAAAGGGTTTGTAATACGGTAAAAGCCAGAAGTGTAACAATAAAAGAGGGGAAAAAAGTGTGTTTTGAAGGAATGTTATGTGGACAAAAAACAAAGTCTTTAACCGCAGAGCATTCATATTAGGTGGTATTCAGCTTACCATTTCTGCGGTTTTTAGTTGCAGGTTATATAATTTACAAATACGAAACAGACAAAAGTACGAAGCACTATCTAATAGTAATAGAATAAGAGTTGCTACTATTATGCCTAAGCGGGGCAAAATTTTAGATAGGAATAGCATTGAACTTGCGGTAAACAAAATTTCGTATGTTGTTTTGTTTGATGGTTCTGGTAAGGAAGTTGATTTGCAGACATTATCAGAAGTCGAGTCTAAAATAGCAAAATCGTCAGAAAAAATAACTGCTCTTTATAAACGTTATTACCCGTTTGGTTCAATGTGTTCTCATGTAATCGGATATACAAAAAGACAGCAAGGCATAAGCGAAGTAGGAATCAGCGGTATTGAATATACATATGATCATATATTGAAAGGCAAGTCAGGAAAATCTGAGCAGGAAATAAATTCTAAAAAACGCGTCATAAAAGAATTATCAAGCATACCACAACAAGACGGACAAGATGTACAACTGACAATTGATATTAATCTGCAAGAGAAAACCGCAGAGGTATTTAAAGATCACCAAGGCTCCGCAGTGGTAATTGATGTAAATAATGGAGAAATTTTAGCATTATATAATTCACCTTCTTACGATAATAATCTTTTTGCTAGCAGGCTATCAAATGAGACTTGGGAGAGCTTGAATGCTCCTTCATTGCCGCTCGTGAATCGTGCATTATCATATCAAATTCCACCTGGTTCAATATTTAAAGTAATAGTTGCGCTTGCGGGTTTAAAAGACGGGATAATAACACCAGAAGAGAAATTCTCGTGCAAGGGCTATATGAAAATAGGTGAGCGGAAATTTCGTTGTCTGAAAAGCAAAGTCCATGGGTATGTATCTTTAAATGAGGCAATGGCATTATCATGCAACACTTACTTTTATAATATAGGGAAAAAAATAAGTGTAGACTCTCTAGTAGAAATGGCCAGAAAATTTGGTATTGGAAGTGGGCCACTGATTGGAACGTTTAAAGAAGAAGCTCCAGGGTTGTTGCCAGATAGAGATTGGCGTACACGAAAGCTATATTCGCAGTGGTATTTAGGTGACACTATCAACTTAGTTATAGGACAAGGGTATATGCTTACAACACCACTACAGCTTGCAGTTCTTGCAGCGAGGATTGCAACAGGAAAAGAGGTAATTCCCCGCATTAAGATGAATGAAACGATACAAGATTTTCCCGATATTGATGTGGATTGTGAGCATCTTAGCATAGTTCGAAAAGCTATGTTTGACGTGGTGAATTCTAAAACTGGAACCTATAAGAAAGGGCTAAGCGGTATACAAATTGCTGGCAAAACCGGTACACCAGAAATAAACTCTAAGGACGAAAGTCATAAGGTATTTATCGCCTATGGCCCTTACCATAACCCGCGCTATGCAATCTCTGTGTTTATAGAACACGGCAAAGCCCCACGCCAAGATGTTGCTATAGCTAATGAAATATTTCAGTATATGCTTGAAACTATGAGTATTAAACTTCTTGCATAACCATATAACAAACTTTTATTGGGAATAGAAACGAAAAAACTTACTTGACACCCTTCGCCAGCGCCCTTATCATGATAGTGAAGCTATTGTATTTGCTTTTGCCAATCTGCAGATTAAAAGGTAAGGATTACTTAATGTATCGGCGTCTTATGTTCAATTTTTTGCAGTATATAGATACTGTATGTCTTTACAAAACTTCATCTACATCTAGATTTTTATCTAAATAAGCTGAACGCGCTTATAAAGCGTTACAAGACATCAAAAAATGCCAATACTCGACAGAGATAGTAAAAGACTAGCTAACTCGGGGATTCTTTGTCTTTTTTTCTGCTTAGTAAATTTCTTAAACATTTGCAGCGTAGGTTAGTTGCAATTAAAAGCAGCTGAATTTCGCTTGTCAAGCGTTTAAAACATAAAAAACGCCAATATTTTAAAGCAGATAATAACCACGGGGCTTCTTTTGCCTTTTTTTCATTTGGTAAATTTCTTAATATTTATGGCTAAACGACAATCGTCATCCCGCTGCTTGTTAGCGGGATCTCTTGTTAGCGGCTGAGATACCGCGAATGAATCGCGGTATGACGGTTAAGTAGGGTGTCATTCCAGTGCTCCTTTTTTTGTCATCCCAGCGTCACGCGTTGGTTTCAACATTATATCATGAACTTTCTAAAATTCATTGAACTGTGCTTTCAAACGGTAGTGCCGGGGTGTGAGTATAACGATTATCAGTATATAAAAGTCATAGCAGACAGGCTGGAAGCAGCGAGCGCTGGTGAAGTGAAACGAATAATATTCAATATGCCTCCGCGCTCGATGAAGTCCATGTGCATAAGCGTTGCGTGGCCCGCATGGATACTGGGAAACCAACCAACTGCGAGAATAATAGTTGCAAGTTATTCTCAGCGGCTCAGCGAAAAGCACTCGCTCGACACCAGGTGCGTGATGCAGTCTAGTTGGTATAGAGCGCTATTTCCAGAGATAGAACTATCCAAAGACCAGAATACCAAATATAAATTTCAAACAGTGCAGAGAGGATACAGAATCGCAACATCAGTTGGTGGAACACTAACTGGTGAAGGTGGTGATTTTATCATTGTGGACGATCCGCTCAGTTCTGCTCAAGCTTTGAGTGAAACGCTTAGAAAGCGTGCCACAAACTGGTTTGATCAGACTTTAGTAACCAGGCTGAACGATAGAAAAAAAGGAGTCATCGTTCTTGTAATGCACAGGCTACACCAGGAGGACTTAACTGGACACCTTCTCTCCAAGCCAAAAAACATATGGCATCATATTTGTTTGCCAATGATTTCTGAAAATAAGCAGGTTATTTATTCAATCAAAAAGCCAATGCCTCCCGTTCCTGTCATCCGAGTAGCTCAGCACTGTGCGACCAGGCGATTATATAATAAACCAGCGTCACCTGTAAGGATATTATATTCAAGAGAAGAAGGTCAGTTGTTATATCCCCTCGATGGAGGAAAAGAAGAAGTTGAGATAATAAAAGCTGAACTTGGGAGTTACGCTTTTGCTGCTCAATATCAACAAAACCCTCTGCCGCTTTCAAGTGGTATAATTAAACCAGAGTGGTTGAAACGCTATAAAAAATTTCCTGATAATCTCTCGCATATAACACAAAGTTGGGATACTGCGGTTTCAACAAGTAACATGAGCAACTTTAGTGTCTGCACCACCTGGGCAAAAATAGATAATAAATTCTATTTACTCGACGTATATCGCGCAAAGCTTGAGTATCCAAAGCTTAAAGAACAGGTTTTGTCACTAGCTGCAAGATGGACGCCACACGCAATTTTAATCGAAGCAAAAACAAGTGGTCAACAATTGGTGCAAGAGCTAAAGACAAACAGTGATTTACCGATTATTGAAATAGTGCCACATGATGACAAGCTCACTCGATTTCATCAAATTGTTCCGATTATAGAGTCTGGCAAGGTTTTTCTGCCACATCAAGCAGTATGGCTGAACGATTTTGAGTATGAGATTTTAATGTTTCCTGAAACGCGCCACGACGACCAAGTGGACAGTACCGTGCAATATTTGCAGTGGGTGAGAAACAGTACCTCTAGGGTTACGGCTGTACGGGCATTGTGATTTGAGAGCAATTTCCACAAGGGAGGATGTCATCCCAGCGCTCCTTTTTTTGTCATGCAAGTAGCTGACACTGGAATCTAGCTTCTCGTTGCTGCTGCGATCATATACTATTGTAATGAGCCTTCAAAGTCACTTAAAAATAGCAACGTCCAAGGGTTTTCTGAAAAGGTCCCACAACCCGGTTCGTAAAATTCACAAGAACCATTAAAATATTTTTTTACTTTTCATTGTATATTTCTCAACATATTATCTTTAAGTACTAAAATAATTAACAATATGGCATTATTAATAGTTGAATCACCTGCGAAAGCAAAGACAATAGGTAAATATTTGAGTAAAGAGTTCAAAGTAGCTGCATCCTTTGGACATGTGAGGGATCTTCCAGCAAAAAACGGTTCTGTCGATCCGGATAATGATTTTACTATAAAGTATGAAACCATTGAAAAAGCAGAAAAGTATATAAAAGAGCTAGTAAAAGCCGCAAGCAAAACATCAGATATATATCTTGCAACAGACCCAGACAGAGAAGGGGAAGCAATGGCTTGGCATGTGATAGAGACATTAAAAGAAAAGAAAGCAATCAGTAATGAAAACAACATTTATAGAGTAGTCTTTAATGAGATAACAAAAAGAGCAGTACAAGAAGCAATAAAAAATCCACGTGAAATTAATATGGATTTAGTGCGTGCACAACAAGCACGTAGAGCTTTGGATTATCTAGTTGGATTTAGTTTGTCACCACTGCTGTGGACAAAATTGTCGGGAAGCAAGTCTGCAGGGCGAGTGCAGTCTGTTGCATTAAAGATTATATGCGAACGAGAAGATGAAATTAGTAAATTTATAACACAGGAGTATTGGAGCATAAAAGCAGAAATGCAAAATAGCAAAGATGAGGCTTTTTTTGCTATGCTAAGCCACTATGACAATAAAAAGCTAGAAAAATTTGATATTAAGAATGAAGAAGAAGCAAAGAACTTAGTCAGGGAGATTGAATCAAGGCAATATGCTGTAAGCACAGTAGAACGCAAGCAAGTTAAGAGAAACCCGCTTCCTCCGTTTATTACTTCAAGTCTTCAGCAAGATGCAGTGAATAAACTGTATTTTAATGTGAAAAGTGTTATGCGCATAGCGCAAAATTTATATGAAGGTATCGATATTGGTGGTGAAACTGTAGGGTTGATAACTTACATGCGTACAGATGGGTTTCATATTGCAGATGAGGCTATAAACTCAATTAGAGGGTCAATTAAGTCATTATATGGTGATAAATATTTACCGCAGTCTCCTCGTAAATATGTAAAAAAGGTCAAAAATGCTCAAGAAGCACATGAAGCAATTCGTCCAACTGATATCAATAGAACGCCGGGTAGTATTAAGGATTACTTAACGCCAGAGCAATTTAAATTGTATGATTTAATCTGGAAAAGGACCATTGCAAGTCAAATGGAGTCGGCGATTCTTGATCAAGTGGTAGTCGAAATTAGTTCTACTGACCAGAAAGTAATTCTGCGAGCAAGTGGATCAAGTATATTCTTTGATGGTTTTTATAGAGTCTACCAAGATAACATAGAAGCCGAAAATGAAGGCCTGCTACCTGCCATGAAGGAAGGGGAAGCGTGTAAGCTGATTTCAGTTGAGCCAAAACAACATTTCACTCAACCGCCACCTCGTTATAGTGAAGCAAGTATCGTAAAAAAAATGGAAGAAATCGGTATAGGTCGACCATCAACTTATGCAACAATTATTTCGGTATTACAAGATCGTGAGTACGTTTCATTGGATAGCAAAAGGTTTATTCCAAGCAGCCGCGGTAAAATCGTTACTATATTTTTAGAAACTTTTTTTCAGCGTTGTGTAGAGTATGATTTCACAGCACAAATGGAAGAGAAGCTTGATTTAATTTCAAATGGACATGCAGATTGGAAAAAAGAATTAGGCCACTTTTGGGTGCCATTTTTTGGTCATGTAAACTCTGTCAAGCAAATGACGCATGATGAAGTTTTCAGCGGCATTCACGATTTGGTAATCGATTGGTTTTGTTCAGAAGAAGGAAGAAAAGAGGTGAATACGAAATGCCCTGCTTGCTTAGGTGGCATATTGAAATTGAACTTTGGAAAAGCCGGGGTGTTCCTTGGATGTTCTAACTATCCTGAATGCAACCATACAAAAGAAATTACAGGTAGTAACGACAATTCAGAATATCCAAAAAGTTTAGGTATAGATGATATAACAAACCAAGAAGTGATGATCAAAAAGGGTCCTTTTGGACTTTATCTGGAGTTTAATAACGAGTTAAAAAAGAAAAAAACGGTTTCCATACCAAAAGATATAAATGTTAATGAGATTGATCTGAGCACCGCTACTCAGTTACTTTCCTTGCCAAAAGTAATCGGAGAACACCCTGAAACCGGAAAGGAAGTAAAAATAGGCCTTGGGCGATTTGGGTACTATATTTTCTATGATGGTAGATACTTTTCTCTTAAGAAAAGCTCCAAAGAGGTGCTGAATACAGAATTGAGCGAAGCTGTACAAATTATTGCAAACAGTCCACGCAAAGAGTTAAAATCTCTCGGGGTTAATGAAAAGGGAAAAGAAGTTTTTATCTGCAACGGTAGGTACGGATTCTATATAAAATGCGGTAAAACAAACGTTGCTTTGGGCAAGAGTGCAGATATTGAGAGTATAGATCTGGAGAAGGCTTTAGAGTTGATTAAGGGTAAGAAATAGACTTCTTGCATAACCATATGCTCTTTATTGTCATTCCAGCGCGTGACGCTGGAATCTAGAAAAAAAGAACCTGGATGCCAGTGTCTGGGCACTGGCATGACAACCTTTCTGGTAGAGGTTGCTCTCAAATCACAACGTGCATACAACTGCAGCAGTATGATGTTTTATTTATTATAGCTATAACACTGAAGTTTACAATCAGAACAAACCACTTGGCCACGTGGAACTGGTTTCAGTTTATCAGTTGAAACTTGATTTGAGCAGAATATGCATTTTATTGTGTTGCTTGGAGTAAGTGAGTTATCAACAGCAATTCTATCATCAAAAACAAAACATTCTCCTTTCCAATTACCATTTTTATTATAAGTTTTTTCAAGGTAAGAAAGAATGCCGCCTTTAAGATGGTAAACATCACTAAATCCAAGGCTTTTCATATATGCTGTAGATTTTTCGCATCTAATCCCACCAGTGCAGTACATAGCCACTTTCAGGTCTTTACTCTCAGAAAATGACTCTGTCCACTGAGGAAACTCACGGAAACATTGTGTGTGTGGATTAATTGCATTCTTAAACTTGCCTAATTTCACTTCATACTCGTTTCGTGTATCTATTACTAAAACGTCAGGTTGAGAAGTAAAATCATCCCAATGCTCTGGATCAACATATTTACCCCTAAGGGAAATATCAAGATTGCTTACACCAAGATTCACAATCTCTCTTTTTAATTTTACCTTCATCTTGCTAAATGGTTGATATTCTGCTGCACTCTCTTTCCATGTAAGGTCCCTTAGCCTATAATCAGAACGTAGAAAATCGAATATTTTATCAATTGCGTTTCTTTCACCAGATATTGTTGCATTAACACCCTCTTCTGCAAGGAGTATAGTGCCCTTTAACTCAACGTTGTTGCATGCAGCTTTTATTTCGTCTTTCATGTCATAATAATTAGAGAGTTCTACAAAGTGATAGAAAGTTGCAATGACGAAGCTCATGATTATTCACTTATCAACTAAAAACATGATATACAAAATTATAAAGATATTCAATAGTACGGCTGTTAATTACTGGATATCTTCAGTTTTTACATATAACATTTTAATATAAAATATAGATTCAAATTAATGTTTTTAAGAGTATTTAAAAATATATTCTTATTTTTAGTAAGCATATTATTCGTCTGCCCAATATTATCATTAATATCAATCTTATTTACAGATTCAGCGAATTCCGAATGGGTAATCAGTACACTTTTTCCTGAATATATACTGAGTACGTTAATTTTGATGGTAGGAGTAGGGGGAATATCTTTCATATTTGGAGTAATTCCAGCTTGGCTCACCACATTTTTTTCATTTCCTGGAAGTAAAATTTTTGAGATTGCTTTGTTCTTTCCGATATCGATTCCTGGATATATAGTAGCGTTCGTCTATGTAAATACGCTAGAGTTTTCAGGTCCGGTGCAGAGCTTATTAAGAGACATTTTAGATTGGAGCAAAGGTGACTATTGGTTTCCTGAAATAAAATCCCTAGGTGGTGGAATATTAGTAATGGGATTCAGCCTATATCCATACGTTTATATGTTAGTTCGCTCAAGTCTAAAGAATGTTAGCAACTCAGTCACTATTGCGTCAACGCTTGGGTTCTCCTCATTGAAGAGCCTGTTTTCTGTTATCATACCCTCCATACGCCCATCAATTATAGCTGGGTTGTCTTTGGTACTAATGGAAGTAATTACAGATTTCGGCACACCACAGTTTCTTGCTATCGATACTTTTACGACAGGAATATATCGCACCTGGTTTTTACTGCATGACAAATATTCAACTACTGTTTTAGCAGTTGCAGAATTAATTTTCGTTGTGATACTAATAGCTATCGAAAAAAAACTACAAAAAAAAGGAATATCTTACTCTTCAATCAATACCAATTCGGACTATCACAACAAACGGAGTATAAGTGGCGCTATGCCGTTGATCTTTGCTTATCTTATGTGTGTATTGCCGATCTTAATAGGTTTTATTTTGCCAATGATTCCGCTCATATATTGGAGCATAGAGAAGGGGTTTTTCATATACGAAGCAAGATTCTATAACATAATAGCAAATAGCATTAGTTTATCATTTATCACCGCATTAATCTCAATTAGCATTGCAATAATGATTGGATATACGGCGCGTAAAAATAAGGTAATCAACAATATAGCGCGTCTCATTTCTTTAGGCTACGCAATTCCAAATGCAATTATCGCAATTAGTATAATAATATTTTTAAGCAGAATATCCTCTTTCATTACTCAATATGTTGTGGAAATTAGCTTGGTAGGAACTATTGGCGCATTAGTTTACTCATATTTATTTCGTTTTTTTGCTATATCTTTCAAGGCGGTAGAGTCAGGGCTCAAAAAAACACCAAATGAAATTGAGTGGACTGCATATACTATGGGTCATGGACCTATTTCCACATGTTTGAATGTTCATATCCCTCTCATCAAGAAGAATATATTATCGGGATTTTTGCTCGTATTTATGGATACTATCAAAGAGCTCACAGCAACACTCATTATAAGACCATTTAATTTTGAAACTATATCAACTAGAATATATGAACTTGTAAGCGATGAGCGCTATAGAGAAGCTGCCCCATTTTCGTTAATAATAGTTATAATAGGCTTAATCTCTACAATAACCTTATTTACACTTGATGATAAGGATAAAAAATAAACGTAACCGTTCACACTTAATTCTTCAATCTCACTAATAGAAAGGCCAGTAAATTTGACAATAGTGTTGACATCAACATTGTTAGCCAGCATTGCTTTTGCGACTTCGATTTTTCCTTCAATTTTCCCTTCCTCTTTACCGATTTTGATGCCTCTTTCTTCGCCAATTTGGATGCCTTTTTCAGTAGCAAGATCAAGTCTGTATTCAAGAATGGCTTCTTCTTTGCGCAGATCCATTATTCTTTCTTCATAAGTTATTAGATCTTTTTCATTCCAGTGAAACTTATCTAATTCATCATATGCTAGCTTTATTATTGGTGATTTTTCCGCAATTTTTCTGAGATCTTCGTCCGTTGTTTCATCTGCATATTTGAAAAAAAATAGCCAACGGTCTACTACACTTTCTAGTTGTTCTTCTCTACTCTTAGGAAATTTTGGCAGCTCTATGAAGATAAATTGAAAATCTTTTAAGTCATGCTCATTGGTTTTTTCATCTCTTATGGTATGGCTAGATATATAGTCAAGCTTATCAGGGAATAAGGTACAATTTGAAATCGCGATAAAGAAAATCTTCTTTAAATCAACGTATTTACCAGATTTATCAGCTTGTCTTGAGTAAGCCTTAGCAGCATAAAGTTGTGCGCGTTTTTCAAAGCCTTTAGTTTTGGCAACTTGGTTAGGTAAGGAAGTAGTATTGCTACTACTCCCTCCCTTAGAAACGCAGCATGCAGGTTTCCCCACACTACGCTTGAGCCCCTTATCTAAGTCCTTCTTTTCTCGAACCGGCTTGTCCTTCATGATTCCTCAGAAAACATCATTCTTAATGGTGACACCAACAGTAGAGAACCTTCTCTTGAGAAAGAGCTTGCTAACATTTTTGTTTGTTTCACTCTTTCATCAAAATACTTTTTCCATTTTAAGTCAAGTGGATTTGCATCCGCCCTGATTTTAACATGTCGTCTGATAGGTATATCAATCAACCTAAGCAGTCTTAAATACCTTATCTCTTTCGGTTTGTTCTTGCATATGGGTGCAGCAAAGACCCATTGGCGTTGTTTCATTACCTTGAAGTAACGATTCTTTATCCAACGTAATCCTTTACGAGGATGTCTTTTCTTTGCCCATTTCCATAGAGCACACATAATTTCATGGTCTATTTTGTTAAAAGCTCTTTTCGCACACACATGGCTGTAGTAATTTCCCCATCCCCTTAATAGGGAATTGAGCAACTTGATTAGTACGGCCTGAGTGTTCGCTATGTTTGCCTTTATCAATGTACGTGCTTTATTAAGAAGTTTCTTAATACTTTCTTTTGAAGGTTTTATAATTAACTTCTTATTATACCTGCGTACATTACAACCAAGAAAGTCAAACCCTGTTGTAATAGATGTAATTTTTGTTTTCTCTTCGGAAAGGATAAGACCTCTCTCCTGAAGAAAGGACGATACTAGAGGTTTTACTTCATTTTCCAGTACTTCACGTGTGATTCCTGAAATGATAAAGTCATCTGCGTACCTGATTACATTTACTCCACTTCTGATTTTGCTTCTTCTTTTACTGCCAAGTTTACCAAATTGACTTTCCAATGATTTTTCAAGTCCATTTAGGGCTAGATTTGCTAGTATTGGAGAGATGATACTACCTTGTGGGGTACCTGCAGTTGTGGAATACAGAGTTTTTGATTCTAGGAAGCCAGCTTTTAACCAGCTATGAAGAATTTTCTTCTCCATAGGAATATGCTTCATGAGCCATTCATGGTTAATGTTATCAAAACACCCTTTAATATCACCTTCGAGTATCCATTGTAGTTGGTTACGGCTTGCCAGTAACAAGTGACAAGCCACAGTAGCGTCTGCGCAGGATCTTTTTGGTCTAAAACCATAAGAGTGACGATCACTGATCGTTTCAGCTATCGGTTCCAAAGCAAACAAGTATAATGCTTGCATGGCTCTATCTTTTATCGTAGGGATTCCAAGAGGTCTTCTTTTGCCATTAGACTTACTGATGTATATCCGTTTTAGCGGAGAAGGTTTGTATCCTCTTTGTTTTAATAGCTTTATTCCTTGAAATTTTGTGTTGCAAGTTGACCATATTTGACGATCTACACCTGCTGTGTTTTTTCCTTGGTTTTCAGTTACTCTCTTAACCGCCAAAGCTTTGCCGCTAAAAGAGCGTGTGAGAAGGTGTTGTAAAGTTTTCACCTTACCCCATCTGCCTTGTTGGACAGCCTTAACAATACGCCTCTGTAGCCTCATAACAACTTTTTGGCATTTCTTCCAGGGTAACTGGTTCCATGCTTCGGAGTTATTGGTAGGTGCACTTACAGTTGTACTTGTAATCATCTGCTTTCCTACCTTAAGTGGTTAACAAAGTTTCTTGTCATGAGGGACCAAATGGAAGTCTGCTCGTTTTCACGCGAATTAATGTTACAAATTCTATCCATTTCGTTACAAAATGGCATTCGCTTTCTCCATTATCCTTTACCTGCACATCCATCAGCATTCCTTGCGGGTTGCCTGCCATATAGGCGAAAATACAGGCTTATCCTGTTCCTTTTGTCATACAATAGTGGGTTAGGTGGCTTCTCTATACCGGTGATTTGCGTACATCCAGAAATGAAAAATGTCACATTACCTTTTGGTCGGAGCTTATCAGCATCTTTAGCTCTTTAATCGTTACGATACTTATGAAGCTTCACTTACGTTCACCATACCACTAAGCCTAGCCCTCCAACCACATGATGCTTGTAGTTTATGCTTTCTCTCACGATTGAGCATCTTCTTTATCAAGAGGAGGTTCATTGTCCGCGTCGCTCGGCACCAACTGGTTACCCAATTCGCACTGATGCGTAGACTCAGATGGCAAAACATCTGGTTCAATAAGCTTTAGAATCCTTTCAGTTTCTTTCTGAATGAATTCCTCTCCTTTTAAACAATATGACCGAAGGCTTTCAGGTCGCACCATTTCTGCTATATATCTATTTCCGTGAGAATCCTTGCAGAGAACATCAACAATACTTTGTTTATCAGAGGCAACTTCGGGATCCATAATAGTGCTAAGAAACTCAACTTCTTGTATTGCATTTATCTCAGTAAACCCTAAAATATCGTTCAAAAAGTGGATCAGGATATTCTTATTTTTTTCCGTTCCAAAGATTTTTTTGAAACACAAATCATTGCGAGGATCGAGAAATTTTGAAAGAGCCATAAAAAAATTTTTAAATGTATCTTTATATTATATATTCTTATTAATAATAATTCAATAATTTGTCGTCTTTTTTGTTAACTTTACTGATGTTGTTGTAAGGAACGTTGTTGCAAAATTTTGTAAAATTTATTATCCTAAGGTTTCAAGTTCTCACAGGTTTATTGGAGCTATATGTACAATGTGTTTATCAGTGAAAATCCGGAGAAAATGATGGGGGAAAAGTTAATACATTACTTTAGCCAGGGTAAATGCGAAGGCAATGCAGAAATGAAAAATCTGCTGGGAGGAAAGGGGGCAAATTTAGCAGAAATGTGCAATGTTGGCATTCCTGTTCCACCTGGTTTCACAATTTCCACCTCTGCTTGCAAAGTCTATTATCAAGACAATAGATCTTCTGTTATCCAAGTAGCTGACTACTCGGATCCAGAAAAAAATGTGGTCACGCACTGGAATGACATATGTAGTGGAATCAAAAACTACATGGCGATGCTCGAAAATGACATCGGTTGTAAATTTGGGGATTTAAATAATCCCTTATTAGTTTCCATACGCTCTGGTAGTGTTAGTTCAATGCCGGGCATGCTTGATACTATTTTAAATGTTGGTCTAAATGATGAAACCGTTGTTGGGCTTGCAAAAAAAAGTGGCGAACGTTTTGCTTACGATAGCTACTGCCGTTTCATCATGATGTACTCCAATGTTGTACTACAGCTTGATCATCACCTATTTCAAGATGGTGTTGATAATAAGCAGCAAAAGAGTGGAGCAAAAAGCTTAGCTGATCTTGATGTTGATGTTTTAAAAGAAATTGTTAACAATTTCAAAAGGATAGTACATGAAAAAACAGGAAAACATTTTCCGCAGAACGTTGAAGAGCAATTGCTCAGCTCAGTGAATGCAGTATTTGCTTCTTGGAAAAATGATAGGGCTGTTTCCTATAGAAAAATACATAATATTCCTGAAAACCTTGGAACAGCGGTCAACGTGCAAGCAATGGTTTTTGGTAATTTAAATGATAATTCTGCAACTGGTGTGATATTTACACGAAATCCTTCAACTGGAGAAAAAAAATACTTTGGTGAATTTCTGATTAATGCTCAGGGTGAGGATGTGGTTTCTGGTGTTTATACTCCTATGCCAATTGACGGAGAGCAAAAAAACACCATGGAGAAGTTGCTGCCAAGTGTCTACCGAGAATTATGCGTGGTATGTGAAAAACTTGAAAGGCATTATAAAGACATGCAGGATATCGAATTTACTGTGCAGGACGGTAAGTTATGGATTTTGCAGACTAGATCTGGCAAGCGCACGGCTGAAGCTGCTATTCGCATAATAGTTGATATGGTAAACGAAGGAACGATTACAAAAGAAGAAGGAATATTGAGAATTGATCCAAAAACCTTTGACAATTTATTGCATCCAGTTCTTGACGTTAAGAGTGACCAAAAAGTAATAGGGAAGGGGCTGCCGGCTTCTCCAGGGGTTGCTTCTGGATATGTAGTGTTTAGTGCAAGTGATGCTGAAAAAGCTGCAGAGCAGGGCAAAAAAGTGATTTTAGTAAGGTCAGAAACGAGTCCTGAAGATATTAATGGAATGAATGCTGCAAGTGGCATAGTAACAGCACGGGGAGGGATGACCTCGCATGCTGCTGTTGTAACCCGTGGAATGGGTAAGCCATGCATTTGCAGTGTGAGTGGACTTTATATCGATAAAGATGGAACTTTCTTTTCTGTAGGGGATACAAAAGTAAATAAAGGTGAACCAATTACCATCAACGGAGGAACAGGGGAGGTTATGCTTGGCATTCTCCCTACAATTTTACCTGAATTATCGCAAGAATTCAAAACGGTAATCAACTGGATAGATGAAATCAAAACGGTCAAAGTGAGAGCGAACGCTGATACTCCAAAAGACGCAAAAATTGCAAAAGAATTCGGTGCAGAAGGTATAGGCTTATGTCGCACAGAACATATGTTTTTCGCTAGTGATAGAATCGAATTCATTCAAAAGTTGATAATAGCTGACGATGAAAATGAAAGGGCAAATGCGCTCATTAAACTAGAAGAAATGCAAAAGTCTGATTTCAAAGAAATATTTTCTATTATGGAGGGCAGGGAAGTCACTATACGGTTGCTTGATCCACCTTTGCATGAATTTTTACCCAATGATCAGTCTACTATAGAAAAAATTGCCAAATCACTTAGTAAGTCAGTTGAGTCAGTAAAAAATAAAATAGCACAGTTATCAGAAAAGAACCCAATGCTTGGCCATCGAGGTTGTAGACTTGCTATTTCTCATCCTGAAATATATAGCATGCAGATTAGGGCAATACTTAGTGCTGCAAGTGAATTAAAGAAAGAAAAGAAGATAGAAGTGGTGCCTGAAATCATGATTCCTTTTATCATGAGCGAGAAAGAATTTATTCTGATATGCGAGCTAGCAAAGAAAGAATCCTCTGTTATCTCAGCTGGGATCCAGACGCAGATTCCAGCTTCACGCGCTGGAATGACATCAGACAAGGCTTATTCAATTGGAACGATGATAGAACTACCAAGAGCAGCACTGATTGCTGATAAGTTAGCAAAACATGCAGAGTTCTTTAGTTTTGGCACTAATGATTTAACGCAAACAACCATGGGACTTTCAAGAGATGATTCAGTTAATTTCCTCGATTCTTATAAGGAAAGCAACATATTCGAAAACGACCCATTTGAAGTGCTGGACATCGAAGGGGTAGGGGAGTTAATCAAGATGGCCATTGAAAGAGGCAAAAAAACCCGAAAAGAAATAAAACTGGGTATATGTGGAGAGCATGGAGCAGATCCAAAATCTATAGAGTTTCTCATCGAATCAGGGGTGGATTATGTTTCATGCTCACCCTATAGAGTACCGATTGCAAAGTTAGTGGCAGCACAGTTTAGTGTTAGATCTAAATTTGCTAGGTAAGTATAGTGGCAGTGTTGGCTACTCATATGGTTTGAGCCCACCAGAGGGTGTCATTCCAGCGCGTGACGCTGGATCTAGTTTTTATTATGGCTTTCTGGATCCCAGTGTCTGGGCACTGGGATGACATCCTGTTACACGTTCAACTTCATTCTCTCTCATCTCCCTATAACTTGGTAATGTAGAATTTTTTACATGCAACCCGGTGTATATTGCAACCAAAGCAGCTATGACACTGCAAACTACTGCACCAGCTACAAATGGAACCATTACAGCAGCAGTAATGAATAATCCTGTAATAACAACTCCAACAACATCTTTTGTCAATGAGGTGTAAAAATCCTTTTTGCTCTCTTTATATTTAGTTTCTTGTTCATTTGGCATAGAAAATTGAGCATCTACGAAGCCGTTAGCTTTATTATCATTATTTGGTGTGGCAGTTTGCTTAGTATTTGTTTCCTCTGGTATTACAGGCGTTTTGTTTTTGTTATTATGATTATCACCATTGGTACTGGTTAGAGGAACTGTTGCTATAGGTCTACTACCAATGTTCCCATTACTGCTGCAAGGTTTTGCTCTGTTTTCTTCATTAAGCTTACCACTATTCAAGAACGCATTAACAATTTCAGTTTTACCTACCTGTATGGCCACTTCTAAAGCCTCTTTCCTGTTTGCAGGACTCACGTAACCTAAAATTAGCTCAACTTCTTGGACATTACCTTGAACAATAGCAGAATTCAAGGCATGCAATTTTTCTTCTTCATTAAATTTGCCACTATCCAAAAGTACCTTAACAACGTCAGCTTGTTTTGTTATTGCAGCTATATCCAATATAGTCCTGGAAGCAGTATCTGTAAGATGGATTACAGCATCTAAATCTGTAAACAATTTTACAACATCTAGAAATACGCTACGATCGCCGGTAATATTGGACTCTCTTACAGCATTTGCAAACGAGTCAAAAATTGCCGAATTTGTTTTTTTCCTTGTATTAGTTGCCCGTAAAGTACTTCAGCAGTCATACCAGGGTTTATGGAGTTACTAGAATCTACTTCATTACTGTCTGCTCTATTCTCTTCCACATTAGGTGCCTCTTCTTCCTTGTTTATCGCTGCGGTTATTTGCTCTTGTTGAAGGGGTTTACACCCATTTTGGAGGAGAAAATCCTTAACGCGTGTGTTGTTATTTTCGGTTGCATGTTTTAGAAGTAAGTCTTCTAATGCATTGTCTCCTTCACATTTATCTTGGAAATTAACTTCTTTCCACTTTGGTTCCTTTTGCAAATCTTTAAGACTAGCAACTCCCTTATCATCATATTTTACAATTGTAGCTATCTTTCGATACAACTCTCTAATATCATCATTACTATATACCATAACTAAACCTACTACTATATGTTAGTTTATTACAGCAACTTTCCCACAACCAGTCAAGACATATTGCAGTCTAAAGTTGCATGATATATATTGGATTCTTTATTTATGATTCTCGAGCAAATGATGGAAGATTTAGCTTATAAATTAGTTAAAGTGACCGAAGCTGCAGCACTTGCTGCATATAAACTAGTAGGCTTCGGCGATGAAAAAAAGGCTGATCAGGTTGCAGTTGATGCAATGCGTACAGTATTAAATTCAATGGAAATAAATGGTACTATCGTAATTGGTGAAGGTGAGAGAGATGAAGCGCCGATGCTATATATTGGCGAGAAGGTTGGCACTGGAAATGGTCCTGAAATCGACATTGCCGTTGACCCACTTGAAGGCACTACGATTTGTGCTCATTACAAATCAGGGGCAATGTCCGTTCTTGCTGCAACGAAAAAAGGTAATTTTTTACATGCACCTGATGTTTATATGGAAAAGATAGCAGTAGGAAAAAATCTTCCAGAGGGTGTAGTCTCACTAAAAAATAGCATTGAAAAGAATCTAGACAATTTAGCCAAGGCAAAAAAATGCAAAGTGAATGATCTCGTGGTAACTGTACTTAAACGTGAAAGGCACAATGAATTAATAGAGAAAATCAGGAAATTAGGAGCAAAAATTAAACTAATAGATGATGGCGATGTTGCAGCCGTAGTTTCACTAGTAAATGGCAATCATGATATGTATATCGGAATAGGAGGGGCACCAGAAGGGGTACTTGCGGCTGCAGCGCTGAGTTCAATCGGTGTGCAGATGGAGGGAAGATTAATATTTGACACGGATCAATTAAAAGAAAGAGCAAAAAATTTAAATATCCATGACCCAGAAAAAATCTACACCGTAAAAGATATGGCAAGAGGTGAATCAGTGTTTATTGCAACTGGAGTAACAAGCGGAGAACTTGTGGATGGAGTTGATAACATATGTTCAACTAGTTCTTTAATAATTCTACCTAATAAGCTGATAAAGCTGCAAATAATGCAGAACTTATGTTAGCTTTTTTAGTTTCTAATTTTAGCTTTACAACATTTAGCATTAAGATATAATCAAGTTTACTTATAACAATAGAGGTGTGAAATGTTTTCTAGTATTGTAAATCTATTGAATGGTTTTTACAAAAATTCGAGTACCAAGGAAAGTGAAGAAAAGTTGACTCTTCTATCTCCTCAAGCAAATCTTCAATTCGATGAGACTCAGGTACAAAGTGTGCTCTCAGATTTTGAGAAATTGGAGTTTAAGGATAATAAGTGTTTTGACAAAATAGCAGACGATTATGAAAAGAAGGGGAAGAGTTCCCTCTTTAATTACGTGATATTGAATAAGCGGAAAGAAATAATCGATATATTAGATAGGAATCTTCCTCTTCTCGAAGAACAGGAGGAGTTTAGAAAGAAATATAGTCAATATGTTTTTCAAATTGACAAAGGAATGAGTTATGGAAAAGAACTTCAAGATAGACTTCAGTCTTTTAAAGATAGGGCAGAAGAAGTGTTATCAGATTTTGAAAAATTGAATTTCAATTTTAAGGATAATAAATGTCAAGATTCTTCTGATTCTGTAAATTATAATAACTGCCGGCCAGCGGATCCATTTGACAAAATAGCAAACTATTATCGACGGGAGAAGGAGAGCATTTTCCTTTTTAACTATGTGGTATTAAGTAAGCAAAGAGAAATAATGGATATATTGGATAAGAAGCTTACTTCTAAAGATCAGGAGGAGTTAAAAGAAAATTTTAAAAAGAGGTTGGGTAGATATCTTCTTCGAATTGACGAAGGAATGAATGATGCAAAAGAATTTCTAAACAAAGATGATCTAATTGGTTTCTTTGATTGATGTTATTGGCCAGACAAAAAGGCAGGACATCTTGTTAATCATTATGATAATCTTAGTATCAACATTACTAAACCTGGACAGAGTTTAGAAACTAGTCGTCTTTTTAGCGAAAAGATTAAAAGGATGGAAACAATTAAAAATGAGATACAAAGAGTAAAAATATACAGTAATGATAAAAGAATAGTAACAATTGAGAAGAATGAGAAACAACAGAGGAACTACTCCTTTACAAAATTTGCAATATGTGACATCGAAATTAGTTGGGATGCAAAAGATGAATCTGGAAAAGACCTTAACTGTACTGTTGTTCTAAATATAAATTTAGGTCAAGTTAGTATTAAAAAATCAACTATTGACGGTAAAGATGTTGAACCAAAGAAAATTTTAGAGTTAGCTAAGCAAAACGAGGCTGTGCTTATAAAAGGTAAAGCTTTACATGAAGTTTTAGCAGCACATTTCATTAAGCAAACACCATGTGAGGAAAAGAAGGATATGCAATCGCACGAGAATATCGTTGTACCTGGTTCCGGTGCACCTCGCTCTATTAATGAGGAAATAACTGTAGAGCATCCGTTCGGGAAAGCGGCAAATAAAGATAATCATAGAGAAATGTGAGTTTACAACAAATGGTGCCATGAAAGTAGCTGATACATAACTGTACGAACGTTTGTTTGCGAAGAAATGTTATAGCAGGTTTTGCCTCAAACACAAAGGTGTCGTTCCAGTGCTTGACACTGGAATCCAGCCCTTTTACGCAGTCCCATTAAAAACGTTGTATTTTAACGTAGGATTAGCTACTTTTATACTCACCAATTTAATCTCTAATCAAAATTCCTGGATCCCAGTTTCTGGGCACTGGGATGACATCCTCCCTAGTGGATTCAAATCACAATATTCGTATAGTAAGCACTGACCACTTTTGCTTCAATATTTGCGATGCCCCTGAACAGATACAATTATTCTATTATCAGGAGGATGCCATTAATCGCTTTATATAATGCTACTTGTAACACTTATGCCCTGAACGGAGACAGTTTAGGCTGTTATGCCTGGCGGCTTTGTTGGAATAAGTTTTTCAACACTGCTAACAATAAAATTGATTGTATCGTCAGCTACCTTATCGAATTTATCATTTATCTCTTTTCCTATTTCTTGATTTTTAACATATTCGTGTAGAGCTAAAGCAGTTATAGCTGCACATGCTGCAATTAAGCCAGTTTGTGCTATAATGAATAGTGATAATCCTCCTACGAATATAGATGTTAATCCAATAGCCAGGTTTATAATTTTACTTTGTGTTGTTTGTTGCGTCGCTTGGCTTTGATCTGCCTGTTTATCCTCTAAAGCATTCGATATTGTTTTTAAGGCAACTTTTATCGCTATTGCTGCAACTGAAACCATAATTAGCCCTATAGCTATTTTTGCTAAAAGAAGAATCGACGGTAGCATCATTACAAATAATAGCGCGCCAATTCCTCCAGCTAACCACTTCTCATTTATTTTTTTTGATTAATTTGTACCAGTGTTCATTATTACCCTCCACTTTACTTATGATTTACCTATATCTAATACGAAATATGAAGGTAGTCAACTATATATTTTATATGAAAGATTGTATTAAAAGTTTTTCATGTTATTTTTTGCTGCTTCGTGGTTAAATTTGGAATTTTAGAAAGAGTTACGTATTATTTGAAATTCTTGTATACTGTTTTGAATCAGTTAAATAGATAATGAAGTGCAGGACGCAGTTTTAATTTTACAAGATGGCAAGTGCTTTTGGGGAAAATCAGTAGGTAAAAAAGGCAAGTGCATAGGCGAGGTTTGTTTTACCACTGGTATGACCGGTTATCAGCATACTATAACTGATCCTTCTTTTGCTGATCAAATTATAACGTTCACTTTTCCTCATATTGGTAACATTGGAATAAATCATAAAGATAATGAAGGAAAGAAAATTTTTGCAAGTGGTGTGGTTATGCGTGAACTTTCTTCTATGTCCCACCCTTCTTCATATATCAGTTTAAATGATTGGTTAGAGAAAAATAACGTGATTGGGATATCAGGAGTTGATACTAGAGCTTTAACAAGACATTTGAGAGAACATGGATCTCAAAATGGAATGATATGCTCATCGAGTAAGGCGCATGCATTAGACAAATTGAAGGAATACAAACCTGTAAATGGGATAGAAATAACTAATAAGGTTAGTTTAAATAACAGTTTTGAAAATAATAGACTAGCGGAGCACTTTGTCATCCAAGTAGCTGACTACTCGGATCCAGCAAAAAATATATGGATTCCAGTGTCACGCACTGGAATGACATCAGATAGAGCTATTGACCTTAATGCAAAATATAGGATTGTAATCGTTGATTTTGGCGTAAAAATCAGTATAGTTTCACGCTTAATAGAACTTGGTTGTACAGTTGAATTAATCAGACCAAGCACAGGTTTTGCTCAAAAAGTGTTGAGTATGAATCCAGATGGTATAGTGCTTTCAAATGGTCCTGGTGATCCGCAAGAAATAGGAGAAAGTGTAGTTTCAGAAATAGACATTATTATAAAATCTAAAATACCAATTTTTGGCATATGCATGGGCCATCAATTACTTGCGATTACTTTGGGGGCAAAGACCATCAAGATGGATATAGGTCACCGAGGGAGTAACCATCCAGTTTATGATGTAATTAGTGGAAAAGTTGAGATCACTAGCCAAAATCATGGTTTTGTTGTTGATTCAGCTTCTCTTCCAAGTAATGTTGAAATTACTCACATTTCTCTATTTGATAATAGTGTAGAGGGAATAATGATGAAAGATTACCTAGTCTTTTCTGTGCAATATCATCCAGAAGAAGCGCCAGGTACGCATGATTCGCATTATTTGTTTAGGCGTTTTATTGGCAATATTGTGTTATATAAAATGAAATCTGCATGATTTTAATCAGGGTAGGTTTTATTGCTTGATTTTTTAATTTTAGGCGTTTAGTATTAAATACAATAAGAGCTTAAGTTAAGATGCTAAAATAGTATTCTCTTAACAAATTTTTGCGGAGGAGTGACCGAGTGGTTAAAGGTAACAGACTGTAAATCTGTCCGCGTGAGCGTACGTAGGTTCGAATCCTACCTCCTCCATTGTGCGGGTATAGCTCAATGGTAGAGCTCTAGCCTTCCAAGCTAGTGACGTGGGTTCGATTCCCACTATCCGCTCTTTTTTTTGTTGTATTTTTATAAAATCAACATATTATTTATTGATGTATTTGTATTTTAGGTAGAAAAGTTTAAATTATGACAGCAATAGTGGAAGCATTTGGAAAGCCGCATGTAAATGTGGGAACAATAGGACATGTGGATCATGGGAAGACGACGTTAACAGCGGCGATAACGAAGCATTATGGAAATTTTGTAGCGTACGATCAGATAGATAAAGCGCCAGAAGAAAGGAAGAGGGGGATAACGATAGCAACAGCGCATGTTGAGTATCAGACAGAGAAAAGGCATTATGCACACGTTGATTGTCCTGGACACGCTGACTATGTAAAGAACATGATAGTAGGTGCAGCACAGATGGATGCGGCGATATTGGTAGTGTCGGGGGTTGATGGGCCAATGCCACAAACGAGAGAGCATATATTGCTGGCGAAGCAGGTAGGTGTTGGATATATCGTGGTGTATATAAATAAAGCTGATGTTGCTGATGCTGATATGATAGATTTAGTAGAAATGGAAGTGAGGGAATTACTGAGTAAATACGGATTTCCAGGGGATGAAGTGCCTGTGGTGGTTGGTTCAGCGCTCAAGGCGCTGGAGGATGACAGCAGCGAATATGGAAAGAAATCAATAGATAAATTGATGGAAAAGTTAGATGAATATGTAGCGGTTCCACCAAGGCCTGTGGATTTACCATTTTTATTGCCAATCGAAGATGTATTTTCGATATCGGGGCGAGGAACAGTGGTAACAGGAAGAATAGAGAAGGGAGAGATAAAGACGGGAGAAGAGATAGAGATAATAGGTCTGAAAGCGACGCAAAAGACGATATGCACAGGTGTTGAGATGTTTAAGAAGTTGCTGGATAAGGGAAGTGCAGGACTCAATGTAGGAATATTGTTAAGAGGAACAAAAAGAGAAGAAGTGGAGAGAGGGCAAGTATTAGCGAAACCGGGGACGATAACACCGCATAGAAAGTTTAAGGCGGAGGTTTATATATTAAAGAAAGAGGAAGGAGGAAGGCACACACCATTTTTTGCGAATTACCAGCCACAGTTTTATTTAAGGACAACGGATGTAACTGGGAGCATAAAATTGCTAGATGGGAAGGAGATGGTAATGCCAGGAGATAATGTGAGTGTAGAAGTAGAATTGCAAGTACCGATAGCAATGGATAAGGGATTGCGTTTTGCGATAAGAGAAGGCGGTAGAACTGTTGGTTCTGGTGTTGTTTCTGAAATTTTGGAGTGAGTGTAGTAACTAAGATGAAGCAAGATATATATATTAACATTAAGGCTTTCGATTGTTCTTTATTGGAGGAGTGTGTTCGAAAATTTGTTGATGAATTAAAGCGGTCCAGTGCAAAATTATCTGGTCCGATTGCGTTGCCAAGGAAAGATTCTAAATTTATTGTTAATAGATCTCCTCACGTTGATAAAAAATCTCGTGAACAGTTTGAAATGAGAACTTCTAGGCGTTTGATTGTTTTACATGATCTTACTCCTACTATGATGCAGATGCTTACAGGTTTATCTTTTTCTGCTGGCGTAGAAGTGGATTTAAAAGTCAAGGAAGTTAAGGTTTAGGAGAAGGAAATGAAGAGAATAAATTCGCTGAGGAGAATTGGTTTACTAATGATGAATATTGGTCATACTGCTATGTATTCTGACAATAGTCGCATGGCTGTAACTTTATTGCATCTCAGCGAAACTCATATTATTGATATAAAAGGACAAGATAAATGTGGCTATAATTCAGTCATTTTAGGCACAGGAGATTTTAAAAATATAGCAAAACCTCAGTTGGAATATTTAAAGAAAAAGGGTATAAATAATAAATGTAAGTTATACGAAAGTAGATTAAATGACCTGTCGGGAATAGAATGTGGTAAAAAAGTGGGAATCAATCATTTTGTGGTTGGTCAATATCTTGATATTACGGGTTATTCTATAGGTAAAGGATTTGCTGGTGTGATGAAGCGGCATAATTTCAGTGGGCTTAGGGCATCTCATGGTGTTTCTATTGCTCACAGATCACAAGGTTCCACTGGCCAATGTCAGGATCCTGGTAGAGTATTCAAAGGAAAGAAAATGGCTGGTCATTTAGGTAACAGCAGGATAACTGCACAAAATATGAAGATATTATCCATTGATCATGAAAATAGTATAATTGCTGTGAAGGGTAATAATGTTCCTGGGTTTAAAAATTCCTATGTTTTTGTAAGAGATGCAGTTAAAAAATCTTTACATAAAGATGTTCCTTTTCCGGTAGGTTTACTGTTAGATGTAAATGATGATGCTAGTAATTTGGTAAGTTAGTTATGGAATGTAATTTAGTTAATCTATCTAATGATAATGTAGGTACTGCTCAGCTCAATCCTTTGATATTTTCTGCTAAGCAAAAATTGAGTATTTTGCATGATATAGTGAGATGGCAATTAGCGAAGAGAAGAGCTGGTACTCATAAAACAAAAGGTATTAGTGATGTCTCTGGTACAACAGCTAAACCTTATGGTCAAAAACGTACCGGTAGGGCAAGACAAGGGAGCTTGCGATCTCCTCAATTTAGAGGTGGTGGGATTATTTTCGGCCCTGTTGTGAGGAGTCATACTTATTCTCTTAATAAGAAGGTACGCAAATTTGGTTTAAAAATTGCTTTATCTCTAAAGTATTTAAATAATCAAGTAATTATTCTGGATAATTTAAATATTGATGTGAAGAAAACGTCTGAAATGTGTAAATGTATTAAAAATTTTAAATTTTCTTCCTTTTTGATAGTTGGTGATTATGGAGATGATTTGTTGCGTGCGGCTAAAAACTTGCACTATGTAGACTTAATCAAACCTATTGGGTTAAATGTTTTTGATATATTGAATCACGAATGCGTGATGTTGACAAAGGATACTTTAAAGCATCTTGAAGGTAGATTGTTATGATCAAATATAATAATATAATAAAATCTTCTATAATTACAGAAAAGGCCTCTTTTTTGAGGGAGAAGTTTAATAAATATTCTTTGTATGTTTTTGTAAATGTAAATAAGCGTCAAATAAAGTTGGCAATAGAGTCTCTATTTGATGTTAAAATTTCTTCTATAAATGTTGTTAGAATTAAGCCTAAATATAGGCGTTTTAGGGGTGTGGTTGGTTGTGAAAAACAGAAAAAGAAAGTTTATTTTTCTTTGATGGATGGTCAAAAATTAGATATAATGAGCGTTTAGTATGGGTATGAAATTTTTTAATCCTGTTACTCCGTCTTCTCGTGGGACTGTGTTAGTAAGTAAAGTTGGTTTATCAAAAGATGAGCCAGAAAAGTCTCTTACATCCGGTAAAAAGTCCAGTGGTGGAAGAAATAATCATGGTAGAATTACAACTCGTCATAGGGGTGGTGGTCACAAAAAGAAGTATAGAGTGATAGATTTTAAGCGTAATAGAAGTGGTCAAGGTATAGTTGAAAAAATAGAGTATGACCCAAATAGAAGTGGGTTTTTGGCGTTAATATCATATAAGGAAGATGATATTAAGTCTTATATATTAGCTCCTCAAGGTATGAAGCCAGGTGATGTTGTTACAGCTGGGAATGATGCTGATATTTTGCCAGGGAATTGTTTACTACTCAAGCATATACCTGTTGGTTCTTTCGTTCATAATGTTGAGCTGAAGCCAGGTAATGGTGCTGCGATTGCTAGAGCTGCTGGTTGTTATGCACAAATCGTTGGTCGTGATGGCCAATATGTTTTATTACGACTCAGGTCTGGTCAAATTAGGTTGATTTTATCTTCTTGCAAGGCTACTATTGGTGTAGTATCTAACCCTGACCATAAGAATAGAAAGTTGGGTAAAGCTGGGAGAAGTAGGTGGCTTGGGATTAGACCTACTGTACGTGGAGTTGCAATGAATCCAGTTGACCATCCTCATGGAGGCGGGGAAGGAAAAACCTCTGGTGGTCGTCATCCTGTTACTCCTTGGGGTGTTGCAACAAAAGGAAAGAAAACTCGAAGGAGAAATAAATCTAGTGATAAGTATATAAAACAATTGAAAGGTTAGTTTATGAGTAGATCTGCATGGAAGCCTCCTTTTTGTCATCCTTCTATATTAAAGTCGGTGAATAATGCTTTAAACAAGGGGTTTGTTAACATGGCTATAAAAGTTCATTCCAGGGCTTCTGTAATTCTTCCTAATTGTTTAGGTTTAAAGTTTGCTGTTTATAATGGTAAGGATTACATTCCTGTGAATGTTAATGATCAGAATATGATAGGTCATAAGTTTGGTGAGTTTTCACCCACTCGTAAATTTACTGGGCATAGTGGTGATAAAAAGGCGACAAGAAGGTAATTGATATGAAAAACAGAGATGTAATAGTTAAAGCTGGTTCTAGGGTTTTAAAATCAACTCCTCGTAAATTGAATTTGGTTGCTGGTTTAGTACGTAATAAAAAAGTTTCTTTTGCCACTGTGCAATTAAGATTTTGTGAAAAGAAAGCTGCAGGTCTTATAAGGAAGGTATTAAATTCTGCGATTGCTAATGCTCAAAATTATGGATTGGATATCGATAATTTATATATAAAAGAAATTTTAATAGGTAAGTCTCTTACTTTGCGTAGGGTATGTCCAAAAGCTATGGGTAGAGCTAATAGAGTTAGTAAACGTTATAGTAATATAACTGTAAAATTGGGGGAAATTATATGATTCATAAAAATAGAAAATTAATAAGGAAAGTGCAAAAATATGGGAAACGTTAATCCTAAAGGATTTAGGTTAAAAATAATTAATACTTGGTCATCTATTTGGTATGCTGAGAAGGGTTATAAACAAGGGTTGCATCAAGATTTATCTATTCGCAGTTATATAAATGAATCTTTTAAGCATGCTGGTGTTTCTAAAGTAATTATAGAGCGTACGATCGATTTGGTATCTGTAATAATACATTCTTCTAGACCTGGAGTGATAATAGGTAAGAAAGGCTCGGATATTGAGAAGATAAAGCAAAAGATAGCTGAAAAAGTAAAAAATAATGTGGAAGTGAATGTAGTAGGGGTTAAAAGGTCTGAAATAGATGCAGTTTTAATATCAAACAGCATTGCACAGCAGTTAGAAAAAAGGGTTTCATTTAGAAGAGCGATGAAAAAAGCTATTCAAAGTTGTTTGAGGATGGGTGCTAGAGGTATTAAAGTAAGTTGTTCTGGGCGCCTTGGCGGAGCTGAGATAGCTCGTACTGAGTGGTATAAAGAAGGCCGTTTGCCTTTGCATACTTTACGTGCTAATATAGATTATGCTTTTGCTGAAGCAAAAACTATATATGGCATCATAGGAGTTAAGGTCTGGGTTTATATTGGTAACTAATTAGGTATATTGAAATGTTTATTCCTAAAAAAAGTAAATATAAAAAAGTATTTAAAGGACGAATTAAGGGTAACACGAAAGGTGGTAGCACATTATCTTTTGGAGATTATGGTCTAAAGGCTATGGAAGCAGGTAGGATTCAATCTAAGCATATTGAAACTGCAAGGCGTGTAATATCTAGAACATTAAAACGCTCTGGTAAAGTGTGGATAAGAATTTTTCCTGATACCCCTGTTAGTAAAAAGCCGGCGGATGTGCGTATGGGTAAAGGGAAAGGTAGTGTTGAGTTTTGGGTATTTAAAGCTAAGCCCGGTAGAATGTTGTTTGAAATTAGCAGTGATGTTCCCATGCATTTAGCAAGATTGGCGCTTGAAAAGGCAACTGCTAAGCTTCCTATGAAGTGTAAATTTGTATCTAATCATAATTAAATGGAGTTGCAATGGATATAGCTGACATTGAATCGAGGTCCTCGCAAGAATTGCATGAAATTCTTGTGAATTTGAGAAAAGAGTTTGTTAATTTGGTTTTTCAAAAGAAGCTGGGCCAGTGCAACAATATTTCGCGTTTTAGCTTAATAAGAAAGAGCATAGCTCGTATTTTAACTACATTAAATAAAAGAAGAAGAGAGGAAAAGAATGCCTAAAAAGGTTTTTTGTGGTACTGTAACTAAGGCTAAGTGTGATAAGACTGTAAAGGTTTCGGTATTACAAGTGTATAAGGATGAGCTGTATAAAAAGGTTATAAAAAAATACAAGAAGTATACAGCACATGATGAGAATAATAGTTGTAAAGAAGGGGACAAGGTTTTAATACAAGAACACAAGCCTATTTCTACTACTAAAAAATGGGTTATTGTTAATAGCTCACATTGAATAGGATATTTATATGATTCAAAAAAATACATTGTTGGAAGTAGCTGATAATTCTGGCGCGCGTGCAGTGCTTTGTATTGGTTTATTGGGTGGTAGAAAGTCTGCATCTATAGGTGACACAGTTATTGTATCTACTAAATCTATTACTCCAAGAGGGAAAGTTGAGAAGGGAAAAGTATATAGAGCAGTTGTGGTGAGGGTGAAAAGCCCTATTAGGAAATCTGATGGTTCTGTAATTCGTTTTTCTAGCAATGCTGTAGTTTTGATTAACGATCAAGGTGAACCACTTGGCACTCGGGTGTTTGGTCCGGTAAAAAAGTTATCATCTGGTTCTTTTATGAAGATAATGTCATTAGCTGTTGAGGTTTTATAATGAGTGCTAAAATAAAAAGTGGTGACGACGTTATAGTTTTAACTGGTAAAGATAAGGGAAAAATTGGTAAGGTAATCAAAGTTATAGCACGTGATGCTAAAAAGAAAGTAATTGTTTCTGGAGTGAATGTGCATAAGAGACATACTAAACCAAAAGCTGGTAGTAGTGGTGGTATATTAAATAAAGAGTTAGCTATTGATATATCCAACGTTGCAACATTGGACCCTAAATATAAAACTCCAACTAGAGTGGGGTTTAAGGTTATAGACGGTAGAAAAGTGCGTTTTGCAAAAGTTTCTGGAGAAGTGATAGATTAGGTTGATATGTTTAAAGAATTGTATAAAGATAGCATAGTAAAGTCCTTGAAGGATAAGTTTAATTACGGCAATATAATGCAAGTGCCTAAACTTGTCAAGGTGTGTATCAATATGGGCGTTGGAGATGCTGCTACAGATAGTAAAGCAATAAATGAACCACTTGATAGCCTATATTTGATTGCTGGGCAGAAGCCTTTATCAACTTTTGCAAAAAAATCTATTTCTGGCTTCAAGATCAGAAAAGGTGCTACAGTAGGTTGCAAAGTAACTTTGCGTAGAGATAAAATGTATGAGTTTTTAGAAAGATTGATATATATTGCTTTGCCAAGGGAAAAAGATTTTAGAGGATTTAGTGTGAAGCAATTTGACGGTAATGGTAATTTTTCCTTTGGTATAAAGGAACATATCTCGTTTTTAGAAATAGACTATGATAAAATAAGTAAAATTAGAGGTATGGATATTAATATTATAACAAGTGCAGTTAGTGATAAGGAAGCAAAGGAATTATTACTGGCTCTTAAATTTCCTTTTTTTGATTAATTGAGAGGAGAAATATATGGCAAAAAAATCTATGATAGAAAGAAATCTTCGCAGAATAAAGTTGTGCGATCAATATAAAGAAAAAAGAGAAAAATTGAAATCTATAATAAATAATAAGAATTTGTCTATTGTAGAAAGGTTTACAGCTCAAAATAAATTAATTAAAAAATTGCCTAGAAATTCTTCTAAAACCAAAATTAGAAATAGGTGTGCTTTAACTGGGAGACCAAGAGGAGTATATAGAAAATTTGGTTTATGTAGAATTGTTTTGCGTGATTTATGTTCTTTTGGGCAAATTCCAGGAGTTACAAAGTCTAGTTGGTAAATATAATATAAGGAGTATATTGTGGCGTTATCTGATAGTATTGGTGATTTTTTAACAAGGATACGTAATGCTCAATTGGCAATGCATAGGGCAACAAGGGTACTATTTTCTAAGATGAATTCTTCTATATTGGAGATTTTAAAAGAGGAAGGGTATATCCTTGATTATGAAAAGCAAGTTGTAGATAACTTACCTTCTTTCATTGTAAAATTGAAGTATTATGAGAAGTCACCTGTAATTAGTGACATAGTTAGGGTGTCAAAGCCTGGTTGTCGTCGTTATTCTAAGTATAAGGACATTTCTAAAGCATATAATGGTCTTGGTATTTTTATTATATCGACACCCAAAGGAGTGATGACTGATTATAATGCACATAAATTAAAGGTTGGTGGAGAAGTTTTGTGTCGTGTGTTTTAAATAATAGGAGAAATTCATGTCTCGTATAGGTGCTGCTCCTATCAATATTCCTGCTGGTGTTTCAGTTGAATATAATAATGGTAGTATGTTAATAAAGAGTGCTAAGGCTGAAAAGGAAGTTAGCTTGATCAGGGATGTTGTGTGTCAGATTATTGATAATCAGCTATTGCTTTCTGTTGATCAAGATAAAGATAATTATGATAAAATAAAGCCTATGTGGGGCACTTATAGGAGTAATATTAATAATATCATTAACGGCATGGTTGATGGTTTTTCTGTTAATCTTGAGATTAACGGTGTGGGATATAAGGCAGAGTGTGATGGTAAGTATTTGACTTTATATCTTGGTTATAGCCATAATGTTAAATATAAAGTGCCTAAAGATGTTGAGATTAAGTGCATAAAGCCAACTCACTTAGTAGTTAGTGGTATGGATAAGCAGAAGGTCTATATGGTGGCGTCTGATATATGCAAAATTAGAAAATATGATCCTTATAAAGGTAAGGGTGTTGTAATAAAAGGCAAATTTATGCTGCGTAAGGTTGTAAGTAAAAAGAAGTAATAAAAATGAAAAGATCGTATAATTTTTTAAGTAATTCTGAAAAAAGGAAGTTACGTAATAGAGCGAAGCTTGACAAGAGCGCTGAACGTTTACGTATATCCATATTTAAATCTAATAGGCATTTTTATGTCCAGTTAATTAATGATGTAAAAGGAATAACTCTCACTTCAGCTTCTACTTTGGATGCTAAAATTAAGGATGTATGTAAAGGGAAAGTCAACGCTGAAACTATAAAACAGGTTTCTTCTTTAATGGTTGAGCGTCTGTCTGGCATGAAATTAGAGCAGCAGCTTACGTTTGATCGTGGAGCGTATAAATACACAGGATTAGTTTCTCAATTTGCTGAGGCTTTAAGAAGTTCTGGATTTGAATTTTAGAAGGTTTTGAATATGGCTATAAAGAATTTACAAAATAATAATGATTTATCAGAGCTTTTAGTTTCGGTACGAAGAGTGACAACGGTTACCAAAGGTGGTAGAAGATTTTCATTTTCAATTTTGGTTGTTGTTGGCGATGAGAAGGGTAGGGTAGGGTGTGGAATAGGTAAGCACGCAGAAGTTGCTGAAGCAAGAGTCAAAGCTGTAAATGCTGCAAAGAAATCAATGATTAGAGTGTACTTGCGTGAAGGTAGAACTTTGCATCATGATATTAAAGCTAAATTTTGTTCTGGTGAGATAGTTTTAAGAACCGCAAGAGCCGGAACAGGTATTATTGCTGGTGGAGCGATTAGATCAGTTTTTGAGGTGTTAGGTATAAAGGATGTGGTAGCTAAATCCACTAGATCAAATAATCCTCATAACGTTATATGTGCGGTGTTTAAGGCTTTTGATAGTATGTTATCTCCTCGTCAGGTAGCAAGCAAAAGAGGCAAAAAGATTAGCGAGATAGTTGGAAACAGGTAAAGTATGAATAATGCTGTAAAATTAAACTCTATATTTACTAAATTATCTAAGAAAAAGAAGCCTAAGTTGCTGGGTAGAGGTATCGGTTGTGGTAAAGGTAAAACATCCGGTAGAGGGCATAAAGGGCAGAAGGCTAGAAGTGGAGTTTCTATAAATGGTTTTGAGGGTGGACAACAGTCTATATATACTCGTTTGCCTAAAAGAGGTTTTAAGCCTATACGTAGGAGCATATACTCTATAATTAATGTTGGCGATATACAGCGCTTAATGGAAGCTAAAAAAATAGTGAAAGACTCTGTTATAGATAAGGAGAGGCTGTATAAATTAGGTTTTATAAAGTCTATTAAGGATAAAATTAAACTTCTTAATAAAGGTAAGTTGAGCGAAAAATTTGTGTTTCATGTTGATTTTGCGTCAGAAGCTGCAAAAAAATCTGTAGCTTCAGTTGGTGGTAGTGTGGAAATACTATCGTAAGTCATGGGCAATAAATCAGCATTTAATAGCTTGGATACTACGTTGTTATATAAAGGCGATTTATTAAAGCGTATATTTTTTACGCTAATAGCTTTAATTTGCTATCGCTTGGGTACTTATGTGCCTATTCCTGGAATTAATCTTGATGTAATTAATGATATATTTCCCAAAGATGGCTCAGGCGTTTTTGGAGTATTTAATTTATTTTCTGGTGGTGCATTGGCTAGAATGACAATTCTAGCATTGAACGTTATGCCATATATAATGGCTTCTATCATTATTCAGTTACTTTCTTCTGCGATTAAAGGAATGAAGGAAGTTAAGAATGATGGAGAGTCAGGCCGTAGAAAGATGAATTCTTATATACGCTATCTGACCATAGTAATTTGTGTATTTCAATCAATTCCAATTTTGGTTGGATTGGAAGGGATGAATAGGGAAGGGGTATTGGTTGTAATCGAACCTGGTGTTATGTTTCGTACAATAGGTGTTTTCAGCCTTTTAGGTGGAACTATGCTTTTAATATGGCTTGGTGAACGAATCAGCGCTAGCGGTATAGGCAATGGTATCTCATTAATCATTTTCACGGGTATAATATCAGAGTTACACAGCGCTTTGTCATCTTTGTTAACGTTAAATAAAAACGGTAGCGTATCGTTATTTATTATCCTTTTTGTTTTGGTATTGTTTTTTTTGCTGCTACTCTTAGTCATTTTTGTAGAGTCTTCTTATAGAAAGGTTATTGTTCAACATCCTAAAAAGCAATTTAAAAGATTACATAATGACGATTTTACTTATATTCCATTGAAGATTAATTTATCTGGTGTAGTACCAACCATTTTTGCTAATGCAATTTTATTGACACCTATTTCAATTGCAAATTTCTATAAGGGGCACGCTTTTTCTGATTTTATTTTGAATTACTTTATGGCAAATAAAGTAGTATATATTGTAGCCTATTTGGTGCTGATAGTATTTTTTAATTTTTTCTATACCAATTTTATATTTAATCCAGAGGAAAACGCAGATTTTCTTAAAAAAAATGGTGGTTTTATACCTGGTAGAAGGCCTGGGAAACATACTTCTGATTACCTTCAAGATATAGTTTTTAAGTTGACATTCATTGGCTCTGCGTATTTGGTAGTCATATGTACTGTACCTGAAGTTATGAGATATTATTATGATATACCATTTATTTTTGGTGGGACGAGCTTACTGATTATAGTGAACGTTATTACTGATACTATTATGCAAATACAATCTTATATTTTTTCAAATAGGTACGACAACTGGATAAAGAAATATGAGTCTAAAACGAGGAAAGTAAGATGATCATTACGATTTTTGGTCCTCCAGGTTCTGGTAAAGGTACTCAGTCAAGCTTGTTAATAGCAAAATATAATTTAAAATTAATTTCAGTAGGGGATTTATTAAGGAATATTATATCTAGCAGTAGTGAGTTAGGTAAAAAAATAAAGGGTACCGTGGAATCTGGTAATTTAATTCAAGATGAAATTATATGTGGATTATTACGTGACCAGCTTGCATTAGTGGATGATAATTGCTTATTAGATGGTTTTCCGAGAAATTTAAACCAGGCTCATTTTTTGACTCAAGTTTTGCAAGAAAAATATAATAGGGATGTTGACATTGTAGTTGAGCTGCAGCTTGACGATAATATTGCAATCGATAGGTTAAAAAATCGTCTCGCGTGTTTGGACTGTAAAAGCATATATAGTGTATCTTCTTTTAAGAGTACTACTTGTGCTAAATGTAAAAGTACGAGGTTAGAGAAAAGAATTGATGATGCTGATATGTCTGCAATTAATAAGAGAATAAGTGAATATCACCTTCAAATGAAAGGTTTACGCGAGTATTATAAAGGCAAATTATTAACAATTGACGCTAATTTGAGTGTTGATGAGGTAACGCAAGAGATTGAAAGTAAAATTTCTTGTAATTTGGTTTGACTCTGAGTTGTTTTATGGTATAAATTAAGAGTTGTTATTAATAAAGTATCGAGGTACCAGTGGCACGTATTGCAGGCATAAATATTCCAGTGAGGAAATGTGTTCCTTTTGCATTAACTTATATATATGGTATAGGTATTGCTACTGCGAATGTAATTTGTCACGCTTGCGAAGTTGATAAGCGCAAACGTGTTTCAGAATTACGAGATGAAGATATAGAAAAGATCAGCGGTTTCATTAGACAAAATTATGTTATAGAAGGTGAGCTCAGAAAAGAAGTGGCTATGAACATAAAATCTTTAGTGGAAATGGGATGCTATAGAGGGGTGAGACATAGAAAAGGTTTACCTGTGAGAGGGCAAAGGACTCATACTAATGCTAAGACTCGTAAAGGTAGATCTCGGTTGCCTATTGCTGGGAAAAAATAAAATTTATTATTATTGTGAGTTTTAATGAAAAAAGTCAAAACGGTTAGTAAGAGTAAGAAGGAGTTTATTACTGGTGTTGTCCATATTCGTGCAACTTTTAATAATACTTTTGTAAATGTAACTGATGTTCATGGTAATACGCTATGTCAAACTTCTGTGGGTGCATGTGGTTTTTCAGGTTCGAGAAAATCCACACCTTATGCTGCAGGTAAGGCTGCGGAGTCTGCTGCGAAGAACGCAATGGAGAGATTTGGTATGAAGGTTGTCTCTGTAATAATTCGCGGCCCTGGCTTTGGTACCGAAGCTGCGGTTAAAGCACTTCAGAGCTGTGGGTTGACTGTGACTTCAATTGCAGATAAAACCGCAATTCCTCATAATGGGTGCAGGTTAAGAAAAAAAAGAAGAGTATAGGATATTTGAAAAGGTTGTTTTATGTATTATAATAATGATGTTTCTCTCTGTAGCAATTTAGATAAATTGATTAAACCTAGTTCAGTTAAGGTAATATCAGATGATTCAAGTGAAAAAAGTGATATAGTGCTAGAACCGTTGGAAAGTGGTTTTGCTTTAACATTAGGCAATGCATTAAGACGTGTAATGTTATCTTCTCTTAAAGGTAGTGCTGTTTATGGAATAAAAATTGAAGGTGTAACTCATGAGTTCACTTCAATTCAAGGGGTGAGAGAAGACGTAACTGATATAGTATTAAATATGGGTATGTTGAGGTGTAAATTAAATGGTGCTTCTAATAAATGCTTAAATTTAAACGCTAAAGGGCCTTGCCAGGTATTAGCTGGGATGATAGAAACTGATGATCAATGCTCTATTGTTAATAAAGATTTGTTAATATGTACGCTGGGGCAAGATGTGGAGCTTAACATGACCATATATGTGGCTAGCGGAAAAGGTTATCTTCCTGTAACTAAATATAAAGAAAATGAACTTTTGAAGCTTATGAGTGAACAGGATTTAATTGGTTTTATTCCAGTTAATGCTTTGTATAGCCCTGTCAACAGGGTTTCGTACAGGGTAGAGAACAGTCGTGTTGGCCAAGTGACTGATAAGGATAAGCTGATATTGTCAATTGAAACTGATGGTACAATTTCTCCGAGTCAAGCTGTTGACTCTGCTGCAAGAATATTACAGGAGCAACTTCAGCCCTTTATTAGTTCTGATGTAAGTTATAAAAAATCGCAGGTTTCTTCGTCTAGTGGGGCTAAAGATTTGGGTTATGACCCTGTCTTATTGCGTAAGGTAGATGAAATGGAATTATCTGTCAGGTCTCATAACTGTCTGAAAAACGAAAACATCACTTATATAGGTGATCTTGTACAAAAGACAGAAGGTGAAATGTTAAGAACTGCTAATTTTGGCAGAAAGTCTTTGAATGAGATTAAGGCAGTTTTGACTAATTTTGGCTTGTCTTTGGGTATGAATGTGCTAAACTGGCCACCTAAGGATATAGATGAGTTGGCTAAACAACATACTGATGAAGATTAGGTGATATATGAAACATGGAATAAAAAAACGTAAACTATCTCGTTGTACTGAACATAGATTATCGACGTTAAAGAATCTATCTATCTCATTAATTAACCATGAGCAGATTGTAACTACTTTACCAAAAGCTAAGGAACTTCGTCCATATGTCGAAAAGTTTATTACAATTGCTAAGAATAAGAATACTTTACATGGTAGAAGACTTTTGCTTTCACGCCTTCATAATAGTAAGTTAGCAGTTGATAAGTTATTAAACGTCTTAGCCAGCCGTTATCAAGATCGTAAAGGTGGGTATTCTAGAATAATAAAATTTAGCACTCGAAAGGGTGATTGCGCTTCAATGGCAGTGATAGAACTGGTTGATAGGGATATTGCAGCAAGAGGTAAGGTTTATAGTAAAAATAAAGAAGGAGGCAAAGTAGTTACACAAAGTTAATTGTTATCATAATTGTTCTTCTTGTGGTAAGTAGGTTACGCTACTTTGTAGGTTACTTTGGCGAGTTATTAGTTTTAGTATATTTAAAACTGAAATGGTATAATGTTATAAAACGCCGTTACCGTTGTAAGTTCGGTGAAATTGACTTAATTGTATCTAAAAAAAAAGGAGCTGATTTTTATAGAAGTTAAAACAAGTTTACTTGGAAAAGAAATACCGATATCTCATCTTCAATGTCAGTCTATTATAAATTCTTCTAAGTATTTCTTAAGTAAAAACCTTAGTTTTTTAGATTATTCAGTCAGATATGATTTATATTTTCTTTCCTTAAAGAGAAGACCTGTTTATATAAAAAATGCTTGGATTGAAGAATGAAAGATTTGTAGCTGAATTAATTTAGATTTACTGGATTTAATATGAAAAAGACCCAATACAATAATTTAGTTTCATCTTACGCTAGAGTGCTATTTCATGTCTCAGGAAGCAGGTTAGGTATTATAAGGAAAGAAGTAGAATTTTTGTTGGCTTTTTTTAAGGATCAACGTGATGTTTTTGTGTACCTATCTCATCCTATGATTTCTTTTGCACACAAAAAAGAAGTGATGCTTTCTATAAATGAGCACTTGAGTGAGAATTTAGTAAAATTTATTATGGTTATATTTGCAAATAAACGCTCTAGTTTATTGATCCTTATATTAGAAAAATTCTTAAGTCTTGCAAGAGAAAATGAAAATGAATTCGAAATTACTATAAAGTCAGCAGAAACTTTAAAGGAATCTGATATAAAAATAATTACTGAATCTTTGAGCTTTCTTGGTAAAATAATAAAAGTAAGCAATGTGGTTGACCCTTCTATACTAGGTGGCTTCGTAGTTAGGTATGGTTTTAATTTAATCGATGCTTCGCTAAAAAGTTACTTGGATAGGTTAGTTGACTTAAGTAAAATGGAAATATTAAAAGTAAGGAATTTTGTATGAAGAACAGTATGAATGTTTCTGAGATAGCAAGTATAATAAGAGAAAAGGTTGAGACGTTTGATAATCCTATAAAGCGGGAAAATATAGGTGAAGTAATTTCAGTAACAGATGGTATCGCATTGGTTTATGGGCTGGAAAAAGCAAAATTCGGTGAAAAGGTATTTTTTGCAAGTGGTGTAGAAGGAATAGTTCTCGATTTAGATCATAATACGGCTGGAATAGTTGTGCTTGGTAATGACCGTGATGTGAAAGAAGGGGACGTTGTAAAATGTAGTGGTGATGTTGTGCAGGTGCCTGTAGGGCATGAATTGTTAGGGAGAGTTGTAAATGCGTTGGGCCATCCTATGGACGACGGTGGGGAAATTAGAGCCAAAAACAGAATGGATATAGAATCTAAAGCGCCAGGCATTATTGATCGTAAGTCTGTGCATGAGCCACTGCAAACAGGAATTAAAATTATAGATTTGCTAATTCCAATAGGTAGAGGGCAGCGTGAATTAATTATTGGTGATAGACAAATTGGTAAAACTACTATTGCGCTTGATACTATTATCAATCAGAAGAAGATTAACGATGAGGTAAACGAAAATCAAAAAGTTTACTGTGTTTATGTTGCTATTGGGCAAAAAATTTCAACAGTAGCAAAAGTGGTAAATAAGCTGAAAGAAAGCGGAGCATTAGAGTATACAACTGTAGTTGTGGCTAGTGCATCTGACTGCGCGCCTATGCAATTTTTAGCACCTTATGCTGGTTGCACTATTGGGGAATTTTTCCGTGACAATGGAATGCATTGTTTGATTATATATGATGATTTATCTAAGCATGCTGTGGCATATAGGCAGATGTCTTTATTGCTCAGACGTCCTCCTGGTCGTGAAGCTTACCCTGGAGATATATTCTATGTACATTCTCGCTTGCTTGAAAGAGCTGCTAAAATGTCTGATAAAAAAGGGCAGGGTTCTTTAACTGCTTTGCCAATTGTCGAAACTCAAGCTGGTGATGTATCCGCATATGTGCCAACAAATGTTATTTCAATTACCGATGGGCAGATCTTTCTTGAGTCTGAATTATTTTATAAAGGATTTCGACCTGCAGTAAATATAGGTTTGTCGGTTTCACGGGTTGGTTCTGCTGCACAATTAAAGTCTGTGAAAAAAGTTGCTGGTTCTATAAAGCTAAGCTTAGCTCAGTATAGAGAATTAGAAGATTTTGCAAAATTTGGTTCTGATCTTGATGCTAGTGTTCAATTATCCTTGAATAAGGGTAAATATCTTGTTGAGTTATTAAAGCAAAAACAACATTTACCTATGTCAATAGAAGAGCAAGTAGTGCTGATGTATATTTTTTCTAACCTGTATAATCAGTTAAGTAAAATACAAATAAGTAACGTTAATAAATTTGAACATGATCTTGTTAATTATTTTCGTACTGTACACCCTGGGGTTTTAAAAAAGTTGTCAAATGACATGAATGGTGATATAAAAGGTGATATTTTTAATATTGTGAGTAATTTTGTTACTCAATTTAATTGCGTTTAGGTGGTAATTATGGCTTCATCTATTATTAATAAATTTCCTATGACGAGGGAAGGTTTTGAGAATATGCAAGCCGAACTTGAAAAATTAAAGGAAGAAAAGCCTTCTGTTATACAAGCTATTTCTGATGCTCGTGATCAAGGTGATTTGTCTGAAAACGCAGAGTATCATGCTGCACGGGAAAGGTTAGGTTTTATTGAAGGCCGTATAATGGAGATAGAAAGTAAGCTCTCACATGCGGAAGTAATAGAAGTAAAAAATTTGTCTGGTGATTCAGTAATATTTGGTGCAACTGTGACATTAAGAATGTTAAGTGATAATAACGGTGAAGTGGAATATGTTTATAAGGTTGTAGGCGAATATGAAGCTGATGTTTCAAAGCAGTTAATATCTACTAGTTCACCACTCGGGAGTGCCTTAATCGGCAAAAAAGTCGGTGAGTATGTGGAAGTGACAGTGCCAAATGGAGAGAAATTGTATAAAATAGTTAAGATTGAATTTAAGTAAATTATTATGGTACAGGCCACTTATGCTTCAATGAGTCTACCCGGTATTTCTTCTGTGGAAGATGTATTAGAGGATGCTCGTTCCGGTAAATTGTTCATTTTAGTTGATGATGAAAGTAGAGAGAATGAAGGTGATTTGGTTGTCTTAGCTGAAAAAGTAAAACCAGAACATATGGCTTTTATGGTTAGATACGGTACTGGTATTGTATTTTTAGCTATGACAAAGCTTCATATGAGTAAACTAAATCTTGAGTTTATGAGGAAGAGCAATGTAGATGAAAAGCTTACTCCTCATACTGCATTTACTACGTCAATTGATGCGCGTTATGGCATTACAACAGGTGTTTCTGCTCATGATAGAACGCATACGATACTTACTGCCATTGATGAAAAGAGTACTAAGGACGATATTATTACTCCAGGGCATGTTTTCCCTATTATTGCAAATGAAGGCGGGGTTTTAGCACGCAATGGTCACACTGAAGCAAGTGTTGAAATAGCAAAGTTGGTTGGTCTTAATCATGCAGCTGTAGGGTGTGAATTAGTGAATGATGATGGCTCTATGATGCGCTTACCTCAGTTGCTTAAATTTGCTGAACAACATAAAATTAAGTTAACTACCATCGACAAACTTATCAGTTACGTTCAAAAATTAAACTAGCGTTTATAAATTTGTATAATTTAAGTGTTAAAATATAAAATTCCTGTAAATTATACAAGCACAGAATTTTCATGTTTAGAATTGCTAAGTTTTTGACCTTATTGTTCTTTCTTGCATATTATAATAATGCTTACTCTATTAACATTATTAGAGATAGTGAGGTGGAAGCAATAGTGAAAGAGCTAGCGCAACCTTTATTTTCTGCTGCAGATATTGATCATGATCAAGTGAAAGTTTTTGTAATTAATGACAGTTCGATTAATGCTTTTGTAATTAACAATAACAGTATCTTCATTCATTTAGGGCTTTTACGATATTCGGCTAAACCTTATGTCTTGCTTGGTATATTAGCACATGAGATTGCTCACATATCTGCTGGTCATATATTGCAAATGAGTAGTGCTATGGGTTATTTTCAATCGATAGCAATGATTAGTTATATGGTAGGATTAGTTTCTAGTATTATCATTAACCCTCAGGTTGCTGGTGCAATTTTGCTTAGTGGTGTAGCACTCAGTTCAAGGCTATTTTTTAACTATTCTCAAGAGCAAGAAAGTGTAGCAGATAGCTATGCTTTAAGGTACCTTGATGAATCTGGCTATGATAATTCAGGTATGAAAGAGATTTTTGATTATTTTAAAAGTATTGAGCATGAGAATACCGAGGAATATTTCCGTACTCACCCACTTAGTGAGAAACGTATATTTGCTGTACAGAATTATAAGGTCAAAAACAACGTAAAACCAATTTTTGCGGATAAGTTACTAAAGTTTGAGCGTGTGGTTGCAAAGCTAGACTCTTTCTTTGCTCCTATTCATGTGTTATCTAATAAATATGAAGATAATTCTGAGTATGTAAATGCTATAGTTTGCTATAGGCAAGGAAAGATAGAGGAGGCTATTGCTAAAGTTAATTCATTGATTCAAGAGTCACGCAATGACCCATACCTATATGAATTAAAAGCAGAAATGCTATACAAGGCTGGAAATTTAAGTGAAGCAATAAAAATGTATGAGGAATCGCTTAGGTATTTATCTGAGAAAAACAGTTATTTAGTGAAACTTGCATTATCTCATACTTTATTATTACACGGTGATGCAAAAAAGGCAATTTTTTACCTGGAGCAGATTTTGAATGTAGAACCAAATAACGCTTTTGTCTGGAAATATTTAAGCGTTGCATATAAATGTGACGCTGATACGGCAATGCATTATTTTGCTTTGACAAAAAAGGCTTGTATTGAAGGTGATTTAAAGCAATTTACAAAATATGCTGAGCTAGCTGTTAAAACTTTACCAAAAGATAGCCCTTATTTGTTGCAAGTTGAAGATATGAAGCGATTTAATGGATAACAAAAAAGCATTTCTGTACTTTTATGGGTTTCTCTTTCCACAATTTTCCAACATAGCTTTTGCTTCATCGCTTACATTGGGCATAATTTTCGTTATGATAGTTTTAGCGCCAAAAAATACACCACAGAACATGCCAAGAGCAAAGAGGGCTGGCCACGGCATCCTGCCAAATATTGCAAGCAAAGCTGCACCAATTATTACTACCGTCATAAGTGGACCGCCTATCCCCCAAACATAACCAATAATATTGCATATTACTTTAGTTGTGTCATCCATATCAGGGTCAGCTGCATAACCTGAGAAAGAGAAAAGGAATACTACGCAAAAAACACTAAAAAATTCCATTATAGAGCTCATTTTTTTGCCTATAAATAATAAATTAACGTAAACCTACACCTACACATATTTTTATTTTAAAGTAAAAATTATAATTTGTCCATACATAAATGTTGCTACATAAATAACCCACCATTAATGTTAAGCACATGCCCTGTTATATATTTTGCTTCATCACTTGCTAAAAATAAGACCCCTGCTGCTATTTCTTCCCCTGTTCCCATTCTTTTCATTGGAATATTATCTAATATTTTTCCCTTTTGCACTTCATTTAAAACTTCAGTCATTTTAGTATCTATAAACCCAGGAGCAATACAATTTACTGTTATATTACGACTTGCAACTTCTTTTGCTATAGATTTGCTCATAGCTATTATTCCAGCTTTAGACGCTGCATAATTTGCTTGCCCGGCGTTTCCTGTCAGCCCTATTATTGAGGAAATATTTATAATTCTTCCCCAATTATTCTTAATTAGTTTCCTGCATGCTTCTCTACTCAGCTTAAATGTAGAACTCAAGTTAATATCAATTACTTTTTGCCATGTTTCATCTGTCATTCTCAATAATAAACTGTCTTGCGTAATGCCCGCGTTGCATACAAGCCCGTCAAAGCCTTCCATCAACTCACTTGCTCTGTTTACTAGTTGATTTACTTCCTCAGCATTTGATAAATCACAAGGGAGTACGTGCATATTTTTTTCATATTGTTTAGCAACTTCTTCGAGCACTTCTTTTTTTGTGCCAGAAACACATAAAGTTGCTCCGGCTTTGTGCATAATTTTTACAATTGCTTGCCCTATCCCGCCTGATGCACCAGTAATCAGGAACTTTCTGCTTTCCAATCCAAACATAATAACTTTATATTATCTTAATTCCTAACAGAATATTGACTAGTTGGCAATAGATTTCTTACATAATATAAGTAACTCAGATATTCACAAAATAAAGGAAAAGTTATAATAAAGTTAAACGTCAAAAAATTTTAAAAACATAGTTATGCAGGAATTGTTACTAAATAGTTTATTCTGGTGCTCTACAGTCTAAATGGAATGCTTAAATTATAGATTCTTTGTTTTTGTGTGTTATCTTGAGTTAACACAAATTCACAGTAGTATTATGATCAGTAAGTTAAAAAAGCTTAGCACTGGATTTTCTTTGACAGGCTTGATTGGCCATAGTGATAATATAAATATGCAAGGAGCAAAAAATAAAAAGAAGAAGTACCCAAAATTTTTGGATAAGACGTTCGCATTGATTGATGCGATGATAAATTTTATTTTAAAACGTGAAAGTAATAACGTAAATGAAGTTCTGAGAGTAACATGGGGACCACTATTTTTTGGTCTGGTAGTAATACTTATCTTTTTTGGGATAGGTGGTATTTGGTCGGCTATAGCTCCAATTGACGGTGCGGTGCATGCAAGTGGAGAAGTTATTGTATCTTCAAATAGGAAAATAGTTCAACACTTGGGTGGAGGAATAATAAGCAAAATTTTAGTCAAAGAGAGCCAAGCAGTTAAAAAAGATGAGCCTCTAGTTTTGTTGAGTGATGTTAACGAGAAGGCGAATTTAAGTATTATCAAAGAGAAGCTCTTATCATTTTTAGCAACAGAAGCAAGGCTTCTTGCAATCAGAGTAGATTTGGACACGCTCGAGTTTCCTGATGAGGTTAAAAAATTATCTCACGATGAACTTGTAAATAAAGCGATAAAGAATCAAGTAAAGTTGTTCAACTCTCAGAGAAAGAGCATATTGGGAAAAACAGACATACTGCAACAACGTATAAAGCAGTTAAATGATGAATTAGCGGGGCTAAACTTTCAACTAAATGCAGCTCATAAGCAATATGACTTGATAACTGAGGAGTTGGAAACAAAAAGACAATTACTTGATAGTGGCCATATAAGCAAACCACACATTTTAGCTTTAGAAAAGCAGTTTGCTGAAATTGAAGGCAGAGTTGGACATTACCGTTCTGCAATATCTCAAGTGCAGCAAAAAATTGGAGAGAACGAATTAGAAATTATAAACGTGAGAAACGATTCTCAAGAAAGAGCAAACGCTGAACTTAAGGAAGTTAGTACGTCTATTGCAGACTTGAAAGAGAGGCTGATGGTTGCTGAAGATTCATTAGCACGTACAATAATTAAATCGCCTCAAGATGGGATAGTCACAGATATAAGATACCATACTGAAGGTGGTGTTATACAATCTGGAGTTCCGATCATGAGCGTAGTGCCATCGGATGATGACCTAATAATAGATGCTAAAATTCAGACCAGAAACATAGAAGAGGTACTGTCGGCACAAAAGAAAGATAGCAACATAGTCTCTATTGATGGGCTAGAAGGGCTAAAGGTTAAAGTCCGGTTAAGTGCTTACAGTGCACGTCGTTTAAGTTTAATTAGTGGTATAGTAAGCCATATTTCTCCTGACGCTCTTGATGATCCAAGACTAGGGCGTTATTATTCAGTACGTGTAGTGATACCAAAACCAGAGCTTGCTCAGTTTAAAAACGTATACCTATACCCTGGTATGCCAGCAGAAGTGTACATAGTTACTCAATCTCGTACTCTTTTATCATTCTTGTTTACGCCTATAATTGCAACAGTCGATAGGTCTTTTATAGAAAGGTAGCTTACTCGTTAAAGTAGTAGTGAAAGTGCCGTAATAAAATTTAGGTACATAATTAGACAATAGGCTTCTTGACCTTACCCAGAAAAAGTGGAGAGAAAGAAAGGAGTTTTTTCGGGTAAAATAAAATTTTGGAGGATTAGAAATGGCAAGAGAATATACAGCAGAATTCAAATTGGAAGCTGTTAAGCTGGCAAATGAACAAAGAAAGGTAGGTCAACCAGTTGCAAAAGTAGCAAGAGATCTAGGAATAAGGGATAGTGTATTAGGAAAATGGATGAAGAAATATAACGAAAAAAAGTCAGCGGCAAATGCATTTCCAGATGTAGCACCTTATGACAAAGAGAGATTTGATTTACAAAGCAAGAGTAACAAGAGAAAGAGACATTTAAAAAAAAGCCCTGGCCAGTCAAAAAGAGTAAAATATTTTTTTATATAGTAACTGCTATAAAGTACAGGAATTATGTAGGATTTTCTGCTAGTGGCTACTATAAGTGGACCACAAGAAAAATAAGCAGTAGAGAATCAGCAAATAAAGAGTTATTAGCAGATATTCAAAAAATATATCAAGCTTCTAAATGTAGATATGGAGCTCCTAAAATTCATGCTGAATTGAAGGCTTTGGGTAAAAGTTGCAATTTGAAAACGGTGCAAAGTATTATGCAGAAAAATGACATCAGGGCTATACTGAAAAGAAAGTTTAAAATTAAAAAACAACAAACAGATAATAGAGCTGTAGCTCCCAATATACTAGATCAAAACTTTATTGTTGATCAACCAAATAAAGTATGGGATTACTTATATAAAAACCAAAGAAGGATGGCTATATTTGGCAACAATAATCGATCTATATTCACGCATGGTAGTTAATGAGCAGTTCAATAAATAAACAATTGGTTATGGACTCTTTATTAATGGCCGTTAACAAGCGTAAACCTGCCAAAAATCTACTATTACATAGTGATCAAGGTTCACAATATACTTCGCAAGGTTATCAATATCTCTTATCCATAAAAAACATAGATGAGTCATAAAGGTTGTTGTTACGACAATTCTGTTGTGGAAAGCTTCTTTAGCTCATTGAAAAGAGAAATACTTATTGATACTTCACAACACTCTGCTCAACAAACTAGAACTGCAATATTTGAATACATAGAAATTTTTTATAACAAACAACGTCACTATTAACTATTGCATTCCTGAGCATTTTGATTCATCATTCTTTTTGTGAAAAACATTCCAAACTTTCTCTCCACTTTTTCTGGATAAGGTCAAAAAAAACGCCGATATTTTAGTACATAGTAAATAGCCAACCACCACGGGGCTTCTTTTGCCTTTTTTTTTATTTGGTAAATTTCTTAATGTTTATGGCTAAACGACAATCGTCATCCCGCTACGTGTTAGCGGGATCTATGCTTTGAGATACTGCGAATGAATCGCGGTATGATGGTTAAGTAAGGGATCTATGCTAAGAGATGCCAAAGACCTTCATGAAACTTTGCCCATTTGGCTTCTCTAAAGATTTCGTTGTATAATGAAATAAAGAAACTTGTAAGACTTTGATCTTACAGATTATAAACTTGTCATAAAGTTTAATAGTGTCTGTTACTGCTTTTAGGTGTGAGGCTAGAGGGTTATTAGCAGTAACAGACACTATTAAACTTATTATAGAATTTACTTAAAGTAAATACTTAATTTAAAATATTATAATATTTTTACTTACAATAGATTTATGTAAATGCTTTTTTCCTCAATTAGTATTGTACTATTATACTTGTTGAATGCTAAAAAATTATTAACCATCACTAATCTCTATTTGCATAGTAAGTTTATATATACTATTATACAGTATATCACTTAGTTTTATAGCAAACAAACAAAAGATATGGTGAAGTTATTTGCACTATTGATAATATTTTACTCAAATATATCTGTTGCCTCTGCTCCTACTTCCTGGCAATTTGGATTTCCTGCTCCTGCAACTGAAGTAATGGAGGCTGTAGTTAGGTCACATTCGTTTGTGATGCTTGTGATGGTTACAATAATGCTTTTTGTGTGGGCGCTGCTTGCTTATGTAGCGTTTCGCTTTCGTAAAAGCAAAGTAACAAACATAAGTAAAACTACCCATAGTGTTCCTTTAGAAATTATTTGGTTTGTTATACCAACTATCATTGTTGGAATATTAGCCTTTGAAAACGCTAAATTACTGAAGCTACAGGAAGAAATACCGAAAGCTGATATAACACTGAAAGTTATTGGCCATCAATGGTATTGGAGTTACCAATATCCAGAATATCAAGGTGTGTCATTTGATAGTTATATTAAGGGAAAAGAAGACTTTATCGAAGGAGATTTAAAGCTATTCTCTGTTGATAACAACATCATTTTACCCGTTAATACTAACGTTCGTTTACAAGTTACAGCAGGAGATGTGATACACAGTTGGGGAGTACCGGCTTTCGGTGTAAAAATTGATGCGATACCAGGTAGGCTGAATGAGGCGTGGTTTAATATCAAAAAGCCTGGTGTTTATTATGGGCAGTGCTACGAATTGTGTGGTCAAGGCCATGGATTTATGCCAATTGTTGTTGAAGCAGTAAGCAAAGAAGATTTTAATAAGTGGATTGAAAATAGAAAATTAGTGAGTTAAATTTGGAGTATAGATATGAGTGACGTACCAAAGGGCATAAAGCGTTGGTTGTTTTCCACCAATCATAAAGATATAGGGACACTGTACATTATTTTTTCCATATTAGCTGGAATTATTGGTGGATTATTATCGGTGATTATTCGCACTCAGCTAATGCACATTAATATACTTAACAATAACTATCAATTATATAACGTAATGGTTACAGGGCATGCGTTGATAATGGTGTTTTTTATGATAATGCCAGCCCTCATGGGAGGATTTGGTAACTGGTTTGTACCTCTCATGATTGGCGCACCAGATATGGCATTTCCTCGTATGAATAATTTAAGTTTTTGGTTATTAGTGTCATCTTTTATTTTGCTCATTCTCTCAGTGTTTATTGGTGAAGGTCCAGGTACAGGTTGGACTTTATATCCACCTCTATCACAGGTAATGTCCCATCCAAGTGCAGGAGTTGACATTGCTATACTTGCACTTCATGTTGCTGGTATGTCGTCAATTGTTGGGGCGATCAACTTTATAGTTACTATATTTAACATGCGCACAAAAGGAATGTCATTAACTAAGATGCCACTGTTTGTTTGGTCTGTCTTGCTAACAGCATTTATGTTGATTGTTGCCTTACCAGTGCTTGCCGGTGCTATAACTATGCTTCTTACTGATCGCAATATTGGTACTTCCTTTTTTGATCCTGCCGGTGGCGGCGATCCTGTGTTATTTCAACATCTATTTTGGTTTTTTGGTCATCCAGAAGTTTACGTAATTATTTTTCCTGCATTTGGCATCATAAGTCAGGTTGTATCAACTTTTTCTCACAGACCTGTATTTGGTTACATAGGGATGGTTTATGCAATGATAGGTATAGCAGTATTTGGCTTTATGGTTTGGGCTCACCATATGTTCACTGTTGGGCTTAGTGCTGACGCTGCTGCATTTTTTAGCACTACCACAATTTTTATCGGTGTTATAACTGGTGTAAAAGTCTTTAGCTGGATTGCAACTATGTGGGGTGGAGCAATTGAGTTTAAGACCCCTATGCTATTTGCACTAGGTTTTATTTTCATGTTTGTTGGCGGTGGCATAACGGGAATAATTCTTTCTCATGGTGGAATAGATAAGCTCCTGCACGACACCTATTATGTTGTTGCTCACTTCCATTATGTCATGTCACTTGCTGCATTATTTGGAGCTTTTGCTGGCTTTTATTATTGGATTGGTAAAATGTCGGGTAAACAATATAATGAGCGCTTAGGTCAAATCCACTTTTGGCTTACTTTTATTAGCACCAATATCACTTTTTTACCTCAACATTTCTTAGGATTAGCTGGTATGCCAAGGCGTATACCTGATTATCCTGATGCGTTTATCCCTTGGAATTATATATCCTCAATTGGTTCGTATATGTCCTTTGTTTCAGTTATGTTTTTTGTGTTTATAGTTATACATCTTTTTAAATGGGGCAAGAAAGCTGGAGATAATCCTTGGGAAGGTGACACCTTGGAATGGACGGTATCTTCACCACCGCCTTTTCATACTTTCGAAAAGCCACCAGTGGTAAAATAGAATGTACACAAGTGTTTTGCTAAATGTTGAATCAACAATACTGGATTTTTGGCGTTTGCTGAAGTCAAGGATAATGTATCTTGTGGTATTTACTGCAGTTGCTGGTATGGTTACTGCACCAGGTAGTATGCACCCTTTTCTAGCACTAATATCTCTTATATGTGTTGCTCTTGGCTCAGGATCTGCAGGTGCTATAAATATGTGGTATGACAGAGACATAGATCTGCTCATGGAAAGGACAAAAAACCGCCCTATACCCTCAGGTAGAGTTTCTGCAGAAAGTGCGCTTGAATTTGGTATAACTCTTGGAATATTGTCAGTATTTATCATGGCAATAGCAGTAAACTATATTTCTGCTGCTTTGCTTGCTGTTAGCATATTATTTTACGTTTTCATATATACAATTTGGCTAAAAAGGCGTACTCCGCAGAATATCGTTATCGGTGGTGCAGCAGGTGCTTTCCCTCCAATGATTGGCTGGGCAGCTGTGACTAATTCTGTCAGTTGGGAAAGTTTCATTTTATTTTTAGTAATTTTTATGTGGACTCCACCACACTTTTGGGTCCTATCTTTAAATAAGTCTGAAGACTATGCAAAGGCATCGATTCCAATGTTCAATATTGTTTATGGTCCGGAAAAAACAAGAAAATATATATTAATTTATAGTGTTTTGCTGGTGCTAACTAGCTTGCTTCCGGCTCTATTTTTGAAAAAGGCTTTACTTTATCTAAGCATGGCAACCTTTGAAGGTTGCGTTTTTATTTGGTACGCTGTATCTGTTATGAAGTTCAAGAATCACAGCTCACAGAAAAAAATGTTTTCTTATTCAATTTCTTATCTATTTTCCCTATTCGCCAGTATTATTTTTTGTTCTATTGATTTATTTTAGTTATGAAAGAACGGCAGAAGCATAAAAACTATTTTTTACTTTTCCTTTTGGTAATGCTCGTTGTCACACTTTTTTTTGTTTCTATAATAAAATTTAAAGGTGCAGCTTAAACTACCTTTAGAAATTGTGCTTTCATAAAAGCAACTATATACTTTGTTAACCGATATAAACAAAGATGAGTAAAAAAGAAGTGATAATATATACGGATGGGGCGTGTTCTGGTAATCCTGGAGCGGGAGGATGGGCAGCTATCATATTATTTCAAGATTACAGAAAAGACATTTATGGTAGAGAAGAAAATACCACAAACAATAAAATGGAGTTAACAGCGGTGATCAATGGGCTGAAAGTATTGAAATTTTCTTGTAATATTAATTTATATACGGATAGTCTTTATGTTAAGCATGGCATAACAGAATGGATAAATAAGTGGAAAATGAATGGCTGGAAAACAAGTAATAAAAAATCAGTAAAAAATATGGAATTGTGGAAAGAGCTAGACAACGTTGCTTCACAACACGAAATTGATTGGAAGTGGGTTAAAGCACACAGTGGCGATAAGTATAATGAGGAGGCTGATAGTTTAGCAAGAAAAGCAATAATCGATGCTTAAAAAAATTACTATATTATTTTCCGTAGCTTTATTATTCATATTGTGCTTCTTTATTTTTTTTAAGCCTTTAGAAATCAATATTAATTATATTGATTTTTATGTTAAACATAAAATATCAAAAATATTTGTTGGCTCAAGCGTTAATATGGAGAATACCTTAGTTGTTTGGCAGAAAGATGGCAAAGATCCGTATTTAGTCATTACGGATTTGGCAATAGCAAACCCTAATTTTACTATAAAAGTTCCTGAGCTTTTTGTACATTTTAAGTTAAGTTCCTTATTTAAAGCTAGCACAAATCTCTCTCAGGTTTCAGCTGATAATGTGCATGTATGTATCAAGAGAGAAGAAACTAATGTTAATCCGCAAAACTCATTAGACCTTTTGGATAATCATTATTTAAGTAGTAACCGCCTTCCTTCGGTGTCATTCCAGCGCGTGACGCTGGAATCTAGAAAAAAAGAAACAAGTAGTCAAGCTACTTGGATGACAAGGACGAGTGCTGGGATGACAGGAAAAAAAGATACTGGGATGACAGGGAAGAATTTCAAGATGACAGAAAGTAGTGCAAAAAATCTATTAAAAACAATAAGGGAATTTTTTTTTGACTTAAATGCGGATTCAAAAATTGAATTTACTAACATCGCTATTGATAAAAGCACAGAAGATGAATTTTTTATTGATAAATTATATATAGGGAAGGGGGAAGATTTTAATGTTTTAGATATTCATGTGAATACAAAAGATGGAAAGGGATTTTTGGATGATTTATCAATTACGATAAAAAATCGCAACAATTTGCTAAATGTGTACGGGACATTTTATGATCTAAAATTGGGACTATTGAGCAAGTTTTCTACATTAGTTAAAAGCTACAATTTGGACAAAAATATAGGATTCAAAGGAAGCTTCTCAGTGAAAATTAATAAAAAGGATGAAATTGTAGATGGAAATATATACGTATTGAATACAGAAAATTATTTGAACAAAAATTTGGCCTTAACTAATGTAAATATAAATTTAACATATAGTGATGGAATTATTAGTGTAAAAAACTTCCATTTTAAGTTAAATGACACGTATCTCTCTTTGATAGGCAAAATGAACTTTAGTACAAGTCATGCTTTGCTTAGAATTAATATTAGTAAGTTTGCTGCAAAGGATTTATGTACTTATATACCAGATAGTGTAGTAAATAGTAAATTTAAAAGCTGGTATTGTGATAATATTGATGGGGATGTTTTAAATACCATTGTAAGTTTCAATGGCAAAATTAACAATTTGGTTGATGACGATCTGTCAGACATTGTAATTGTTGCTGATATAGAAAACGGTAGCGTAAAATTTGATGAAGATTTTGAGCAAGTAAAGGAATTAAAGGGTGGTTTGATCATCAAGAATAACGATCTTGAAATTACTGTAAATAGCGCTAAGTTTCAGAATTTCACTGTTAATGGTGGTGATATTGAAATGAAATCTCTAAATAAGGAAGATTCAGTTCTAACCATTAATGGCAAAGCTGTAAGTGATGCGTATGGTTTATATGAGCCTATAAGATTTAAGCTGGATGATGTGGTGAAGGTTGAAAGGGATAAAGTAAGTGGAATGGCAAAATCCGTATTTAATTTTCGCATTTTTAATCTAAATGCTGATGACAAAAAAGTAGACTTCTCAGCAAATTTTCATTCTGAAATTGACAATTTGGCCGTCTATAATGCAAGTCTTGGTAAATATGAGATTAAGCTTAGTTTTGGCAGTGACTTTATAGATTTAAATGGTAGTGGTATGGTGAATAACACACAGCTATTATTTGACCTGAAAAGTAGCAATAGGAATGAAAGTTTCGCCTGGAATTTGACCGGAGATTTACCCGCTCAAATATTTAATTTTGATAGTGGCTATGTCAGTGCAAAATTAGAGTCAGTGATAAATCAAGATAAGACGGGGTATGTTAATGGTGATATAGATTTATCAGAATTTGAATCACATTCAAGCTACTTAGGGTGGAAAAATCGCTTTGAAGATCACAATAAAATTTTGTTTTCTACAAGGTTAAAAGGAGCAGGTGAATTGTTAGTAGATAAATTAGACATTGTAGGAAATGACCTAGATATAAAATTCAGCGGAAGAGTAGAAAATGGAAATTTATATTTAAATTCTAGTAGCTTTAAATTGCCTGATAATGATTTTAGTATAGAAATTGAATCAGGTAAGGAGAAAAATGCCATAACTATTTATGGTGAGGAAATTAACTTAAGTGATATTTTAGGCTTGCTTGGCAAAAACAGTAATGGATTAAATAAAGATATAGAGATTAGTATGAATGTTGACAATGTAATTATGAAAGAAGGCATCGTTATCAAAAATGCTAAGCTGAATGTAACCTGTACTAAAGGTAATTGCAATGGAAGTCAATTTACAGGGCAGTTTCTGGAAGATAGCAGCAACATACTAGCAGAATACAGTGGAATAGGGCTCGAAATATATGCGGATAATTCAGGTATGCTTTTGCGTTCCTTAGGCATTAGTAAATCAATTAAAAACGGCAAATTGTCTTTTTATCTCTCTCCTCAGAGAGAAAGTGGAGAACATTATGGTACGTTATCCATTAGCAATTTCTACATCAAAGATGCTCCACTACTTACTACTTTATTGTCGATGTCTTCATTGCCTGGCATTGTAAATGCCATAAAAAATGAAGGTGTATACTTTTACAAATGTAATGCACCTTTTTCATACAAAGATGGCACTATTGAAATTGAAGAATCTTGGCTTGAAGGGGCGGAGTTAGGTATTAGCACTGGTGGTAAGCTCGATATTAGAAATTATAAATTCCAGGTTGCAGGACAAGTAATACCAGCATATTTAATTAATAAATCTTTGTTAAAAATTCCTATAATTGGAAAACTTCTTACTGGTGGGAAAAGTAGGGGAATCCTTTCAATAGACTATAAAGCAAGTGGTGATGACAAAAACAATAACGTATCTGTTGATCTTATCTCTTCGCTAACTCCAAACCTATTAAAGAGGTTATTGGGAGTGTCTGATCGCATTATGACAAAAACTAACGAAAGTGGCTTAAAAGGTGGTGTGAAAAAGAAATTTGGTTCGATATGACCAAAAGGGAAGTTATTTAACAAAATTATGGACAAAAATGCAAGAATTTCAGAATGATCTACCTGGTTTTTTATTTAGTTGTTTAAGTAATACCACTCCCTTTAACCTCTCTATATTTGCTGAACAACTAAAAAGGGTAGGGGGGTGGTTGTAAATTGTATCTGTTCAGCAGAGTGGCAAAATAAGGTAGACGAGAAAAGACAACTATAGGAACAAATGGGTGTCATGCCAGTGCGTGACACTGGTTTCCATCCAAAAGGGTGTCATTCCAGTGTCAGCTACTTTCATGACATCGTTTACTATGTGCCATATTGTAATGTTCGTACAGTTGTGGAATGAATCGCGGTATGACGTGTTGCTTGGGTCAGCTATAGTATAAATATACTAGGGGTTATAGTTTTCTTATGCTGCCTTTTTGTTATTAGACAACCACAATATAAAGGAGTGAAACGGATGCAAACAGTAGTGCATTTCTGCACCAAACGTATTACCTTTAACGAATAGTAAAATGTGAGATTTTTTGGAACTACCGTGGAGCAATTGCTCCACGGTTTCATTCTACTTAGAATCCACCCATGCCACTCATTTCTCCTGCACCCATAGGAGATGAAGCATTTTCTTTGCTTGGTACATCAACTATCATAGATTCAGTAGTTATCAGCACACTCGCAACAGATACCGCTGTTTCAAAAGCAATACGCACCACTTTTGCTGGATCAATCACACCAGCTGTAAATGCATTAGCGTAATTCATAGCCTCAACGTTGTATATAAGCTCTTTATCATTCTGCTTAATCAAATAGTCAATTATAACAGCAGATTCAAGACCAGCATTTTTGACTAACCTTCTAATTGGAGCACTGAGAACTTTCTTGATAATGTTTATGCCTATTTGTTCCTCGTCACTTGCACCTTTTAATTTGTCGAGAACAGATGAAGCATAAAGAAGCGCAACCCCACCACCTGGAACTATACCTTCTTCAATTGCAGCTCTTGTTGCATGCAGCGCATCTTCGACTCTATCTCTACGTTCTTTAACTTCCACTTCAGTTGCTCCACCAACTTTGAGCACAGCAACGCCACCTGATAATTTCGCTAAACGTTCTCTTAGCTTTTCTTTATCATAATCAGAAGTTGAAGTTTCAATTTGAGATTTAATCTGCTCGATTCTAGCTTTCACACTGTCAGAATCGCTATTTTCGCTGACAACTGTGGTATTATCTTTAGTAATTTTAACATTTTTAGCCGTACCAAGATCATCAAGCGTGAGATCTTCCATCTTGATTCCAAGTTCATCTTTTATGACGTACTTAGCACCAGTTAAAGTTGCTATGTCTTCGAGCATCTCCTTTCTTCTGTCACCAAAACCTGGAGCTTTTACTGCAGCAACTTTTAAACCACCACGCAATTTATTGATAACTAAAGTGCTTAATGCTTCACCTTCGATATCCTCTGCAATAATAACCAAAGGTTTACCAGATTTAACAATAGCTTCAAGAATAGGAAGTAAAGGTTGAATAATATTTAATTTTTTCTCTGTAATTAATAGATAAGGATTATCAAGCTCCACGATCATTTTTTCATTATTTGTAATAAAATACGGAGAGAGATAACCGCGATCAAATTGCATGCCAGTAGTCAGCTCAACTTCTAACTCTTTTGAACCTTTACTCTCTTCAACAGTTATTACACCCTCTTTTCCAACTTTTTTCACGGAATCAGCGATACTGTTACCTATATCCTTATCACCATTTGCAGAGATTATTGCAACTTGTGCCACTTCGTCTATTTTCTCTAGAAAAATTGTACGAGACATTGACGCAATTTCCTTTAATATTACATCTTTTGCCTTCTGTATTCCGTTTTTAATACCAACACGATCGTTTCCAGCAGCAATTGATTTTGAAGCTTCCATTATCATGTTGCTAGTTAGTATTGAGCACGTTGTTGTACCATCACCAACTTTATCGTTACATTGAGAACAACTCTGTGCAAAGATGCTTGCTATCGCAGCGTTTAATGGTTTTTCAGGCTTGATACCCTTCATCACCTTATAACCATCTTTTGTAATTTCTGGTGCTCCATAGGGCTTATTAATCCCTACTGTTTTTCCTCTAGGTCCTGAAGTTATTGCTACCGTTGAATCCACTATTGCTGCAACTTCACGAAAGGCTTCTTGCAACTGCTCACCTGATACTACTACATTAGTCATTTTTATCACCTCTTGTTAATAAAAAATTTAGAAAACTATAATAAAATCATTTACAATGCGCTATGTTGCGCTTTGTTTCAGTTTAGTAAAATAAAGACTGCTACTTAATGACAGCAAGTATATCGGACTCTTTCATCACGATAAGCTTCTCATTATTATGTTCTATTTCTGTACCAGCCCATTGGCGATAGAACACTTTATCACCAGCTTTCACAGTTAAAGTTACGCGTTCGCCACTTGAATTGCGTGAACCTTCACCAATTGCTATAACTTCACCTTTAGTAGGTTTCTTTTCAGCACTTGATGGAAGCACAATTCCACCTTGCTTTTCTTCGCTAATAGGCTTGATCAGCACGCTATCATCTAATACATTTAAACTTATACTTGACATTTGTTTTTCCTCATCAACAAATTAACTTATGAGTTTATATATATATACTCGTAAGTTAGATTTCAAGGGCTGGAGCTTGTAAAATATGCACGCCATTATAAAATATGCACGCCAAAAGCAGTTTCTAAAAGAGCCTAATGTTATATAATAAAATTTAGATTTATTTATAGAGATTTCATGAGTTATATACCATTTTTAAGTCGTGGTGTGATAGTGCTATATGGGCCTGACACTAGAGATTTTCTGCAGGGTATTATAACCAATGATATTAATAAGTTGGATAGCCAAAAAGCCATTTACTCTTTATTGCTTAGCCCTCAGGGAAAATATCTATATGATTTTTTTCTTATTGAATATGGTAAATACACCCTCTTGGAGTGCGAAAACATGCACTTGCAGCAAATAATCGAGAAACTAGATTTACTTAAAACTTATTTGAGGGTAAAGATTAAAGACGTTAGTGCACTATATAAGGTTGGGGTTTTGTTTAATACTAAGTTGGCGGAGTGTAGTAGTAAGTCACAAGTTATTTTTCAAGATCCAAGGCACAAGCTGCTAGGAATGAGGATCATACATAAAGATGAAATGAAAGAGCCGGTTGGGGATTTTACTCAGTATGAAAAAGTCAGAATTCAAAATCTCGTTCCAGATGGAGCGAAAGATATGGTGCAGAATTCATCGTTTCCGCTGCAATTTTTAATCGATAAAGTAAACGGTATAAGCTTTAATAAGGGGTGTTATATAGGTCAGGAAGTTGTAAATCGAATGAGCAGACAAGAAATATTCAGAAGAAAACTTTACCTTGTTGAGGGGGATAACGCACTTCCAGATATTGGCACTAAAGTGACAAATGAAAACAATGAGGAAATAGGGGAACTGCGCTCTAGTGTAGACAACATTGGATTTGCATTGCTTAATACTGGAAAGAGCCATGCAAATTTATATGCTGGTGGGGTCAAGTGCGTTAAGACGTTGAAGTCTTAAGGTAGCCCATATAGAAACGAAAAACTTGCTTGACAAACTCCGCCAGCCCCCTTATCATGGTATTGAAGGTATTCAGTTATCTTCATCTGTGCAGATTAAACAGCAAGAAAACAACGTAGTTGGCGTCTTATTTTTAATTTTTTGCACTATGTGCACCTTATGTCTTCACAACATTTCTGGGTTTTTACCTATATAAGCTGAAACGCGCTTATAAGTCGTTTAAGACAGTATAGTACGCCAATTTGCAGGATTAGAGAGTGACAACTAGCTAACACGGGGTTTCTTTTGCCTTTTTTTCTGCTTAGTAAATTTCTTAAACATTTGCAGCGTAGGTTAGTTGCATTCAAAAGCAGCTAAATTGCAGTATTTAAGACTTAAAAACGCCAATACTGAAAATAGACAATGACTAGGGTTTCTTTTGCCTTTTTTTTCATTTGGTAAATTTTTTAATGTTTATGGCTAAACGACAACCGTCATCCCGCTGCTTGTTAGCGGGATCTCTTGTTAGCGCCGCGGCGGTATGACGGTTCGTGGCGGCGTGACGATAAGCTCGTCATCCCGCTGCGGCGCTAACAAGAGATACCGCGAATGAATCGCGGTATGACGGTTCGCGGCGGTATGACGGTTCGCAGTGGCATGACGATAAGCTCGTCATCCCGCTACTTGTTAGCGGCTAAGAGATACCGCGAATGAATCGCGGTATGACGGTTAAGTAGGGTGTCATCCCAGTGTCACGCACTGGGATGACATTATAGGAGCACTGGGATGACACCCTCTTGGATGGAAATCAGTGTCAGATAATTTCATGACACCAGTTGTTGTAAACTCACTTTTTCTCGATTTTTTGGTTTATCTTGTCTACCTATTTTGCCACTCTGCTGAACAGATACACTCAACTTATGGTCAATACATCTTCTATTAAAAATTGTACAAATTCATTGCCATTCCAGTAATTCATAGAGATTTTACCCAAAATAGCTTTAACATTACCCTGCATGATAGCAGAGCCAAGATGAGTATTTGCAGAACGAAATGCAATAGCTCTTACCATAACATTATCATCAGCAATAAAACATTTTATATGGTCAACTCCTATAACTTCAGGCTTTCTTATCTTTGCTCCTTGGATAATAAACCTTGGTTTAGGATTTCCAACTCCAAATGGTCCCAAGCGTTGCAGTTGGTTCCACAGAGATAAGTTTATTGCTTTAGCAGTTACTATACTATCAGCTTTTAAAGTTTTCTCATTTATAGAGTTTGAAAATCTTTCAGTAAAAAAATCATGCAAATCATTTATTTTGTCTTCTTTAATTGAAAATCCTGCCGCCATACTATGGCCACCACCTTCAATAATCAAATTTATAAACTTTGCGGAAAGGACTGCAGCACCGATATCAACTCCCAAAATTGATCTACAGCTTGCTTTTCCTATTCCATTATTTAAAGATATCACTACTGTTGGCAAGTGAAACTGCTCCTTTAGCCTTGATGCAATTATACCAATTATTCCCTGGTGCCAATTGCCACTTATCATTATAAAATTCGCACCTGATTGGGCAGACTTTTCCGCTTGTGCTGTAGCTTCCAAGAGAGCCTCATTTTCTAACACTTTTCTTGCATTATTCAAATCTATTAATTTTAGCGCGATTGAATGTGCCTCTTCATCATCATCGGTGGAAAGCAACCTTGCACCAAGCGATGCTTCTCCAATTCTTCCTCCAGCATTTATGCATGGCCCAATACTAAACCCTAATCGAGAAACACTTGGTTTTTCAAGGATTCCCAAAGCATCAAATAAAACACGCAAGCCAACGTTTTTTCTTGTTGACATAACTTTTAATCCTTGTGAGACAAGTGCTCTATTGAGGCCTGTGATCTGCATAACATCACAGACAGTTCCCAGGGCAACCAAATCCAACAGATCAAATAAATCTGGTTCTTTTTTGTTGGTAAAAAATCCTTGCTCACGTAGGCTTTTATTAAGAGCAACAATTAGCAGAAATGACACTCCAACTGCTGCTAGGTTATTATAAGGAGAGCTCTCATCAAGGCGGTTTGGATTCACAACTGCTACGGCGCTTGGTAATTTTTCCGTACCAAGGTGATGGTCAACAACTATAATATCAAGACCAAAAGCCTTTGCATCTTCTATTGGTTGATATGCAAGCGTACCACAATCAACGGAAATACATAAATCAATTCCATTCTTTTTAAGTTGTAATAAAGCATCTGTGTTTAATCCATAACCCTCATCAACACGATCTGGAATGTAGATTATAGAGTGTATATCGATTGCTCTCAGGTACCTGTTAATCAATGCTGACGACGTTGCACCATCAACATCATAGTCACCAAATATTGCAAGGTTTTCATCATTTTTTATTGCCCGTATTATACGAGAAACAGCTTTATCCATATCAAGAAGGTGAAAGGGATCTGGTAATAGCGATCTGATTAGTGGATATAAGAAGTCGCTTGCATTTTCTATGTTAACACCACGAGTAACCAATATTCTTGCTAATATTTCTGGTAACTCAAATCTCTGTGTAAGAGTTAAGATTTGCCTTTGATCTGCTTCTTGCAACTTCCACAATGCATTTGTTATGCTGCGCTTTTCAATTTCAAGTAGCATATTCTTTCTTTGTAAATAAAACTACTTTACCAGAATTTTTAAGCTTGTTCTATAATTGTATTAGACTTCTGCATAACCTAAACTAAGTAGAAAAAAGGTATCATCTAAGTAGCTGACACTGGTCTCCATCCAAGAGGGCAGTAGCCCCTTCGGTGTCATTCCAGCGCGTGACCAGGTCTTTTTAGCTATCATAGGATGACAGAAGCAGACACTCCACTTTGTCGTTCCAGTGCCTCCTTTTTTTGTCATTCCAGTGCCTTGACTATTTGGATCCAGGAAAAAGAATGGTGTCATCCCAGTGCCCCTATGATGTCATCCAAGTAGTCTCCCTCTCCTGTCATCCCAGTGCTCCTTTTTTTGTCATCCGAGTAGCTGACACTGGGATCCAGGAATTTTATTAAGTTGGTAAGCATAAAAGTGTTATGTAAAATACAACGTTCTTGATGGGATTGCGTGAAATGCTGGATCCCAGTGTCTGGGCACTGGGATGACAAAGGAGGACAGTGTCAGCTACTCGGATGACAAAAAAAGGAGCACTGGGATGACATCATCCTTTTTTTGGGGTTCCAGCGTCACGCGCTACCTTCCGTATAAATATTAAAAAATTTACCAAATGAAAAAAAAGGCAAAAGAAGCCCCGTGGTTGGCTAATTACTTACATTATACTTTCAAGTATGGCGTTTTTTTATTCTAAACGCTTAATAACCGCGATTTAGTTGCTTTTAAGCCGCAACTAATCTAAATTATAAACATTAAGAAATTTACTAAACAGAAAAAAAGGCAAAAGAAACCCTAGGGTAGCTAGTTATTCACTATCCATTTTTTAAATCGGCGTTTTTTGATGTTTTAAATGCTTTATAAGCGCATTTCAGCTTATATTAGGTAAAAACTTAGAAATTTTATAAAGACATAAGGTGCACATAGTGCAAAAAATTAAACATGGGACGCCAGATACGTGAGTTTTTTTGTCATTTAATCTGTACAGAGAAGATAAATAAATAGCTTCAGTTTCATGATAAGGGGGCTGGCGGAGTTTGTCAAGGAAGTTTTTTTTGTTTCTATGGGTCAGTTGGTACGCGCTTTGCCTTTTAACAGATGTAAAAGCACAATTATTACGAACAACATTCCACCAACAACTGATATAGCGCCACCTATAATGAAGCACGTGCGTGCTAACATTGACGAAATACTTGGCAGATCTGCAACCTTCCTTAAAGCACCATATCCACCAAGCCACACAAGGCCAGTGATATGGAGAAAATGCCCTATACTGTAGGCATAAATCTGTAATCTTACCATGGAACTTTTTATCTCTTTAAAGTTTAATTTAGGTAACATCCAGTAGACAAAATTCATAAAAGCTATAGTGATACCAACTACAGAACCGTGATAATGAGCAGGAATCGTGACATTACCTTCAATAGTCAACACTCCGAGCACATCTCCATAAGTGAACAACAAAAATGAATGTAATAAATAGTTGCTTTTATCATTAATAAAAGTTCTGATGTTGTAGCACACTAATATTATCAAAAAGCACGGCAAAACTGCTCCAGCAATCCTCATATGCCAAGTAAAAAACTGTATTAACTTGGCACTATCAACTGGATAAACAAAATATACAAACGGTGCGCCTACAGCTAAAATCGTGTTTATAAATAGTGGTAAAATAGTAATTTTATTGTTTGAAGCTAAACTAATATCATTGGAACTTAGCATTATTAAATAGACTAAAAACATTCCTTGAGTAAAAGCAAACTGCAATAAATGTCCGCCTCCCCAAAAGAGATATTCGTAAAATAAATTATTATCTGAGTGATATAGACCTGGAGGCATATTATTATATGCTAAAACAAAGCAAAGAAATGACGATACAAGTATAATAACTAGCCCAATTTGCCCAACAGAGAGAAATGAAACCTCTTTTTTTGATGTGTATGCTAGCATTGTATTTACTAATATACTGGCAATAAATAAACTGAGTCCAAGTAAAAATAATTTGTTTTGTAATACGGGAATATAGTTACTTTTGATAACTTCAGTGTTTGGAACGAATGCGGATATAAACATGAGCAGCATCGAAAGGGTTGATAGAACCCATGAAAAGTTAAACCAACTATTGGTATTTTGTAGGTTTATGATAAAGAGCAGAGATATTATAGAGCACATCCACACTAAAATTGACAAGTTCACGTGTATTACCAGCGCATTATCAAAAATATATTGTGCAGAAGGAACAAGAGAGGAGATAAAAGGCAATCGTAGAAAAATAACAATTATTGACAGTAACCCAGAGCAAGCAAGAGCACATACTGCCAAGAACATCCATTTTCTACAGAGCGGAGCGTTGTCTTGTATATTAAGCACAATCTTTTTTCTCAATTTTGTTCAATACAATATATAACACTGCAATAATACCTAAAACATAGCAATAGTATACGTGTGGCACGACTGCCAAAGGTGAAACTCCAGCAATAGTGCTAGCCAAAAGCAATTGAGCGCCATACGGTATTAATCCTTGAAATACACAAGAAAATATGCCTAGCCATGCTGCACTATAGTGAGGCGGTATTTCATATTTCTTAGCAATATCTCTAGCAATTTCACCACTAAAAATTATAGCGATGGTGTTATTTGCAAGTAAAATATCAAATATGCTGACTATTTTTGCAATAAATAATTGCGCAGTTTTTTGTCCACCACGTTGTATCATAACCCAAGATGAAAGTTTATCTGCAAGCTCCTTAGAATTTTTACCTACCAGTCCTGAAAGCCCGCCAACCATCAATGACAGTAGCATAATTTCATGCATACTCATAAACCCTTTGGTGATGTTTTGGCTTAAAAACAATAAACCATGATTGTTGTTATTTATAAATCCAATGATTCCAGCAAAAGTTATGCTTAAAACCAATGCCGTAAATGCATTTATTCCAAAGTTTGCAAGCAATATAAGTATTATGTAAGGAGTCACAAGCAATAAAGAATACTCCTTAACTGAAATAGCAGCACTATTGCTTGAGCTATAAAATAATATAATTATTGTGAATATAGAAGCAATTAGTGCCACTTTTGCATTCAGTTTTAATTTTTTCTTTATATCAGCCTTTTGAGACATCACAGATGCAATTGTAGTATCAGAGATAATAGATAAATTGTCGCCAAACATTGCTCCTCCTACAACGGTTGCAACTCCTAAGGAAGGAGAAATCCCAGCTTGTGTCAGTTCAACTGCAATAGGAGCAATTGTTGCAATGGTGCCCATTGATGTACCAATAGCAGTGGAGATGAAAGCTGCTACAAAAAATAATCCTATGAGTAAAAATTGTGTTGGTATAAATGAAAGAGCCAAATTAACTGTGGCATCAGCACTACCGATTGCTTTAGTTACTTCACTGAATGCACCTGCAAGTAAGAAAATGATACACATAGTGATAATATTACGATCTCTTACCCCATCTAGAAAGGCATACATTTTTTCTTCAGTATTGCCCTTGTATAAAACCCAACCCAGAGCTATGGCAGGAACAATGGCTACCAGTGGAGATAACTGATAAAAAGCATTTGACACGCCAAGAATAGTAAAATATATACCACTTCCTACAAAAAGAAATAGGAACAGTAAAATAGGCAAAAAATTTGTAAGATAAAACATACCTCTACTCCAGCTCTGATAAACGCAAATCAACTATGATATGATTTATATTATTATAAACCACAGTTAGCACCTTGACCAAGGTTTTTCTAGAAAGCAATCTACCAGAAAAGGTTTCCATGAAAAGGACTATTATAATATATCATCTACTTGAATAAAACTGGGAGATAGAATAAGTAAAAAATATGAATGACATAACAACAAAGCAAGTCATATCCTTATGGAATGCACAAGTTGGTAGATTCTTGCCGGATAAAAGAGAAATGGAGATTGATAATATTTTCTTAATCTAATGCTTCAATGTTTCCGATATAGGAAAAGTATCATCTTTATTTTCTATAGAGGAAGGCACACTATTTTGATTATCATCACCATTAATTGGAGTAGTAGGGTGCATTAAAGCAACTTTCATAACTTCATCAATATTCTTAGCAAAAACTACGTTGATCCCTTCTTTGATGCTTGCCGGAATTTCTTGCATATCTTTCTCATTTTCACTTGGTATAATCACAGTTTTGATTGATCCTCTGAGCGCTGCAAGCAATTTTTCTCTCAAGCCCCCGATAGCTAAAACTCTACCACGCAATGTCACTTCGCCTGTCATAGCAACATTTTTGTTAACTGGTATATTTGTCATAAGAGAAACAATAGACGTACATACCGCGCCGCCAGCAGAAGGGCCATCTTTTGGTACAGCACCCTCAGGTACATGCAAATGTATATCATTATTTTGGAATTTTTCGGGCTTTATACCAAAAAACAAACAATTTGATCGAATATAACTATACGCAGCTTTTATAGATTCTTGCATAACCTCTCCAAGCTTTCCTGTGTATTTTATTTCTCCCTTGCCCGGAATTAGGACTGATTCTATCATCAAAATATCACCACCTGTTTCAGTATAGGCGAGCCCAGTTACTATTCCTACTAAACTCTCATTTTCCGCAATGCCAAAGGTATATTTACGTACCCCTAAATAATCTTGTAAATTGTCAACCCCTACGGATATTTTCTTATTTTTATCAGTCAATATTTCTTTAACTGCCTTTCTCATGAGCTTTGCAAGCTCCCTTTCCATACTCCGCACACCACTTTCACGTGTATATAAACGTATCAACTCGTATAACGCCTCATTAGTTATGTCCCATTCCTTCTGATACAAACCATGCTCCTTCTTTAACTTCGGAATAAGGTGGTGTGTAGCAATACTGATTTTTTCATCTTCAGTATACCCGGACAATTGTATAATTTCCATCCTATCACGCAAAGGATGTGGTAAATTTAAGCTGTTTGCCGTAGCTACAAACATTACACTTGAAAGATCAAACTCAACTTCCAAGTAATGATCCGTAAAGTGTTTATTGTGCTCAGTATCTAAAACCTCAAGTAATGCAGACGCAGGATCGCCACGCGAATCAGAACCCATCTTATCTATTTCATCAAGCAGAAAAAGCGGGTTGCATGAATTAGCTTTTTTCATGTGTTGAATGATTTTACCAGGCATTGAGCCAATATAAGTTTTCCTATGCCCTCGTATCTCAGACTCATCACGCACACCACCAAGAGCTATGCGAACAAAATCTCTTCCTACTGCTCTTGCCATAGACTTAGCTAAAGAAGTTTTACCAACACCTGGCGGTCCAACTAAGCAAAGTATAGGACCTTTTATCTCTTTTACTCTTTTTAATACCGCTAAAAATTCTATTATTCTATCTTTTACTTTCTCTATGCCATAATGATTTTCATCTAAGATTTTCTTAGCTGCATTTAAGTTAATTTTTGCATCTTTGTACTTTCCCCATGGCAACTCAAGCAACCAATGCAAGTAACTAGATATAACTGTAGCTTCAGGAGAAATGGGATTCATTTTCTTGTATCTCTTCAAATCAGTTATAGCTTTCTCTCTTGCTTCCTGAGAAAGCTTTGTTTCATTTATCTTTTTTTCAAATTCATTGAGTATATTCCCTTCATCACCATTCTCAAATTCGCCTAATTCTTTCTGTATAGCTTTCAATTGCTCGTTAAGGTAGTAAACTTTCTGAGTGCTTTCAACTTGCGATTTAATTGTCTTATATAAACGGTTTTGTGCGTTCAAAATACTCATTTCTCTCTCAATAAAAGCAAAAGCTTTTTTTAAACGCTCTTCTGGGTCATAAGCCTCAAGTATACTTTGTTTATCTGATACTTTTATATTTAAATGTGAAGCTACCGTGTCTACAAGTTGATCAACTTCTTTGATTTGATCAATGGAGTTAATGGCAACCTCGGGTTGATTTTTCTTGTTTAGCTTACACCAGCTATCGAACGCGTCTACAACAGACCGCCTTAAAGCTTCTAAATCAATATTGTCTTCATCTTCTTTATAATAATTGTCTAACTCTACCCTGGCTTGTAATAAAGTATGAGAGCTAATATATTCTACAACTCTTCCCCTTCTTATCCCCCGGATTATAACTTTTACTGCATTGTCAGGTAATTTTATTAACGGTTGTACAATGCTTGCTAACACACCTACTTCATAAAGATCTTCAGGCTCTGGATTATCAACAGAGCCATCTTTCTGTGCTACAAGAAAAATCTCATTTTGGTGATTACTACTACTTATTGCATACTCTAGTGCATTAACAGATTTTTCTCTGCCTATGAATAAAGGCACCATTATATTTGGAAAAATTACTACATCTCTTAAAGGTAATACTGGCAATGCAGTAAAACTAGAGCTTACAGCACGTTCAATGTTCATAATATATGCCTCAAATTAATCATTAACCGTTATAACATTGCCATTGTTATTATGATTAACCGTTGCTTTTCCTAATTCTACCATTTTCTTAGTGATTACTATAGTGCTACCTTCAAAGCCTCCGTTTCCAGATGTATACATAATGTCAAGCAAAAGTGACTCCAAGATAGCACGTAACATTCTTGCACCTGTTTTGTAGCTTATAGCCTTTTTAGCAATAGCTGATATTGCTTCATCTGAAAACTCAAGGTTTACTTTGCTAAACGCAAGCAATGCTTTGTACTGTTTTATTAGTGCATTCCTTGGCTCTGTCAACACATGTATTAAATCTTCATGATCCAGCTCATCTAAAACAGCAGTTATTGGAACCCGCCCTACAAATTCGGGTATTAAACCGAATTTGATTAAATCTTCAGGTTGAACATCATGTAAAGCATTCTTTTTCTTTTGCTCTTTAGACTGACTTATATCTGCTCCAAAGCCAACTGACGTTCCCTTTTTTCTCGCTTCAATAATTTTATCGAGGCCTTCAAAAGCTCCTCCACAAATAAACAGTATGTTACTAGTATCCACTTGTATAAGCTCTTGTTGTGGGTGTTTTCGCCCTCCTTGTGGCGGAACATAAGCAACTGTACCCTCCATAATCTTAAGCAGAGCTTGCTGGACCCCTTCACCTGAAACGTCACGGGTTATTGAAGTGCTTTCAGATTTTCTTGTAATTTTGTCTATTTCATCTATAAACACTATACCACGCTGTGCTTTTACAACGTCATAATTTGCAGCTTGTAATAAACGCGACAACACGCTTTCTACATCATCACCCACATAACCTGCCTCAGTTAAAGTTGTCGCATCAGCCATAGCAAATGGCACATCTGAAACTTTAGCAAGTGTTTTGGCTAGCAAAGTCTTACCAGAACCAGTGGGACCAATAAGCATTATATTTGACTTCTCGATTTCAATATCACTTATAGCATGAAATTGTACCATGGATTGACAATGGTTATACATAGCTACAGATAAAACGTGTTGCGCGTGTTCTTGACCTACAACATGCTTGCTGAGAAAGTTTTTTATATCCTCAGGTTTCTTTAGTAATAGCTTCATATCAGATATACGATCTGAATTAAAAGATCTATCTTTCTTTTGACTTATTGCTTTATGGGATAATTCTATGCACTCATTACAAATAAACACCTTTAAACCATCCGAAGAGTTAGTAATCAATTTATCTACTTCATCTTGCGCCTTGTTGCAAAAAGAACAGTAGTGTAAATCATTATTGTTATCCATTAACCCACCTTTTGTTTAACTTTAATATTTTCAATTTCAATATCTGTACGCTCAGCTATCACCCTGTCAATTAAGCCAATTTTCCTTGCTTCTTCAGGATCCATGAATTTATCTCTTTCCATCATTCCTTCAATTTTCTTCAGTGAATTTCCAGTATGTTTTTCATAAATTTGATTTAGTTTTTTCTTAACCCGCAAAATTTCATTAGCATGTATTTCTATATCAGTTGCTTGACCATGATAACCACCAGATGGCTGATGTATCATAATTCTTGAATGAGGTAGAGAGTAGCGCTTACCTTTTGTACCAGCTGCAAGCAATAAAGAACCCATAGACGCAGCTTGACCTATACATAAAGTTGAAACGTCTGGGTTTATATACTGCATTGTATCGTAGATCGACAAACCAGCAGTTACAACACCACCTGGTGAGTTGATGTACATACAAATGTCTTTATCGGGATTTTCCGATTCTAAAAATAAAAGCTGTGCTACTATTACACTGGCCATATTGTCTTCAATAGGACCTGTTACAAAAATTATTCTTTCTTTCACTAGTCTTGAATATATGTCATAAGCGCGCTCACCGCGACTAGTTTGTTCAACTACAATTGGTATAAGAGTCATACCTTTCCCTATTAAATATTATCAAATAATTCCTTTAATTCTTTCACAGAAACAATCTGCTCTTCTTTACTAACTTTTTCTATTATATAATCTGTCACTTTATACTCAAGCGCTTGCCCTCTAACTAATTCTTGAAATTGTTTATTTGATTCAAAATGCTTAAGTACTCTGTCAAATTGCACATCTTTACTGACATATTGATTTACAATAACACTCAAAACATCATTTTGAGTTAATGATATTTTATGTTCTGCACTAAATTTCATAAATAACATAGCAAGCTTTACACGTTTTTCAGCTTCTTTACGAGAATCATTTTGAGCACCCAATTCTCCTTCCATTCTTTGTTGCTCCTGTTTTACTATGTCTGTGGGTAAATCAAAACTATAATTAGCATCCAAATAATCAAACAGCTCCTTTTTAATTAAGAGATTTCTCATTTCGGTGCACTGATCACCAATCATTTTTTTTGCATGATTTATTAGCAAAGAATAATCTTTAAACCCAATACTCTTAGCTATTTCATCATCATTTTCAAAATCTTTGGCAATTTGAATCTCATTAACTCGCACAGAAAAATCAGCTTCCTGTCCTGCAAGGGAAATGGCTTGGTAATTTTCAGGAAATTTCAACTTAAAGTTCTTTGTTTCTCCCTTTTTCATACCAGTTAATTGATCTTCAAAACCATTAATAAATGTGCCAGACCCTAAATTAACGGCAAAATTTTTGCTACTTCCACCTTGAAAGAGCTTATTCCTAATCCGCCCTTCAAAATCAATTATCAATTTATCCCCATCTTTCGCTTGATAAGAAGCATCATCAACAGAGGCGAAATTGGGGAACTTTGTTTTAATAGAATCAATAAATTCTTTTATATCTTCCTCTTCAATCTTTGCTTCAATTTTCTTTAAGTTTATTTTGTCAAGATCTATCACTGGTACTTCAGGCATCGACTCAAAAGATAGCTTGTATACAAAATTGCCCTCCTCATTTTCTTTGCCCAGATCTGGTAATGATATAACATCAACCTTAGGATAAATGTGAGACTTGACTTCAATTTTTTTCATCAAATCACTTGAGCAATAATCAATTGTATTATTTATCACATATTCCAAAGCCTCGTTTTTATAATTTGCAACAACAAGGTCATAGGGCATCTTTCCAGCCCTAAATCCAGGTGATTTTGCATTTTCTGCTATCTCTTGCAACCTGGAATTTACCTTTTGTTTTATATAATCACTACCAACTGTGATTTCATACTCATACTTTAGTTTATCTATACTAAGCTCTTTGTAGGTATATACGCTACTTACTTCGACTGTATTTTGAGGTATATTATTAGACATCATAATTCATTTATTAACATTTTAATTCATATCTTAATAGAGTCATTTTACCAGAATTTAAGTTAAACACAATCCTTAAGAATAGGTTTTTACACAAACAAAAGTGTATTTAGTGATTATAAATTTTCCCTTAAAACCTAAGTTACATGACTTTAAAGTGCGGATAGAGGGACTTGAACCCCCACGAGCAAGCTCACCAGGACCTAAACCTGGCACGTCTACCAATTCCGCCATATCCGCAAGAAATTTTTAGTACCCTATTATAGGTATTCCATTAAAAATATTCAAGGTTTAAAGTCTTACTTAATTTATGGTATTTACACAATCAAAAAAGCTTATTAACATTTCTTAATGAAAGCTCTAAACCCTGAAAATCAATAATGAGATTAATAACAAGCTTCTTACTCGCAATTTTTTTGATTACACAAAGTGGTTGCACAACCCTTATAATAGGTGGTGTGGTGGCTACAGCGGCAGCAACAGCAATAACAATGCAGGACAAATCCTTGGGAAATATCATTGATGATACGACTATGGTCATCAGAATTAATAAGGGGCTCTTAAAACATGGGCTATTTTCATCCATAAAGGTTAAAGTAAGTGAAGGAAGAGTATTGCTCATTGGAAGTGTTGACACTCCTGAAAAACAACTTACAGCAGAAAAAATAGCTTGGCAGCAAAAAGAAATTAAAGAAGTGATAAATGAAATAAGAGTAATACCAATTCAAATGGCTTCCATGCTAGACACCACTGTAGATGGCATGATAACAGCGGAAATAAGAACAAGACTCCTGGGAAAAAGAAATATTAAGTCAATTAATTATAGCGTTAATACGGTTGATAGAGTTGTTTATTTGATGGGTATAGCCCAAAATAAAGCGGAATTAAAAGCTGTAATAGCAATTGCAAGAAAAGTAAAGGGAGTAAAACAAGTTGTAAGTTATGTACGATACAGGTACAGTAAGTTACGCCATTAGGCAAAAATCGCTTTCAAATTATAACATTTGTACAGTTGTGACAATAGGTAGAGAACATAAATGAAAATTGCCTTTCAGATGGATGAAAATATAAATTTTGAAACTGATACTACATTTGCGCTAATAAAAGAAGCACAAAGGAGGGGGTATGAAATTTTTGTTTATACTCCTGATAATTTAGCACTAAAGCTAAACTATCCAATTGCTTTTGCTCAGAAAGTCAGCGTTGATGATTTTAGTTTTATCTCCAAAAAAGATGTAGCTATCAACTTGAATGAAATGAACATCATATTTATCAGACAGGATCCACCTTTTGATATGCGTTACATTACAACAACATATATCTTAGAAAAAACTAGCGCATTGGTAATTAACAATCCAACAGAAATAAGAAATTGTCCTGAAAAATTGATAACTTCATTATTTCCAGAACTAATTCCGCCAACTTTGATTACTGAAAATATATCAATGATTAGAGATTTCTACTACAACTATCAAGATATTATTCTGAAGCCATTGTATAGTTATGGAGGAAACGATGTGATAAGAATACAAGATGAGAATAGTATTCAAGTAGTAGTGGATCTCATGATAGCAAAATACGAATGCCCTGTGATTGCACAATCATTTTGTAAAAACATAGATAAAGATAAAAGAATATTGCTACTTTATGGCCAACCAATTGGTGTAATGAAACGAATTCCAAAAATCAGTGGAGAGATCAGAACAAACATGCGACTTGGAGCAAGTTTTGAGCCCGCTCAAATGAACGATAGAAACAATGAAATATGTAACAAAATTGGTCCTGAATTAAAGAAAAGAGGGCTAATATTTGTTGGTATTGATATTATAGATGACTTCCTGCTCGAAATTAACACAACTTCACCCACGGGAGTAGTTTATATCAATAAATTGTATAATATATCGCTAGAAAAGGATCTTTGGGACGTGTTTGAAGAAAAAGCAAGCAGCCATCAACTAAACCTGTGAACAATCACCTTAACAAACTCAGTAGTCCCATTCTTTATCCCTGTTTTTTCTGTACTATTGGTCATATCACGCAATTTTTGAGAATTATTTAATAGATCAAATAGTACCTCTGTTAGATTTTTTTTTGCTTCACTATTCTGCTTAACTATTATAGCTGCTCTCGAGTCTTCAATATATTTTGCGTTATAAAATTGGTGATTATCTTTTGAGTAAGGGTAAGGAATATATATAGCAGAACGCCTAGCAAGAGTGATCTCTGCTATTGAAGTTGCTCCTGCTCTGCTAATTACCAAGTGAGCATTGGCCAGTCTATTCTCCATATCATCAAAAAATTCACTCAATTCACAATCGATCTTTTCACTTTTGTATAGACTTTTGACCTTGTTTACATTTTTCTTCGTACATTGCTGCGTCACTCTAATTTTCTTTTTCATTTTAATAGGTAAATCACAAATTACGCTGCTTACTACATCATCAAAAAAATTTGCACCTTGGCTGCCTGCTATGACCAATATATTTAGGATTTTCTCAGTGCTAGAATGGCTCTGTGCTTTTATATCAACAAAATTTCCTGTAAAAATACATTTATTGCCCTCTGCATATTTAGTCTCCGGAAAGCTGGTTGCAATTAATTTTGCACTCTTGAAAAAGAATCTATTTACTCTCCCTAAAACTGTGTTTTGTTCATGTAAAATTATAGGTATAGAAAGAACTCTTGCTGCAAGAAGAGTTGGAAAAGAAGCATAGCTACCAAAACCAATGACCGATTTTGGTTTTAATTTTCTTACTTGATACAGTGCTAACATAGAGCTGTATATCAAGAAAAGGAAAAACTTAAATTTGTTGCTGCTTGGTCTACGTAATGGTAAGGTGTAGCTTTCTATGTCGGTATTTTTATTTGTTTTTTTATCAGTGAATAATATGCAATTGTATCCTTGTGTCTTTAGTGCTTTTGCTAAAGCTATGGCCGGAAAGATATGCCCACCTGTGCCACCTGTTGCTAAAATAATATCCATCTGTAAATAATAAATCCTAGATTGTTAACTGTTATTTAACAATTTGCACGTAGAATTTTATTAAGCGTTATGATAGTTGAGTTAAAAATGCCTAAAAGTAATAGTAAAAAAGAACCTAATGAGAAAAATAAACCTCAAGAACAAAGAGAAGGCAGAAGCGGAGGTTTTTTAGAACTGCTAAAAAATATAATAAAAATTCTTTTCAATTCGGTCGTTGACCTACCTGAGCACGAGCAGCATAATAAAATGAAAAGCACTAATCTACAACAAGGTTTGGATACTAAAGGAAAAGGCCCAGAAGATCTTCATCCAAAGGCAAAGCTTGAAGTTAAAGAAGCAGCTAAGGGATTGAAAGAAGAGTTACAGAATTCTGATGCTGGTGGTAATCAATCTATTGAAACTAAAGTGCCTAATCAAACTACTACTCAAGACATTGACAACTCTAAAACGATGGAACGTTAGTTCAACTATTTAACATCTGCAGCAAGCACTGATTCATGTATCATCTCTGAAATGGTTGGATGAGGAAAAATCGTAGATTTTATGTCGAAGTCTGTTCCTTCTAGTTGCTTTGCAAGAGCAAAATTGCTAATTAACTCCGTTACTTCTGCACCTATCATGTGGCTACCCAGAATTTCTCCGGTTTTTTTATCTATAATCGTTTTCACTAACCCTTCAGTTTCACTGAGTGCAACAGATTTACCATTAAAGTTAGAGTGAAATTTTCCTATTTTTATATCATACCCACCTTTTATTGCCTGTTCCTCAGTAAGGCCGATGCTCGCTATTTGTGGATGAGAATAAGTGCAATTTGGTATGCATTCTTTTTTTAACGCATGAGCATTTTTACCAGCAATCTTTTCAATGCAGATCACGGCTTCATGGCTCGCTTTATGTGCTAAACATGGTGGGCCAGCTACATCACCTATTGCATACACATTTGATTCACTAGTTTCATACCATTCATTCGTTTCAATAAAGCCAGAAGGGCTTAATTTAATTTTTGTATTTTCTAAACCTATATTTTCAATATTTGCTTGAATTCCAACCGCAACAATCACCCTCTCAAATTCTTTGCTCTCACCACTACTTAGTAGCACTTGAGCAGAGTCTTTACTTTTAGTAAGAGCTTTTACGCTACTGTTTGTATATATTTTTATCCCCTGTTTTGTGAATATTTCTTGTGCTAAATCTGAAATGTCCTTATCCTCCAGCGGCAAAATAGTGCTCTTTATCTCTATGATTGTTACATCAACCCCCAAAGTACTATAAAAACTTGCAAATTCTATTCCAATTGCACCAGACCCTATAATTAGTAGCGATTTTGGTAATCTCTCTGGAGTCATAGCGTGCTGCGCATTCCATATTAAATCTCCATCTGCCTCTATTCCAGGCAGATTCCGTGCCCTCACGCCTGTTGCTAAAATGATATGCTTGGAAACAATTTCTTGTTCTTCCTTATCGCTAACGACTTTTATAGTACCATTGCCTGCAAGTTTACCAAAACCTTGATGAACTTTGATATTATTTTTTTTCATCAAATATGCAACACCGCTTGACAATTTATCAACAACGTTTCTTGAGTATTTCACTATTGATTGTATATCAAAATTCGCTCCCTTTACTTCTATACCAAACTCTTTTGATCTTTTTATTAGCCTATAAACCTCAGATGCTCTAAGCAGTGATTTTGTTGGTATACATCCCCAATTTAAGCATATACCGCCTAAATTTTTTTCTTTTTCCACAATTGCAGTTTTAAACCCAAGCTGTGCCGCCCTAATTGCCGCTATATAACCACCAGGACCGCTACCTATAACCGTAATATCATACTCATTCATCAGTTTTCTTCGTATTCAAAAAGATTATATATAACAGATGGAACCCATACAATCAATGGTCTGTCATCTACCGTCTTAAGAGTCAAGATAAAAGTTGTTATTTTTTATCATGGCATTTAAACAAACGATAATTTTTCTCATGACAGCAACTAATGCAACCTTAGCAGCTTTGCCAGAATCAACCAAACGCTGATAAAACGCTTTCATTTTTCTGTTGTGGCGCATAGCAACAAGAGCTGACATGTATAGTGCTTTCCTTGCATAAAACCTGCCTCCTTTGATTTGAGCTTTGCCAACTTTTCTTCCACTTTCACTAGTTTTAGGTGCAACTCCAACTAAGCATGCAATTTCTCTATTCTCTAATCTACCAAGCTCAGGCACCTCTGTCAGTAGAACGCTCGCCGTCTTTGATCCAATACCTTTATAGCTGATTAAAAGCTCATTTTTTCCTTTCAATTCAGCTATTGCGTCTTCTATGTCTTGCCTAATTTCTTTCAATTGTTTTTCAGCAAACCCTATCTGTCTTTCTATGTATTCTCTAGCTTTTCCCGTCGCACTTTGCAGGCGACACTTGTTTGCATGAATTGCATCATTTAAATTACGCTCAACTGCCCCCAGCTCCTTTAATTCCTCTTGCTTTTGTGAAATTATACATCCTTTTACTTCACCGTCTTTACTGACAAATTCAGCGTATTTTTCCAGTAATTTAGCATCTAACTTGTCAGTTTTTGCAAAATGATTGCAAGCTTTGGCAAATGCATATACCCGATTCGGGTGAGCTTTATGGACAGTTATCTTGCAACAATTTTATAATGAGCTTTTCATAGCCACCAGCTTACACATAACTTGATGGGTAAATCGACTATATTTGTTTCTATAAACTTAGATATAGCATCACTCACGTTTGCTATGCGCTTATGCTTGCCATTAATTGAGATGTCCAATGCTTCCTTGGAAACATCTACTCCCATGAAAATTATTCTAGCCATTTTTGTACCTATAAATATAATCAAACAATAATGCAAAATGCTGTATACAGGATTGTAATTCGATCTTTTAGATCCACCTACCGTTCGTACTACATTTTGCTTTAAGCCTTACTATTACCCACAAATAAAAACATAGTATTGTATTTACTCAAATAATTTAATTTTATTAACCTGAAAGCTTATTAGATTAAAATTATTAAACTAAGAGTTATAATTTTAGCAACTAAAAGCTGTAAATTGCACCATATAAACAGTTATTTCAAGCAAAAGTTATGCCATTAAGAGCTATGCAACAAACATTTATATTTGTGGGTAATAGTAAGATCTAAATCCGATAGAGCATTGTTGGCACACCATCAAAAGTCGCCTCAGACCTCTAATGCATCAATGTACAAACTTACACCTTTTAGTTGGTAATACCATTTTAGACGTTTATCATTCGTTTTAGAAAATACTATAGGAGGTTGTCCGGAAACTAGTAAATTCAAGCATATTCCCTCTTTAACATAACCCTACTCATAGCTAGGTATATGAAATTCTCAGTGGATGTTGTGAGTAAATCATACTCCTTCGATAGCCTTCTATTCCTATTAACCCAAGCAAAAGTCCTTTCTACAACCCATCTTCTTGGCTGTACTTTAAACCCTTGTTCTCTTGTTGGTAGTAGCTCAGGTGGCGTATCTTTGTGCACCCAAAATCTACATGGAGGCCTTTTAACAATTTCAATATCTATGTCATATTCTTCCTTTGTGTGATTCTTTAAATTTCTTCCTTGGTATCCCATGTCAGCCCACATTTTTTTAACTTTAGTATATTTTGTTCTCATATTGTTTAATGCTATTTTAATACCATCTCTATCATTTTCGTTAGCAGCGCCTACGTAACAACCTAGTATAAAACCCTGAGTGTCTGTAATTATATGCCTTTTTCTACCCTTTACTTTTTTACTTCCATCATAGCCTTTGATCCCCCCTTTTCTGTAGTCTTTACAGATTGACTATCTACTATACAGGCACTCGGCTGCTCATTCCTTCCTATTTTTCTTCTACTATATTTTGTAATTTCATAATTCATTTTCTCAAAAATTCCCTGCTTCTTCCATTGCCTGAACTGCTCATACACAGTCTTCCATAGCGGAAAATCATTTGGTAAATACCGCCATTGACACCCTGTACGCAATACATAGAAAATTGCTTCTAATATTTCTTTTTTGCTATACTTTGGCAGCCTTCCTCCTTTCTTGTATGATACTCTGAAGTGTTTTTCTATTCTTGCCCATTCCCTTTCGCTTAGATCTGTTGGATACTTTTTTCTCATCTTTACCCCGTACTAAAATTTCAGATATTATAGCCTTTTACTTGTTTCCGGACAACCTCTAATATGGAAGATATCGAAATTGCTATAGACAGTACAGGAATTAGTATATACAACAACACACAGCAAGGAAAATAGCACTGACAGAAAATATCGTGGCTATGAGCAAACGAGAAAATTGCACGTAATGTTGAATATAAACAACAAAAAAGCCATAGCTGTAAAATACAGTAACGGCTGATCACTATGGAGCTTGTGATTTGCTAAAAGAAGTTGATTTTCAGCATGCCATAAAAGCACTATATGCAGATAGAGCATGTGATAGGCACAAGTTTTATAAGTTGTGTAACGAATATGATATAAAGACAAAAATTCCACCAATAAACAATGCGGCAGAACATCCAGAAATAGATTATATGTCTGACAGGAATGCTGCTATTAGGTTAATAAAATTATACGGTGAAGATGGCATGAAAGAATGGAAAAAAGAAGTAAATTATGGGAAAAGATCTTATATTGAAGGGTTTTTCTCAAGATTAAAGCAAATATTCGGATTTAGTTTTAGGAATAAATCTGAGATAAATCGAGAAAAAGAACTAAATGCTATTTGCTTAATAAATTCACTGATATTGGTATGGCTAAATTTGAGATAGTTACATGAATTTACCATAAATCACCATCTCATAAAGTGTGATGCAACAAAGCCATCCCAGTGTCAAGCACTGGGATGACACCCTCCTTATGGGCCAAAATCACAATGTTCGTACAGTTGTGGATTCATTCGCGGTATCTCGGCATAGATTCCGCTAACAAGTAGCGGAATGACGAATTTGTCGTTTTTCAGATTGTCGTAAGTCAGTTTAGCTATAGCATAATGCTATATTAATAAATAATCTATATAATACTATTAAATATAATAATTAAAATCTAAATTACTTTCTCTATAAAAGGAGAAATTTACCTTAATGAAAATATATATATATTTAATATTATTTTTATTTTTTTCTTGCGCTCAACTATATGCTGACGAGGAAATTGCAAAATTTGATTTACTTATTGGCGAGATAAATGAAGCAAGCTTCACTCTTAAAGGTGCAATAAAGGTTACAGTAGAACCAGGCTGGCACATATATTATAAAGATCCTGGAGATTTTGGCCTTCCCACGTCTATTAGTTACAAAGGTAATGCATCAGATATAAATATTCACTGGCCTATTCCAAAGGAACATAAAGATAAAGTAGGGAGAGAGACGTTTGTAAGTAACGTATATGAGGATATGGTATTATTTCCCTTTAAGATGAATATATTTTTAAATCAAGGGTATATTGACCTTAACTTCCATATAAATTATGCGATATGTAAAGATAGGTGCATCCCTAAAAATGTTGAGATAAAAATCAGGCAACCATTAAAGGATTTTATAGATTCTGATATCAATAAACTTATAAATGAGTGGTATGAAAAATAGAGTTCTCATGGGGTAGGTGTCATTCCAGCGCGTGACACTGGAATCTCATTTACTTTTTTGTTCACTATGTGAGGAACTTGGGCCTACAAGTATATAAACATAATGGTTTCGCATAAAAAATTTAGATCCCAGATACTGTTTCTGCTGTCAAACAAATTATCCAACAAAATTACAATTAAATGGTTGATTATTTTTAAGAATACCAAAAAAGACATGCATTAATTTTCGCATTAACGCAAGAACTATGACTTTTGGACATTTGCCTTTACTTGCTAGACGCTGACAAAACTTTTGAAAATGATTATTATGGTTTTTGACTACTATAGCTGGCATATAAAGAGCTTTTCGAATACGCTCAGATCCTATTTTGCATATGCAACTTCTCTTACTTACTGACGATCCCGATTGATAATGTCCTGGATTTAGACCAGCAAAAGCTGTAAATTGTTTAGCATTGTCAAAGTTATCAACTGATGGCATTTCTGCGACAACAGCAACAGCAGTAAGATATCCTATACCTTTTATAGTCTTAAGGTTTTCCACCATATTTTTTAGATGTGGATAGTTATTTATATGCTCATTAATTTCTTTTTCGAGAACAATAATTTGCTCCTCTATTGCCAAAATTACTTTAGATATAGCTTCTTTGCAACTGGAATGCATATTTTTGTTTTCCAAGCGATTTGTCTGTTGCACCTTATCATCTTTTAGCGATTGCATGCAACGGTAAAGCTCCCTCAAATGCCTCATTTCAGGTGCAATGGGCTTCCAAAGAGCAGGTTTGTTGGCGATACAAAATCTAGCTATCATAGCTGCATCTGATTTATCTGTCTTATTTCTGAGCAGCTCACTTTTGCCAAAAGCTTTCTGGGTTTACTATACTGACATTATGTCCTAAATCGTGCATAAAAGTAGCCAAATCTTCTCCATACCAACTAGTTGCTTCAAGACATAAATGAGTAAGATTTGCTCCATGGCCGTTGCACCAAACTACAAGTTTTGCAAAACCATCTTGATTATTTTGAAAGACTTTGTGTCGTTTTTTACTGTCCACTAACAAACAAACATCAAATTTCTTTTTTGAAATATCCACACCCAAAATAGCATTTACTTGCATAAAATTGCCTCCAAGACTATAAATAAACTGAGAGTTTAGACTAACCTTGTAATACGGGATATAATTCCAAAAGATACTGTTCAGTCTTTAACTCTATGGGAGGGAAGCAAAATCTGGCTTAATGGCATTAGTGTCGCATCAGCTTCATCCTCCCTGTGAGGTATTTTAGCTCTAATGCCTCACATCATAAAGATACAAGTGTCACGCACTAACTGTACGAACATTGAGATATAAGAGTAATTTGTACCAAGAAAAAAGATGTCATCCCAGTGCCCAGACACTGGGATGGCTTTGTTGCATCGCTCTTCGGATAGTAGGTAACGCACAATAAATTTATGAAGCTATCTCAAATTTAGCCATGCCTATTTCAGTAAATTTGTTAAGCAAATAACATTTGAGTAGCAGTTCCCTCTCACGATTCATTTCAGATTTGTTCCTAAAACTAAATCCAAATGTCTTTTTTAATCGCGAGAAAAAACCTTCTATATAAGATCTTTTTCCATAACTCATCTCTTTTTTCCACTTCTTTATACCATCTTCATCATATGACTTTATGAGCTTGACTGCAGAATTTCTCTCAGCCATATAGTCTAACTTTGGATGCTCTGTTGCGTTGTTTTTCGGAGGAATTTTCGTTTTTATACCATATTGATTACACAGCTTATAGAGCTTTTCTCTGTCATATGCCCTATCTGCATATAGTACTTTTATGACATACTGAAAATCGACTTCTTTTAGCAAATCACAAGCTCCATAGTGATCAGCCGTTACTGTATTTTACAGCTATGGCTTTTTTGCTGTTTGTATTCAACATTACATGCAATTTTCTTGTCTGTTCATAGCTGCGATACTTTCTATCTTCGCTATTTTCTTTGCTATGACCAGGAGTGTTGTTGTATATACTAATTCCTGTACTGTCTATAGCAATTTCGATATCTTCCATATTATTTTCTGCAATCATTTATCTTAATATTAAGTTTCTTTTGATGATTGTGAATAGCTGATAACTTGCAAATTTTTCCCAATTTGCTCAAGGTATCCTGCTATAAACCCAACTGTTTGCCTCAGGCCTATTCTAAATAAACAAGTTATTATGTGCACCAAAATTACAACTTTATCGCTATAAATATTGTTGCCACCTGGTATTTTTGGACCATTCTCGTACCACTTTTCTATGGCTTCGTTGATATAATGAAAAATATTTCCTCTTTTTTCTAGAAATTTGTTATATTCGCTATGGTTACTGACCCTCATTTTTTGTGGCATATTTTTTCTTCAACAGTTAAATCGCTATTTATAATGAATTTTGTCAGTAATCACTAATTTTTCTGCTGCTATGCAACAAAGCTCACTGGGATCCAGATTGGACACTAAGTTGGTGAGTATAAAAGTAGCTAACCTTATGTTAAAACACAATATTTTTGGTGAGGGGTTGCATTAAAAGCTGGATTCCAGTGTCAAGCACTGGAATGACATCGTCTTAACATTGTACCATATTACAATGTTCGTACAGTTATGTGTCACGCTACTTGGATGACAAGAAAAGGTTTCTAGAATGACGGAAACGAAGTCATACATAGAAAATAGGTTAGGTATTTTCAATTTTTGTTGTATACTCAAATAAAAATCTCACTTTTACAGATGGATACAGTAAAGTTTGTTTTATTACTGCCAACAATATTACTCATGCTAGTTGCTGGTGTTTACCTATCGATTAAACTAAAATGGCTACAGGTATTTAGATTACCATACGCCCTTTCACTCCTTGGAGCTAAAAAAGGAGAAAATAAATTTTCTTCTATAGCCGCTCTGTTTACAATTTTAGGGGGAAATTTAGGAGTAGGAAATATTTCAGGAACTGCTGTTGCTCTAAAAACCGGAGGACCGGGCTCTATTTTATGGATGGCAATAATTATTGTTATCACTTCTGTGATAAAATATGTCACTTGTTATCTAAGTATAAAAACCAGAAAGGAAAAGAACGAACGGTTTATAGGTGGCCCTGTAGCCTACATGACTGATGCGTTTAACTCTAGGAAGGCCACAATTGTCTTTCTAGTTATCATGATGATGGTTTCAATAACAGTTGGTAACCTTGTTCAGGTAAATTCTCTATCAATACCACTTAATATGATAGATGTGCCTGTAGTTGTTGGTGGCATTGTAATGGCCATAATATTTTTTGTTGTTGCAGCTCTCAGCTTAAAAAAAATTAAAATTTTTATATCGGCTATGATACCGATAATGACGGTAAGTTACCTCACACTTTGCGGTATCATATTATTTAAATTTAGTGAAAATATTCTTCCTTCTCTAAAACTAATAACAAGCAGTTTTTTTACAACTAGTAGCTTTAACTCTGGTTTATCTCTAGGTTTGATTTTAGAAATGTTGACTATTATTCAAGTTGGAACTTTGCGAGGTATTTTTGCAACAGATATAGGGCTTGGCCTCGAAGGAATCGTACATTCTTCAATTGTTCCTAAGAAAAATAATAATAAATTTATTATTGAACAGAGCCTAATCACAATAATATCGCCTTTTATAGTTGCATTCATAGTGTTTATTACAACAATGGTACTGCTTGTCACAGATTCTTGGGTCACTGATTTAGAGAGTACTAACATGTGCATATTTGCTTTTAGAAAAGCTATGAATTGGCCCTATATTGACTATTTAATTATGGCCATAATGTTTTGTTTTGCCTTTACTACTATTTTTACTTGGTTTTTTTGCTCAAAACAGACAATACGCTATGTGTCTATGGATAATAAATACACTAAAATCTGGATTGTAATTTTTACCATGATCATTCCGCTTGGTGCGATAGGTAAAGTCCAGTTGCTATGGGATGTTGCTGATATCTCGATTGCTGCTTTGTTGTTTATCAACATACTCGCTATACTCAAGCTAACCTCTCAAGATCCAGAAGTGTTTACTATGAGTAGCAGATATTTGAAGTTGCAAAAACAGAGCTATAGCTAAAGCAATTTAGGCTATGCAGCTGTTGTGATATAAGAGTGATTTCCGCCAAGAAGGATGTCATCCCAGTGCCCAGACACTGGGATCCAGGAATCTTGATTGGCACTAAGTTAGTGAGCATAAAAGTAGCTAATCTTATGTTAAAACACAACATTTTTGATGGGGTTCGTGAAAGGCTGGATTCCAGACTGGAATGACAACTTAAATCGTTTGATGTTACCATAAAATAGCTTGTGTCATCACATTAGTAACACAACCTTCCTTAATAAAAATTCAACCAATGCTTGTGATAATTATATTAGCTAGTATTAGCTAGAACTAAAGGCAGAGGGTTATTAGTGAGGGATATATGGGCACTAACGATACACAACAAGAACACATTTATAATGAGCGCATTCAAGAAATTTTTCCTTTATTTGATAAAATAAAAAAGGAAGACGACCCAATTTATAATGCTAGAGTTGATTTTAACACAGTAAAGTTTTTAACAAAACACGCCAACTGGAATTGGGACGAAGAAGAAAACAAAGATAAAGCATATGGAGTTATTCTTCAGAAATGCGACAAGACAAAGAAAGCTGGACAAGACCTTGAAAGTGAAGTTAAAGAAAGGTTGAAAGAGTATGTTGATGATGTTGCAGGAGTTTCAATATACGGTAATCACGCAAGTATTACGCTGGGAAATAACAAAAAAGAGTTTAAAATCAGCGAATTTTTAAACAGTGATTTTTGTGAGAAGAATGAAATCTCGGGATTTTCAACATTGCATAGTGATGGAAAGAGCGGAATGCATGGTTTTGTTGCCGAGGAAGAAGGGAAAAAAATAAGACATTATGTCGTAACTGATGGTTCATATGAAATGACTTTAAAGTGGTATGCGGAGGGGAAGGAATGTAAGATCAAAATTAAGATTGATGCTAACGGTGTAGACCTTGTTAAAGGTGATGATTTTTCTCTAGAACGGTTAGAAGTAAACAGAGATGTAAAAATAGGTGGTTTATTCTTGCATGAAATACAATTCAGGGAGAAAGGACAAGGAAAAGCGAATGAGATGCAACATAATAAAGACAGTAACGAGCTATCATCTGAAACTACAACAAGAATTGATGTTAATAGAGGTGTTAGCGTTCAAGCTACTGATATAACTCAAAAAAAAGAAGACCACCATTCACATTTTGGACTACAATCTAACAGCAGAAGGCAGTCTTACGATAGCGGAATTGGAAAAGATTTTGACGATAAAATTAATTCTCAGGAGGCTAAAGAAAAGCGTGAGCTTAGACAAGCAGCACGAGAAGCAAATTCGGGAGGTCAAGTTTATAACCTACAATCGCTTTTTGAGGAGAATCCTCAGAACAAAAAAACTCCTCCGCCACTTCCACCTAGAACTAGTTCACTACCACCTAAAAAAGGTGTTTTCGATGAGCAAGGGGGAGCCAAATCTGGAAGCCAAAAACCAGATGACTTGCGCGAAAATGAGCAAACACCTAATAATCAGCAAAAAGGTGCAACTTCTGATTCTTCAGATAGTTCTACTTTCACCAAGTCTGTAAGCCACAATCAAGATAATAGGCAAGAAGATGAACGGTATGACAATCCTACATTTGGACATGCTGTACCTGGAAGCCAAAAACCAGATAGAAGTGAGCAAACACCTAATGATCAGCAACAACCTAAAACCCAGCAACAAGAAGGAAATAGCAAAGGCGATCTGTTACAAGACATCAGAAATTTCAAGAAAAACAACTTACGGCACATTGATGTTGATGATAGAAAAGCATCAATTGCAGGAAGTAGAAAAAATAACCCATCACCGTTAGAGACATTAAAGGACATAATTCCTTATTCATCTTCTCCAGATAACAGTGATAACCAAGATGCTAGTGATGCTAAGTGGAAAGAAAGTGAACAGCCGCTCTCTGCTACAGCACTCAATAATAAAAGTGACTCGGGCTATTCATCTCCAACTCATGACAATAATGAACAATCTCAAGTAAATCCTGAACAGTTAAAGAAGAGCTTAGAGAACATTGAACAAAGTGATCAAACTCCACCTGAAAATCTTCTTAAAGAAATCAGAGATAGATCACAGCAGGATAATAGAGGATTAAGGCAAGTTGATCCTACTGATAAACTGTCACAAGATAAAGAAGATGGATTGCAAAAAGACGATTTAGCAGATGTAAAAATAGTGGAAGGTCCAACTATTAGTGTCTCTGCTTCAACACCAAATAGTATAAGTGATTCAGGCTATATATCTCCAACTAATAGTGATAGTAAATCTCAAACAGATTTAAAACAGGTAGGAAGGAAATTAGAAGAACATATTAGACAAAGTAATCTAACTCTATTTGAAGAACTTAAAAATACATTAGGTCAAGAAAATCTCGGGTTAAAATCAGCTGATCAGAGTCAGATTAGCGAAGAAACTAAAAAACGCTTGAGAGAAGTTGGGTTGCTAAAAGACAGCTCAACAGACATAAAAGCAAACGATTCGGGCTATTCATCTCCAACTCATGACAATAATGAACAATCTCAAGTAAATCCTGAACAGTTAAAGAAGAGCTTAGAAAACATTGAACCAAAAGAAATCGGAGATACGAGTGAGTTAAAAGGAGCATTGGGAAACCCGGATAAAGGGTTAAGAGAACCGGCACAACAGGCTACTAAAGAAAATATTCCTAAAGATTCATTCTCAGAAAACATTTTAGAAAAGATAGGAGAAGGTAAACAATATGACCCTATACGTAAGTGGTTAGAAAAAACAGTGGCAGAACGAGAAAATAATGACACTAATCCAACTGTAGATAAAAATAGCGAACTATATAAATTACTAGAGAAAGATGAAGCACAACTGAAAGCTGGAGTAATAGAAGAAGAAAGAGGAGATACTTTAACAGAACACACTGATGGTTATGATCGCAATAGAATTGCATTAGCTAACAGAAATAAAAGACCACTAGATTGGGCTAAACAGGTTGCTGAGTCACAACAAAAAAAAGATACTAATAAAGGTATTTCAATATAAATTGAAGTTAAAATAATTGCTTAGCAAACAATAGGTTTCATGTAATGGTAACCCTATAACGGAAGAGTAGGAGCCGCGTAAGAACAATACGAACACTCCAGCTAGGCCTTGTATATTGCATCCCCCCGCCCTATTTTTCCACTCTTCTGATGCTAAATAATACTTAATTTCTTGTTCACTGAGACGTTTAAATTTCACTATTGTAACCACAGTCCTGATATGTTGTTTAGATTGATCGGGAGTTAATAGACATACACTGGTGTATACTCTATGCCTTCTTCCTGATAACAAGCGGATACATTTTTCTGCTTGCTCAACGTTTTCAGCTTTGAGCAATATCCTTCTACCACAAGCAACAACTGTATCAACACCAAGCACAAAATAATTTGGATTTAAACTTTGTATTTTCTCAGCTTTACTTTTTGCCATACGGATTGAGTAATCCTTCGGAAGTTCCTTTTTTAAAGGGGCTTCATCTATATCTGCTGGCAAAATTAAACCTGGCTCAATGTTTATTTGTTTTAGTAAAGCTATACGCCTTTTCGATGATGAAGCAAGAATAAGATTATTTAGAGATCGTTCTGTCACTTGTACCTTTAAGCCTTCTAATGATCCTACCCTTTCTCGCATTCCTATCGTAAATGCTCATCTCAACTAACACCCTATCCCCTATAATGATGCGTATTTTACTTCTTCTCACTTTCCCTGATACATGACAGATAATCTCATGTTCATTGTCCAGTTTCACTCTAAATTCTGCTGCAGGTAGTAAAGCAGTTACTGCCCCTTCCACTTCAAAAATTGTTTTCGATTTCTCGTCTTTTATCATATGTTATATTATAATTTAATAATCTTTTTTAGTCTACTATAGATTTTAAATTATTATCAACACAAAAGACCTTTTGCGCCCCACTTAAGTTGCAACTTAACCCCAACCATCTTCACAATGATACCCTACCTACGTTTCTACTCTCTGCCACCTTCTCAATAGAACTTATAGGACTTATGTTGAAAGATAAATCATTATCACAATTTTCTTCATCGCTATCAAGTCCACTATCAACGCTTAAAGATCTGAGTAATGTTGTCTTCTCTCTCAGTGGAACATAAGACTCATTATCAACGCTTGAAGATTTGGATAACCTTTTCTTCTGTCGTGGAGCATTACCAGACTCATTAGAAATTTCTCCCGTTAATTGATTGTTGAAGCTCCTTTGTTCATCAGCACGAATTTTTTCTTCCAGTCCATCAAGCATTCCTACCAATTCATCACCCCATTCATTTTCTTCTTCTAATAATTGTTTACACTTTTCTTTCTCACGCTCTAGCTCGTTTCTTAACTCTTCGACTTTATCTTCATCTTTAGTGAGTTCAAGTGTAAGCACCTTATCTCCTGGAAATTCCTCGTACTCGTTTTCTAGTTCTTCAATGTTGAGTTTTAGTCTCTCTTCTCCAAGTGTATCTTGTAAATCGCTATCCTGCCTATCTGATTCTTTAATCTTTTGCTCAATTTCTACTTGTACCTTATATTCCTGATCTAATTCTCTTAGCTGATCTTTCAAGCGCTCTTTCTGCTGGCGTCGTTCAACCATTATCTGTTCCGCATCTTCTCGTGCTTGATTTAGCTCTTTTTCCAAATTCTTCTTTCCTGCATTAACAATTTTCAGCTCTTCCTTTAGCTTTCTTTTTTCTTCATATACACCTTTAAGTTCTTGTGCTTTCCCTTGTAGCTCTTTTAACACACCTGCTAATTCTTCATTTTTTTGTGCCAGTTCAGTTTGCAATTCCGTGTTTTTTTGCTCCTCTTTTTCAAACCTGTCTTGTAAATTGCTATTCTGCTTCTCTAACTTTACAATTGTTTGATTAGCTTCTGCTTGGGTTGTTTCTAGTTTCTCCTGTAGTCGCTGATTTTCTTGTATTAATTCATGGTGCTTTTTATTTATCACTTGCAACCCTGCTTCTATTTTTTGCTTCAATTCAACAGCTTCTTTTTTCAAATTTGACATTTCTTGCTTCAATTCAACGTTTTTTTCGGACAGCATCTGATTATTTAAAATCAATTCATCCATTTGTTGTGAAGCAAATTCTGTCTGAGTTCCAGTGTGCTGTAAATTGACTTCCGTTTTAGTTTCGATTTGTTGTGAAGCAACTTCTGTTTGAGTTTCAGTGTGTTGTAAATTGACTTCCGTTTGAGTTGATGCATTGCTATTAATAGAAGGAGGAAGGCTATTGTCAGCATCAACTTTAGGGTCTAATTCCCCTTCTGGTTCCTCGCGATAGGCCGCTATAGACTCATTTTGAAAATTATTATTAGCAGTAGGTACAACATCAGCAGCCTTACCTTTTTCTAGTACAGCATCATATAAGGAGAGACCTTGAATATATAATTCATCGTTTTGCTTTATTAATTCTAAGATCTCATCCGATAGCACAAAATCTTCATCATTAAATTTTAGTACTTCAGTTATGCCATCGCTACTCACATTCATAATCATGGTACACATTTCGGATCCATCCTTTACAGGCCAAGTGCTTTTCATTTCATAATATGCGCCCTCTTTAAATTCATAATATCTTTCCTTACCTTTCCGATGAGAGTGTATTTCATGTTTTTTATTGCAATAGATATTCAGCTCTTTAATATCTTTCTCTTGCTGTAAAATGTCACTAATCCTGGTTTGCTCACTTCTATTGTAATTAATAAGATTGATATTCAAAACTCTATGAGTGTTATCAGTTTCTGTGTAATAAGCTCGAAACTCTACGCCTTTCTCTCCAAGATATTTACTTGCAGCTTCTTTTCCCTGCTCTGCCAACTTTATGCATTTATCTATATCTTCCTTAAAGCTCTTATTAGCAGACTCTGTTACTGCTTTATCTATGTACGTTTTTTTAAAATCTCCATCATTTATTAGGTCATAAAAACTCCACTTATCCCCAAAAGCCCTCTGCACGTAAGTGAAATTCTTTTTTTCCTTTAGTTTTCCTAAGAACCACACCTTTTCTTTCAGATTTTTTAGTTGAAAGCTTACCCTTGCCTTTACACTAGAGTTTTTGGCAGGAATACTAACTTCTTCTAATTCTTTAAGTAATTTGTTATTTTTTATAATTGAGGAGCAAAACTTTACAATAGCAGAATTTGCAAACGAAGGATCTTTTTTTATATCTTCATCAATAATTTCTTTAAAACGTGCAAATTGAGGTAGAACATAAAAATTGATTATTTCTTTTTCTGATCTTGTTTTATTAGCATAAGAGATATCACCTAATTGTGAATATAACTCTTTTAATGTATAGTAGATAAGCGTAGAGTAATAAACCTCCCTATTCAGTGAAGTTGGTCCAATACACTTTTCAAGTTGATCACCTGTTTTTCCTGCCTCTGCTGTTTTTTCTTCTTTAGCCAAACTTCCAATCATAATACACCTCCTTAACTATATTTATATTATACCAATTAACATATATTAAAAGAAATCAAACTGTATAACCTCGCCCTACACTAACTTTTATGATTACTTAATTGTGTAAAAATAACTGCAAGTGTTAAACTTGAGCTTTTATTTTTCATTATACATTTCTTACTACATGTTTATACTGTTGTCTTGCATAATAGACTATTCGAAGTTACACAAGTATTTTTTTTATTAGATAAGAGTTAGTAAGAGCCTGTTCATAATTTTTTCAGAAGTAAGGCAGTGAAAGCCAGAACTACCATTTGTAGGCTAGTATTGAGTTTTCGCTCACAATTTTTCCACAATCTTCTACATTTTTCTAACCAAGCAAAAGATCGCTCCACAACCCATCTTTTGGGCAATACAACAAAGGAACGTAATTCATTTCTTTTGATCACTTCAACGGTTGCACCAATAATCGTTTTTATTTGAGTTACAAAATTCTCTCCAGTATAGCCTGCATCAACCAGTACATTTTTAACTCCCGAGAGGTTTTCTTTTGCATTTTCGACCATTCTCACAGCACTGCTACGGTCAGTTATCTCTGCTGTTGTTGTATAAATTGCATGCTTGCGTATCTACTGCAATACGGCCCTGAAATCTTCTTGCCTGCATCATAGCTTCAGCAGTATCTGCATTTTTTATACTCTGTGCATCAATTATGCAGAAGCTTTTCCGACCATTGTTTTGTCGCAATTATTTTTTTTTAATACCAGCTCCAGAACACTTTCTTTATTTACATCTGGTTTTTCACTCCACTTCTTAAAATAGTCGTAACAATTGCGCCATTTTGGGAACTCTTTTGATACCATTCTCCACTGGCAACCACTTTTTAACACGTATAACACTCCACAAAATATATCATGTAAATCAAGTGTCCTTGGTTTTGTCTTCTTTCTGCAAGATTCCAGATCTGCTACAATAATCTCAAACTTTTCTCGACTTATGTCACTTGGTTATAAACTTCGCATATCCTACTTTATATACTTTATCCTCTCACTTTATCTCTTTTTTGAGATTACGTACAGGCTCTAAGATACAAAGACGTTTTCAGAAATCTTTAAGCTTAATAACATCCTCTCTCTTTGGACTAGTTGAGAGTAGATGAATTGGTACACCTATTAATTTTTCTAACCCTTCTATATATTTTATTAAATTGATAGGCAATGTTTCAATCGACCTTTTACCTTGAGTGTTTTCTTTCCAGCCAGGAAACTCTTCATATATTGGCTCTAATTCCCCTTGTATTGAATGCGATGCGGGTAAATAATCATACATTTTTCCGCTATACTTGTAACCAGTGCATATTTTAATTGTATCAAAAGAATTAAGCACATCTAATTTGGTTAATACAATGCTTGAAACTCCAGAGAGTTGTACGGCCTGGCGCACTAAAACTGCATCGAACCATCCGCAACGCCTTCTTCTATTGCTCACTGTTCCAAGTTCCTTACCTATAGTAAACAAGCTATCTCCTACTTCATTTTTCTGCTCAGTAGGAAATGGGCCATTGCCCACTCTTGTTGTATAAGCTTTTACCACACCAATAATGTAAGCATTGGAGGATAACCCTGAGCCTGTTATTGCTTGCGATGCTACAGTATTACTTGAAGTAACAAAAGGGTAAGTTCCGTGGTCGATATCTAAAAATGCGCCTTGGGCACCTTCAAATATTATTTTCTTACCTTCTTTCATCAAGTCATTTAATATCTTCCACACAGGTTTTTTATATGAAAGAATTTTTTCTGAAATCTCTTGAATTTCCTTTAATATTTCTTCTTTTTTAACCACCTGGTAGTTAAGGCCTTTCCTGATAGCATTGTGGTAATTCAAAAGAGTATCCACTCTTTTATTGAGCTCATCTGCGTTTTCTAAGTCACAAAGGCGTATAGCTCTCCTTCCAACTTTATCTTCATAACATGGCCCTATCCCTTTGTTTGTTGTACCAATTTTGTGATTTCCATTTAAATCTTCAAATAGCTTTTCCTTGTCCTTATGTATGCTAAGTATTAATGGACAGCTCTCGGATACCATCAAGTTGTTATAGTTTACGTCTACTCCTTTAACTTTCAATGACTCTATTTCTGAGATTAGAGCGTGTGGATCAAGAGCAACGCCATTTCCTATGATAGATATTTTGCCTGGCCTCAAAACAGCAGAGGGCAGTAAATTTAATTTATAAACCTCATCATCTACTACTATAGTGTGCCCTGCATTATTTCCTCCCTGAAATCTCACAACTACATCTGCATTCTCAGAAAGATAATCTACTATTTTACCCTTGCCTTCGTCACCCCATTGCAGACCAACAATTACAATGTTATTCATCATTATTTTCTAGATTAATACATAAATATTAATGCAGTACGCTACAAATGGAAAGAGAAATCTACGCCTTTCCTACACCCCTTAAATAAAGAAATATACTGTCGATTTTCTTAATATATTACCAAATTATTCATCATTATATGATATAACTTACAGCATATTTACAGTAAGGTGTTATTTATGAAAGAGACAAAAGGAAAAAATAATAAGAGTCCAGTAGTTAGATTAAAGGCCACAGCTAAAGAGTTCAATTTTAGTAAATTAAGAGCAGATCAAGATAATAAATTAGCGAATTCCGGTGAAACAATGTTCTTAGATTTTCAAAGGATGAATTTTATTATTAACGGAAAAGAAATAGATAAAAATCTTATTATTGCATTTAAGGAAGGAGCTAAGCACCGCAAAAGCGAACTTTTTAATAGTGATGATATATATAATGACGAAATATTTAACAAAAAAGGAACAAGAGAAATAGATACGGATCATGGCAAAGCTTTTGTTGCTTCAGTACTCGAAGATATTGAGAAAGAGCTTGTAAGTAATGCATTGGGTGAGCTATGGAAAAATCACTGTGAAAATTCCAAAACTGCCAATCATCAAAAAACCGATTCATATAAGAAAGAATTTGAAGAATTTTACAATGCTGGCCAAAGGTATATCCATCTATTACCAACAGAGAAAGATGAAAACAAGGATTACCGTTCCTTTGCAAAAGAAGTTTTCAAAAAAATGTTCAGATACGCTGGGGCAGAAGTTCCAAGTGATGCTATTTTAGAAGAGCTAGTTACCAATTGTAATCAAGCAGGGTATGAGGCTGCTCCATTTATACAAACCCAACTTGCACTTGGACAGTCGTTCATAGTAGAAAATCCTAAAAAAGTAATAAATATTGATTGTGCTAACCAAAATAATGTGAGAATTAGATCTGATATGAGGCTACCAATACTCTCTGTTAAAAATCAAGTTATGCATGGCGATAAGATATGTAATCTGTCTAGTTCATTGGAATTTACAATTGAATCTCACAATGGTGAAGACTTTGTAACATACAGAGATGGTAAATTGTCACTTACTATTCCTAAAGAGTTAAAAAATTATAAAGATAATGGCAAGAGCTTGTTTGACATTATTAAAGAATATTTTCAGAAATTCTGTGCAAAATTAGGATTTAAACCTGAGACAAAAATACAAATAGAGCATGGCTTCGGTGCTCAAAGTAACTATTTAGATGGTACAATATCAACCACAGGATCAGATGCAAATGAAGAATTTATCAATCTTTTAAGCGAAAATCTCAGAGAGAGGTTATTGGGGTCAGGAGTTGCTCTAGAAGATGAAGATGTTGATGATGTTGTTGAAGTCAGAGTATCTACCGTTATAGATCTATTGAGTGATTATGCTAAATTGGAAGATAATAAAGAACACAGAGAGTTATTAATAAGTAAAGTAGCAGATAATTTAGGACTTTCCACTCAAGATAAAACAGCACCAGAAGTATTGATGGAATTAGGCTCTTTACCTTCTTTGACAAAAGGTCAGGTTAATCATAATCAAGTGCAGTCTGTTGTAAATACTTTTATTAAGTTAATTATTGAAGGGAAAAGCGAAGTATACAAAAAAGGAGGTGCGATTAATGCAATTGATGCAATTCATAAGGAGATAGATAAGGCAATTGTTGAGCAAGAAAAAAAAGCAACCAACAAACAAGATATAGAAAATGATAAATGGACAGATAGAATCAAAAAACAGAATTATTCTGCGGAATCACATGAACATTTACCTTAAAGATATTAGTAGGCTCTTTAAATATTTTAGAGTTCATGGTTACAACGGTTGCTATTTTACAGTGCATCTCACAACACTTTCTTCAAAAATATACATGTTAACATACCCTGGACGTACAAGATCACACTTATACCCAAGCTTTTCATAAAATACTTTCGCTTTTTGAAAATTCATGGTTGCAACGGTTGCTATTTTACAGTGCATCTCACGACCATAATCATGAACTTCTTCCATTAGCTGCTTTCCCATACCTTTTCTTCTATAATCAGAGTGCACCCAAAGCAAGTCAGTGTAAATTGAACCATAGATAACAAAACCGCTACAACCTACAATAATTTGTTCAGTATCATCGCGAATAAAAAAAGCAAATGGGTTACACGTACCTTTATCAACGGTTTCTTCATTAATCTTTTTGAGTAGGAATTCAATGTCTTTGCTACTTGGTGATGTGGTGTGTTCTATTTTCATCTCTCGGCCTAATACCGCATACTGATTTCTCTCTTTATCTTATATAAATTAATTAAGTAAAGTGAATACAGTATCCACACTACTAAAAAAAATGTGGCACAAAACATAAACATTGCAACCAGTGGCAACAGCAGGGAACTTTCTATTGCTATTCCACCTTTTCTCAAAATGCTTGCTGGCTGATGGAGAGTGGACCATAAATTCACGGAAAATTTTACTATAGGAATATTTATAGCACTAAAGATGGCAAATACTGCTGCTGATTTTTCTGCCCTCGCTTCATTATCAAAAGCGCTCCACAATGAAAGGTAGCCAACATATAGGAAAAATAAAATCAGCATTGAAGTAAGCCTTGCATCCCATACCCACCAAGTGCCCCAGGTTCCTTTTCCCCAGATGCTGCCTGTGATTAAGCATATTGCCGAAAAGACTGTCCCTGCAGGAGCAGCAGCATGTGCCAAGACACTAGCAATGCTATTGTTCCATACCAATGAAATGAAACCAAGTGATGCAATTAATCCATATATTCCAAGAGCAAGCCATGCAGAAGGCACATGAATGTACATGATTCGTACAATTTCTCCTTGTTTATAATCTTCTGGAGAGAAGAATAACGCCAAAGACATTCCAATTAAAAAACATGCGAAACAAATAACCCCAAGCCAAGGTAGAGCTTTCTTAGAAAAATAAGAGAAATTTGTAGGCTTTAATAAAAACATTCGTTTTGAGAATAATTGTGTTAAGAATTTACCAATTAGTTTGAGTTTTATCAACAGGATAGTTTTTCTATATTTACGTAGGTCAACAAATTAGCATAATTTCAGTAGCAGATTGCTAGCTATTATTTTTAGTATATGACCCTTAAAAAGCTTAATCTACACTTAGTATCAGATTCAAGTGGTGAAACTGTTATATCAGTTGCAAAATCAGCTCTGAAACACTTTCGTTCTGTAGAAACGATCGAATATGTTTGGTCTTTTGTAAAAGGAGAAGAGCAGATTGACAAAATTCTGGAGGAAATTAATAGGAAAAGTGATGAGCATAATTTTGTTATATGCACTATTACTGATGATGAGCTAAGAAAATATCTAAAAGATAACTGTATAAAGTTGAAAATTCCCTATAGAGCAATATTATCACATATTATTAGAGAAATTTCGTCTTATCTTGAAATTGAAAAAGACGAAAAGCTTGACTTGCATACTGAGATAAATAACGAATATTTTCAGCGCATTGAGTCAATAAACTACACTATTAATCATGATGATGGACAAAATATTCAAGATATTGATAAAGCAGATATAATTTTGGTTGGAGTTTCACGTACATCAAAATCTCCCACCAGTACGTATTTAGCTTACCGAGGCTATAAAGTTGCAAATATTCCTTTTGTTAGTGGAGTACCCTTTTATGTTGACTTGGCAAAATTAAAAAATAAACTAACGATAGGGGTAACAATAGACGTAAGTAGGCTAATAGAAATACGCAAAAATAGACTTACTTCAATTAACAACGAAGATAATAATATATATGCTAACCCTGAGAAAGTAGAAAAGGAAATTAAAGAAGCAGAGGAGCTCTTTAAACAGAATAACTGGCCAATTATCGATGTCACGCAAAAGTCGATCGAAGAAGTATCAGCAACAATTATACAATATTTTAATAAAATGTTATCAATTGACTAACTCTTGATAAGTGATTATAATGTAAAGTAATTTAATTCTTACTATAGATATGAAAGTCAAAGGGTCGCTAAAATCTCATCGTAACAGAGATAAAAATTGTAAAGTTGTGAAAAGGGGTGGTAAGATTTACATTATAAATAAGGTAAAGCCAAGGTGTAAAGCGCGTCAAGGTTCTTAGCTTTTTGTTCACCTTTTCATGTTATATATTTTTTATATGTGAAAGTACGGTGCTTATATCTAAAAAGAAGCAAAAATTACTGTGTTTAAGCGCAGCCTTACTCATTTCTTCCATTACATTATATTTCAGCATTAGCACAATTACAGGTAAACGTGGCTTATTGACGTTAATCGATTTAAAAAAAGAAATCGAGTACAATAAACTTTTGCTAAAGGATGTCTCTTCTGAAAAGGAAAAGTTGGACAACAAAGTATTTGGCTTATATGAAAAAAGCTTAGATTTAGATCTGCTTGATGAGCAAGCAAAAAATGCTTTAGGTTATGTGAACCCTAATGAACTTATGGTTGTTCTTGACGTGGAATAGCAGTAGTGACCTTACCCAGAAAAAGTGGAGAGAAAGAAAAGAGTTTTTTTGGGTAAAATAAAATTTTGGAGGATTAGAAATGGTAAGAGAATATACAGCAGAATTCAAATTGGAAGCTGTTAAACTGGCAAATGAACAAAGAAAGGCAGGTCAAACAATTACAAAAACAGCAAAGGATTTAGGAATAAAGGGTGGTTTATTAGGAAAATGGATAAAGAAACACAACGAAAAAAAGTCGGCAGCAGATGCATTTCCAGGTAGAGGTAACATGGCTCCTTACGACAAAGAGAGGTTTGATTTACAAAGCAAGAGTAACAAGGGAAAGAGACATTTAAAAAAAAGCCCTGGCCAGTCAAAAAGAGTAAAATATTTTTTTATATAGTAACTGCTATAAAGTACAGGAATTATGTAGGATTTTCTGCTAGTGGCTACTATAAGTGGACCACAAGAAAAATAAGCAGTAGAGAATCAGCAAATAAAGAGCTACTCGCAGCTATTCAAAAAATATATCAAGTTTCTAAATGTAGATATGGAGCTCCTAAAATTCATGCTGAATTGAAGGCTTTGGGTAAAAGTTGCAATTTGAAAACGGTGCAAAGTATTATGCAGAAAAATGACATCAGGGCTATACTGAGAAGAAAGTTTAAAATTAAAAAACAACAAACAGATAATAGAGCTGTAGCTCCCAATATACTAGATCAAAACTTTATTGTTGATCAACCAAATAAAGTATGGGATTACTTACATCAAAACCAAGGAGGGATGGCTATATTTGGCAGCAATAATTCTCACGTATGGTAGTTAATGAGTAGTGCAATAAATAAACAATTGGTTATGAACTCTTTATTAATGGCCATTAATAGGCGTAAACCTGTTAAAAATCTACTGCTGCACAGTGACCAAGGTTCACAATATACTGCGCAAGGGTATCAATATCTCTTAGCTGTAAAGAATATAGATGAGTAATAAAGGCTGTTGTTACGACAATTCTGTTGCAGAAAGCTTCTTTAGCTCATTGAAAAGAGAAATACTTATTGATACTTCACAACACTCTGCTCAACAAACTAGAACTGCAATATTTGAATACATAGAAATTTTTTATAACAAACAACGTCACTATTAACTATTGCATTCCAGAACAATTTGATGCATCATTCTTTTTGTAAAAAACATTCCACACTTTCTCTCCACTTTTTCTGGGTAAGGTCAAAGGATCTTATGTCTTAAACCTTATCACCAGGCTTAACAAATAGGTGGCACAATACTATTAACTTTATGGGTTTATCTTCGTTATTTGCTACTATCCAAACCCCATCGCTCTCATGATCAACAATTTCTATTGGTGCAAATACTACATAATTATTGTCATCAACAATCTTTATTCCAAGAGCACCCTCGTCACTTAAGCTCAGGGCTGAAGAAGGAACTTTATATGCAAATCTTTCGCCTGAAGGTAGCCTTACGTTGGCAGTTAGTCCCTGCAAGGATATCATTTTATTATTAGTTACCTTTACTTCTACCCTATAAGACCCAGTTTTAGGCTCAGCAATTTTACTAATAAAACTTACTTCACCTGCCAATTCTTTTCCGTCCAGCAAATTAATTTGAGCTGTGCTGCCTAGCTCTATTTTATTTACTTCATTTTCCGAAACGTATAACACTACAAGAATTTGATCGAAATTAACCACGTCAGCTATTTTTTGCCCAGCATTAACAAAATCCCCTTCGTTTGCATTGATTTTATCAATATAACCATCTATAGGAGATGTGACTGCAGTATTTTCTAAATCCAATTCTAGCCTTTTTAGGTCAGCTTTTGCACTTTGTAACGCAGTAAAAGCTGCTTCTACTTGTATTTGTGCCCCATAGCCTTTTTTATTCAGTTTGTGAGAGGAATCATACTCAATTTCACGCTGCTTTAATAAAGCTTTGGCTTTCTGAGCTTGCTCAATCCTGTCATAATCTTCTATCTTTAACACTACATCATCTCTTTTTACCTTTTCACCATCAGGTAAATAAATAGCAATAATCTTACCACTTATTTTTGAGACAAGGCTAGCTCTATGTAAGGGTTTTACTGTACCAGAAAAATTTAAATATATAGTGCGGTTTTGCGGCGCACATTCTTGAGTTTTTACTGAAAAGCTACTAGTTGCATTATCGCTATGAACCGCCTGATCTTTTTTTAAAAATGCACTGCTGATAAAAAACAGTAGAATAAAAGCAATACTGGAAATGATGATTACTTTATTTCTCATCTTTAAACAATAGAATTTGTTGATCAATCTTGTTAGAAACAACTGCATAAATTTTCGAATCAGAAATGTAAGTATAATACATGTACCATTGTCACTCCATAAATAGTTTTATATGAGAACAAACACAAGATTTTCCTACAATAAGTAAGTTTTTTATTGCTAAAATGCAATTTTTAATCGAATAAAATTGCAAACAAAGTTGTGCATAAGACTGGATTTAAAAAAATCTCGAAAAACATACTAAAACTTTTAAATAATAACTTTATATCTAGTGGCTTTGCCTTCTCCAAGACGCTGTAAGTATTTCATCCCTAGCAGTTTCTTTGTAATTGCCTCTACTGTTCTTGGAGGAAATCCTAGAGCTTCTATAGCATCTTTTCTACTAAATTCTTTATCTGCAAGGCTAAGTGCCCATTCCCAGAAGAACAATTGTTTTCTTGATAATAAATATTCAGTATTCTCCCTCTCAAGAATATAATGCGCCTCATTTGCTTGCGTTTTGAGTACATTAAGAAAAAATATTAACCACGGGGAAATATCTTCTTTGCCACTTTTCCAGCTACTTTGTGTTTTATTAAGCGCTAAATAGTAATCAAGTTTGTTAGTTTCAATTATCTTTTCATGTGATACAATAGATACAAAATCATAACCCTGCTGCAACAGCATTAAATTAGTCATCAATCTACTAGTTCTGCCATTCCCATCTTGAAAAGGGTGTATTGCCAGATACTCAAAAACAAAGTTAGCAATAATAATAAGAGGATGCTTAAATTTATTATTTAAGGACCAGTGATACCAATCAATAAGCTCTTGTACTTCCTTTCTAACAAGGTAAGGTGGTGTGGGATCAAAAATTATACCAACAACTTTTCCATTCTGATCTTTTGCCTCAACTCTATTAGAACTTGCTTTGTATTTTCCTCTATGATACAAATCTTTTTCACTATAAAGTAGCATCTGGTTGTTAATGTGCAATATTGATGACTCACTAATTGGAATATCCGTATAATCATGAAATATTAGTGTAAGCATTTCTAAGTAGCCAGCAATTTCTTGCTCATCTCTATTTTTAAATTTTTTGACACGTAGGTTTTTATATAGATCCTCAACTTCTTTATCGGTTAGACGATTTCCTTCAATACGGTTAGAAGCGCCAGAAGATGTAACAATAACTGAATGAGTTAATCTTTCAATTGTTTGTGGTAGTAGTTTTTTCGTTATCTGCCAGCTATTTTTAACACTATCAACTGCAGTAATTAACTCGTACACTTGCTCAATTACAGGCCCTTCTAGGTTGAGACGCGTACTAAGACGAAAATTCTTCCAGTTCATATTCTTCTCACATGCATATTATGTGAGATAATGTGAGATAATGTGATAAAAGTCAATAGTAAACTTTATATGCACAGCAGAGCTAACTACAAAAATTATACATTTTCAAGTGATCCTAACCATATCAAAAACTACAGGGCAAAGCTGTTAGAGGAAGGCTTAATTAGTTAAAAATTTCAATCTTATGTAAAATATTGTCTTATTTTGTAATTTTCTTGTTGACTAACGAGACGATATCTACTTTTCAATAAACTCCATTTGCATTTCTTGTATACTGCTTTCTATTTGCTTTATTTGTTCTATCAACCTTTCCTCTAAGTCAAGATTACCGCTCAGCCTCGCTTCGGTTCTTTCTTTTCGTAATGCATTTAACTCTTTTAGTAACACTATATTATTCCACACAATTTCTGCAGATTTTCTCTCGTTCAGTTGGCTATTTAGTACACTAGTTTTTTCAAATACATACTTTATAACGTTAAACTGTTTCAATTCTTGTAACAAAGCCTCTTTATCGAGGTTGCTTTTGTTACTTATTACATCAATTATACGCTGTTGTAATCTTTTCATCTCATTAGTAAATTCAAAATGAGAAAATTGCTCAAAAAATATAGGACGGTTCAAGATTTCAGGAAATTCTACGGCTATACGCAAAATTACGGCCTGATTTTGCTCTGCTTCAATTAGCTCTGGAGACTTGTTATGAAGATACTCACCTTTTGTTGCTCTAGTTTTACTATTAAAAATCTGTTTTTTGAAGCTACTTCTTAGTTCACTAGCCTTATTGTAAAAATAATCTCTGTAATACCTTCTAATACTGCTGTTGCTAATAGTATTTACATATTCCATGAACTTGTGCTCAAGAATTGAATATTTTTCCGGAGCAAGTTTTTCATAATTTTGCAAATTGCTATCGATTATGTGATGCCATAAATATTCAGAATGCAGTTTTGTTGAATGGTCAAGAGCAGTCAACACGTCTTCTTTCTTGTATTCCAGTTCGTTACATATATCGTATGGATCTTTATTACTCGGCAAAGTCACAAACTTTAACGTGTATCCAGGCTCTAATATTAGCAGAGCAAGTTCTGCAACTCGAGTAGCAGCATGACGTCCAGCACTATCGCCATCCATACAGATGGAGATTTCTTTAGCAAATCTCCATAGATTTTTTATCTGTTCTGCAGAAATTGCGGTACCAAGCGGAGCAACTGCATTACTAATTCCCGCTTGATGTAGCGCTATAGCGTCCATATATCCTTCAACAACGAGTATGTGCTGTTTTTTACGTATTTCGCTTAAAGCAAAGTTTAATCCGTATAAATTCTCCCTCTTCTTGAAGAGCTGACTCTCTGGACTGTTTAAATATTTCGGCTGTTGCTCAGAACTTAGCGCACGTCCGCCAAAACCAATAACTCTCCCTGCAATGCTCTGTATAGGAAATATCAGCCGGTCATAAAAATAATCATGAAAATTTTTGTTTACTAATCCAATATCAATTAAAATTTTGTCTTCAATACCTGAAGAGTTTAAATACTCTTTCAAACCAGAGCTTGGTGCATAACCTATCTTAAATTTATCTATGATTTTAGGTAAAATCTTACGCTGCTTTAAATAATCTACAACACCTTGATTTTTTTGTGCAAACCAATTTGCAGCTAAATCAAGCGCTAAAAATAGTTTATTGTCCTCTTTTGTAATACTAAGATTTTTGGGCAGTTCAACACCTGTAACCGATGCTAATTTTTCCAATGCTTCTTTAAAGCTTAATCCTTCAGTTTGTGAAATAAATTCAAATGCATCACCACTAGCCAAGCAACCAAAACAGTAATATAACCCCTTAGTATTGCTCACCGAAAAAGATGGGGTTTTTTCGTTATGAAATGGACAGAGCCCAACAAAACTATCTCCTCTTTTTATTAATCTGACTTTTTTACCTACTAGGTCGGATAATAATAATTTTGATTTTATAATATCTATATGATCCATCTTGTTAAATTAGTAGTAGGATAAAAATTATATAGAATTTATACACATCTGACTCGAAATTTATTTCTATAACTAAAGCAATTTGGATTTACCGACAATGTAGCTATACAAATTCAAGAGCAATCCTGTCATCCAGGTAGCCCACAGAAACAAAAAACTTCCTTGACAAACCTCGCCAGCGCCCTTATCATGAAACTGAAGCTATTTATTTATCTTCTCTGTACAGATTAAATGACAAAAAAACTCAACGTATCTGGCGTCTCATGGTTAATTTTTTGCACTATGTGCACCTTATGTCTTTATCAAATTTCCGGGTTTTGACCTACACAAGCTGAAATACGCTTATAAAGCATTTAAAACATTAAAAAACGCCAACTTAAAAAATGGATAGTGAATAACTAGCTACCCTAGGGTTTCTTTTGCCTTTTTTTCTGTTTAGTAAATTTCTTAACGTTTATAATTTAGATTAGTTGCGGCTTAAAAGCAGCTAAATCGCGGTTATTAAGTGTTTAGAATAAAAAAACGCCATACTTGAAAGTATAATGTAAGTAATTAGCCAACCACGGGGCTTCTTTTGCCTTTTTTTTCGTTTGGTAAATTTCTTAATATTTATACAGAAGGTGTCATTCCAGTGCTTGACACTGGAATCCAGTTCTTATTATACAGCTATCTGGTGTACTTATTTAAAATTAAGTTTTCTGGATCTCAGTGCCAAAGCACTGGGATGACACCCTTCCTGGCGGAGATTATTCTCAAATCACAATGTTCGTACAGTTGTGGAATGAATTGCGGTATGACGTAGGAAAACCTTAGCTATAGCTTTAGAACTACCAAAAGGTCAGAAGCATTGAATGACTTGACAGAAAGTTCAAACCCATATAAAATGTCCTTATTTCTTATATGTTAGGTATAGTATCAATTGCCTCAGATCATGCTGGTTATGAATTAAAATCAGAAATAAAACCTTACCTGGAAGCCCTAGGTTACAGAGTAGTAGATCAAGGCTGCACTGCTAAGCAAAAGTGTGTAGATTACCCAAACTATGCTGTTAAAGTTGTAGAAGATATAACAAGCAAAAAAGCAAGTTATGGGATATTAATTTGTGGTACAGGTTTGGGCATGAGTACTGTGGCAAATCGTTTTGAAGGAATCTACGCTGCTTTATGTAACAGTGTTGAGATCGCAAAATTAGCTCGCGAGCATGGCAACGCAAATGTACTGTGTCTTGGTGCAGGATTTACTGCGAGTGGATTAGCAAAAGACATAGTCAAACAATTCCTCGAAACAGAATTTTCAAAAGAAAGCAGACATAAAAAACGCCTTGATAAACTCAGCAATATAACCTCTAAGAAAAAAAAAACAAAAACTTATAACGAAGATGAAATATCAAAATTCGCTAAAATGGCAGGCCAGTGGTGGGATGAGAACGGCAAATTCAAACCATTGCACATAATGAATCCTGTTAGAGTATCTTACATTATTGAGAAAATAAAAGAGTTAAAAAAATGCAATTTGAAAGAATTATCATTGCTTGATGTTGGATGCGGTGGTGGCATTTTGTCAGAGTCAATGGCACGCGTTGGCATTAACGTTGTGGGAATAGATGTATGTGAAGAAAACATAAAAGTAGCGCATTCACATGCAAAAAAAGTAGGGTTAAATATAGAATATATACACACCAGCATTGAAGAGCTAAGCAATGACAAGAAGTACGACGTGGTTCTGCTGATGGAAGTAGTTGAACATGTGGATAATTTAGAGCTTTTCATGAAAAAAGCGATAGAACTGCTAAAACCGGAGGGGTTAATCTTTATATCCACAATAAATAGAACTATTAAATCCTTTTGTCTTGCAATAATTGGTGCAGAGTACATATTAAATTGGCTGCCAAAAGGTACACATAACTGGAATAAATTTCTCAAGCCGTCAGAAATTGCAAATCACTTAAGAGAAAATAATGTAACGCTGCAAAACATGGCTGGCATGGAGTACAACGTAATAAAGCGTGAGTGGAATCTAACTAAAGGCGTGGATGTTAATTATATACTCTGCGGTTTGTTAGATTTAACTCTATAAAAGCACCATTTTCACTTCCAATACTTTGAAGGATCTTGGCCAGCTTTTATACAGTAGCCTTTATTAGTTAGCGCCCAACCGGAACGACAAGCATAACCTGTACCTACACGTTCATATCCAGGAGCAGCAACACACTTTCCATTCTCCAAGGTTTGACCTTTAAAAAGACAACAAACTTCTTTTTCTGTTACCTTTGTTACAATTTGAGGAGCACCAAAAAACACAGCAACAAACATACCCAGTGCGAAAAGTGCAGGCCAAGGCATTCTGCCAAATATTGCAAGTAAGCTTGAACCAATTATTACCACTGTAATCATTGGTCCACCTATTCCATGAACGTAACCTATTACATTACACATTACATCTGTTGCTCCATCAGCGTGTGCATCAAATGCATAGAAAACTATAAATAGAATTACAAGAAAATTTCTCATTGTTCTTTCAATAATCATGCCTGATTGTTTCTTATTTTAATAAAATTTCAGTAAATAGCTTTTTTCAAAAATTATGCTTAACCCAATCAATATTTATTTATTACTGCCTTTTTAATACTATAATTAACTCAGTTGATTTTTATCAAAATGCTAAACCATGGAACAATTCGAGAACTTTTACATCACCACGCCAGTATATTACGTAAACGATAAGCCGCATATTGGTCATGCATACACTTCTCTCTTGTGTGACGTGGTGGCAAGGTTCATGAAACTAGCTGGGAAAAATGTCAAATTTACCACTGGTACAGATGAACATGGACAAAAAATAGAAAAAGCAGCTAAAGCAAAGGAAATGCAGCCAAAAGAATTTACAGATGAAGTGAGCGTTTCATTTAAAGAATTGGCTAAGTTCATGAATTTTGAGTATGACGATTTTATTCGCACTACGGAGGAACGTCACAAAAAAGCAGTTATAGCTTTATGGAATAGACTTGAAGAGAGAGGGCAAATATATTTGGATTCCTATTCGGGTTGGTATTCAGTTCGTGATGAAGCATTTTATCAGGAGTCAGAGCTGATAGATGGCAAAGCACCAACAGGTGCTGAGGTCCAGTGGATAAAAGAAGAGAGTTACTTTTTTCGCTTATCAAACTGGCAAGAAAAATTACTGGAACTCTATAAAAATCAGCCAAGTTTTATCTTTCCTGAGAGCAGAAGAAATGAAGTGATATCGTTTGTAAGATCAGGGCTCATTGACCTCTCAATCTCTCGCACTAGTTTTAACTGGGGAATAAAAGTACCAGGTAATGACAAACACGTAATCTATGTCTGGATAGATGCATTAACCAATTATCTTACATCAATAGGTTTCCCTAGTACTGAAGGTGAGGAATATCAGAGGTTTTGGGCAGAACCAGAAACACAGATTCCAGTGTCAAGCACTGGAATGACACCAAACCAAGGGAAAACGCAGATTCCAGTGTCAAGCGCTGCAAACCTAGCTGACAACTCTTTCAACGTTCATGTAATCGGTAAAGACATATTGCGCTTTCATGCTGTATATTGGCCAGCGATTCTCCTTGCAGCAGACCTGCCACTGCCAAAACAAATTGCAGTTCATGGTTGGTGGTTGAACGAGGGCGAGAAAATATCCAAGTCCCTTGGTAATGTCATAGATCCAATTGGCCTCGCTCAAGAGTTTGGTGTTGATCAGCTACGCTATTTTCTCCTCAGGGAAGCAAGCTTCGGCCAAGATGGCAACTTTAGTAAGAAAAATATGATCAGCCGGATAAATTCAGAACTGGCAAACAACATAGGCAATTTAGTACAAAGAACAATTTCATTTTTACACAAGCAATGTTCTGGAATTGTACCAACAATCGATCAAAGCCTACTTAAAGGTGAAGAAAGTCTTCCAGGTTGCAAAGCTATACTCGATCAAGTGATGAATCACCTATCAAAGTATGAATTTAACCATATCATACTTCTAATCATCAACATCTCTTCTGAAGCAAATGCCTACATAGACAAAAGTGCACCCTGGACACTAAGCAAAACTGACAGAGAGCGCATGAATTTAGTAATTTACAAGTTACTGGAATATATCAGGATAATAGGCATTTTATTGCAGCCAATCGTTCCCAAGTCAGCAGAGATGATACTAAATCAACTGCAAATTCCGAAAGAACAACGAGATTTAAAATCTTTGTGCGACGCGTGCGTAAGTTCAGGCATAACATTGCCTAAACCTACGCCGGTTTTTTTGAGGGTTGATGCTAAAGAGGAGAAATAGTTTAAAAACTATTTCTCCTGGATGGGATTATCTTTAGTTAACGACGGTGCACACCGCTGTCTACATATTCAAGTTAGGTGGCAAGTGCCTTAGTTACTTTAGCACAATATGGTTTAGTAACATCAGCACCTATCACTACTACTTCAGTAATTGCCGACTTAACCTTTCCTAGGCTCCATGCAAACCAGCCTTGACCATTTTCTTCTTTAGTTGGCTGACTTTCTGGGCTAGAAATCTCAGTACCTTTTTCATCACCAGATTCTGCATCATAAAATACATCCTGATCCTCAGAAAGACTCATTAAATAACTTTTAGCAGCATCAACATTTAAATGATCAGGTTGCTTAGGAACGTTATCAATATTTAAATAATCCAAACTATTAGCTCGTTGCTTTTGCTCACTGGAAAGAACCTCAAGATTTAAATAATCCAAACGAGTTAGTTCTTGCATGCTAGGTTTAGATCCATCTTCACGCTTAAACTGCTCTTCCGGACTAGAAACCTTAGTACCATAAATCCTACTGTACAAGCTGCTTCCAACGCTGTTAAGTGCTCCTCTTACAGATGCAATTGACTCATCATAAGTATTTTTCAAGCCACCTCCAATACCACTAAGTGTTCCTTTTGTAGACTCAGTTGATGGCACATAATTATCGTAAGCATATTTGCCAGAATACAAGACACCATTAACTGCTTCTTTTGCAAACCAAACAGCGCTATTAACTGTTCCTTTTGCAAGCTGAACAGTGCCATCAGCAATTGCCACTTTTAATTTGTCTTCTTCTATCTTTTTATTTTTTTCAGCTAGTTGAGTTTTTTGCTCAGAACTTTTCTGCTTTTGAGTGCGTACTTGATCTTTTAACTTAGAATTTTCTTCCTCTTGAGCTTCTACTTTATTTTTTAACTTAGAATTTTCTTCCTCTTTAGCTTTTACTTCCGCTTCTTTTTTAGCTAGTTGAGTTTTTTGCCCAGAAATTGTTTGCTCTTGAGCTTTCATTTTATTTTTTAACTCAGAATTTGTTTTGTTCTCACTAATTGCTTGATACGAAAGTGCAATAGCTACAGCAGAAAATACAGCACCACCAATAATAAATGGAAGGCCAACACTTAATGCTGCAACTGGAGCTAAGAAACCAATATAAGGAGCTGCAGCAAACACTCCAGATGCTAATAAAGTTAAAGCAGCCAGAGTTCCAGCTATATAATAGGGTACATTGTTTTTATTCATCATCTCACGTATTATAAAATATAATACCATTATAAAAGGATTTTTAAGAAGTTGTCAAGCTATCTTTACATAAAAAAATAATTGATAAACTTGGGAACAAGAAGATTGCTGTCAAGCTATGAACTATGCCTTTCCGTGTAATCTTTAAATGCACCTCTGTTAGAGTCAAAATATAGCTTCACACTGCCAATTGGCCCGTTCCTCTGCTTTGCAATAACAAGCTCTGCAATATTTCTAATTTTCTCCATTTTCTCTTGCCATTCCCGATGTTTATTGTTTCCTTCACTTGGTTGCTTTCTCAATTCGTAGTATTCTTCTCTATAGAGAAACATTACTATATCTGCGTCTTGCTCTATGCTCCCTGAATCACGTAAATCAGAAAGTTGTGGTTTTTTATCATCCCTCTGCTCAACAGAACGAGAGAGCTGAGATAGTGCAACAATGGGAATATTTAGCTCCTTTGCAATTGCTTTCAAACCCTGCGTCACTTCCGAGATTTCTTGCACTCTATTTTCATTACTCCTTTTTGTTGTTCCTCTGATTAGCTGCAAATAATCAATGAATACCACTTCTACATTATATAATTGATACAGCAAGCGTATTCTGGTGCGAAGGGCACTAATTGATAGCGCAGGGGTGTCATCTATGATGAAAGGCAGTTCAGATAATTCTGTACTAGTATTGATAAATTCATGCAATTCAAAATCACTAATTCTCCCGGTTAATGCCTTATAATAACTAATCCCTGAATCTATAGTGATCAGCCTTGCAGTTAATTGCTCTGCTGACATTTCAAGCGAGAAAAACGCTACATAGTGTTGCTTATCTGCTCTTTTTTGCAACATCTTACAAGCATTAAGTGCGATGTTTAGCGCCAATGCTGTTTTACCCATAGAAGGCCTTGCAGCTAAAATTAATAAATCAGATTTTTGTAGACCACCAAGAAGCTGATTTAGATCTTGAAGTCCGGTTGTAACGCCTAGCGCTTCTGGATTATTTTTCAGTGTGCTGATCTTCTCAACTACATCTTTAATTGAACTTGCAAGTTTTATATATGTTTTCTCACCTTGTTTTTTTACTGCCAAATTGAACAATTTTGTCATTGCTTGTTCAATTTGCGCCTGTGCAGGATTTTCAATATCGTAGTTGTAGCTATCACCAACTATTTCTTGCCCGAGCTTGATTAAACATCTCCTTAAGTAAGTATCACGGATTATTCTAGTCAAACTATAAATATCAAGTGCAATACTTGCCTTCGCTGCAAGCTTTGCTAAGTACTCTACCCCGCCACACTCGGTAAACGCTTGGTCGTTCTCAAAAAACATTTTGAGGCTCAGTTCATTGGCAACTATACCGTGTTTCCTGGTTTTAGATATTTGCGTAAAAATACTTTGATGCAGTGGATCATAGAAATTTTCTGCTGTAATTGTGTCTTCAACTGCATCACAGATTCTATTATCACGAATCATTGCACCAATAAGCATCTGTTCAGCTTCTAAATTATGCGGTAATTTACATATTTCCTTATCTACACTTCTTGAACTGAGGAGATTGGCTAATTCATTCATTTTAAGTTTTGAGAGTAACTGTTGATTATTGTAGAATATTTAGTCCTCATTTGAAAGATGTAAAGGCAAAAAAATTTGACTAATTCCGTGTTGCCTATAGCATTAAAACTTAATGCCCCTGTGGTGGAATGGTAGACACGGCAGACTCAAAATCTGTTGCTTGCAAAAGCATGCTGGTTCAAGTCCGGCCAGGGGCACGTTAAATATTGGAAAGTATATATATGTTACATAAATTTTTTAATCGTTTATTTTCTATTTTTTCTTCTATAAATGTTATTCAAAAGGTAAAGAAAGATGAAAATGGGATATGTTATGTAACGGGCCTCAGGCGCTATATATCAGTATTGCTTGATTTAATTATTATCGTTTTGTTCTTGCAGTTTTGCAGCCAAGCCTTTAATCAGCTCTTTACAAACTCAGAGGATAGCAAAATATTCAGCCAAGTTGCTGCAAAATCCCCAATGCAAGTGCCACTTTCTATAGAAGAAAAGGCAATGCAGAGTAGACTTGTAAAATTAATGATTCTAAATCAAATAGTCCAGTTTATTATGCTCTTTTGCTATGTAATATATATGTGGGTAAAGTTTGCTACTACACCTGGAAAACTATTATTTGGGCTTAGAGTTGTGGATGCACAAACTTTCGAAAAGATGACCCTAAAACAAGCAACAAAGAGATTTTTTTCCTTTATATTGTCAGTTGCACCATTGTTCTTGGGCTTTTTATGGTCAAATTTCAACAAACGCTGTCAAACTTGGCACGATAAGATCGCAGGCACAGTGGTTGTCACGAGTAAAAGCCTTAGAAGGCAGAGCTAAAAACTACTTGACACCCTTCGCCAGCCCCTTTATCATGATAGTGAAGGTATTCAGTTATCTTCATCTGTGCAGATTAAACAGCAAGAAAACAACGTAGTTGGCGTCTTATTTTTAATTTTTTGCACTATGTGCACCTTATGTCTTCACAACATTTCTGGGTTTTTACCTATATAAGCTGAAACGCGCTTATAAGTCGTTTAAGACAGTATAGTACGCCAATTTGCAGGATTAGAGAGTGACAACTAGCTAACGCGGGGTTTCTTTTGCCTTTTTTTCTGCTTAGTAAATTTCTTAAACATTTAAACTAAGGTGAGTTGCGTTTAAAAGCAGCTAAATCGCAGTGTTTAAGATTTAAAAAACGCCAAATACTGAAAATAGACAATGACTAGGGCTTCTTTTGCCTTTTTTTTCATTTGGTAAATTTCTTAATGTTTGTAGCTAAACGACAACCGTCATCCCTGTAAAGATCAAGTATCCCGCTACTTGTTAGCGGGACCTAGAGATACCGCGAATGAATCGCGGTATGACGGTTCACGGTGGCATGACGGTTAAGTAATTCGTCATCCCGCTACTTGTTAGCGGGATCTCTTGTTAGCGGATGAGATACCGCGAATGAATCGCGGTATGACGGTCTGCGGCGGTATGATGGTCTGCGGCGGTATGACGTAGAGCTCGCGTCAGCTACTTTCATGACACCATTTGCTGTCTTTAAAAATGAATGTTCTTACAATTGTGCGTCATGCGCTTTATTAAATATTTTACTTAAAAATCTAATTTCTTATTATACAAGAGATAAGCAATTCATTGATGATGAAAAATTACAAAAAGGGGCATAGAAAGCGCCTAAGAGAGAAAATTATTTTAGATAATGGACAATCATTACTTGATTATGAAGTTTTAGAGCACATTTTATATTCAGCATATAGTAGAATTGATGTAAAACCGGTGGCAAAGAGTTTGATAGAAAGTTTTGGCAGCTTAAATAAAGTTTTTAATGCTGACCTGGAAGCGCTGCAAAACGTTGATGATGTCAGCAATGCAGCGATATCTGCCATCTTTTGTGTAAAACAAGCCTTTGTTCGTTCTGCAAGAGAAGAAATAAAAAACCTGCCTGTAATCGATAACTGGGAAAAATTGCTTGATTATTTAAGAATAAGTATAGGAAGCCTCAATAAGGAAAATTTTCGTGTCATCTATATGAATAAAAAGTATCGTCTAATAGCGGAAGACTTGCAAAATATTGGTACAGTAGATCAAACTCCTCTTTATGTCAGAGAGATCATCAAGCGCGCACTTTTGATTGGTTCAACATCCATTGTAATATCTCACAATCATCCAAGCGGAGGTACACAACCTTCAAATAGCGATATATCTCTCACTAGACAACTAGCAGAAGCTTGCCAAAGTATAGGAATAGAATTAATAGATCACATTATTATTACATTCAGTAGCTATTTTAGTTTCAAGGAAAATAGGTTGTTGTGAAAGCCTTTATAGCTACAGTAACTTAGATTTACCGACAATCGTCATTCCGCTACGTGTTAACGGCTAAGAGATACCGCGAATGAATCGCGGTATGACGTAGATTGCTGTCATCCCGCTGCTTGTTAGCGGCTGAGATACCGCCGCGGTATAGTAACTCGTCATCCCGCTACGTGTTAGCGGGATCTATCTGCGGCGGCATGACGGTAAGTTTTATTGTGGTATGATGGTGTAGTATAATGTTGGTAAACCTCAGTTACTTTAGCTATAAACGATTAAGATGAAGTTATCATATATCTATATACTTACAAATAAAGCTAATAGCACATTATATATTGGTGTAACTGCAAATTTGATCAAGAGGATTTGGGAACACAAAAACAAAATTGTTTCAGGTTTTACATCAAGATATAATGTAAATAAACTTGTATATTTTGAAGAGTTTGAAGATATAAGTTTAGCTATTGCAAGAGAAAGGCGCCTGAAAGAATGGCCAAGGCAGTGGAAAATTAATTTGATCAATCAAAAGAATCCTAGCTGGATTGACTTATATTACTTAGCTTTAAGATAGCTATGCTGAGATCCCGCTACTTGTTAGTGGCTGAGATACCGCGGCGGTATGACGGTTTGCGGTGGTATGACAGTTAAGTAATTCGTCATCCCGCTACTTGTTAGCGGGATCTATCCGCAGCGGTATGACGTAGGACTGCTGTCATTCCGCTACGTGTTAGCGGCTGAGATACCGCGAATGAATCGCGGTATGACGGTCTGCGGCGGTATGACGGTTCGCGGTGGTATGACGTAGTAGCTATTTCTTGCAATCAAGTTTCGTTAAAAGTCAGATTGAATGGTTAAATCTTCCACCCAAATAACCACGCACTCTACTTGCTTGTTTGGATATATTTCTTGTACTAAGGTTTTATAGATTAACATCTGTTTTTTTATTTCATTTAATAAGGAAACAGAAACGTTACGGTGTGATTTGTAGTCAATTATGATTGCTTTATCTTGCGTTATGCATAGCCTATCTAGTCGTACTAATACTGACTTGCCATCAATTGTTCCACTCAGTGTAATCTCTGATTTGCCTTCCAAGTCAAACAAATAGCCATATTTTTCATTAAAGGCTAATATTTTACTGTAAATTTCATCCTTATCTTCGCTGATGTTATCAAGGTATTTTCTGACCCAATTTTTTCTCCTTTCTTTTTCTATCTTGGGCATATACTGCAATATGCTGTGAATAATCAGGCCTCTTGCATAACCATCTGTCATCCAAGTAGCTGACACTGGGATCCATTCTGCTCCTTCTTTTTCACTGGATTCCAGCGTCACGCGCTGGGATGACACCGAAGAGTGGGCTAAAGCTGGTGGAAGGGAAATGACCGGAACGTCAAAATAATCACGTTTTTTATAAATGTAAGGGTAGTTTGCATTCACGCATAATACTTCAACTTTTTCTTTAAATATTGGCTGTAAATCCCTTTGTTTCTTTTCATATGGCTCTCCGTACTTAGTGATTAGATCATACCAAGAGCCCTTTTGCACTGGCTCTTTACTTAAGATGTATAACTCATCTTCAGCACGCGTGAGTGCTACGTATAATAAACGCAAATATTCATTATAATCCTCTAGTTTTTTCTCTCTTTTTACTTGATCGCAATAAGCGTTGTTGTTTTTTCCACACCAAAATGGCACTTCTGTTCCATCAAAGATAATGCTTTCACTGTTTCTTGGCACTGTGTTTGTATCAACCAAAAATACTATGGGAGCTTGCAGACCTTTTGATTTGTGAATTGTCATTATTCGCACAGCATTGCGTTCTGATTGCATATCATTCTTAATCTCCGGATTATTCTCCTTGATCCATTGAACAAACGCTTGAAGAGATGGGTTTTCAAATTGCAACACGAGGTTCATAAATTCGTCTAGAACCTCAAAGCACTCAAGACCTAGCCTTGCAGCAAATTTCTTCTTACCTGTACGCAATATATGTGTAAATAGTGCAAGAGGAGACTCTATGCGAGATAAGTTAATGAGATAGTTTAATTCACTATAGATAACCACAGAATAATCCTGAATTCTTTCCCATAGTGAATGCTCTTTACGGTCGTATGCAATGTTAAATAAATCATCCTCGGTGAAATTAAATAGCGGTGATTTTAAAGCATTTGCAAGAGCTAAATCATTTGCCTGGAGGAGTAAAAATTCGGCCAAAGCTATTAAGTCCTGCACGGCTATATAGTCCATAATTCTAAAATAATCCCGGCCTACAACTGGCACGTTTGCTTTTTTAAGTTCGCTTATTATGTAATCAACTAATACGTTTCGTTGCCGTACCAAAATCATAATGTCTCTTGGCTCTATATGGCGATCTTTAGCGACTAAAATTCGCCCTTCATTTAACCAATTGTGAATTCTGTTGGCTATTGTTTGAGCAAGTAATCGGTCTGCTATTATATAATTTTCCCTGCATGTCAGAGGAATTTGTAAAGCTTGCTGTTCTTTCTCTTTGCGCCTTGGTAACGCTGGCCAAATTTCAATATATCCTTGGTCATTTTCTCTATGTGGAACATGTTTTATTTCATTATCATTAAAAGATATTTCTGCGCGGAAGTTATTAAATATTCTATCTACAAGCATCAAAACTTCTGGAGTTGAGCGAAATGACTTTTCAAGTTGGCATGATATCCAATCTCTACCACCAGTTTTCGTATGAAAGTATTGTTGCATATAGTTGAATAGATGGGGATTTGCTCCTTGAAATCTGTATATGGATTGTTTTACGTCACCAACAACAAATAAGGTTCGCTTTTCATCATTACCGGCAAAAAATTCATCGCAGAGATTTGTTATAATTTTCCACTGGCTGATGCTATTGTCTTGTGCCTCTTCAACAAGGATGTGATCTATTTTTTGATCCAAGTTAAACAATATCCAATCTTTATAGTTTGGATTGCTAAGAAGATTTGTTGCTAAGTTGATTATATCATTGTAGTCAAGCAGTGCATTTTTTGATTTTTCACTATTATATAAATCAACATATACTTTAAATACACCAAGTAAGCTACTGGTTCTCTTGAATATTTGATAAGAGTTCATGTCTCTTATATGGGTAAATACTACATTCTGAACGCTCTCTATTATTTGCTCTGCATCTTTGAATTTCTCCAAAATACTTTTTGTTGCAATGGATGATATGCTCTTTTTTTCGTGCGATTCTGATTTTAAAAAGACCTTGGCTAGGTTTTCTACTTTAGTGTCATTCCAGCGCGTGACGCTGGTTCTTTTCTTCTGGATCCCAGCTGGGATGACAGTAGAATAAAGTATTTCACTATAACTCTGATCTCTTTTACTGCCTTCACTTAATATCTCGGCTAGTCTTTCCACGTGCTCAATTGTTTCACTCTGTAAGTCATGAATTTCATCTGGGGCGCTCAATTTATCTTTGATATATTTCGAATCATTTGCTGACGCTGATCTTTTTACACATAAAGTATAAAGCAAATCGCGTAGTTTATTTTCATCAATTTCAGTTGCAATAAGGTTGATATCATCCTGCACAGTTTCGTTATGAAGCACTTTATTGAATATGATGGAATGTAATTCTTTGCATTCGCTCAGCGTGCAATTTGGAGCAATGCCAGCTTCTATAGGAAAGCTGGAGATTAATTTGTAACAGAAAGCGTGTATGGTTTGTATAGTTAGACCAAGATTTTCCAGTTCAGAGAAAAGCCTTCTTGCTCTTGTTAAATAATCTTTATTTTTTCTGGATCCCAGTGTCACGCACTGGGATGACAAGTAGGGGTGCTGAGATCCCAGTGTCACGCACTGGGATGACATTGGAAAGAAATCTAGTTGTTCTAGATCTGCTGCCAACACACTATCTGAACATATTGCCCACTTACTGAGTATGCTGTGAATGCGATTCTCCATTTCGTTTGCTGCAGCATTGGTGAATGTTAAGCAAAGAATATTTCTTTTGTTTTCTAATAAAAGTCTCAATACTCTGTCTATTAAGATTTTTGTTTTGCCTGTACCAGCGGACGCATTTACCCACACAGAGAAATTAGGATTTATGGCATTTGATCTCATCAGAAGTGCGAGAACCTTATAAAAGTTGACTAGAATAGCATTATACATATAATGTAAAAATAGTGTTAGTGAAGATATATAATGAAAAGTTTTTGTGTAAAGGCGCCTGCAAAAATCAATCTTTTTTTGCATGTTGTAGACAAAAAAGAAACAGGGTATCACTTGATTGAAGGTTTATTTGTCTTTGCTAATCTCTCTAATTTTTTGGAAATAAAAGTAGGTGAGAAGGATTCTAGATACGATAACTCTACAGTTGAATTTATAAACTCCGAGTCTAAAATAAATAACCAATATAACACTGTAATGAAAGCGGTTAATCTGCTGCTTAGGCATGCTCCTGTACGCACTAAAGTCACTGTAAAGGTTGTAAAAAACATACCAATTGCTGCAGGACTTGGTAGCGGATCCTCAGATGCTGGAGCTGTGGTACGTACGCTAGGGAAGCTATGGGAGATTGATAGGACGATTTTAAATGAAATAGCCTTAAACGTTGGTGCTGATGTTCCCGCAAGCGTAGATAGCAAGCCAGTTTTTGTTAGAGGTATTGGCGAAGAATTATGCCACATTAAAAAATTCTCTTTACCTACAAATGTGGTGCTTGTGAAACCGAAAAAAAGGTTTTTGAGTACACCAGAGGTATTTTCCAAACATGAAGGAAAATTTTCTGAGCCAATTAAATGGAGCGATGACGCTGAAAAGGATTTGTTGAAGTTTCTAAAAGAGACGAGAAACGATCTTCAAGAAATAGCAATAAGCTTTGTACCTGAAATTAAGGATGTGATATCAACACTTAAGTCACAAGAAGGCTCTATACTTTCTCGCATGTCAGGCAGTGGTGTATCATGCTTTGGAATATTCGATAGTGAGGAAAATGCAAAAGCTGCTGCAGTTAATATCGGAAAAAAGCAACCAGAATGGTGGGTATGCAACACTCAATTAATAGTTTGACTTATGGATATAACTCCCTTAATTTCCGAGAATAAAAATCTTATAAATGGTTACAGGGAAGGAAAATTTTTGGTAAACAATCAAGAATATTGCGGCTCAATTATAATTTTTCCTGAAAAGGTGATAAAATTGAAAGAAAGTGATATAAACAACAAGGAGTATTTTGAATCTTTTTTAACAGAGGAAATAGAAATTTTGTTAATAGGTACTGGTAAAACACGCAATATACTAAGTTCTTCAGTGAAGTCCTATCTTATGGAACAAAAAGGTTTAAATTTTGAATTTATGACAACAGGTTCTGCATGCAGAACCCATAATATTCTGATATCCGAAGATAGATTTGTTGTCAGTTATCTAATAGCCATATAGCATGCTTACCCAGGACTTTTTCATCAACAGTCTAGTTGCAGTAGTTGTAATTAGCCTAGTAACAGGCGCTTTAGGATCGTTTATGATATGGCAAAGGTTATCTTATCTTGGTGATAGTTTGTCCCATTCTTCGTTGCTTGGTGTTGCACTTGCTTTAATCTTTAAGATTAGCCCATCGCTTAGCATAATGCTCATTGCAATTACATTTGCTATACTACTTTCTCTTAATTTTAACAGATTATATTCTGCTGATACGATATTGAACATTGTTACCAATGTAGTTTTATCATCGAGTTTAATACTTATGTCTTTTCTTCCATCTGGCAATAATAGTATTATTAGCTCACTGTTTGGTGATATATTAACGCTCGATCAAAGTGATATAGTATTGATTTTTTTAACCTCTGCAGTAGTTACTTTGATATTAATATTTAGATGGCGTTATTGGTTAATGATTTCAATTAATCAAGATTTAGCAGTAGTTGAAAAAATTAATGTTACCTTTGTTAGACTAGAATTTTTAATCACTCTTGCTATATTTATAGCAATTGCTGCCCAACTAATAGGAATATTACTCATTGCTGCATTTTTGCTAATACCAGCAGCATCTGCAAGGCTCATTTCGAAAACTCCAATGCAGATGATTATTGTTGCAACAGTTTTTTCTGTGATCTCTGGGATATCAGGTCTCATGTTATCTGCAAGTTTTGATTTGTTAACTGGACCTGCAATTATACTTGTTGCAGCGGTATATTTAATTATCGCTTATTTTATAAGGCTAGTATTAAGCAGGTTGGCTTAATTTTGATCTCGAATGTTAATAATTTTGTAATATACTCATTATAAAACATCACTATCTTAGCACAAAATAGTTTTTGCTATACTATTATTTATATGCTAATGATAAGTTGTTAATTTTATGGAGTAAGCAATATGAGCGAAGAAGGATTTTTTCCAAATATATATCTCAACCTGTGAAAAAATTTTATAATTATATTACAGGAAAAACAGAAGAGTCAGATGATGTAGCAGGTGATGTGCATAATATTGCACAAGGAGACTCAGAGTCTTTGGATACTCATGTACAGTCAAATGAGAATGATATCATATAGATAGCATGAGGGTCACACCATCCAAAGTTAAAAAATTCCTAGAGAAACCTGATGCTTTACGTGGTGTGTTAATTCATGGAAGTGATAACAGTAGGGTTGATTTTTATGTACAAGAAATAATTGCTAATTTGGGTGAGTATTCAGTTCAGGTGATGGATTTTGCAATAGTGAATAAGTCACCCAGTTTACTGTTTTCTGAATTGGCAAACGTTTCGATGTTTACCAGCAAAAAATTAATTAAGCTGATAAATGTGAGTGGAGGTATATCCAAGGAGTTAAAAAATGTATTGGATTATAACGCAAGTGGTCATTATGTAATGATGGTAGCAAATGATCTTCCATATAATTCTGCGACTAAAAGTTATATGGAGAGTTCAAAAATTTTTGGTGTGATTGCTTGCTATAAGGACAGCAACAGCAATCTTTATGACATTATATCAAGTTACTTAAAACAAAATGATATAAAATGCACAAATGAGATAATCTACCATTTGCAATCTTACTTTAATCATAGCAAGCTGCCTATATGTTCAGAACTTGAGAAGTTAGTTTTATACTTAGGGGAGAGAAAAGACCTAAAACTTACTGATATAGAATTATGCTTTTCAACTTCCGGCAACGACTATGCTACACTTGATGATCTATGCTCTGCCATAGCAAGTAAAGATATGTCGCGTTTCATTAGAATTTCTGATGCATTGATATCGCAAGAAAATTTTTCACCGATAGCACTAATTCGCATTATATCAAATTATTTCCTACGCCTTGAAAACGTTTTGCTGTCAGTGCAAGGTGGAATGAGTGAGCAGGCTGCGATTGATCAGCTAAGCCCTCCATTGTTTTTTAAACAATTGCAGAGTTTTAAATCTCATTTGAAAAGTTTGCAACTTTCAGAACTTAAGAAGATCTTGGAAAAATTGATAAGCTTAGAAGTTACCTGTAAAAAAACTGATTTAGATCATAAAATGATTTTTCAACATGCACTGACAGGTAGCTGACTACTCGGATCCAGCCTTTCTTATAATTTCATCAAAATGTTGTATTTTAACATAAAAAAGCTGCTTTTATGCCTACCAAAATTCATTCTTTAGTGTGTGTCTCATAAGTATTCTTTGCTAATAGGATATTTTCGAATATAATTGAATATAACTAGATAAAAATACAGATATGTTTGACATTTCAAAAATTGTAATAACACCTGAAATGTTAAAATTAGTTGCTGAAATTGATGAATTTAAAGGAGCATGGCAATTGTTTGGTAATTTAGCTCCAGAACGTTTACAAATGCTCAAGAAAATTGCAACAATTGAAAGTATTGGTTCTTCTACTCGTATTGAAGGGGCAAGATTATCAGACCGTGAAGTTGAGCAATTACTATCCAAACTTGATACACGCTCATTTCGTTCTCTAGATGAACGAGAAATAGCCGGATATGCGTATGTGTGTGAAGAAGTATTTCAAAACTTTAACAAGATGCCATTTACAGAAAACACTATAAAACAGTTTCACATCTGGCTTTTACAATTTTCATATAAAGATCAAAGGCACATGGGAGAATATAAAAAATTCCCCAATCATGTTGAAGCGTTTGATGAATCTGGAAAAAGCTTGGGCATAGTTTTTGAGACAGCCTCTCCATTTGAGACAGCAACACAAATGCAAGAACTTATTTATTGGACTAGCCAGCAATTAGAGGTGAAATCGTTACACCCTCTATTAATTATTGGCATTTTTATAGTTACTTTTTTAGCTATTCATCCCTTCCAGGATGGAAATGGCAGATTATCACGCATTCTCACAACTTTCTTGTTACTAAAGTTAGGGTATATCTATGTACCTTACAGTTCCCTTGAAAGTAATAAGGAGAGTTACTACTTAGCTTTGCGTCGTACTCAACAATCCTTGAAGACGAGCAGCTATGATTTTAATCCATGGCTTATATTCTTTTTAAGGTCACTACAAAAGCAAAAATTTCATCTTGAACAAAAGGTGTCACATGAAAAAGTGTTAAATCTCTATTTACCACCACTTTCTGCTAAAGTATTAGCACTACTCAGCAAACATGGACGTCTTACAATTAAGGATTTGGAAAATATTACTAAAGCAAACTGCAATACCTTAAAGAAGCACGTATCTAATCTCGTAAAGAGTAATCACATCACTCAGCATGGAAAAGGCAAAGCAACCTGGTATGTAATATAGAGCTCAATAGGATATGTATTCATTTTGAATTGTTAAATTATTCAGCTATAGAATATAGATCACAGCTGTACAAACATTGTAGTTTGAGCCCACTAGATCCCAGTGTCACGCACTGGGATGACAAAAAAAGGAGCACTGGAATGACAGTAGTCCTACGTCATACCGCGATTCATTCGCGGTATCTTTTAGCATAGATCCCGCTAACAAGTAGCGGGATGACGGTTGTCAGGGTGTCATCCCAGTGCCCAGACACTGGGATCCAGAAAAGTTTGCTTGTAAGCAAGCAAACTAGCATAGAAAAACGTTTTCGATGAGATTGCAGAAAGGCTAGATTCCAGACTGGAATGACATCGTTCACTATGTACCATATTGCAATAGTTGTGGTCAAGGCACTGGGATCTGAAATTGCAGTGTTCGTACAGCTATAGAATATAGATCAGAAGTGACAGAGCTTAAAAAAAGGCCTAACATTCTTAATAAACGTAAAAAGCTTTATGAAAATCAGAGTTGGAGTAATAGGCTGCTTAGGCAGAATGGGCAAAAAAATACTCAATGAATTAATTACAAATACCAAAGTGGAAATAGCAGGTGCTGTTGCCCGTTCAGGTAGTAAGTACATAGATTCAGATATTGGACCAATTATAGCCAATCTAGGAATTAAAGTTACAAGTTCTATTAGTGGCATATTTGAGTCATCTGACGTTGTAATAGATTTTACAACTAAAGAATGTATGTTAGACTGCCTTAAAGCAGCTGTAAAATTTAAAACACCGCTGGTTAGTGGCACAACTGGAATAGAAGGTGTCGATTTGAAAGAATATGCTGCTGAAGTTCCAATATTATGGTCAGCAAATATGAGTGTTGGGGTTAATGTGTTGCTGAAATTGGTAAAAAAAGCTGCTGAGCTTTTAGGTAATGAATATGACGTTGAGATTTGGGAAATGCATCATAACTTAAAAAAGGATTCACCATCTGGAACAGCTATAGAACTTGGCAAAACAATTGCTAACGCTTCAAAAGTGGATTTTCAGTCCAATCAATATTTACATAGTGGTTCAAACATAAGGAAAAAGGGGGGAATAGGTTTTGCAGTATCTCGTGGAGGTGGAGTAATAGGAGATCACAGCGTGATGTTTGTTAATTCTGATGAACGGATAGAACTAAACCACAAAGCAATTGATCGCACAACATTTGCTAGAGGAGCTGTTCAAGCAGCAGTATGGCTATACGAAAATAAAAGAGAAATTCCGGGGCTCTATTCAATGCAGGATGTGATATGAGCAATACACGTGCCTCTGTTAAAGATTTAAATCTCTGGTACGGCTCTAAGCAAGTTTTATTCGATATAAATTTGAATATTTATAAAAGAAAAGTTACTACTTTTATCGGACCATCCGGGTGCGGTAAATCAACATTTTTGCGTTGTTTTAATCGTATGAATGACTATGTACCAGGTTGCAAAACTGTTGGTGAATTAGATATCGATGGGCTGGGTGATATATATTCACGCGATATGGATGTTGTACTACTTAGAGCAAAAGTTGGTATGGTATTTCAAAAGCCAAATCCTTTTCCAAAATCAATATATGATAATGTTGCTTGTGGGCCAAAATTGCATGGTATGGCGAAGGATAAGCAAAAATTGAATGAGATGGTGGAAAATAGTTTAACCAAGGTTGGTTTATGGGAAGAATTGAAGGACAGATTGCAAGATAGCGCACTCAATTTATCCGGTGGCCAACAACAGAGGCTATGCATCGCTCGCGCAATTGCAGTGAAGCCAACTATTTTATTAATGGATGAACCGTGCTCTGCTCTTGATCCAATGGCAACCAATGCAATCGAAAATCTTATACAAGAGCTAAAATTAAGATTTACTATAATTATGGTGACTCATTCAATGAAGCAAGCTAAAAAGTTATCTGATAGTGTAATTTTCTTTCATAATGGCAGAATTGTTGAGTCTGGAAGCACTCAAGAAATATTCGAAAATGCTCAATCTCCCTTAACAAAGGAGTATATCCTGGATCATTAAATTTCTGACCTTACCCAGAAAAAGTGGAGAGAAAGAAAAGAGTTTTTTTGGGTAAAATAAAATTTTGGAGGATTAGAAATGGTAAGAGAATATACAGCAGAATTCAAATTGGAAGCTGTTAAACTGGCAAATGAACAAAGAAAGGCAGGTCAAACAATTACAAAAACAGCAAAGGATTTAGGAATAAAGGGTGGTTTATTAGGAAAATGGATAAAGAAACACAACGAAAAAAAGTCGGCAGCAGATGCATTTCCAGGTAGAGGTAACATGGCTCCTTACGACAAAGAGAGGTTTGATTTACAAAGCAAGAGTAACAAGGGAAAGAGACATTTAAAAAAAAGCCCTGGCCAGTCAAAAAGAGTAAAATATTTTTTTATATAGTAACTGCTATAAAGTACAGGAATTATGTAGGATTTTCTGCTAGTGGCTACTATAAGTGGACCACAAGAAAAATAAGCAGTAGAGAATCAGCAAATAAAGAGCTACTCGCAGCTATTCAAAAAATATATCAAGTTTCTAAATGTAGATATGGAGCTCCTAAAATTCATGCTGAATTGAAGGCTTTGGGTAAAAGTTGCAATTTGAAAACGGTGCAAAGTATTATGCAGAAAAATGACATCAGGGCTATACTGAGAAGAAAGTTTAAAATTAAAAAACAACAAACAGATAATAGAGCTGTAGCTCCCAATATACTAGATCAAAACTTTATTGTTGATCAACCAAATAAAGTATGGGATTACTTACATCAAAACCAAGGAGGGATGGCTATATTTGGCAGCAATAATTCTCACGTATGGTAGTTAATGAGTAGTGCAATAAATAAACAATTGGTTATGAACTCTTTATTAATGGCCATTAATAGGCGTAAACCTGTTAAAAATCTACTGCTGCACAGTGACCAAGGTTCACAATATACTGCGCAAGGGTATCAATATCTCTTAGCTGTAAAGAATATAGATGAGTAATAAAGGCTGTTGTTACGACAATTCTGTTGCAGAAAGCTTCTTTAGCTCATTGAAAAGAGAAATACTTATTGATACTTCACAACACTCTGCTCAACAAACTAGAACTGCAATATTTGAATACATAGAAATTTTTTATAACAAACAACGTCACTATTAACTATTGCATTCCAGAACAATTTGATGCATCATTCTTTTTGTAAAAAACATTCCACACTTTCTCTCCACTTTTTCTGGGTAAGGTCACTTTTCCACTGATCATATTTAATCGCCATAACTTTACTCCTACTTTAACAATATTTTAATTATCATATATTATGGCAAGAAAGTCAACCCTACCTAATTTTGCTTAGTAAGCACACTAACTATGAAACAATCTATATTACCATCAAAAACAGAATTTATATTGCCCACTTCATGTCCGGTTCTTAAATCCTTCACCATTTGATATGGATGCATAACGTACGATCTGATCTGATTGCCCCAGCCTATATCGCATTTTTTACCATATTCTTCAGCCATTTTCTGTTCTTTTTTTTCCAGTTCAATTTGGTATAAACGTCCTTTAAGTAATTTTAACGCCTCATCTTTATTTCTGTGTTGAGAACGACCATTTTGGCATTGAACTACAACACCAGTTGGAATATGCGTAATGCGTACCGCACTTTCAGTCTTGTTCACATGCTGACCGCCTGCTCCGGAAGCACGATAGGTGTCGATCTTTAGATCCTTTTCATCCACAGCAATATCAATTGAATCTTCTATCACTGGAGTTACTCCTACACTTGCAAAACTGGTATGACGTTTACCATTTGCATCAAATGGCGATATTCTAACCAGCCTGTGAATTCCACTTTCACTTTTTGCCCACCCATAAGCTTTTTCTCCAACGATTTTTATCATTGCAGACTTTATACCAACTGACTCTCCTTCTAATTTTTCTACAACTTCAACTTTAGAGTTGTGATAAATTTCTGCCCACCTTATATACATGCGCATCAGCATTTCAGCCCAATCATTGCTCTCGGTTCCGCCAGCTCCTGAGTGGATTTCTAAAAAGCAGTTATTATTATCTGCTTCACCAGTAAATAAGGACTCTGTTTCTTTATACTTGATTAATTTCTCTAGCTTAGCTAATTCATTTTCAACTTCAGAGAAAAATTCTTCATCATTTTCATCAATAGCAGACTTCATTAAGCTGATGGCATCGTTGTAATCGCTTTCCAGCTTTAAAAACGACTCTACGTCATTCTTAATTTTAGAACGTTCTTTTAAAACTTCTTGTGCTTTTTGGTTATCTTGCCATAGGTCATCATTCGACGCTTGGGAGTCAAGCTCTTCAAGACGCAACTTTAATTTTTCTATGTCAAAGACACCTCCTGATAAGAGAAATACTTTTATTTAAGCTTTGAAAGTGTTCAAGAATTTCTGGATAAGTTTTCATTATACTTTAGATTTTAATATATTTACTATCAATAACAATAACAGTAAACAAAATAGAAATTTAACCATATGATAGTTAATTTAAATAATTTCATTATACTTTAATGTTTAAGGAAATCAAGCGCGTATATTTATTAAAAAACAAGGTAAAGTAATGAATATTGAAATAAGTTCCCATTATGGTTTAGACAAAAAGGCTATTGATGACTTAATAGAGTCACTTGATAACGAGGAGCTAGAGAATGTTCGTAATATTGTAAAAACGATAGACAGTGTTCAGTTAGCTTATTTTTTATCTACTTCGATCAGTGATCACAGGGAGAAATTAGTTAATATCCTCGATCAACATTTGTTAAGTGATGCCCTAGTGCATGTAGTGCCAGATTTACAAATAGAGATCATAGAAACATTGGGAATAGAAAATACAGCAAAGTTACTAATGCTCCTTGATGTAGAAGATATAGTAACCATAGTGAAAGATTTAGATAGAAAGTCTGTAGAAAATATACTTTACTATTTGCCCAGCAAAACTCAGAAATCGGTAGAGGAGTTGCTATCATATCCAGAAGAAAGTGCAGGAAGGTTAATACATAAAGATATGGTTATAGCTCCATATTATTGGACAATAAATCAACTGACAGAATTTGTGTGCAACTATAAAAAAATACCAGAAAAATTTCACCAGATATTCATTATCAACTCAAAATTAGAGCCTATAGGCAGTGTTAATTTAAATAAGGTAATATCTCACTCAGGAGACACAATAATAAAAGAGATAATGGATCATGACATAAAAATCATTAAAACTGGAATAGACCAAGAGGAAGTAGCAAGAATATTTAAAGATTACTCTCTATTATCGGCTCCGGTAGTAAATAAGAATGGTAAAATTATTGGTGTGATCTTAATTGAAGATGTGATAAAAGTTGTTCAACAAGAAACAGAAGAGGATGTACTCAAAATAAGCGGTGTATCTTCTAAAGCCGATATAAATGCCCCTATACATAAAACTATAATTAAAAGGCTACCTTGGTTACTGTTTAACCTCTTAGCTGCAACAATGTGTTCCATAGTAGTTGGCTTTTTCGATGATGTAATAAAAAGTTTTATAGTGCTGCCAATAATCATGCCGATAATTGCATCAATGAGCGGAAATGCAGGATCCCAAACAGTAACGCTAACCATCCGGGCAATCGCAACAAAATATCTAACTGAGCAAAATGCAAAAAGAATACTGATGAAAGAATTTTTAATAGGTCTTATAAACGGGGTGATCTTATCTACTATTTCATTAGTAGTGTTAGCAATAAGGTTTCACAACTTCAAAGTGGAGATGATTTTTGTGGTCTCCATGATTATGATGTCAATTATTGCAACGTTCATCGGAACTTTCATTCCTATAATGCTTCATCGCTTAAAGTCTGACCCTGCCGTTTCTTCTTCAATCCTAACATCGGCAACAACTGATATTCTCTCAGCTTTTATATTTCTTGGTTTAGCTACGATCTTTTTATTAAATAGCTAATACTATCTATAGCTATACCGCCGCGAACCGTCATGCCGCGATTCATTCGCGGTATCTCTTAGCATAGATCCCGCTAACAAGTAGTGGGATGACGAGAAAGGGGCTACTTGGATGACATTCTTCTTGGTGTGCCCAAATCACAATGTTCGTACATCTGTGGATTTATTCGCGGTATAGATATCGCTAACGAGTAGCGGAATGACGGTTTTTCAAATTGTCGTAAGTCAGTTTAGCTATAATATCAAGTTTCACCAACTATTTCTCTCTATTAAATAAGAATAAATTACCTATACAAAAATAGATTGGCAATATTTTAAGTCTGCCAAGCAGCATTAAAAACGATAGAAATAATTTTACTTCATTACTGAAAGAAGAATAGTTACCTGAAGGACCTATTAAGTTGCTGAACCCTGGACCAGAGTTTGTAAGCGTTGCAGAGACTGAACTGACGCTAGTTATAAAGTCTGCATTGCTTAAGTAAGACATCACTATTGATGAAATGGTAAACGTTAACATGAAAATTGCAAAAAATATAAAGACAGAGTGAATTTCATCATTCTCCAGGGTTTTTCCATTGAATTTTACTCCATTGTCTGCATCAGGGTTTAATAAAAGGTAAAAGTAATTTCTTATAGACCTTAAAAGAACAATCAAGCGGAAGATTTTGACACCACCACTTGAAGAACCACTACATCCACCAACAAAGGTGAGAAAAAAAGCTAAGACTGAAATGAAACTCCAATCTATATGATTACAGATTGCATAACCAGTTGACGTAATCAAGGAAGTGATGGTAAATGTGCTGCATCTAAATGATAATGACACTCCTAAATCAACATTTTTATACAACCAAAAACAAGCAAATAAAGATGAGATAGTAGCTATCTTAACAAAGTAAGAGACCTGTTCATCATAGCAAATGTCTAACCGTCTTATAATTTTTAAATAGCTAAGAAAAGGCAGAGAACCCAAAATCATAAAAATGATCGTTATGACTTCTAACATAGGGTTATTATAGTGCCCTATAGAATCGTTATAGTTAGCAAATCCACCAGTTGATACAGAGGACATTCCGTGGCATATTGCATCAAACAGTGGCATACCAGCTAGATAATAGGAAAATATACATAACAAAATTAAGCCATAATATATTGCCGTAACATGAATCACTACGCTTCGCGTATTCGGCAACTTCCTTTTGGTAGCATCTGAATACTCAGAATAAAGTAAATTATTTAGGCTGAGAACCTTAAACATAGGAAAAACTGCAATTCCTAAAGTGATTACACCAAAACCCCCCCCCATGCCATGTAGCATTGCTCTCCATAGCAGTATTCCTGGAGATTGTTTTTCAATATCATTAAATATAGTTGCTCCTGTGGTTGTGATGCCAGATATCGTTTCAAACAATGCATCAACATAGCTCAGATTATCAAAATAGAAAGGAATAGCTGCAAACAGAGACAAGGCAATCCAGGTGCAACTAGTAATCGCAAAAATTGCTGGCATTCCATGCAATCTACTTAATTTACCGAGTAAAATAAAAATTGCGCCAGATGTGCAGGTAATTATGAATCCAGCGAGGAAATTTTTCCATTTGTAGCTGAGACATTTATTAGTAATAGCAGGAATAAGCATTGCTAAGCTAAACAGCAATAGGAATATTCCCACAATAAATACAATTGAACGCAAATTTTGTAAACGTTGATGATTTTTCATAGAATTACTTCCTCGCTATACAAAGCCATAAAAGCTACTCTAACGTCAAGCATTTTGTTGGCCTTTATTAACAGTTATTAACAATATACTTGATTTACTTGTAAATATGTGTGATAATTAAATTTTTATTAGAGGTAAGATATGGTTGAATTAACTGATATACAAAAAAAAATTCGAGCTTCATTAATTATAGCAATTAGCAATTAGCAATTAGCAATAACTACCCTCAAAAGGTCCAGGGCATATTCGACAATAATGAATGTGATAATATACAAGCAGTTTTGAACCACGAGGGGATTGGGGCTGGTTACAAAGATAATTTTTTAGATTTTGCTATTATTGGTCTTGACGCTGGAGTTAAAGTTCAAGGAGAAATTGGAGAAAACGTAGAGATCATTAAACAAATTTGGAAAGTTGCTAATCAGAAAACTCGTGATTTTGTGTGTTGTCGTGCAATAGAGAGTTTTCGAGGATTTGGCCTTTATAACATACCTGCTCTTAAAACAGTTATTCAAGAAATAGAAGAGCACAAGAGGGTAATGGATCTTGATATGGCACTAAGGCGTGCAATAAGAAGTCTTAATGTTGATCAAGTTAAAACAGCACTAGAGAATTGCGGTGAAGATGTAGAAAGTGTTTTGACGCGAAATGTATATTGGAGTGATGCTACTGATATTGATTGCTTGTTAATTTATCCTCTGATGGTTGACTATGAAAGAAATCTTGGCAAAGAAGAATTTGAAAAGATAAAAGAGATCACTAAACTTCTTTGGGATAAAGCTTCCCCTGATGTTCGTAACTTCTGGCTTGAAGACCACATGGTTAATAGAGAAGGTCAAAATACAGAAGATAACTATATAATAGGTTCTCTTGAAAAGCAACAAAAAGAGTATGCTAATGTAGCTGGTGAGGGATGGCTTGAAGACTTTATTCAAGAAGTTAAGGGTTATAAAAAGGACAGAGAAATAAAGCTTAATGAATACAAAGGGAAGATCGCTCTAGGCGTTGTTGGACTATGTGTAGTTGGTGCTATTGCAGCCTATGTGCTGGCATATCCTGTAGTTGCATTAGTTTTAGAAGTTTCAGCAGTTTCAGCATTGGCTGTACTAGCTTATATTGGAGGAGTTTGTGAGAAATCAGAAAGTCCAAATACGAAAAGTTTGAACCCGGTTGTTTCTGGGTGTTGCAACAACGCAGAACTGCCTAATCAGTAATCCATTGTCATCCCAGCGCGCCGCGCTGGGTCTGACTACGCTAGAACAAAGAATATAAAAGAAACGTTGCCGTCACGTTATATCATAAACCTTTGCTGAAGCTTTCTTTATATCTTCACTTGAAAGTGGAATTAGACCAAGCCTAGATAGGTACCCATCTTCAATGCCGATCGAATCTATAATTTCTTTTACGAATTCTCTTAATCCATCAACAGTATCCAAGTGTTCCCTCTTTATGTAAAGGTATAGAGGTCTTGCTAATATATATTTTCCCGATGATATATTTTCGTAAGTTGGCTCAATTCCTGCAATTGTGCTCCCTTGTATTTTATCTTGATTCCTCATTAAAAAGCTGAAACTAAATATCCCTAAGGCGTTCTTGTTACTTTTCAATTTTTGTATTATTATATTTTCATTAATTCCAACTTCTATATACCTTCCGTCATCCCTTATATTACCACATGCTTTCTTTCTTTCTTCCTGATCTTTATAATTCTCTTTGAAAATTCTCGAGTTCATGCATGAATATTGATCAAGCATAATAGAATTAACCAAAGTTTCGTATGTACCTGTATTTTGATGTGGACCATAAATTTCAATTTCTGTTTTTGGTAAGGCTTGATTGACATTAGACCAAAACTTCTTATTATTTTTTACTAATTTATCATTTTCTTGAGAATATGCAGATAAAGTTTCAAATAAGTCCTTCTTTGTGAAATCAAATCTATGGCTTTGATTTGAATTTGCAATGACAACTCCATCATAGCCAATGATGATTTCTATCACTTCATTAATTTTATTCCTTTTACATAGTTCTCTTTCTACTTCCTTCATAGGGCGAGATGAAGTGGTGATGTCTGGAGTGTCTTCCCCTATTCCTGAGCAAAACATTTTGAATCCTGATCCACTTCCTATCGATTCCACAACTGGAGTCTTAAAGGAGAATACACGGTTGAACTCTTCGGCTATAAACGAGATAAAAGGAAAAACAGTTGAAGATCCAACAATTCTGATGTATTTCCTGGCATCAGCATTTGATAGCGGCGTGAATAATACGAATACAAAAATCAGGAGAAAGTTTCTAAGCATTATTTTTAGTTAAGAACATAAATCTAATTATTGTAATAAAAAATCAAACTGAAAAGCTTTAATTGCATGACAAAAGCTACAGTTTACATTTAAATTTTATTTTATATTATTGTAAGTATTACACAACTTTAAGGGGCAATTATGGCAGTTATGCCAGATAAATGGATAAGAGAAAAAGCTGAAAATTTTGGAATGATAGAACCTTTTGTGAACCACAAAAGCAGCAAAGGTGTTATATCTTTCGGACTATCATCTTATGGTTACGATGCAAGAGTGGATAATAAATTTAAAATTTTTACTAACGTTAATTCAGCCATCGTGGACCCTAAAAATTTTTCTGAGAATAGTTTCATAGATAAGGAAACAGACGTATGTATAATTCCACCAAATAGCTTTGTGCTTGCAAGTACAGTGGAATATTTTCGTATACCAAGGAATGTACTGGTCATTTGTGTTGGTAAATCAACTTACGCAAGATGTGGAATTATAGTAAACGTTACTCCCTTAGAACCTGGATGGGAAGGTCATGTCACACTCGAATTCTCAAACACCACTCCACTTCCTGCGAAAATTTACGCTAATGAAGGCGCATGCCAATTCGTATTTTTAAGCGGCGAAAGTGAATGCGAGAAATCATATGATGATATGAAAGGAAAATATATGAATCAGCATGGTATTACTTTGCCGCTGGTGAAATAATTACTGCTTTCGTTGTGAGCTACCAAACTGCTCTATAGACAATATTCCACTATCACCAGATAGCAAAGTTCGCGCTGATTCACTTTGCTTAAGATGTTTAATTGCTTGCTTTTTGTCAGTTCCAGTGCGCATACTGCAGCCAAGTTGGAAATCTATTCCATTTTCAACAATGTTACATGAAAACCCCATAGCAGTAGCGAAACCTTCTTGTTTATTAGTAGCATTTCCGGTAACAATACCACAAGCAGTGAAGTTACGATCATTTCCAACTGTTCGCACCATCATTCCACCATCTCGTATACCATCATTATTTATATCCTTTGCTATAACAGTCTGGTCTACAAATCGCGTATTACCCACTTCTCGAGATATTACTTCTACAGTCGGTTGATTATGTAGTTGACCATTACTTACTAATGCTTGATTATATGCTGAATGGTGTTGTTCTGAATTACTTTGACTATTACTCCTTAGTTCATTTTGCTCGTGCTCTTCATTATTTTGATGTTGGTCAGTTCCTGATATGCTAGCTTCTTTTTCAACACGCTCATTGTATTCTTTATCATTACTTATCTCAACTTTATTTACTGGTTGACCTTGACTGTTTTCTATGTCTTTTTGACTAAACATGTCTTTATTAATGTAATAAAAAATAAGACCAGGTATCAGTGAAATTATTAGATTTAATACAATGCACGGAATTAAAACCACGGTAGCAGCTATATAGATTAGAGAGCTAACTATAAACTTTATTACTTTAGATAATTTAGAATCATCTTTTTGAACATTAACAGCATTCAAAAAAAGCATAGTTAAGCTAAGAGATAATGCTGTTATAGCAGTAGGCACGATGATTGGAACAAGTAAAAAAGCATTGATTAATTTTTTTCCAGAACTAGTTGGTTTAGTGCTATTATTCAGTGATGTAAGATAGTTTTGACCAACATTAGTAATCCATTTTGTACCAGACAAGACTCTTTTACTATTTTCTTCCGACATTTCAAATTTCATTGGCACCCCCAGATTATAATGCTAAATTGTACTAAAAATTAATATAAAATCAACATAAATTTTTCACTTCCGCACTTTTTCATTGTTGCTTACAATAACTATAGCTACACGATTTACTTGTGTGCTTTTCTTAATTAAAAGCTTCAACTATCCATTGTAAGCTGCTGAATTTCTTATCATAGTATCTGTCATCCCAGTACCACTTTCTTGTCATCCAAGTAGCGTGACACTTGGATCTTCTCTCAACAATTTCAAAAAAATCTATCAAAAGGAGGATTACCATGTCTACAATAATTTTATCATCAATTTTTGGTCAAGCAGGCAGCATTTTTGGTCCAATTGGCCGGATTATCGGCTCAGAACTCGGTGCTCTTCTTGGTGCACAGCTAGATGGGGCAATGTTCGGCCTTGATGCCGAGCAAAAAGTAACGCATGGTGCGAGACTAAAAAATCTGCAAGTTCAAACCTCAACCTACGGCAGAACGATTCCAATTATCTATGGCACTGCTCGTGTTGCAGGGAACATTATTTGGTCACAGCCAATAAAAGAAGAGGCGATAACCACCAAAAGCAAAATTGGAAGAGGTATGAACGTTACATATAATTACTACGCAACGCTTGCAATTGCGATCTGCAAGGGGAAAGTAGAAAAATTAAACAGAATCTGGGCAGATACAACATCACTTAGCTTTGATGAAATAGATTATACTTTTTACAGCGGCAGAGAAGACCAAAATCCTGATCCATTTATGTCATCAATTGAAGGAGAGGGGAATGTGCCGGCTTATAGGGGAATATCTTACATAGTCATCAAGAATTTTCCTTTAGCAGACTATAACAATCGCGTCCCGATATTTACATTTGAAGTGCGAACTGCATTAAAGCCCGTTGGGTTTTCAATAGCGGAAAATATTCGGAATATCAATATCATACCAGGTTCAGGTGAGTTTGTATATGATACAAAAATACAGAAGAAAATCGCGCAAGAGAAAATAAGCAGCAACCAATATATCCCATATGGGCTGGCGCAAAGGGTAAATCACAACAACCACACTAAAAAGAGCGATGCAATGCTTTCTTTGGATCAATTAAAAGAAGATTTGCCAAATGTTGAGTTGGTGTCGGTGGTAGTCAATTGGTTTGTGAATGATCTGAACATTAAAGATTGTAAAATATATCCTGCAGTTGAATTTCAAGATGATTCCGCAATATTACCTGATGATTGGCAAGTAGGGAGTGTAACCAGAGATAATGCTCAGCTAATTTCAAAAGATGCGAGTGGAAACCCAAGGTATGGTGGCACAGTTAGTGATGCAGCGTTGATAAGATATATAGAAGAGCTACACAGCAGAGGCTACAAGGTGATGCTCTATCCAATGCCCTTACTTGACACAAAGAACAAAGAGTGGCGAGGAAAATTGAGCGGGACCCCTGGGGATATAAGTGATTTTTTTGAGAATCAATATAACAAATTTATAGAGCATTATGCAAGCATTGCCAAACAAACTAAAGTGGAAGGGTTTATCATCGGATCTGAATTTGCGCAACTTACCAAAATCAGGGATGAACAAGGGAATTACCCTGCCGTTATAGAGCTAGTTAAGCTTGCAAAGCGAATAAAACTTCAGCTTGGAAAAGAAGTAACGGTAACTTACGCTGCTGATTGGAGTGAATACCATTCATATGATGGTTGGTATAATATGGATGAGCTTTGGTCTTCAGAGTACATCGACGTTATTGGCATAGATGCTTATTTTCCACTGACTGATGGTCCAGAGCCTCCTTTTGGTTATTCTGCGGAAGATGTAATGGGTGGTTGGAGCAGTGGAGTGGGGTATGATTATTTCTATGATTACTCAAAGAGTGAACCTGAAAAAGTAAAGTATAACGACAGCAGGTATGCGTGGAAAAATATAGAGAAATGGTGGAGTGAAACTCACATAAACCCCAGTGGTAGTAAAACGAAATGGCAACCAAAAATGAAAAAAATATGGTTTACTGAGTATGGATTTCCCAGTATGAACGGCTGCACTAATGAGCCAAATGTGTTTGTTGATAAAGGCAGCATAGAGAGCAAATATCCACGATATTCAAACGGAGAGGTGAGCTTTCTTTCGCAAAAAATTGCAATTGAAGGAACGCTAAAGAAGTGGCAAAGCTCGGAAATGGTAGAAAAAATGTTTCTCTGGGCATGGGATGCAAGGCCATTTCCTTATTTCCCCAATTTGTGTGATATGTGGACTGACTGCCATAATTGGCAGACAGGACATTGGATTCAGGGAAAGCTTTCACAGCTTAATATTTCCGATGTTTTATCGGATCTATTACAAAAAGCAGGTTTAAAAAGCGATCAGTTCGATACGAGTGATGTTAAAGGATTATTGTCTGGATATGTAATAAATGACCAGCAATCGGTACGTTCAATTATTAAAATGCTGCAAAGTTGCTATTTTTTTGATGTGGTTGAACAGGACTCTAAACTGAAATTTGTCCAAAAGGGCAGGGGAGTTACGACTGAAATACCAATTGGTGAAACGGTTTTCAGTAACAATTCAAAACTTGCTAATATCAGTCAATTAGATTTAAACAATAAAGTTAACGTCGTTTATTTTAATCGCAATTTTGGCTATCCAATTGATGTTAAATATGCTGAGTTGCCAAAGCAAGGCGCTGCTATAACAGTTGAAATACCGCTCATTATGGAGGAGGGAGAGGCGCAAAATATCGCTGAGGTTTTACTTTATTCTTCGTGGCAAGAGAGAAATATATACAATTTCAAGCTACCGATAAAATATGCGTGGCTTGTGCCAAGTGATGTAATAACGATTTTAGACAGTGAGAAAAAACATACGGTGAGAATTATAAAAACGAAATTTGAAAGCATGTCCATTCAAGTAATTGGCGTTGGTTATGATCACTCTATATATAAGCTTTCTTTTCCTTCAACAAGGTCACTTATGCTGAAGGAATACCCTCCTTCTCATATCAGCAAAACCATCGTAGAAATGATAGATTTACCGGATATTAAAGGTAATAGTGCAAGCTTTACTTTAATTAGTGAGGAAAAGAATTGGAAAGGAGCAACACTCTTTATTTCGTACAACGATAAGGATTATAAGCCTATCGCAAACACAAACAAGCAGTCTACTTACGGATATGTAATGGAATCTACCGACGAGGGGCTTATAGTAGTGTTACGTTTTGGTGTATTGAGTTCTTCATATAACCATTATTTAAGTGATGGTGTCATTCCAGCGCTTGACCATATTTCTCCTGGATCCCAGTGTCTGGGCACTGGGATGACAGAAGAGGGTTTTACAAGCACTAATGTTAGTACTATAAATGTAAGCAATTTAGCACTGGTTGGAAAAGAGATAGTAAAATTTCAGAGTGCCGAACTTATAGATAAAAATAAATATAAGCTTAGCAACCTAATTAGAGGGCAAGAGGGCACCAAAGAGTATCAGCACACCGCAGGTGAAAAATTTACTCTGCTTGATGATTCAGTAATATCTTTCGAAGTGCAAAGGGGAAAAAAGTTTTACCTAAAAGCAGTGACTTACGGTGACTCGCTGGAAAATACGGAAGTGAAAGTGATAAATTCATTTAGTAATTGAAATTTAATAAAGTAAGTGCTAGAATTAATATACAGGTATTAATGGTAGAGATATAACATGTCAAAGGAAATGGTCAATGCGTTGAAAGCTGAAGTGAAGAAGCTCAAATATGCTGATTTCAAAGCTAACACTTGGGACGAAGTAATTTCTGGTGAGGGAACATATAAGGATCTTAATAGAACACACGGCCTTGCTATTAACGGACAAAAAATAACTAACGAATTTATTAACAATCTGTATTCAAAACATAAAAATCTAATTCTACGGGATGAAAACGGAAAAGGGAATTATCGTCCATTTCTCAGACAAATTTTTACAGAAATGTTTAAACACGTTGGTGCAACAATTCCCAATAACTCTATTATTGAGGAGTTAATAAATAACTATTATCAGGGCGGATATACTCATTTTCTTCCTAATGATATGAGTCAAGCTCTTGGATCTTTTCATTTGTCAACGCAAAGCAACTGTATGACAAGAGAGTATATTATGGATTGTCGTGAACCCAATTGTATAAAGCTTAGTTTTAGCATGAAATATACAAAAATGCTTAACTATGATGATTGTACATATATCGAAACACCAGGTTTTTGCAGTTCAGCGGAGTTTAAACTGAAATGTGAAGATAAAAATGTAACATATGAAGATGGTAAAGTACTTCTTACCATTCCTAAAGAGCTAAAAAACTACAAAGTAAGTGGTAAGAATTTGTTTGATGTTATTGTTGAATATTTTCAGAAGCTTTGCGAAAAATTGGGCTTTAAATTTGAGACAAAAGTGGAACATAGCCTTGGTGAACCACTAAAGGTAGTAAGTGAGGCAAATGCATCTTCTGTTGAAGACTTAAAGCTTAAAGTGAATAATCAAAGGTAAGATATTGAAATTCGTGCTTTTCATGATTTTAGCTTAAGATTTCAGTGTCAAAGCACATAACTGTACGAACATTGTGATTTGAATCCACTAGGAGGGTGTCATCTAAGTAGCCTCCTTCTCCTGTCATCCCAGTGCCATGACTACTTGGATCCAGAAACTTAATTGCAAGTAAGTAAACTGCTTTGATGAAATTGTATAATGGAAACTAGATCCAAGTAGTCATGGCACTGCCCTACTGGATAGAGCCTTCACAGGCTTTTTCTTGAATAGCTACTCTTAATTTCAGTAGTTAATTTAATATACTAATGAAAAAAATACATTATAATTAAGTATATTTAATCCAGTAAATCATTAAGTGAAAACAGCTCTTTCGCAAAATATCATCTCTCTTATTATGATATTGTCTGTAGCAATTGTCGATATGGCAACTGACCTATACTCAGTTGCACTACCAAGCATTGCCAATTATTTTAAAGTAGAAGGCAGTGTAGTGCAGCTTACAATTAGCTTAAATCTAGTTGGATTTGCGGTATCTGGCTTAATTTATGGTCCATTATCGGACCATTATGGTAGGCGTCCAATGATGCTGATTGGTATGACAATTTTTACTTTGGCAAGTGTCATGTGTTATATAGCCGACAGTATTATGCTCTTGATACTAATTCGCTTCATACAAGGGGCAGGAGCTGGTGTTGCAGGTGTTGTTGGGTATGCAGCAATAAGGGATATGTACTCGGGTAGTGAATACTCGAGAGTAATTTCAAAATTAAATATGGTTGTGGCACTCTCACCTGGAATAGCTCCAGTGGTGGGCAGTTATATAATTTCACATGGGTATCATTGGAAATTTTTGTTTTTTATGATGTCACTCGCGGCAATTGCTATACTTATTTTTATCTACTTTAAGTTACAAGAAACACTCACTGTAAATAAAAATGAAACCAGTATAACTAACATAACTACTAATATCTTCAAGCAATATATATCAATATTTAGAAATTATCGTTTCCTTGGGTTTTCAGCCATTCATGGATTAACTTTCATGTGGCTTTGGGCATACATTGCTAACTACCCGTTCATATTTGAATCGATGGGCATTGAAGTACAGTATTTTGGCTACCTCATATCGATCATAGTCATATTCTACATAATTGGAACTTTAATTAATAGAAGGTATGTACCAAAAGTAGGGGTTAGCAAAATGCTAATAATAGGTTTGGTGTTACCGATAATATCCGATAGTTTATTGGTATATTTTTATTTCGCGGACAAGTTGAATATATTCATTCTTCAAACTGCTTGGATTCCAGCCAATATCGGACTTGCATTAATAATAAGCAATAACGTAACTTCTGCTTTAGAAACGATCAAAGGTATAGGGCTTGGTAGTGCAGTCCTCTCATTCTGCAATATGATGTTTGGGGCTATTGGAATATATATAGTAGGAAAATTTTTTCGCTATGGTATTTTACCAAATTTACTATTAACAATAGCATGCTCTACAATTGCGATTCTTATGTACAGCCAGCTCAAATGTACTGAAAAACACAGGGAATAACCATTATTTGCGTGATCCAGAGCTCATGGGTTATTAATGACTTTATCATGATAATATAATTTTACAGGGGGTGAGAGCTCATAGATTATTAACGACTTTATCATAACAATATAGTTTTACAAAGAGGTGTAGGATGAGTAGTTCACAAAGTAGAGATAATTTTTTTAAGGCTGTTGAAAGAGGTGATATTGATGCAGTAAACCGTCTAATAAGTGAAGGAGCAGATGTTAAGGTAGAAAATGATAAAGGAGAGACTCCTTTACATATTGCTGCTGTATGGGGCCATAAAGAGGTAGTAGAAGCCCTATTGGGAAAAGATGGAATCAATGTTAATTTACCAAATAACAAGAAAGATACTCCTTTACATTCTGTTCTTAAAAAGGACAACATAGATATAAATGTATTGAACGCTCTACTGGGAGCAGAAGGAATCAACGTTAATGCACAAGATGAATATGGCGAAACTCCTTTACATTTGGTCCTTAAAAGGGCAATATAGACATAAATGTATTGAACGCTCTACTGGGAGCAAAAGAAATCGATGTTAATGCACAAGATGGAGATAGGGCTCCTTTACATTTGGCTGCTGAAAAGGGCCATAAAGATGTAGTAGACGCCCTACTGCAAGTAAAAGGGATCAATGTTAATGCAACAGATTGGTCGAAAAGGACTCCTTTACATATTGCTGCTGTATGGGGCCATAAAGAGGTAGTAGAAGCCCTACTGCAAGTAAAAGGAATCGATGTTAATGCAACAAATCAGCAGAAAGAGACTCCTCTACATTGGGCTGCTGAAAAGGGCCATAAAGAGGTAGTAGAAGCTCTATTGGACAAAGGGGCAAATGTTGATGCAGAAGATGAAAATGGAGACACTCCTTTAGATTTAGCCACTACTCAAGACATACGAACTCTATTACAAAACACAGATGAATTACTTAAGGCTGCTGGAAGAGGTGATATCGATACAGTAAACGATCTAATAAATCAAGGAGCAAGTGTTAATGCAACAGATCAAGATGGAAAGACTCCTCTACATTGTGCTGCTAAAAATAGCCATGAAGAGGTAGTAGAAGCCCTATTGGGAAAAGATGGAATCGATGTTAATTTAGCAGATAAGAATAAAGATACTCCTTTACATTCTGTTCTTAAAAAGGGCAACATAGATATAAATGTATTGAACGCTCTACTTAGAAAAGAGGGAATTGATGTTAATTTAGCAGATAAGAATAAAGATACTCCTTTACATTCTGTTCTTAAAAAGGACAACATAGATATAAATGTATTGAACGCTCTACTGGGAGCAAAAGAAATCAATGTTAATGCACAAGATAAAGATGACAGGACTCCTTTGCATTTGGCTGCTAAAAAGGACAACATAGATATAAATGTATTGAACGCTCTACTGGGAGCAGAAGGAATCGATGTTAATATAAAAGATAAACTTGCAGAACAGACTCCTTTACATTGGGCCGTTGTAAAGGGCCATAAAGAGGCAGTAGAAGCCCTATTGGGAAAAGATGGAATCGATGTTAATATAGAAGATAAACATGGAAACACTCCTTTCAAATTAGCCACTGATGAAGGAATAAAAACTCTATTGCAACCCGCAGAAAAATCTGATGATGGTTCAGCGGGTGGATCATCGACAGATAGTGAAGGGGGGCAAGAGGAAGAAAAACGAGTAGGTGATGATACTGAACTACAATCAGATAATAGCAAAGAAGGGGAAAAAACCAGCACCACCAGTGCAGAACAAGGAACTGATGTACAAGACAACGATGTAGGTCCTGTTGCTTCCACAGAACCTGCACAAACAGAAGAATAGCCGAGCTCTTTTTTTGGTAGTTTGTTTAGTATACTTATGAAGCCTTTTTCATTAATTGCATCATTTTTTGGTGGTTTTTTTTCATGGTTGTTTGGGTCTGACGAAGAAAAGTCTGACACACAACCTTATGATGATTCTTCTTCACCTGGGGTCGATCAATCAGTTGAACAAAATAATGGTGATCATAATGACCAGAGCAATGTGATTTGATAGTGATCTTCTACCGGAAAAGGTGTCATCCCAGTGCTTGACACTGGGATCCAGGAAACTTAATTGCAAGTAATGCATTGGGTTTGGTGAGTATGGGTTTTGCGGTATAGAATGAAGCACTTTTGGTGAATTTGTAAAGAAAACTAGATGCCAGTGTCAAGTGCTGGAATGACATCATCTTGGATGGAAATAACGTCACGTAAACGTCACGTACTGGGATGACAAAGAAGAGTGGGCTTTCATATGGTTATGCAAGAAGTCTACTGAATGTAAACCAGTTTCTCACACACACATTTTACCACATGATCTGCGCTGATATTAAAATGCTCATAGAGTGTTTTATAAGGTGCTGATTCTCCGAAGCTTTTCATGCCAATAAATATACCGTTTGAACCTATATATTTATGCCAACCCATTTCACTTCCGGCTTCAATTGCAACTTTAATGCTGTCATTATTTAATATTGCCGCTTTATATTCATCGCTTTGCTCGTCAAAAAGCCTCCAGCATGGCATAGAAACAATCCTTGTACCTATACCCTTTTCCTGCAATTTCTCCCTTGCTTCAACTGCAATTTCAACCTCGGACCCCGTAGCAAATATCGTCACTTTTAATTCTTTTGAACATTCACACAAAATATATGCACCAAACTTCGATAAATTAGCAGATTGATCGATATCAGAGTAGAACTTGCGCATGTAACTTACGTTTTGCCTTGAGAGCGCAAACAGTGCTGGAGATTCTTTCTTTTCGAGTGCAATGCTAACACACTCCAGAGTTTCAACTGCATCGGCTGGCCTAAAAACATATAGATTTGGTATAGCACGCAAAGAGGCTAAATGCTCTATTGGCTGATGAGTCGGGCCATCTTCTCCCACTCCAATTGAGTCGTGAGTCATGACATACATAACCTGCTGCTTCATCAGAGCTGAAAGACGTATAGCAGGACGACAATAGTCGGAAAATACCAAAAAAGTGCCGCCATAAGGAAGAATCGCGCCGTGAAGTGCCATACCATTCATACATGCTGCCATAGCGTGCTCTCTCACTCCATAGTGGACATAAGAGCCACTATAATTATTGCTATTTATTACCTGCATGTGCTCATATTTAGTGCAATTTGACCCGGTAAGATCAGCAGAACCGCCGATTAATTCCGGCATAGACTCAGTTAAAAGTTCCATTACTCTGCCGAAAGAAGATCGAGTAGCTTCGTTTGGCATTAGCTCACATATTTGTTTCTTCAGGTCAGCTAAAACACCAGCGGTATTATCTGGTAGATGTTTATCTAACCGTCTTTGAAGTTCTGCATGATACCCTGTCATCCCAGCATTCTCTTCTGTCATCCCAGTACTCTCTCTTGTCATCCCAGTGCTTGACACTGGGATCCATTCTTTTTCTTCTTTCCTGGATTCCAGCGTCACGCGCTGGAATGACATCGTGTAGTTTTGTTTTGCTCTCTCAACAGTTTTCTTCCAGGCATTTTTCACATCTTCTGGTACATGGAATGGTTCATAATTCCAGTTTAATTTCTCTCTCATCTGTTTTATGTCTTCCTCCGAAAAAGCACCACTGTGAGCAGAGGATGTGCCAGCACGGCTTGAAAATTTTCCGATAATAGTTTTGCAGCAGATCATTGTAGGTTTATCAGACTTTTTTGCTTGCTCTATTGCAAGGGATATGACATCAAAATCATGGCCATCAATTTTGTCAACATTCCATCCATACGCTAAGAAGCGTTTCTCTACATCGTCAGAACAGGAAAGGCAAGTAGCGCCATCTATAGAAATATCATTATCATCAAAAAGAGCTATAAGCTTATTCAATTTAAGATGCCCAGCAAGTGATGCTGCTTCATGGCTTATTCCTTCCATAAGACAGCCATCCCCTAGCATCACATAAGTGTAGTGATTGATTCTAAACTGCTTTTCAAGTATCGATTCAGCAAGTGCCATGCCAACAGCAGCGGCAAACCCCTGACCGAGCGGGCCTGTTGTTGCCTCTACCCCGGAAGTCAAGCCGAACTCTGGATGACCTGGGGTCTTGGATCCCATTTGTCTGAAGTTTTTTAGCTCATCTACGCTAATATAACCTGTCAAATATAATATTGAGTATAGTAACATTGACCCATGACCGTTTGATAAAACAAAGCGATCTCTATTGAACCATTTAGAATCATCAGGATTATGATTCAGATATTTAGCAAACAAAACAGTTGCAACATCTGCCATGCCAAGTGGCATACCTGGGTGTCCAGAGTTTGCTTTTTGTACTGCATCAATTGATAAAAAACGGATGGCGTTTGCCATAGATTTTAAATGTGAATGATTCATGTGTTAATAGAAAAACTTAAAAATGAAGTATAAAAGATTATACCAGCAAAAACAAGTTGACACTGAGTGCTAAAATCCTTAATAATCTAAAGTTAAATCGTGAGAGTTTTTATATGACAACTGTTATCACTAGAAAGTATAGGATTAGCCGTAGACTTGGTGTAAATTTATGGGGTAGAGCTAAAGACCCAGTAAACAAAAGGAAATACCCTCCAGGTCAACATGGTATTCTTGGATTCAAGAAGTTATCCGACTTTGGTAAGCAGTTTGCTGCGCATAAGAAATTTAAGTTTTACTATGCGATTTCAAGTAAGCAGCTCAGACGTACATTTTTAGATGCTTATAACAGAAAGGGTTATACGGCTGATAATTTTATCGGTATCTTAGAATCGAGATTAAGTTCTGTTTTATACCACTCTGGTCTTGTTCCAACAATTTACTCAGCAAAGCAGCTCATATCTCACAAGCACGTTACAGTTAATGATAAGGTGGTTAACATATCGAGTTATCGAGTGAAGCCAGGTGATATAATAAAAATAAGAGAAAGGGCAGCAAAAATCCCTGTAGTAGTAGAGGCTGAACAAAAACAAGAGCGCAAGGCTCCGGATTATTTAGAAGCAGATAGTAAAGAGCATTCAGTGAAGTATTTGAGGTCACCTCAATATTCTGAGGTTCCTTATTCAGCAGACATGGAAGTCAATTTAGTAGTAGAGTTTTACTCTAGATAGATAAAAAAAGCCCGTGTGGCGGAATCGGTAGACGCAGCGGACTTAAAATCCGTGGGTTTTGCGACCTTGGGAGTTCAAGTCTCCCCATGGGCACCAATTTAACTTAGCAGATAAATACAAAAAAGTATGAAATGGCTTGATATAGAAGATATTGTAGAAGCTCTGGAAGAAAAATTTCCAGATGAGAATATAATTAGTATTAGATTCACTGAGCTTAAAAAAAAGGTATTGAGTTTAGAGGAATTTGATGATGATGAAAAACGCTGTAACGAAAAAATACTCGAAGCTATTCAAGCAGCTTGGATTGAGGAAAGATTAACTGCATAGCAATAAACCATACGCAAACGTGATTTCTATTGCAATTTGCATATTGATTATGCTATTTTTTGGATCTAGCCTGGCAAGTTAATAATAATTTAACCAATTACAATTAAAACAGCTATAAGGTTAATTATGAGGCAAAACAAAAATTTTTGAATGGAACGATCTTGACAAGTGCTACGTTGAGATAAGTTTTGCATAAAAATACTGCTTTTGCGGTGTGAGGCCAGAGGGTAGAGTCTTTGTAAAGCAGTCATCTAAGTAGCGTGACCAGAGCTAGATTCCGCGAACACGCCGCGGAATGACGACTATGCAATATGCGTTGCGGAGTGACGATTATGGTCATACCGTCACGGTATCTCACAAACATGTAGCAGTAATGACAAAATCTCAAGTTATATGTATACTTTTATATTATCTACTTACTAAAAAAACAGAAAAATGCTCAAACGTAGCGGTCCAAAAAAATTAAAGTCTATAATTCAAAACTATGCATTAAAATGCATGAAAAATAAGATTAGTAAAAATGAAATACGTCTTATTTTAAACTGGCGAAATATAGTAGGGAAAGAAATAGCAGAGTGTACAAAACCGAAAAAGATCTCATATGCACAGAATATAAATTCGGGTGTGTTGCATCTGGTAGTAACAAATGGCAGCAAAGCATTGGAAATTCAGCATATGATTTCTCTTATAATAGAAAAAATTACGATATTTTTTGGTTATAAAGCAGTATATGGTATAAAAATTAAGCAAGAGAGTATTGACTATTTGACTATATAAGGTAATCTAAGTACATAGAATAATTTGGTATATTGAAGTGAGTAGAGTTTGTGAATTAACAAATAGAAAAAAATCTTTTGGTAATAAGGTATCACATTCGAATCGTAAAACAAAGCGTACCTTTCTTTTAAATTTACATAAGGTTACGTTGACAAGTGATATATTGAATAAAAAGTTTAGATTTCGTGTGGCAACAAGAACTTTGAGAACTATAGATTACAAAGGTGATTTAGATGCTTTTTTGCTCAACACAAGAACGATTAAACTAAGTGAGAAAGCGCAGAAGATAAAAAGAAGGTTGAAAAAAGTTTTAGTAAAGCAAGAGGTAGAGTTAGCAGTTTCAGATGCATAGCAAACCTCAATGGCTCAGAGCAAAAGCTCCGACCGGTGAAGTATTCAATGAGACCTTAAACATCGTTAAACTGCATAACTTGCATACAGTGTGCGAAGAGGCTGCATGTCCAAACATTGGTGAATGTTGGAATAAACGTCATGCTACTGTGATGATTCTCGGTTCTGTTTGCACTCGTGCTTGTGCATTTTGCAACGTTGCAACTGGCATTCCTGATAAACTAGATCCTCATGAACCAGAAAATTTAGCAAAAGCAATAAAAAAGTTAAACTTAAAACATGTTGTCATTACTTCCGTTGATCGTGATGATTTGCCAGATGGTGGCGCAAATCAGTTTATACAGTGCATAGAAGAAATTAGAAAGATAACTTCAGAAACAACAATAGAGATTTTAACTCCTGATTTTTTAAATAAGAAAGGAGCATTTGAAGCAATCGCTGTTGCATCACCTGATGTCTATAACCACAATATTGAAACAGTGCCGAGATTGTATGCAAAAATAAGACCACGAGCTCGCTATTTTCATTCACTATATTTGTTGAAGATGGTAAAGCAGATTAATCCTAAAGTTTTCACAAAGTCAGGGCTTATGGTTGGTCTTGGAGAAACAAAAGAGGAAATACTTCAGGTTATGGACGATTTGCGCAGTGCTGAGGTTGATTTTATTACAATTGGTCAATATCTACAACCAACTCCAAAACATGCAAAACTTGATAGGTATGTTACCCCAGAAGAGTTTGAGCATTATAAATACATTGCTTACTCCAAAGGTTTCTTAGTGGTTGCATCAAGCCCACTAACTCGGTCATCATACCACGCTGAAGAAGATTTTAACAGGCTCAAGGCCTGTCGTTGACATTTGTGTTAATTCAAATTAATTTTTACTAATTATAAAGGAGTTTTTACGTAATGTCTACTATAAAAATCGAGAAGAAATCACAATTAGTTAAAGAGGTATTCGATTCCGTGGCAAGTCGCTACGACACCATGAATGATATAATGAGCCTCGGAATGCACAGATTATGGAAAGATAAGATGGTAAATAGTGTGCATTTTACAAAAAACTCTAAGGTTTTAGATGTTGCTGGAGGAACTGGAGATATAGCAATAAGAGTAGTAAGAAAAGAGCCAAGTGCTAAGGTTACAGTATGCGATATAAATCAAAACATGCTAAACAGAGGACGTGATAAAGCTATAAATTCAAACCAAATTAATTTTGATTGGGTATGTGCAAGTGCAGAAAGTTTACCATTTGAAGACTCCGAATTTGATTATTGCACAATAGCTTTTGGCATTCGAAATGTTTCTGACCGCAAGAAGGCTTTAAATGAGGCGCACAGGGTATTAAAACCACATGGGAAATTTATCTGCTTAGAATTTGCCCCTATGCACTATCAAAATGAGATATTTACCAAACTTTATGACTTATATTCATTTAAAGTAATTCCTAAAATTGGCAGCATAGTTGCTAAAGACAAGAGTTCTTATGAATATTTAGTGAGGAGCATTAGAGAGTTTCCAACTCAGGCTGATTTTAAAATGGAAATTGAAGAGGTAGGCTTTAAGAATGTTGAGTTTCATAATATGAGCTATGGAATAGTGGCATTACACATTGGAACAAAATGAATATTAAACTCTGGTATAGAACGCTGGATTATTATCTCATCCTTCCAGTGTTTTTTTTGCTCACTATAAGCTTCATTCTCGTTTATTCAGCAAGCCCTGTAATTGCGCAGCGTCTTTCTCTACCACAGGATTATTTTATACGGCGCCATACAATTTATATAGTCCTGTCACTAATTACCTTGGTGACATTTTCTTTTCTCAACACAAGAACTATACTTAACCTCTCATTCGCAGGTTTCGCTTTATTTACTATTCTAGTAGCAACTGCGATAATACTTGGTATAGAGGTAAAAGGTGCGAAACGATGGTTACATATTGTCAAAATTTCTGTTCAACCATCTGAGTTCGTAAGGCCATTTTTTTCTGTTGTTATAGCTAGTATCTTGGCCAGCGAAATGAAGTTTAAAATACACATATCAATCATAATATTTCTGTTAGTTTTTGTGTTGTTACTTTTGCAACCTGATTTCAGTATGTCTATGCTTTTAACATATTCTTTTATCGGTCAAATGTTTATTGCATGTATACCATTTTTATACTTTCTATGCATAATAGGAATGGCCACAACTGGAACTACAATAGCTTACTTATGCCTCCCACATATAAAGCAAAGGATTTACAATTTTGTCTTTTTTACGCAGCGCGATAACTTTCAAGTCACAAAATCATTAGAAGCATTCAAAAGAGGTCAATTAACTGGAGTTGGACCTGGTGAAGGTAGCGTAAAAGCCTCTCTTCCTGATTGTCATACAGATTTTGTGTTTTCTGTTTTAGCAGAAGAATTTGGTTTGATTACGTGCTTAGCCACATTGATGTTATTTGGCATCATTTCCGCCCGCTTGCTTTACATTGCATATAGGGAAAATGAATTATTTAATCTGTTGGTGATTCTCGGTATCTCAATGCAATTCATCACACAATTCATAATAAACATAGGGGTAACATTGAGTGTTTTTCCTACCACCGGCATAACCCTGCCGTTACTTAGCTATGGTGGTTCTTCTCTTTTATCTTCGAGCATCGCACTTGGCATAATGCTGTCTTTCAGTAGAAACCAAGCTATCGCATTAAAGTTTCGTGAGCGTGTTATGCTTGGAAGGTATATGGACTAAACTTGTACCGCTCACAACTATTATTGGTATCCCTCCAAAATGGGTATCTGTTCAGATGAGTGGCAAAATAAGGTAGACGAGAAAAGCAACTATAGGAACAAATGGGTGTCATGCAAGTAGCTGACACTGGTATCCAGTCCTTTTGCACAGTTCCATCAAAAACGTTGTAAAGCGCTTTCGTGTTTACCAACTTAGTGCCCAATCTGGATCCCAGACTGGGATGACAAAAAAAGGAGCACTGGAATTTTTGTTTCAGCATTAGCCATGCATCTGAACAGATACCAGAAAATATTCCACTGACATGCTGAACAACAAATACATCACTATGTCGTTTATCGCAAAAACTTATATTTTTCGTAACCATTCACACTTAATTCTGCAATTCTTTGATCTCACTCATAGAAAGACCAGTAGTTTGAGCTATAATATTAAAAGAAACACCTGCTTTAAGTAGATTCTTTGCGACTTCAATTTCCCTCTCTTTTCTACCTTCCTCTTTAGCAAGATCAAGTCTGTATTCAAGAATGGCTTCTTCTTTGCGCAGATCCATTATTCTTTCTTCATAAGTTATTAGATCTTTTTCATTCCAGTGAAACTTATCTAATTCATCATATGCTAGCTTTATTATTGGTGATTTTTCCGCAATTTTTCTGAGATCTTCGTCCGTTGTTTCATCTGCATATTTGAAAAAAAATAGCCAACGGTCTACTACACTTTCTAGTTGTTCTTCTCTACTCTTAGGAAATTTTGGCAGCTCTATGAAGATAAATTGAAAATCTTTTAAGTCATGCTCATTGGTTTTTTCATCTCTTATGGTATGGCTAGATATATAGTCAAGCTTATCAGGGAATAAGGTACAATTTGAAATCGCGATAAAGAAAATCTTCTTTAAATCAACGTATTTACCAGATTTATCAGCTTGTCTTGAGTAAGCCTTAGCAGCATAAAGTTGTGCGCGTTTTTCAAAGCCTTTAGTTTTGGCAACTTGGTTAGGTAAGGAAGTAGTATTGCTACTACTCCCTCCCTTAGAAACGCAGCATGCAGGTTTCCCCACACTACGCTTGAGCCCCTTATCTAAGTCCTTCTTTTCTCGAACCGGCTTGTCCTTCATGATTCCTCAGAAAACATCATTCTTAATGGTGACACCAACAGTAGAGAACCTTCTCTTGAGAAAGAGCTTGCTAACATTTTTGTTTGTTTCACTCTTTCATCAAAATACTTTTTCCATTTTAAGTCAAGTGGATTTGCATCCGCCCTGATTTTAACATGTCGTCTGATAGGTATATCAATCAACCTAAGCAGTCTTAAATACCTTATCTCTTTCGGTTTGTTCTTGCATATGGGTGCAGCAAAGACCCATTGGCGTTGTTTCATTACCTTGAAGTAACGATTCTTTATCCAACGTAATCCTTTACGAGGATGTCTTTTCTTTGCCCATTTCCATAGAGCACACATAATTTCATGGTCTATTTTGTTAAAAGCTCTTTTCGCACACACATGGCTGTAGTAATTTCCCCATCCCCTTAATAGGGAATTGAGCAACTTGATTAGTACGGCCTGAGTGTTCGCTATGTTTGCCTTTATCAATGTACGTGCTTTATTAAGAAGTTTCTTAATACTTTCTTTTGAAGGTTTTATAATTAACTTCTTATTATACCTGCGTACATTACAACCAAGAAAGTCAAACCCTGTTGTAATAGATGTAATTTTTGTTTTCTCTTCGGAAAGGATAAGACCTCTCTCCTGAAGAAAGGACGATACTAGAGGTTTTACTTCATTTTCCAGTACTTCACGTGTGATTCCTGAAATGATAAAGTCATCTGCGTACCTGATTACATTTACTCCACTTCTGATTTTGCTTCTTCTTTTACTGCCAAGTTTACCAAATTGACTTTCCAATGATTTTTCAAGTCCATTTAGGGCTAGATTTGCTAGTATTGGAGAGATGATACTACCTTGTGGGGTACCTGCAGTTGTGGAATACAGAGTTTTTGATTCTAGGAAGCCAGCTTTTAACCAGCTATGAAGAATTTTCTTCTCCATAGGAATATGCTTCATGAGCCATTCATGGTTAATGTTATCAAAACACCCTTTAATATCACCTTCGAGTATCCATTGTAGTTGGTTACGGCTTGCCAGTAACAAGTGACAAGCCACAGTAGCGTCTGCGCAGGATCTTTTTGGTCTAAAACCATAAGAGTGACGATCACTGATCGTTTCAGCTATCGGTTCCAAAGCAAACAAGTATAATGCTTGCATGGCTCTATCTTTTATCGTAGGGATTCCAAGAGGTCTTCTTTTGCCATTAGACTTACTGATGTATATCCGTTTTAGCGGAGAAGGTTTGTATCCTCTTTGTTTTAATAGCTTTATTCCTTGAAATTTTGTGTTGCAAGTTGACCATATTTGACGATCTACACCTGCTGTGTTTTTTCCTTGGTTTTCAGTTACTCTCTTAACCGCCAAAGCTTTGCCGCTAAAAGAGCGTGTGAGAAGGTGTTGTAAAGTTTTCACCTTACCCCATCTGCCTTGTTGGACAGCCTTAACAATACGCCTCTGTAGCCTCATAACAACTTTTTGGCATTTCTTCCAGGGTAACTGGTTCCATGCTTCGGAGTTATTGGTAGGTGCACTTACAGTTGTACTTGTAATCATCTGCTTTCCTACCTTAAGTGGTTAACAAAGTTTCTTGTCATGAGGGACCAAATGGAAGTCTGCTCGTTTTCACGCGAATTAATGTTACAAATTCTATCCATTTCGTTACAAAATGGCATTCGCTTTCTCCATTATCCTTTACCTGCACATCCATCAGCATTCCTTGCGGGTTGCCTGCCATATAGGCGAAAATACAGGCTTATCCTGTTCCTTTTGTCATACAATAGTGGGTTAGGTGGCTTCTCTATACCGGTGATTTGCGTACATCCAGAAATGAAAAATGTCACATTACCTTTTGGTCGGAGCTTATCAGCATCTTTAGCTCTTTAATCGTTACGATACTTATGAAGCTTCACTTACGTTCACCATACCACTAAGCCTAGCCCTCCAACCACATGATGCTTGTAGTTTATGCTTTCTCTCACGATTGAGCATCTTCTTTATCAAGAGGAGGTTCATTGTCCGCGTCGCTCGGCACCAACTGGTTACCCAATTCGCACTGATGCGTAGACTCAGATGGCAAAACATCTGGTTCAATAAGCTTTAGAATCCTTTCAGTTTCTTTCTGAATGAATTCCTCTCCTTTTAAACAATATGACCGAAGGCTTTCAGGTCGCACCATCTCAATTATATACCTGTTCCCACTAGAGTCCCTGCAAAGAACATCAACTATACTTTGCTTATCAGAGGCAATTTCAGGATCCATTATAGTACTGAGGAATTCCACTTCTTGTATAGTATTTATCTCGGTAAACCCTAAAATATCATTCAAAAAATGTACGAGAATATTCTTATTTTTTTCAGTGCCAAATATTTTTTTGAAGGTTAAATCCAGCTTAGGGTCGAGAAACTTAGATAAAGCCATAGCCAAAGTGCTTAAAAATATTAATAATTATACACTATTATTAACAACTATTCAACCATATTTTTGAAGATAGCTATGCCGCCGCGAACCGTCATACCGCCGCGGTATCTCTAGATCCCGCTAACAAGCAGCGGGATGACGAATTACTTAACCGTCATACCACCGCGAACCTTCATACCGCCGCGGTATCTCGGCATAGATTCCGCTAACAAGTAGCGGAATGACGATTGTGTATCGTGTTTTGCTAAAAATCACAGAATGCAGTCTGGTCACCTTAATTAGAAGTTTAGCTTTAACTTTAAATGGACTACTCAACCGTGACAGACTTAGCTAAATTTCTTGGACAATCTGCATCTAACCCTTTTTTTGCTGCAGTAAAGTAAGCAAGGAATTGCATAGCAACACTGTAGATGATTGGAGAGATAAAATTATCAGTGTCTGGAAGTTGCACCACATCTGCGCAAACTCCCCTTAGGAATGGCGCTCCTTGTTTATCACTGAAGGCAATTACTTTGCCTTTTCTTGCAATAATCTCTTGTATATTAGATAGCGTTTTAAAGAATAAATCATCATAAGGGATAATTGCTATAACAAGCACAGTAGAGTCTATTAAAGCAATAGAACCATGCTTCATTTCTCCCGCTGCAATACCAGTTGTATTGATATATGAAAGCTCTTTTATTTTCAATGCGCCTTCCATTGCAACTCCGTATGAACTTCCTCTGCCGATTAAAATAACGTTATTGTGTTCTAATATACTGTCCGATATATGTTGTATTTTCATCACATTCAAAACGTGCTCAACATACTCGGGAATAGAGTTAATAGCGTTGCTTAGCTGTTTTACTCTCTCTCCACCCAGTACACCTTTTATTTTTCCAAGCTCCACGGCAAAGCATGCTAAAGTTGCAAGTTGCGCAGAAAAGGTTTTTGTTGAAGCAACACCAATTTCTGGCCCAGCAAGAGTATGTAACACAATATCTGAGATCTTTTCAATGCTGCTGCTAAATGTATTAGTTATACTAATGATTGTTTGCTTCTGTGATTTTGCATAACGCAGCGCTTCTATGGTATCTGCAGTTTCACCAGATTGAGAGATAAATAACCCAATGCTGCCTTCTTCCAGCTTGACGTTGCTATACCTAAATTCTGATGAGATTTCTAGATATACTCGAACTTGAGCGACATTTTCCAGCCAATACTTTGCTATTAGCCCAGCAAAATAAGATGACCCGCATCCAACTATAGTAATGTAACTCAGCTCAGAAAACAATTTTTTGTTAGCAAATATTACCTCTTTATATTGCTTGTAAAATTGATTTATTGTTTTGTTTAATGCACGCGGTTGCTCAAAAATCTCTTTTAACATGAAGCTAGGGTAACCATTTTTGCTAATTAGAAAATCACTTGGACTACTATTTTCTATACTGCGTTTAACTTGTGTACCATTGTTGTATATACTAACTCCACTAGATTTTATCACTGCAATGTCATCATCTTCCAAATGCGATATTCTTTCCACAAATGCACTTAAAGCATTAGAGTCAGATGCAGCAAACACTGTGTTACAGTTATAGCCTATTGCTAAAGGCAAATTTCTCTTCGCAACAAATAAGGCGTCTGGATATTCTGCAAATAATAAGACCAAGGCAAATGAGCCATGTAAGTTGTTTAAACACTTAAATAGAGAATCAATTGGCGACAATCCTTCATCAAGATATAAGGTTAGCATGTTTGGTATGATCTCTGTGTCAGTGTCAGTATGGAATGACATGCCCCTTTCTTCTAGACCCTTTTTTAGCAGATTGTAATTCTCAATTATGCCGTTATGAGCAACAACAACATTATTTGTACGAATGGGGTGAGCATTTTTAAGGCCTGGGACTCCATGTGTAGCCCAGCGAGTATGTGCTATACCAACTGTACTGTGAGACATCTTGCTGTCATCAACAACTTCACATAACCTTTCGACTTTACCTTCTGATTTTTTGACTTCTATCTTACCTTCGTTATTTATGATTGCTATACCTGAGGAATCATATCCCCTATATTCCAATTTTTGTAACCCAGTTAGTAAGGTTGGTATTACTGAATCACCGCTACTTACTACACCAAATATTCCGCACACAAATGGATCACCAAACAAACTTTTTTCTAAACATGTTAAGCATTTTTGCCTTTATTACTGGTTGATTTATATTCTTTTTATCATTCTTTCGATTTTACCTTTTTAATTGGTTTAGCTGCTACTTTTTGAGTTTCTTTGCTTAAAACCTCAGATATAGCGGACTTTAGAACTTTTATCTCAACTTTTGGTGCTATTTCTATTATAAATTGTGCATTTGCCTCATCAACTTTATTAACTTCACCTATTATTCCACCAGAAGTAATGACTGTATCACCACGTTTTATTTGATCTATCATCTTTCTATGTTCTTTTAGTTTTTTTTGTTGCGGGCGAATAATGAGAAAATAAAATACCACAAATATTAAAATCAGTGGAATAAAACTAGCAAAAGATGCGCCGATACTTGATGTATTGCTAGTTGCATCTGCTGCAAAAACTTCAGAAATGAGCATATTTAATCCTAATTGTTAATGATAAAAACAAACCTATTTAAGTATTAATTACAATACCATGCCATGTCAAGTTTGGTGAAGGCGTTTCTCAATACCGGCAATAATACTGCGAATTCTAAGTTATGCTAAAACTAATATGGCGGGAGTGATGAGACTTGAACTCACGACCTCATGCGTGACAGGCATGCGCTCTAACCAACTGAGCTACACCCCCCTAATTTCTTTTTAGCATTTTCGGGCTTCAACTTTAAAGCTAATAAACATGTTGCCCTTTGTCAATATTTTTTGTTTGCGCTTTGCTGTCTTTTCTATTACTATGTAAATAATTTAATTTCACACATGGCTTGTACAAGTAGTCCCATTAGGGTTATGCCATGGAAGATAAACTATTTGGAGGAATGATATATGACAAATTTGCCTAAAGTCACTGTGCGTGATTTAGCTGAATCTGGTGTACATTTTGGTCACAAAATTAGTCGCTGGAACGCAAAAATGGCTCCATACATATATGGAGTGCATCAAGAAAATCGTATACATATAATTGATTTGCGAAAAACACTACCATTGCTACAGGTGGCCATGAAGGCTTTATATGACGTTGCATTTCAAGGTGGTCGCATTCTATTTGTTGGTACAAAGTTTCAAGCTTTTGATATTATTGCAAGTGAAGCGATTCGTTGTGGTCAATATTATGTGAATCATCGTTGGCTTGGTGGTATGCTTACTAATTGGGGCACTGTTTCTTCTTCGATAAAAACCTTGATGCAATATGAGAAAATATTAAATGACGAGGATAGCATTTTAACAAAGAAAGAATTGGGAAACATTGAAAAGAAAAAGCAAAAGCTTGATAAGGCGCTTGGCGGTATTAGAGAAATGGGAGCAATTCCTGATATCTTATTCATCATTGATACTAATAAAGAGCATATAGCGGTTAAGGAGGCTAAGAAGTTAGGAATTCCAATAGTTGCAATACTTGATACTAATTCTGATCCAGATGGTATTACTTATCTAATACCTGGAAATGATGACTCAAGAAAATCAATAGAGCTCTATTGTAAATTAGCTACCGACTCTATATTAGCTGGAATAGAGTCTAGTCTAGCAAAATCTGGAGTTAAGATTGATGATATAAGGGGTGATGAGTTTATTCAAGAAAAAGAAGATGGTATTGTGCAAACTAAAAGGAGACGTAGTAAAGTTTACAAAGAAGAAGAAAGGTAGGTAGTAACAAATGAAGATGAATCCAGATGATATAAGAGAATTACGTGATAGAACAGGGCTTGGCTTAAGTGACTGTAAAAAAGCATTAGAAGAATGTGATGGTGACATTAAGAAAGCCGTTGATAAGTTACGTACAATAGGTCTTGCTAAAGCTGACAAAAAATCTGATAGAGTAGCTTCAGATGGGCTCGTTGCTATGTGTTTGACTGAAAATTGTGGTGTATTGATTGAACTCAATTGCGAAACCGATTTTGTCGCAAGGAATGAGAAATTTATAGAGTTAGTTTTAAATTTAGCATCAATTGCTCATCAAGAACGCTGTACTAGCGTTGATGAGTTAAAAAATGCCAAGTATGAAAGCATTGGCACAGTGCAGGAAGCTATTATGAATGGTACGTCAGTTCTTGGTGAGAAGCTAGAGTTAAGCAAGCTTTGTTACTTAGAAGCTAAGGATGGAGTTATTGCTGGCTACGTACATGGTGATGTGTGTGGCTTAGGTAAGATTGGTGCTTTAATTGCATTGCAATCATCTGGTGATAAGGCGAAGCTACAAGAGATTGGGAAACAAATAGCTATGCATGTAGTTGCTATGAAGCCTGAAGCTTTGTCTATAGATGATTTAGATCAAATGAAGTTGAACAACGAACGTTCTATAATTGAAGAGCAAGTGAGGAGCTTAAATAAACCTGAAGAAGTAGCAAAAAAAATAGTAGATGGACGAATGGCTAAGTACTATGAAGAAGTTGTTTTACTGGAGCAAAAATTTATAAAGGATGATAAGATGAAGATTTCTGATTTTATAAAATCAAGCGAGTTGAGTGCTGTTAAACTCTCTAATTACAAGTTACTTGTTTTGGGTGATGCAGATTAAATAGCAAAAAATGTTTATTTCAACAAATGAAAAAAGCGAAATAAAATATTCCAGGGTGTTATTTAAAATCTCTGGTGAGGCTTTGATGGGATCAAAGCAATTTGGTCACGATATGGAGACTATAGGTGAGTTATCTAAAGGCATAGTTGAAGTTTGTAATCTTGGAGTTCAGGTATGTATTGTTGTTGGTGGTGGTAATATCTTTCGTGGCACATCTGCGTCTTTAAGTGGTTGTGAAAGAGCAAGCAGTGATTATATTGGAATGCTTGCAACTATAATCAATGCTTTAATTTTACAAAACTTTTTAGAAAAAAATTTAGTAGCTTCTAGGGTATTATCTGCAATACCCATGGCCACTGTATGCGAACCTTACATCAGAAGGAAAGCTATTCGTCATTTAGAAAAAGGTAGAGTGGTAATTTTTGCAGCAGGCACAGGCAACCTATTTTTTACTACAGATACAGCTGCAGCCTTACGTGCTGTTGAAATGAATTGTGATGTTATTCTAAAGGGTACGCAAGTAAATGGTGTATACTCCGCTGATCCGAAAAAAAATGAGGATGCTGTAATGTATGATAGGCTTTCTTACACGGATTTATTGACTCGTGATTTAAAAGTTATGGATGCATCAGCAATTTCACTTGCTCGTGAGAATTCTATTCCAATTATAGTTTTTTCTTTGAAGGGAGAAAAAATAGTCAATATTATTAAGGGTCAAGGTACTTATACTATAGTTTCAGATTGTAAACAGTAGGTAATTTATGTTAAATGAAATAAAAGCTAAAACAAAAGAAAGAATGCTAAAAACTATTCAGTCCTTTCATGATGATATTAAAGGCGTACGCACTGGTAGAGCTAGTGCATCTTTGCTTGATGGTATAGTTGTAAACATCTATGGTGGGCATCAAAAGTTAAATCAAGTTGCAGGCGTTTCGGTTATAGATAACAAAACCCTATCAATTAAAGTTTGGGACATTAGTGTTGTAGGTGAAGTGAAAAACGCTATATTAAATGCTAACCTGAATTTAAATCCTGTTGTCGAGGGTAGCACCATACGTATAGCTCTTCCGGACTTGACACAAGAAACCCGTGAAAAATTAGTGAAATTATTGCATCAGTTTGCTGAAAATGCACGGATTGCCATTAGAAATATACGTAGAGATATTATGGAAGAAACAGAAAAAATGAAGGAAAATAAAGAAATCTCAGAAGATGATTTTCATGGTGCTAAGAAGGAAATACAAAATATTACTGATGATAATATAAAAAAGATTGATGGTGAATTGTCCATCAAAGAAAAGGATATACTGAATCACTAAATGATATGGAGAAAGCTTACATAGCAAATGATGTCATTCCAGTGTTTGACACTGGAATCCAGTCTTTACTATACAACTATCTGATGCACTTGTTTGAAATCAAATTTCCTGGATCCCAGTGTCGGAGCACTGGGATGACACCAATTTTGCATTCAAGTATCAACTATTGGTGTCACTACAGTAACTCTCTTCCTGTCATGCAAGTAGCTGACACCTTCCAGGTGTCCATTGAAATCCAAAAAATTTCACTCAAGTCAAAATTAGGTTAAATTTAAATGTTGAATCAAGAATCTTTACCGAAACATTTAGCAATTATTATGGATGGTAATGGTAGATGGGCGAACAATCAAGGAAGGGTAAAAATTGATGGTTATAAAAAGGGCAGTGAAGTTGCATACGATATTGCCAAGTATTGTACGGACTTAACTATACCCTACTTAACTTTGTATGCATTCTCTATGGAGAATTGGCTTAGACCTAAAAACGAAACTGACTGTCTATTTGATTTATTTTACTCCGTTTTAACTAATGAAGATAAAGTCAATTTCATTTACAATTGTAACATTAAGTTGAATTTTATTGGCAATTTAAGTCTGTTACCCAGTAAAATATTGGATCAAATTAAAAAAGCAGAAGAAATGACACATAAGAACGATGGTTTATTACTCACTGTGGCAGTCAGTTACGGAGCAAAGCAAGAAATTACACAAGCTATAAGCAATATTATAAAAGATAATATTGCTTATGTATCAGAAGAGGAATTTGAAAAATTTCTGTATACTAAAGATTTGCCAAAATTGGATTTATTAATTCGCACTGGCGGCGAAAAAAGGTTAAGCAACTTTTTATTATGGCAAGCAGCTTATGCTGAATTGTATTTTTGTGATACTTTATGGCCTGATTTTTCTTGTCAAGATTTGAGTAAAGCATTAGAAGATTATACAAAAAGAGAGAAAAAATATGGTAGATAATAATTTTATAATTAGAATGTTGTCCTCAATAGTAATATTATTCATATTTTCCTTTGCTACATATTTCAGTGATTTATCGTTTTACCTATTGATTTTTTCGATAGCAGTTTTATCTTCTTTTGAATGGTATAATCTAACCCAGGGAAACAAAATTTTATACGTTTTTGCATTATTATTGATTGCACTACCAAGCGCCTCATTAATATATTTATATAATCTACCACAGGGAAAATACGCATTAGTATGGTTCGTCTTAACCATTTGGGGAATTGACGTTACTGCCTACCTGTTTGGCAAGAATTTTGGTGGAGCTAAAATTTGCCCAATTATTAGCCCTGGAAAAACTTGGGCAGGACTTCTTGGTGCGATTTTAGCTGGAGTAGTGTGCACAATTTTTGGATCAATATTTTTTGGTCTATTTTCAATTTTTTATTCTCCAATCATTGGCCTTGCAATTGCTATTCTAGCGCAACTTGGCGATTTCACTGAGTCGCTTGTTAAAAGAGCTTACGGTGTTAAAGATAGTGGAAATATGATACCTGGCCATGGGGGAGTGCTCGACCGTATGGACAGTTTCATTTTTACTGCCCCTCTTATTGCTATTTACATAAGCTAAGTCTGCAGAAGTGCCATTAGAGCTCATCCCTAGTCAGCTCCCCAACCGCTTCTACAGTGCAGTCATGGACAAACGTCTTTTCACAATAAGGGCAGGCTATTTCCTCTTCTTCTCCCATATCTAAATATATTAATGGATGGCCGGAACCCTCATCATTCTCATCACCATGACAACAAACTTTTCTATTATTAACCCTCACTTTTGACATGCTGCCCCTTTAGCTTATAACATTTTATATATTGAATATACCCATTCAGAAATAAAAAACAACAAGCACTATTCTCCATTTTTTATCCTATTCAGGTTAATCAATTCGTTTTGAACACCTTTTGATACAAATTTGCTAACATCTTCTCCTAATCTTGCTATTTCCTTTACAAAGCTTGATGAGATAAATTGAGTATCTTCAGAAGCAGGAAGAAATATGGTTTCGATTTCAGGAAGAAGTTTATAATTTACCCAGCTCATTTGAAACTCGTAATCAAAATCCGATACTGCTCTTAATCCCCTAATAATAACAGAAGCATTCTGCTCTTTGGCAAACTTCACTAGCAACCCATTAAAAGATATAACATCTGCATCAATTCCTAGCCCTTTGATTTCATTTTCAGCCATGCTTGTGCGTAGCTTTGTGTCAAAGGCAGTATGCTTATTAACGTTTTCTGCAACTCCTATTATTAATTTATCGACTAGTTTACACGCTCTTTTGATTATGTCAAGATGCCCAAAAGTTATAGGGTCAAATGTGCCAGGGTAGATTCCTATTTTGTCATTAATGTTCATCCTTTATTTTTATAAACTACTTTAAAAACTTTTGATAGACATAATAACATTTTTTATCTAAAAATAAAAGTATACAGTTGGCCTGATAGCTCAGTTGGTAGAGCAAAGGACTGAAAATCCTTGTGTCGCTGGTTCGATTCCTGCTCAGGCCACCTTCTCTTTCTTGGCAAACTTGCCTTTTTGTTATAAAATACTCTATATCGTAATATAAATATTAGGGAGGCAAGTCATAGTATATAAATATTATAATAAACTATTTAATATCTTATTAATTATAGTTCTATTATTAAGCAATATTACTTATGCTGGCGTTAGTGAAAAACCGGCATCTCAACATGTAACCAGAAAAGAAGAACCAGCGTCAACTGTCTTGACGGCAGAAAATACAGTAAATAATGACATAGTTGTTGGTTTGTTGAAAACGGAAGAAGCACATGAGCTTGGGCTATCTCAAAATATCTACGAGATGTTTAATAACTTTGGAGTTAAAACCGTACTCATTGACTACAATAAAATAATTAACTTAAAAGAAATCCAAGAAAAGTCGCTTATCTTTGCAAAACAAGATGAAACATTGGCAAAGAAGCTAACATTAGACCGAATAAAAGTTGAAGTTGCAAAGTTTGTTAAAGAGCACAAAATAAATAGAATATTTATTCCGGATAATTTACACTCAGCACCCACTCCTTGTCGCCAGCTTGTTACTGAAGCAATTGTAAAAATAGTGGATGATAACCCTGCAATTCATTTACTTGGCATATGTGAAGGCATAATGAATGCAAAGGGAATTGAAGTAGTGAGTGTTGTGAGTGATGAAGAGAAACGAAGATCTCATTTAAAATCAGCACCTAATCCACAGAAAGAGGATCTACCTCTCCAGCAGATAAAGATCGTTCCAAATAGTCGTTTAGCAGAAGTAGTAGCCAAATTCCTAATACCTAATGAAAATGGCTGGTTTTCAACATATTTTCCAGATGCTCATTCAGGAGCAGTAAGTAATACACCAGAAAATAGAAGAAAATTGGAGTCACTTGGATATAAAGTTGCAGCATTTTCCAGTGAGGGGGTAATAGAGGCTATTGAAGATAAGCATGGTAATGTTCACTTTCAAAGTCATCCAGAAGCCCTTGTTGTGAAGTCAGATAAAAACCTCTATTTATCAAATCACAAGGAACGTCAAGTGTCTACACTAGTTGCTATAGCGATTATGAATGATTTTCTTTATCGTGCTTAATGGCTATAGCTTTAGGCTTACCGACGATTTGATAAACGATAGATTTGTCATGTATCCGTTCAGGCAATGGCGTCAACTTAAGGAAAAATATCAGCGATAGTGTATAAAATTTCTCTCCAAATTTTTTATCATTAAATTATCCAAAGAGTGCAAGGGACAGCACTTTTGTTTCTATTTTATTGCAACAAAAAAGTTTAAAATGTGTCTTTTTTAGGTGAGGCATGCAAAAAGGAAAAGATCTTATCTTACAAATTAAAAATGCAATATACTCGAAAACTTTTCAGAAAATCCATTGTGTTGAGTTTTACACGAACAAGAAAACTTCCTTTTTCGACAGTATTTTCTATGATTTTAAAGTTAGTTAAAAAAAGTTTGGGAATAGAATGTGAACTTATGGAGCCATTGACATGTACCCTCAAAGCAAGCTTTTTCTAAAGCAAGGTATAAGATTTGCCATACAGGCTTTCAAGAATTTAAGCATCCAAACAGCCTATCAGGATGAACCTGAGTTGGAGAGGCTATAGACTTATTGCAGCAGATGGTTCTGGTATGAGATTACCCAGCTCTGGGGAAATTGTATCCGAGTTTGAACCAAATGGAAACTGACCTTACCCAGAAAAAGTGGAGAGAAAGTTTGGAATGTTTTTCACAAAGAGAATGATGAATCAAAATGCTCAGGAATGCAATAGTTAATAGTGACGTTGTTTGTTATAAAAAATTTCTATGTATTCAAATATTGCAGTTCTAGTTTGTTGAGCAGAGTGTTGTGAAGTATCAATAAGTATTTCTCTTTTCAATGAGCTAAAGAAGCTTTCCACAACAGAATTGTCGTAACAACAACCTTTATGACTCATCTATGTTTTTTATGGATAAGAGATATTGATAACCTTGCGAAGTATATTGTGAACCTTGATCACTATGTAATAGTAGATTTTTGGCAGGTTTACGCTTGTTAACGGCCATTAATAAAGAGTCCATAACCAATTGTTTATTTATTGAACTGCTCATTAACTACCATGCGTGAATATAGATCGATTATTGTTGCCAAATATAGCCATCCTTCTTTGGTTTTTATATAAGTAATCCCATACTTTATTTGGTTGATCGACAATAAAGTTTTGGTCTAATATATTGGGAGCTACTGTCCGTTTGTTGTTTCTTAATTTTAAATTTTCTTCTCAATATAGCCTGAATACCATTTTTCTGCATAATACTTTGCACTGTTTTTAAGTTGCAACTTTTACCCAAAGCCTTTAATTCAGCATGAATTTTAGGAGCTCCATATCTACATTTAGAAGCTTGATATATTTTTTGAATATCTGCTAATAACTCTTTATTTGCTGATTCTCTACTGCTTATTTTCCTTGTAGTCCACTTATAGTAGCCACTAGCAGAAAACCCTACATAATTCCTGCACTTTATAGTGTTTACTATGCTCTTTTATGAAAAAATATTTTACTCTTTTTGACTGGCCAGGGCTTTTTTTAAAATGTCTCTTTCTCTTGTTACTCTTGCTTTGTAAATCAAATCTCTCTTTGTCATAAGGTGCTACATCTGGAAATGCATTTGCCGCTGACTTTTTTTCGTTATATTTCTTCATCCATTTTCCTAATACACTATCCCTTATTCCTAGATCTCTTACTACTTTTGCAACTGGTTGACCTACCTTTCTTTGTTCATTTGCCAGCTTAACAGCTTCCAATTTGAATTCTGCCGTATATTCTCTTGCCATTTCTAATCCTCCAAAATTTTATTTTACCCGAAAAAACTCCTTTCTTTCTCTCCACTTTTTCTGGGTAAGGTCAGTATGGGAAAAGGTGAAAGATGTACTAAAAAACCCAGAGATGATAAAAAAGGAATACCAACGTAGAGTATTAGAAAATAAAAATGATGAATCATCAGAGAAAAAGTTTGCAAGAAGAGAAAATCAAATAAAAGAAGGTATCGAAAAATTAATGGAAGATTATTATAGTCAAGAAAATGCAGGAGAGAAAGGATATATAAGCGAGGAAGAATTTAAACAGACAATGAGAAAAATGAAAGAACGCTTACAAGGGATAGAAGAAGAGAAAAAAAAGGTAGTTGATCAGAAGGCAGTAGAAAAAGGAATAAGTCTTATTATAAATAGCATAAAGAATTTTTATTCTAGTGTAAAATCGAACCTGGAACAGCTAGATTGGCAAACTAAGCGCGGCATTATTAAAGCATTAATAGGACAAATTAACATTGGTTGTGATCAGGTAGAAGTAGGATTTCAGATCGAAGAACCAGCACAGGATGGGGGAATTCTTAATTTGTATCATTGTACTACACATCATAATAAGGGGGTTGGCAAAATGTGTGCGCCAAGAAGTGCGTAAGGAACAGTTGGTGAAAATCCAACACGGGTAAAGCTTAGCCGGCAACCTGGAACAAACCATTATGCTGCGTAAGGTAACGAGCGTAGTAAAGCTAATGGAATGGACAACATAGGGTGCAACGAAAGTGAAGGTATTGAGTCCCGTAATTCACGCGTCATGGGGGCTGACACTTTACATTTGGTGGAAGGCAACATGGGTAATAACGCTAAGGCAAGATATTACTCACCTCATCGGGATCGAAGGCCGCGTCATGTGTTGAGATGGACCTTACGTGAACTTGGGAGATCCTTTGTATTCCTGTAAGGGTACTCTGGAACAAGTCAATAAAGGCGAGGACTGGAGGAAGATGCAAAGGAAGTCGGACTAACTGATAGTACTCGGAGTGTGGGAAAGCCACATACAAGGGGAAGCGGTTAGCAATATAGTGACTGGTATAGGGATTGCTATACCAATACAACAGAGATTAGAGGAGTATGCAAGGAAAACTAAACCAGATAGCAGTAAGGGCTAAGCAAGATAAGCGAGTAAAATTTACATCATTAGTTCATTTGATTAATGAAGAGAATCTTGCAGAGTGTTATAAGGAACTAAAACGCAACAAGGCTTGTGGTATAGATCGTGTGACAGTGGAAGCTTATGGAGAAAATCTAGAAGAGAAACTTAAAACACTAGTGGATAGTATGAAGAGAAAACAATATCAACCGCTACCAGTGAAAAGGGTATACATACCCAAAGCCGGGAGCAAAGAGAAGCGCGGTCTCGGAATACCATCAACGGAAGATAAGTTGGTACAGGTAATGCTAAAGAAGATATTAGAAAATATTTATGAAGCAAACTTTATGGACAGCTCGTATGGATTTCGACCAGGAAGAAATTGTCATCAGGCGATAAACGCTCTAGATAAAGCAGTTATGCACAAACCAATTAACTATATTGTAGAAGTGGATATCAAGAAGTTCTTTGATAATGTTCAACATAAATGGCTAATGAATTGTCTAAGGGAACGAATAGCTGACCCAAATTTATTGTGGTTAATAAAACGATTTCTAAAGGCAGGAATAGTCGAAGTTGGATGTTATAAAGCAACCGATCAAGGCACACCACAAGGTGGTATAGTAAGCCCTGTATTAGCTAATATATACTTACACTATGTGCTGGACTTATGGTTTGAAAAGAAATTTAAGCCAAAAGCCAGAGGATATTTACAGCTAATAAGGTTTTGCGACGATTTTGTAGTTGGCTGCGAGAGGGAAGAAGACGCAAAAGAATTTCTAGAATTACTGAAACAAAGACTAAGTAAATTTGGGTTGGAAATAGCTGAAAATAAAACAAAAATAGTAAAGTTTGGTAAGAAAGAATGGTATCAAGCAGAAAGAGAGAAACGTAGGACGGCTAGCTTCAACTTTCTAGGATTTACACATTATTGTGGAAAAAGTCGTAATGGTAAACTTATGATGAAGCAGAAAACTTCAAAAATAAGCCTAGCCAGAAAGATTAAAGAAATCAAAGAATGGTTGAAGATGGTACGAAGTCGTATCTGTCTCAAAGATTGGTGGCAGAAACTTAAAGCCAAACTAACAGGACACTATAGCTACTTCGGAGTTAGCGGAAATTATCGGTGTTTGATTCAATTCTATCGACCGGTAACAAAGTTAGCATTTAAGTGGATAAACCGACGTAGTCAAAAGAAAAGTATGGATTGGGAACAATTTATACACTATTTAAAAGTAAATCCATTACCAAAACCAAAGGTATATGTTTCTTTATACACAGGAGCACTAGTGTGAACGCTGTATTGTGGAGCCGTGTGCGGGAAATCCGCAAGCACGGTTCTTTTGGGGAGACTATGGTTATGAGACCAAATCGCTGGTTTCAAGGTCATGAGTCTCTACCAGACGTCAAGCAAGTTTTTTCGTTTCTATAAATCTGGATTTCAGCGTTATGCGCTGGAATGACAACGTGAGGTAAATTTTTCAACATCCCAAAATTACAGAATTCAGTCTGTTTAATTAAGTGTGAACTGTTACACGAAAATTTTGTAAACAGATTAATATACCCTGTTTTTGCTATTCATCTAAAAATGGAACCATAGAGTACGTTGAGGAGCGTAAGCAAATTTTAATGCAAAAATTACTATCAAAAAATAGATTATGCAAGAGGTCTAATTATTCTGCCGCAATTTTGCTCTATCACACTTGCCACATTTAATATTCCAGCTTCATCATAATAATTTCCAATCACTTGCAAGGCAAGTGGTAAACCCTCATTGGAGAGCCCAACAGGAACAGAAATAGCAGGCAATCCTGCCAGACTTGCCGGCACAGTAAACACATCATTGATGCACATAATTAGCGGATCTGGCTTTTCATTTAAGCCAAAAGCTTCTGTTGGAGCAGATGGCACAAGTATGTAATCTATTTTTTCAAACGCTTTTATAAAATCATTTCTGATTAATGCCCTGATACACTGTGCTTTTTCGTAATATTCATTGTAATGACCTGAGGAAAGCGCATAAGCGCCAATTAAAATTCTTCTTTTCACCTCTTTACCGAAACCTTCTGCTCTTGTTAGTGAATACATTTCTTCAAGGGTATCAGCATCAACCCTGAACCCATAACGCACACCGTCATAACGAGCAAGATTGGATGAAGTTTCAGCAGAACAAATTAAATAATAGACTGGTATTGCATATTTAGTATGTGGCAGAGTAACGTCAACAACTTCAGCGCCATTTTCTTTTAAATAGGAAGCAACTTTCTCCCAATTATGGACTATTTCCTCTGAAATTCCATCCATCCTATATTCTTTTGGTATACCAATACGCTTACCCTTGACATCACCATTTATAAAGCTAGAAAATTTAGGCACTGGCTTTTCGCTTGATATTGAATCTTTTGTATCATAGCCACAGATTGCTTCCAGCATTAATGCTGAATCAGAGACAGAACGAGTAATGACTCCTGCTTGATCTAGAGAACTCGCAAATGCAATCATACCAAAACGCGAGCATCTTCCATAAGTTGGCTTTATTCCAACCACTCCACAATAAGCTGCTGGTTGGCGCACAGATCCACCGGTGTCACTCCCTAGTGCTCCAGCGCATAAAAATCCAGCCACCGATGCTGCAGATCCACCAGATGATCCACCAGGAACAACTTTTTCCCCATCGCTTTTTCTAATCCACACATTCTCAACAGGGCCAAAATAGCTATTTGTGTTCGCAGAACCCATAGCAAATTCATCCATATTAAGCTTACCGAGCATGGCTGCTCCACTTTTTAAAAGCAAGTCAGACACCGTAGATTCGTAAGTCGGAACGAAATTTTCCAGCATTTTTGAGCATGCTGTTGTTTTTATTCCTTTTGTACAGAATAGATCTTTGATGCCAACTGGTACACCCATGAGCGGCGAGATTAAATCATCCTTTTGCCTAGAGAAATGTTCATCTGCAGCTTTAGCAGCTTTCATTGCTATCTCTGGGGTTTTTGTTATAAATGCATTTAATTTCTCATTTTCAACCGCACTGATGTGCGCCTCTACGAGTTCAACGGCAGAAAAACTCTTTTTTTTGAGCCCGTCATGCATTTGTGTAATACTTAACTTTCTTAGTTCATTCATCAATATTTAATTTTTAGCAAGACGTTAATTATAACATGGCACGATAAAAAATCCATACATTTATAGTTACAGCTAGAAATGTAGTTAAGGTAACTTAGATTCACCGACAATCGTCATCCCGCTACTTGTTAGCGGCTAAGAGATACCGCAGCGGTATGACGTAGAAGCTATACTTTTATACTCACCAACTCAGTATCCAATCCGGATTGTATCTTAAAAAGGTCAAAAGACTATAATAAGCAAAGGAGTGATACTGTGTCTGAGTGAAAATCGTTGAGATCCCAGTGTCTGCTGCTTGCATAGCATTTATTTACAAAAAAATAGTCATGCAAGAGACTTTGCTTGGATATTTGATATAATTTAGGTCTATTAAAGCAAAAAATACTAACATGAATGAAGTGATAACATTTGGTTGTCGTCTAAATTTTTACGAGAGCGAGTTAATCAAAAAAGCATTAAAAAAAGCAAAGAGAGAAAATGTTGTTGTGGTGCATAGCTGTGCAGTGACAAACGAAGCAGAACGTCAGGTAAAGCAAAAGATACGTAAGATTTACAAAAATGATCCAAATAAAGAAATTATCGTAGTTGGTTGTGCTGTTCAGTTGGATCCAGAAGTTTACAGTAGCATTCCTGGTGTAAGTAAAGTGCTCGGTAATCAAGATAAGCTAAAAGCTGAAAATTACTTACTAAATGACGATAAAATCTTGGTCAGTGATAACCAAGTAGAACCTGTTCTAATTAATGGATTTGAAGATAAGTCAAGGGCATTTATTGAAATTCAAAATGGTTGTAATCATAGCTGCACATTTTGTTCAATTACTGAGGCAAGAGGGAATAATCGATCTGTGCCAATAAACAGTATTATAGAGCAAATCAGGATCTTTGTAGAAAATGGATATCAAGAAGTAGTGTTTACAGGGGTTGATATTACTGACTTTGGTACAGATTTGTTGGGTAAGCCATCACTTGGTTCAATGATTAGGAGAGTTTTAAAGGATATACCAGAGTTGAAGAGGCTAAGACTTTCCTCTATCGATGTTGCTGAAGTTGACGACGAATTAATGGATTTAATAGCTAATGAGTCAAGACTTATGCCTCATTTACATTTGAGTCTACAATCTGGTAATAATTTAATACTAAAGAGAATGAAGCGTCGTCACAACAGAGAACAAGTGATAGAATTTTGTCATAAAATGAAGAGCTTGAGGCCTAATATAGCATTTGGCGCTGATATTATTGCTGGATTTCCAACAGAAACTGATGAAATGTTTCAGGATACAGTTGATTTACTGAAAAAAACAAATATAGTTTACCTACATGCTTTTCCATATTCAGAGCGGAAAAATACACCTGCTGCACGAATGCCACAAGTACCAGAGAATGTGCGTAAAGAACGAGTAAAAAATTTAAGAGAAGTAAATAAAGAAATTATGAGCAGTTTTTGTCAATCCTTGATCAACACTAAGCAAAGTGTTCTGGTTGAGCAAAATAATGTCGGTAGAGCAGAAAATTTTGCATTAATAAAGCTTGAATCAAAAGCTCAAGCCAAGAGTATTGTGAAAGTTAATGTTAAAGGAGTGGAAAATAATTATCTAATTGGAAATATTTTTTCTTAATTTTTGTACATTGAAGAAATATACGATATAGTAATTATACTGTAAATGATAATTGTGAATTCATTTATGATAACTAGAATATCTATTACTTTATTTTTGATTTTCATTTCATGTGTCTATTTTTTTATTACTTATATTAGTAATGATACACACATTGAGCAAGTACAACCCTTAAAATTAGAAACAGACAATAATAAAAGTGTGATACGTTCTGAGGAGGTTACTGCAAAAGAAATACCAATAAAATATCAAGAACTTGAAAGTAGTCCACCTTCTGTTTTCCAAGTAGCTGATCAGAAAAATATGTGGTCACGTATTGCAGATCAAGCTGAGCCTACAAAAGAAAAATCAAAAAAACTTGATTTTTATGTTAGCGCTAACGGTGGTAAGGTATACCATGATAATTCAGAAATATTTGTAAAGGGTATACAAGAAATAGGAAAAAGAGTCCTAACTTTAGTTGAAAGTCATTATGGTTTTATAATAAAAAATATAGTGGCAGATGAAATTAAAAGTATACAGCAATTTGATGGTAAAATTGATTTCCAGTGGTTTAGCAGCATGTCTTTAGGTTACTATGCTGGAGAAAATGGTAAAATTGATTTTGAAGCCGCGTATTCTATAGCCAATATTGAAGATAGTAATTCTCCTCCGGTATTTGATAAATCAGCAAGTATATTTGCGTTTTTGTTAAACTTCTATTATAATCCCAGCGTTCAGGATACACAATTTGCTCCGTACATCGGTCTTGGTATAGGACCAACAGTTTTTAGATTAAAAAGGATTAATGGGTCACCCCAAAATTCAATGCCACTGAATGTTCCTTGGTTTGCTTATCAAATAAAACTTGGTGTTGATTATTCAATAATCCCAGAAATCAAAACCTTTCTCGGCTATCGTTACTTTAGCGTTCCGATACCTGTTGCAGATGACATATCTACTCACAATATTGAAGTTGGTTTGATATTTAATTTTTAGTGATAATTTAATATATATATAAATTCTTATCTTTTCTATCTAACAAACCAAATGTTGGTACGATTGTTGCTTTTAAAAAAATGACAGTTTCTACTGTTCTAATATTATTCGCTAGCCTTTTTGATTTCTGATGCAATAAGCTTTGCTTATCTTCTCTATGTTCTATAAGCCCGCCGATTACCATAATTTCACCGCTCTTAATTTTTAACATAGAGTTCATTTCTCTGATTTCAACAATTGGAATGTCGCTATTTAATTTCATTTTACTCTGCTGTGCGACGTACTCTATATCTGGATCTTTAGTGTAGCCGTTAATTCTTGATAAAGTTGGATGTATATCCATGAATATTTCACTAGTATCAATGTTAATGCTTGGGTGGATTATTAGCACAACACCTATTGGGACGCTATTCATCTTGGTAATTAAGGTCTGATTAGAGTTTCTAGTATCTTTTTGTATATCGGAGGTAAAATAAATATGGTTTTTAGTAAATGAAATCATCGCTTGCTGATTATTTATAGCATGTACTCTGGGGCTTGAAATTACAGTTGAAGTGCCAAATTTGTCTAAATTTTTTACTAAATCTCCTAGATCATTTGCACCAAAGTTCATTGCTAGGTTAATAATGGAGTTATCTTGATTTATTATAGACTTAGTTCCATCTTGTAAGTCATTTAAGTTCATACCAGAAAGGTATTTGTCATCTAGCACAACTTCAACTATTTTTGCCTCTATCATTACTTGAGAAGACGCTAACTTCTTAACCTTATTAATATATTCTTCAACAGCTTTGTGGATATCTTTTCTAGCATTCAAAATAATAACACCAGCTTCTCTGTTGGATGAAAGGAATTCGCCATCATCCACCCCGTTAACATCCATTATTGCATTCAAGCCTTTTTCTAATGAATTCCATAAGTCACTACTGTATTGAGACTTCATAACATTGTTATAGTCCCTATCAACGTTACTTCCATCACTGTTAGTAATATTGTTATTAATGACGAAACTGCTTTGAGCAGAATGTTGAATATTGATGAAGTCTACGTAATAATTTTGTGCGTATGGCAAGTCCTGCTCAATTCTAATTACACCATTACTTGTTGAGTAACGCAGTTTGGCGCTATTTGCTATACTCTGAATTACTTCGTTTATATCCTTATCTTTTAGCTTTAAAATAATATTACCTGATATTTTTGGGTCCATATCCAAGTTAACGTCAGAAAGTTTTCCTATCTCAATCAGCAAATCCTTTACTGATACTTCTTCACTAACATTAATAGAAATAAGCTGATTACTGATTGTGAGATCGGGAAACTCTATTGGTAAAGGCATAATTTCTGGTATTGCCGGTTCATTAATCTCCAAAGAGGTGTTATATTGTTGCAACGGATAATCGTGCTTATAATTGTCTATGTTAATAGGATATTGCTTGGTAGGTAGATGTGTGCAAGAAATAATGAAGAGGAGTATTAAGCATTTAAAAATAGCCATTAGAACAGCATACAAAATCTATACTAATAGATTTCTATAAAAATATTAAAAATGTATTTAATCTCATTTTCATCGAGCAGATAATTGTCGTGTATTAGCTTTGGCTATGTATTTTTTGTATACTCTTCTTGTACTTAAATGTAGACCAGCATAGCCCTAATTTTTTTATATATTGTACTTCTTTCTCTGTATTTAATAATAGGCTTGAAAATAAATGGTAAGCCTATAATTGTTAAGCTTAGAGCTAGGGTTGAAAGTATACAACAGGCTTTGTGTTTACTATGTAGCTCTTTCAGATAAAGCATCAAAAATCTACAAAATTTTTTGTAATTTTCTTCGATGTTTTTTTTGCTATTAGCCTTGCTAATGAACATATCTATTGCGGTATGACCGTTATTGCACTTAATGTTAAGGTCTGCACCTTTTTCTGTTAACAACTGAGCTATATCAAAATAATCCTTTTGAACAGCAAGATGTAGAGGTGCAAAACCTTGTTGCTCACAAATGTTCATATTGGCTCTAACTTCCAATAACATTTTCACAATTTGTGTATGGCCTTTTTTAACTGCGAGTAGCAAGGGAGTTCTGTTACATTTAGTAACAGCATTAACGTTTACCTTAAGCTTCAATAAGAGCTTAACTGTTTTAGTGTTACCATTATGGCTAGCTTTATGCAGCCTAGCGTTACCATTAAAATCTTGATCGTTTGCTTCTATTCCCTTTGAAACAAGAAATGTTACCATTTTTCTATTATTATGCTCAATAGCGCAATCTAACGCATCAAAACCATGGTTGTTTTTTGTGCAAAAAAACTCTTTAAGTTTAATTTTATCGTTACTTGCTTGCTGTTTTTTTGCAATAAGTTTTACTATTTGCATTTTGTTGTTATACGCTGCTAGGAAAAGCGTAGTGTTATTTTCTGCATCTTTGGCTTCTATATTTGCACCTTTCTTTATCAGATATTCTATAATTTCTGCTCTGCTGTCATAATGTGCGGTGCATTGATAAATGGTTAAAAACAAAGGAGTACGAAAATTGTTATCTTCACATTCGAGATTTGCTCCGCTATCAATTAAAATTTGGACGCTTTTTTTAGAACCGTATAGTGAAGCTATATGAAGAGGAGTATAGCCCTCTTTGGCATCTTTTTCATTAATTTTTGCGCCTTTTGTTATCAAAAAATCTATTAATTCCGTGTCATCTTGTAGTGCAGCAAGGTGCAGTGGAGTGAATCCATTTTTATCCTTGGAATTAATTGTCAGTTGGTTAACAAAAAGTTTAGCAACTTTCTTGTGTCCATGCATAATGGCGTAATGCAGAGGGTTTCTATTTTCGTTGTCTACGACATTGAAATCAGCTTCGTGCTCTAGTAATGACTTTACTCCAACTAAATCGCCTTCTTTTGTGAACTTATGCAAGAGAGTGATTCCACTTGCATCTTTTGAGTTAATATCAAATCCATTTTCTACTAATTGGTTTATATCTTCCTCACGCGCCATATCACTTAAATCTCTAATTAAACTCTTTTCGCGTTAATAATACTCCTACTTGATTAAGTTTAAATGAATCTGTGAGAAATGGCTAGTGCATTCTTGCATAACAAACTTTTGGCAGCGCATTGGATGAAACGAAAAACTTACTTGACAAACTCCGCCAGCCCTCTTATCATGAAACTGAAGCTATTTATTTATCTTCGCAATCTCTGCAGTGGATTAATGACAAAAAACTTAATGTATTTGGCGTAAATCATGCTTAATTTTTTGCACTATGTGCACCTCATGTCTTTATAAAACTTTTAGGTTTCTACCTATACAAGCCGAAACGCGCTTATAAAGTGTTTAAGACAGTAAAAGACGTCAAATAGACAAGGGAGAATTTGAATACTAGCTACCCTAGGGTTTCTTTGCCTTTTTTTTTATTTGGTAAATTTCTTAACATTTATAGCTAAACGACAACTGTCATTCCTGTAAAGGTCAAGTATCCCGCTACTTGTTAGCGGGATCTAGAGATACCGTGACGGTATGACGTAGGATTGCTGTCATTTCGCTACTTGTTAGCGGCTGAGATACCGCGAATAAATCGCGGTATGACGGTTAGCGGTGGCGTGACGATAAGCTCGTCATTCCGCTACGTGTTAGCGGCTAAGAGATATCGCGGTGGTATAGCTATAAATTGTTGATATCTTTTTTATATCACATTTTTAACTTACAATAGTTAGCCAGCGTTCCTTACATTAACCAAATCTTTCAAATTCTGCACTCACCACTACCTATAACTCACTTTCACGCAATATTGATCGTTCTTAAAAAGCAATCTAACATTTTTTATTCCTTGATTGCGAAGCTTTGATGCAGCTGATTTAGCAGCCTGAGCACTTTTAAAAAATGCAACATATCCCTTACTTTCTGCACTGTCTTGTTTCGGATGACGTTTCTGCATTTCTTTTTCATATTGCTTTCTGTAATGAGGAGTATTTTGTATCAATTGTTCTGACATCTTTCTTAGGTATTGAACTTTTACTTTTGCAAGCCCAGATTTATGAAATCCTAAGACTTGAGCTGCTTTTTCTGATAAGTCTATTATTCTGCCTTCAATAAAAGGCCCTCTATCGTTAACCCTTGTAACAAGCTTTCTTCCGTTTTCTAAATTAGTGACAAGAACAAAGCAGGGTAAGGGCAAAGTCTTATGCGCTGCAGAGATCAAGTGACGGTTAAACGCTTCACCATTTGCTGTAAGTGTGCCATGATCTTCTATTCCATACCACGATGCTATCCCTATCTCTTCATAGTGTTTACAGTTTTTTGGATAATAAGTTATACCATTTATTGTGTAGCTGCTGCCAATTTTATAATGACCTGCAGTGCAGTTAAACCTGTTGCTAAAACTGCAGCTACTTATCAAAACAAATATTAGACATAGAAAGGTTAGGTTTTTTATCATTGTATTCGGTAAGAGGGTTCGATACTATGAGGATTTTAAATTATACTATAATAAATTTAGTAATGAGTAAACATCTACTGCTAAATATTAACAAAACTCAAAAAGGAATAATACATATTATTGGTATAGGTGGAATCGGAATGAGTGCCATTGCTGAAATTCTTCACAATTCCAATTGCAAAGTTCAAGGCAGTGATGCACAATCAAACGACAATATAAATAAGTTACAAAAGCTAGGTATAGAGGTTTTTATTGGTCACAATGCTAATAATATAAGCCAAGCTCAAATAGTTGTACATTCTTCTGCAATAGAATCTGATAATGCGGAGTTAATTGCGGCAAAAAATAACAATAAAACCGTTTTGCATAGATCAGACATACTTGCTGAAATTATGAAAGGTAAATATGTGATAGCGGTTTCAGGTTCAAGCGGAAAGACAACAACAACCGCTATGATTGCTTCCATTTTTGATCATTCTGGCATTGATGCGACTGTAACTGTAGGAGGGATATTAAATTCCTATAAGAGCAACTTCAAACTTGGAGGGAGTGACACTTTTCTGATCGAGGCTGATGAGTCTGATGGAACTATGCTAAAAATCCCTGCAAAGATTGCTGTCATAACAAGTATCAACAATGACCACATAGATTATTACGGCACATTTGATAATATCAAAAATGCATTTTCCCAATTCGTGAATAATGCAGGTTCTGCAGTTTTACCTGATTCTGTAGACATCGATTATGATGCGGGTAATTCTATAACGTTTGGGTTTGAGAATGGTAGCATAAGAGCCAGCAACATTAAACAGCATGCTAACAGCATAGAATTTGATGTGTTGAACAACTGGATTCCAGCATTACGTGCTGGAATGACAAAAGGAAAGTGTACAGAGATGTCATCCCAGTGCGTGACACTGGGATCCAGCCCTTTAAAAAACATAGTACTATCAAATGCAATTGGAATTCACAAAGTAAGCAACGCCCTAGCTGCAATATCAGTTGCGATAAAGCTCGGAATTAGCGATGCAGATATTAAAAAAGGCCTTTTGGAATTTCAAGGAGTAGCAAGAAGATTCTCTTTGATTGCCGATATTAAAGGTGTTAAGTTAATTGAGGATTATGCCCATCATCCAAATGAAATATATGCAACTTTAACGGCTGCACGTTCGATTACTAAAGGAAAAGTAATAGGAATTATCGAACCACTTCGTTTTGCCCGCATTCGTAATTTTTTTGATGAATTCATACGCATTTTCATGATGTTTGATTATGTCATCCTCACTCCTGTTCATCCCCCAGAAGACAAGCCTATTCCTGGTTGTGGGATTGATGATATACAAAAAGCTTTAATCAGTAATGGATTTAATAACACAAAAATTATGAATGATGCTTTGCTCATTTCACATTTTATTAGTGATTCGACAAGTCCAAGTGATATAGTATTATTTATTGGTGCTGGTAGTAATATAGCTAAATTGGCAAAGGAAACTGCAGCACTTATTGCGGAAGTTAAGGTTTAATGTAATGAATAAGATAATCAATAACGTATTTGCAAGAGAAATTTTAGATAGCAGGGGTTACCCCACTATTGAGGTAGAAATTGAGCTCTGTGATGGTGCAATGGGCAGGGCATCTGTACCTTCTGGAGCTTCAACCGGTAAATTAGAAGCCTTGGAACTCAGGGACCAAGATGAGAAAAGGTATTGTGGTAAGGGAGTGCTGAAAGCTGTTCAAGCTGTAAATGGGATAATAGCAGATGAAATCATTGGAATGAATGCAGCGGACCAAAATGCAATTGATAAAGCATTAATTGAACTGGATGGAACAAAAAACAAATCAAAACTTGGAGCAAATGCAACTTTGGGTGTGTCTCTTGCAGTTGCAAAAGCAGCAGCAAACAGTTTCAAAATGCCGCTATATAGATATTTGGGAGGAAAGCAGACGAGTGTTATGCCGGTTCCACTCATTAACATAATTAATGGTGGAGTACATGCAGACAATAAGCTCGATTTCCAAGAATTCATGATTCTTCCGGTCGGTGCTGAGACTTTCAGCGAAGCGATTAGAATATCTGCGGAGGTATTCCACAACTTACGTAGCATTCTTAAGAAAAAAGGTTATAGCACAAATGTAGGGGATGAAGGTGGTTTTGCACCAAATATTGAAAGTACTGAAGAAGCACTTGATTTGATCATATACGCTATAGAATCAGCAGGTTATTCAGCGCAAAGTGATTTTGCACTAGGCCTTGATGTTGCTTCATCTACTTTTTATGAAGATGGAATTTACAAATTTGAACACAGAGATCTTACTTCAGAAGAGTTGACTGAATATTATTGTAATCTTGTGGAAAGATATCCAATAATTTCTATAGAAGATGCAATGAGTGAAGACGACTATGAAGGTTGGAAATTACTTACTGCAAAATTGGGGAGTAAAATTCAATTGGTTGGGGATGATTTGTTTGTTACAAATTGTGAACTGATATGCAAAGGAATAGAGGAAAAAATGGCAAATGCTGTACTGATCAAGCCAAATCAAATAGGGACGTTAACAGAAACTTTTGCTGCTATTGAAATGGCAAAATCAAATGGCTATAAAGCTGTTGTTTCTCATCGCTCAGGTGAAACAGAAGACACAACAATATCTCATATAGCAGTTGCGTCAAATTGCGGGCAAATAAAAACCGGGTCGCTATCGCGTTCTGATAGACTCGCGAAGTATAACGAGCTAATCAGAATAGAAAGCGCATTAGGAAAGGATGCTAAATATTATCGTGGGTTAGCATGGGTTTTATAGACGAAGTAAAATTGTGTTTAAAAGCTGGTGACGGTGGTGATGGCTGTGCAAGTTTTCGTCGAGAAAAGTTCGTTGAATTTGGTGGTCCAAATGGTGGTAATGGAGGAAAGGGTGGAAACATAGTTTTCATCAGCGACGCTAATCTCAACACTTTGCTTCATTTTCGTTATAGAAGACACATTAAAGCAGATAGTGGAAAAAATGGTGCAGGCAGGGATAGATCTGGCACAGCAGGGAAAGACGTTATACTTAAAGTTCCAGTCGGTGCACAAATAATTGATGAAGAAAGTGAAGAGATAATAGTAGACCTTGACAAGCCTGGTATGGAATTTCAAGTAGCACAGGGTGGAAAAGGTGGACTTGGAAATACTAATTTTAAATCTTCTACTAATAAGGCACCAAGACATTTTACTTACGGTCAGCCTGGCGAAGAAAAACATGTATTATTAAAACTAAAAGTTTTATCAGATGTTGGAATTATTGGCATGCCAAACGCAGGTAAATCAAAATTTTTGACTCGCTGCTCAAATTCCGATACAAAAGTAGGCGATTATCCATTTACCACCGTAAGACCTCATTTAGGCATGGTAAAAGTGGATGATAGCGAAGTTGTAATAGCAGATATTCCTGGAATAATTACTGATGCTCACCTTGGAGTTGGGCTCGGGCATAAATTTTTAAAGCACATAGAAAGGTGTCAAATTTTACTTCATTTAATCGATGTAACTCACGATGACGTTGTTTCGGCTTATAGTTGTATCCATAATGAATTGGAACTTTACAATAGTGATCTTGTTGAAAAAGAAGAGATTGTAGTATTAAACAAATGCGACTTATTGAGGGAAGCAGAAATTCTGGAAAAGAAGAATCACCTAGCTAATTATCTCAATAAAGAAGTGCTGTGCTTATCAATTAATGGTGATTTACAGCCTATTTTAAGATTATTAAGTGAAAAGTTGAAAAAGAGTAATTCTAAGGAAATCGATGTATATGATCCTTTTAAAGCGTAAATTTTCTATTTATGGATGTACAAGAATGGTAGCGTGCAACCAGAACTAAGCGTACAGCTGTGCAAACATCGTGATTTGAGTCCACCAGAAGGGTGTCATTCCAGTCTGGGATCCAGGAATTTTATTAAGTTGGTAAGCATAAAAGTAGCCGTTTTATGTTAAAATACAACGTTTTGATGATTATGAAAAGGCTGGATTCCAGACTGGAATGACACCATCATAAAGTGAATCAGTGTCAGCTACTTGCATCTACCATGCAAGTTAACTGAAAATTGCAATGTTCGTACACTTGACTACTTGGATCTAGTATGATTTAATTAACAAAGAAGTAGGCATGAAAAAATTATGTAGTGAACCAGTTTGCATAACACCAGGAGGAAAATATGGATAGAAAGACGAGAATAGAATCAGACAGCTTAGGGGAAGTAAAAGTACCAAGTGAACATTACTGGGGAGCACAGACTCAGCGTTCTTTAGAAAATTTTAAGATTGGCACAGAAAAAATGCCAGAGCCTCTGATTAAAGCATTAGCAATAGTAAAACTTGCAGCAGCGCGTGTTAATATGAAACATGGTGTTATAGATGATAGGGTAGGGGACGCAATTTGCACAGCCGCGAGGGAAGTAATAGATGGCAAATTTAATAATGAATTTCCGCTTGTTGTTTGGCAAACCGGATCCGGAACGCAGACTAATATGAATATGAATGAAGTGATCAGCAATCGTGCAATAGAGATTTTAGGTGGTAATTTGGGTAGTAAATCTCCAATACATCCAAATGATCATGTGAATTATGGTCAGTCGTCAAATGACACCTTTCCAACAGCAATGCATATAGCAGCAGCAGAGCAAATAAACTGCTTGCTTATTCCAAATCTTGAAAAATTGCATAAGGTGCTGGATAATAAGGTTCAGGAATTTAAAGATATAATAAAAGTAGGACGTACTCATCTGCAAGATGCAACGCCCCTAACACTAGGACAGGAGTTTTCTGGCTATGCAGCCCAGATTAAAAAGGGGATAGAGAGAGTAAAATCAACTTTAAGTGGTATATACGAGCTTGCACAAGGTGGCACTGCGGTTGGCACGGGACTCAATACTAAAAAGGGTTTTGCTGAAGATTTTGCAAAGCAAGTTGCAGGAATTACTAACCTTCCATTTACTTCAGCAGGCAATAAATTTGAAGCGCTAGCAGCAAATGATGCTTTAGTTGAGCTCAGTGGAACACTCAATACAGTAGCAGTCAGTTTAATGAAAATTGCAAATGATATAAGGTTGCTTGGTTCTGGTCCAAGATGCGGAATTGGGGAAATAATGTTACCGGAAAATGAGCCTGGTTCTTCAATTATGCCAGGTAAGGTGAATCCAACTCAGTGTGAAGCGGTGACTATGGTATGCACTCAAGTTATGGGAAATCATGTTGCTGTAACCATTAGTGGTTCAAACGGTCATTTTGAATTGAATGTGTTTAAGCCAGTGATAATTTACAATGTTTTGCAGTCTATAAGACTTTTAGCTGACGCAAGTTTAAATTTTACAGAAAAATGTGTAGTTGGTATTAAAGCAAATGAAGAGAGGATAAAAGATTTACTGAATCAGTCGTTGATGTTGGTCACTATATTAAATACGCATATAGGGTACGACAATGCAGCAAAAATAGCGAAGCTTGCTTATAAAGAAAATATCACTCTAAAAGAAGCAGCAGCAAAACTTCAACTGCTCACTGAGGAAGAGTTTGAAAGGATAGTGAAACCAGAAGAAATGGTAAATTATTTGTAACCGCTCACACTTAATTCTTCAATCTCACTAATAGAAAGGCCAGTAAACTTGACAATAGTGTTAACATCAACATTATTATCTTGCTTTGCCTACCTTATTTTGCCGCTCCCCTGAACGGATACGGTTTAAGACATAAGATCCTTTTTCATAGCTATACTACGTTATCCAGCGTCTGGGCACTGGTTTCTTGGTACTTATTCCGCAATAATTTTTTTTTCCTTCAATAAACTTTGCAGTTCGCCTTTTTCGTACATCTCGCGAGTGATGTCGCAACCACCAATAAACTCTTCCTTTATATATAATTGTGGAATTGTTGGCCAATCAGAAAACTTTTTTATAGATTCACGTATTTCATCATTCTCCAACACGTTAATATACTTAAACTTCACGTTCAATTTTTTTAGGATTGACACGACGAGTCCAGAGAATCCGCATTGAGGAAAATCAGAAGTGCCTTTCATATACAATACCACATCATTTTCTGTTATATCTTTTTTTATTTGTTCAAAATTGCTCATAAATTCACCTTATTTTTAAGTATTAGTTTCCAGTTGCAAGGCGTGTATAGACTGACCTTCCAGAGCTTTATATACCATTTTATGCTGTTCTATTTTTGTCTTTCCAAGAAAACACTTGGAGTTTATTTTTAAATGATAATGGTCATCATCTCCAGCAAGATCATGAATCTTTATATCAGCGTCGGGGAACGATTGTTTGATGATCCTCTCTAATTCGTGAATTGCAATAGTCATTGATTTACTTTAAATTACAATACTTTCATTATAAATCTAAAACGATTGAGCGCAATAAAAAGTTGCTATCATAAAAAATAGAAGCATACTATAATAATGGAATGACAAATTATGCAGGGAGGCTTTGTGGTGGGCGAAAGATTTAAATTCACATATCTATTGGTTTTGCTAACTTTTTCATTTAGGTGCTTATCTTACGATGATAAAATAAATAACTTAGAGAATGTTTACATCAAAGCTAACTATTTTGGAGCATTCTTCAATGCAATAGGTTCTCTAGAAGGAAAAGAAGATGCAGGTGACAATATAACAGAGGGGGTTTTTAGTTTTAATAAGAAGGAGCGAATTGAAGCTGGATACAGTCCTAAATATGTTCCAGGGTTTGCCGGTAGTGCTGCAATAGGGTATTTATTCAAAAATATGAGAGTTGAGTTTGAAGGCTTATATTCTCAGACTAACTTATATGATGAAGATTATTCAGATAAGAAAAAAGCAAGATATATTGAACTTCGTCGTCACAATGATGCGTCTACTGGAGCGGAATGCAATTCACCTTGGAGAAGTGGAAAGGTTGATATTCACATTCAAGAAAATTGTAGTGTTGAAGCAGAGTTCAGAGCTGCATTTAAGATGAAAAATGAAGGTTTTAATAACTTAGCTGGAATGGTCAATGTGTATCGTGATTTTAATATAGCAAAAATGCCATTCACCCCATATGTTGGTATTGGTGCAGGTGTAACTAGGGTTAAATTTCTAGGAAAAACCAGATATGCCTTGGCTTACCAAGCAAAACTTGGTATCAATCACCAACTTACAGCACAAACTCAAGCATTTGCTGGTTTACGCTATTTTGGTATCCTTGATAACCAATTTAAAGATATTGTACCAGGAATAAAGATACTAGCTGGTGAAGGATATATTCCTGCCGGTGGAGGAAGTAAAGTTGATGAAACTGCATGTGTTGAATCAACAACTGCAACCATTACCAATAGGTTTGGCATATATGGCTTAGAGTTTGGGTTGGTTTATCACTTTTAACTTTATCCAATAAATTACATATGTGAAGATAGTAAATTCAGCGTGCTGAGAACATTAGAAAGACGAGATTTTAATTGATTTTCATATTTACTCCAATCTTGTATTGCCTTTCTTGCAACACCTGAATCAACTGCGGCTTTTGCAACAGCAGGAGCTACTATAGAAATTAATCTTGGGTCAAATGGAGTAGGTATTATATATTCACGTCCATAGCCCATTTTACGACCGCCATAGACTGCAGATATCTCACCTGGTACTGGCTCACGGGCAAGCTTTGCTATTGCATCTGCAGCTGCAATTTTCATTTCATCATTTATTGTTGTTGCATGTACATCAAGTGCCCCTCTAAATATATAAGGAAAACCCATTACGTTGTTGACTTGGTTGTTGTAATCTGACCTACCAGTTGCAATTATTGCATCTGGCCTCACAGATTTTGCAAACTCAGGCCTTACTTCTGGATCGGGATTGGCAAGAGCAAAAATAATCGGGTCTTTGCCCATACTCTTTAACATCTCTTCATTTAACACATCTTTTGCAGATAGTCCGATGAATACATCAGCGCCTTTTATTGTATCAAGTAGAGAACGTTCGGAAGTATCAATTGCATACTTTTCCTTCCACTCATTCATATCCTCGTTTCTACCTTTGTATATTACTCCTTGCTTATCACACAGCACTATATTTTTAGCGCCCATGGACTTTAGTATTTCTAAACATGCAATACCGGCTGCTCCAGCACCATTCATAATGATCTTAACGTCCTCTAATTTCTTTTCAACAATATCAAGAGCATTTTCTATGCCAGCTGCAACAACCACCGCAGTTCCATGCTGGTCATCATGGAACACTGGAATATCCATCAGTTCATTCAGGCGTTTCTCTATTATAAAACAATCGGGAGATCTTATATCTTCTAAATTTATCCCCCCCCAACTTGGCCCAAGATACCTTACTGCATTGATGAAATCTTCTATATTTTCTGTACCAACTTCTATATCAACTGCATCAATATCAGCAAAACGCTTAAATAAAACAGCTTTGCCTTCCATGACAGGTTTTGCAGCAAGAGGACCGATATTACCAAGTCCAAGCACTGCAGTGCCATTTGAAATGACAGCAACACAGTTGCTTTTTGCTGTATAATCATAAACAACCTCAGGATTTTTAGCTATTTCAAGGCACGGAGCTGCAACACCAGGGGAATAAGCAAGTGACAAATCATACTGGGTAGATAAAGGTTTTGTTGGCATGATTGAAATTTTACCAGGTTTACCACCTCTGCTGTGATACTTAAGCGCTTCTTGTTTTGTGGTACTATCTAAATCATCGTTCATCATTACATCCTTATATTTTAAGCTTGTATTTTTTAAGTATATGGAGTTTTTATAAATGTTCAATTGTAAACTATTAACTTGTGAACTCTGTTGTACTTCTGTATAAGTTTACCTATTACGTAAGATGATATTACATGCTTAAAAAAAACGTGCCTAATTTGCTTACAATTTCTCGTGCACTTGCAATACCAGCAATAATATTAAGTTTTTATATAGAAAATAAATATGCAGGCCTGATAACAATATCAATCTTTGTGTTTGCGTGCATTACGGATTTTTTTGATGGTTACCTGGCGCGTGCGTGGAAAGTCCAATCAAAGTTTGGCAAGCTATTTGATCCAATTGCTGACAAATTAATAGTGGTTTCAACGATAATTATGCTAGTTTATAAGCATAAGATAAATGATTTTACAATAGTACCATCGATTATCATCATCTGTCGGGAGATATTAGTCTCGGGTTTACGGGAGTTTCTGATAGCTACAAATGTTAGTCTACCTGTAAGCAAAGCTGGAAAAATTAAAACATTTTTGCAGATGGTTGCTGTAGTAGCGCTAATAATGAACGATTATTATATGATTCAATATATAGGTGCGATTTGTTTATGGGTTGCAGCTATTATAACTATGTGGTCAGGCTATAATTATATCCTAGCCGGCATCAAATAGATTGATTAAATCTCCTAGGAAATAGTTAATAGACAAGAGTAGTTAATATCTTAGTGATATTGACTCAGAAAGCAAAAAGGTGTATAATTGTATTAACTTACTACTAATTAGGTTAATATTATGAAAATACCTAGTGGCAAATTTTCTTCTACTAAAAAGGTTCCAGGAAAGAATAAGAAAAAAAGAGATTTTGAACCATTAGAAGAGTTTTTTTGGGATTTTTGGCCAACAGTTGATAAAGAAGTCAAAAGAGAAAGGCTAGAACAAGAACTATTAGCACTAAAAAAAAGAGAGCTATATAGAAAATGTGCATCATTGGCAACAATGGTCCCATTTACATTGCTGATGGCGATTGAACTGGAAAAAACATATAGCGATCAGGTATTACTTGGCGTGATAAGTGGCGCGCTAAGCCACACTATATTACCTTTTACAGTCTTATCTCTTATTTGTACGCTATATTTAATTTACAATAATAGGAAGATAGCACAAAAAGAACGAGAGTTGGAGATTATTGAAAATGGAGAGGAAGTAAAGGAAAAAGAGCACAATATTTCTGATATAGGTCAGTGTTTGATCTATATTGAGGCTATAACAACTGCACTGGTTATTGTAGGTATGATAATGGGTGAAACATCTTCACTTGAAGCAGCAGAGGATGCAATTTTATTTCTTGCCAATGCAATTGCTTTTCTTGCAACTCTTGTTTCTTATATTGATAAGCATGAAAAAAATAAGAAAAAGGAAACAGAAAAGTCTGATCTTGATGAGAAATCTAGCAAGAAAACTAGCAATATATCTGTAGCCGGATTGGCGCTTGCTGGTTCTTCTGTATTTTTAATAAGAAGGATAATGTTAATAGCATTAGCATCGTCCTTAAATCCTGCTGTTGGACCTACTTTAGGCTTGGTAGGTATTGCAATTTTTATGGCTGTACAGGTCTTAACTATACATTCCTACAGTAAGACGCTGAAAGATCCAAAAGTGGAAGGACGAGGTGAATCAAGAAATGCAGGTAGTTCTGACCGTAGTTATAAAGAAGAAGGACCGGCTATTGCCTAAGAAATTTATTTATTTAAGTAATATTTAGGTCTATACTTTATTTTGATCGAAAAAAATCTTATGTATAAGACTTTAATCACGTGCTTTATTTTCCTAATTTGCTCCTTTACACAATCGTATGCGGATGATCTTGAAAAAACTGAAACTGAACTATATGAAGAAGCAGTTGAACTTTTTGACCAGAAAAAATATAAACAAGCTATTAGGGCATTTCATAAGATAGAGGATTTGTATCCTTTTTCTTATTGGGCAATGAAAGCAAAATTATTATCTGGGGTCTCTCACTATAATATGGGTAACTATAGCAGTGCTGCAAGTGATATGGCTGATTATATATATGTTTATTCAAATGGTGAAGATTTACCATATGTATACTACTTAAGAGTATTATCTTATTACATGCAAATTAATAAAGTGCAACTTGGACAGCAAACTGCATATAAAACTTTAGAGCTAGCCACTGAGTACATTAATCTCTTTCCAGGCAGCGAATATGTAGACGAGATAAAGGAAAGAGCAAAATTAATCACAGAACATATATCAACAAAAGAGTATTCTATCGGTAAATTTTACCTGAGGCGTGGTGAATATTTAGCAGCAATTAAGCGTTTCCAAAATATGGCAAGCTATAAGGATTCTAAATATTTTTCTAAGTCTATTAACCATTTAATAGCAGCCCATTCAGCTCTTGGCCTTGACTTAGAAGCTGAGCAGTATGAAAGTATGTTATTAGCAGAAAACCTGCAAGATGCCAAGCCAGAGGCTTGAAAATTTGCTTTAGCTTTTTCTATGCTTTGATATATAATTAGGTTTTTAACTATTTGAATATGGCTGGTCATTCACAATTTTCAAATATAAAACATCGGAAAGGCGCTCAGGATGCAAAGCGCTCTCAAAAATTTACGAAGCTGATCAGAGAAATAACAGTTGCTGCAAAGCAAGGGCTGCCCGATCCCGAACTCAACCCGCGCCTTCGCTCTGCTATATTTGCTGCACGCAAGGAAAATCTACCAAAAGATAAAATAGAAACAGCAATAAAAAATGCAACTGGTAACGTTGCTGGAGAAAATTACGAGGAAATCCAATATGAAGGTCATGGGCCTTCTGGCACTGCACTCATTGTCCATGTTTTGACTAATAATCGCAACCGAACTGCTTCTGAGGTACGTTATATATTTTCTCGCAAGGGTGGAAACTTGGGAGAAACAGGAAGTGTTAGTTACCTTTTCGATCATGTAGGCTTAATCGTCTATAAAGCAGAGGGTGTGGATTTTGATGATTTATTCAGTCATGGAATCGAATTAGAAGTATTGAATGTTGAGGAAAATGACAAAGAAGGATTACACGTTATAACTTGTGAAATAAAAGATTTTGGTAAAGTACGCGATGCCTTTTATGCAAAATTCGGAGAACCAGAACTTGCTCGTCTTTCATGGCAGCCAAAAGATCTGATTGAAATTAGCGATAAAGAGTTGATTGATAAATTATCTGCATTGGTTGAAGAATTAGAAGATAATGATGATGTACAGTATGTGGAAGGTAATTTTACTTTTGTTGATGCTGTTTAAATGATGAAGCTGATTGTATTTATGCTGCTCTTTATCTTACCGTTATATACCGCTGAAACATCAACAGATCTTGCACAGCCATTCCAGCATGGAATCAGAAAAAAAAAAGCTACTTTGACGACAGAAAGTGATAGAAAGTTGTTATTCATATCCAGTACCATAAAATCTTCCTTTTTTGCCACGGAAGGGTTGGCGCCAAATACAGTGGTGAAATTGATCAACATATATAAAGATTTCGGTGTTGATTTTAAAAAAGACATTGTGCCGAAGAGTAAATTGGAGGTTCTTTTTGAGAGATTGCCTAATAATCAGAAGACTGAAGAAAAAATTTTATATGCTTCACTGATAATAAACAAGAAAGCTATTAGTTTATATCATTATAAATCGCAAGACGGCAAAGAAAGGTATTTTAATAAAGAAGGAATAAGCTTAAAAAATGGCGAAATTTTTGCAAATCCTTTAAATGGAGATTATCGCATATCCTCAAAATTTGGCAATAGAAAGCATCCTGTTCGCGGTAAAATTGCTTTTCACAAAGGAGTGGATTATGCAGCTAAACTTGGCACTCCCATATACGCTGCTGCAGAGGGTGTGATAGAATATATAGGAAAGAATGGTGGCTATGGAAATTACATCAAAATAAAACACAAAAATGAATATTCAACCTGTTACGCGCATATAAGTAGATTTAGTGGCGATATAAAGTTAGGCTCTAAAGTAAAGCAGGGGCAGGTCATCGCCTATGTTGGTAGCACTGGTGTTGCAACAGGCCCTCATTTACATTACGAAGTTATATATAACGGCAAACACATCGATCCGCTTACGATAGCACATAAAACTGAAGTAAAATTGCCTGATCATGAATTAAGAGAGTTTAAACTATTTGTAAATAAGATAAATAAAACGATCAACAGAGAGAGTTCAAGTGAAAAAGAAGTTTAAAGACAATATGGATAAGAATACGATAAACGATAGAAATTTGAGTCAAATTCGGGCTTTTCCTGTACTAATAGCGCTAGGATTAATTTTATCGCTGCTTTTTTTGGCATATGACAGCACAATTGCACTTGGAGTTGCTGCCGTTTCAATTTTGACTTTTCTTCAAGGATTTTTTATTAATGACCCTAATGAAGCAAGAGTGATAGAATTTTTTGGTCATTATATTGGAACTTATTTTAAGTCTGGAATATGTGTAACGCTTCCCTTTTCAAGCAAATATATAGTTTCCCTAAAATTTCAGAATATTAACACAGAAAAAATAAAAGTTAATGATGCAAATGGAAGTCCAATAGAGATTTCTGCAGTAATTGTTTGGAGAGTGAGCAGTCCTGCAAAGGCGTATTATAATGTTAACAACTATCACGAATTTGTTTTTGTACAAAGTGACTCGGTAATTAGAGAATTGGCGAGCAATTATCCGTATGACAGCGAGAGCAATGAGGAATCTTTACGTAAAAATTCTGATAAAATTTCAGATGAATTGCGGTCAATGTTACAACAAAGATTAGATATTGCAGGAATTGAGATTACAGAAGCAAGAATATCGCATTTGGCGTATTCGTCCGAGATTGCACAAGCAATGTTAAGGCGTCAACAAGCACATGCTATCACTTCGGCAAGAAGGCATATAGTGCAAAATGCAATAGGAATTGTCGAGGAAGTAATAGCTCATTTTGAAAAAAACAAAAGCTTACAATTAGATGGCAAGCAAAAGGTTCAATTGATAAATAATTTGTTGGTTGCCCTAATCTCTGAGCAAGATGCACAACCGACGATTAGTTTAGATAATAATTAGCATAGAAGCCGATTGGGTTTCATAAATGCAAGTCACTATTAATTTCTTGATTAATAGACTAAATGATGTTATAAATTACACGCATTAGGGGTGCTCTAGAAAAGCTGAGAGTACATAAAGTACAACCCTTTGAACCTGATATTGTTAAAGCAAGCGTAGGAAAATGTATGTATATAAATATTGAAGAATGCTTCGGCTTCATTGCGTTAATTGCATCTCTAATTGGATTATCACCTCAAGTATATAAAGCATATATCACTAAAGTTACTCGTGATGTATCGATGTTAATGTTAGTAAACTATCTTATTTGTTCATTGTCTTGGATTGGCTATGGTCTTTACCAGAGCTCAATTTTTGTGGTGCTTAGCAATATTGCTGGATTAGTGATTAGCATAATATCAATTATTCAAAAATGTTACTACGATGCAAAACCTGCACCATGATCATGTGCTGCACTGCAGTACACAACAACAATATCGTTCTATTGTAGTGCTAAATGGAAAAATACCGAGCTCATCGTTTTTTAAACGAGATATACCTATTATTGCTGTAGATGGAGGAGCAAACAAGCTTCTATCAATTGGCGTAAAACCTGATCTTGTAGTAGGAGATTTGGATAGCGTAAATCTGGATTTACGTGCTAATTTGAATACGATATATCTACCTGATCAAGATTATTGCGACTTTTCTAAAGCAATGGCTCACTTAAAAACAGTAAAGTTATTGCCATCAATAGTAACGGGTATTACTGGAGGAGCAATTGATCACATACTACAGAATATTAACATTTTTCTAAGTACGGGCAGTATCTTTTACACACCTTCACCTCCCATGTTAGGTTACACTTTACAAAAAGGTATTACCCATTTTTTTTCTTTGCCAAAAAATACTAAAATATCTTTACTTGGTATACCGAGAGCTCAAATATCAACTAAAGGATTAAAATGGGAACTGCACCTTAGTAATCTTGCTTTTCCGGGAAAAAATTCTTGCTTTAATCGAAGTTTAGGCAATAAGGTATCCGTAGAAGTACACAGTGGTATATGTCTAGCAATGATTTATTTAGAGACAGTAGATGATGCTGCAAGACATCATGTGCGTCAAGTTAAGAAGTAAATAGACTTCTTGCATAACCCAAACTAAGTAGAAAAAAGGTATCATCCAAGTAGCTGACACTGGTTCCTTTATGACGTGTCATTCCAGTTTCAGCTACTTGAATGACAGCAGTCCTACGTCATACCGCCGCGGTATCTCTTAGCCGCTAACAAGCAGCGGGATGACGAATTGCTTAACCGTCATACCGCCACGAACCGTCATACCGCCGCAGACCGTCATACCGCGATTCATTCGCGGTATCTCTTAGCTGCTAACACGTAGTGGGATGACAAATTGCTTAACCGTCATACCGCTACGAACCGTCATTCTGCCGCGGCGCTAACAAGAGATCCCGCTAACAAGCAGCGGGATGACGGTTGTCGTTTAGCCATAAACATTAAGAAATTTACCAAATGAAAAAAAAGGCAAAAGAAGCCCCGTGGTTATTATCCGCTTTAAAATATTGGCGTTTTTTATGTTTTAAACGCTTGACAAGCGAGATTCAGCCGCTTTTAATTGCGACTAACTTACGCTGCAAATGTTTAAGAAATTTACTAAGCAGAAAAAAAGACAAAGAATCCCCGAGTTAGCTAGTCTTTTACTATCTCTGTCGAGTATTGGCATTTTTTGATGTCTTGTAACGCTTTATAAGCGCGTTCAGCTTATTTAGATAAAAATCTAGATGTAGATGAAGTTTTGTAAAGACATACAGCATCTATATACTGCAAAAAATTGAACATAAGACGCCGATACATTAAGTAATCCTTACCTTTTAATCTGCAGATTGGCGAAAGCAAATACAATAGCTTCAGTTTCATGATAGGGGAGCTGGCGGAGTTTGTCAAGCAAGTTTTTTCGTTTCTACTGAATGACAGTTGTGGCTTGGGAGGTAGTGCAAGAAGTCTATTGTATTACTGAATTATTAATAATCTAGTAATAGTGCCTGCTATGTAGCTAAAATTTTCCTTTAACTTAAGCTATATGTAGCTAAAATAACTTGGGTTTACCGACGATTTGACAAACGACAAATTCGTCATCCCGCTACTTGTTAGCGGGATCTAGAGATACCGCAGCGGTATGACCCTGACTTGCATTAGCTATGTATAATAAAGGGAATCTATGACAAAAGAATCATTGGTAAAAACTGATATAGTGAAAGTTGAAGACAAAAAGGCGGTAAGAAGCTTTTTTAAAATACTAGGTGGAGTGGCAGATGCTGTAAGATCGTGGATTGGTAACATCAGTCCTGATTTAAGCAACAGTCGCGATATCGATAGTTTAGTCTTGAAGATGAACGAGTGCTTAAATCCAAAGGGAGGGGAGGTTTCAGCACGTAAAAACGCTGTATCTCTTGGTAACTTGTACTTAAGCTTATCAGAGAAAGGTAAAATAAAATTTCTACAAACCCTGGCAGAAAAATTTAATCCGAATAAAGCGGAAATAGATGAGAAAATTAGAGAGTATAAGAAAAACCAAGATCCCGAGTTAAACTATAAATTTGAACAGGATTTAATAAAAATTCTTGAATCACCGCGTTCTAAAATATTGAAGCAATTTATTTCTTTACCAGAAGGCCTTAAGTTTATTGTTGATATGCGTTCTGACGTGCTTAAGCTAAAGAACCAATATAGAAGCTTGAATCCACTAGAAAGCGAATTAAAAAATATACTCTATACTTGGGTTGATGTTGATCTACTTGATCTTCGTCAAATCACCTGGGATTCACCTGCATCATTGCTAGAAAAACTTATAAAATATGAAGCTGTGCATAAAATTTCCTCTTGGGATGACTTAAAAAACAGGCTGGGTCTCTGTTTTGCTTTTTTTCATTACAAGATACCAAACGAACCTCTAATTTTTGTAGAGGTTGCATTGGTGGATAAGATTGCAGATAGTATTCAACACCTTTTAGATGAGTCAGTACCTTCAAATGATCCGAGTAATGCAAGCACTGCTATATTCTATTCAATATCAAACACTCAAGCAGGGTTATCTGGAATCAGCCTTGGTAATTTTTTGATCAAAAGGGTTGTAGAAAAGCTATCACAGGAGTTTAAAAGTATAAAAACATATGCAACTCTTTCTCCAATACCTGGCTTTACGAAATGGCTAAAAAACAATCTAAACCAAGATGTCACTTTATTGGGCAAACTAAATATAAAACAATCTAGTGCAGAAATTTTAGAAAGTGCAGAGCAATTAAAAATTAACGTTGAATGTATAAATGAAACTAAACAATGCATGCTTAAACTATGTGCATATTATTTACTAAAAGTGAATAATAGTAATGGGAATGCTTATGATCCGGTGGCGCATTTTCATTTAAGCAATGGTGCATCGATAAAACAATTAAACTGGATGGCGGATACTTCTGAAAAAGGTATTAGTCAGTCGGCTGGAATGATGGTAAATTATCTGTATGAGTTGCCTAAAATAGATAATAATCATGAAAACTATATGGTTAATAAAGTGATTTCCTGCTCGAAAAAAGTGTCGTCTATGTTGAAGGAGTGAATAGTCTCTTAATAAAGGATTGCCCTCACAACACTTAAAATGTAAAATGGTTCTACTTAAGTAAAATAGCCATAAATGAACAACATAAGAAATTTTGCAATAATAGCGCATATAGACCACGGTAAGTCAACGCTTGCTGACCGTTTAATAGAGGAATGTAACGGCCTTGAAGCAAGAGAAATGATCAATCAAATACTCGATTCAATGGATATAGAACGCGAACGTGGGATTACAATTAAGGCACAGACGGTAAAACTCAATTATACGGCAAACGACGGTAATCAATATTGCCTAAATCTCATGGACACCCCAGGTCACGTTGACTTTTCTTACGAGGTAAGCCGAAGCTTAGCCGCATGTGAAGGTTCACTTTTAGTGGTAGATAGTAGCCAGGGCGTTGAAGCACAAACCCTTGCAAATGTATATAAAGCTATTGACAACAACCATGAAATAATAGTTGTGCTCAATAAAGTTGATCTTCCTGCTGCAGATCCAGAAAAGGTAAAACTCCAGGTTGAGGAAGTAATTGGCATTGACGCAAGTGAGTCAGTTTTAATATCAGCAAAAACTGGACTTGGAATAAAAGATGTACTGGAAGCAATAGTAGCAAAACTTCCAGCTCCTCAAGGTGATGTAAATGCTCCACTGCAAGCAATTTTGGTTGATAGTTGGTATGACACTTACTTAGGAGTAGTAATTTTAGTGCGAGTTAAAAATGGAGTGCTAAAAAAAGGCATGAGAATTGTTATGATGTCTAATAATGCTACATATCAGATAGATAATATCGGTATTTTCACCCCTAAAAAAGTGATGACGGGTGAACTTTCAGCGGGTGAAGTTGGTTTTATAACTGCTTCAATGAAGGAAGTAGCAGACTGCAAGGTAGGAGACACTATCACTGAGGAAAAGAGACCTTGTAGTGAAGCACTTCCTGGATTTAAAGAAGTGCATCCTGTGGTATTTTGTAGCATTTTCCCTCACAAAACGGATGATTTTAAATATCTAAGGGAAGCTCTAGAGAAGTTACATTTAAATGATGCAAGTTTTACCTTCGAAGCTGAAACTTCAAATGCACTAGGCTATGGATTTCGTTGTGGTTTTTTGGGAATGTTGCATCTTGAAGTTATTCAAGAAAGACTCGAGAGAGAGTTTGATTTAGATCTAACAGCAACTGCACCGAGTGTTATATATAGGGTTACAACACGAAGTGGTGAAGTTTTGAATATTCATAACCCAAGTGATATGCCAGATCCAACGAAAATTGAAATTGTGGAAGAACCGTGGATTACCGCAACCATAATGGTTCCTGATCAATACTTAGGTGATATTCTATCTCTATGTGAAGAAAGGAGGGGAGAACAGGAGGATTTATCTTACATTGGTAACACAACAACAGCATTGTTAAGATATAAATTACCACTGTCTGAAGTTGTTTTTGACTTTTATGATCGATTAAAATCAATTTCCAAAGGATATGCAAGTTTGGATTGGGAAATTTCCAGCTATCTGGTAAGCCAAATAGATAAATTAAGCTTTTTAATTAATGGAGAGCCCGTAGATGCACTGGCTTGTATCGTTCACAAAAGTAGGGCAGAAAAAAGGGGGCGTGAAATATGTGCACGCTTGAAGGATTTAATACCACGTCAGCAATATAAAATCGCGATTCAAGCGGCAGTGGGCGGAAAAATTATTGCCAGAGAAACGATTAACCCATACAGAAAAGATGTAACAGCTAAACTCTATGGTGGAGATGTAACGCGAAGAATGAAACTACTTGAAAAGCAAAAGAAGGGTAAAAAAAGGTTACATTCTATAGGGAACGTAAATATTCCACAGAATGCTTTTATTCAAGCCTTGAAGATAAGTGATTGATCTTAAAAGACTTCTTGTATAGTTTTTGGCAACAACCGTTAGAAACGAAAAAACTTACTTGACAAACTCCGCCAGCCCCCTTATCATGAAACTGAAGCTATTTATTTATCTTCTCTGTACAGATTAAATGACAAAAAAACTCACGTATCTTGCGTCTCATGTTTAATTTTTTGCACTATGTGCACCTTATGTCTTTATCAAACTTCTACCTACATAAGCTGAAACGCGCTTATAAAGCGTTTAAAACATAAAAAAACGCCAACTTAAAAAATGGATAGTGAATAACTAGCTACCCTAGGGTTTCTTTTGCCTTTTTTTCTGTTTAGTAAATTTCTTAATGTTTCTAATTTAGATTAGTTGCGGTTTAAAAGCAACTGAATCGCGGTTATTAAGCATTTAGAATAAAAAAACGCCATACTTGAAAGTATAATGTAAGTAATTAGCCAACCACGGGGCTTCTTTTGCCTTTTTTTTCATTTGGTAAATTTCTTAATGTTTATGGCTAAACGACAACCGTCATCCCGCTACTTGTTAGCGGCTGAGATACCGCGGCGGTATGACGTAGGACTGCTGTCATCCCAGTGCTTGACACTGGGATCCAGTTGAGCTATTTCAACAAAAATACTGCATTTGAGATGAACGTTCCAGACTTATTTATAAATATAACAATTAAAGTCTGGATTCCAGCGTCAAGCACTGGAATAATATCGTTTACTATGTCTATATTACAATATTTGTGCAGTTGTGTGTCAACTACTTTTGTGGCACCGTTTGTTATTCAATCTTTATGCTAGTTTTACTAAAAATTATAGTATTTTAGGTATAATTGCAATATCTAAATTTAAGGTATAGAGATGAACCCTAGGAAAGTTTTTAATATTCTTTTTATAGTATTATTTATTTCTTTTTCTCATGTTGGGAGTGCTGCCGCTGACACTAATACTGATACAACTGCTCAAGTAATATGTAACATTATTGGCTACGTTTGGGGAATAGGCGGACCGCTTATGACCGTAGTGATAATAGGTGCAGCTTTGCTTGCGATATTTGGTAGAATGCCATGGCCAGCTCTTTTTGCACTCGGTATATTTTGTGCTGTATTTTTCGGTGCTAAAACTATCGTCATAAAAGTAATGGGTGGTATAGGCGGCACTGGAAATACTTCTTTGATGGACCAATGCGGAACAGGAGACACAAAAAAGAACTATTTTTTTCTAAAACAGACCTGATGCACGGCTTCAACTATATCTTCCACTTGCGGTAATGCTTTTTTTTCTAGATTTGCAGCGTAAGGTAAGGGGATGTCCTTGCCAGTTACACGTACAACTGGAGCATCAAGGTAGTCAAATCCTTGTTCCATAACAACGGCTGACAGCTCTGCTCCTATTCCTGCAAATGGCCATCCTTCTTCTACACTAACTAACCTATTAGTCTTCTGAATAGAGTTAATAACAGTTTGAGTGTCAAGTGGTCTTAAGGTTCTGAGGTCAATAACTTCAGCTTCTATACCTTTACTCGAAAGTAAATCTGCTGCATTTAAGGCATCCATTAATTTTAATGAAAAAGCAGTGATAGTTACATCCTTTCCTTCCCGTATAACAGCAGCTTTGCCTATCTCAAGTAGATAATCTTTGTTTGATAGCTCAGAGTCAGAAACTTCATGCTCATGTCCATAAGCTATTTCGTTTTCTAGAAATATTACCGGATTAGGGTCACGAATTGCAGCTTTAAGCAGACCTCTGCAATCTGAGGCAAAATAGGGTGCTATTACTTTTAACCCCGGTATATGCGAATACCAAGCTGCAAAGCATTGAGAATGTTGTGCAGCAACTCTTGCTGCAGCGCCATTTGGTCCACGAAATACTATAGGGCATCCAAGTTGTCCGCCTGACATATAATTTGTTTTTGCTGCGGAATTCACAATTTGGTCAATAGCTTGCATAGAAAAATTAAAAGTCATAAACTCGACTATTGGCTTTAATCCAGCAAATGCCGCTCCAACAGCAAGGCCAGCAAATCCATGTTCGGTAATAGGCGTATCAACTACTCTGTTTTCTCCAAACTCTTTCAGTAATCCTTTCGTTACTTTATAAGCACCATCATACTCTGCAACTTCTTCACCCATGATAAGCACATCAGAGTCGTTTTGCATTTCTTCTCTAATTGCTGTGCATAAAGCTTCTCTTACACTTAAGGTTGCCATTTATAAACTTTTATAGACTTTAACTAAAGTAACTATATCAGAATTACTGGGGGTAAGTAAAGTGTACAAATTAAGTTTTACAAACATCATGACCAACTCATTCCAAAAAAAAATCTTCTCACGCTTGCTGGTTTTGGTTGCTAAAAATGATTGTATTGCTTGTGTTTTTAATAATATATACTGCTAAGTTAATAATAATTCACTTGGGAATAACAGAAAAATACATGATAATTTTATATTTCAAATAGAATAAAATCCTTTTTATTGATACTGTCTTTTTTTGTAAAAAACATTCCTAACTTTTCCACCACTTTTTCTGGCTAAGGTCAGTATAACTTTTGCTTGAAATAACTGTTTATATGGTGCAATTTACAGCTTTTAGTTGCTAAAATTATAACTCTTAATTTAATAATTTTAATCCAATAAGCTTTCAGGTTAATAAAATTAAATTATTTGAGTAAATGCAATACCATGTCTTTATTTGTGGGTAATAATAAGAATAACGAAGGTTGGCTCAGCTACACTTCTATAATTTCAATTTTTATGTTTACCGTATAAAAGAAGTTTCTTCTATCTGTGTCTTCGCGTTTGAAACTAACTTTATTCTATCTCTTTCTTGTTCTGGACTTAACCTGTGAAGCGCGTAACTGAAATCTTCCTCACTCACTATAAGCCGTCTTTGCGCACCAGCGCTAATTTTTGCTTCATTCACTAATTGCTCTAACTCAGCCCCAGAATAGCCTTCAGTCTTGTCTGCAATGTCTTGGAGGCTTAGCTTTTCATCAGTTTTTGTACCTCGCATATAAAGTGCCAATATCTTTTGTCTCACCTCTATGTTTGGATTAGGGACATAAACCTTCTGACCTAAACGTCCAAGTCTAATAAGTGCTGGATCTATACCACCGATAAGGTTAGTTGCACCAATTACTATTATATCTTTTCTGCTCTTAAATCCATCTATTTCAGTTAACAACTGTGTTAAACTCTCTCGACAATGGTAAGCTGAGTTATTAGCGGTACTTCTTTTTTGTGCAACTGCATCTATTTCATCTATAAAGACTATACAAGGAGAATATTTTTTTGCTATTTTAAAAAGCTCGCGTACAGCATGTGCACCATGACCAATATATACTCCAATAAGTTCAGGACCTGAGATGCTTATGAAATTCATATTTGATTCACCTGCAATTGCACGAGCGATAAGTGTTTTACCATTTCCAGGAGGGCCATATAATATGTAACCTCTTAGTGAATTAATACTTTTATTTCCAAACAGCTTGCGCATTTCTTCTGTCATTTGGTCACAGCAAATCATCTGCAACCGTTGTTTTAAGGAGTCATCAATTATAGCATCAGCAAATGTTATTCTTTTATCATCTGAATTAGCTAATTCTATCGATATAGGCAGCTCTACTTCCTTTAGTTTGCTGAATACTTGATCATATACAAACCAAACAATAAAAAGGAGAACGACAAGTAACACACAAGGCATAGCTTCACTAACATAATGTGCAGCTAACTCATACCCTTTACTAAGCAACATTGTATGCATATAGGCAAACAAAAAAGCGATAGAGACAATAGTTGCCACGCATAGTAAACAGATTGAAATTCTTTTTAGTAATTCTGAAATTTCAATTTTTTTCATCTTAATACCTTATACCAATTTTAAACTAAGAATAATTTTATCTAGCTTACCTATTTTAGCTTGATTAGAGCGTTCAGAAAAATTATCAAGTACGTACTTTATTAAATACTAAAAACAATATATCACCATATTGTCACATACATCTTTAAAGTTTACCAAATTCATTTTCAAAAAACAAGATTTTATTATTAACCCGAATTCTGGATTAGATTTTAGGTAAATTATTGAAAGTCTTGAATTTTACTAAATTAGTAACTAGTCTTAAAATGCTTACTGCTTTATCGTAAATGCTAAAACAATAAGCTATTGATATTCTTGTTTTTTTAATCTCCAATCCAGAATTCGGGTTAAAAACGCTAACTTGTATCTTCAAGAAGTAAGACATAATAGCTCTAAAATGTCTTGCAAGGAAAGGTAAAGCTGAACGCTAACTTATGCCAGAAAAATATCAACTATGTTTTTAAAAAAATTTCTTATTTGTGTGATTTTGCGGTTTTACCCAATTATATGGGCAATAAAAACCCGTTTGCCATAGAAATAGAACTTTATATCAAACAGCTACTACAACAATTCCTGTTTAAGCCAATGAATATGTGAATAAGTACTTTAAGTCTGTATGGGCGTACTTATTCACGATATTCATTTCAGTTACTGTTGTGTAAATTTTAAATATTCGAATTAATTGCTTCTTTAAGTCTGGCATTGGCAATAACTATAATTTTACGCATAAGTGCAGTAAGCGCGACCATCTTTCTTTTACCACTATCAACAAGCTTGCAATAAAAAGTAGCAAGTTCGGACTTAGAGTTTCTAGCGGCCATAGCGGCTGTAAAAAGCTTTGAACGAACGTTGCTTCTACCACCTATAATTCTTCGGTAACCAATAGCTTTACCACTTTCCTTAGGATGAGGTGCAACACCTGCAAGACTTGCAACTTGCTTTTTGTTTAAAGAACCAAGCTCTGGTATAAGACATAATAAACATTGAGAGGTTTTTCTACCTATTCCAGGAACTGTTTCAAGAGTTTTTTGGCATTGTTGCAATTCAGGACTTTCATCGACTATTTTTTGTATAGCTTGGTCAAGCTTTTCTACCTGGCTATTAAGGAATTCAATAGTTTGTTGACAACTTTCCTTAATGTAATCATTTCCAGGAGTTTTTAGCCTATTCTTCTCTTGAACAAGCATTTTCGTAATATCGTCACGACGCTGACAAAATGCAAACAAGGTAGTTTGTTCTTTTGAGATAGGTGTAAATAGCTGCAGACGTCTGCAACGCTCAGAGCCATACCGGGCAAGTGCTTTTGCGTCCAGATTGTCAGTCTTTGCCAAAGTTCCATGAGATAAAATGAAGTTTTTAACTTGGCGAGTATTAGCACGATGCACAGCAATGTTTCTATCAATAAGAAAATACAATAAGCCAAGCTCATAACCTCCTGTAGCTTCTAAAATTACCATGGAGTTGGGCAAGATATTTGAAAATTTTTGGTAGAATTGCTTCCAACCAGCACAACTATTGTCAAATTTGATGACGCCTTTTTGTTCATTAACTGTAGTAACAAATTCAAGTTTTCCGATATCAATGCCGATAAAATTTTGATAAGATGTAATCATAAAGAACCTCGAGAGTTTAAGTTAAAATTTAAGATTGTAAACGGATGCATATATATGTCCCAAACAACTATTCAAACGTCTCGAAGGATAGGCTTGAGTACCTTGATATCTGCGTATGTTATAATACTACTGTCTTACGGTCGCTCAAGCCTGTGATAACTACTTTTTATAGAGTTATCTTCCTTCTTGTTTTTTTATATCACATTTCCGACTTACAACCGTCTTGTTTGCCTTTTTGAGTAGTATCATCTTATTTTTCCTGTAAATTTTGTTTATAACGCCTAAGATTTACGATATTTTAATCCCGGTAGAATATCTTATAAAATCAGATTATATGTTATACCTATGGAAATAGATAACTTTCAGCAATATTACAACCAAGAAGAAATGAAGACAGTAACATTAGCTCAAATTTATAAAGACTTGGTAATAAAGATATTCGATATAGCCACAAGCAAAATGTAAGCTACTATTAATGGTATTATGGAAATAGCACCAACGATACCACCTACTATACCTACTACCAGAGGTGACGGAGTAGTAAGGCTTAATATAATAAGTGGGAGAGATATAATTGATAGTATTATAGAAATTACACCTACTGTTTTCAGAAGAGATAGAAATCCTTTTGAATCTAAGTGTTCTTTAATTCCCTTAAATAATATAAAGAAAATGCTTATACACATTATAGCACAAAGTATTACTGCTGCTATTTTTATTATAGCTGCTGCTATAAGTGCTGCTAAATAAGCTATATTCATTGCAATTATCACACACCATAATAAAAAAGTCAACTCCATATGTTTAGGTTGTAAAATCCCAAAAAGCAGCCAGAATAGAATAAGCAAACATTTACGAATTGAATTTAGTGCAAACAAGGGTGTTGATATCAACCATACTCTGCAGAATCGCAATATGGTATGACTACATGCTTTTTATTGATTTGATTAACATAATCAGCAGAGAGTTTTGTTTTGCAAAAGATGTCTACAGTAACATACTGCAATTATTTGGAATTGTAGGGCTAGGTGCAATTGTAAGGCCACTTGGTGCATTCATATTTGGTCACGTTGGTGACAGGTATGGAAGGAGGATAGCATTAATAATTACTATCTTGCTAATATCGATACCATCAAGTCTCATTGCATTTATTCCAAGTCACAATCAAGTAGGTATAATTTCTACTATATTGCTTCTTGCAATCCATATAACACAAGGAATTGCACTTGGTGGTGAACAAGGAAGTTCTGTTTATCTTATAGAGCATTTATCCAGTAGGAAAGAGAACTTAGGGATGTATTTTGGAATGATGGGTTTTGGTCGCTCCATTGGCGTCTTGCTTTCTGCGGTGATAGTGATTATCTGCAAAAAAACTACTGATTTTTGTACCTGGGGTTGGAGATTGCCATTTATTTTCTCAGCTATTTTAGGATTAATTAGCGCGTATAGCATATACACATTGGGAGAAACTCCAGCATATGAAAAAAATCGAAAACAAAGAAATTTACCTGATTTGCCAATAATAGAGCTTATAAAACGCCACAAGAGAGCTCTTATACTTGCTATTTTAATATCTGTACCTGTTAATGTTGCTGTTGGATTTACCATATTTCTTCGAACTCTCGCAAAGGAAATAGCATCAGTGGATGTTTATGTAACAACATATATCAACGAAATTGTATTGATTATAACCAGTGTATTAATGCCGATATCTTCAATAGCGTTTGGAATGTTGGCTGATAAAGTTGGAAAAGAGCGCACTGCAATCTTATTTATAGCAATTACAATGGCACTGTGTTGTCCTGCGTTATCTATTGCATATTACTATAAAAATTATCTTGTGATTGCGTTGAGCGTAATGGTTCTCTCTATAATAGAAAGGGGTATAGTTCCCATAGGAATAGTTGCATCTGAACTCTTTCCTACCAATGTTAGATTTAGTGGTGTGAGCTTATCACGCAATATCTCTTATGCGTTACATGGAGGATTTACTCCTATGGTTTGTATTTGGTTGACTGTAACATTTCCTCAAACAAACCTTGCTGCTGGGCTTTATATAGTCTTCTGCTTGTTGATCAGTGTGGTAGCAATATTGCAAATAAAACCGCAAGATAAAAATTTTGATTTGTGAAAGTTCTCAGTTTTCTCTTAGATTTATACCGTAACCTAAATTAGGTCCTTAGTTTCTCAAAAAAATCCTTTAACAAAAAAGAGCATTCTATTTCTAATATCCCACCATAAACTTCAGGTATATGGCTGCAAAATTGAAATATCTTAGCACCATTTTCAATTCCTCCACCTTTTGGATTATAAGCTCCAAAGTACAATCGTTTAATTCTGGCAAAGGAAATAGCTTGAGCACACATCGGACATGGTTCTAATGTTACGTACATATCAGCATCACAAAGCGTGGGAGTTGAAAATGCTTGTCTGATCGCTAACATCTCTGCATGTGCAGTTGGATCGCTGGATATATTGTGTGCAGAAGAAATGATATTGTCTCCACTCACTATTACAGCACCTATGGGCACCTCATCATTTTTTTGAGCGAGTTTGGCTTGCTCTATGGCAAGCTCCATATATTGATACTTAAACACTAGGCACTTATTTCTTATCAATTGCTGCTTTAACGAACGACACGAAAAGAGGATGAGGAGAAAACGGCTTTGATTGAAATTCTGGATGAAACTGCACACCAATAAACCACGGATGACTCTCTAACTCCACTGCCTCTATGCACGTTCCATCTTCTGATATGCCACTGCATAGCAGCCCATTTTTTTCCAAATCATCTTTATAATCTGAATTGATTATGTATCTATGCCTGTGTCTTTCTGAAATAGTAGTGTTACTATATGCATCCATCATTTTAGAGTTTGCATTTATATTACATTTGTATGCCCCAAGTCTCATGGTTCCACCAAGATCGTCATCTTGATCGCCAGCTAACTTAACGATTGGATGTTTACAGTTACGAAATTCTTCAGAGTGTGCATCTTCAAGCTTAACAACATTACGAGCAAATTCAATAATTGCAAGCTGCATACCAAGGCAAATTCCGAAAAATGGGATATTATTTGTACGGGCATAATTTATTGCTAATATTTTACCCTCTACTCCGTCATCACCAAACCCCCCTGGAACAAGGATTGCATGAGAGTTCTGTAATTTCTCTCCTATAAGTTTTTCATTTATAGGTTTTTCTTCCTTCTCTCTTGAGTTAACCCAATTTATCTTTACTTTGACTTTATTACTAATCGCACCATGATTTAATGCTTCAACCAGTGATTTGTATGCATCAGGGAATTCGGTGTATTTTCCCACTATAGATACAGTAACTTCCTGTGTTGGGTGCCTTATGGAATGCACTATTTGATCCCATTCAGTCAAGCTTGGTTTTGGCTTACTTAAATGAAAGTGCTCCAAAATTTGCGTATCAAGCCCACATTGGCTATACAACACCGGTAACTCATATATATGACTCACATCAGGGGCAGGTATCACATTGGATAAAGAAACATTGCAAAGCTTAGCTATTTTCTCTCTTTGATTATCGAAAATTTCTTTCTCACTGCGGCATAATATAATATCTGGTTGTAACCCCGCGGAATTTAACTCTCGAACTGAATGCTGCGTTGGTTTTGTCTTTAATTCTTGCGCTGCGGTAAGATATGGTATTAAAGTTAAGTGAATAAGGATAACTCTTTGTTTTCCTAATGTGTAGTTAACTTGACGTATAGCCTCCAAAAATGGTTGGCTTTCAATGTCACCTACAGTTCCGCCTATTTCACATATTACAAAATCTAAACCTTCCGTACCATTAAAAATGAACGATTTGATCAAATCTGTCACATGAGGAATGACTTGCACAGTTTTGCCCAGATAATCACCACGCCTCTCTTTCTTCAATAACTCATGATATATCTTACCAGTTGTTATATTGTCATCTTTTGTTGCTTTAATTCCAGTAAAACGCTCATAATGCCCAAGATCCAAATCAGTTTCAGCACCATCCTCGGTCACAAATACCTCTCCGTGCTGAGTTGGGTTCATTGTCCCAGGATCAATGTTGAGATACGGGTCAAGTTTTCTGATACGGATCTTAAAACCGTGAGCTTGAAGAAGCGCACCAACGCTTGAAGCAACTAAGCCTTTACCAAGCGATGACACAACTCCACCTGTAACAAAGATAAATTTAGCTTCCTTCATTAATTTTCAAATGGAACAGAAGTAGGTTCACTTTCTTGCTTTTTTTCTAATATAATTTTCTCTGCAATCGATTTTTTATGTACGTCTTTTGAATATAATCCTGACAATAGCAATGTGTTTATAATAAACAATCCAGCAACAATAGCCGTTATTCTGCTGAGCGGGTTTTCAGAAGATTTCACTGGAATCATCGAATTGACCCCCTGTTGTGTATTACTAAAACCACTTAACGAACTACTTCCAGGCGGCTGCAAGAGCACTAAAATTACTAACACAACAACCAATATTATTTGAAATATACTTAATACCGCTACTGACATTATAGATAGGGCTGAAAATAAAAATCTTAGCAGTACAAAGCACGTAAGTCAAGAACATCTGTCACCCAAATAACTTGAAATCTAAGTATGTATTTACTGCTTACCTTATTTTGATTAACATATGCATAAGACTTTGGGCTTAATATGTATCACATTTTAAAATATAAAGATTATGAACCAAAAATAGACGAAAGTGCTTTCATCGCAGGTGGTTCGCATATCATAGGTAAGGTTGAAATAGGAAGAGATGCAAGCATCTGGTTTAATTGTGTAATCAGAGGGGACGTTGGATCAATAAAAATAGGTAATGGAACAAATATTCAAGATGGAACGGTAATTCATGTGGATAGAAACCCAGGTGGTGACACAATTATTGGCAGCATGGTAACAGTGGGACATTTTTGTGTGTTGCACGCATGCACGGTGCATGATAAGGCGTTTATTGGTATGGGCTCTACCGTGATGGACCATGCAGTTGTGGAGCCTGAAGCTATGGTAGCTGCTGCCTCACTGGTAACACACGGAAAAGTGATAAAAAGTGGGGAAATATGGGCTGGCAGGCCAGCAAAATTCTTCAAAAAAATGTCGAATGAAGAAATTAAACATATTACACAATCAGCACAAAATTATATTATGCTAATGAAGGAATATAAAAACTGAAGTTCGCGTCAAGTGTTTTACTTGACACGTACATTTCGGCTTAACCCTTGTTACTTCTTTTTCCCATTCTCATTTACTTCTTGTGCTTTTGCCCCATCTACTTGAGTACTAGGTAATACTGCATATGTAATACCACCGGCTACGAGTGCAGATGCTACTGCTATACCAATCATTACTAACATCTCTAACTTAACTGTACGTTCAAGTGCAGTAAATGCTATCAGTCCAGCAGCAAGACCCATACCAACAGTAGCAGTGTACCATGCTCCATTGCCTTGTTTTGGTTGCTCAGTTGTTTTGCTTTTATCTTCTAGTTTTCTATTTTTCTCCTCAGCTTCAGTCAATCGATTTTGTAAGTCTTTTGTTTCATCCTTTTTGGCTTTTAACTGAGCAGCAGTATCATTTGGTGCTGCCTTTAACTGCGCAACTTCATCATTTAGTTTATTTATTTCATCCTCTTTGGCTTTTAACTGAGCAGCATTTGGTTGTTTAACTGTGCTTCTAAATCTTTTATTTGTTAGTGTTGTTTTTTCACCCTCTAACTTCGTAACAGCAGCATCTGGTTGAGCTTTTAATGCTGTCATTTCATTCTCTTTCTCTGTTAACTTTTGCTGTAACGCCACAGCATCTAATGCTTCCAATTCTGTTATTTTAGCATTTTTCTCTTCTAACTGCTGCTGCAACGCTGTAGAATCTATTGCCTTTAGTTTTTCCACTTCAGCTTCTAAGTCTTGTTTTTCCTGCTGAGCTGTGTCCAATTGATCTTGTAATTCTTGTGTTTTAATTCTCAATTCCTCCTCAGCTTTCTTCTTTGCAGCTTCTAATTCTTCATTTTTCCCCTTTAACTGCTCTTCTGCAGCTTCCAATTCTGTTGTTTTAACATTTTTCTCTTCTAACAATTGTACTGTGGGATGGAAAGATAGGGCTTTTACCATAATCTCCTCTTTCCCATCGTTAAAGCCTAACAGATTTTTCATTTCTTCTAGGCGACTAAAATCTTTGCCACACTTTTTCCCAACGGATTTTACATTCATGATTGTATTATCTCCTAGTTCTTCTTGAGGATAAGAACCAGTAATATATAGTTGTTGATCATTTAGCGTACAGCCCACATAAAACTTGTCATCAATTATAGCACCACTCTTATCTACGTTTTTATACTTTTTAAATTCTTCATAATCATCTTTTTTTATAACAAGCACTATTTTATCATCGGCAACCTGTATTGTACCACTCTTTAAGCTTAGCATAACGAACCTCAATTATAATTTAACATTACATAATACCCTTAGAACCTAAGGTCAAGTAATATTTTTATCATAGCATAGAAAATTTATGTTCGTAAACAAAAAATTTTGGCGTAAAATTGCCGTAATTGTGCTATAGCTAAAGTAATTTAGGTTTACCGACCATCGTCATTCCGCTGCTTGTTAGCGGGATCTAGAGATACCGCGGCGGTATGACGTTGCTAGCTTAAAGTTTAAAATTGAGAAATATTTATGTTAAAAGAAAAATACGGCTTTAAAGAAGTTGAAGACAAATGCAACATATTGTGGGAAGGCAGTAAAGTTTACAGGTGGAATGGTGAAAAGGATAACACTTTCACTATAGACACACCTCCACCGACAATATCGGGTAAATTGCATATTGGCCATATATTTAGCTATTGCCACACGGACTTTATTGCAAGGTTTCAGCGCATGCTGGGAAAAGATGTGTTTTACCCAATTGGGTTTGATGATAATGGGCTTCCCACTGAAAGATTGGTTGAGCAAACCTATAAAACCCGCGCAAAAGAAGTTGGCAGGGAAAAATTTATAGAGATGTGCCATGAGGTTATTGAAAAATCAAAGCAAGAATTCAAGGAACTATTTAAATCGGTCGGCATTAGTTATGACTGGGATTTGGAATATCACACGATCAGCAAGGAAACTGTGACGCTTTCACAGATGTCGTTTATTGATCTATATAATAAAGGGTATGCATATAGAAAAATGCAGCCCATCCTTTGGGACCCGGTTGATAAAACAGCAATTGCGCAAGCAGAAATAGAAGATAAAGTTTTTGAGTCATCCTTAAATACGATAGTTTTCTCTACTGAAGAAAATGAGCAGATCAACATTGCAACTACGCGACCTGAGTTACTTCCAGCATGTGTTGCAGTTTTTTGTCATCCAGAGGATGCGCGCTACACCCATCTGATCGGAAAAACAGCCGTGGTGCCGATCACAGAGACAAAAGTTCCAATAATAGCTGATGATAAGGTTAAAATAGATAAAGGCACTGGGCTTGTTATGTGCTGTACGTTTGGTGATGAACTCGACATATATTGGCAGCAAAAGCATAATCTACCGATGAAAATTATCATCGATCAGGATGGGAGGATGAGCCTTCATTCAGTACATGGTCAGAAGAAAGAAATATGGATCCCAGTGTCTGGGCACTGGGATGACACCATAGGGGCTACTGGGATGACAGGAGAAAGGGCTACTCAGATGACAAAGGAAGGTGGGTGTGATCAGAAAGAAGAATGGATCCCAGTGTCAGCTACTCGGATGACAGACGATATACTAAATGAAATAAATGGATTGAAAGTTACAGCAGCAAGAAAGCGGATAATCGAAATCCTAACTGAAAAAGGACTTTTGGTAGAAAGCACTAACATTTCTCATTCTGTTAAGTGTGCAGAAAGATCTGGTGCACCACTTGAGATATTGCCTACTTATCAATGGTTTATCAAGACCTTAGAGCAAAAAGCTCAAGTATTAGATAAAGTAAAAGAATGCAATTGGCACCCAAGCAATATGCGTAAACGCATGGAAGTGTGGATAGAAGGGCTAAATTGGGACTGGTGCATCTCAAGGCAGCGCTATTTTGGTGTGCCATTTCCAGCGTGGTATTCCAAGCGTAAAGGAGAAGAGGGCAAAATCATCCTAGCTGAAATAAAGGACCTACCTATAGATCCATCGAAAGATTTACCAAAAGGGTATAGCAAAGAAGAGATTATCCCAGATCAAGATGTAATGGATACTTGGGCCACAAGTTCAATTACTCCTCAACTAAGTGCACTGGCAGTAAACAGTGAGTTTAGCTTACCAAATCATCGCTATGATACGATATTTCCTGCAGATCTGCGCAGCCAGAGCCATGAGATAATAAGAACTTGGGCTTTTTATACTATTTTAAAGGCACATTATCATGCAAATTCTTTACCTTGGAAAAACATTATGATCAGCGGTTGGTGTTTAGCAGATGATAAGAAAAAGATGAGTAAATCAAAGGGTAACATCATCACTCCTCATGTAATACTTGAAACTTATGGAGCTGATGTAGTGCGCTATTGGGCAGCGAACTCAAGGCTTGGAGTTGATACAGTCTACTCTGAAAATACATTCAAAATTGGCAAGCGCCTCGTTACAAAACTTTGGAACGCTAGCAAGTTCGTTTCCATGTTCATGGAAAAGCATCAAGTGATGAGCATAAATTCTGCTCACGAGACAATGGATAAGTGGATATTGTCTAAGTTATACAAAGTTATAGAAAGAGCAACAAATAACCTATTACAGTTTGAATACTGCGAAGCTTTGGGCGCAATAGAGGAATTTTTTTGGAAGGATTTTTGTGATAGTTACTTGGAGTTAGTAAAAAAACGTGCGTACGGAAGCAGTGAAGCAACCTTAAGTGCAAAACAAAGCTTGGCGTATGTGTTAAATGTTATTTTGCGGTTATTTGCACCTTTCTTGCCATACATTACAGAAGAGATATACCACCAGTTGTATAGTTATAATTCTGTACACAATCAAAGTAATTGGCCAAGCAAAGAAGAACTTATCTACGATAAATATTCAGAGGAAATGGGAGATAATGTTATTCAGATATTAAACATTATCAGAAAGATAAAGGCAGATAATAATGTATCAGTTAAGCATCTGATAAAAAAGTTGATGATAAAAGCAGATCTACGAGAGGATAAGTTGGATCAATCCGCACAGAATGATTTGCAGGCAGTTTGCAATGCGGAAACGATAGAGTGGATGCAGTCTGAGCTTGAAACTGAAGACGAGAAATACATAGTGAATATAGATTTACTTCCTTTAATATCCATGCTATTGTAATCATTATTAGTATGAGGGAATAATAATGGGGGATTTATATAATAAAGCCAATGCACCGTATCTTATAGCTGGTGCTCTTGCTACTTTGGTATTGCTTGCGTCTGGGACACTTGCCGTTGCCCCTTATGTTGAGTTCTTGTCTTCAGTTGCAGCCTTTAATGTAGCTGTTGCTTTGAGTTTGTCTATACTTTCTGTTCTGGTGCTTGTACTTTCATGTAAAATGATCAGCCAGAATAAAAAGCTTGATGCACAAAAAGCAGAACCTAATGAAAAAAATGGATTAGCTAAAGAGCAAGAAAATATAATACAAAGCTTAGAGCCTCAAATCAAAGAGCTAAATAAGAGGCTTAGTAGTCAGTACAATGAGATTGAAAAGCTAATTGCTAGTGCTGCAAAAAAAGAGGAGCTAAATAAGCTTAACAATGAAGTGAAAGAGCTAAAGGTAAAGATTGCTGGTGCTGCAACAAAAGATGAAATGGAAGAGCTAAAGGCAAAGATTGCTAGTGCTGCAACAGAAAGTAAAACACAAGAAAAGATTTTTATGAAATTTTGCGCAAAAGGTGAAAAAAGAGGGAAGAAAGCATTTGAGGATTTTATATTTATAAAAGAGATAAAAACAAAATTAGTAAATATTTATGAATCAATAAAAAATAATATTAATATAGTGTCTTCAGCAAAATCAGGTGATTCAGAAGAAGAGCAAGAAAAAATACAAAGAGGATTCATTTTTCACGGTCCAGGAGGAACTGGTAAGAGTTCAATTGTTGAGGCGATTGGGGATCAGCTGATATCTCTAACTACATTTATAAAAGTTTCTGGAGCTGATTTGCTTGAAAAATCAAATATAAATGAGCTTTTTAATAAAGCAAACGAAAACGCTCCTTGTATAGTTCTTATAGATGAAATCGACAGCTTTGGCAAGGGACGCACTGATGCCAATCGAGTACCTTTAAATTATTTTTTCACTAGATTCGATGAAGCTGATAAAGGTGTGACGGTGTTTGCTACAACTAATGTTAGTCTGCAAGATTTAGATGCATCACTTGTTAGGGGAAGTCGTTTGAGTAGTAAACTCAAGTTTACTATGATAGAAGGAAGTATACTTAAGAATATACTGAAGGATGGTCTGAATGAAAAATTAAAAAATAAAAAGTACAAGCATGCTATCTCAAGAATTTTAAACGAAACAAGACTTACAACACTCTCTATCTCAGCAGCAGATGTGGAATGTTTTATAAATTATATAGTTGAAAAGTTAAACAACAAGATTGGAACTTCTGCTTATACTATAATTAAAGATTTTTGTATTAAATATAATATTGGAGAGGTGTCGAATAAGCAGACTAACAGGAAAATTGAAAATTCTATAGGAGAATCACAGCAATACACATCCAGACCATCACATAAGCTGAATGACGCTTTATGTGATTCTGGATATACCAGTATGTTCTACCCCGATCAATAGCTAACTAGACTTATAAGTACAATGGTACACTCGATACACAAGGTCTAAGTCATTTTTTAGCTAGCAGACTGAAGATGGGAAGTTTGTTGTAGGTGCAGCACTATAATTCCTCCACAGATAAGAGAATTTTAATAAATATATACAAGACTGCTGAACGTGGGGGGAGGAGGGGAGTAATGAGCAATTTGCTTAGTGAGGCTAACACATTTTATTTTATAGCTAGTTCCTTAGCTACTCTTACGTTACTTACATCTTTAGCGCTTATTGTAACTTCTAATGTGCCTCTTCCTCTAATTCTTGCTTTAGCTACATTATCTATTTTGGTGCTTGCACTTTCATGTAAAATAATTAGTAATAATGTAGAATTGGAAGCAAAAGTAAAAGGTCAGTTAGAACATAAGGAGGAGATGCTTTCTCTTGAACACCAAGAGTTACGTGATGAAAATACAAGATTGAATGAAAAAGTGGATTCTTTAATGGAGGAATTGTGTCAATGCAAATTAGAAAGTGAAAAGAATAAGTTATGTTTAAAGTCAGAATATGAAGATGAGTTACGCTTAAGATTGGAATATGAAGATGAATTAAACTTGGAATTAGAACATAAAAGTAGGGAAGCTTCTTCTCTGCGTACTCAATTAACTATGTTAAGAAAAAAAGTAGAAGTAGAAGAAGTAAAACAATTAAAAACTTTAGAATCGGAAGAACAACATGAGAGCTCAGAAAGCGACATAGAAGAATTAGAGAAGAAGTTATGCCAGTCGGAAAAGGAAAAGAAAGAATTAGAAGGTAAAGTTAGTGATGAACGTCAAAAGCGCACTGATCTTGAAAGTAAAGTTGATAAATTGTGTACAAAGGAGAAAGAGTACTTATCTAAAATTAAGGAGCTGGAAAAGGAGTCATTATCTTTACAAAAAGAAGAGAAAGAATCTGATAACACATTAACAACAGTGAATGATGATCGCGATAATAAGGTGAAAGAATTAAACAGTTCACTTTTGAAGCAATCCTCTCAAATAGAACAACTTCAAAAAGCTTTATTGGAAAAGAAAAAAGAAGAAGTGCTTTTTTTGCAACGGATGATAGAATATGTAACAGATGAGGTAGAAAAATTAGTAAGGGAAAATGAAGTGATCAGAGATGATGATAAAAAAGTAATATTACAAGTGATTCAAGCAACAAAGTCTGTGTTAGTAGAAGAAGCTGCACAATATTTGCCAGGCGAAACGTCTGTTCCTTCATTTGTGGAAGATCCTGGATATACCAGTGGATGTTCTACCCCGATCAATAGCCACTAGACATTTTGAGTACAGTTGTACACTGGATACATAAAACCTTAGCCATTTTTAGCTAGTAGACTGAAAAAGGAAAGTTTGTTGTAGGTGCAGCACTATAATTCCTCCACAGATAAGAGAATTTTAATAAATATATACAAGACTGCTGAACGTGGGGGGAGGAGGGGAGTAATGAGCAATTTGCTTAGTGAGGCTAACACATTTTATTTTATAGCTAGTTCCTTAGCTACTCTTACGTTACTTACATCTTTAGCGCTTATTGTAACTTCTAATGTGCCTCTTCCTCTAATTCTTGCTTTAGCTACATTATCTGTTTTGGTGCTTGCACTTTCGTATAAAATAATTAGTAATAATAAAAAAATAGAGGTTGAGAGAAATAAATTCGCTCAGAAAGAGCAAGAGTTAGAAAATAAAATAACTCTAGGAAAGGAAGCTGAAAAAGCTGCAAACAAAGAAGTGGAAAAATTAAAACATGAATTAACTCGAGAAAAGCAAAATTTAGACAAGAGAGCAAAAAGATTGGATCAGAAAGTAAATGAGTCAGAAGTTGAGAGAGAATCTCTTCTTGAAGAAAAAAAATCTTTAGAGAAAAAATTAGAAACAGCAAAGAATCGTACGTTTGAAATAGACAATGAATTGGACAAAACAAGAAAGGAAATAGGTAAGCTTAATGAGCAGGAAGAGAAATTAAAACTTGAAATCTCATGTTTAAAGAAACAGTTGGAAGAAAGAAGTAGATTTATTGCAAAGCTGAAGATGGAAGTGGATGATAATAAACATTTAGAGCTAGAGAATAAGGGGTTAAATGATAGAATAGAAACGTTACGTGAAGTACAAAAGGCACTACGTGAGAAAAAACATGAACTTAGTGAAAAAGTAGAGGCATTGAATAAGGAAAAAAATAAACTTTCTAAAGAAGTAGAGGAATTACGTGAAGAACAAGAAAGGCTGCATGCAAACTTAGATAAGCTACAATGTAAAATTAAAGAGGTCAACAAAGAAAAGAAAAATTTATCTAAAGAATTAAAAGAGAAATTTGAAGAGTTAGATGAAGCAAATGGTTTAATTAAAAATCAATCTTTTGAGTTAGATGGGATAAGAAAAGATTGTAATAATGAAGTAAAAAGTTTAAGAAATTCACTTTTAGAACGAGACAGTCAAATAGAAGATTTTTTGAAAGAGAAAGAAAAACAAGTGAATTTTGCGCAACTGTTGATAAGATGCGTAACAGACAATATAGAAGAACCAATAAGAAATAATGATGGAAAAGCAATATTAGATACGATTCAAATATTAAAGTCTGCGTTACAAGGAGAAATTGCACGGCTTTTGCCAGACGAAACGCCTTCTTCTTCGCTGGAAGATCTTGGATATGAATCATTATTTGTCAGTCGCTCATCCACCCCGACCAAGTTGCCAAATTCACTATTGACAGAATCTTATGAACGCAGTCAGTTCAATCAGAGTGAAAGTATTTGCAAAACACAACAATGAGTCTTATTATAAGATAAATCATGCAAGATAATGAACCCAATAATATGCGCACTGGATACACAAGACTTAAATAAGGCTATTTCTCTAGCTAATGCTCTGCGTGGTAAAGTTGGCATGGTAAAGCTGGGATTAGAATTTTTTGCTGCTCAAGGTCTTTCTGGAGTGCAAGAAGTTGCAAAATGCAATGTACCAATTTTTTTAGATCTGAAATTGCATGACATTCCAAACACTGTAGCTAAAACAGTTGAAGTAATAAAAGTTCTGAACGTTGAAATGTTAACTCTGCACATCAGCGGTGGGACAAAAATGCTTGAAGAAGCGCTAAGTGTAGTGCAAGGCACAAAAATAAAGCTGATTGGAGTGACAGTGCTAACTAGTATGAGCAATGAGGATTTAAACGAGCTTGGAGTAGCAAGAGAAGTAAAATCACAGGTAATTTTGCTTGCAAAGCTTGCAAAAAAGATTGGACTCTATGGAATAGTCTGTTCTGCATTGGAAGCTCAGGAAGTGCGCCGAGAATGCGGTGAAGACTTTAAAATTATTACTCCAGGAATTCGTATAGATCCAGGTCATGACGACCAAAAAAGAACAGCAACACCAAAAGAAGCAATAAATTCAGGAGCTGATTATATCGTCATTGGCAGACCCATTATAAAAACTACAAGTAGTGCGGAGCTAATATTGAAATCCATGAAAGAATTTTAATATAATAACTTAATTTATAAAAATACTAACATATTAATTAGGAATAAGCATGAGTAATATCAATAGAATAATACGCGAAGTAATCAAGGAATTCCGCTCAAAATTACCAGATAAGGAAATAGAGGAATATTCTGGCAAATTGAATAAGCTACATATCTACCAGTGCAATAAGCATATAATAGAAAATAAGAAGCTATATCATTATACAATAAATGGGAAAACCCATGCTATGGGTCAGCATGGGCATAATTTTGTCAAGAGTTTAGAAGTTATCTTGAGGAATAAGCCACAAATTTCCTTAGAAGAGGCAATTGATTTTATGGAAAAAATAATTAATTTTGGTATTGATAGTTGTTATGGAGCATTTGAGATGATATTTGAATCTCGCTCTGGTGTTACAATAGATGATGCAGTTAATTTTGTAAAAGATAGCTTATCTAGTAAATTTTATGGATTCCATGGCAGTGGGATTTTCAAAGTAATATTAGAACTTAATCCAGAGAGCTCTCTTGAAGAGATAGAGAAACAATTTAGCAAAGTAGTAGATCCTTACTTTCTTAATGCTTGGAGTCGAGAAAGTGAAAGGGCTTTTGCTAAGATATGTAGGTTATGTAGAGAAGGACATGTGGAGAATATGCAGAAATTTGATTTTAGCAATTTTAATTTAGATCAAGATAGTGCTGGAGCATTAAGAGCACTGTTACAGTATTGTGTTGACGTTTCTAATCAAAAAGCTTTAGGTGATTCACATGAATTGCATAGAGAAGAGATGGAGGGGATATATAAATTTGATGATAATTACGATTTAAATTTAGATAGTGATCATAATGATAGTATCTGGCATTGAAATTATACTACAATAATAAAATAACTGGATAAAAATTATCACCAAAAAAATTCAAAAAAGTGCTTGACATAAAAGAACGAACATTATATAGTGTCATTATCTTTTATTTTACCTCGCTTAATTTAATTACTGGATTAAGCTTACAGCACTAAGCGTGGCACAAAGTGCCACGCTATTTTTCGGTTTACATTTTCAACAGATAAAAAATGATGCCATTTCAGTGCCAAGCACATAACTGTACGGATATTCATTTTTAAAGGTAAATTGCACAACAGATGATGTCATTCCAGTGCTTGACACTGGAATCCAGAAATTTTGCTTATAACTGAGCTGATGAGCTAAAGGTAGTTGTCTTACGCTAAAACAAACGTTTTTAATTAAGTTGCATAGAAGCTGGATCCCAGTGTCAAGCACTGGGATGACATCGTTTACTATGTACCATATTGCAATATTCGTACAACTGTGGGGAACATCTATGGATGCCATTCCTATTACCTTATTTCCATTTTTATTTCATTTTCAAAGGAGGCTATTATGTCACTTACCGATATCGCTCACCGTATCAATGAACTCGCTTCATCATGGGAGCAATTTAAATTAATAAATGATCGCAAACTAAAAGAAATTGAAAGCAAAGGGCGTGCTGATTCTGCAACAATTGAGCAGCTATGCAAGGTAAATAATGCCATTGATAGTTGCAAAGAGCGTTTAGACTTGATCGAAACTGCAGCTCAACGCCCAGAAGTAAATACAGATTTTAGCACAAGCGATAAATATTTTTCTGATTATATCCGCAAGGGAATGGAAAGCGGTTTATCACACAAAACCCTCAGTGGAGATGACAGTGATATCGGGGGGTATCTAGTTACTCCGCATATTGTAAAACGCATAAACAAGCGCGTAACTGATTCGTCCCCAATGCGACAAATATGCTCCAGTCAAAGAATCTCTACTGAAACATTGGATTACATTATAGAAGATTTTGACCGCGCCGGTGCAGGTTGGAGCAGTGAAACAGTAGATGATGAGGACGGTGGCAATAAGTCTAAGTATGATTTTGCAAAAGATACGGACACGCCCAAAATCCAAAAGATTTCCGTCACAACTTACGAGTTATATGCTCAACCACAAATATCACAAAAGTTACTCGATGATGCGTTTGTCGATGTTGAGAGTTGGCTGGTGGAAAAGATTGCCGAGACTTTTAGTAAGGAAGAAAGCGAAGCCTTCATTAAGGGTGAGGGCACTTTTCAACCAAAAGGAATTTTAGCTTATGAAAATGGAAACAGTTATAATAAAATAGAGCAAGTTAAAACTGAAAAATTAGATAGTGATTCAATAATGATGTTGTATTACTCTCTGGACGAATATTATTCCAAAAATTCGTCATTTTTGATGAACAGGAGTACGTTGAAGGATATCAGGCTGCTAAAATCTCAAACAGGTCAGTATCTCTGGCAGCCAAGTCTGTCGCTTGAAGCTCCAGATACTTTAATGGGAATACCAGTATATCAATCTGCCGATATGCCACCAGCGCCAAACAATCAGCTACCAGTAATTGCGATGGCAGATTTCAAACAAGCTTATAAGATTGTAGATAACAGAGGAATGAGAATATTAAGAGACCCTTATACGAATAAACCTTATGTGAGGTTTTTTGTCACTAAGCGTGTCGGCGGAGAGGTTGTAAACACCAGTGCTATTAAATTGTTGAAAGTTGCGAGCAAGTACTAAAAACTTCCGCAGCATCATCTTTATAGCTGATCAAAGCAACACGTCATACCGCGATTCATTCCATAACTGTACGAACATTGTGATTTTGGCCCATCAGGAGGGTGTCATCCCAGTGCTTGACACATATAGCTAAACTGACTTAGATTTACCGACAGTTTGAAAAACAAAAATTCGTCATTCCGCTACTTGTTAGCGGAATCTATGCTGAGATATCGCGGCGGTATGACGTAGGAAAACCTTTCTTGGGTTAGCTATAGTTTGCTATATTATGTGATTTTATTTTTAGCATTGCTTCTTACATTATGTAATTTTGTTTTCCATAATGTATATTATGTAATTTTCGATGCTAAGATCTGTTATAGCTTTCAGTATGATATGAGTGATTCTCTTTTAATAATTATTTTTTAAATAGTTTGTTGGTTCATCAATTTCTTTAGGATTGATATCTACAATTATTTTTCCGTTTTTTAACAGAATAATCCGATCTGATATTTTTGTTAAAAAATCCAAATTGTGAGAAGCGATAATCATAGTAATACCCATATCTCTAACTGATTGTAGTAGTTTCACAACGTCGACTATTGTTGCTACATCTAAACCAGACGTTGGCTCATCGCATAATAGAATCCTTGGATTCATCATTAAGCTTCTGGCAAGCGCAACCCGCTGTTTTTGCCCACCGGATAGATTACTAGGGTAATCATTTTTTTTAGAGGCAATACCCAAAGACTCAAGTAGTGAATCACTTTGATCCTGAGTTTTGTTTTTAAGTTTGGGAGCATATGTAAGATTTTCCCAGACAGTCATATGTGAGAAAAGTTGAAAATCCTGAAATACAAAACCAGTACTATCATTGCATTCAATGCTACCAGAATCTAAAACTTCGAGTTTTTGTATACAACGTAACAATGTTGATTTACCACTACCAGAAGGACCAGCAAGACCAACTATAGATTGCTCTATAATCAGGTTAATATTATTAAGTACTGGAACATTATTAAATAATTTACAAACATTATGCATTTTTATCATATATACCTTTCTGTTCAATCTTTTTGCCTATATATTCAATTAGTAATACAAGAGCGTAATAATAAGCCCCAGCAAGACAAAGTGGTATAAAATAAGTAAATTGTTCTGCTGCAAGCATTTGCGCAGAGCGCATAATATCAACACCACCAATAGTAGAGATTAATGCCGTTTCTTTAAGGAGTGCAATGATCTCATTTATCATTGCAGGAAGAATATTTTTAATAACTTGTGGTAATATAATATCTCTCCACATATAGAAACTAGGTATTTGTAAAGTTTTAGCTGCTTCAAACTGGTTTTTTGATATAGTTTCAATACCAGCTCGTAAAATCTCAGCAATATAAGCACAGCTATTTAGACCAAATGCTATAATGCCAGCACTAAATATGTTTAATTTAATTCCTGCAATGGTTGGGGTCATAAAATAAACAACACTTAACTGTAATATAAGGGGGGTGCCACGTATTACAGATATAATTCCATTAATTAATGGAATACAGATCTTATTATATCTGAGTACTGACAATAATCCCCCTAGACTCACACCTAAAAGCAGTCCTCCAATCAATAATTTTAAAGTAAAGGCAAGGCCTGTTCCAACAAACAAGAAATTAGAAATTAATTCCTGCATCAGTTATCTCCTAGCCATTTTTCTGCTATTTTTTGTATTACACCTTTACTTTCTAAACTTTTTAATGCCTCGTTTATTTTATCCTTTAAAGCAGATCCTTTATTCACAGCAATAACATAACCACCATCTAACTTGGCAGTGGCTGACCATGATAGACCAGGATTTTTTTTGCTAAATACTTTACCTTGGAATTCATCAATTAGGACGCCATCAACATGACCAGACTTTAATGTTTCTACAGCTTGATTATTATTGTCTATAGCAATAATTTGAGCTGTTGTAGGAACATGCTCTTTTAGCCAAATTTCCATGACAGTTCCTAGTTGAACGGCTATCTTCTTGTGAGTTAAGTTGTTTATACCGGCTATGGGTTTATTTTTGTGATATAGAATACCAAATTCCCCTGTATAATAACTATTTGAAAAATCAAAATTTTTTTCACGCTCTTCTGTGCTACCAATAGTAGATATAGCAGCATCTACAGAATTACTTTGCAATGCTGCAAATATAGCACTAAACTGCATATCTTTAAATATCGCTTCTTTACCTAACTCTTTTGCTACTAATTGAGCAAGCTCAATGTCAAAGCCAGTAAATTTACCATTTTCATAATATTCAAAAGGTGGATAATCTGCAGAAATTGCAAATCTAATGATATTATCGTGTTTATTTTCCTTGCATCCTGTTAATAGAATACTTATCACTATAATAGCATTTAAAATATATTTTTTCATATTACTAATTTATATTCATATTTTATTCATCTTATGAATATAGACATTAAAAATTGAATAGTCAAGAAATAATGAATATAATTTCAAATATACTTATTACATATTCAATATGAGGAAAATGCATAATGCATGACAACACACTAGGTGAACATATTTTAAATATTATTCAAAATCACGAAATTTTAGAGCAGAGCGATTTACAGACCTTGCTTAAAGAAAGAGGGCACAACATTCCTCAGGCTACTTTATCAAGAAAATTAAAAAAACTTAAAATTGCCAAAGTTGCTGGTATGTATAAAGTAATTGACATCAACCAATATCGATTACCATTAATACTTAATATGCAAATTTCGGATTTTGGTTTAATAGTACTACACACTCAACCAGGACAAGCTAGCAGCCTAGCTTACTTTCTAGATCAGAAGTATGTTATTTATTCATTAAATAATAGCAAAAACATAGGAATTATAGGAACTATAGCAGGTGATGATACAGTATTATTGATCATCAAAAGTAAGGCTGAACTTAACAAAGTATTACAATCAATTTATGAAACATTTCCATATTTAAGTCCTGAATAAGAATGTTGTAAGTTAAAAATGTGATATAAAGGAGATAAGAGGGATTTCTTTGTTTAAATCTTTGTCTTCTTTTTTTCAATATACCTACATATCAGAATGGACAATTCATATAGAATCAGCATAGGTATTGCAAGCCCTACTTGGCTTAATACATCAGGTGGAGTTAAGATTGCAGCGATAATAAAAATTACCACTATCGCGATTCTGCGTTTATTTGACAAACTTTGTGTAGTGAGTAACCCTACTCTCACCATTAATGTGAGTATTACTGGAATTTGAAATGCAGTGCCAAAAGCAAACATAAATTGGAGAACGAGGTCTAAATATTCGCTAACTGATGGCATAAACTCTATTGGTATACCGAAAGATTTCCCACTATGTTCAAAAGTGATGAAAAACTTCCAGGCTAAAGGAAATATATAGTAATAGACTACAGTAGCTCCCGTTACAAATAAAACCGGTGTTGCAATCAAGTATGGCAACAACACTGCCCTTTCACTTTTATATAACCCAGGTGCTAAGAACATATAAAATTGCCATGCAAACACAGGAAAAGAAAACAAAAGTGCGCTCATTATTGCAACTTGGAGATACACAAAAAATGCCTCTGTTAAGTCTGTGTAAATTAAAGAAAAACCTTCGCTACCTTTTGTTGCTTCTATTAAAGGTGCGAGTAAAAAACGGTATATATTTTCCTTAAAGTAATAACAAAAACCAAAAGCAACGCAAAAAAATAGAAAGCAAAAGATAACTCTTTTTCTGAGTTCCGCAAAGTGCTCATAAAATGAGGCGTATTTGCTTGAGTTCCAGTTCATACTTTACTATAGCTCAATAATGCTATGTCTAACATTCTCAGCGAAAAAGCCCACTCATTGTCATACCACGCTGCAACCCTGCATATATCACCTGTAACATATGTACCAGTTAAATCCACAATTGCACTATAAGGGTTATGCACAAAATCTATTGAGACTAAAGGTTCCTCGCATATAGAAAGTACATTTGACATTGGATAACCCTCTGTCATCCTAGTACCCTCTGATGTCATCCGAGTAGCTGACACTGGGATCCAGAAATTAGATTCCAGCGTCACGCGCTGGAATGACGTAGAGGAGAGAGCTGCATCCTTAAACATTTCATTGATTTCTTTAACGGTCGCTTTCTTATCAGTCGTAAATGTAAAATCAACCATAGAAACATTGCTAACCGGAACTCTGACGGCAGTGCCATCTAGCTTGCCCTTTAATTCAGGAATTATAGAACCAATTGTTTTTGCTGCCCCGGTTGTAGTTGGCACCATAGATAATCCGCAAGCCCTTGCTCTACGCAAATCTTTATGATTACCATCAAGAACATTTTGATCATTCGTGTAGGCATGTATAGTAGTCATAAAACCGCTTTTTATACCTAAACTGGAGTGTAGGACTTTCACAATCGGAGCAAGGCAATTTGTAGTGCAAGAACCTGCTGATATCACTTTATGCTCTTTTTCGAGCATATCGTCATTCACACCATAAACTATAGTGACATCAGCATCCGGAACTGGAGCAGAGACAATTACTTTCTCTGCATTGTGCCTTATTGCTTCTTCACGTTTATTGAATGCACCAGTACATTCAAGTATTACATCAACATTCCAAGGAATATTTTCAGGATTCCGTTCTCTATATAAAGAAAACTTTTTGCCATTTATAGAAATCCAATTTTGAGACTCATTAAAATCAATATCACCACTGAATTTGCCATGAACAGAATCATATTTAATCAAATGTGCATGCTGCTTTGCACTGAGCGATCCATTGACAGCTACAACTTCTATTTGTTTGCTATATTCTTCTATTTCGAAAATAGCACGCAATACGCCTCTGCCTATTCTACCCAGACCATTAATTCCTACACGAATCGTCATCTCTTCATTCAAAAAATTTAATTATAGAGGATATCACTTGATATTTCATTTTATTCTTTTGCTTTTCTATCGATATGAACATTATAGCAAGGAGACAGGGCTAAAAACTTGCTTGACAAACTCCGCCAGCCCCCTTATCATGAAACTGAAGCTATTGTATTTGCTTTCGCCAATCTGCAGATTAAAAGGTAAGGATTACTTAATGTATCGGCGTCTTATGTTTAATTTTTTGCAGTATATAGATACTGTATGTCTTTACAAAACTTCATCTACATCTAGATTTTTATCTAAATAAGCTGAACGCGCTTATAAAGCGTTACAAGACATCAAAAAATGCCAATACTTGACAGAGATAGTAAAAGACTAGCTAACTCGGGGATTCTTTGTCTTTTTTTCTGCTTGGTAAATTTCTTAAACATTTGCAGCGTAGGTTAGTTGCAATTAAAAGCAGCTAAATCTTGCTTGTCAAACGTTTAAAACATAAAAAACGCCAATATTTTAAAGCGGATAATAACCCCAGGGCTTCTTTTGCCTTTTTTTTCATTTGGTAAATTTCTTAATGTTTATAGCTAAAAGAGCCCAAGAGAGGTCAATGCCCCTGTGATGTCATTCCAGTGCTTGACACTGGAATCCAGCCTTTATTATGCAGCCACTTGGTTGAAATTAAGTCTTATGGATCCCAGTGGGCTTTGTTGCATCGCTAGCTATGATGGATTAAAGATAAAAAAGATAGGGAATATCAGTAGCTTATTATTCTGGTATTTATAACAAGAACGGTCAATGAATACCTAAATTTGAGTAAAAGAAATTTCACTACCATTTACCAATCCGGCTAAAATTCAAGAATTTCAATGCTTTAGCTATTTTCAATAGAATTAAATTTATTAATATAAATAACAAATTACTATTCTTAAATTTGATCAGATTGATTGCAAAAAAACAAGATTTTCAATAGGTTGCTTATAATCCTAACTATAGTTAGCCTTTCATAAGTAGCGATGCAACAAAGCCATCCCAGTGTCAAGCACTGGGATGGCAAAAAAAGGAGGCTACTCGGATGACAGGAGAAGGTACTGCCGTCATAAAGGAACCAGTTTCAGCTACTTTCATGACATCGTTGTAACATTGTACCATATTACAATTTAGCGTTTTTAGTAACTAAGAAAGTGCTTCCCCCTTTTAGAGCACTGCATATAATAGAATTATATCGCAGTGCATTGCGAAACAAAATTCCCAATACTACAGGAGGCTTTATGAATAAGAAATTTCTCTATTCACCATTGTCAATAAAAAGTATAGGAGAAAACGGTGTATTTTCTGGTTATGCGAGCGTTTTTAACATAGTTGATAAACAAAATGATCTGATATTGCCCGGAGCATTTAAGGAAAATTTAAACAGAAATAAAATAAAACTCCTTTGGCAGCATAATCCTGACGAACCTATAGGTAGTATCATAGATATTTATGAAAATGATGTTGGCCTGTATATAACCGCACATTTACTTTTGGGTATTCAGAAAGCAGAAGAAGTGTATTTGATGCTCAAAACTGGGGCAATTAACGGACTTTCCATCGGCTATATACCTATAGAGTATGATGTTGATCATAAAAGTGGAGCTAGAGTGTTAAAACAAGTGGAATTATGGGAAGTCAGTTTGGTCACTTTTCCTGCAAACTTGGCTGCTCAGGTAATCAATGTGAAAAATCAGAACAATGAACAGGGAGTGTTAGCAAGAGCGATAGAAAAAGCAAATGCTGTACTTGCAGACATGTACATTTCTGCTTAAAGTGTATTAGGCGGGCAAAGACTTTACCATAATTTGACACCTGCGTTAGTATTTGTTTAACATTTATACTAATATATATAACTTTATTACTATTAAAATTTTCTGTAAATTAAAGTTAAAAAATAAGGTAATTTTATGCTAAATATTAATAATAAGGTTAATTATGAAATTAATATTAAGCGAAAGGAAAAAAAATACAGCTGGTCTACTGTATTTGCTTGGTTATATCTAAAAACGATTGGACGAATATTGCCCAAGAGATGGAATAGATGGGCAGAAAATATTTTGTACTACGATAAAACTACTGCAAACAATGAAGTTCAAACTGATGCTTTTAAGACAATAGATGGAAGTGTTCAAGTTGACTTAAAACCTGAAGTTGTAGAGAAAGAGAGCCAAAGTGTAGTGATAAACAAAGATGGAGGGGTTCAGACTGATGGAGTAGCATTGATAACAGAGGAAGATGATGAAGCATTAGAAGAACAGCTGGAGGGCATAAATCAGGAATTAGAACTTGAACGTTTACAAAATGCTTCCTTAAAAGAAGAAAATAGAGAATTACGATCTGCAATTGAAGGACTTGAAAAGAGTTATAAGGGACTTACAGAAGATGCAGGCGAACGAGAAGAGGAACTAACCAAATACAAACAAGATAAAAAAGCAATGCAGGATAAAGTTGATGAACAACAGAAAACTATATTTGATCAATACATGATAATAAGAGAGCAAGGAGAAGAAATTGAAGCTACTAGGAAAGATAATGAAAGTCTGCAAGCACAAATAATAGAACTTAAGAGTAGGTTAAAGGACAAGGAGGATAAATTAATTGAATTGAATCAACAATGGCAAGCTAGCAAATTAGTGGCTTTACTTAAATCACAGACTGATAAATTGTGTCAGGCTAAAGACAAAAATACTGAATTAGAAAATAAAGTCAGTGACTTAGGTCATGAAAACAAAGCTCTACGATTAAGTGTGAATACATTGACTGCTCAATTGGGTGAAGGAGAACTTGGGGAAGCAATTACAAAGTGTTCAAGAATCTAAACAACAATTGGAGATTGATTTAGAAGGTCAATTGAAAGCTGACACTAAGAAACTACAGGAAGCAAAAGAAGGTCAATTGGCTAAAAAGGCAGGTGCAGTGAGTACAGTATCTACTGCAAAATCAACTCTTTCAAAATTACGAAACTTGCCCAATAAGCTTTCTAGGGATAAGGGTCTCAATAACTTTTTATCTGGGAAAAACGAGGAGTTAAAAAAAGGTTTTCCTGAATTTAAAGAGAAACACTTTTGCCATAACGTGCTTAATGAAACTATAAAGTCTCTATCAAATCAAGATGATGGCAAATTTGAAAGCAGTAAGCTGCTTGAATTATTAGAAAGTAATTTGAAACAATCCGCAAGGGAGATCATAGAAGCTAAGGTTAAAGAAGTTGTCAACGAACATTGTAACATTGGAAAAAATATGGGTAAAGAACTACGAGATGACACGTTAAAAGCCAAGTTGTCACCTTCTGTTAGAAAATGCGTAAAAAAATTAGAATTTAACAAACAAGAAGGGGTAAATAAGATTGTAGACTCTATCTTGCACAGCTTTAATAGCAAGAATAATAATAATAACGACTCAGGAGAATTGCTTAAAGAAATTGTTACAGGAAAATTAACAGAGGCTAAAATGAAATGTTTTTCAAATAAGATTCAAGAGTTACAACTGGCATTAAGCATAAGAGATAAATTTTTATCTCCAGATCAGGGAATGTGTAATCAAACTCAAGGAGGAGTAAACGAATATCAATTAACAGAAAAAGCTAAAAAAGAACATATACCTAATTCCTCTGTGAGTTCCCCTAATATTGCAAGCATACATTCATTGAACAGTCAGAAAGCAGTTAGAATAGGTTCTTAGCATAAAGCACCAGCTCCTCTTTTGTTAAAGTGTAGGAGCTATCTTCCCAATGTTGTTTTAGCAATTCCAAGTTTCTACCTAAACTTTTTCCTGGCTGGTGACCTATACTTATTAAATCATCGCCAGATAAAGGAAATTTTGGAATATTGAATGTGTTAGCAAATGAAATGTATTCATCAACATTTTCTCCAGACTCAACACCACAAATTTTCACTAAATCACAATATAATTCTCTACCAAATAAAGATATGTATTTTTTTTGCTCTTTTTCTGAGAGTTCTGTTTTGATATCGTTGGATAGTAAAAATAGCAGCTTTTTCTTTTGCTTGTTCGAAAGACGTAAAAATTTGCTTACATATTCTCCAAGACTTAACCTGTCATTTTTTTTAGTAGCCCTAAGGAGTAACGCTAATTTTACTAGTGCATCAGTGCCCAAAAGAAGTGGCGAAGACAGAATTTCGCATTTTACTTCTTTTGGGATAATCTTTTGCAAAACATCAGATTCTTGCATGCTCTTAAGTGTTGGAAAAGGATCATTGCACTCCAGCAATTTAAGTATTTCATCTCTTATTCTCTCTCCAGAGAGGTTTTGGATCATATGCGAATGCTTTTTGCATACGCTTAGTATTTCATCACTCAAATCTCCGACACATATTTTTGCATGAAAACGAAAAGCTCTTAGAATACGTAGATAGTCTTCTTTAATTCTATCTTCAGCGTTGCCTATAAAGTTTAACCTTCGCGCTTTTAAGTCCTCTATACCACCAAAGTAGTCATATATATGGCCATGCTTATCTGCATACAGAGCATTAAATGTAAAGTCGCGCCTTGAAGCATCCGCTTGCCAATTATTGGTAAATTCTACTTTTGCATGCCTACCATCACATTTCACATCATGCCTTAGTGTCGTAATTTCAAAAGACCTCTGATTTAGAACCGCAGTGATAGTTCCATGTTTTAAGCCAGTTGGAATAGTTTTTATATTACGGAGTTTTAGCGCTTTAATCGTTTGATTGGGAAGCAAATTAGTAGCTAAATCGATGTCGTGGACATCACGCTGCAAAATTGAGTCTCTCACACACCCGCCGACAAGCCTAGCCTCACCACCAAATTCCTCTATGGCATCAATAATTAAACTAGTCTCATGGTCAACTTGCATTTAGGTTAGTACGTACTGCAAGTTCATATTATATGAAATGCTTGCAAAAGCCCTATATAAAAATATACAGGGCTATTAAGATTTTACAAGTTGTGGTGCTCGTTGTTGATGAAATGGTTCTGCCATCGATTCCGTACCACATCTTAGTAAACTTGAAGGGTTTTGCTGCTCTATGCGCTGCTTTATATCACTAACGCACTGCCCTACAACATCACCAATTTTTCCATCAGCATTTTCTGCCAATAACTTATCAAATCCCTTTTCAACCTCTGCTCTCTCAGAGATATCCTTTGAAAGGTTACAATATTCTAAGATCTCGTCTAGCTGCAGTTTTTTTGCTAATAGGAAATCTTCTTGTTCTTGCTCTTGTTTAAGTTTGGTTTCCTCTTGCAGTTGTTTTGCTGAACTTTTATTTCTATCAAGCAATGGTTCGAAATGCAATCCGCCTTTGTTTATTATATGCACAGTACTACTATCATCATAATCAACTTTATTGTATTCACCTGCACTTTTTGAACCTGAATTGTCTATTAATTCATGCAAAGACAGATCTTGGTTATCAACAGTCTGGTTCTCTATAACATGTAGCTTTACCTTATACTTTTCACAAAGTATTCTGCCTTCAACGTCAGGATCACCCCACCTACTGTTACGCATAATGTCTGCTGTATAATCATCTACAGTTTCACTACGGTGCTGGCCATTGTTATCATGACTATTGACAATTGCATTTGTAAACCACTTTGGTGGATTCTTTTGCGCAAATTCCCTACAATCATTTCTTAATTTTTCGGCAGTAACTTGCTCTCCTGTCTGTTGTTCTAGACTTTGCCTGAACGAGTCAAAAAAACAGCTTCCATTACCAATTGCTTGTCCTACATAGAAATTGTCAGGGTAAGGGTTACTATTTAAAAGAGTTATTTCTTGCCCTGAGATCCTGGGCCTTTTTATTCCAACCTCAACATCATGAAAGTCACTTGGTAGTTTCCGTTTCTTAGCTGTAGTCATAGTTTTACCTTAATTTAAGCTATATATTATTATACCAACAAAATTGTCAATAAGCGACTAATTAAGTATAGCAGAAATTTTTAAATTATGCAATAGTTATAATTTTACATAGCAAATATGAGTTTTAACTGCGGTATAGTTGGGTTACCAAACATAGGAAAATCAACCTTATTTAATGCGCTTACAGAGTCAAGTGCAGCCGAAGCTGCAAATTATCCTTTTTGCACAATCGAGCCAAATATAGGCAAGATTTCGATAAAAGATCAACGTTTGAAACAAATCGCAGCAATTGCAGGCTCAGAGAAGGTAATCTACAACCAATTAGAAGTTGTAGATATTGCAGGTCTGGTAAAGGGTGCGAGCAAAGGCGAAGGGCTTGGCAATAAATTTTTAAGCCATATCAGAGAAGTTGATGCCATCGTTCATCTGCTCAGGTGCTTTACGGATGACGATATCAGCCATATACACAGTAAAATAGATCCAATATCAGATGCTGAAGTGGTAGAAATGGAATTAATCCTAGCTGATATTGATAGCATAGAAAAAAGGCTTCCTCAATTGGAAAAGAAAGCAAAGCAAGGTGATAAAGAGCTAAAGAGACAACTTGAATTAATGCAAGAGGTATTAGCTACTTTAAAATTAGGTAAACCTGCAAGAAGTTTGGAGAATATCAATGAAGATGAGATGAAGTTGCTTCAATTGCTGACAACAAAGCCCGTTATGTACGTTTGCAATGTTGAAGATACAAATGTTATAACTGGCAATGAATTATCTAAAAAGGTAGAGAGGATGGCGGAGGAAAATAAAAGCAAATTTTATTGCATTTCAGCAAAACTCGAAGCAGATATTGCAAATCTTGATAGTGAAGAGGAAAAACAGAGTTTTTTATCAGAATTTGGCTTACAAGAATCAGGCCTTGATGGAGTAGCGCGTATTATGTATGAAGTGCTGAGTATGATAACTTTCTTTACTGTGGGCCCCAAAGAAGCACGTGCATGGCCAGTAAAAATAGGGTCAACAGCCGATAAAGCAGCAGGTGTAATCCACACTGATTTTGAGAAAGGCTTTATAAAAGCAGAGACAATAAGCTTTGCAGACTACATAAAGTATGGAAGTGAATCAGCTTGCAAAGACGCAGGAAAAATTCGCTTTGAAGGCAGAGATTATATCGTGCAAGATGGCGATATAATGCACTTTAGGTTTAATGTGTAGTTTATTATGCAGCCACTTATTTAAAGTTAAGTTTTCTGGATCCCAGTGTCTGGGCACTGGGATGACATCCTCCCTAGCGGAGATTGCTCTCAAACCACAATGTTCGTACAGTAAGCACTGACCACTTTGCTTCAATATTTGCGATGCCCCTGAACAGATACAAAAAATCTATTGTTTTTTTATAAATTAAATCCTAAGGCATTTTTTACTGTAGATTAATCATTTGATTATAGTATCATTTTAATTAAGCTTATGCTTGGGATATTTATGAAGAATATTTTATATTTTATATTATTAGCTGTCGTATTCGGATCACCCATCCTGTTTGCCGTAGAGCAGCTTGAAGAAAAGAAAATTGAATCAGTTCATAAAAACGAAAATGTAGGTGTAAGGAAGCAAGATAGCACAAATCAAAAAGATGAGTTAAAAAGCAACGTCGATGCTAAACAAACACAAGAGGCTGAGAGCAAAAGATTAGACGGCACTACCGATAAAGAGAAACTGCAACACAACGAGAACAAAGCTTTCGTGGTTGAAAAAACTATAAGTGAAGGTGAAAGGATTGATAAAGATTTGCCAAATGACCAGCTAGAAGGAAGCACAGACAAATTTGCTCAAAATTTACCAAATGTGGCCAATAAAGAAGTGAATAAAGATTTGAAACCAGAGCCTTTGCCTTTAAGTGCTGATTTAAATGAGAATACAGCTAACCCGCAAAAAAATCTACAAGCTGATCAGAAGATTGATATAAAAGATAATGAACTTTCAAAAAGTGATGCGAGTCAATTATTAGAGGGAAAAAAAGAAAAAGTAGAGAATCAGTCTGAAGAAAAAAAAGTGAAAGAAACAAACAGTAATTCCAAGGACCGCAATAGAGTAAAACCTATAACTAAAAAAGATGAAGAAGAGCAAAGTGAAAAGAAAAGTTTACAAAAATGGACAAAGCTAAACAGAGAACCAATAAAAGAATGGAGTCATAAAGACATACAAAGCAAGTCAATATATAAACGACAATATGATAGCCTTAATGAGCATCTTCCTACAACTGTGTTTATTGATGATTACAGTAAGCAATTTTTTTACTGCATTAAGAAGAACAACTTAACTTGCTTAAGAGGAGTAATAAGTAAGCTAGAAAAAATTGGATTAACAATTCAAGAGATACTAAGGTTTAGAAATAAATTGGGTGATACTCCTCTCATTTATTCAGTTAAACAAGGTGAGGTAGACATAGTGCGCTTTCTCTTATTACAAGGTGCTGATCTTAGAGTAGTTAACAATAATTTTCAATCCCCAATTGATATAGCAATCGAAAAAAAGCAGATCAATATAATAAATGCGATTGCCGAAATGATGCCACATCTTTTGGAGGATAGAAAAATAGACAATAAAGAAAGCTCAGCAATGTACGATTGGGCTGTGAAAACGAAAGAAATACAGTGCGATAAGCAAGATGATTAGATTTTTGATATTAATTTTAGTTGGTCATTTATGTTATGGAAACGAAACAAATGATGAAAAAAATCAGATTAGTGATTTTTTAAACGCTTTGCGTGATGCAAAATACGTATCTTACAGTAAAAAAGACTTTGCTGAATTTTTGGTGCAGTGCCACAAAGAGGGCGTGCCAGAAGATTTTAAGAAAGGTTTTGGTTCTAACTTAAATGGAGCTAATTTTAACCAACTGTACCTAAGTAAATCTGTTTTTGATGGAGTAAGTCTGATTGGTGCCGATTTTTCTAACACCGATTTATCCGATGTGTCTTTCATTGATGTTGATTTACGTGGTGCTAATTTTTCCAATGCTAATTTACATGGCATTAAAATAAAAGGTACAAATTTGAGTTTTACAAAATTTGTTTCTGCAAACTTAACAGATATCGTATTTGATCAGTCTAATGTTAGTTATGCTGATTTTATCAGTTCCGATCTCAAAAAAGTAAGTATGCACAACGTAATTGGTTTGCATACTAATTTCTCGAATGTGAAAATGAATTTCTCCAACTTATCAAACTCGAATGTTAGCCACGTAAATTTTAGTGATAGTGAAATAAACGATACTGTTATGCAGAAAAACAACCTTGATAATGCAAGTTTCTTTGGAGTGGATGCATATAAATTAAAGATACAATTTTCTTCATTAAAAAATGCTAACATATATGGTGCAGAGTTAAAAGAATCAGACTTTACAGGTAGCAATCTTTCCGATGCTTGCCTTAATTCTTCTATCATAATTAACAGTAACTTCGACGAAACTGATTTAAGCAACACACAAATTTCCTATGTGAATGACGATAATTCAAGTTTTGTTCAATCTATACTAAATGGTTCCAAGATAAAACATGCATATGTTTCTGAAGCAAATCTTCATGATGCTGATTTATCCAATATTGATTTTAGTTTTAGTGAACTGCATCAAGTTAATGTCTCTAATGCTGACATTCGTCACGGAAAGTTTCATAATACTAAAGTTGCAAATTCTAACATGAATGGCTCATTTTTTGACCATTCACTATTCACCTATGTGAAGATAGAAGATTCAGACCTTTCTACAACTTCAATGTATAAGATAAAAATCCAAGACTCTCAAGTTTATAACAGTACACTTTCTCGCCATAATATTGATTCCAGTGAAATAGAAAATTCAACATTCTTTAATTTATTAGCTGATAATTCGAGTTGGTCCAATTTAAAAGTAACTAATTCAAATTTTATTGAAAGCGATTTCAGATCTTCTTTGCTTCACGCTAATGCCTTTAGGAAAACTAGTTTTTTTCTTAGCAATTTGAGTAATTCAACAATTAGTGATATGTCTTTTCACTCTTCAAGCATATATAAAAGTTCAGTTGCTGATGTTCATTTAACAGATTGCAAGTTTGATAATTCGATTTTGATTGACAATCAAGGACAGAAAAAACTTGCAGGGTTAGAAAATGCTATAACTTCAATTGGAGATTTGCAAGAGAAAATATCACAGGGTGAAAAATTTAATGTAAATTATTCTTACTTTGAATTTAAGAATATGAATTTAGAAAATGCCGATTTTTCTAATTCAACATTGAGTAGAGCAAAGTTTGTAAACGTTAATTTGAATAAGGCAAATTTTGAAAAAACCGATTTGCGCTATACTGTCTTTGATAACTCTTCTCTCATTGGCACCAACTTATCAAATTCTAATTTAGAAGGTTCTAGCTTTTTAAACTCTGATCCAAAAAGCACCATGTTAAAAAATGCAAAGAAAAATGACCGTAAAAAGTGAGGGCGTATTATTGGTTCTATCCTCCCCTTCTGGAGCTGGAAAAACTACTATATCAGCAAAATTACTTGAGCAATCAACTAATTTAGTTAGGTCTGTTTCTATGACTACACGCAAGCCTCGCCCCGGCGAAATAAATGGAAAAGACTATTTTTTCGTTACCGAAGAAAAATTTCACGAGTTATGCAAAGCTGGCCAAATGCTTGAATACGCCAAAGTTTTTGAGAATTTTTATGGTATACCAAGAGATTTTATAGAGCAAAACCTGAGCAGTGGAATAAGCGTTTTACTCAGCATAGACTGGCAAGGAGCATTTCACTTATTCAAGCTCATGAGAAAAAAAGTTGTGAGTGTTTTTATACTTCCCCCTTCAATGGAAGAGCTTAGGTTGCGTTTGCAAAAGCGTAATAGTGATGATGCAAGCGAAATAGAGCGCAGATTAGCCGAAGCTCAAAAAGAGATAAGCAAACGTGATAAATATGATTATGTAATAATCAATGATGATATTGATAAAAGTGTAGAAGAGATAAGCTCCATACTAAATAAAGAAAGACTTAAAAAACTAAAAGAAAAACCAAGTCTGGAAGACTGATAAAAACATCAATTTGGATATTTGCAGCTATAGTTTCTTATCCTATTTTAGCCAATAGCACATTTCACAGTTTAGCTATATTTATTATTTTTTAAGATTAAATGGTTAAAATAGTAGCAACTGTTCAAGTGAGGTTTAACTATGACGGCAAATTTTCTCACAGAAATTAATTTTCTGCCTTTCCACCTATATTTTGATCACATATACAACGTTTAGCTCAATTTAAAAGTCAAACTTCTTGGTTGTTAGTTTAGTGCTGACAACTTAAATAGCTTTTAATATTGAGGTTTTAGTATGGGTATAGATATAACTGCACTAACTACTAATGCAGATAAATTAGGTGAATGCATAGATAAAAATAAAAAGCAAGAGCAGGATAGAAAAGACGAGCAATTGTATGGCATTATAGAGAGAAAGGTAAAAAAAGAAGAACACAAGCGTGAAAAACCAAGAGGTCAAGATGGAACCCTCAAGAAGTGTAAAAGGTTATTTGAAAAAGATGCTAGTCCTGAAGTATTAACTAAATTAGAAGAATCACTTAGAGAACAAGAAAAATATTATAGGTATTATGTCCAATGCTTCCTTCCAGTGCTAGATAAAGCAATAGAACGATCGAAAAAAATATCAAATGAAACAAAAGAGCGAGTAAAGCAAGCAATTTCAGAAATTACTTATAATAGCAAATATTGTAACCAAAATGATCGTAGGGACAGTGGAATTGAAAGTGACTACAGTAGCGATGCTGGTGATGATTATGAGAAACATTCAATCAGTAACCCTAATACAGCAAATGAAGATCAAGAAGTAGAGAAAAGCAACGAAATAACAAATAGCAATGCTCTATTACTAAAAGCGATCAAAAATGGAAATAACAGGAAATTTGAAAAATATCTAAAAGATTGTACGGATATTAGCAGCATAAAAGATGAAAAAGGAAACAATATTTTACACCTTATCGTATCGTTGGAAAAGAAACAGAAACGCAAGTTTCTAGGTATTCTAATAAAAACGGTCACCAAGAAAGATCTAGCACAACTCATTAATAGTGAAAATCAGACCCCTCTTCAGGTGGCACTAATTAACAAGATAACAAAAGAAAAACATGAGTCTCACACAATCCAAGATAACGATAACACACTTAAGTTTCTTACAAAATTGTTAGAGCATGGAGCCAGCCATGATCAGTTAGAATTACCTGAGGAAAGCTTAAAAAAATTGTCTAAGGGGCAAAATGAATACTATTGTAAATTTTTAAAGAAATTAGCTAAAAAGGCTGAGCTAAAGCAGGAAATAAAAATCAAGACAGAAGCAAAAGTTAAAGAAATTGTGGCACATACTGTAAACACTCCAAATAGTAATAGTGATTATCCGTTACATTTAGCAATTAAAAATAATGATAAAGAACTTTTTAAAGAACTATTGCAAGAGGGGGCGAACATTAGCCTTGAAGGTGCAAATAAAAATAATGCCTTACACCACATTGCTTTACTTAAAGGAGAATATAAAATCAAATATTTGAAGTTAATATTAGATTTTGAAAAAAAAGGAGTAATATCTTCAGAAAAATTGCATAAGGCTATAAACGCTCAAAATAAAGATGATAAATATCCAGCGCAAGTTGCTTTAATTAGACAAACAGAGAAGATACCTAGTAAGTTAAAAGACTTTTCTAGGTGGGTTAGATCAAGGCCCACAAAACATTATTATACTGCTGAATTTTGTGCAGAATTGTTACAAAATGGTGCTGAGAATAAAAGTGACCATATAACAATACCTAAAGAGCATCGTAAGCAAAAATATTATCAGACTACAAAAAGAATCAAAGATATAACAGGTGTTAGCCCTGACCCAGAAACACAAGAAGAACTTGAAGAGCATTTTTCTAAGAAGAATGCTCGTAAGAATATAAGTCTTCCAGTAAAATGGATACTCGGAGGTTTAATTTTTGCAACAGTATTTAGTGCTTTAGCAGGAAACATGATAGCTGCAGCCGCTTTATCGGTGACCATAGCGGTTTGTGCAATGTGTTACCCTATTTACTTAAAGTTAGAAAATGCTCTTAATGCTAGAGCATCAGATCAATCAGAGCATACAGAAAACCCAGCTACTAAAATGAGCGATGTATCAATACTACGTCAATTCATGAATAAGCTAGATGGGCTGACTAATAAACCCTCTTCTCTGGCGCTATGAAATCAATCCCACCGCTCAGAGTTTTTTCAGCCACTTTTTTATAATCAATTTTTACGTTAATTTGCCCTTTCTTTTCTTCAAGCCACGCTATAGTGTGCTTCATCCAGTTTTTGTCATCACGTTCAGGAAAGTCTTCACGAGCATGTGCACCTCTGCTTTCCTCGCGATTAGCTGCGCATTCCATGGTAATAACCGCTTGTGGGATCATGTTAGCAAGCTCCAGCGCTTCAACTAAATCACTGTTCCACATCATACTGCGATCCTCAAGTGAAATATCAGGCATCATTTTTGCTACCTTTTTTATAGCTTTTTTGCCTTCTTCTAAAACTTCAGCAACACGGAAAACTGATGCGTATTTTTGCATAGTGTTCTGCATTTCACCGCGTATTTTTGCTACTTTTAGCCCACCGGAAGCAAATCGCATTTTATTAAATCTATCTACTATCCAGTCTGTGCAGTCTGAATGCAATTTTTTATGTGGTGTACCGGACTTTAGCTTCTCTTTTGCTCTGAGCGCTGCAGCTCTACCAAAAACCACAAGATCAAGAAGCGAGTTAGAGCCAAGTCGATTTGCACCGTGCACAGAGACACACGCAGCTTCTCCAATTGCAAATAGTCCATCTACTACCTCTTCCTTACCTTGCTTCAGCGTGATCACTTCTCCATAATAATTGGTTGGAATGCCACCCATGTTATAGTGAACAGTCGGAATGACCGGTATTGGATCTTTAGTGACATCAACTCCAGCAAAAGTTCTTGCGGTTTCGCTGATGCCCGGCAATCTGAGTTTTATTACTTCCGGATCAAGATGCGCTATAGTTAAATACATATGATCTTTTTTTGGTCCAACCCCCCTTCCCTCTCTAATTTCAATTGTTATTGCGCGACTTACCACATCACGGGAAGCTAAATCTTTTGCTTTTGGTGCGTAACGTTCCATAAACTTCTCGCCCTGAGAATTAACGAGGTACCCCCCTTCACCACGGCATCCTTCTGTCATCAAGCACCCTGAGCCATATATTCCTGTTGGATGAAATTGTACAAATTCCATATCTTCAAGTGGTAATCCAGCCCTTACTACCATGCCATTACCATCACCTGTGCAGGTATGCGCACTTGTTGCAGAGAAATAAACACGTCCATATCCACCTGTTGCTAGCACCACTCTATGCGCACGAAATCTATGTAATGTGCCGTCGCATAGCGACCAAGCAAGAACTCCGCAGCATGTTCCGCTATCCATAATTAAATCAATCACAAAGTATTCAACAAAAAATTCAGCGTTGAATTTAAGACACTGCTGATATAGAGTGTGAAGGATTGCGTGCCCAGTCTTATCTGCTGCCGCACAAGTGCGCTGCGCTGATTTTCCTTTACCAAAGTGAGTTGTCATTCCACCAAAGGAACGCTGGTATATTTTGCCATCTTCTGTACGAGAAAAAGGTACGCCAAAATTTTCAAGTTCAATAACAGCTTTAGCAGCGTTTTTACACATATATTCTATTGCATCTTGATCACCAAGCCAGTCTGAACCTTTTATTGTGTCATATGCATGCCAGCGCCAATCGTCTTCACCGATATTACCTAAAGCTGCACTAATTCCGCCTTGTGCTGCAACTGTATGACTTCGTGTAGGGAAAATTTTAGAAATGCAGGCAACTGAAAAATTAGTTGCAGCCATCCCAAGCGTTGCTCTGAGCCCTGCTCCACCTGCACCTACTACTACCACGTCATACTCATGTTCTATGATCTCATACGCTGACTTATCCATATTTACTTATTTTATCATTACAGGCTTATGATATCACAGAAGTAGAAAAAATCTATACAAGTTTTCTATAGTTAAGACGTCATGCCGCCGCGGCGCTAACAAGTAGCGGGATGACAGCAATCCTACGTCATACCGCCGCAGTATTTCAGCCACTAACACGTAGCGGGATGACGAGCTTATTGTCATGCCGCCACGAACCGTCATACCGCGATTCATTCGCGGTATCTCTAGATACCGCTAACAAGCAGCGGGATGACGATTGTCGTTTAGCTATAAACATTAAGAAATTTACCAAATGAAAAAAAGGCAAAAGAAGCCCCGTGGTTATTATCCGCTTTAAAATATTGGCGTTTTTTATGTTTTAAACGCTTGACAAGCGAAATTCAGCTGCTTTTAATTGCAACTAACCTACGCTGCAAATGTTTAAGAAATTTACCAAGCAGAAAAAAAGACAAAGAATCCCCGAGTTAGCTAGTCTTTTACTATCTTTGTCGAGTATTGGCATTTTTTGATGTCTTGTAACGCTTTGTAAGCGCGTTCAGCTTATTTAGATAAAAATCTAGATGTAGATGAAGTTTTGTAAAGACATACAGTATCTATATACTGCAAAAAATTAAACATAAGACGCCGATACATTAAGTAATCCTTACCTTTTAATCTGCAGATTGGCGAAAGCAAATACAATAGCTTCACTGTCATGATAAAGGGGCTGGCAAAGCTTGTCAAGAAATTTTCTTATTTCATTTAAATTGCTTGTAACCTTCTTATACACTCATCTTTACCAAGAATCACCATGATATCAATGATTCCAGGTGCATCCATTACTCCAGTTATAGGGGCGCGTAATGAGTGGTATACATCGCTTATTTTCATATCGTGCAATTTTGCACATTCCTTGATCTGAGAAGATAAAAAACCCTTATTCCAATTTTCATCACCGATCTTTGACAGAAATGACGCAAGTAACTTGATTATATCGAGGTTAGATTTGACAATTTGCTCAGCCTCTTCACTTAAATCAAGTGGCGGATCTTGAATATAAAATTTTGCTAAATCCAATAATTCGGTCAGGTAGTTTGCTCTTTTTTTTAGCTCTGTCAGTCCCTGCAGTAAATAGCCCTTTTTTTTGTCAGTTAGAGTATTTTCTCTAAGCATTAGAGTCAGAATATCTTCATTGCTCATATTACTAATATAGTGGTTATTCAAATGCTCCAGTTTTTTGAAATCGAGCCGTGCAGGTGAACGACCAATACTTTCTAAATTAAACCACTCTATTGCTTGCTCATCGCTAATAATCTCATCGTTGCCGTGACTCCAGCCAAGTCTCAGCAAGTAATTACGCATCGCTTTTGGCAATATTCCCATCTTTTCATAATCGCAAACGCTTGTGGCACCATGCCTTTTGGATAGCTTATTCCCATCTTCCCCATGGATAAGCGGCACATGTGCAAAGCGTGGAATGTCAAAATCAAGAGCCTGGTATATTAGCAGATGTTTAAAGGTATTAGTGAGATGGTCAGAACCACGTATTATATCAGTTATTCCAGCATCATGATCGTCAACTACCACGGCAAAAATATATGTTGGAGTGTTATCAGAGCGTAAGATCACTATATCATCAAGCTGGTCGCTATTTACTTTGATTTGGCCGTATATTTTGTCATCAATGACGATCTCTTGCGAATCTGGCACTTTAAAGCGGACAACTGACCTCACACCCGATGTCATTCCAGCGCGTGACCACATATTTTTCCAGTGTCGGCTACTTGGATGACAAGAAGGAGGTTTTGTAGTACATTTATGCTTGTATATCTTGCCCTCTTCTCTTGCTTTTGCCTTCTTTTCTGCAACTTCATCTTCAGGGCAGTAACAGTGATACGCCCTACCCTTTTCAACTAAAAGGTTTGCTACTTCTTTATGCCGCTCTATTCTTTTTGACTGATATACTATTTCCCCATCATAGCTCATACCGAGCCATCTTAGCCCTTCTATAATTGCATCAATTGCTTCTTGTGTTGAACGTTTTCTGTCGGTGTCCTCAATTCTTAGCAAAAACCTGCCACCATGATGCTTTGCATAGAGCCAATTAAATAACGCAGTACGAGCTCCTCCAATGTGCAAAAATCCTGTTGGTGATGGAGCAAATCTCGTGACTATACCTGGCATATTTGTCTGTTACAGTAATGTAAATAATGATAGCTAAAATTTATGTTTGTAACAATTTAGAATTTATTTGTTCTGAGAGATAAAATTTACTTGTTTTTCATAAATTGTGTTGTATAATTTAGTATTGGTTGAATATAGCGAGGTGAGTTATGGATGGACTTGTAGATATAGCAAAATTGCTTTCAGATAATGAAGCTAATATCAATTGGCGTTACACCGGCCCTTTTGATAAAACAAAACAAAGAGTACAGGCAGGCAATCTCCTGCATTTAGCTGCAAGAATACAAAACAAAGGTAAATTTGTAGACATTTGTAAGAAGAACATTGCTTCTGTAACTGCGCATAATGAATATGGAGATAATCCATTTTATGAAGCAGCAAGAAGTGGAATTTTGCTGCCTGCAGTACAAGAGATTGTGAATGACTTAGAGAAGGAAGCTAATAACAAAATTACGAAAGCAGAAGAAGCTGGAGATCGGAAAGAAGTAAGCAGATTGAAAGAGGAACTCAAATGTAATAAAAAATATATTAAAGATGCGCTCTGCAGTAAAGGCTATGCTTTTAATAAGAAGAGGGAAACTCCTCTTTATTACTTAAATGCTGCACAACAGAAAGAAATTAAGCAAATCGCAGGCATAAAAGACAGCTTTATATGTAACCAGAAGTTTCACCTGTGCTTATATATAATAGGAGCGATAGCATGTATCGCTGCTTTATGTTTGTCTTTATGCTTTTTATTTTTAGTTTCTCAATCTTTTGCACTAAGCTCGATGGTTGCAATAGCTTCTGGCGGAGTCACATACCTGTCAGTTAAAGCATGTAGCGAGATACATGCCTTGCATAACGAAAGCACTTTAGTGGAAAATGCTAATGTACAACTTGCAGGAGAAAGTTTAGGTGTTTGATGAAGCTAGAAATTACTTGCAGGCAATGATATAGAAATTTACTTTCTTAACTTCAGAAAGTATACTCATACGATGATAGAAAAGAAGTACAGTAAGATTTTAATAGCAAACAGAGGAGAGATTGCCTGCAGGATTATCAGAACTGCCCATAAGATGGGTATATCTTGTGTGTGCATATACTCGGATGCAGATGTAAATTCTGTGCATGTAAGACAAGCAGATGAGTCAAGATATATCGGCCCTTCGCCATCTTGCCTCAGTTATTTAAACATTGAAAAAACATGTGAAGTAGCAGTTGAAACAGGTGCTGAGGCAGTTCATCCTGGCTATGGTTTTTTAGCAGAGAATCCAGGTTTTCCACGTGCTCTTCAAAAACATAATATAGACTTCATCGGTCCCAGTGCAGAAACAATAGAAGTTACAGCCAACAAAATAACAGCAAAAGAAGCTGCAAGAAAAGCTGGAGTGAATGTAGTGCCAGGATATATGGGTAAGATCAGCGATGCTGCCCACGCAGCTCAAGTTGCTAAAGAGGTCGGTTTTCCCGTTATGCTCAAAGCTGCATCAGGCGGTGGTGGCAAAGGAATGCGAATTGTAAACTCCAAAAAAGAAATTGAACTAGCATTTACATCAGCCACAAATGAAGCAGAGAAAAGTTTTAAGGATGGCAGTATCTTTATAGAGAAATATATAGAGTTGCCAAGACATATTGAAATACAAATCATAGCAGATAAATATGGCAATATAGTTTGTCTTGGAGAAAGAGAATGCTCGATACAAAGGAATAATCAGAAAATAATAGAAGAAACGCCAAGTCCATTCATTAGTGAAGAAGTAAGACAAAAAATGTATGTTCAATGTGTTTCTCTGGCAAAGCAAGTTGGCTATTTTTCAGCAGGCACTGTTGAGTTTGTTGTAGATAAAGACCAAAACTTCTATTTTCTTGAGGTAAATACGAGATTGCAAGTTGAGCATCCAGTAACAGAATTTATAACTGGAATAGACATAGTAGAAGAAATGATTAGAACTTCCTGTGGAGAGAAATTGAGATTCAATCAGGATGATATTAAACTTACTGGTTCTGCAATAGAAAGTAGAATTTGCGCTGAAGACCCATCGAAGAAATTTTTCCCTTCCAGCGGAAGAATAAAATATTACGATAAACCGGGTGAAAATGATTATGTAAGAATAGATGATGGAGTTGCTGCAGGTTCAGAAATTAGCATGTTCTATGATTCGATGATTGCCAAAGTGATAACATATGGAAAAGATAGAGTAGAAGCGATCAGCAGAATGCAAAAAGCATTGTCTGAATGCTATATAGAAGGAGTAACAAATAATATAGAATTTCTAGAATCCATCTTCCATCACCCAAATTTTATCGCAGCAAAGCTCCATACGAGATTCATTCCAGATCATTACCCTAGTGGGTTTCACGGCGATTTTGTTACAGAGGAGTATATTAAAATATTTATTTTCACTGCGTTATATGTTCATTTGGAAAATGAAGAAAGGTACCATCATAAAGCAGTGAATGAAACATCTCAGGTGTCATTCCAGTGCGTGACACTGGAATCTAGTAAAAAAGAAGGGGCATCAGTATCAGCTACTCGGATGGCAGGTGACCGTGCAAGAGATTTATTCATAGTGAATATAAATGACAATGAGTACTCCGTAAATGCAAAATACCAAGATAATATATTAATAACGGTATATAATCACAATAAATACTCCGTTATAGGCAAGTGGAAATCAAGTTATAGATTGCTATATATCACAATTAATGACGATACCAATATAGCACTTAAAATAGAAAGACAAGGCAGCAAGTACTTCATAAGGCATGCAGGCATGAAAGCTGAGTGTTGTATATTTAAGCCTCATGTAGCTGAATTAAGTAGGTTAATGCTAAATAATGAAACAGAAGGGATTTCAGCAGATGCTGTAAAATCCCCAATATCTGGTTTATTAGTTAAATTGCACGTAAATGTAGGAGATCAGGTGGAAATAGGACAACCTTTATTTGTGGTGGAGGCAATGAAAATGGAAAATATCATATGTGCTGAAGCAGCAATGGTGATAAAAAATATTCCCGTTCAAGAAGGAAAAAATGTGCAGATTGGTGATGTAGTCTGCTTTCTTAAATAACATAAGAAGTACAAACTTGACCCAAACAAGATAAATGAAAACACTTGATGAGCTATGGCAATGGCTATTGGTATGTGCAATAATAGAGTAATTACACCTAAAATGATCTGAATGACGACGGAGAGCAGCATAATATATACCGGTTTTATGCCAGCATTTTTTACTGTGAGTATTACTACCAAAGTTAGTATTAGCAATGCCAGTGCTCGATGTATAAATTGCACTGTCGCTCTGTTCTCAAAGATATTCAGCCATGTAGGCTGTAAGAAAAATAAATCTTCTGGAACGATTTGTCCGTCCATTAGTGGAAAGGTATTGTAAATTAGACCAGCATTTAATCCTGCAACAAATGCGCCGAAAATTATTTGTATCATGATCAGAACTAAAATAATTCCTACGTAGTACTTGGTGTTACAACTAATCTTAAGTTTAGTTTGCTTTGGCCTGATTTGGTAATCAAAAAATTGATATGAAAATAATGCAAAGATAATTAATGCTAATAATAAGTGAAGTGCGAGCCTATAGTGGCTAACATGAGGCTTGGCTACCAAGCCGCTTTTTACCATATACCAACCAGCAAAAGCTTGTAAAGCTCCAAATAATAATGCCACAAATAGCTTTATTACTACCTTTTTAGATATTTTTCTTCTTAATGTAAAATATATAAATGGCAGGACAAAAACTAAACCTGTTAGTCTTGCAACCAATCTGTGTACATATTCTATTAAGTATATAGCGCGAAACTCCTCCATACTAATACCATAGTTAAGTGCTTTATATTCAGGTGTAGCTTCGTATTTTAATTTTTCTTGTAGCCAGTCTTGTTCACTCAGTGGTGGTAATGTTCCAGTAATGGGTTTCCACTCCGTGATTGACAATCCTGCTTTTGAAAGTCTGGTAAATCCACCAATCCCTACCATGAGAATTACCATGACCGAGCAGAGAAAAAGCCAAATAGCTACAGGTTTTGCTTCCATAAACCATGCTGAGTTTTGTTCCATCGCTCAGGGTAAAGAATAAATTCCCATAAGGCAAGAAAAGCTGCAACACTATGTAGCAGACTATAGACCGGAAAAAATATCGATACTATATAAAAATAAAAAGGCATCTTTTGCTGTTTGACAGCTATTACCAAAAGAATCAGGTTAGTAACGTATACCACTACAAAGTAGTACAAAAATAATTCATTTAAAACTTTAGTTAATATCAATGAAAGCAGTAAAAATGGAGTAGTAAAAAATATAAAAGCTGCAGAGCCAACAAAAAGATTCAATAGCAAAATTCCCTTAAATCCAGTGTGTTTATAAAGTGACTTTATATTTTTTAAATGAACAATATAAGTTTGCATATAGCCTTTGATCCAGCGCGCTCTTTGCTTAATCCAAGCAAATACAGCAATTGGTGACTCTTCCAATGTTTCTGAGTCAATCATCCTGGTTTTATATCCCATTTGCGCAAGTCTCAAACCAAGGTCAGCATCTTCGGTAACACTATAAGCATCCCAGAAAAACACTTCTTTTAGAATTTTTACTGAAAAATGATTACTGCTACCACCCAAAGGTATCGGCATGTTCATTTTTTGGAATCCAGGCAATAAGTATTGAAACCAGTTCATATACTCCAGAGAAAAGAATTTTGTGAGAAAATTGTAATCACAATTGTAGTAATTTAATTTCGCCTGTACACAGGCAAGCTTATCGTCGTCCTTATTAAATTCAATCAGTGCTTTTTTTAACTGCAATGGGTCTGGTTTATCGTCCGCATCATATATTACTGCATACTTTCCTCTAGCAAAGCTCATAGCATAATTGCATGACTTGGCTTTTGTTCTAGGCAAAGAATGAGGCACTTTTATTACTTCAAAATACTGCGGTAAAGTGTACTTTTCTATAGCTGCTAGCGTTTCTTGGTCATCACTTTCTACCTGAAGCTTCACATCTAATTTTGATTTTGGATAATCCAAACTTTCAATGCTTTCGATCAATTGCTCTATCACTGCACTTTCTTTAAAAGCAGGCAATAAAATAGTATATATAGGAAAATCTTCTTCATTCAGCTTACTATAATCCACTTTTTGATTAGAGGTTTCACATAAGCTAAAAACTGTAGCTATAAACTTGAATAAATAACTAGAACATCCGATTATAAATATCAACATCAAAGCAAAATATGTATATTTCTCTGTTAGTGTTAAAATTGAAGTTACAATAAAGAAAGAAGCAAAAAATATTGAGCTTAGTTTAATGCTTTTAGCTGAAAAATTAGGATTCTTGTAATATAAGTAGTTGCTTGCAAATTCTGAAATACCAAAGTGCGAGTTAAGAAGATTTAAAATCTGTTCGCTATCCACTTTTATTAATACATAGTCAATGCCGTAATGAGCTTCGACCCAACGGTTGATATCTCGGCTTGTGTCTTCAACCATAAAAAAAGTAGTATCATTTAATTTTTGCCAAGGAATTATATTAAATTTATAGTAAAAAAGTTTCTCTTGCTCTTTGCACAAACTAGAATCAAACTTAATTTTTTCTACATTATCAGCTTGAAGTATAGGCATTAAACCTAATGCAATTTTTTATTTAAGTCACGTGAAAATGAAGATATGACCTCGCTACTACGCTTATCATCTTTACGTTCATGCATTATTTTTTTTACAGCATCAGCAGCTATACTCGCTGTGTTAGCCTGTAAATCTCCAAGAGCTTTTTCAACTTGGTCAGTGACTTTCTTCAAGTTAGAATGGGCATTGTCATCTAATGTCTGATCTAGCTGCTGTCTATTGTGCTTAATGATACTATTAGCTTTATCAAGTGCTTCATTCATCATTTTATTAACTTCTGCATCTAATTCTTTGTATTTTTTAGAAGATTTTTTGTAATACTCCAACATATCTTTCCTGAATTTTTCAGTTTCTTCACTTGAAAATTTGCTTTTGTTACGCTTATTGTTAAGCGCATTTTTTATCACTTTCTTTAGCAATTTATACGAAAGGACAAAACTTACCAAGAAGGCAAGACCGATAATCAGTGATGTAGACATAAAAACCCCTAAAATTCTTTGGACACCAAGTCAGCAATAAATTCCTCTTCAATTTCAGAATTAGTCAATTTAGTATAATAAATTAAAGCAATACTAGTAGCCATTTGTTTTAACTGATCAGTATATTCAGATTTAAATTCTGCCACTTTTTTTTCAATAAGCTTGCTCTTTTTTTTATCTTCCTCTTCTAATATATTCTTAACATTAGCTCTCATTTCTTCTACCTGAGCAAGTGCATCATCTATGATTTTTTTTGCCTGTATTCTAGCTTGGGTTAAAGCTGCGTTATACTTGGTAATCTGATCTTCCGTAAGTCTTAAAAGATGAACAGAACTATTAAAAGAACCCAATACTTCTTTACTTCTAGTGCTTATTATTTCATCTAACTTTGGCAAAAATAAACAACTTACTACGAAAAAAAGTGAAGAGAAAAAAATTAAAAACCAAAAAACTTGAGAAAAGAAGGTTGAAACATCAAGCTGTGGCATCTGTTAAGCAGCAAATATTAATAACATTGCAAGTACAAACGCAAGCAACCCCATGATTTCAACCATGGCAGCACCAATATAAACATAACTTTTCATTTTACCTTCTGATTCAGGGTTTCTCGCAATCCCATTTAACATAGCAGAGAAGATATTAGCTATACCTAAACCAGCGCCGAGCATTCCAAACACAGCTAAACCAATTGCTATAAATTTTAAAGCTACTAAATCCATATATTACCTTTAATTATTTCTTTATAATATAATTGTAAAATATTCTACAAGGAAGTCAATTACTTTACTGCATCTGACAAATATACACATGTTAATATAGTAAATATATAAGCTTGTAAAATTGCAACAAATACTTCAAATCCTATCAATGCAATTATGAACAAAAACGGCGCAGGAGTGAAAAATATGTTCATATTTACAATAAACCCTGCTATCACTTTGATGATTGTATGACCAGCAATCATATTTGCTGCAAGCCTTATTGATAGGCTAACCGGCCTTACTAAATAAGCAAACAACTTAATAATAATTATTATAGGTGCAAGCCACGAAGGAGTTCCTTTTGGTAGCAATATGCGTAAAAATTCTACTCCCCTTTCTTTAAATCCAACAATCGTTATATAAATAAAAACCACCATCGATAAAGCGAAGGTGACTATCACATGACTTGTGACCGTGAAACTATAAGGAAGAACACCAACTAAATTACACGATAAAATGAAAATAAATACTGTGAATATCAATGGAATGTGCTGCAAGCCTTTGCTTCCAGTGTTATTTTCTATTATTGAAATAACAAAATCATATACATACTCAACTGCAGCTTGCAAATATCCTGGTATTACTGACCCCTTCTTTATTCCAAAAAGCAAAAAGAGTATCATCAATATCACCGAAATCATCGTGAAAAAAGATGAATTGGTAAAGCTTACGTCATACCCAAATAACCTAGGTAACTCTATTATTGTATATACCTTAAACTGTTCCAGTGGATTTAGTGCCATTTTAATCTGAATTATAAACAGTAAATAAAGTATGAATTTTATAGGACAAAGTCAAGAATTAAGATAAGGCTCTGTATTATTATAACATTAACATATTAACAAAATATGTAATTAGAATGTTAATTACAGTCAGCTCTGTATTTTAAAATTTACTAATCTTGTTAAATTATTCAATATCTTGACTTAATATCTTATTTTGATTATAATTTAATTTTTAGTGAGGTATATAATGAACGAAATAGATTTTATTAACACTAATCATCCTTTAAATTTGGAGCAGGAATTTGGTAACGGATACATCGAATCAGTAGATTGTTTCCTTGACGAAGATACTCGCGATTATTACATAGGACTCAACAATGCAATAATACACTTCTTTTTTGATGGTAACATTGATGAGGATGCCTGGGATTATGAAAGTCTTAAATTCTTTCTGGAGATAGATTTAAAAGGTGATATAGAAAAAATTCTTTCTCTTCGCAAGAAGATATAAAGTTACAAAAGCTTCTACATCATAAACAATGATATAGAAGTATTCCACTACAACAAGCTTTAAAAGCACTACATTTTATATTACAATAACTTTTTCACTTCTTTTTAGGTCCATGAAATTCACATTATCTTGGTTATTAGAGTACTTAGAAACCAATGCTAGTTTAGAAGAAATTACCGATAAATTAACTCACATAGGGTTAGAAGTAGAAGATGTGATCGATAATTCCAGATTGACTGGGTTTATCGTTGCAGAGGTATTAGAAGTCGTACCTCATCCAAATGCTGATAAATTAAAATTATGTAAAGTAGATGACGGAAGTAAAATTCTACAAATAGTTTGCGGAGCAAACAATGTTAGAGAAGGTATGAAAACTGTGCTTGCATCTCTTGGTAGCACATTGCCAGAAAGTGATTTCACAATCAAGCCCACAAAAATACGAGGAGTGCTAAGTGAAGGGATGCTCTGCTCTGCTTCTGAACTTGCGCTGGTTCAAGAGGAAAGTGAAGGAATAATCGAGCTTTCCGATGATTATAAAGTAGGGGATAAATTTTTCAATTGTGACCCTGTAATTGATATAAATGTTACTCCAAACCGTGGAGATTGCTTAGGCATTTATGGAATAGCTCGCGACCTTGCTGCAACTGGAATTGGGACATTAAAGACTTTAAGCATTCCACAACTTACCAGCTCCATAAATTCACCAATCGATGTTGAAGTTACTGACGGGGAAAGTTTTATTAGTGGAATATACATCGCCAATGTAAAAAATCAAGAAAGCCCAAAATGGTTAAAAGATAGGCTGGAATCGATAGGAATGCGCTCCATTTCTGCAATAGTTGATATCACGAACTATATTATGATATCTTTCAGCCGCCCAATGCACGCGTATGATGCAAAAAAAATAGAAGGAGAGCTCACAGTACGCAAAGCAAACGACGGAGAAAAATTTGCTGGTTTGAACGGTAAAGAATACTTATTAAACAAAGACATAAGCGTTATTGCAGGTGATAAAAATATTCATGGAATTGCTGGAATTATAGGTGGTAAGTGCAGTGAATGTACTCTTGAAACTACTGATATCTTTTTAGAGTCTGCTTGGTTCGATCCCATCTCTATTACTAAATCTTCAAGGCAGCTCGGCATCTCCACAGACGCTAGTTACAGATTTGCACGTTCAGTTGATCCTGAATTTACTTTTGATGGACTCAACCTTGCAGCTAAAATGATTCTGGACTTATGTGGTGGAGAAACCTCAAGCGTAGTGTCTGCTGGCAGTTTAGATAGTGCTGACACCAAGGTGAGCTTTGATTATCAGGATGTGAACAAGTTTGGAAGTGTGTCTGTATCGCCTGATGAGGTGCTTGATATCTTAACGAAACTAGGGTTTAGTATTGATAAAAAAACCGAAGGCAATTGGAATGTACAAGTACCAAGCTGGAGACCGGACGTGACAATACCGGCTGACCTAATCGAAGAAGTAACAAGGATATACGGCTATGACAAAATAAAAGAAGAACCACTACCAAATAATGTTGAAGAAGTAGATAGTACATACGACAATTTGCGTATTTTGATGACAAACAGAGGGTTTCATGAAGTGCTAACCTGGTCGTTTATGAGTGAATCAACAGCTGAAAAATTTGGTTACTCGAATAAGTTATTTATCATCGATAATCCGTTTAACAATAGCTTTAATATAATGAGACCAAGTATTATGCCAAATTTATTGCAAGTTACTGCTGATAATATTGCCCATGGAATATCTGATCTTGCAATCTTCGAAATCGGGCCGATTTACGATGGTGAAGCTCAGTCTAAGTATGTTTTAAGTGGAATTAGGTCAGGAAATAATTTACCGCGAAACCATTATAATACTGATAGGAAAGTAGATGTTTTTGACGCAAAGGCTGATTGCATAGCAGCTTTGGAGTTTTTTAACGTTAATTGTGATAATTTAACGATAGAGAAAGCAGAAAAAGAACATTACCACCCAGGAAAGTCAGGCACTCTCTCTTTTAAGAATAAAGTAGCAGGTTATTTTGGAGAGTTGCATCCTAATATATTAGATCTTTTTGATATCAAGCAAAAAGTTGTAGGTTTTGAGGTAATACTAGAAAACATTGAAAATTTACCTGTAAGTAGAAAGAAATTTATCGATTATAAATACCAAAGTGTAAAACGTGATTTTGCATTTATAGTAAATAAGGATGTGGAAGTAGGTAACATAATCAATGTGATAAAAAAAAGCTCAGAGCTCATCACAGAAGTTTTGATATTCGATGTATACCATGGAAATAATATAGAACCGAATAAGATGTCTATAGCGTTGTCAGTTACTTTTTGCTCTCCAATCCACACTTTAACTGAAAAAGAGATCCAAAAAGAATCAAGTGCTATAGTTAATTTAGTATGTGAAAATACCGGAGGAACTTTGAGAACTTATCGTTGAGTCACAATCATAGTTTCCTGCCGTTGCTGTGTCACACTTACTTCATCCAATTTATTTCCAATATTGAATTCAATATCCTTGAAAAATCTATCCCACATTCCATGCAAATGCTCTTCTATTTTAGGCCACACATCATTTTTAAATGTTACCCCATCATCAGAAAATAAATTACCTAAAAAGGCTCCAATACCTTCATAATTTGACTGAAAACATTGAAGAAATGTCTCTCCTTCTTTATAAGTATTATGTGCCACATTTAACGCTTTTCTCTCTGTAGTCTCTTTATAAGCATTTGATGCTCCAATCTTTATTGCACCAAACATAACTTTACTCCAGTTCTTAACTTTCTGTATACAACCTTCACTATTTCCTGGTATATTATTTATTATATTTTTTGTCAAATTGTCTATCAAAGGAGACAATAAATTTTGACTAAAATGTTTGATATTATCTTTTGTTTTAATTACAGGATATTTGATGCGTTTTTCTGCTAAACAGTACTCCAGTTCTGCTCTTTCTAATAACTTCTTGATTTCTTTTTCATCAAAAGTTTCAAGCTTGAACACCTTCAGTAAATCATCTTCTATTACTGCAAATTTTATTTTTTCACGAGACGTTAGTTCTTCTTTATAATCATTTTTTGTTTCTTCATTTATCAATAATTCTTTTTTGCCTAATTCTAACTGTTTTAATGCTTTCAGAATTTCTTCATTCCTTTTTAAGAGCACTTCTATTGATCTTGTACCCGGATGCCCTTTTTCCCTGTTATTTTGTTCAGCTTGTAAACGCTTATTTTGATCTTTGAGTGTTTGTTCTAATGTAGATTTTTCTAAATGTCCTTCATCTTGCACGCGAAAAGCTTCAATTATTTCTGCTAGACCTGATTCACCATATTTTCTTAATTTCTTGCATAAACGTAAAACACCCTTTTTTTGTTCTCGAAGTAACCTTTGCACTTTATATTTTTTTATTTCTAAATACATCTTTTCTATAAAGTCATTTATTTTAGCTGAAGCTTCCTTATCCGATGGAACCTTTACTTTTTTTTCTAAATCTTCAAGCTGCTTCCTTAGGCTTTGCTTCTCCTTATCCGGTATATCTGATTGACTTAACTTACCTTGAACTTTTTTCATTACTGATTTTATCAGCCTGCGCTCAATCTCTTGATCATCATATTCGAATTTAAAAAGGTCTTCTAACCCCCTTTTTAAGGTGTCATTTGTTAAGCTACTGTTTTCATGTATTTCTTTTAATTTCTTATATATATTGTTACACCTTGTTTGACCTATTCCTCTTAAACTCTCTAATTCCTGTCTCACTAAAGAATTTTTTATCTCATCTTCCAGCGAAAAATCTTCTCCCCGTCTATCTCGCTGAAACTTAATTGCTTGTATAAAGGCAACTTGATAAGCACTTTGTATTAAGTGACTTGTCAAATTAGGACCTATACTATCTACCACTTTCGACTTGAATTCGTTCAATAATTCCTTCAATTTATCATATGTAATCTCTTTCTTTTCTAGCTTTATCAGTTCTTCCATAGTCTTCGCAAATTCCTGAATAGAAGTTGCAAGCACATCCTTGATTTCATTGCGTAAGGGCTTAAGACCATTTTTTAAATTGATGTTAGTTGACAATTTCAGTACGATGCTATGCTCTGAATTCCGCGTCACATCAAACCACTTGTTATTTTCATTTTCATACAAATCTCTAAGCAATCGTTTAAATTGCGGTGGAAATTCTATTTCCATATCCCACGCAATATTTGGTCCAGTAACTTCCTTTTCATGAAAAGACACCTCAATATTTTGATGCTTATTAGAATACCGCCCCATACTTATTTTAAGAGCAGTAACTAAAGAGTGAGATAAATCTCTATTTAAAAGATAAAAAGTAGCCAAAGCAATTGTTGCAGGAACAACTAAGGCTACAAGTACAGCCATATTAACAAAAATTGCTATTGCAGCAAGAACACCATATGCCAATCTTTTTGGCACGCCAGTTTCACTCTTTTTTGTCTTATCTTCCCCTACACTGTCTTGTGTCTTGCTGTTTGCTTGAAATCTACTGCATACGACTAATCCCAGTGCAGTAAAAGCAATATAAGGAAGCATTAAACCTGACAGAGCTAAATTTAATATTTTCTTTTCTGGGCAAGTTCTATTTATTTCCTTAAATATTTCGCTTGATATATTATACCAGGAAGTAAAAAAATCAGAGTTATAATCTTTATAATGAAATATACTGAGTGTAACGTTAAAATTAGCTAACGGCTCTTGTTCTTCCACAGCATCAAAAAATTCTTCTTCCTCTTCTGAAGTAGCAAGACCTAAATTATTCCCTTCTTCTACATTAGAAACAGCTTCCATAGCATCAAAAAACTCTTCTTCCTCCTCCAAAGTAACAACAGATTCTGCTTTACCTAAACCACCACTATTGTTAACAACTTCTTCATAATCATCTGCAACAGCTTTATTCATATTATAACCTTATCCAATTACCTTAAGTATAGCATAAATACTGACAATCTTGCAACTTTATTAAAAATTTAACGCTCAATACTAACACTTAAATCCTGATATTCCTTAGAATAGAAGTTAGTTCCAATTTCTGTATTAATGTCCAAAGATAAGGCAAGGGTCTGCTCTTTTATATATTCAAACCACGTATTTATTGCTTCCTTAATTTTCTCTTCTTCTGTTTTGATTATTACTCTGATTCTATCTGATATATGAAAATCAGCTTGTTTTCTGGTTTCTTGAATGAGCCTCACGACATCTCTCGCTAACCCTTCTAGAATTAATTCATCATTTAGTTCAGTATTTAGAATGACAATCCCTTTATTGTTATCAAATACAGAGGAATATTCACTGTTTGCTTTTAACAATAGTTCATATTCGCCTTTTTCTATAATATAGTTCTCTGATTCGTCTCCTAGAAATATCTGCTCATTCTCAACTTGCTTCCATTTTCCCTCCTTGACATATTGAACTAGCTTCTTGATTTTGTCTGGAATTCTTTTCCCAAGCAGTGGGAAATTTAGCTTTAACTCTAGTGATGCAATACCTTCAAGTCTGTTTACTAATTCCAAGCTTTTTACATTCACCTCATCTTTTATCATCTCCTGGTACTCATTTGAATCTGCAGCACACTGGATCCCAGTGTCAGCTACTTGGATAACAGGAGAGAACTCTGGGATGACAGAAAGCGGTTCACCTTCAAGAAAACTACAGGAAGACTGATGATAAATGATCATACTGCCAAGCGGCTGTCTGATACGTATATTAAAAGTGTTTCTGATCGAAAGTGCAGAGTTGCACACCTCTCTCACTAGATCCATCTTGGCAATGAGCTGACTATCAAACTTCTCTAATTGTGGAAAATTAGCCAAATGAACAGATGTTTCTTCATACTTAAGCCCTTGCCATATATTCTCTGTTATAAGTGGCAACAAAGGAGCTGCAGCTCTTAGTATGTAATAAAAAACCGTATATAGAACATTATAAGCATCAGTTTTATCCTGATCCAAATCACTTTTCCAAAAACGCTCGCGACTGCGACGAATATACCAGTTATTCAGCACTTCAAAAAAATCTATCAGAATTTTGCAAGCCTCTTGGGAGCTATAGCTGTTCATAGAAGCTTGGATACTTTCTACAGCTTCAAAACATTTGGAAATCATGTAGCGATCAATAGTACTTTGATAATCCTTACAAACTTCAGCTTTAATTCCATCTGCATTTGCATACATAGTAAAAAAGTGATAACTGTTCCAAATAGGTTTTATTACGTTTTTCAGAACATCTCGTATTGAGTTTCCTTCTTTATCGAGTAGCAAATTACCACCACAAATAATAGATCCAGAAAGCATAAGAAAACGCAGTGCATCAGAACCGTATCTATCAAAAACCTCCATTGGATCTGCATAGTTATTCAAACGTTTGGACAATTTTTGCCCTTTTACATCCAAAACAACACCGTGGCATATGCAGTTCTTAAATGGTTCCCTATTAAACAAAGCAGTGGACAATACAAAGAGCGTATAAAACCACCCCCTGGTTTGCGCTATGTATTCAGTGATAAAATCCGCAGATTCAAACCACTCCTTATTTTCAAACGGATAGTGGATTTGCGCAAATGGCATCGAGCCAGATTCAAACCAGCAGTCAAACACGTCAGGTACACGGCGCATAACTGATTTTCCTGTTGGATCATCAGGATTTAGTCTTGTTAAAGTATCGATAAATGGTCTGTGCAAGTCGTCTATTTTAACATTAAAATCTCTCTCCAGTTCTTCTATTGAACCATATACATCTACTCTTGGATATCTCGCATCATCTGATTTCCATACAGGGATTGGCGTACCCCAGAATCGATTGCGTGAAATTGACCAGTCGTGTGCCCCTTCAAGCCATTTTCCAAATTGACCATCTCTAATGTGGTTTGGTATCCAATTAACTCTCTTATTTAGCTCTACCATTCTGCTTTTGAATTTTGTAACAGCAACATACCAAGAAGTCATAGTTCGATAGATCAAAGGAGTGTCAGTTCTCCAGCAGTGTGGATAATTGTGAATATATTGCTCAGTCTTAAACCAACTTCCCTGCCCTTTCAATTTTTTTATTACTGTATCATTGGCATCAAAAACATGAACCCCTGCCAAATCTGAAACTTCAGCAGTAAATTTTCCACTGTTATCAATTGGACAAATAACTGGAATATCATGGCTTTGGCAAAGGTAAAAATCTTCCTCACCAAATCCAGGAGCAGTATGCACAACGCCAGTACCGTCTTCTTCCGTCACATAATCAGCAATAAAAACGCGAAATGCATTTTTTGTGTCTTTAAAATAGTCAAACAGTGGTTTGTAAGAAAGACCTGCAAGATCATTCGCTTTAAGTTTTATATTGCAGTTTTCATATGGAATATTGTTTTGTTCAGAGTGGCTGATAAATTTCTCTAAGTAGCTTTCAGCAAAAATGTATATTTCACCATTCATTGAACTTCCTTCACTACTCCCTGTCATCCCAGTGCCCAGACACTGGGATCCAGAAATAGATTCCAGCGTCACGCGCTGGAATGACATCAAAGGGTGGACTGACACTGCACAATACTTAATATCTTTTCCTATTGCTAAAGCCAAGTTGCTCGGCAACGTCCAAGGAGTTGTAGTCCAAGCAAGTAATTTACACTTTCGTTTAACACTTTTAAATTGCTGTGGGTTTTCTAAAAGCTCAAATGCAACAGTTACAGCTTTGCTAACTTTTTCTCTATACGCGTTATCAAGCCTTGTTTCGAAATTAGATAATGGAGTTTCGCATGCCCAGCTATATGGTACAACGCGCACTGATTCATACACCAGACCCTTATCATAAAGCTGCTTGAATGCCCACATGACCGACTCCATGAATGATTTATCCATAGTCTTATAGTCATTGTGAAAGTCTACCCACCTTGCTTGCCTATTTACATACTTCTCCCACTCTGATGAAAATTTCATCACAGAAGTACGGCAATGATCGTTAAATTTATCTATACCAAACTTCTCTATCTCAGTTCTACCAGATATTCCAAGTTCTTTTTCTGCACCCATCTCAGCCGGCAATCCATGGCAATCCCAGCCAAATCTACGTTCAACCCTTTTTTGAAGCATAGTTTGATATCTTGCAAATGCGTCTTTGATGAAACCAGTGAGTAAATGTCCATAATGCGGAAGTCCATTTGCAAACGGAGGCCCATCGTAAAAGACAAAACAATTATCCTTGGAACGTTCTTCAACTGACCGCTCAAAAACTTTGTTTTCCTGCCAAAATTTTATGATTTCCTTTTCTAACGATAAAAAATCAGGACTACTTACTGTATCAGGATAATGCTTTGACTTCATGTTCGCTATGTAAAACTAAAGAATATAGGGCTTTCTGAAAAATTACAAATTCAAAAATATTTCCGTAGCTCACACCCCAACAAACTATTCTGCCGAGCTTCCAATACCTTTTTTTAAGTTTTACTTGCAGTTTTTATTGTTTTACTTAACATTAACCCAAACTTTAGGGGTATTTTATGGATCAGAAGACAGATAAGTTTCCACAATTTTTAAAAATGTTGTGCTTTGTTGAAATGTGGGAACGTTTCTCTTACTATGGAATGAGGGCACTTTTGGTCCTATTTTTGACTTCTCACTTAGGTTTCACTGATGAGAGGGCCTTTACTATTTACTCATTATTTGCTGCAACAGGTTATTCTATACCAATACTTGGAGGTTTTTTAGCTGATAAGTTGATGGGATTCCGCAACATAGTGTTGCTTGGAGGGATAGTGATTATAGCAGGTCATGCTTGCATGTCATTGGTTAAGTTTGAACCAGGTTTATTATATTTAGGTTTATCTCTAATAGCCATAGGTACTGGTATGTTTAAAGGGAACGTAACTAACTTACTTAGTTCATGCTATGGCAAAGACGATCCTGAACGTAGCAGAGGCTTTACTTTATTTTACGTAGGTGTGAATATTGGAGCAATATTGGCTTCTATTTCATGTGGTTATGTAGCCCACTTGTTTGGCTGGCACTACGGCTTTGGTTTAGCTGGTATTGGGATGTCTATAGGGCTAATCTTTTTTCTCAAATTTCAGAATCTTTTAGGAGATAGCGGCCTTTCTCCTTATCCAGAGCTTATGAATAAGCGCATATTAGGGATTAAAATTTTTGGTATAGTATTGATAGGAAGCTTTCTGTCATCATCAATAATTGCTAAAATGCTTATACATAGTGAATTTTTTACTAATATGCTCATATTTATTGGAATAACAGCTCTGGGCATATTTATTTATATAATATCTAAATTATCAGCAGAACAAAGACGAAAATTAGTGGCATTATCTATTCTTGTGGTATTTTTCTTGTGTTTTTTTGCTTTAGAAATGCAGCTTGGCTCTTTGGTTAACTTATTCACCGAAAGAAACGTTATTAACAATGTATTAGGTATAACAATCCCAGCTTCAGTTTCTCAAGCCATAAATCCTTTGTCAATTATAATATTTGGCTTTCTTTTTGGAACATACATGAAGTTTAAGCAAAAATATGCAACTTCCATGTTTACCCTTGGCCTTCTGACAATGGCTATGTGTTTTTTCACACTGTACATAGGATGTTTAAACTCTAGCATTGAAGGTAAAGTAGAATACTTATATTTAATAATTGCTATCTCCTTTATGGGACTGGGAGAATTATGTATTGCTCCATTAGTCCAAGAACAAGCAACTACACTAGCCCCCAAAAACCTTAGAGGAGTAGTGATGGGTATAGTAATGCTGTCATTAGCGTTTTCTAACCTAGCCGGAGTTGCAATATCAAAATTTATGTCAGTTCCTTCAGTAAGTGGTAAAATAAATTATTTAGAATCTTTAGAAATATATAAAGAGGGTTTTTTAAAGGTGGGAATATTTAATTTAATGCTCGTTATTGTATTTTTATTCTTCTTCAATTTTATACATAAAGTTGTTACTAACTCATCTTGTACAAAAAATTGATATAGGTAAGCTCAAATTTGTAGGTTTAAGGTACCCGTTCAGCAGAGGTAGCAATTAAACTTTGTAACTTTTGAAAAAGATTATTATTGCATTTTTTCAATACTCTTTGCTTAAGATTTATATTTAACGCTGCTTAAAATCAGTGAAATGCACACCCCAGCAAACTACTCTGCCGAGCTTCCAACACTTTCACATTTACTATTTTGTCCCTGTATTTATCTTCAGAATCATCAATGCACACTGATTGCATATATGGGCTTTTACCAATAATTTGGTTTTGGTGTTTACCTTTTTTATCGCTAAATAGAACAGGTATAGTTTTATCTACCATACTCTGGTTAAACTCAAGTTGTTGCTTACTAATTAATTTCTGTAAACGAAGAAGGCGCTCTGTTTTAACCTCTTCTGGTACTTGATCTTTTCTTTCCGCTCCCGGTGTGCCTGGTCTTGGGCTGTATTTAAAACTATAAGCCTGAGCATATCTAACTTTTTCTACTAATTTCATAGTTTCTTCAAAATCTTTTTCGGTTTCTCCAGGAAAACCAACAATAAAATCAGAAGAAAATTCGATTTCAGGTTTCAATTTGCGAAATCTGTCTATTATTTCCAAATACTCCTCTGCAGTGTGTTTCCTGTTCATCGCGTGCAATATTTTATTCGAACCAGACTGCACAGGCAGGTGAACAAACGGCATGAGCTTTGGCTCTTCCGCATGTGCCAAGTAGAGAGATTCATGCATATCTCTTGGATGAGAAGTTGTATAACGAATCCTCTCTAGCTTTTCAATTTTAGCAATATGACTAATTAATTTTCCTAAATCCCACACTTCCCCTTCGCACTCCCCATGGTAAGCATTGACGTTCTGACCAAGCAAATTGATCTCATTTGCCCCATTTGCAACTAATTTCAATGCTTCACGAAATATTTCATTCACTGGCCGTGAATACTCAGCTCCACGAGTATAGGGCACTACACAAAACGTACAAAATTTATCACAACCCTCTTGTATGGCAAGAAACGCAGAAGACCCCTGGCTATTGCCATAGCATTCATCTGGCAATTTATCAAACTTTGCAACTTCAGGAAAATCAGTGTTTATTACATGACCTTTACTTCTGCTTGCTTTGACTATCAGCTCCGGTAAGGTAGCGATACTCTGCGGACCAACAACAATATCAACAAAAGGAGCCCTTCTGAACACTTCTTCTCCCTCTGCTTGCGCTACACACCCAGCCACCACTATAGTCATTTCTTTTCGTAACGAATGAATCTTCCCAAGCTCTGAGTAAAGTTTTTCTGCTGCCTTCTCTCTAATGTGACAAGTATTCAGTATCACTAAATCGGCTTTCCCTGCATCACTAACAATGTTGAACCCCAAAGGTTTAATTACATTTTCCATTAAAACGGAGTCATAAACGTTCATCTGACAGCCGTAAGTTTTAATATATAGGCCTTTCATATTTGGTATGTCTTTTTCAAAATTTCTTCACCCTACACGTAAATGTCTAACAGACCAGCGCGTGACGCTAGTGAACTTGCTAGCACAATAGATTTTGACAAAATTATACGAAAAACTGGATCCCAGTGTCAAGCACTGGGATGACAAGTTCTCGGCAACCCCTACGTCATACCATCACGGTATCTCTAGATCCCGCTAACAAGTAGCGGGATGACGGTTGTCAGGGTGTCATGAAAGTAGCTAACACTGGCTTCCATCCAAGAGGGCAGTGCCCTCTTCTTGTCATCCCAGTGCTTGACACTGGGATGGCTTTGTTGCATCGCTACTTATGAAAGGCTAACTATAGTTAGGATTATAAGTAACCCATTGAAAATCTTGTTTTTTTGCAATCAATCTGATCAAATTTAAGAATAGTAATTTATTATTTATATTAATAAATTTAATTCTATTGAAAATAGCTAAAGCATTGAAATTCTTGAATTTTAGCCGGATTAGTGAGTGGTAGTGAAATTTCTTTTACTCAAATTTAGGTATTCACTGACCGTTCTTATTATAAATACCAGAATAATAAGCTACTGATATTCTCTACCTTTTTTATCTTTATCCATCATAGCTAGCGATGCAACAAAGCCCACTGGGATCCAGGAAAAAGAATGGTGTCATGCAAGTAGCTAACACTGGGATCCAGGAAAAAGAATGGTGTCATCCGAGTAGCTTGACACTGGCATCCAGGAGACTTAATTGCAAGTAATGCATTGAGTTTGGTGAGTATGGGTTTTGCGTTATAGAATGAAGCACTTTTGGTGAATTTGTAAAGAAAGCTGGATCCCAGTGTCAAGCACTGGGATGACAAGAAAGGGAGCACTGGAATTTTTATTTCAGTATTGTACATTAGCCATGCATCTGAACAGATACGAGCTTTCTGCTTTTTTTGGGTAAGGTCAGTCAAAAAGGTTTTACAACAACCATAATAACTATAACTATTATCAATACTGTAACTGCTTCATTTAAAACGCGAAAATAAATATGTGACTTCTTATTCGAACCCATTGCAAAATTTTTCCTATATTTTGCAAGTAGCATATGAATAATTAACATCAAAAGTATTGCAAATGCTTTTACATGAAACCATCCTTCACGATATGCTTCCCTAATAACCATTAGTGTAATTCCAAGACCAAGTGAGAAAAGCATTGCAGGGTTTATGATATATCTAAGTAGCCTCTTTTCCATTGTTTGAAGCAAGCTATCATTTTCCGATCCCGGTTTTACAGTTGCATGGTAGACATAAAGCCTGGGTAAATAAAGCATACCTGCCATCCACATGATAACAGAGATAACGTGAAAAGCCTCAAGCCAGTGGTAATAGTTCATTAGCAAAAATTTAAAATTCCTGGTATTGTGTTAGTTTAATGAAAAAGAAATCGATATGAAAGCAGAAAATTTCACTAAAGAACAGATAATTGGATTCTACAGGAAAATGCTACTCATACGCAGATTTGAGGAAAAAGCAGGACAATTATATGGGATGGGATTAATAGGCGGGTTCTGTCACCTATCAATAGGACAAGAAGCAGTTGCAGTTGGAACTCAAGCTGCATCAAAATTAGGTGACGCTTTTATCACAAGTTATAGAGACCATGGCTTAATGCTCGCATGTGATTCTGATCCAAATGTTGTAATGGCAGAGCTTACCGGCAAAGAAACAGGATGCTCGAAAGGTAAAGGTGGTTCGATGCACGTATTTGACGTTGAAAAAAAATTCTTCGGCGGGCATGGAATAGTGGGAGCACAAGTTCCAATTGGCACAGGAATAGCATTTGCTAATAAATATAAGAAAAAAGATAATGTAGTATTTACATATTTTGGCGACGGTGCTGCAAATCAAGGACAAGTATATGAATCGTTTAATATGGCATCTTTGTGGGAGTTGCCTGTGGTTTACATCATAGAAAATAATGAATACGCAATGGGAACCTCCGTGCAAAGGTCAACTTTAGTAACAGAGTTATATAAAAGAGGAGAAAGTTTTGGTATTCCTGGAAAACAAGTTGATGGAATGGATTTTTTCTCTGTTTATGAGGCTACAAGCGAAGCAGCGGAACACACACGCAGCGGAAAAGGGCCTATCCTGCTTGAAATGAAGACATATCGATATCGCGGTCACTCAATGTCAGATCCTGCTACTTATCGCTTAAAAGAAGAAGTTGAAGATATGAAGCAAAATCATGACCCTATAAGCACTTTAAAGAAATACATGACAGATAATAAAATGGCTTCAGAAGAAGAGTGCAAAGTAATTGATAAGGAAATACGTGATTTAGTAAAAAAGTCGGAAGATTTTGCCAAAAATAGTAAAGAACCAAGCGTTGATGAGCTGTATACTGATGTTTATAAATTTGTTAGCTAATTTTTTTATCCAGAACTGTACAAACATTGTATAGTAAACGATGTCATCCAAATAGCTCCTTCTCCCGTCATCCAAGTGCCCTCCTTTTTTTGTCATCCCAGTGCTCTGACTACTTGGATCCAGCTGAGTTGGTGAGTATAAAAGTATAGCTAACGCAAGCTCTACGTCATGCCGCCGCGAACCGTCATACCGCGATTCATTCGCGGTATCTCTAGATCCCGCTAACAAGCAGCGGGATGACGGTTGTCAGGCTAGCTGTCATCTCAGTAGTCTCCTTCTCCTGTCATCCGAGTAGCTGACACTGGTTCCTTTATGACGGCAGTAGCCCCTTCGGTGTCATTCCAGTGCTTGACACTGGAATGACACCAATAATTGACATTTCACTAGATATTCATTATAAATAATGGAATGCTGCAAAGTATAAAAACCATATTAATAGAAGACGATAACGTTAGGCTGGATAGGTACATCAGAAGAATCTTTCCTGATCTAAAGCAATCTGTAATTGAAAAATCTTTAAGGAAAGGATTAATCAAAGTTGATGATTGCAAAGCAAAGTCCAGTGATAGAGTAAATTCTGGGCAAACTATAACGCTGAAGCACTTGAATTATATTGAAAACGCTAATTCTGATCGCAAATATAATGAAAAGTTAGTGAATCTACTAAGAGAGAACATATTATATGAAGACGAATATATACTAGCTATAAACAAACCCGCAGGGGTCATCGTTCAAGGTGGCGTAAAAGTAAAGATTAGCATGAGTGATTTGCTTGACCAAATAAGAGAGGGAGAAACATTTAAAATTGTCCATAGGCTAGATAGAGATACGAGTGGAGTGATAATATTCGCACGCAACGCTAATGTTGCCAGATACCTTATGGAAGAATTTAAAGGACGAAGAGTAAAAAAAACTTATTTAGCATTAACTTCTGGCATACCGAGCAAGGATAGTGGAACAATAGACTATCCATTGGTGAAAAAATATGTTTCAGGTCAAGAAAAAGTGGTCGTTGATGAAAATTCACCTCAGAATGCCACTACGCATTTTTCAATTATAGCAAAATCCAAACACAATGTTGCTTATTTAAAATTACAACCAATTACCGGCAGAACCCATCAGTTACGTGCACATTTAGCTCATATAAATTGCCCTATTCTTGGTGACGGTAAATATGGTGGTAAAAAAGCTTTTATTGATGGGATAGCAAATAAAATTCACCTTCATTCGCATTCTTTATCTTTAAAACTGCCAAACAATAAAGAAATCACTATCACCGCTCCTATCACTAAACACATCGAAAAATCCATTGAAGCGCTATTTTTCGACTGAAACGATTTCACCAATCAACTTTTCTGTCTTTGGCTTTAATTTGAAGCACAGATATTAGGCTAATTAATGCGCAGGCAGTAAGATAAATGCCTGCTGCAAGTTTTGTTTCGGTTTTTTCTATAAGCCACATGCATATGTATGGAGAAAGGCCACCAAAAATTCCTGCAGATATATTATTTGCTAAGCTTACGCCAGTGCATCTTACTTTTGTTGGAAACAGTTCACAAATAACAGAACCATATATTCCAAAAGATGCACCTACTGGTATAGTAATCAATAAGTAAGTTATTATTACGACATAGTGGTTAACGGAAGATAATAATGGTAATACACATGTACCAATCAGAGATAGCATAATCAGTACAGGAATCATTACGCGTTTTCTTCCAACTTTATCAGATAAAATTGCAAAAAGTACCGCAGATGCTGCAAATACAACCTGTATTACTATCCTCATTAAATCTTTAACACTAATAGATAAAATAACTAGCTCTTTTATTGATATATTATAAAACATTATTGCTGCGTAGACAATTGCATTCTGAGCAATTCCCAGATTGATTGAAATAATAAGCGGTCTTTTATAGTTTCTTACTAGTTCTAACAATGGTGAATGTGCTAAATTATTAGCGTACTTATTAGTTTTATATGCTAAGCTTTCTTTTAATATGTACCTAGTTAAAAAACCTATTGTCCCCCAAAAAAAGCAAAAATAAAAAAGCAACTTCCATCCCCATATTTCATAGTTCTCACCTGTAACTCTTTTGCAGATAAATATCATTGTTATGCATAAGAGCGTTCCAAGGGCTCCGCTAAAGGGCTTCATACTTCCTAAGAAACCTAGATTTTTTTTATCTTTTGAATGCTCTATCGTAAATGCTGTATTAATGCTTGTTTCACCTCCTGCAGTTATTCCTTGCACTATTCTACAAAACACAAGCAATACAGGTGAAAGCAACCCTATTTCTTTATACCCAGGTATAATTCCCATAATTGTGGATGATATTGAAATTAATATTGCTGAAGTAAGTAAAGTCTTTCTTCTGCCATACTTATCTCCCATATAACCAAAAATTACTGCACCAATTGGTCTAAACGCAAAACCAATTGCAAAAACACCAAGGAATTTGAGTGTACTCAAATAATGATCTTCTGATGGGAAAAAAACGTTGATGATTGTATCTGTTAATACTCCAAAAAGAGTGAGTTCATACCACACAATCATGTTACAGATCATGCCCGATAGTATTGCTTTTTGGATATTATTCATGGTCTTTCAATTTAACATAACCTAATATATCATTAACCGGTGCTCCTTGCTATAAAATTTTTCATTCAATAACCTTCAAGGATAATTCACGTAAATGCTTATCCTCCACCTTGGAAGGAGCACCCATTAGAACATCTTCACCTTGCTGGTTCATAGGAAAACAGATTACTTCACGAATATTTGGCTCATCAGCAAGCAGCATAACTATTCTATCAACTCCTGGTGCTATTCCACCATGAGGAGGAACACCAAATCTGAATGCACGTACAAGTGCACCGAATCTTGTATCAACTTCTCCCCGGCTATAACCTGCAATGGCAAAAGCTTTATACATGATATCCAGTTTGTTATTACGAATCGCCCCACTTGACAGTTCTATTCCATTGCAAACAAGATCATATTGGTAAGCAAGGATATCCAGTGGATTTTTGTCCTCTAAATCTTTCAGACCACCGTGTGGCATGGAGAATGGGTTATGAAAGAAATCGATTTTTTTACTTTTATCGTCATATACAAAATATGGAAAATCAATGATCCAACAAAACTTGAAGATATTATCATCTATAAGACTGAGTTCTGACCCTAAAAGAGTGCGTACTTTTCCTGCAATGTTTGCCGCCTCATTCTCTTTGTCAGAAGCAAAAAATACACTATCTCCTGGCTCTATGTTTGTTGCTTCTCTTATGTGGTTTAGCCTATTTTCATCAAGAAATTTAGCAATTGGGCCTTTCGCAGTTCCATCTTTATCAAACGTTATATATCCGAGACCCTTAGCACCGAATTCTTTTTGCGCATGTTCTATCTTTTTATCAAAGAAGCTGCGTGGTTCCTCTGCTGTTTTAGGTGCAGGGATGGCTCTCACTACCATACCACGCTCAATATTGCTTTTGAAAATATTGAACCCTGAATCACGAAAAATTTCTGTAACATCGCTGATTAATAGTGGATTACGCAAATCTGGCTTGTCAGAACCATACTTAAGCATTGCCTCTTTGTATGTAATGCGTGGAAAATCTTTATCGACAGACTTGCGAGAAAATTTAGCAAACACTCTATATAAGGTAGACTCAATAATCTGAAAGATGTCTTCTTGAGTTACAAAAGACATTTCAAGATCTAGCTGATAAAACTCTCCCGGAGAACGGTCAGCCCTTGCGTCTTCATCACGAAAACACGGTGCAATTTGGAAATATTTATCAAACCCTGAAACCATGAGCAACTGTTTGAAAATCTGCGGAGCTTGTGGCAATGCATAGAACTTGCCAGGATTTAGCCTGCTTGGCACTAGGTAGTCGCGTGCTCCTTCAGGAGAGGAAGCAGTGAGTATTGGAGTTTGAATCTCTAAAAATCCTCGCTCTATCATGAGCTTGCGGAGCTCTGCAATAATTTGTGAGCGCAAAATAATATTGTTGCGGACTTTTTCACGTCTTAAGTCAAGAAATCGATATTTGAATCTCATGTTTTCTGGGTATTCTTGCTCGCCGGTAATGCTTGCCAATATACTTCTTTCTTCTTTTGCTATTTCTTCATCAAAGTGGAACTCAACTTCCGACTCAACGCGCAAATTGTTGACTATCACCTCGATTTCTCCGGTAGAAATAGAGCTGTTTACCGTATCTTCAGTTCTAGCTTCAACTATTCCTGTAACAGTAATTACACTCTCCAATTTTAAATTTGATATCTCATCAAAAAAGTCTTTGTCATTATTAAATACTAGCTGAGTGATTCCGTAGAAGTCTCTTAAATCAACAAAAATTAGGTTACCATGGTCGCGCTTACGATATAACCATCCAGAAAGGGTAACTTCCTTTTCTACATCATTCTTTCTTAATTCTTCACACGTGTGAGTCTTGTAGCAGTTCATATTTGTTTCACTTCTAAATTCTTTAAAAAGTATAGAAATAAACCTTACCACATACAAGCCCATTCGTCAGATATTTGTCCAGTTTACGAAATAGAGCAGTATTACTTTTATACTGTCTTTACTCACACAAAAATTGCACAATTTCTATAATTATGGTATAATGTGGCGTAAGCTGAGTACAGAAAATGTCTTTCGGACAAATTATTATATATAGTATAGCATTACTTGCTATAGTCAAAGTATTTCTCTTTTTGAGAAAAATATACAAAAATCGCATTAGAAAAATCATATTTCCTAGAAAAGTTTTTAAAGAAGAGTGGGAAGAAGACAGAAAATTCAATGAATTATATCAAAAAAATAAGCAAAAAGAGTTGATGAAACAACAGGAAATACTGCGTGAGAAGCAAAAAGATGTGCAAGTTTATAAAGAAGATCCAGAAATAGTTGACATAGCAAAACCGGTAGGTAAATGGACAAAGATGGTTATGATGGGTAATGGTTTAATGCAGCGTTTTGCACAATTGATACATAGAGAAGGCGGACAGAAAGGATTTTGGGAGCTGTTTGTAAAAGCTCAGGCTTCAACTCAAGGTAAACATAAGGGAAAGGGCAGATAATCCATGCTTGAATGTGAAAATTTATCCTGCACTCGTAATAATAAGGTACTATTTAAGAATCTCAGTTTTAAAGCTGAGCTAAAATCAAAGATTCTAATCACTGGTCCAAATGGTAGTGGTAAAACCAGCTTAATTAGAAGTTTATCTGGACTTTTACCGCCGGTATCAGGCAATATAAGGCACTGCGGAAAAGATATATATGATGATCCAAAATCCTATATATCTTCTATGGTCTATATAGGCCATAAGAATGCCTGTAAAGATAGCTTAACTGTTGCTCAAAACGTAGAATTCTGGGCAGGAATACGAAATACTAGAGAATTGATTGTGGCAGCTATTTGTTGCTTGCAGTTGCAACCTGTACTTAATATTAGATATGGCGAACTTTCTGCAGGCTGGAAAAGGAGAGTTGCGCTTGCTCGCCTCTTGATTTCTAATGCAAACGTTTGGCTGATAGATGAACCATTTTGTAATCTTGATAGTGCAACGTGTGAATTAGTGCTGAACCTAATCTCAATACGCTCTGAGCAAAATGGTATAGTAATTATTACAGGGCATAGCTCTACAGAGCAATTGTGTGATTTTACAACGATTGATATACGTAATTTCAATAGACTTCTTGTATAGTTTTTGGCAACAACCGCTAGAAATAAAAAACTTGCTTGACAAACTCCGCCAGCCCCCTTATCATAAACACTGAAGCTATTTATTTATCTTCTCTGTACAGATTAAATGACAAAAAAACTCACGTATCTTGCGTCTCATGTTTAATTTTTTGCACTATGTGCACCTTATGTCTTTATCAAACTTCTACCTACATAAGCTGAAACGCGCTTATAAAGCGTTTAAAACATAAAAAAACGCCAACTTAAAAAATGGATAGTGAATAACTAGCTACCCTAGGGTTTCTTTTGCCTTTTTTTCTGTTTAGTAAATTTCTTAAATATTTATAGCTAAGGTTAGTTGCATTTAAAAGCAGCTGAGTCGCGGTTATTAAGCGTTTAGAATAAAAAAACGCCATACTTGAAAGTATAATGTAAGTAATTAGCCAACCACGGGGCTTCTTTTGCCTTTTTTTCTGTTTAGTAAATTTCTTAAATATTTATAGCTAAACGACAACCGTCATCCCGCTGCTTGTTAGCGGCTAAGGGATACCGCGAAGGGATACTGCGAATGAATCGCGGTATGACGGTTAATTATTCTGCGGCGGTATGACGTAGAGCTCGCGTTAGCTATACTTTTATACTCACCAACTCAGTATCCAATCTGGATCCAAGTAGTCAGCTACTTGGATGACAACCTGTTGAGGCTGCGCTTACACATTCCACTTTCTATGCTCACCAAACAAATTTGCTTACTCGCAGCAAAATTTTCTGGATCCAAGTAGTCAGCTACTCGGATGACATCCTTGTGTTTGAGGCAAAACCAGCTATAACATTTCTTCGCAAACAAATGTTCGTACAGTTGTGCGCGTGATGCTGGAATCTAGACAACAATTAGATCCTATTGTCAAGCAATAAGCTACATGTGCTATTTATTTAGTAGATTAAATATGAAGTTTAAAACTCTGCTATTGACTTCCTGTAGAACTAGTGAAAACCAAACTTGCTTAAAACCACTTAATTAGTTATAGTTATAAGTTTAGGTACAGTAAAATGACAGCTTTTGTCCCCTTGATTATTTTTTTAATCTTGTATCTTGGAAGTGGTGCTTATTTTTCTTTTATCGGAACTGATAATCCACTTCATCAGGTTTCACCAGTAATCTGCTTATTACCAGCACTATTTTTTGCTGTCTCACGTGGTACAAATAAAATTCAGCATAACATCGATACTGTTATCAAGGGCATGGGTGACAAAAACACCCTTACTATGTGTTTAATTTTTTTATTTTCTGGAGCATTTTCTGCGGTGACTCAATCAATCGGTAGCGCAGACACTGTTGCTAATTTAATTCTTAATTTCCTTCCAGCAAGATTACTGCTGCCTGGAGTATTTTTGGCTTCTGCTTTTATTTCAACTGCAATTGGCACATCTATGGGAGTTGTTGCGCTGATGGTACCTATAGCTGTTAATCTGGCAAAAAGTGGAGCTTTTGGTCTCGAAATAGGAACTGCAACTGCAGTAGGTGGTGCCGTGTTTGGCGATAACCTTTCGATGATATCTGATACCACCATTGCATCTGTTTCTTCACAGGAAGCTTCAGCAAAAGATAAACTTAAAATGAACTCTAAAGTTGCACTTATTGCCAGCATTATAACACTCATCTACCTAGCAGTTGCCTCAAATAGTACAAAAATTATTTCTATATCAAATTTAGATTATTATTCTATAATAAAAATTATTCCTTACATTTCTTTAATAATCATGGGGCTGCTTGAAGTCGCCACTTTAGTAACAATAACTATAAACATAATTATTGCTGGTGTGCTAGGAATAACTTTTTTTGACTATGCTATCATTCAATTTCCTCATGACGTGTATGACGGTTTCAAAAAAGTAAACGAAATAGTGATATTTGCTCTATTTATCGGTGGATTGAGCCATATAATGTACAAGCAAGGTCAAAAAGCGTTGCATAAACTCATCGATGAAAGCAATATCACAAAAACTAAAGCTGAATTTGTGATAGCAGGAATTGCGTCTATGTTTACTACCTTAGTTGCCAATAATACCATTGCTATTTTACTAAGTGGTGGCATTGCAAAAAGGCTCGCACAAAAACACAGTATTGCGCCACATCGCAGCGCATACTTATTAGATGTTTTTGCTTGTGCTACAAAAGGTATCTTACCTTATGGTTCCCAACTATTGCTAGCAGGTAGCATCGCCTCTGTATCACCTATTTCTTTATTAACACAGGTATATTATTGCTTTATTCTAGCGGCAGTTACAATAGGCGAAATAATCATCAACAGCAGAAAAGAGAAACATTGTGCGGCTGCAACTTAGAGTTTCTCTTTTTTTACCCATAAGGAACGGAATTACTTGACACCCTTCGCCAACCCCCTTATCATGAAACTGAAGCTATTTATTTATCTTCGCAATCTGTGCAGGTTAATGACAAAAAACTTAGGGTATTTGGCGTCTCATGTTTAATTTTTCGCACTACGTGCATCGCATGTCTTTAAAAATTTCTGGGTTTTTACCTATATAAGCCGAAACGCGCTTACAAAGCGTTTAAGACAGCAAAAAACGTCAAATTGACAAGGGAGAATTTGAATGCTAGCTACTACGGGGTTTCTTTGCCTTTTTTCCTGCTTAGTAAATTTCTTAAACACTTGCGGTGTAGGTTAGTTGCAAGTTAAAAGCAGCTAAATCGCTCTTAATCAAGCGTTTTAGAATAAAAAAAACGCCGATATTTTAGTACATAGTAAATAGCCAACCACCATGGGGCTTCTTTTGCCTTTTTTTTCATTTGGTAAATTTCTTAAACATTTATAGTTGCAATTTAAGAGCCCGTAAAGGGTGTCATTCCAGTGCCCCTGTGATGTATTCCAGTGCTTGACACTGGAATACAGTTTTCCATATAATCTCATCGAAAATGTTGTAACCACTTTCCATGCTAGTTTGCTTGTTCACAAGCAAACTTTTCTGGATCCCAGTGTCTGGGCATTGGGATGACAAGAGAAGGTACTAGCCTGACACCCTGACAACCGTCATCCCGCTGCTTGTTAGCGGGATCTATGCTAATGCCCTTTTATTCTTTCAATTATGTTATTTCCATTTAAATCTGTCTGTTCCGCAACTTCAGTGAATACAGTTGAATACTCCCTAAAACTGATCGTCATAACTTTACCCTACTTTGAATAATATTTTGATCATTACATATTGTAACAAAAAAAAATCAACTCATTTCTTCTAACGGCTCTATATTAAGATAGAAAGTCCAGAAGCAATGACGTGTGCTAAGGCTTGGACAAGTTGCAGCGGTGAGATCTTTCTTATATTTTTAATTGTGTAATCTTCTGTGTTTGTAAATGTTTTTTCTATACCCCACTGCAGTAATAAGTACTTTACGTTCTGAATGATTTATGATGTAAATTATACGGTAGTTGCTAACCCTTATCCTATATTGCCCTCTAAAGCTATGACATAAAGGCTTTCCTAGATTAAAAGGATCAACTGTAAGGCGTTTCTTTATGGCCTCCTGAACCATTAATTTAATCTTTGCCGGAAGAGCTGGAATTTCTTTTTCAATAACATTTTTTAAGAATTTTATAGTGTAAGTTTTATTTCCAGATGTTTTCATCATCCTCTACTTCTTCTTCACCTTCAGAGAGGCGATCGTCAGCTATTTTGGATAGCTCTACATCTTCTTCGAACTCTTCTTCCACTAAATCTACTAAAACTTCAGGAATAGTTTTATTTTGAGTCTCTGCCATTTCTGTAAGATACTGAGCCAATTTACTGTCAAAACTTACATTAACATTGAGCTTTTTTTGACTGTGAGCCATATATTAACCAGAAAATACTACTATAAACTATAACATTTTTACTTAATTTTGTCAACTTCTCTATTCGTTGAAAAAACAATCTTGCATAAAAAAATCAACTCATCTCTTCCAAAGGCTCTATATTGAAGATAGAAAGTCCAGAAGCGATGACGTGTGCTAAGGCCTGCACGAGAAACATTCTTGCAGCGGTGAGGTTTAAGTTGTCTTCCAGTATGAAACGCATGTTTAAATCACTCTTGCCATACCCCCATAAAACGTGAAACGCTTCTGCAACTTCAAGTAAGTAGAAAGTAATTCTGTGTGGCTCACAAAGCCTTGCTGCAATTTCTACCACATCTGGCCACTTTGCTAAGGTTTTTATGAGGAAGAGCTCTCCACCTGTCCTTAAAAGTGAAGGATCTGCTGTTGGGAGCTCTTTTGGAGCATTACGCATTAACGAATGAGCACGAGCATGCGCATATTGCACGTAAAAAATAGGGTTGTCTTTTGACTGTTCTTTAACTTTAGCAAAATCAAAGTCCAAGACCATATCATTCTTGCGTGTTAGCATTATAAAACGAGTTATGTCCCTGCCAACTTCTTCCACTACATCTCTTGCTGTTAGGAAGTTTCCTGATCTTTTGGACATCTTAACAGGTTTGCCGTTCTCGAAAAAATTCACAATATTATGCAGTTTTACCTCTATTTTTGCTTGATCATCACTGAGCGCAGAGACGACTGCTTTGAGTCTTTTGACATAACCGCCGTGGTCACTACCAAGCTCTACGATCATATTGTTAAAACCACGCGATATCTTATCAAAATGGTAAGCGATATCCGAGGCAAAATAAGTCCAACTGCCGTCCTCTTTCTTCAATGCACGGTCAACGTCATCACCAAATTTTGTAGAGCGAAATAGCATCTCTTTTCTGGAAGTCCAATTTTCGCTTTCTTTGCCTTTTGGTTTCTCCAGGTACCCTTCATACACTAGACCCTTGTCAGACAATATCTTTATACTCTCTTCAATTTTGCCACTTTTTTGTAGCTCATACTCTGAAGTAAAAACATCATGATTTACTCCAAGTAAGTTCATGTCTTCCTTTATGATTTCTAAGATAGAACTTAAAGTATAGTCTCTAATCACTTGATTATCTTGCTTTTCTAGAAGCTCTGCGCCATATTTTTTGGCCAGCCCAGTCCCTATTGGTTTTAAATATTCACCTGGGTATAAACCTTTTTCGATGCTGATTTTTTCTCCCAGAGCTTCCTTATACCGCAAATATACTGACCGAATTAGCGTATCTATCTGCGCTCCAGCATCATTAATATAGTATTCCTTAGTAACTTTATAACCAACTTTTTTCAATAAATTTGCCAGAACGTCACCAAATACTGCCCCTCTTGCATGACCAATATGCAGTGGACCAGTTGGATTTGCAGATACAAATTCAACATTAATGGCCTGATTGTTCCCTATATCTAGGGTGCCAAACTCTGTTTTTAGCTCATTTATTTGTTTTAAAATTCCATGCCACACTTCTATTTTTAAGTGCATGTTGATGAAACCAGAGCCTGCTATTTCCACTTTTGCAACTTCATCAAAAAGTTCAAATTCTTTGGCTAAAACCTCTGCAATTTCAATGGGATTCTTCTTTTCATGCTTTGCAAGCACCATAGCAACATTTGTGTAAATGTCTCCATGGACTCTATTGCTTGGAGGCTCTATGATAAAGTTTGCTGCACTTGTGCTTATAACACCCCTTTGTTTCAACTCATTCAATTTACTAAAGATTAGAGAGGAAATCTGCTTAAAAATGTTCATTCACTATATTGCTATAGAATCTATAGCAGTATAGTGAATAAGTGGGACTAGTTGAAGGTTTATCTTAACTATTTTATCTTCCTGGATCAGAGTTTATATTAAGTCGTTGCCGTAACCATGGTAAGAGAAAGCCATACCTTCGCTGTAACCATCATTACCAGCATCAGGCTCTTCAACATCATCAGTTACTACCTGATTTTCAGTTGTGATTTTATCCTTGATCGTCTCGTCTACACCCTCATCACTATAAGAAAATTTGTTAGTATATGAATAGCGATTATTGATTTTATCACTATAGTTATGTTTTAACATAGAGACCTCCTATACAGTCAAAATTGGAATTACATTAAGATAGAACAAGCTATGAATATAACGTGAATGAAAGAAACTACAGATCACGAAATTTCCGGATAACTATGGAACCATTATAAAATAATATAATTAAAAATTTAATAATTTTAATTATAAATCTAGCATATCAACTAACGGTATGATTTAAATTTTCTTTCAATTCCACTGTATCTTCGCCAGTTTTGCATACAGCCCGTCTTTACTCATTAGAAAGTCATGAGTTCCTACTTCTTCTACTTTTCCATGATTAATTACTATAATCTTGTCAGTCTTGAGTGCGGTTGATAGCCTGTGTGTAATTACGATTGTTGTTCTGTTTTGCATTAACTTGCTCAATGCTTTTTGCACGAGGTTCTCACTTTTGTAATCAAGGGCAGAGGTTGCTTCATCCAGTATTAAAACCTGAGGATTGTTGAGTATGGCCCTTGCTATTACAATACGTTGTTTTTGTCCTTCAGAAAGTTTTAATCCTCTTTTTCCTACAAATGTATCAAATTTATCAGGCAGCTTATCAATAAATTCCATCGCATAAGCGCTGATGGCTGCTTGCTTCACTTCCTCATATTCGGCACCTGGTTTGCCATATAGTATATTTTCCATTATTGAGCAAGAAAATATCATGTGATCTTGTGGCACTAAGCCAAACAACGATCTGAGGTCATTTAGCGCAATTGACTTAATATTGTGCCCATCGATAGTAATGCTACCTTTGTTTGGATCATGAAAACGGAGCAGAAGCTTTAAAATGGTGCTTTTACCACTGCCAGATGGTCCAACAATTGATACTGCTTGACCTGCCTCTATAGAAAATGATACGTTATCTAATGCTGGCTTATCAGCATAAAAAAATGTTACACCATTAAACGAAATTCCTTTTTGAACACTATAAATTTTTATAGGATCATCGGCATCTACTATAGAGCTTTTCATATTTTTAAATTCAAATAAACGCTCTACTATTCCAAGACCTCGTTGTAAATCACTGATATTATCGCTCAAATTATTTATAGCTCCTGCCGCAAGCGCTGAATAAAACACAAATGAGGAGAGTTCTCCAATAGTTATATTATTGCTTAAGACTTCTTTAATACCAAAAAAGAGCAAAACAACTAGTGAACCTATCACACACGTGATAACTAGAGTTACTAGAATAGCACGCAAGAGTACTAATTTTACGTATGATTTTGATACTGAGTTTAAATACTCCTTAAAACGGGTTTTTTCATTTTCTTCGAGTACAAACGATTTGATAGTCACTATAGATCTAAAATTTTCCTCACTAAATGACGCAAGCTCACTTAATTTATCCTGGGCAAAGCGTGCATAGCTACGCACTTTTTTTCCAAGTGAGGTCATGATAATGAGTAGTATAGGTATTATTGCGGCTGCATACGCAGTTAGTTGTATATTTGTATATAATAACATAGCAACACTGCCAATCAGAATCACAAAATTTCGTAATATGGTTAGTAAGCTGCTGTTTATTATTGATTGCAGCACAGAGGTATCAGTAATTAACGCTGAGATAACATCTTGTACGCCTGTGTTCTCAAAGAAACTTGGTTGCAAGTTAGTGATACTGCTATATAAGTCATATCTGATTCTTGCGATAACTTTCTCGCTGCCAATGCCAATGAAATATAACCGAGTAAATGCAGTGAGAGAAATGGCTAAAACTATAAGTATTGCAACTAATAGTTTGGTAGTAAAATTGTGCTCTGTGCCAGAATCAATTATATTGCTTAAGCCTCTGCCAAAGAGGAGGATCGTTAAGGCTGAAAATAAAACTGCAATAAAAGCTATGACAAAATAGGATAGATTAGGCTTTATATAGTAAAATAACTGCCTAATATTAGATCGCATCTTATTTTAAAGTTTCTAAAGTTAAGTATATAGATTTTAGTTTCAGGGGAAAGGGGAAAGGTGTAGTATGAAGCAATTTAGGTTCTGCAGCTGTTGTGATTTTAGTCCACCAAGAAAGGGTAGTAGCTCGCAGAAACAAAAAACTTACTTGACAAACTCCGCCAGCCCCCTTATCATAAAATTGAAGCTATTGCATTTGCTTTCGCCAATCTGCAGATTAAAAGGTAAGGATTACTTAATGTATCGGCGTCTTATGTTTAATTTTTTGCAGTACATAGATACTGTATGTCTTTACAAAACTTCATCTACATCTAGATTTTTATCTAAATAAGCTGAACGCGCTTATAAAGCGTTACAAGACATCAAAAAATGCCAATACTCGACAGAGATAGTAAAAGACTAGCTAACTCGGGGATTCTTTGTCTTTTTTTCTGCTTAGTAAACTTCTTAAACATTTGCAGCGTAAGTTAGTTGCAATTAAAAGCAGCTTAATCTTGCTTGTCAAGCGTTTAAAACATAAAAAACGCCAATATTTTAAAGCGGATAATAACCCCAGGGCTTCTTTTGCCTTTTTTTTCATTTGGTAAATTTCTTAACGTTTGTAGCTAAACGACAACCGTCATCCCGCTACGTGTTAGCGGCTAAGAGATACCGCGGCGGTATGACGGTTTGCGGCGGCATGACCTCGTCATTCCCCTACGTGTTAGCGGGATCTAGAGATACCGTGACGGTATGACGGTTCGCGCGGTGGCATGACCTCGTCATCCCGCTACTTGTTAGCGGGATCTATGTTAAGGTATGACGGTTAAGTAAGGGATCTATGTTAAGAGATACCGCGGCGGTATGACGGTTCGTGGCGGCGTGACGATAAGCTCGTCATCCCGCTACGTGTTAGCGGGATCTCTTGTTAGCGCCGCGGCGGTATGACGGTTCGTGGCGGCGTGACGATAAGCTCGTCATCCCGCTACGTGTTAGCGCCGCGGCGGTATAGCTATACTTAAAAATATGGTTGAATAGTTGTTAATAATAGTGTATAATTATTAATATTTTTAAGCACTTTGGCTATGGCTTTATCTAAGTTTCTCGACCCTAAGCTGGATTTAACCTTCAAAAAAATATTTGGCACTGAAAAAAATAAGAATATTCTCGTACATTTTTTGAATGATATTTTAGGGTTTACCGAGATAAATACTATACAAGAAGTGGAATTCCTCAGTACTATAATGGATCCTGAAATTGCCTCTGATAAGCAAAGTATAGTTGATGTTCTTTGCAGGGACTCTAGTGGGAACAGGTATATAATTGAGATGGTGCGACCTGAAAGCCTTCGGTCATATTGTTTAAAAGGAGAGGAATTCATTCAGAAAGAAACTGAAAGGATTCTAAAGCTTATTGAACCAGATGTTTTGCCATCTGAGTCTACGCATCAGTGCGAATTGGGTAACCAGTTGGTGCCGAGCGACGCGGACAATGAACCTCCTCTTGATAAAGAAGATGCTCAATCGTGAGAGAAAGCATAAACTACAAGCATCATGTGGTTGGAGGGCTAGGCTTAGTGGTATGGTGAACGTAAGTGAAGCTTCATAAGTATCGTAACGATTAAAGAGCTAAAGATGCTGATAAGCTCCGACCAAAAGGTAATGTGACATTTTTCATTTCTGGATGTACGCAAATCACCGGTATAGAGAAGCCACCTAACCCACTATTGTATGACAAAAGGAACAGGATAAGCCTGTATTTTCGCCTATATGGCAGGCAACCCGCAAGGAATGCTGATGGATGTGCAGGTAAAGGATAATGGAGAAAGCGAATGCCATTTTGTAACGAAATGGATAGAATTTGTAACATTAATTCGCGTGAAAACGAGCAGACTTCCATTTGGTCCCTCATGACAAGAAACTTTGTTAACCACTTAAGGTAGGAAAGCAGATGATTACAAGTACAACTGTAAGTGCACCTACCAATAACTCCGAAGCATGGAACCAGTTACCCTGGAAGAAATGCCAAAAAGTTGTTATGAGGCTACAGAGGCGTATTGTTAAGGCTGTCCAACAAGGCAGATGGGGTAAGGTGAAAACTTTACAACACCTTCTCACACGCTCTTTTAGCGGCAAAGCTTTGGCGGTTAAGAGAGTAACTGAAAACCAAGGAAAAAACACAGCAGGTGTAGATCGTCAAATATGGTCAACTTGCAACACAAAATTTCAAGGAATAAAGCTATTAAAACAAAGAGGATACAAACCTTCTCCGCTAAAACGGATATACATCAGTAAGTCTAATGGCAAAAGAAGACCTCTTGGAATCCCTACGATAAAAGATAGAGCCATGCAAGCATTATACTTGTTTGCTTTGGAACCGATAGCTGAAACGATCAGTGATCGTCACTCTTATGGTTTTAGACCAAAAAGATCCTGCGCAGACGCTACTGTGGCTTGTCACTTGTTACTGGCAAGCCGTAACCAACTACAATGGATACTCGAAGGTGATATTAAAGGGTGTTTTGATAACATTAACCATGAATGGCTCATGAAGCATATTCCTATGGAGAAGAAAATTCTTCATAGCTGGTTAAAAGCTGGCTTCCTAGAATCAAAAACTCTGTATTCCACAACTGCAGGTACCCCACAAGGTAGTATCATCTCTCCAATACTAGCAAATCTAGCCCTAAATGGACTTGAAAAATCATTGGAAAGTCAATTTGGTAAACTTGGCAGTAAAAGAAGAAGCAAAATCAGAAGTGGAGTAAATGTAATCAGGTACGCAGATGACTTTATCATTTCAGGAATCACACGTGAAGTACTGGAAAATGAAGTAAAACCTCTAGTATCGTCCTTTCTTCAGGAGAGAGGTCTTATCCTTTCCGAAGAGAAAACAAAAATTACATCTATTACAACAGGGTTTGACTTTCTTGGTTGTAATGTACGCAGGTATAATAAGAAGTTAATTATAAAACCTTCAAAAGAAAGTATTAAGAAACTTCTTAATAAAGCACGTACATTGATAAAGGCAAACATAGCGAACACTCAGGCCGTACTAATCAAGTTGCTCAATTCCCTATTAAGGGGATGGGGAAATTACTACAGCCATGTGTGTGCGAAAAGAGCTTTTAACAAAATAGACCATGAAATTATGTGTGCTCTATGGAAATGGGCAAAGAAAAGACATCCTCGTAAAGGATTACGTTGGATAAAGAATCGTTACTTCAAGGTAATGAAACAACGCCAATGGGTCTTTGCTGCACCCATATGCAAGAACAAACCGAAAGAGATAAGGTATTTAAGACTGCTTAGGTTGATTGATATACCTATCAGACGACATGTTAAAATCAGGGCGGATGCAAATCCACTTGACTTAAAATGGAAAAAGTATTTTGATGAAAGAGTGAAACAAACAAAAATGTTAGCAAGCTCTTTCTCAAGAGAAGGTTCTCTACTGTTGGTGTCACCATTAAGAATGATGTTTTCTGAGGAATCATGAAGGACAAGCCGGTTCGAGAAAAGAAGGACTTAGATAAGGGGCTCAAGCGTAGTGTGGGGAAACCTGCATGCTGCGTTTCTAAGGGAGGGAGTAGTAGCAATACTACTTCCTTACCTAACCAAGTTGCCAAAACTAAAGGCTTTGAAAAACGTGCCCAATACTATGCAGCTAAAGCGTATTCAAGACAAGCCGATAAAGATGATCAATACCAAGACCTTAAGGAAATTATCTTCATTGCTATAGCAGATTGTATCCTGTTTCCGGACAAGTCTGAGTATAAATCAAAGCATACTATTCGGGATGAAGATACTAATGAACACGATCTAAAAGATTTTTACTTCATATTTATTGAATTGCCAAAATTTCCAAAAACCAAAGAGGATCAGCTTTCAAATATAGTTGAAAAATGGATCTACTTCTTTAAATATGCAGATGAGACTAGTGAAGAAGAGCTGGAAAAAATAATAGGTAGTGATGTAATAATTAAAAAGGCATATGAAGAACTAAATAGATTTAACTGGTCAGAAAAAGAATTTATTGCCTATGAACAGGAAATAAAACGTATTCTTGATGAACAGGCTGTCCTCGCTCAAAAACTTGATGATGCTACTGAAAAAGGTAGAGAAGAAGGCATCCTTATCGGACATGAAAAAGGCAGAAAAGCAGAGAAAATTGAGGTCGCAAAGAATCTACTAAAAGCAGGTGTTTCTATTGATATTATAGCTCAAACTACTGGTCTTACAGCTAATGAAATTAAAGACTTAAGCTCTTTGGATGTTTAGATGAACATCTTTGTACTAGATGAAAACCCAGAGATTGCGGCAAAAATGTTATGTGATAAGCATATAGTAAAAATGCCATTAGAAACTGCTCAGTTATTAAGTAATGTTTTTTCAATAGCATTAAAAGCGCCAAATCCTTTTGTTAGTGTCATAGATCAGGATATAGAAGTTCCATATAAACTCACTCACAGCAATCATCCTTGTTCTTTGTGGGCTAGGCAATCGAAAGGAAACTTTTGTTGGTTGATAGAGTATGGAAAAGAATTGTGTAAAGAGTATACACAGCGATACAAAAGGAAGCATAAATCAGAGGAAGTAATAAATTGGTGTGATAGTAATAAGGATTTACTCATTTTTCGATCAACTGATATGCAAGCTTTTATACAAGCACTGCCGGATCAGTATAAATGCAGCAGTGCTGTGGAAGCTTATAGGAGATATTATCTCAAGGAAAAGATGAGATTTGCTAAGTGGGAAAATGGCAGAGAAGCACCAGATTGGATAATCTGCTACACAACACCACAGCTAATACAGCTCATAAATAGAGAAGCCATCCAAATCGGACATGAAAAAGGCAGAGCCGAAGGCAGAAAAGCAGAGAAAATCGAAGTTGCAAAGAATTCACTTAAGGCCGGTGTCTCTATAGATGTTATAGCTAAAATGATCGGCCTTTCTATTGATTACATTAAGGACATTCAAGAAGAAAAGTTTTAGCCATAACGTTTTTTTTATTAAGTCCTCTATTCTAGTAATTTTTATGTTGCAATCCATTCTAATGTATGTACGATGCCTTTTTTATATAAATACTTAATAGGAGGGGTTAATGCCAACACAGAAAGAGCTTCGGGCTACGATGTCCAAGAAATTACAGGAAGCTATTAAACATCCAGATCCAACAGTTGCTGCCGGGAGGAAGTCAGCTATCAAGAGATGGGTGGGAGTCCTTCAAGATAACTTTATGGAGCACATAAAATACTTTAAGGGTGATAAGTTGAAGTTTTTGCACAATGTATTCCAAGATGAAGGTTGCTGGTCAGGTGTAAGGTTGGATAATGCTGCTTTAGGTCAAAGGTTTACTGAAGCAAAAATAGGTGGAATAGATAATCCACTTCGCAAATATGAGATGGCTTGTAGTTACTGTGTGGTAGATAAAATTCATCCACTCTTTCAAAAAAGATTTGAATCTTATAGGAACAATTTTCCTCCTGGTGCATTTGATGGTAAAACTGAAACTGAAATTGGCAAATACGTACGAAACTCGTTACTAGATAGCATAAAGAGGAAAGGTCCTGTGTTTGATTTCTGGATCGATAGAGAATCTGGGGGATTAAAGCAACCAAGTAACGCGTCAGAAGGTTTTGACAGTGCTGTAAAACTTAAGTGGAGTGAAGGGGTAGAGTATTTTTATAATCATTTAAAAGAAGAAGATAAGGAAAAGAAGCTCACAGAAGCTATTCTTGCTCTTTCTCGCGTTCAATCTGTTGAGAAAGACGCCCCTATTTTAGATTTTTGTGTAAATAAGATAGTCGATAAAGATACTCTTTTACAGAAATTATCACAGAAAGATAAAGGAGTATATTCCCTTTTTGCTGAATTAATAGAGTCATGTTTTTTTGATACGGTTCATGATTTGGTACAGTGCTGGTGTTATAAAGAAGTTTCAGCAAGAGGAGACTGTTCGGACAAAATATTCTCACAGCGAGACTATGAGCTTTTTCTTTCCTCTCTTTCAGATGTGATGTTGAAAAATCCTGAATCAAATGTTCAAGCTAGATCTCTTATTATGGAATTTTGGGAATGTGGTAGCTTGTATCAATACAGAAAAGCTGCTGTTAATACTTCTAATTATACAGTTCCTACAAGTGGTGTATTTGCAGAGTTAATAGTCAATTGGAGACGAGAAGACATTTATAAGACTGATGAAGAAAAAGAAATAGAGAAAAAAGAAATATTAGATATGATGTCATTTGCCAAAGATTGCTTTCCTGAAAAGTTTGAGCTCTTTAAAAAACTAATAATAAGAGACCTTAGATTATGCGGTAGGGAAGGTAAAAGAGTAAATGTAGATTACGGTCTGTTTGCAGAAGAATTATTCTCTGAGTTAGAGAAAACAATTTTACCACCTGGAGGTGATGGTCCTTGTAGTAATTTGCGATCACGATCTAAAGCTCATGGTAGTAAGAAAACAACTTTGCCAGTAGATGATAGTCCGCAGTCTGAGCTTGGAACTCCTAGTGTAAGTGGTGTTTCTTCTTATAAGAAAAAAAGCATCTTTACGCTTAGTGGTAATAAGTAATCCACTTATGAACTCTTGGTGTTTCTGGTCGTAGTAAATAAGGGGTATTTTGTATGAGTAATGGTGATGGACTTATTAGGAGTTTGGTGGATGGAGATCTTGAAGGATTCAGACAAGGATTTGAATCTTTTTTAGATCAATGTCCATCTTTCTTGTATCATGTAAGTGCAGGTCGTTTTCTTCCTGTATTCTTTTTTAGTATGTTTGCTACTGCACATGATGCTAATATCTTAAAAGCAAATGAGAGAGTGTATTTTCGTTTTGATAATCATGGTATTGATACAGGTGGTAGAAATAGAAATACAGGGAACCTAAAAGTCGCTGTTTATCGTGACGGACAGCAAGTTGTCAGATGCTACAGTATTTCTGATCGTCCTAATAGTGATGGGTTGAGGTTCAGTACAAGGGAAAGAAATGCTCTAGTGCGAGAGATTAGAGGGCAAAATCCAAATTTAAGGGAAGAAGACCTAAATTTTGAGCAATACAAAGTATGCATGCATGGAAAGGGCAAGAGTCAGGGAGAGGCAATTGCAACGGTATTCGAGGTAATTCGTGAAAAAGATCGTCAAGGTAGGGATAAATTTGCCAAATATTCAGCATCTGAAATCAATCTTATTAGACGGCTCTTAGGAGATCACAGACTAACAATTAAGGAAATAGAAGGAAGACAACTCAATCAAAATCAGCGTAGACAACTTGGTGAGTTGGTCAATTTTGTGCAAGTTGCACCAGGTCAACAAAGAATTGACGGTTTTATAGAAATGCTGGCGAGTAACGAAGAACTAGATGTAAGAGATAGAATGTACGAAGAAATTGTCCCATACATAGCTCGCATCTATCATAATTATAGGCAGGAACTGGAATATAATATTGAAAACCGCAATCAAAAATTTGAGAGTCACGGGTTTTTATTAGGTTTCTTAGCAAATTTTAGTCATCGCTACACAATAGGCATCGATCTTGACTTATCTCCTAGAAACTCACATGTTGCATTTCTTGTACGTCACCAAGCAGAAAGAGAAAATATTCCTATTGTTGTTTAATCTTGCTACAAGGGCACCGTCCAATATCGCATTAAACCGCGCCAGAAGTCACGCTGAAAGATTGCATGTTTTTTCATTTATACCTATCCATACTGAATCAAGAAATACTGTCTGTGTTGGATTAAATTTTAATTTAAATCTAGATCCTTTTAGTGTTGATACAGTAGGGCTTCAACAGGATAGATTTCCTTTAGTACAAAGATTGTTTGAGTATATAGAAGATGAAGAGGTTGGAGAGAATATTAGAGATTTCTTGCTTCAACATCTTCCTGGTGAAATACCAAGAAATGCAGATAATTATAACAGAGTATTTGATTGTATAACTGGTTTTACTTTTGGAAGTAGTGCTTTTGATAGGCACCCTTTAGAACTAGAAGAAGAAGACGAAGCACCTATAACAAAATACATATTTAGACATGGTGATGAGGGTTTAAGATGTTTAACTATGGTCTTTCATGCTGAAGGTTCTGGTATAGTTATACTTCATATTAGAGCTCACGATGCACAACAACAAGGAGCAATCAATTTAGAAATCTTAATATTAATGGAAATAATGTTCATGTATGGGAAGTTTCATGCACACTTAATGACCAATTTGAGCTAGATATTGATCAACCAAATGACCTTGGTTTATATCACGATTACCAAAATAATAATGCAAATAATTTTCTTGATGGTGATCTTGCACAAGTACCTAATGCTGAAAATGTACATGGTATTTCAGAAAGGGTTATGAATGATGGCTGGCAAGATGTAGGTCATCATGGAGAGCTGTTTCAAGAGATCTCTGGAATATTGATGCCACTTAGGGACGCAATAAATGTTAATAGTGAGGATAAGTTTCGTTCTATACTACATGGTACATTTTATGCTAGTGATAATCCTTATAAAGTGCTTGCTATGTATAAAGTTGGTCAAACATATAGTTTGAAAAGGGGTCAGGAAGAAGAAGGAGAAAGGGCAATACTCACAAGAATTACAGAACAGAGATTAGACCTTTTATTATTAAGGCAACCTACAGCAGATACTCATCCAATTGGATATATATTAAGATTTGCTGGTAATGCAGAAGAAATAATACAAAAGGAGAATAACGCAAAAGATCAAATAAAAGAACTTATAAACAAGCAGAGAGGATATGTGCCTATTACTTCTGGAAATGAGGTGGTTTTACTTCCTCTTATATTTAATGCAGGTGCAGAGAGAGTAGAAGGTCTTATATCTATTCCAGAAGGAATAGGAAGAGAAGAGTATGTACATAGACTTGATCGTGGTGGTCGTGACTCAAGACCAGGAGTATTAGTGGGACCTGAAAGTGTTATTGATGAAAATCCACCAGAGGGTCTATTATCAGATCAGACTCGTGAAAATTTCAGGCGCTTTTACACGGAAAGAAAACCAGGACAGAACTCGATTTTTTTGCTTGATATAGATGATAATCTGCACGTTCCATTTAGTTACTTGCAAGGTACTAGAGCACAGGTAATAGAAACATTAAAGTCAAGAATAAGGAGAGGTGATAATTCCATTCCTACAGCACAAGAGATAAGAAGACAAATAAGAGATATTCTTAGAAATCAAGGGATAGAAGTAAATGATCTACTTACGCTAGAATTTGCGACGAGAAATGGACATTATGATTACTGGCTACAACAAATTGATATAGCTCACGCTGGAAGATTGCGATATCAGCTTCGTACTGAAGGTAATCACACTTTTGAAGTAGCTAATTTGGCAAGGAATGACGGTAACGAGCACATTGTTAGAGTATTAAATCAATTTAGGGAAAATGAAAAACAACAGCGTTTAACTTTAATCATTACTTTAAATAATACTCATTGGGTTACACTAGTGATTGAACGTCAAAATGGGAACTATGTTGGGTACTATGCTGATTCAACTGCTACTGCTGTTCCAGGTGGTATTACTGATATCATTCAAAATAACTTAGGAAATAATATCAGGATTAATAATGTTTCTGTTAGTCAGCAAACAGATGGTTGGAATTGTGGTTTATGGGCATTAGAAAATGCTAGTGATATTAATCGAGTTCTAAACGAAAATCCTGTTGGGCAAGTGCAGAATATCATAAATATAATACGCGATTTTCTTGGAAGAGGCCACCCAAACAGAGATAGAAATTACTTTCAGAACATAAGAGTGGGCATTTCGCAATTATTCAGGAATAATCCGGGATTTCAAGATGTGCAATTGCAAGCATACATTCAAAATAGAGAACAAATTGATCCATTACTACGTACTTATCTAGAATTAGGATATCACAGAGTGGGAGGAGGCTGTGGACCAGTAGAAGCACCTATATCGCTTGGTGTTAGTGATTCCAGTAATTTTGGTGACCTGCCACAGTCAAGCTTAGAAAGTCCTGAAGCTAGTCGTGTTTCTGACCTTAGCCAAGGTAAAGGCGGTAGGTAGAGGTAATCGGTAGATGAAAGGAGTGTAACAAAAACCTTATGCATCAAGTAAAGATTGTGAGCAAATTTAAAGAAGTTAAGGTGGGTAACCTGTTTTTTTCTACTTGCAGCAATGTTTCAAAAAGTATATGTGTCGAGTTGGGTAAAGTTGAAGGAGGTTCTTAAATGAGCAACTATTAATTTGGTAGTGTATAACATTAATAAATTTAAACGATGCAACCATTTCTAGCAACCAAAACCAGCCAGCGTGAGAACAATTTTTTTTTGGAATGGGTAGGTCTTGCAGCACACTACCCCTAGATTTTTCACTTTTTCATATAGCTTGAACAAACTTTTTCTAACTCATTCATGTTTGTACTTTAACATATTTAATAATTGAAACGACGTCTATGAGTCAGATACCGCCCATACCACTACACTTTGGGGATGCACATCAAGCCGATAGTAGTTGCATATTCCATACACAAGGAGCTAAACTTCAACAAGCCTAAGTTCTGCAGATGTATGTTTCTTCACATTCGATTCTCTCTATTTTAGCACTGGGCTTTAATATCATATATGTAGTCCCACCAACCGCTAACGCAAGTGTTGTGGCTGCAGCAACCGCCCCTACTATAGGCAGAAATCCAATTGTAAATACTGTTGCAAAAATGGTTGTCGCAGCTATACCTAATACTGCTGTTGATCCGCCACTAACAAGACCCCACTTGGTTGCATTATATTCTTGTTGTTTTATTTCTGCTTCCCCGAAAAGCTGTATTAAACTTTCATCTGTGGCTAACTCTCTTGGAGTTTTACCATTAGTGTCTTTTAACAAAGGATTTTCCCACTTTTTCAGTAAAGACTCTGCTACTTCTGTGCAGTCATAAATAGCAGCTAAATGTAAAGGAGTACGACCTTTTAGTAACGTATGTGCTCTATCTTCTACTACACACCTCACTAGATGCTCTACAACTTCTTTCATACTTGGTTCTTTTCCTATTAAATACTTAACTACCTTTGTGCAATTATTATAGAAAGCACTATGTAAAGGAGTATTTCCGTCTTTATTCACTACATTAAGATCTGATCCTTTTTTCACTAGAAGTTCTATTATGTCTATATGGCCATTTGCAGCAGCTAAGTGCAAGGAAGTATTTCCGTCTTTATTCACTACATTAAGGTCTGATCCTTCTTTCACTAGAAGTTCTATTATGTCTATATGGCCATTTGCAGCAGCTAAGTGCAAGGAAGTATTTCCGTCTTTATTCACTACATTAAGGTCTGATCCTTCTTTCACTAGAAGTTCTATTATGTCTATATGGCCATTTGCAGCAGCTAAGTGCAAAGAAGTATTTCCGTTTTGATCTTTTATATCAACACCTGCTCCTCCTTCTAACAGTAATTTTGTAACATTTATATCCCCAAAATTTGCAGCAAAATGTAATAATGTATATTCTTTTGTATGGTTAGAATCATCTTGTACTTTGAAAATGTAATTTATATCAAACCCATGGTTTTTCCACTGATTACATTCATGCATTATATGTTTTATACTACAACGCTCCTGCTCTAACTCTCTGAGCTCATTCTCATATTTCTTGAATTCCATATTAAATTTTGCTTCGCTATCTTTCAAACTATTATTATACCTTTCATATTCCCAATCATAATCAGGTATAGCATGTCTAGAATCATAATTGGATTTACTACTATTGGCATTGTTATGCAGCTCCTGTAACAATTTACTATTGTGCTGGTAGTTTAACGACTGTATCTTTCTGCCATAGTTTTCACTCAATAACTGTGTCTCTCTGTTATAGTTTTCATCCAATAGCTGCATTTTGTGGTGAATAGATTCACTAGATTCATTAATTTCGCTTGACCTTCTTGAATTATATTCTTGTAATTCATTTGCTATTCTTGTAGTTGTGTTATTGCTGTATATACTTGGATTTTCCTCTATCCCCTACAATATTATTTCAAATTCATTCTTCATAAAGTCTATCATACCTATACCTCAAAATTAAAAACACATGCCTAAATTGTACACGTATTTAATAAAAAAGCAAGTTTTTGCTTGTCAGTTCTAATTTCTTATATTCTTTTCTTCTGTCTTTTTCTTAATTATATGTATGTCTTTATGTAGATATTAAAACAATATTTCTACTATTCCACAAACCAATAAATGCAACAGAGAAGAAGTTGCTTTGGAATCGGAAGGTCCGCTGCGGAGGCTTAAGACCTGCTGCAAAAGGAAAGCCCAGTTTTTGTGGTAATTATGATCTTTAAAAAAACCACGTTTAAAAATACTTCATACAAGCGAGGAACACCTCTTCTTGTTTTCGCAGCAGGTCTCCATGTATCCTTCTTTAATTAAGAGACTGACTAGCTCCTTGAGTTTGTTCAGTGCTTGGGCACTCAAGGTTACTATTTATATCTTTATTTTTAACCATCTCTGCAAATGTCTTGACTTTCAGTGTAGGAACATGTCTTGTTGTAACATCTTCGAAGTCTACAAAGTAAATTAGTGTATTATTTCGTACTCCTGTTCTTTATACCAGTAAATGTCATTGCTTGAAAATTACTTCCATAATGCGTCGATAAAGCATCAATCAATGGTTTATGATTATGTAGAAATATTCTTTTTTCTATTTCTGGCATTATCTGAGCTTTAAGTTGTATATTCTCTGGACTGACATATAGGCCAGTAGCTTCCAGTTTTGCTATGTGATTTACTATTAACTCAGCATTGTCTATTTTATTCGAGATAATAACGCAATTTAAAGGAGTATTGCCATCACCATCTATCACATCAATATTCGCTCCTTTTTCAAGTAAAGACTCTATCACACCTTTTTGGCTATGTTCAGCAGCCCAACTTAAAGGAGTATTGCCATTATCATCTATCGCATCAATATGCGCCCCCTCTCCGATTAAAAGCTCTACCACTTCTCTTTTGCCACTTAAAGTAGCAGCATGTAAAGGAGTATTTTTACTCTCATTCACCGCATTAATATTCGCCCCTTTTTCGATTAAGAACTCTACTACTTCTCTTTTGCCACTTAAAGCAGCAGCATGTAAAGGAGTATTTTTAACCTTATTCACCGCATCAACATTCGCCCTTTTTTCGATTAAAAGCTCTACCATCTCTCTTTTGCCACTTAAAGCAGCAGAAAATAAAGGAGTATTGCCATTATCATCCACCGCATCAACATTCGCCCCTTCTTTGATTAAAAGCTCTACCACCTCTCTTTTGTCACTGAAAGCAGCAGCATAATGTAAAAGAGTAGGTCCATCTTCACTTACCATATTAATATTTGCCCCTTTTTCGATTAAAAGCTCTACCATCTCTCTGCCACTTAAAACAGCATAATGTAAAGGAGTGAGTCTAAGTTGCTGAATATTCGCTGCCTCTACTACCCCTCTTTCCCTTGTATTACTTAAAGCAGAAAGACGTGAAAAAGCTTTTTCACCCTCATCTACCGCATTAACCTCTGCTCCAGCTACTATTAACTCCTCAATTTGCCCTATATTACCCTGTACAACAGCATTAAAAAGTTGTTCATTTAACTCTCTTTGTTGTATTTCGTTCATAAATTACCTCTAATTTGTTAGTATGCTAGATGATAATGCAGTATAAATATTTGATATTTATTAATATTACTACACTTACATTATATATAAAATTTTTAATTCAATTCATCATCACCTGCACCATCAGCAAGCCAAACGCCTCCCTTTTTTCGTTGAGCGTCATAAAGCTTTTTCTATATACTTCCACAATCTTTGCCTCTTTTCCATGAGAGTTTCTATTGTATCTTTGTCATAAGATGAGCACAAACCTTTTTTGCTATAAATTTACCTTAGTTTTCCTTTTTATCCTCAAATGAATTGGTATTAATTTAGTAAAATATATTACTAATAACCTAACCGATACAACCACTTTCAGCAACTTAAAATAACAAGCGTGAGAACAAGTTTTTTTGGGATCAGTTGGTCTACCAATTGTACCATACGAACTTTTTTATATGGTAATTTGATTATGCGCTAAAATCATCTACATTGGCTCACTTTAGCCATATTTACATATGAACCAATTTGTCTAAACCTTGTTGCAACAATTTGAAGCTTCTATTTCCACGATTCTATTTTACGCAACGCATTCTCACAAATATACGATCATTTTTATGTTTTTTGGAGGAAGTAAATAATTAAATTCTCGTTGATACTAAAAAGTGTAGTGTTTTGTTAAATCAGAACGGACTTTGCAATATAGTTTAATAGCGCTTTAGTATACTCTTTACATTGGAGAATTTTGATGTAAATTACGTTTCCAATCCAATTTAGAAATCAGCAATATATATTGACAAAAGTTAGGGTTAATGATAACATAACAAAGAGAAAATTATCAGGAAATTTATGCCGCCAGTTAATGATTATACAAGTATTAACACACCTAAACGTGTTATTAACTTTGATATTGACTATTATGAAATATTGGGAGTAAAGGTAAATGCCAGCCTGGATGAGATAAAAAATGCATATAGAAATTTGGCAAGAAAACATCATCCAGATAAAAATAGTAACAAAGAAACAGCAAAAAAAAATTTTCAAAAACTTGAAGAAGCATATAGCATCTTGAAAGATTCAAAACAAAGAGCGGAGTATGATGAAGAAAGGATATCCAATGAACGTCTTGGAAATGAATTGTTCGGAGCCATTTCTTCTAAAAATTTAGAAAAAGCAAAAGACCTAATACAGAGAGTGAAGAACTTTAGTATGTTTCGCAATCAAAAAGTGATATTGACTTGTTTTGCTATGAATGCCTGTGAACATAGCAATTGGCTTAATTTTTATAAAGACTTTTTATTACGAGACAGTAAAAAAGTTGATGCTAATATCTCTTTTAAAGATAAAGCTTTAAGCCATATATGCAAAAACTGCTCAGGCATGATAAAGGCTAAAAGATTTTCATTAAGGGATGAGGTTATAAAATCACTATTAGAATACAGAGCTGATGTTAATAAAGTTAGTCAGTCAAAAGATAAAGCACCTATTTATTACGCTCTGGAAGATAATGACCATAATTTAGCAAATTTGCTTTTTCAGCATGGAGCAAAGATTAATGTTACTGCTGAGTTAGAAAAAGCAGTTATCGCTAATAGCTGTAAATATACAAAAGAAACGATAAGGATTCTGTTGAAATATACTTCCCCTGAACAAAATACTGAAATACTAAAGCATTTTTCAAATAATTCTATCTTACAAAGTGAAGGTATTGAAATTGTAAAGTTGCTTTTAAATAAAGGAGCTAATCCTTTTCTTGGAGAATTTAATGCAATGAAAATTGCTACTGATAAAGGTAATAGTAAGCTTATAGAGCTATTTAATTTAACACAGCAGGAAAACGATAAAGTTTCAGAAGGGTCGCATGAAAAATTCGATGTTTTGAACATTAAAACCCTTGATGAAGTGATAAATATTTTGAACGAAGCAGTCAAGCATAATGACTATGAGCAGTTAGACGAAGTTATAAATAACATAGATAAAGATGATGTGTTCATGAGTGGCCTGAATAGTGATAATTTTAAAGCCTTTTGTTCACGATACCTTAACTTGGATTTGCAAAAAAGGGACGATCATAAGTATATATATGACAATATGTTGTCAAAGTATAAACTTGATACAGAAAGTAATAATTGCAGCTTTTTAGTAGAAGAATTAGTGCTTCTAGCAATTGCAGCTAATGATAAGCTTACAGAAAAGTATCAGAGTAAATTGTTTGATCAAAAGGAACTGGAATCTCTATTACTGCTTGTAGGTCAACAAAAATACATTGATATTTTATCCGGCAGATTAAAAGAAAAAGATAACGGTATAAGAACTGTAAGCCATGCATTCTTTCCAACCATAGCATTAAGAAAAGAATTTAACCAACTCTTTACTGACCACGTTACTGAATACTTGAAAACATTAGAAGATGAGAATGTTGTTGATAAGATACGTAATATACTTAATTCGGCGTTATCTGTTAAAAATGAAGAGTGCATCAAAACGGTGCTATCTCCATCCCTAGAGGCTAAAGTTAGTGGTGCTAGTCTTTTGTATCTTGCTGCCCTCTACAGTAAAGAAGTAGCACAAGCTCTTTTGAATGGTGAAGTTTATGTTGACATTAAAGACGTTAGTGATATGACAGCTTTACACTTTATAGCTCGTGATGCACGTCAGACAGCTCAAAAAGATACCAATAACGGGTGGATGGAGTACATTTGGTCTTTTTTTCCTAATAGCAGCAAAGATAACGATGATGTAGCACTCTTTCTAGAAGGTGCAAAGTTTCTCCTTAGTAAAGGTGCTGATGTTGACGTCAAAGATAATAATGGTATAACACCTTTATACTTTGCGGTTTGCAATGGCAATTTGGAAATAGTAAAGCTTCTTGTGAAGAACGGTGCTAACTTCAACATTACATATAGAAATAGCACTGTTTTGAATTTAGCAAAATCATCCAAAACAGAGAAAAGAGAAGAAGTGATAAAATTCTTTAAGGAGGAAGTAGAAATAGAAAAGAAGCGTACACCTTTACATTACGCTGTTTTAAATGATAACAATGAAACACTTAATCTTCTTCTCAAAAAAAGATGCTATGATGTTGATGCTAAAGGTATTGATAATCGTACGCCTCTAGACCTTGCTATTCAAAATAGTAAACTAGAAGCTATTAAGCTTTTACTTAATTGTGATGCTAACTTTAATATTGGATATTTGCACTTAGCAATGCCAGATAGTGTTCAAACAAAAAAAATAGCTTGTCTTCTGATATCTAACCTTAAAGAGAGACTTAAGAAAACAGAAGCTGAACTTGCAAAGAAAAAAGAAGAGATGGAAAGCAAAATTGGAAAAGTAACTAAGCTTGATAATACTATAAAGGAGCTTAAGGAGACAAATGCTGGACTAGAAAGAAAGAATAGTGACCTAACTAGTCAGATAGATGATTTGAATAAAGAAAAAAATGTACTTGATTGCCAATTTGCAGAGAAGGAGAGAGTACTGAACAGAAATGTATGGAAATTAGAAGATCAGCTCAAAAAGCAGACGAAAGAGTTGGATGACGCAAAACAAAACTTGGATAGCAGAACTAGTGAAGTAGCTAAACTTGAGAGAACAAAAATCGAGCTAGAACAAAATATTAATAATCTGACTGGTAAAACAGCTCAACTTAATAACGAAAGAAATATACTGAGTAATACACAAACTCGATTAAAACAAGAGCATGCGGAACTTACAAAGGAAAATAAGCAGCTAAAGGATGTACAAGTTCAATTAGAACAAGAGCTGGAGAGTGCAAAGCAAAGCTTAAATGAAAAAATTAGTAAAGTGACTACACTTACTGAAGAACTTGAGGAAACAAAAACTCAACTTGCAGGAAAGGTGGAAGAGCTAAATATTGTAAATGAAAAGGTTTCGCAATTGCAAAAGAAGCTTGAGGGCATGGAAGTTTTGTTGAGACAAGCGAATAAAGAGTTAATGCAAGAGCAACAGAAGGCTAGTCAACTCAATGATCAAGTAGATAACCGTACTAAAGAACTTAAAGAGGCAAAGGCTCAGCTTGTAGACTTGCAAAACAACCTCGGTGATGCAAAGCAAGATTTGGCTAGAAAAACTAATGAAGTAGTTCAACTCACTGAGAAAAAAAAACAACTAAAGGGGCAGTTAAATACTGTACTTCAAAAGCTAGAAAAAGCTGAAAGCAAAAATAAAGAGCTGAGCACACAAAATGTAGCACTGGGGGATCAAAATAAGGAGCTGGAGAAGCTTAAAGATGAAAGTGAAAATAAAAGCCAGCAGCTAGAAGCACTTGAAAGTCAAGGTAAGCAGTTGAAGGGTCAAATTGAAAGTCTAAAAGCACAACTTGGCAACAGAAATCGAGAGCTGAGTAGCACAAATCAGAAGGTTGCACAGTTAGAACGTGAGCAAGATAGTATAAGGCAAGATTTAGCTGCAAAAACTAGAGAACTTGATGAAGCAAAAGTTCAATTTGAAGAGAATTTAAATGAAATACGGCAAAGCCTAAAAGGTCCAAGTCCAGACAATGGAAACAAAAAACTCTCAGCAGCAAGCGCCCAGGATAGAAAGCAAATAACCTATGCTTCTATTTCTTTTGTATTATCTGGAGCATTTGCTGTTGGTGCAAGTTTAACAATGTTTCATTTAGCAATCTGTATTACACTTGCTGTAGCTGCATTAACTTTTCTCGCAGTAGGGTGTTACTGTTCACATAAGGCAAATACAGCACTTAGTAATGTTGAAGTTAAAAATGGTGTTGATCCTGCTGTGAAGGTTTAAAATAGCTCAAGGTAATGAGAAACAGCAGGGGTACAAGATAAATGTTGTGTTAATAATTTAGATAGTATTCTAAATAAATTATCTTATTAAAAAAAATTATTGGACATATTCTTTTATACTGAGTTTAAAGCAGGAGAAGCAATAATAGACTGTTTTATATCTCTAATTTTCTCGAGCTTAGTATTTGGCTTATATAGCACAAGACCTATACATGCTAATCCAACTATTCCCACAACCACTGCTACTACAGGCATTTTCATGATATACAGTGCAATGCTGCTTACCAGTAACGCTGTACTAACAACACTAGCTAGAATTGCTTGCCTTTGCTGCGTTAATGGTTTGTCTTTTTCGTTTGTAGCATCAAAACATGGTTCAGCGGAAGATGGGCTGTCAGAAGCGTTTAGCCCTTGCTCATCTAAAGAGTTCTTAGCTTCTTTGTTGCTTTCACACATGAGTTGAGGATTTTCACTTTCTATTAAAATATTTCGAGCTTCTTCACTGTTTACAATTCTAGATTCATGTATTTCATGGTCTTTATTGATATCTTCACATCTAGTTTCAGCATTATCACTTACAGGTATATCATTTTTAACTTCTATATTCAGAATTTCTTCAAATCCCTTGAGAATCTTTGCACTTTCTTTGCAATTGTGTTTATTAGCATAGTCAAGTAGTGTAGTATAGCTTATCTCTTGACCTTCTGCTTTCTCTACTTTCACTTTCTGGTTGAGAATTTCTTTTAAAAAACCATTCTTTTTAGAAGCTTCTAAAACTGCTCTAATAGCTTTACTATCTTCCTCTAATATGCAGGATACCAGTGCCGTGTAAGTTATTGTTAGACCATTTGGCAATTTTTGGATCAATTCCTCACTAAGAACATCCTTTAAGGTTCCTTGATTTATTGCTTCTTGTAAAAGCTCCTCAAAAGCTTGATTATTTTTATAGAACACAGAGTGGCACAGTAGCGTCAGAGTCCCTTCCTTTTTCTCATCCTTGTAAATTATTTTTTTTGTAAGAAGTTTCTGCGTGTTGTAATTAGATTTATTAAATTTTCCACTAATATTTTCACCGTTTTCTATCTTCTTTAACAACTTGAAAAGCTTTTTTTTATCTTCATTGGTAAAATTATCCTGATCACCTGCCAGCTCATAGATTATATTTTTTGCGTTCTTAATCTTTTTAAACTTTGGCATTACTTTCCTTGCTCTACAATATTTAATTTTATAAATTAGTTATATTAACAACTTATTAATTGTTCAATTAGGTTGCTAATCCATAAAATTTCTCCAGTTGGTTACTCCATAACATCGGTATTTCCCTCAAGTCAGCTAACTTCAAACCCCTTGGCTGCCTCCCATTTACTATGTCTTCCTTAATCTTCGGCGCTAAATAATTCAGCCTTAAAATTTGCTGTATTCGTCTTGTACCTATATTAATTTTGGCACTCAGCTCTTTCACACTTCTATATTTTCCCTCTTCTAGTTGACGTTTCCAGGAATGGGCTCTCACCACTGCTTTCAGTAGTGCATTATTTGTTTTTCCTTCAGGTTCTACTACTGTGCATTTGTTTCCTTTCTTTTTTATTGGTATAAATTTTTTCTCTGATTCAGAATGCACCTCCATTCCATCCTCTTTCACCATTACTCCCTTTATTAACTTTTTCACTATTTCTTTCTGCTTTCCAAAATTTAAATTTTCCCATTTTTCTTCGGTCTTGTCTTTCCAATTTTCATATAGCTGCTCTGTTTTCCTCATTACTTCTTTTTCGACTTCTCCGGCTATTACATTTCTTTTTTCTGATTCACAACCTTTTCCCCTTAAATGATTATTGCATACGTAATATCTATATCTCTTATTCTCTTTTTTTGAGTACGTTAGCGTCATATTTACATCACAGCTTTTGCACTTAATTATTCCCCTAAGTAGCGCTTCTTCATATTTTGCTTTTCTATATGGTTGATTCCTTATCAATTCCTGCGCTTTTTGCCACTTTTCTTCCTCTATTATTGCTTCATGTTTTCCTTCATACTCTTTCTCATAATGTCTGATTTTTCCCATATATATTGGATTTGTTATTATTCTTCTCACCGTCGCTTTTTTAAAGATATCTGATTTTGTTCTGTAACCTTGACTATTTAGCTCCCTTGCTAGTTCTGCCATTGACTTCAGCTCTATATACCTCTCAAATATATGTTTTACCAACTTTGCTTCTTTCTCATTTATTATTAATTCCTTATCTTTTGCATCATACCCAAGCGGTAAAGTTCCACCCATCCACAATCCCTGCTCCTTTGATGTTGCTATTTTATTTTTTACTCTCTCTACTATCATTTCTCTTTCTAGTTGTGCTGCTCCTGATAACACTGTTTGTACAAATTTTCCCATTGGCGTATTATTGTCAAATATCTGCGTTACTGCTATAAAATTTACTCGATGTCTTCTAAAAAATGATGTTACTTCAATGCTGTCTTTTGTTTCCCTTGATAGCCTATCCAGAGTATACACCACTACACAATCTACTTCTCCTTTTTTTACATCTTCAAACAATTCCTTTATCGCTGGTCTTTCTAAATTTTTCCCTGAGAAGCCTCCATCGTCGTACCTTTTGGCCGATACTACCCAGCCTTCTTTGCTCTTTATATATTTTTCACATGCTACTCGCTGCGCATCTAAACTGTTAAACTTTTGTTCTAGACCGTCTTCATTTGACTTTCTCGTATATATTCCACATCTTATCCCTTTACACATTTTCCTTTCCCTTTTGATCACGCAAACCAAATAGGAGCGGCCCATTGTAACTCATTCCCATTATTTTTCCGGCTACTGCTGACAATGACGTGAAAAATTCTTCTCTGTAGATTAAACCCTTATCTGTTACCATTACTGCATGCGTCTCTTCCCCTCTCTCTAATATTAGCTCTGTTCCTTCTACTGGCAGTTTGTCACTACTTATTCTTTTTCCCTTCTCCAGCCGATCTGCTAAATAATCTAGTCTTTTTGACCCTTTTCTTGACATTTCTCCATACACTTTTTCCTGCATTCTATAAGCTAATCTTGGTATCAGATATTTCTTTGAATGTTTAGGTGCCTCTTCCCCAAATACCTTCTTCCACGTTTTTCTCAGCTCACCCAAAGGTTTTCTCTCTAAATTCATTACTTTCTTTTCTGTTTCTTCCTCCATATTTTCTATCCTCTCATAAATAACTTTTCAATTCTGTCTATTTCTTTCCTCAATATTTCAGTGATCTCTTTGCTATAATCCATCGCTGTCATTCCAAATTTATCTGCTTGCTCTATTTCTGCTCCTGCTTCTACTAGCTCCTCCACTATTTCTTTTTTTTCCACCATACATGCAAGGTGCAATGGAGTGCATTTACTTCCATATTCCTCAGCATTTACATTCCCTCCTGATTTTATTAATTCTCTCACGGTTTCTAGGCGTTTTTCCGTTACCGCTAGGTGCAGTGCTGTATATCCTTCTACATCTGCTGCATTCACATTCGCTCCTTTTTCAATTAATAACTTCACTGTTTTTGCGTCTACTGCATAATGTAGAGCTGTTCTTCCCTTTTCGTCTCTTGCGTAAATATTTTTGTATGAGTACTCTAATAGTGACTCCTCTTTTCCTTTTTTACTCATAACCTACCTCACCTTTTTTTTGAATTTAAATTCCTAAGCCCTCCTTTTCACCACCTCATCTATCATTTCATTTACTTGGCTCATTATCTTGCTTGCTAAATTTTGACATTCTTTCTTTATTAGCGATTTGTCTCTCTTCCTTATTTCTCCTATCTCTATTATTTTTAGCTCCGGCATGTAGCTCCCATTCAACATGTCTGCTATTTCTCCCACTAGCCTCTCTATTCCATAGCACGTCAGTTCTCTACTTTTTGTTATTCCTCCTTTTTCTCTCAAAAATTTACTCGCCTCTTCACTCTCTTTGCTATCACATAGACGATACTTTTCACTTTCCCAGATGTAATACATTGGTGTTGCACCATATTTATTCAGTTGATTAACTTCAGCTCCAGCCTTTACTAGCTCTTTTATTATTTCAACTCCTCCTATTTTGCACGCAGAGTGCAGTGGCGTACATCCACTGACATATTGAGTGGCATTTACTTCTGCTCCCGATCTTAGCAGCACTTTTATATTTTCTAAGCTTTTCGCAAATACTGCACAGTGTAGTGGTGTATAACCATTTTTATCTCTTGCATTAACCTCTGCCCCTTTTTTTATTAATAATCTCACTGTTTTGTAATCAGAGATTTCTACTGCTTGGTGTAATATCGTCTCTCCTTCTTCATTTCTTTTATTAATATCGTTACTTGATACTTCTTTAAAAAACTTACTCTTGCTAAAACTCATTTCATACCTCACAAAATTAGCTTTTCTAGCACCAGACAAATTTCTTATATTTACCTGCTGCTATTCAAGTCATGTCCTTTTTAGCATAAGAAAGCAAGTCTTTTTCTGTTTATTTCATACACTTTAACCTGTTATTAATATAATATATGAGGATCTAAATATAAGTACTTAACTTATTAGAGATATTACTTGACTATTTTTCCAACTTCTGTGCAAGTGTCGATGTTCGTGCCACTTCAGTACTCCTGGGTAAAATACTAAAATGTAATTTTCTAATTCGTGTATTGAGTCTTTTTGCTCTGAATCTGAGTCATTTTTATAGTAAACGTTGTGTTCTGCTAAACCATATTTTGTAATCTTCTGATCTGTATAGTTTTCTATTTTGTAGTGGTGAGTAACGCTAAACCTTTCTAAAATTGGCTTGTGTTTTAAACTCCAATGTTGCCCTGAAAGTTTATCGTTTCCCAATACAAATTTATTTCCTTCTTCTTCTATTCTACCAACTGGAAAACAGCTATTTATTTCTCCTAATTTCCAGCTATCTGACAGTACAATCTGCGCTTTTGCAAATTTAATCGATGGTAATAAACTCTGTGGTAATGGATATAGTGCTTTTAAGTTGTACCACAAATGATCTCTTTCATAGATGCCTTTATAATCCCTTGTGTGAGGCTCGGTTTCTCCAAGGATTCCTACATCTAGGCGATATATATCATTGCTTAAAGCTCGTTCATAATGATCGCGTAGATAGTTTTCTATAATCCTAATAACTGGACCACTAGACCTGAAAAAATTTACTCTTCCAAACGATAACACTGGTCCATCTTTTTCTATTTTTACCCCTGAATAATCAGAAAGAAGATCTCCAAATAAACTCTCATCCAATATAAATCTCTGCACATTATAATAATCGTTAAAAATCCTCATTAATCTGGATCTTACAGGCAGTGATAGTTTTGCCAGCTCTACTACTGCATCTACGAAGAAGTCATTTGGTACCTCTTTTATCCCTACTTGCAACTCAAAAAAGTGTTTACCGGGTGGCTCTTCAATAATTGTAATATCTTCTATATTTGCCCACTTTAGTGCTATTTTGAGTGATGCTGGGGTTCCACGTAGTCTTTGAAATTTTACTCCTTCTACTACGGCTTTTCTTCTATCTTTTACCCAACGCAGTATCTCTTCTAAACCATATTCTTCTATTATCCACGGCAATGTTTCTTCTTTAAGATTAAACTTAAATCCTTTGATACAGCTTGGATCAACCTTATAATCTATTGCATCAACCAGTGCTTGCTCTTGCTTTGTTGCGTTTGGCGGTAATAAACTTTTCATTTGTCTTTTCTTTCCAGTTGCTTTAATTTCCTTTATTTAGGTAGCTTATGAGTGAGCAAGAGATCATTGCAAAACTGATAAAAAACAAAAATATTCTCGGTATTAAAAATACTTTCTTTGATATTTGACTATATTGTTAATACCTTAAAAAATAAGTTGCAACAGCTAGGAGAAGGAGAGTCTTTTCGTCTGCATAACATTGGTCGTTTTTATCCAGTAAACCACTTATTGCACGTAATCCTCTCACTGGCACAAAGCAAAAAAATACGTTTTAAATCCTATCTAACTTGACGTAGCTAAGCACCGCACACTCATTCCCCAGTACCACAACATCCTCTTTTGGTTCTATTAATTCTACATTCTCTACACCCTCTACAAATAGATTTGCTATTATCCAAGATCTTGTAACATTCCATCCCAGCCTTCTATTTGCTTCAAACTTCTTAATGAACTGCTTCTTGATTTCTTCCTCTGATATTACAGGACTTATGCTCATTCTACTGTGGATATCTATTTCCGTAATATTGCAACCAATTACTGTTACTGTATCGGTTAAAACCCTTATATCATCTCTAGTAACCTGCTTTTTTACAATTTCTAGTAGCTCTTCTGACACTATGCCAGTTTGTGTTGATAAGATTGAAATTTGTACTTTCCCTGGTATAGGTGATTCCACTAGTGCATCTTTTACTCTACTATCTGCTGACAGTGCATGATATTTATAATATTCCTTACTTCCTCCTGTTGACCAACCTGCTATTTTTGCTTTTACCCTCTTTCTAAATCTTTCATCCTCTTCTTCTTTTTCTCTCTCTACTCCATAAAATTCAGCTAAGTTATCAAGATCTTCTCCCGTTGCAAATTTAAGTAAATTACCCTTTACAGCTTCGTTTATCCTTTGTCTGAGTAAAAGTTCTCGCCATGCTGCTACCTCCAGAACTTTCATTGCTGGATCCGATTCTACTAATCCTGAAAAGGTTTCATCTCTACGGACTAACTCTTCTTTCATTCTTGAAAAGATTTCCTCGAAATTTGGCTTTTCTACAATATTTAGCTGCTGCATCTTTAAACTACAATTTCATCAAAATGAATGTTTTTCCCGCTTGGTAAGTATAATCCTTCTAGGTCAAGCGTTACTTTTCCTTCTTTCACCTCTGTCATTTTTACTTTTTCTAGCTTAAATCTTTCCTCCCACCTTTGTAGAGCTTCTGCTACTGCTGAATAGATTTCCAAAGTTAAATCTCTATTTATTGGCTTATCTACTAATTCAAATAGTCTTGACCCATAATCTCTCCTCATTATTCTACTGTTAATAGGAGTGGTCAATATATCAATTATCGACTGCTTTAAGTGCTCTATTCCTTCTAACGTTTTTCCTGTTTTAGCATCCATACCCTTCATTTCTATTTTGCAAAGACGCTTTCACTGCCTTTTATTACTTTAAACCCACATGAAACTATATCTCCTACTCTTCCTACACTAAGACCATTTGCAAACACTGTTTTTGATCCTTGAATCATTACTTTTCCTTCACTAAAACTGTCTCCTTTTCTACATATTGACTTACCGTTTACAAAAACATTATTACTTCCGCTAATGCAGAAATGTGGTATAGCTTCTCCACAGTAGTCTCCTAACCTCACTATTCCTTTGTTCAATTTAAGTCGATCCTTTCTGCTTTCAGTTTTATTCCACTTTTTGTCATTTCTATCTCTGATTTTCCTACTTTGAAATTTAATTTATCCACTACAGAAATTTCAAGATTCTTGCTCTCTTTGTCATACAATAACTTTGTTCCATCTTGAAATACTAAACTGTTAATCATTTCACTATTCTCTGGAGCAGAATAATTTTGCTGATATATTCCAGCTAGTACTACTCCTAATGATAACTCTCCCAATGGTGACAATATTACTACCTGTTCATTTATGCTTGGTGGTAGCCAGCTTCTTTCCTCTCCTGCTCTAGAAGTTATCCATGGAAGAAAATCTGTTAAAAGTTCTCCTATCTTCACTCTTACTTTTGCTTTCTCATAATCTACTTCTTTTACAACTCCTATTCGTACAATGTTTGCTAACTTTCTTTGCAGCTCTGAAATTGCAAAATTACTCTCTAACATTTTCTTCTATTATAATCGTATGTGGCTTAATCTTATTTTCTGTCCATATCGATTTACCTAAATGAAGCTGATGACTCCAATCAACCATCCACACCAAATATGCATCTAATTCGGGTCTAAATCCGTCAATTTCTGCAGAGATAAATTCTCCTGGTGAAACATTTTTTATATTCCATGTATTTTTGTTTACAACTTTTGCCACCTCAGCAGCTAATGTTCTGACAATAATAGCTGCATTTTCTATTGTGCTATCAATCACAATTCGTGCTTCAAATCTTGCTTTCAGTGCTAATTCTTCTGTTCCTGGATCTTTTCCCGATTCTAAACTCACAAGCTCTACAAATAACGCTGGCGCTACTAATTCTTTCCTTATTGCTGGATAAATTTCACATGTCTGTATAGCCAGTATTTCTTCCTTCAGTGTGCTGCAAATTGCTTTATGTAAATCTTTCCAGAACTTTGTCATGCATATAATTTAACTTATGTAATGTATAAAATATTTTTCAAATACCTTTTCAACTTCATAATTAACAAGATTCCCTATTATCCTTGAAGCCTCAGGTTCGAGTGGCAACTTAACTTCCTTTATTGGCAATGCTGCTCTTCCTTCACGTTTAAACATACCGTTATTTCCTTTTGGCATAACTGCTGCAAATCCTCCTATAAACTCATGCTTTCCTACTTTCGATCCTCTTCTTGTTTTTTGTATTTTACCAATTATCGATGCTCTAATGTCATAGAGATTTGCTCTAATTAACACTTCTAATCTGCTAGTTTTCGCCTTAAAAATTCTTAATCTCTTTCTTATCAAACTTAATTTTATCTTCTTTTCCTCACTAATTTCTTTTGCTGTCTTCAATTTTAGCCATAGTGCTGTTCTGTTTAACGCTCTCACTATTGCTAATTCTATTTTTTTTCTTTTAGCATTTACACTTTCTGTTACCTCAACTTCTATATGAACAGACATTCAGATGCTTCGATTCGCCAGACCATTCCAGATTTATCTCTAAGTGGTGGTGTGTGTATTTTGTATTTGCAATCACCTATAACAAAAATATCTCCTACAATTGGCCTCAGTATATCAAAAACGCTTACCTCAAGAAAAAGCATCTTTCCCACAAATTGTCCTTCACCAATCTCGTATAATTTATCTGGCTGTTGCTTTAGTACTTGCACCATATATGACTTACCCTTTGACTCATATAAAGCCAGCTCCCCTAAATGGGCAAGACAATCTTCTAATAATCGCTTAATATTCTCTTGCATATTTCTTTTTGATATACTAACCTTTACATGCTAAGAAAGCGCATACCGGTAGAGTCGTTCTGTGCCTCACCACCTTGTAGTTACTCTACCAGTATTGTTATGCTGCAACGATCTTGACCAAAACGGCCGGGCGGTGGCACACTGGCAGAGGATTTGACTGCGTATGTAAATCGGTCCCTCTATCAAATCTCCTTGGTTCTTGTTTTACATATAGTGGCTGTCCAAGAGTATTCACTGTTTCATTAAAATCTGCTGGTGCAAAATATGTTGTAAATGTGCTTGCTGTTCCTACTGGAAAACAGTGTCCTGTATCTCTTTCTATAAACCTTCTTACGGTTCCTTCAGGGTCAGTTGCTTGACCTCTATATTCCTCAAATGTGATTCCGCAGAATGTAAATCCTGACCTCATATCATTCCTTAGCGCTGCTCCTTCTTGCCATCTCTCATATGCCTCTTTCACCTTACTATGGGAAGTTAATGCATCAAAAAACTCAGGGCTTACCAGTGCATGAATTCCCGTCATATATTCACCACTTAGATTATCTTCTATATGCCGGAGTACTTCCAGACACTTACGTTTTACATCTGTTGTTGCAGTTCCTAGTGCAAAATTTACTACTTTTGGTGTGATTTCAAATTCGTTGTACAGATTTAATAATTCTGACCCATCAGCATCTAAAATTATTCCTTTCAGCGCTCCCATCCGCAAATGTTCCAACGTTATCGCATGTTTGTTTCTCATCAATTGCAAATGGTCCGTTATTACATCTGCCAGCGCTTTCAGTTCACTCTCTGATCCAAATGCTCTTATTCCCTGTACTTCCTCTGGTAATACTACATCATCATGTGGAATATGTGGAATCGTAAATGTTCTTACCTTTCTTTTGCCACGTTTTCCTACTGTTGCTGGTGCCCCTGGTACTTGCGTTGGTAGTAAACTTAAAACTCCGTTATGTTCTTCTATGGTAATATGTCTAAATCTTACTGACCTATTTGGAAACAAGTTTAAATTTTCAACACGTCCATAATTTATCGGCAATATATTCATCGCATTTGTTAGTGCCGTCATGCTAAATGCTGTGTTTGTAAATGGATTTTGCATTTTTTATTTTCCCCCTTTTGTATTTTTAATAGTTTTTTTAAGCTCCCTTGCGGACAATGATTCCTCGTACTTCAAGTTGCTTTATTGCTGCAGCTTTCTGTTCTTCAGTGATATTTGCTGGCCACACCACTGCATGATCAGCAAGAAGAGAAATACGAGTAATTATTATTGCTTTAGTATCTCCATCTTTGCTATTTACATCGCTTGTTATTACACCTATTGCTGTTTGTGTACCATCTGTGGCAGTTGGATTTATTATCTTAACCATGCTATCTTTATCGAGAGCCACTACTGTACCAAGCTTTAGGTTCTGCCCTTTTGCTACTGTTATCTGATCTCTTGAATATAGACTTGATGCTTCATACTTTAATAAGTCACCCAGATTATTTTGTTCGCTTATACAACTCATAAATTTCTCTCCTTAACTGCTTACCGCCACTTTTATCAATGCTATATACGGCGGTTATAAAAATACTTTAACTCCTACGACTTTTCGCTACCTGCATCATCAATTCTTCTCCTGAATTCTGTGGTATTGCACTCAGTATCTCTGTCTTCTTTGTTCTATCTGCAAGTAATTCCATTAAAACTTCCCTAGCTTGCTCAACACTTACACTTTGCTCAATAAATTCTCCTATCTTTTCTGGCATCTTCGATAAATTACATAAACGTATTAATTCAAGAACTTCAGTACGATACTTGGTTAAATTATCAGTTTCTTCTTTTACGTTATTTGTAGTTTGTTCATTCATAGTAATACTCCTGTTTTTATTAATAGATGAAAGAATTGTAATTCCATCTGCAAGACCTATTTCTACTGCTTTCTCGCCAAAATATAGCCCTGCTTCTGTTGATTTTATTGCCTCTACAGAAAGGTTTCTATTGCGTGCTATTAGCTCAACCAGCATTCCATATAAACGATTCACTTCGCTTTTTAGGCTTTCTAAACTCTCAGAAGTTATTGGCTCATGTGGATTTAAATCATTTTTTCTACTTCCTGCAAATACTGTCGTATATTTTATTCCCTGTTTTTCATCAAACCCACTTTGATCTATATGACTTGCTATTACTCCTATGCTTCCAACTCCTGAAGTTCTAGTTACCAATACTTTTTCAGCACTTGATGCAATTGCATACGCCGCAGAATACGCATCATCATTTGCTATTGCCACAATCCTCTTTTTTCTCCTTGCTTGGTAAATAAAGTCGGAAAGGTCGAATAAACCGTTTACTTCTCCTCCGGGGCTGTCTATGTCCAAAATTATTGTTTCTACTTCTTTATCTATTAAAGCTTCTTCTATCTCTTCACTTATCTTCTCATACGATGTCATCCCCAATACATCATCAAAAACTTCTGACTTTTTCGTCAAGATTCCATGTATTGGTATTATTCCTCTTTCACTATTTCTTACCGCATGTTTTATATTTTTAAAGATAGGCTGCTTTCCTGTTTGTAGTGACAGTAATTCAAAACTCCTTGGTTCTACCATTACACATCTGTTTAGCCATATCGCTTGGTTTTTCATATTATCTCTTGATTAGTAGTAACGTCGGAATCAAAACTTAAACCCAAGGAACTAGCACGTCTTTGATCTTCTGCAATTTCTTGGTCTATTTCTTCTACATCATAACCTAGCTCTGAAACCACTTCTGATCGACTCTTAAATCCATTTCTTACTGCCATTTGTTGTGCTTGCTGGTCTTTTAAAGGATCCACCCAATCAAATCCCTGTGGTATCCATTTTACTTCTTCTTTCGCTGCTTTTGCTACTTTTTTATCTATACTCAGTTCTCCACAGAGTACTGCTAATTCTAGCCATCTACTCCATACTGGTCTGCAAAATTGAAATACCATAATGTTGTGTTGCAGCATAGCACATCTACGACGAAACTCTATTAATCCTGCTCGAATGGATGAATAATTAACGCCCGTTAAATCTCCTGTTAGTTGCTCATATGTTATCCCTGTGCCTATTGCTATTGCCCTCAGCTGCTGTCTCATGAATGCTTCATAACTTCCTCCTACATCAGATGGCTCTGAAAATTTTATGTCTTCTCCTGGGTCTAAAAGCTGCATTGTTCCTGGCTCTAAACCTGATAGTGCTACTCCTTGCTCATTACTTTCACCTTCTCCTAAAATATTTGCTTCAGGATCTAGCCTTGTAATAAACCCTGCAAACATCGCTGCTGTCTTTTTTCTCACTAATTCTGCATCATCATATTGATCAAGTTCATAGAGCTTTAGCAGTATACTCGAAAGCCATGGCTCTCCTCTAATTTGCCCAGGTCTTAATGGTCTATAAATATGTAAAACATCATTTGCTGGCACTCTCACTGATTCACCAAATGAGCCTTCACCAGGGTGTTCTTTAAATAGGTAATATGCTTCTCTTTGCCCAAGCTTGTTAAACTCAATCCCGTTTCTTATTACATTACCATTTCCTAAAGTTTGATTTGTTTTATTATCTAAATGTTCAGACTCAAGTACTTGCAGTTGTAATGGCACAGAAAATCTATCTTCCAGCTTTCTCGTTCTTAAACGTACAAAACATTCTCCTCCCTCTATCATACTTCTGCATACTAGAGCTTGTAATCCATAAAAATCACTTACTCCGTTACTGTCTGCTTCATCTGTCCATCTTAGCCATAATTCTTGCACCCTCTTTCGAAATTCTGCATTCTTTGCTTTTGATTGTGGTTTTATTCCTGTTCCAATAGAGTTACTTACTATTGTATCAATAATATTTGCTGCATATGGATTTTTTCTCACCATATCACGTGATCTACTACGTAAAGTTTCAAGGCTTTGAGACAGCAAATTGTTTATACTTCCTAACTCTGGTTGAAAGTGAAAAAATCTTCTTCCTGAGCCTGCTGCATCCCACGCTGAGCTTTTGATTTTTGGCTTACTAAATAGTTGTTTGAACGATTTTAATAGCATTTTGCCTCTTTGATTATGCAGCAGTTTGTTGCGCAATTTGACATTAAAAAATTACAGCAAGCTGCTGGATAGTCTGGCTGTTAACACTTTATAAATTATGCATGAGGCTCTTGCACAAATACCAACGCTTATTCTGGGCTGCGTTCATAAATGTCCTTCCGATGTCCCATTGCAGTAATAGTTACTGTGTGTTTTGAGTAATTTATCCTATAAATTACACGATAATCACTTACTCGTATCCTAAAATACCCTTTGAATTCATGCGATAATGCTTTGCCTATTGCTTTAGGGTTGGTTGCAAGACAACTATCTACAGCTCTTCTCACTCTAGATCTTATCGTTGGTGGTAATGCAAGAAAGTCTTCCTCAAGAACTTTTTTTGAATAGATAATATCGTATCTCAGCTTGTATCTCCACCTTTAGACTGTTTTTGCAGATAATATTCTATTCCAATCTACATCCTCACTTCTAATTTCTTCATCACCTCTAGCATCACGCTCAAGAGAAAGCTTAGCCAACTTTATATCTACTTCATCATCTTCTTCAGATAATTTACTTGCTTCAATTTCTTCTTCCACTAGGTCCTTTACAACCTCTTCTATAGTTCTATTTTGAACTTTTGCCATTTCTATAAGGTAGTGAGCAAATTCCCCCTCAAAATTTACATTAACATTAAGCCTTTCTTGACTTTGATCCATATTTTAACTAGAAAATACCAATTTTAAACTATAACATTTTTACACAATTTTGTCAATCCCCTTACTTGTCGCAATCACAATTCTTCTCTTCGGTCTCACACCTGCAACTTTCAGTTCAGCCTTAATACGTTGCCGTAGATTCAGCAGGTCATTTATCTGAACTTCAGCATATCTCACCACATGGTCACCATATGCAATTGATACTACTCGCTCTCCGCTTTGCAGTTTTTTTATCGCTTCTTCGACTTGAATTAAATATTCTTGATTGTACATTTTACTTCTCATTCAACCATTGACTTCTTCTTACTTTTTTTACCCTTTTAGCTTTTTTATCTGCTAAATTTTCCCATTTACTCTCTGGCCATCTATCTATTCCCAGTGCTATCGATGCTGCTCTTGCATAAATCCTACAGTCTAATACTTCATTTCTTTCTCTTACCTTTTGCCACTCTTGTTTGGTATAACCTTTTACTACTTTGCTGACTAATTGCTCTGCCGTTAGCTGCTTAAAATATTCAGGTGCATACTCGGGAAAATGACAGTATCCTGCTGGAGCTTCTTCACCGTCCTTTAAAACATTAAGTAATTGAAAAAGTTCTGACTTTAAAATCGATACTCCCACTGGCCAGAGCTTTATCCCTCTTTTTAGCTTTTGACCACCAACTGTTATATCTACTCTACTTGGGCTGCTAAGTGGTACTAGAGCTTTATTTACACCTTTCACTGCCATTACTCTTCCAGAGCCTTGATGACCTCTTACCCAATTGTATACTTCTTGTGTCGCATACCCAGCATCAACCGCCATCATACTTATCATGTATTCAAGACCATTTTCACCGATAAAATGATGATTTAAGAGCTCAGAGAGTTTTCCCCATACTTCTCCTCTTCCAGTATCACCTTCAAATACTCGGTATTCTATTGACCAACTTTCGCGGCTTTTTCCCCATGCTACAACTTCTACTTCTAAACGATCTTTTTGGACATCTACTCCTGCAGTAAGCACCACTTCTCTCCTAGGTACTGTGCCTACGGGAAAAAATTCTCTCCTGTTAAATAATTGCTTCCAATCAGGTACTTCTCCTTTGTCTACCCAGGTTTCTCCAAGCGTTGTGTTGATCCAAACTTTCAGTAATTGTTCACTTTCCTTTGCATGCAGAAAATCCTCTACTGCTTGTTGCCAACTATACCACCCAACTGGGCTATAAAGACTTGAAAGGTGAAATCCTATTACTTTGCTATTGTGTACTTGATTTGTAGCTCTCCATTCTCCACGTTCAAGCATCTCTGTCTTTTGATGATTTTCTATCTTTTCACCACATTCTATACATATATAGTGTGCTGTACTTGGATTTTTATCTTCCCATTTTATTTGTGACCATTTTAGAACTTGATAGTAATTACAATACGGACATGGTACAAAAAAGTACTGCTTATCTGTTGCTTCAAATTCTTTCTCAATTCTGCTTATTCCATGAATCGTTGGTGTTGATACTAAAAAAATCTTTCGCCGTGCAAATGTATTGGTACGAGCTATGCTGAGTAAAACTGGATCTCCTTCTCCACCTGAGTCTCCTGGATAGGCATCTATTTCATCAAGAAAGAGGTATTTTACTGGCATAGATCTCAGTGCTACACTGCTATTTGCTCCGGTTATTACTACTATTCCACCTGGAAATTCCTTACTTTGTACAGTATTGCCTGAGTCTCTTGACCTTGGGTCTTTTACTTTACTCTTTAAACATGGCGTACTCTCTATTAACGGCGCAAATCTTCCTTTTGACCAACGCTTTCCCATTTCAACTGTTGGCTGCACAACTAACATTGGACCTGGTGTTTGATCGATAATATAGCCAATCCAATTGTTACCAGCTTCTGTTCCTCCAATCTGCGCTCCTTTCATGAATACTACTTTTTCTGCTGGTGAGGACGGAGAAAGTGAATCCATGATTTCTTTTAAATAAGGAGTTCTTTCTGTTCTCCATTTACCTGGCTCTGATGCTGCAGTTGGCGCTAAAACTCGATACTCATTTGCCCACTCTGATACTTTAAGCTCTGGATCTGGTTTTAAACCTTCAGAAAAAGATGTGGCGTATATCATTGTCTGCATCTACTCATCATTGGTTCTATCTCAACATCATTAACAGTAGAACTACACTCTTCCAATTCCATAAACATCTTTTTCTGAAATTCCTTTTCTATATATCTTTTGCTCATCTCACTTATCATTAGTGCTATAATAAGCGCAAATATCCCTGTTGTTGTTGCAAAAATGATTGCACTGCTTATTGTTGTTGCTGTTAAACCTATATATGCTGCCATTGCTACTGCGCTAACTGTAATACAGATGCAGATAATATTATTATGTTTTTTCATCCTTTTATCTGCTATTTCTCTCTGTGCTATATATTTATTATGAAGGGTTGGAAAATTAATAACGGTATCTCTGCAGAGCAATGCACCATTTTTTTCAGTAAATAAAACTTTAAGTAACTCTAAATTGTTTGATTTAATTGCTAAATGTAAAACAGGTGTATAATTTGCTCCTTTTTTCAGCAATAACTTTACTACATGTAAATGCCCTTTTTCCGCAGCAAGGTAAACCGGTGATAAACCTTTATTATTTACAATATCAATATCGATTTCTTCTTTTAAGATAGACTCTACAAGCTCAATTTCTCCTCTTTGTGCAGCTAAATGTAGTAGACTATTCTTTTCAGAACCGTATTTATTACTCATCAAAGCCTTCTTTATCTCAGGTTTAGCGTAATCAAATGGTGTCTTACCATTATCATCCCTGATTAAAGGATCTATATCCTCTCGAGTTAGTAAAACCTCTATTGTTTTAAGTCTTTCAGCGTAATGTAGTGGTGTTTTACTTTCGTAGTCTTGCAAATTGACTTGAGCATTAGGCTCCTTTATTAAGCATTTGAGGATATCAAGACATAAGTCTCTTTCATCGTAATTAGTATTACTTACAGCTATATGAACAGGTGATAATTTCATCGAGTTTTGTCCTACACGTGCGCTATTTACATCTGCTCCTAGCTCCAGTAATAACTTTACTATCTCCAATTTGTTGTTGTTAACTGCATAGTGCATCGGTGTCTGATTTCGTGCATCAAAAACCTCGATTTCAGCTTTTCCTTCTCTTATCAAAATCTTTACAACTTCTGCATGTCCTATTCCTGCTGCTAGATGTAATGGAGTATGGTGCAAAGCATTTCGTACATTAACGTCAATACCTTTTCTGATCAAATATCTAACTGCATTAACTTCACCTATCATTGCAGCTAAATGAAGTAAGCTATCTTGTTCTGACCCGTACTTGTTATTAATTAGCGCTTGTAATATTTCTGCTTTTTTCCCTTCTTTGGCGTAATCAAGAGATGTTTTACCTTCATTATCTTCCACAAAAGGATTAATATTCTTCTTCGTGAGTAACAAATCCACCATGCTTAATTCGTCAAACTCTATAGCGCAATGTAGTGGTGTCTTTCCATTTAATCCTCTGACATTAACATCTAATCCAGGTTGATTGATGAGACATTTTATTAACTCTAAACTTAAGTTATCAGCCATTTTATATTCAAAATCTTTTTATATTTTAAATTTAGCGTTAGATAATTCTTCAAGTGAGTTTGTAATCTCTTCAGTTAGCGTCTCGTGAATTTTTTCAGTGTCACTCAGTGATGCAAGCAGTGCTGAAACTCTATTTGGAATATTAAGCAAATTATTACGGACAACTCTTGCTACATTAAATGCATCGCGCTTTACTTCCTCTACTGCTACAAGTTCACCAATCCCAGCCTTAGCTTTCGCCTCAAGCAGTTTACCACGTTCCATCTCATTTTTTATTCGCGTTTTTAGCAACATTGTAGAAAGGTTATTTGTATTTTCGTTTTTTGGATTTTTTCTCCTAAGTGGCTGACTTGGATCTCTTATTGCTGCCACCGCTTCATTTGCTTGTTCTCTACTGATCAAACCATCCTCCAACTCAACTATTCCTTTCTTTACTAAATAACAGACATATTGCTTTGATACTCCTATCTCTCTTGCCCATTCCGTTTGTGTGATCTTTTCCACTTTTTTTGCTTCTTTTTTACAAATTTTCTTCTTGAATCTCTGAAAAGGTTTTGCCAGTATCAGCAATTTCCTACCTGTTTATACTTGCCGGCGTCTTAGAGATATTTTACTAATATAGAGCGAAGTACTCCGGTTTATAGCTGCTTTCTTTTTACATAGTGAAATTTGTCCATTTTCAACTAATACTATAAATTGCATCTTTGTAGTTATGAGATTCAACCACTACTTGCTCTAGCGTTAAACTGCTGCATTTGGCATCTTTACTATGGTTTTCTTCAAGCACTTTTGTCCTTGCTTCCTTTATTTCCTCAATGAACTTTCCATTAACTTTTTCTGGTTCAATTCTTTCCTCACAATATACAAGATTTGTGCAATTTGTTTTTCTGTAGTAATGTACTCCAAGGAATATCACTGATAGTGCAAGTATACTCGAGCCTATAAGTAGTGATAACCCTACGTTATTAATCAAAGCGTTCTGGTAAAACTTCTGTACACTATTAATACCACCTTCTACATACAGTAATAAAGGCAATACTATATTTGCAGCAACCAAACTGCTTAATAATGCTGTAAATAATGGCCTATCTTTGATTACTGATTCTACTTTATTTCTTCTACTAATGACTTTGTCGTCAATATTAATGAAGTTGTTCTTACCCTCCCAAGCGTTAAGTGTAAAATGCGAATGAGTACCATTGCCGTATTCCAGTTTGACTGATTTTATTACTTTATCTTTTGATTGATACTCTCGCACCTGATTCAAAGTTTCATTCGCATTCTTTCTCCCTATTTGACACTCTTCAGTATCTCTAAATTGCTTTATTCCACAAAATATCGGACTAATTGCAACCAATAATGCAACAGCTAGAATTGGTATAGTTACATAGATGACACTGTTTGCAAAAAATGCAATAAATTGTGCTTTATCCTGTAAATATACCAAAGCTGCAGAAACGCTAAGTGCAACAGCAGCTATACCGAAAATTATAAATTCCTTCTGCTGCACTGCATATTTTACTCTTGGCAAAATTCTATTTGTTTTCTTTTCTTTTTTAATTAACGGGGTTTCTTCATTATCACTTTTTTCTGATGAGCTAGTTGAAAGTGTAACTGGACTATCATGATTTAATGACATATTCTCCCATCCTTGATTGCCACAAGACTCACTCATTTCTGTTACTTGAGAATTTGATCTTGTCATCTCTGCACTTCTATTGTCTATTCCACTATCACTTCCTTCCAAACTCTTTTTTAAAAATTTTGTATTCAGATCTACAGGTTCACCAATTGATCCTTTCTTAATTGATGTTTCTTCAGAATTTGACTTTTCCATCTCCGGACTTTGATCGTTTATTTCACCATCTAACCCTCTTTTCGAGAATTTTTTATTTTTGTCTATAGTTGCATACATAGGTTCTCCTATAGCTTCTTGCTCATCACATTTTTCTCCATTTAATTGGAAAGAAGAATGTGGTAGCTTTGGTGGTGCAATATCCTGAATAATACTCAACCGATGATTTTCTGCTGTTCTAGGTGAAGGTGGAGCTACATTTCTAATATTGTCCTTCTCCAACATTCCATTCCTAGGTAACGGCTTTGGTTTATCTCCTAATTCTTTATCCTCTTCCTCTTTTTGCATTTCTTTTGTATTGTCTATTTTGGGGTTGGAAGATGTGTTGGATGCTGCCTCAAACTGATCAAGAGAATACGGACGGTTATATTCTATTCCATTTGCCTCACAAACTGCATTAAATTCGTCCTCTATGTCTTTACCATCATCAAATACTAAAGAAGAACAACTCACTGAAAAATCAGCACCTGCTTCGTCTATTTTTGCTGTAATACTGCTATCGCTACTATTGCTAATCACATTTAAAGAAGCTAGTTTGCATTCAGTGTTCAGGTCAGGTTCTTGCTTCGTACCTTTTTCAAACAATTCAATTCTCTCCTTAACAGATAGTGTAGAATTTGAAACATTATTTTCTACTTCTTCAGAAAACGATGCTTCATTATTTGTTTGCGACGTTACTACTCCAGCTAACGTCTTTTCTTGATTCATTGAGTACACCACATTTAATCCAAAGTTATTTGTTACGCTAAACTCATTAAAATACGGTATATACCAGTAAATTAATATTACAACTACCAAGGCTTACTAAATTTCTGTTTGCGTTATCTTTTCCACTTTTTTCTTACTGTTTTTCTTCTTGAATCTCTGAAAAAGTTTTACCAGTACCGGCTAAAATGGCATCTCTTCCAGTATATATTTGCCAACGTTTTATAGTTACATCTACAAATTTTGAATCTAGCTCTATTGTCCTACAAATTCTTCCTGTTCTCTCGCATGCAATCAGTGTACTTCCAGAGCCGCTAAATGGATCAAGTACGATATCTCCTGATCTACTGCTGTTTACTATTGCTCTCTCCATTAGCTCTACTGGCTTCATTGTTGGGTGCAGTGAGTTATGTATTGGCTTATCATAAAACCACAGATCACTTTGATTTCTACCGCCATGCCACTCACGTTTATTGCCGCTTTTCCATCCATAAAGCATTGCTTCGTATTGTCTTTGATAATCTGATCTTCCTAGCGTAAAGTGATTCTTCGCCCAAATGATAAAAGTTGACCATTTTCCTCCCGCTTCCTCAAATGCTTTTTGCAACGTTGAAAACTCTGATGATGATGCACAGATGTAAATTGCACCTTTAGTATATGCTAAAATATGAGTACAAATATCATAGAGAAAAAGCTCATACTTTTCACCTTGATTATCGTTTAGTATCTTTTTATCTTGACTGCTACCATAATCAACGTTATATGGAGGATCACAAACAGTAATGTCTGCCATTTTATCATCTAACAGCGCTTTATATGATTCAACTACAGAGCTATCACCACAATAGATTCGATGATCACCTAAAATCCAAAGATCACCTGGTTTTGTTATTTCTACCTTTTTGTCATCAACAACTAAGTCAGAAAGATCTTCTTCTTCACCATCTAAATCATCAAGAAAGTTTTGAACTTTTTCTAGCTCAAATCCAGTCATTTTAAGATCAAACTGCAAATCTTCTAATTCTTGAATTTCCACTCTCAAAAGATCATCGTCCCACTTTGCCCAATTAGCTGATTGATTTGCCAGTAACCGAAAAGCTTTAGTTTGTGGTTCATTTAAATTATCACTTAAAACCACTGGAATACTTTCCATACCAAGTTTTCTTGCTGCTTTAAGTCTTAAATGACCATCAACCACAGTACCATCACTTTTTGCAACTATTGGAATACGAAAGCCAAATTCCCGAATAGAAGCACACATTCTGTTGACCACATCGTCATTTTTACGTGGGTTACGCTCATATTCGACCAGATTTTGAGTAGGATAATAGTGGATTGCTAAATTCATATCTTAATAATTAAAAAGTTAATATTCAAAATATCTCTGACGCTAAAGAAGGCCTGGGGTCTGACCCACCAAACCCGCCATTATGGCCGAAAGGACCCACTTTTTATGGATTTTTCATCTTATTAGTATCTTTACTGAAATCCATAACATAGAACATTAATGCTAAAGCATCAGATTCATTATCATCTTTAGGCAAACCCCCTTTTTCCTTTACAGCTTCAATAACTTCACTCTTACTTGCATTACCTTTGCCTGTTATAAAGCGTTTTATAGTTTTAACATTAACACCTTGGTAGGGAATATGATTCTCTTCACACCAAGCAGATAGAACGGCAAGAAAACCACCGTAGCAATGCGCTGCATCAGTTCCTAGATGTCTTCTCACTTCTTCAAAATACACTGCAGTGAACTCATATTTCAAAGAATTAAGCCAATTACGAAAATTTAAGAAGTGCATGCCACCTCCACTGAAACGACTACCATGAAAACTTTTGCTTCCACTTTCAATTACTCCATCTGTCAGAATTGCCCAGCCTGTTTGTTTGCCGAGGTCCAGTGTTAGGGTTGACATTTATATTCAGAATTTGTTTTGCTAGAGTACGTGAAGCCTATATAATATATATTCAGGATTTGAAAAATTTTTGTCCAAAAAATCTTCTTCTTAAGCAAACTTTTTAGAAAAAACTTGGTTAAAAATCAGTAAACAGCCATTGTATAATTATTAGTCAAGATTTTCAGATTTCTATCTTAACTATTTAAATAATTTATTATTCTATTATGGTGTGATTAGTTTCTTATGAACATTTATCCAAATCGTAAATTTTGGGAAGATGATTTAGAAGTCCCTGTTAACCATTTGCTTGACCGTTTTCACAATACAAAAATACGTCAGTCCTGGATAAATTCACTTTCAGGTAGGCAGTTAAATATTATTTTTCAAAATTCCTTTAAAGATAAATTAAATGCTCAACTCTTTGATGATGAAAGTTATGATAATACATCTGTACAATACAAACGTAAAGTGATTGCTAATTATTCCGATTCTCTCGTTACTTACTACTTGATTACCTGTTTTGACCGTGCAAAACTAGAAGTTACTGTCAGTGAAATTGCAAGATCTGCATTAACTACGGAACTCATGAAATCCTACCTTGTAAAAAATAATAATAAATATGATAAAAAGTCTTTGCTGTTTCTACTGTTTCATGCAGATTACAATCTTTTAAAGTCTGTCTATCACTTTGAAAAAATACAAAGAAAGAGTTTCATGTCTTTTGCCTTACAAAAAATACCAAGACGACCAAGTACTCCATTTAAGGACTTTATCTCAGAGGAAATCATACAACAAATACTGAAAGAAGATAACATTAAGAGAAATGACAGTTTCGAGAATCAACTACAAGGTTTCTTCTATCATCAGAATCGTTTATATGTGTTAATACGAAAAGCTAGCGATATAGATTTGTTGTTAAATTCAAACAAAGTTATTCATGGCCATAAGGCAGAGTGGATGATTTTGGATTTTCTACTAAATGGCACTCAGGTAGATCTTGGTGCTAGAAATATTGATCAAGCTATAGAAATAGCAAATAGCATTGCAAGTTGTTACTTTGGCTGCGAATGTATTTTTGTAGATGTGCAGGATAAAAACTTCGCGGAACAGGTGCATAAATTTATAGAAACTTGTATTAATGAATCTGATTCAAATATTCGTGTTTTTGAGTTAAAGTTTCAGTCAAATCGTTTCAATTACAGCTATACTAATATCACTTTGACTGTCGCTCCATATGATCCTATTGCACCGGAATTGCATGTTTTAAAGCCATTTGTAGGAAACATAGTGCCATTTATAGAGTCGATTAAAGTAATATTTCAAGGCAAAAAGATAGGCTTATTTTTCAAGAGAAGTGATGAGTATATAGCAATTTACTACTCTGAACATCCTCTGAATAAAAGGGAAAGAGAGGATTTTAAAGCATACATAAAACAATTTTATGGTCTTACAATCTTGCCAAGAGCAAATCTCTGATCTTCTTAATTCTGGCAGCTCTTGGGTTAATCCAAATCAAAATTACATCAAAGCAGCAAGGTATTTGTCAGATCTTGAATTAATTAAGATGCAAGAGAGGTCTTACATTATCTGCTCTCGTAGACAAGATAAATTAGATTGGCCAAATATAGTTGATCCATACTGTAACAATGAGATTTTCATTGATGAGGACTTTAACGAAGCATGCGATAATATAATTTGTGAAAATTGTAACCGTGATATTTTACCTAATACCTACAAGAAGCAAAGATTTCACCGCTTATCTGTATATTTTAACCCAGAGAAATTTATGAATTGGTTTGAAGGTCAGCTAAGTGATACAAATTTTATGTGGCAAAAAGTGGAAAGTGGAGTTTATCATGTTGGTGGACAAGGTAAGATTGTAAGTTTAATCATACTTGATTTTTGCACCAATCCAACATTCTTAACGATAGATAAGCTTAAAGCTAATCCAACTGTATTAATAATACTGAGAAAAAATCCATCAAACATACCTCTTGATTTGCCCATAGTAAAAATGGTTGACCTTTTCTTTCAGCATCAGACTTTAATTGAAGTATTTCAAGAAGCAGTACAAAGAGGAGTACCAGAGTTAATACCAAATACTTCAATGCAAATTTTGCATACTTCACTTAATCTAATTGAACCTCCTAAAGAGAAGGAATTACTAAAGTTGCAATTGATAGAGGGCTCACTTTACGTAAACAATATAGAGATTCTAAATAAGAAAGCTGTAGCATGTATGAAGGTTTTTCGCATATTATTTGAACAGTTTTTGCATGATTGTAAAAAAGAATTACCTCCTGAAAAACACATGTTGCTTAGCATAACTGAAATAGAAAAACGCCTAAATCTCGATCCAGAAGCAGATCCAGAACATTACATTAGAAAACCAATAAACACAATTCAAAGAACAATAAAAACCACCTTAGCTAAAAAGTTAGGACTAAACATCGAACGTAATGATGTGATTCAAACAGTTGGTTGGCCTGGATCATCACGTAAAGATTATGGCTACCGTATTAACCCTTTTACTTTGGTTATAAAAGCAACTCGTTAAGTTTTAGAGATACTAAATAACCAATTAAGCGCCATAAGTTACGTAAAATATCGACTATACAAATCTGTCTCATACATTAAAAAAATTTCTTTACAACTAAAGTAAAACGTGATAAAATCAACATATGGTCTTTCTTATAAGTTAAGACATGGTGTTAATCGGCTTTTAAGGGCTGTTATAAGCGTTCTTTAGGTCAAGGTGGTATAATTGTACCCTGAAGTTGTAGGATGACTTTAAAACGCAATTACGGGCCATTTGTTTTTTCTGAGCGTTTTCTTTCGTTTCTTTTATCAGATAACTTTGAAAGAGAGCTTTCCATAGCTTATTATTGTAAGTAAAAGAGAAACGAACAGAGTAGTATGTTTTAAAGTCATACTACTATATTATTATATAATAATAGGAGTTATTCTGAAAACTGAGAGTTGAACAAAACCCTCTATATTCCTGAACTTTTTCCCTATTGCTCAGTCTGCAGCTATAAAATTCAACAATCCCTCTAAGTTGTTGAAAATCTCGCATTTCTTTCATCCTTACTAAATTCAGTCTGCATAGACTAAGCAAATTCTGAAGACAAACTGAGCAAATCCGAAGACTGAAATAACTCATATTTTCTATTTTAATTTTATTAATCGCAGATGCTATGATGAACCCAAGTATTCGGATTTTCAACTGGTAAAATGCTACCATTCTCCGTTGATTTATAGTCGGTTGGTAAGACCTTTTCATAAATTGTCACTTCTTTATTCAGTTGGTGATCAAATACCTTACTTTTCTTTTCCATGCCTGCAACACAAAGTACTCCATATCTAGTTCTTGCTCCATTTTTACCTTCTCTGTTAAATTTTATATAGCCTTTTGTAGCTAAAGTATCAATACGTTCACGGATCGAATGTTGACTACCAAGACCTGCTTTATTCTCAAATGCCTGACAGAACGAATTTATTGTATATAGACGTCCCTTCCGTGCTTCATCATAAATTAATTGTAGAATAGTATCATACCTACGCGAACGTTCTGCATCTAACCTTTGGCCATAATCTTTGTTCACAAGTCTTTGCGATTCATAATCAACTACGTACCAGTTATTGTTAATCTTATCAATGTATTTTGATGCAATAGCGTGGCCATTACGTAACTCAAAGATTAGTTGACGTTTACTTTGTTGTTCATCTGGTCTGTGCATAATTATTCCTGTAGTATAAAATCCCCTTAAACTGCTTGCACCGCTAAAACTTTGAAATGGGTCTTCTTCCAATGATTTCTTTTGCATCTTCTTTGTGTGGTGTACTAAAATAACTCCTGCATCTTGATTAGCCAGCTTTCTCAATTTACCAACCCTTTCTTGTAGAAAGAATAACATAGCATTGTTGTCATTTTCACTACTATTCTCGCCGGCATCAAAAATATTGCGTAGTGGATCTATTGCTATTATATCAACTGCATTCGAGCCAAATGAACTTTCTATTTTATCTACAATAATCTCTATACTATCATCATTTAGAAGTAACTCCACTTGTGGTGTAATAACTAAGTTATATCCAGCAATTTCAAGAAGTTCTTCATTTAGTTTAATTTGCTGAAGACGTTCACGCATATAGTGATAGCCAATTTCAGTTTGTAAGTAAAAGATTTTCAAAGGTCTTGTGGGCATCATGTTCAAAAATGGAATTCCTCCTGCCATGTGTAATAACCAAGAAATAAGAAAATCACTTTTTCCAACCTTAGGTGCACCTGCAAACACCAATAGTCCTCCTGGAGTTAAAATTCTTGGAACTATTATGTCTTTCGGCATTGGTGATTTATCGTTTAAATACTTTATTACTGGAATTGCTGAAAGTGAAATGCAACATCCTGCTTTTTGAACTTTCGAGAATTCCTCGGTAGTTGATAGTTTTTTCACATATGGAACTTGAAGAATTAAAGATAAGAATTTTTCAACATTTATACCTTCTTTCACGCAATCAGCAGCGTCCCAACCCTTTGGTTTATCTTTAGGTATTTCCAAAATGCAAAGTTCTTCAACTCCAAGACAAGTAAGTTTCATAGCAGATTTTTCAGCGTATTTCTTACCTGCTTCATCATTATCTGGCCATATAATAATGTGTTTACCTTTAAGTGGAGTCCAATCTGTTTTTTCAATAGGTGCATTTGCTCCAGACATTGCAGTTGTGGCAGTAATACCTTGCTCTATGAGAGCATTTGCACACTTTTCCCCTTCTACAAGAATAATTTTATCGGACTTTAAAATACCTGGAATATTATATAGCGGCCTTATCTCTGGTACACTAAAGGTGGATTTTTTGATATCAAAAGGAAGATATCTCTTTCCACTATCATCATCATAACGATATACTCTAACAATAGCTTGGCCGTTTTCATCGTAATAATCCCAATATGCAGTTGGATTACCTGCAGTTTTGTCAGTTTTGATCTTTTTAAAATGACCAAGCCATTCAGCTATAGAGTCGATTACTTCAGTAAACTCTGTTCTAGTACTTTTTCTATGCACTTCTGCCCAAAGATCAATTATATCTCCACCTTCTTTTGTTGCAAAATCGTGCCATAGTCCAGCTTCACTACCACTTAATTCTACTACTAGACTTTTTCCTTTATCGCCTTGTACATTGCCTACATAAAACTTATCACCACGAAAAGTTCCTCTTGGTAATAGATATGAAAGGCATGATCTGATATTTAACAAAAGCTGAGCTTTAAGCTGTTCTTTTTCTACTAACGATGCATTTTTTCGTGAAGCTGCAGTATTAAAATTGCAATAGATATCCATAAAATCTCCAATATATTTAAAGTTTAGAAATTTGGTTAAGCTGTAGCTATCCAGCGTCCGTTAACCATATTTATGAATTTTGTTGGTATTGGTTTGCCATTTTTAAGTTCGTACATCAATTGCAGAGTATTCCTTTCTGGCCTAAATATCATTACTCCAGATGTATATAAACTTCTTAAAACATTAGCACCACTCAATGCTTGAAATGGATTCTTTTTTAACGTGGTTGTTGACACTTTTTTGGTGTAATGTGTAACTATTACTCCAGCCATAGGATTAGTGATAGAGCGTAGTTCATCAATACTATTTTGCAGAAAAGAGATCATACTCCTATAATCAAAAAGAGAGTCTATCACTATAAGATCAACTGTTTTTACATCAAGATTTTCCAACATAATTTCTTTTATTTTTTCCACATTCAAAGTTAACTGTACTTTTTTAGTAATAACTAAGTTTTCTGTTCCTTCATCAAGAATTTTCTTGCTGATTCTTAGCTTCTGTAAGCGCTCTCTTATGTAATCATATTCCATTTCATCCTGTAGATAGAATATCTTAAGTGGCCTTGCAGGCTTCATACCAAGAAATGATACTCCAGCAGCTAAATGTACCAACATGGAAAGTAGAAAATTACTCTTTCCTATTTTAGGAGTTCCACCTATAACCAAAAGACCGCCTGGAGTTAGAATTCTTGGGCCTATTATATCTTTTGGCATTGGTGATTTATCATTCAAGTAATGCCTTGCTGAAAACGATGTAATTTTATGTTCTGTTGTGTTTTCTTTAGTATTTAACCACCTCTTAGCGGAATTTATATCACCTTTAACTAAAGTCCAAAGATCAATAATATCACCACTAATTCCTTTAGTAAAATTACGCCAATTTCCAGCTTCTTTACCCACTATTTTAACCGTAATCATATCCCCGTCACAGTTGCCAACATAAGTCCTCTCTCGATAAAAATTACCGTTTGGAATTAGGTAAGGTACACACTTCTTAATATTATCAATCAATAATCCTTTTATTTCCTTTCTCTGCATAAAACCCCCATACATACTTTTCATACGTTTAGAGCTGAGATTAGCTAGCTCACAAACAGTTTCAAAAGACTCTGAATCAAACCATTTAATTGCTTCTTTCTTTAGCTCTACTGCTGCATCTTTGATAGCTCTCTCAATTACAGCAATCCAGAGCTTCTCTTCGTCGTACTTCAAAATGGCACCCAATCAACTTCAGGTTGCTCTGGGATAATAACCGTAGCAATCTTGTTTTTTTCTCCATATCGATCAGCTTCAATACCAACTTTTGCAGTAAACTCTAACCCGTTAAAATCAGCTATAGAGTTGATTTTTCTAGCAATAACTGCTTTCTCTGAAGTGTCATGTGCATGAATATTTCGTGCTGACTCTAAAATACTTCTAAGCATAGAACGTCCAGATTCTCCCCAAGTATCTTCTCCTTCAACGCTTGCTTTGCCACTTTTAATACCAATTACTTGAAAAATCTTGCGTTTTGCATATGGACCTTCAGTGACAGTAAATTCAACGTTTAAATAGATGCTGCCAGTAGTGTAGCTTTTAGTGAACCAATTTTCATAACCTCCTGGTTTAATTGCCATTTTTACCTTGACTATTGTACCTTTTGGTATTAAATTACTTTGTAATTTTGCAGTATTAAAATCAGTTAAAAAATCTGATAACATATTGTCTCCTATAAATTAAGTGAAAAAAAGGAATCAACTCCATTGGTCTGCAAGCTTCCAACGACCATCTATCTTATCAACAAGCTTACTTGCTACACGTTCACCATTACGAAGCTCAAATACTATTTGACGGACAGTGCTTTCCTCATCATGAGCAAACATCACCATGCCAGTGCTATAAAATCCACGTAAAGATCCAGCACCGCTTAGGCCTTGAAATGGATCTTCTTCCAGCATCTTTTTCGATAATTTTTTTGTGTGGTGAGTGAGTATTATGCCCGAATCTGGATTGATAACATTTCTCAGTCTTTCAAGCGTTTTTTGCAAAAAGAATAGCATAGCGCTATTGTCATTTTCATTGCCATATTCACTTGAGTTGAAGATGTTGCGAAGAGGATCGATTGCAATAATATCAGGTTTAAAACGCTCTTTAATAACATTTTTAATTTCATCTATTTCTTCACTGCTGAAAGATAATTGTACTCTTGGTGTAATGATTAAGTTATTGGCAGCTATATTCAAAAGTTCGTTATCCAGTTGAAGTTGTTGCAAACGTTCTTTCATATATTCATATTCAATTTCAGTTTGCAGATAGAAAATTTTCATAGGTTTGCTTGGAGTCATACCCAAAAATGAAACTCCAGCAGCCATGTAAACAAGCCAAGAGATCAAAAAGTCGCTTTTGCCAATCTTAGGTGGGCCACCCAGTACTAATAGACCTCTTTTAGTTAGAATCCTTGGTGCGATTATATCTTCTGGTATTGGTGATTGATCATCTAAGTATTCTTTCACACTGAAAAAGGGAATTTTTTGACCGATATTGAAAAAGCTTTGTTCCATAATAACTATTCTCCAATTTTTAATTAAGCAATAGGCGCAAAAGTTTTGGCTTTAATTTTCGCAAGTAATTTACCCAGATGCGGTTCTTCAACCATATCAAGGCAGCCACTTCGATCTTTAGCAGGGTATCCCCAAGTATTAATAGTCTGACAGACAAATGAACGTTTCTCCGTGCCATCATCTTTCTTGATTCCAACCATACTGATTACTTCGTCAACTATCCCTGGAATCTCACTAGCAGTTTTAGCCCCTTCACATTGAGGTAGCCATGTTGAACGATTACAGTCATCGAGATATTGACCTAGTGTGCCAACTATGATGATGTCTTTATCTCTGATGTGTTGAAACTGATTGAGCCATGCCATCATCTCTTGAGCAAGCAACCCATAAGCAGCTCTTTTATCTTCTTTTCCTGATCTATCTGAAAAAGCTTCAGGTTGCATCCTTGCCCATAATAGACATAAACGTGAAGCAACGGTTATACTATCCACAAAGATGCATCGGTATTTAGACACTTCAGAAAGAAGATCTTTGTGCTTGCTACAGACATGCTCATAGTGTTTTTGACTATACGCCTGATCAGATTTTAGTGCAGGGTTCGGACCACCAATTAGGCAGGCAATATCCCGAGCTTGATTCCAAGTACGAACACTAATTGAATCTCCCTGCCAATCTTGAACAGCAAGCAGACCTGCTTCAAAGTCAAGACATAGTGTTGGTTCACTTATAGTCTTTAAGAGGCTGGTTTTACCAATACCGTAAGGACCAAAAATTACTACTTTTATGCCTGTAGTTGTTTTCAATCTTTCATTATTGTTTAAAATTTTAAAAGTCATTTATTCACCTCAATGGTATATGTTATATATTCAGGAAAGGTAGAATTTATGTTCAATTTTTCTTTTTGCCCTTGTAGTAGATGGAAGAGAGTTTTATACGTATTTTTCTTACCATAGTATTTAAAGTAGTTCTTGATATGTTATTCATCTTAGCAACTTCATATAAGTTAAAGTACTTGAGTTGTTCGCATATCTTTTGCATCTTTCTTGGTAGTGTTGAAATCATGTAATCTACATCAGTACGTTTTGCTACTTCATCTTCAAAAGCTTCTGTTTTCTCAATATTGACGTAGTTATTAATATTGCGTTTAATACATAGTTGTTTCTCCAATAAGTTATTGGCACGACGTTCAGTTAATCTTGCTACAAAAGTGTTAAAGCTACCTTTACTTTCGTCATATCTATCAAGATAAGTCCAAATTTCACAGAAAAGTTCTTGCTCAAGATCTTCATGAGTTTCATGAGCAAAGCATTCAAAAAGTTTTAATCTCTTAGCTTGATACCGTATATTTTGAACAACTATGGCAGTTTTTAGTTTCATAACTTTTCCCTAAAACAATTAATGCTTTAAGGATGAGAACTTATAGGTGCACTTTGTAGGACAGGAGCAAAAATAAATAATACAGATGCAATTTTTAACCTATTGATATTCTATTGTTTTTTTTCGAGAATAATACAGTTCGATTTTTAAATAATACTGCAACAAAAAATTAGGCAAAAATTCATTTTTTTTGGACAAAAATTTTCCAAATCCTGAATATATATTATATAAGCCTTTCAAACTCATCACAGGTGTCAATTCTTACACAATCAGGAAGAGCAGCAATAGCAGCAAGTATAAAAGAGCAGTCTATCCACCTTGCTTGGGGAACAGGTGATACGAGCTGGGAAAGTAGCCATCAGGTCGAAAAAGTTTTTATTGAGGGTGAAATAGCTCTAGATCACCACACTATTAAAGATGTAAGGGTTTTTACAGGACAAACAGTGTATCAGTCAAGTGTTGACTATACAGTTGATAGCAGTACTGGTGTAATAAAACTTACGGAAAATAGCTCTATCACGGCAAATAGTGCAGTTACTGTAGAATATACTCAAAGCACACCACCTGAATCTATAAATTCTATAAAGCTCTTGAATGAACTTGGCAGACGTACTGCAGATGAGGTTCTCTTCTGCACGGGTGATGAGAATGGAGAACTTGTAACTCCTTCTGGAAGGTTTAGACCCTCAAATGTACCAACCAATAATCTTTTTCTCAAATTCACTTTCGATTTCACGGACGCAGCAAATCAAGTTATACGGGAATTAGGGGTTATGGTTGGTACTAAAGTAAAAAAAGAATTGCCTGAAGGACAGAGATATTTTGAACCAAAAGAAGTGGAAAATCCTGGAATTTTGTTAGTTTTAGAACACACCGTACCACTTATCAGAACATCTGCAACTCGGGAAACTTTTTCATTTGTTGTAACTTTTTGAAACAAAATGACCTTAAATAGTTATTATAACCGCTTTAATCCTGACAAAGAATACGAAAAAAGCTTATTTCTTGCTGGAAGAGGTTTGCAATCTGCAGAATTAAACGAGACTCAGGAGTATGCTCTCTCTAAGCTTAAAGGCATAGGCGATGCAATATTTCGTGATGGTGATGTTATAATAGGAAGCAATTGTATTATAGATAGAGAAACTGGTAAAGTTACGCTTGAATCAGGAAAAATCTATCTTCGTGGAGCGGTTAGAAAAGTCGAAAAAGAAGAGTTTGTTATTCCACTGAGTACCACAGTGCGTATAGGTGTTTATTACGTAGAATCTACCATTACAGAACTTGAGGATGAAAATCTTCGTGATCCTGCTGTTGGTACAAGAAATTATCAGGAAGTAGGAGCAGCAAGACTTAAAGTTTCTACCATTTGGGGTTATCAATCTGAAGGTGTTTCTTCCCCTTTTTCTGTAAATGGAGAATTTTATCCAATTTATAACATTGAAAATGGAGTATTAATAGAACATTCACCGCCACCACAAGCAAATATAGTAACTACTGCTCTTGCTCGTTATGACAAAGAAGCCAATGGTTCCTATGTCGTAAATGGTCTTGAAGTAATGTTCCTGCAAAAGGAAGAGGGAGAAGGAGGAAAAAAAATATTTGTGATTAATGAGGGTAAGGCTCATGTTGATGGTTACGAGATTGAACTTCCTCACAGTATTCGCATTTCTTTTGATGAAGATCCAGACATAAAAGCAGTTGAATCAGAACCACATACTTTTCAGCCAAATAGCCAAAGAGTAATGGAACTGAAGGTTAATGATTTTCCAATAAGTGAAATTAAAAAAGTAGATATAACTGTTCAAAAAACCATTACTGTTACTCACGGTTCATATTCTGGAGCTATTGATCCGATACCTGACTCTGCAGTACTTGAAATTATTCAAATTAAACAAGGCAATGTTATTTATGAAAATAGTATAGATTACGAACTAAACGCAGGAAACGTTGATTGGTCATTACCTGGTAAAGAACCAGCTCCTGGAAGTAGTTACCTGATAACCTATCGCTGCCGCACTCATATAAGCCCTGAAGATATAAGCGAAGAGGGATGTAAAGTAAAAGGAGCAGTTGATAACAGCTTGGTTCTGGTTGATTACACCTGGAAAATGCCACGCTATGATTTAATTACTATCGATAGCAAAGGAGCAGTAAGGAGAATAAAAGGTATAGCTCACCCTTGGCGACCATCGATGCCTAAAGCACCTAGCGGACAACTTTTGCTCTGCTACATTCATCAGACATGGAAAAACGGAGAAAAAGAAGGGGTAAAAATAGTGAATAATGCTATTCATGCTGTACCGATGAATGAGCTTGAAGCAATGAAAAAAGGAATAAATGATCTTTATGCTCTTGTTGCACAGGAACGTCTACGCAGTGATGCAAATTCAAGAGAACCTACCACCAAAAAAGGAGTATTTGTTGATTCATTCTTTGATGATGATATGCGCGATCAAGGAATTTCGCAGTCTGCAGCAATAGTAAATAGAGAGCTAGTTCTGCCAATAGATGTAGAAGTTGCAGATATTGAAAAAGGTGGGGAAAGATATCTTTTGCCATATGAACTTGAACCGGTACTGGAGCAGCTTTTACAGACCAAAGGAGAAAAGATCAATCCATATCAAGCTTTTGATCCAGTCCCGGCACAAATTACTCTAAATAAAAATATTGATCACTGGACGGAGGTAAAAACAAATTGGAAAAGTCCAGTAACCAGAGTATTTAATGTTAAAGAAACGACAGAGCTGCTGTCAAGTACTTCATATGAAACTGAATTTATGCGAGAAGCAGTACAGAATTTTGAGATCGAAGGTTTTGAGCCAAATGAAAAACTTAAAGAAGTAAAATTTGATGGCATTTCTATTATACCTATGGCATAGAGGAAAAAAAAGTGGAAGCGAACAACCAGGGAAAATTAAAGGGAAAGGTGAAAGTGCCAGCAAACATTCCAGCAGGTACTAAATTAGTACAGTTTTACGGTGATAAAGGCAGTTATGGAGAAGCAACTTATACTGGTAAAAAAACAATTACCATAGAGGAAAGAAGAAGAGTTATCGCAGCAAGAAGAGTTGATCCTTTAGCGCAAACATTTACGCTAAATGAAAGTAGGCACATAGGAGGCGTGGAACTATGGTTTGTAAATAAAGGCAAAAAACGTGTTGTTGTGCAGATTAGAGAAACAGCAGTGGGAGTGCCCTCGCAAACTGTCATTGCTGAAAGCTATATTGAGCCAAAAGATATAAAGATAGATGGCACAGCAACACGTATAGAGTGGTCACCAGTGTTTTGCCATGCAGGAGAGGAGTATGCAATAGTACTGCTTACTGATGATCCTGGTACTGCAGTAAAGATAGCAGAACTTGGCAAATATGATGCAGTAAATAGCCGTTGGGTAACAAGTCAGCCATATCAAGTAGGAGTATTACTTTCATCTAGCAACGCAAGTACTTGGACTCCACATCAGAACTTAGACTTAACGTTTCGGCTTTTGGCTGCAAAATTTAGCGAAGTTTCTCACATTATTGATCTTGGCAAGGTTACTGCAAATAACGTATCAGATTTAATTGTTTTGACGAACGTCGAAAAAGTAGCATTTGATACCAATGTAGAATTTATCTTAACAGATGAAGAGGGAAGAGAAAACTTTTTGTCTGATAATTTGCCGCTTGCACTGCGTGAAAGAATAAATGGGGAATTAACGGTAAAAGCAAGCCTAAAAGGAGGGCGAGAGAAAAGTCCAGTGCTATATCCAGGGTTACAGCTAGTTCTAGGTAATCTTTTAGAGTCTGGAGATTATGTTACAAGAAGTATTACAGCAGGAGCTAACACTAAGATTACCATAACATATGATGCGCTAATACCTGGCACTGCAGATGTTAAAGCATATGTACAAAAAAACGTGGATTGGCAATTAGTAAATTTAACATCAGGAAAACCAATTGGAGAAAATTTGGTAGAGAGAACTCATGTGCTATCAAATTTTAATGGTAATGATACAAGGATAAAATTGGTTTTAAGTGGAACAGTTGTTTATCGCCCTAAAGTCAAAAATCTACGAATCATTATCACTTAGCAGAATGTCAGATGATAAAACAAGTAGAGGATATTCTTTGCCTCATCCAGAAAATATTGCTGTGCAGGATGTTGTTCGTATCCGTACCACAATTGAGAAAATAGATGAAGATATTACCGAAAGAGAAGATGAGCATAATCAACTTAAGAGTAATTTTGAGCGGTTTAATTTTGAGACTTTTTTAAATTTTTGGAAATGAAAGAAGCAATATACCAAAGGATAAAGGATTTAGCAGCAAATAGCACACCTGATCAACTGGCATATCTTGCAAAATCGCTGGAATTGATAGCAGATAAAAAAGCTATTGCTGACATTGTGCAGATGACTGAGGTAAAAGAGATAATTGATGCACTACAAAAAAGACTTAAGGATTTAGCGGCAAATAGTACACCAGATCAATTAGCATATCTTGCTAAAGCACTTGAATCAATAATCGGCAAAAGTTCAGTTTCTGAAATTGTACAGATGACTGATGGTAAGCTAAAAGAACTTCTTGATAGTGCAAAAAAACACTTAACTGATCTGGATAATAAAAAAGCTAGTTCTTTAGCAGTGATCTCTGAATCAGAGAAGCAGTTATTAAAGAGAATTGATGAAAAAGGAACAACAAATTTATCACTACTTGATACAAGAAAGAATGCCAATATTGCAGCAATAAACAGTGTTGGCAATGATCATAAAGATGGTCTAAAAGGTTTAGTGAATAACTTCCGTACTGTTAATGATGTGCCAAGCGGTTCATCGATTATGAGGGAGATAAGGAGCAGAGAAAATCAACTAACAACTAAGCTTAACTCTATAAATGATGTACCAAGCGGCTCATCAATCATGAAAGAAGTAAGAAATCGTCACATGATTGAACCTGGAGCATTACCTTTTTTATTTGGTGTACTAAGTAGAAAAAATAATTACTTTGGTCACGGAACTTTTACAACTGAGCTTGGTCAGTGGAGTAGTGATATAACAAAAACAGACTATATGCTACAACTACTAGCAGGTAGCCATAAGTACGATACAGATTACGTTAGTTTTTATCGGCCAAGACAATTGTGCTTTTTAGAGGGAAGCAAAGGTACATTTATCTATGGAGAATCATACCCAAGATTCATGTATGATGGATTTTCTGAGCAATTCAATATGCTGAAATACCCTTATGCTGCATTGGGAGTAATATTCGTAAAAAACACAAGCAATGTAGATATAAGTAAAACTCTAAACTTTGTTGGATCTGCAATGTGGTATAAAGATGAAGTTAATTATGGAGGAGCAGGATTATTTATAGGTACACCTGATAAAACTAATACAAGGAAGTCAGAGATTTCGAGAATTACTTGGACACGTATTTACCAGCATGAAATTAGCAGTTCTGAATTTATTGGATCAGGTAACATAATCATTCCAGCAGGAAAAACTGTTACAGTGTTACTTTATACGTCATCTAATCTTCACTCAGAAGGTGAAAGAGTTGGTGAGACACCTGAGTTCTTTGCAAGTGAGCATACGTATAGCACAATCTATGGTCAATTTATCCAGTGGGGAATATACAATTTTCGCAGCAATTTTTTAACTACAGGGCTTGAGGTGGACGTAGAGAGGACGCTAAGAGCTTGGCAATGTCCAGGGTTAGATGCAACATATAAACTTTGGCATTAAAAAAATATATAAGTTGAAACCAAAATACTTGTATCTTTCACTACGTAAGATATTAGAGCTTAAAAACAAGCCATAGGCACCAAAGAATTTTTATTGGTAAAAAAAGTTACTATTTAACAAAAGAGTATTAAACGAAGTGAAAAGAATATTCAAGAAGACTTATTACAAAATGCGTAGTTTTCTATATTTTCTAGTTTTTGTCTTTATTTTAATAAATATACTAAATCTTAAAAAGTAGTAATCAAAAGAAAATCAAAGAGTTTTCTTAACAATTTTAAAAAGCAAGTGAAGAATTCTTTAGAAAGTTTATAATAGCTATGACAGAACAATTTTTACATGGGGTAAATGTTATTGAGGTTACCTCAGGGACAAGATCAGTGCATACAGCTAAATCATCAGTGATAGGTGTAATTGGTACTGCACCTGAAGCAGATGAGCAAAAATTTCCGCTAAATAAACCAGTGTTAATTGCAGGAAGCTTAAAAGAAGCAGCAAAGCTTGGAAAGAGTGGCAGTTTACCTTCTGCAATAAATGGAATATTGTCCCAAATTGGTGCAACAGTAGTAGTTATTAGAGTTGAAGAAAGTGAAAACATCAATCCAAAATTAAAAGAAGAAGAAACGCTGAAGAATATAATTGGCGGTGTTGATAAAGAGACTGGAGAGTATCAAGGGATAGAGGCATTCCTCAGTAGTGAAAGCATAGTTCATGTTGCTCCAAGAATATTAATTGCACCTCAATTTACTCACCAACTACCAGAAGATGCAGTGGTTGCAGCATTAATTCCTATAGCAGAAAAGCTGAGAAGCATAATAGTAGCAGATGGACCAAATACTAATGATGAAGAAGCAATCAAGTGGAGAAAAAGTGTAGGCAGCTCAAGAGTTTATGTTGTTGATCCGTGGGTTAAAGTATTTGAAGGGGAAGAAAAGCCAGCAAGTCCGTTTGTAGCGGGTTTAATAGCTAAAATAGATAGCGAGCAAGGATTTTGGCACTCACCTTCAAATAAAGAGATAAATGGTATTGTTGGAACAAGCAGGCCTATTGATTTTACGCTCGGTAATACAAATTGTAGAGCAAACCATTTAAATGAAAATGAAGTAACAACGATAATTCATCAAAACGGCTATAGGCTTTGGGGAAATAGAACATGTTCAAATGACTCAAAATGGGCTTTTCTGTCAGTGAGAAGGACTGCAGATTTAATCAACGATAGTTTACTTCGAGCTCATCTATGGGCAGTTGATCGCAATATCACCAAAACTTATATAGATGATGTGATTGAGGGGGTGAATTCTTATTTGGCCAATTTAAAAGCGCAAGGAGCGATTATCAGTGGAAAATGTTATGCAACTCCAGAACTCAACACACCGGCAAACATTGCAAGCGGGAAAGTATATTTTGACTTTGAGTTTACACCACCATATCCGGCTGAGCAAATAACATTCAAATCTCATCTCATAAATAATAGTGTAATAAGTTAGGAGAAAGCAAAGTGTTACCGAAAATACTGAGAAATTTTAACGTATTCGTTGATGGTCGTGGTTATGCAGGAAAAATAGATGAAATAACTTTGCCGAAGCTTACCATAAAAACAGAGGAGTACCGTGCTGGTGGTATGGATATCCCAATAAATATTGACATGGGCATGGAAAAGCTTGAAGCAGATTTCACTTTTTCTGAATACGATACAGAGCTCTTTCGGCTATTTGGGCTGATAAATGGGAATTCAGTAGCTTTGACGCTCCGTGGAGGGATGCAAGGAAGTGGTAGCAATGATATTGAAGGAGTAATAATCAACCTTAGGGGCATATTCAGAGAATTTGATTTTGGCAGCTGGAAACCTGCTGAAAAAGCCACTCTCAAATGCACTGTAGCTGCCCATTACTATAAACTTACGATAGGTGGTAATGAATTAATAGAAATCGATGCTGAAAATATGATTAGAAAGATAAATGGTGTTGATCAAATGGCCTTGCTGCAAACGGTTTTAGGTATTTAGGTTTAGTTTTAAAAAGATTTTAGAATTTTATTTTTTAGGAGAAAGTATGACAACAGTAAAACTTAATAACCCAATAACAGTTGATGGAATTTCTGTCTCAGAACTTACCATTAGACGTCCAAAAGTTAGAGATTATTTAGCTATTGAGAGACTTAATGGTAGTGATCTAAGTAAGGAAGTAACTTTGACTGCCAATCTGACATCAGTTGCAAAAGAAGCAATTGAAGAGTTGGATATTGCTGATTATGTAAAAATGCAAGAAGTATTAAAGGATTTTTTTTCACCAATTATCCAAAAAACTTGAGATTAGAAATACTAGTGCTTGGCTCTATCATAGGTGGTGGAGTTGAGCACATTCTTGATATGGAGATTAGTGAATTTATTTCATGGAGCAAATTAGCAAGGGAGCTTAAATGTCAACGTTATCTATAAAAATCGGAGCTGTTTTAGATGGCAGTTTTAATACTGTAATAAAGGGCAGTAGTAATCAACTTACTTATCTTGGTGAGAACATAAGGAAGCTTGACTCATCTTTAAAATCAGTATCAAAATTTAAGCAGTTGGGTCATGATGTTTTGACTAGCAGGAGGTCGTGGAAGGGCTTTGAAGATCAAGTAAAATCTTTAGCTAAACAAATGAAGGCAATAGAGAAACCGAGCAAAACCTTAAAAGCAGAATTTGACAAGGCCAAAACCTCCGCAATAAAAGCAAAAGAAGCATATTTGAAAAAGAGAGATGCTTTGCATTCATTTAATGAAGCAGTAAGAAAAAGTGGAAGAAATATTAAGTCATTAGTAAGTGATCAATATAAACTTGGTTCTTCTATTGAAGTGCTAAAAGGTAAGTATGGTAAGCTTGGGTCTGCAATACGTAGTCACCAAAGTTTTTTAGCAAGCAAAGCACATTTTAAGTCACAAATTATAGAGACTATTGGGCTAGGGCTAACGCTTGCAGCGCCAATTAAAGTTGCTGTTGATTTTGAATCGGCTATGGCTGATGTAAAGAAAGTAGTAAAATTTGTGCAAAATGACACTAAAGATGAAGCATTAAAGTTTGCTAAAGAGTTAAAGAAATTATCTCGGGAGATACCCTTGTCAGCTGCAGAATTAGCACAAATAGCTGCAAGTGGTGGTCAACTTGGTATTGACAAAAATGATCTTATTAAGTTTACAACAGTAGTTGCCAAAATGACCACAGCGTTTGATATGTCGGCAGAAGAAGCTGGTAATGCTATTGCGAAAATATCCAACGTCTATGGAATTAAAGTTGATGGTATGGAAAATGTAGGTAACATAATAAACCATCTCTCAGACAATACCGCTGCTAAAGCACAAGAAGTGGTTCTTACATTAAATAGAATTGGTGGTAATGCTAAACAGTTTGGTTTAGAAGTTGATCAAGCAAGTAGCTTAGCAAGTACGTTCATACGATTATACATATTGATACTCCTATAAAAAATTTGGGTTGTTGAGTTTACCATTTTTAAAATCCATAAGGGTTCTAACAGTTTCTGGTGTATCTTCAAATAAATACTTGCCTCTGGTTTTGCTATAGTCTTTTTGTATTTTTATTTTACCTCTCCTTATTCTATCGTAAAGCCACTGCCTGGAAACTTCAAGGATTTTTGCAATTTGTGAAATAGTAAGGTAGCCAGGCACTTTAATGGGGTGTGATTGCTCCTTTTTTCGCATAATATTATTTTTTAACCGAATATTTTTTACTGTATTTTCTAAAACAATATTCTTTGATTGTGAGGGAGAACGATACCCTTGTGTTTCTAAGTACTTGGCAATTTCTATATCCGTTTTACCCTCTTTACTTAACTTTATTATAGATTGCTCCATTTCTGTTGCAGTAGTCAATGCACGAAAGGAGCTTACTGGAATAGGAACATGGAAAGTGGTAGTTTCTCTACCATGCCATACAATACGTATCTGCAAGCAATCACGCCTGATTCGGTGTGCTACTACCTTATCAATCAGACAACGAATAAAAGATTTTCTTTGCTGACGTGATAGAACTGACTTATGCCAAATTTCTGGTAGTTTCTTACCTACATCTAAAAATATTGTTTTCAGTTCCTCGGATAATTGAGGAGTCGGTTTACTTGGATACTGACGTTCAAATGTAATTTCCGCTTGCTTGAGTTCATTCAATGCCTGTTCCCAACGTCTTTCAAGTTCTGCAGCTACAAGACGATTGTCAGGATCAACTTGATTAAATTGTCGTTCTGCCAATCTTACTTGGTATCTTAAGCGTTCTAATTGTTGTAAATGAGCTTTATTAATTTCTTGTTCAGATTGTAGCTGCGAGTTAATAGCCTTAGTATAAGCATCTAGCTCAATTTGACTAAGTGCTGCAAAAAATTTAGGAACTACTTCATTATCAATAATATCAGCCGGTAAAAACTGACATGAAGGGGAAAGATCACGTTGGTGTTGGTAACTGCATTTATAATGGTTTCCTCCTTTATACTGTACTATCATTTTGTGTCCACATTCTCCACAATAGATTATTCCATGTAATAATGCTGCACCTGGTCTAGCTATCCCACGTGTTCTACAGCGACGGTAGTCCGCATGATTATCTTTAAGTATGATCTGAATCTTTGTAAAGGTTTCCCAATCTATGTAAGCTGGGTATTTATCTTTAATTAGAACTTTCCATTCTTCCATTGGTAGTCTTTTTGTTGTTTTATTAGCAGAAGATAGTTTGTGACGCGTAGTACAAGAACGACCATAAGCAAATGCTCCAGCATAAGCAGGGTTTTTGAGCATTGAGATAATTGCGTCAAAAGTTGGCTTTTTCCAATGCACTTCTTTAAAATTGTCATACCTAGGAATGGTAAGTTGGTTATTGTTAAAATACCTTACAACTTGTGCTGCTGTTCGTTTTTCTAGAAAAGTGTCAAAAACAAGCTTAATATGCTGCTGAACTTCAAGGTTAGGATCCTTACTCACGGAATCATCAATGTTACGAACGAAACCCACTGGAAGAGATAAGGCTAAATCTCCTCTGGTTGCCTTATTTACTAGTCCAGCATTTAGTCTGGCTCTTATAGTAGATAACTCCATTTCAGCAAGCTGTCCTTTCAGACCAAGTAACAACCGACCATTAATAGTACCAGGGTCGTACACACCATCCCGATCAGCTATCAAACACTGTTTATAGCCACATATATCCAATAACGGATACCAATCAGAACAATTACGTGACAAACGAGTCACATCGTAGGATAGGATAATCCCTACCTTTGATAAAGTGACTTTAGCGAGAATCTCTTTATACCCTTCACGCTTTTCAGCACTAGCACCTGTTAAGCCGAGATCATTATCAATAACAACAATATTATCAGCTTTCCACCCAAGATCAATTGCTCTTTGTTTCAGCGCATACTGTAACTCCAAACTTTCTTGATTGCTCAGTGCTTGATGAGGTGTTGATTGTCTTATGTAAATTATCGCTTCGCGTGTTAAATGTTGTGCTGTAATTAGCTCTGATGTATTCATGGATGACCTCTTTGGACACTAATAATATGTTTTCTAAAATTTCTGATTTGAGACATTGCGGCATTTTTTTCCACACTCTATTTGGGTTACATGGCATAATTTATACTCCTTTGCTAAAGAAACAAATTCGTATAATGAATCCCATGTTAATTTACTTGTGAGAAAATCTTGCTTACTGGCTAAGTTGGTAGCAAGAAACGGGATACGCAGAATTATGTTATTACGATGAATAACAAATACATTACTACTACAATGGGCTCTTGAACTGATAAAGGATATAGGAAAAGTTCTGCCAAATAGCGGATGAGTTGGATCTGTAACTGTAATCTCTTTTTGGTTGTTGAATGGGGTATTAAGGTGGTTGATCGTGTGACATTATTACTAATGTTGCATTCTTTATTAATGCTTTTCTTATAATTTCCTTTATGTATACCGGTGCTTTTTCCATTTCACCAATATAGGATTCTTCTCCGATTAATTGGCGCCTTTTATTCAAGTACAGTATTTTTACACATTCCCTTTCTGAGTGGCCTATACTTACGTTCAAATATTCTACTAGCCCTTGTAAGTCCATGATTGGTTCTCCCTTGAGCTTTTCTCTCAGTACCCTTTCTAGTGTTTCCTTAACGCACATAATCATTGCTACTGCAGAATCAGTTACTCCTTCTATAACTTTCAGGTCATCCATTTCTCGACCTAGAATCCTTCCTACTCCTGCATAAGTATTCACCAGATTTTTAGCAATTTCTTGAGCTTGTGGCCTTTCATGTACTGCACTTAAAAATGTTTCCATTATTTCACGATCAAGTAGTGCTTTGCCTTTGCTTTCTAATATTCTGAATTCTATTTCTTCTTTACTTTTATTCATATAATTTACCCTTCACTAACAACAAACTTTTTTTAAATATTTACTGCTGTTTTTTTATCAGCATTGGCATAGAGCCATAGCTTCCGAGTGAAGTCAAATCAATTTTTCAATCTTTTTTACTTATTTTTTCATTAAAAAGTAAAGATGTTAATAGATACTGATTTTTTTACTTAAATTTGTTGAATTTCGCCTAAAGAGAGGCCTGTTATTTGCAAAATAATATCGGTAGAAATTCCTTCCTTAACTAAATTCTTTGCAATTTTCATCTTTTCTACTCTCTCCACTTTCTCTTTGCAAACTTGTATACTTTCAAACAGAGATTTTATTAGTACATTACGTAGTTCTTGGCTTTTAATCTTTTTGTATTCTTCTATTAACTTTGATAGCTCTGCTTCACTATTCTCATTTTCTCTTGTTTCTGGAAGCAGATCTGTAATATTAATTAATAGCATCTTTGCTATTTCATCTAACATTTCAAGTGAAACAGCAGCTCGTCCTTGTTCATATTCATATATTCTTTGATTTATTATGCCCACTTTACTTGCTAAATCTTCCTGAGTGTATCCTCTTCTCAACCTCCATTCTTTTACTCTTTGACCTACTTTATACGGAATGGAAATTTTTTTCTCATCATTATCATATTCATCAACAGATAAATTGGTTGTTCGAGAGATAACATGAGCAGAAACTCCTTCCTTAACTAAACCCTTTGCCACCTCTATTTTTACTACCTTTCCACTTTCTTCCTCACTAATACGGATGAATTTAGTTAATAAATAAAACGTTTCACGTAATTCTTGGTCCTTAATCTCTTTATGTCTTCTTACTAGATTTAATATCTCTTCTTCCTCATACCTTTCCTCATTTGATACTTCTTGTCCGCAAGCTAGATCTCTAGCAATTGTTGATAATGCTTCTGCTAATTCATATAACTTCTTAATTGAAATTCTGCGTGTTCCTTTTTCATATTGCAGTATTACCTGATATGTTGTTCCGATTTTTTTTGCTAAATCTTTTTGAGTATAACCTTGCTTTAACCTCCATCTCCTTACTTTTTGTGCTATTTGATGCCTTATTGAGATGTTTGCCATAAATATTATACAAGTTAATACTACCAAATAAAGATATACAAAAGGGATGCTTCTTTCTATGTTTGAATTTTAGTTGAATATTTCTTCAAAATTGTGTATAATTATTAATACTTTTTAAGTGGATTTTCTATGGCTTTGTCTAAATTTCTTGATGCGCGCAATGATTACGCCTTCAAAAGAATATTTGGCACCGAGAAGAATAAAGATATTCTCATTCATTTCTTGAACGATATTTTAGGCTTCACTGGCTTAGCTGCTATTCACGATGTTGAATTCTTAGCTACCATTTTAGACCCTGAAATTGCTGCTAAAAAGCAGAGTATTGTCGATGTTCTTTGTAAAGACTCTCAAGGTTCAAGATACATTATAGAGATGCAGTTCACTAAGACCAAGGGCTTCGAAAAGCGTGCTCAATACTATGCTGCCAAAGCCTACTCAAGTCAAGCTGATCAAGGTGATGATTATCATAACCTCAAAGAAATTATCTTTATTGCTGTTGCTGATTGTATTATTTTTCCAGATAAGGCTGAGTACAAATCTAATCATGTCATTTTAGATCAAAATAGCTTTGAACATGACTTAAAGGATTTTTACTTTGTATTCATAGAACTACCAAAATTTACAAAGACAAAAGAAGACCAACTAGAAAATATAGTAGAAAAATGGTGTTATTTTTTCCGATATGCAGCAGAAACAAACGAAGAAGACCTAGATAAAATAGTTGGTAGTGACGTAATAATAAAACGAGCTTATGAAGAGATGAATAAGTTTAATTGGTCAGAAGAAGAGTTACTAGCATATGAGCAAATGAAAAAACGCATAATGGATGAGATTGCTGCTTTTGCTCAAAAATTTGATGAGGGTCTTAAAGTTGGTCACGAAAAAGGTAGACAAGAAGGCATCCTCATCGGCGAAGAAAAAGGTGAAATGAAAGCTAAAATAGCTGTTGCCAAAAACTCACTCAAGGCCGGTGTCTCTATAGATGTTATCGCTGAAATCACTGGCCTTTCGGTAGATGAAATTAAACAACTTCAGGAAGAAATGGCATGATATGACCTTTGTAGCTGTTTGTCTACTGTTGTATTACTTAAATAGCTTCTAGGTTTACTATCAGCAATGTAGTTAGGTTGATATCCACTATTAACTATCTGCTGCTCATTAAACATCTTTTCAATGTTACCTTTTAAAATACTCAGAAACTTCTCATTTTTCGGACATGCTTCTTTTGTAATTAAATATAAAGTATTTGGTATTTGAGAGTACCTCTCGTTTCTTACGTGGCCTGCTATATCTAGATACACTTTAAAAAAGTCAAAACCTTTGACTGACACACCAGATTGTTTAGCTGTTTTTTCAAGTGTCTTTTCAAATTCTCCTACGATATTCAGTGTGTCAGCCAGAGCTTCTTTAGGAGTAACGGAACAAAGGTTAGGAAGAGGATATTTTTTATCTAGAAAACTTTGCAACAAGAAAAATGCCAAGCCAACATTATTACTCACACAAACTTCACTACTAAATTGGTTGGTGTATTGATTACTTGGATTTCTTACTGTATCAGAATGATCTGAGCCATTTTCTGGAATCTCAGGTAATTCAACTTTTAAAGGGGAATATACAAACCGAGAAATACCTTTAATAGCATCTACAATAGTATTAGCAACAATATTTATCCATGAAGATGGTCTTGCTGCACTATTTGTTGCTATTTCAGATTGATCTATATAGTAATGGCTATCTTGGTAATTAATGTTACGCTTCTGTACTCTATGATGCTTATGTCTTGTACGATGCATACCATCTCCATGTCTACTATGATCCTTATGTCTTTTGTGCCTAATAGGATGATTACTACTTGCAGCCTCTAAAGGTGCAAAACTTTGTAACTTAACGATAGAACTAATGTAACCATTCATATTTAGTTTGTCACTAATACTATCTGCATTATTTATTTTATCTATTTCATTACTTAACAATATTTCTGTGTCATTAAATTTTATAGATAATGTTCCCATTTTAGGCTGCTCATAAAAATCTTTAAGACATATAGTACAAAACTTGCTTATTTCCATATCAGCATTAAAAACGTTGGTAATCATTAAGTCATATCCAGAATAAAGAAAAGTATATTGCCCTGCTTCTTTAGATATAATTAATTCACTTTTTTCTTCTACGTCTTGAGATGCAACTACAATTACTTCTTTATCCTTATCAAATATCAAAGGTAGTGGTTTTAACTCTAATTCAGAACTTATTTTCATAGGCGCATTATTAAGAATAACTTGTAGTTCCCTATACCAGCTATTTACAAATGCATCTTTTAGTCTAACTATTACTACATCTTGCTTTAAGCCAGTAGCTGATATAGATAACTTTATCAACAAATCATTTCTATCTTCGATAATTTTTGATATTGGCTCTATACTCAAGTCACCATTTACTTGTCGTACTAACTGACGTAAATCTAATATATCCTTTATACTGTTCTTTTTATTAAAGTCGTCATAAATTATAGCTTCTGGAATAGGAAGGTTTTCTATATCAAGTATCTCATGACCTGAGGTAACTACATATACATTTTCACCACCACTGCCAATTAAATGACTTTTTTGTAAAAAATTATTATTAATTATATCATGATTTCCATGCCCAATAATAACAGTTTCGTTGTTTGTACTTACAAAAAGAGACATCCTTAAATGGTCTGCTACAGTTGGATAACTTTGAACAACCTCATCAGTAGTTTTATCAGTACTATGAATTGCATATAAATTGTTTTTTCCTATTTTTATCTCAGTATTATCACTCAGTATATAAGAGGCGTTAGCTGGAATATCTGAAATAGTTATATCAAATTTTTCATTGATAGACTTATCTTTTAATGAGGGTGACAGGAAACTAAAAGTAACATTTCTTATTGTATGAGTCATATTCCCATAACCAGAATGCCAATGATTGATATCTTTAATGTTTTTAATATCAACGCTTGCTAAATCAAAAAGGGTATAGTTAAATAAAAAATTATGCTTTCTTTGTCTTGTAAAAGTATAATCAGGTTCAATATTAATGTTAGCTTTTCCCTTATCAGGAAGAATAATGTAATCAAAATTTCCGTTACTTGATTGGTCTAAGTTATTTATTTCACTACTAGGTCTTACTATTATTTTCTTTTCACTAGGTCTATAACAATATGGTATGGTAATATTATCAGGACTGTTGTTACTTAAGCCGCCTTGACCATCTATATATCTTACATCGCACCCACAATCCACTATATCCTGTTTTCCTTTCCTACCATAAATTATATTCATATTTTTTATTGTAATATCATTATAGGATGAGGATATTGAACTATCATTTTTACGTGAATCAGGTTTTATGTTGAGATTCTCATTCAAGGAAAACTCTGCTAAGTTTAGTGTATTATTTCCACCACCTCCATCTAACCTGCCTGTAACCCTATTACCTACTAGGATGAACAAATCATCTTTATCACCTCCAGTAAAGTCCTTATCACCATCGTCTACCAAGAAAACATTAGGACTATATTTAAATCCAATTGCTCTATCTTTGCCTTTTCCCAATGCAATTAAAGTATAATCTCCTGTTCTATTTACCTGATAATCCAAGCCTATTGTATCATAACAAAGGTAAGCATTTTCACCTCCGCTTTCAGGACGTATTGGATCAGTTGGAAGACAGAATAACCTCCCTTCATCTGGAGCATCTGGTTTTGCTCTGTCATAAACTACATTACTTACTTCCTTATCAAAAAAGGCCACATTATCTAAATCATCCTGAATTTCAACCTTACATCTTTCTTTTTTTAATACCGTAAAATGGCCTTTCATGCCAACGATTTCTCTAGTAAAAGTCTCGCAAGAATCTACAACGGATCTTTTAGTAGGAAAAACATACCTTTGAATATTATTGTGTTCTTTTAAGTATTCAAGCCCTTGCTTAACTAATTGATCATTAAGCTGTTTTTTTTTCATTAATTCTTCTATATATTGTTCAGGTTTTATACCTACAAATGCACGTAACCCTTCAATAATTCTTTCTCCTCCAGTTAAGTGAACTATCTCATCAATTTTATCAACTCTTTTTACTGCCATATAAATATCAGTACCAATAAATACTACAGCTCCAATTGCAGTACCAATAGGACCAGTAACACTTGATATCCCCTCTAGTACTTCAAAAGCCTCAGCAACTTCTATACCAATCTCTGCAGCATCAGCTCCCAAATAAATGCTATCTCCTATAACTGGTATTAGAGCATCTTTATCACCACTTCTTAGTTCTTTAATTTGATTCACTAAATCATAAACAACAAAAGCTGAAGTACTACGAGCAAGAAAAGGCGATGCTGCCTTTAAAGATCTACCAAGAAGTAACTTACCATCTGTAATGAAATCAATTCCTTTAGCATTAACAACTTTCACAATTTTAGTAAGCCCTCGACCTCCAGCAATAAACCCTAAATTAATTGCTACTCCTGTATAATCACCGCTTAAAAAATCGGCTAAAGCATTTTTAGCAATCATACCATGCATTAGAATGCCAGAAACTTTCCCTACCTTGTTTAAGTGGCTTATAGCCTCTCTACTACGAACTATTTTATTGACTAAACCTTGGAACTTACCTGTAACTTCAACTTGACTTGCTAAATCAATGAACTGAACACGTTTACTTTCATCTTCTATACCTTTTATATAATAAACAAATATTTCGCTATTGATTTTAATTTTATTAACGTTTCTTTTCTCACTCTTTTCTTCATTAAATTTGTCTATATCTTTCCATAAAGCTAAACAGCGGTTGGTATCCCTTTTCCTTCTATGACCTAAACAACTACCTAAATTGAACCTATTTTTTGGTTCGCTTAATGACCTTCCTGAAGTAGCAGCTATAGGATGTAAGAGAGTAAACTTTTCAACACTTTTAACCATAGAAGATATTTTACTTTGCTGATTATTTTCTTCAGCCAATATTAATTTGGAGCACTTATCTACTATATTTTGATCATATCCATTTAACGAAAGATCGTTTTGTAAATTCTTTGATAACGCTGAAACCTGAGTGCTATTCGATTTATCTCTAAATTCAGTGAGTTGCTCTAAACTACAGAAATTTTCTGTAAAGCTAACCTGGTCCTGAAGTGAAGAAAAACCAAGACATTGATATGTTGGTTCTTTGTTTTCTCTTTCAAAACCTTCAACTGATATTAAACATTTAAAGTCAGTTTCTACTTTAGGAGTATATTTACTTTTATTCTGGTAATTTTCTGAAGCTTTACCAATTAAACTTTGTATTTTTCCTACCTCGTGTAAGCTAAACTTATCTAATCTGCGTATTGTTATTGGTTCTAAGCCTAGATCAAACTCCAATGTAGAAATCCTATAAGACTTACTATTATTCCAACCTTTTATCTTGATCGTATGATTGGACCTCTTATCACAAAATATCAGATCTGTACCACTACTAGAAACTTCAATCTGATTAGGAGCAATATTCTTTAATATCATTACTCCTATGCGTTCCTCCTCTTGCCCTACAAAAGTTGAAATATTTCTCTCTAATTTTTGATTATGCTCAATATTAGTAGAGTTACTAAAATCTATAATGTATTCTTTTACAACCTTTTTATAGTCATCTCTAAGCTTGTCTTTATACTCCATTACATTATCGATGTTCTCTAATAAACCAGGAGATGGAAAAAGATCATTGTTATTCCAGAGAGAATAAGAAATATTTTCCCATTTACTTCGATCAGTATAGAATCCTTCTATTCTAATGATAAAAGGAATTTCACTTTCTCTTATTAATAAAAGAGCATCTTTATCTTTGTATTTCTCAATATCTTCAAGACGGGAATCTATCACTACATGATCATCTTCAAAATCTTTAGGCAATAAAAACATACTCTGAGCTTGTGTAGCTTGTAAAAAGGGAACTAATTTGCCTTTTCCTGAAGAAGAACATGACATTGACTGTATGTTAGGGATAAAAGCTTCTCCTTTTTTGTTCATAATTATAAAATGCCTATGATTATGATCTTGCAGGTAGTTTTTTACTTGAATACTAATGTTGCTATAATTTAAATGCAAGTCACATTGCTGGATTGAAAAACCTTTTTCAACCTCTGGTATAAATAATGTGTCCACTTTTTCATCATCTGAATTATTATCAATCTTAACTTCTTTATTATTTATATCATCAGTAATAACATATACGTCCCTTCCTTTTCCTCCTCTCGCAAACATAGTGCCTTGATCAAAGTTGATTACATCATCTCCTGAAGAACCAAAAACCATATGTGGAACAACACTATTATCTTGACTCTGTGTTTTGTCTCTAATAACACTCAAAACTTTATAATCCTTATCATCGTTTAAAATCTTTTTGTAATGAGTTTCAACATCCTTAAAATTACCTAAAGAATGTTCTGAATGTAATTCAAATGAATTAATCTTTATAGTTGCTGAGTCTGATCTCTCAATCTTAGGAACAATATTACTACCATTTTTATCTATCAGTACAAAGTGAGGTTTTTTACTGCTCTGCTCGACATAATTTTTTACATCAAGAGTAAATTGATTATTTTGACCAAAATTTATTTTCAAAGATAAAGTATTACTCTCTTTAGAGTAGGTTATCTGATCACAATCACTTAATAAATCAATCTCTGGAAAAACTACAGTTCCTGTTCCATCTACATTAATTTCTGAATATAAACCCCTACCTTCATAGTCTGCAACTTTTACGTAAAAAGTATAATTGCTTTTTCTACCCTTGACTGTAGTATACGGCGAAATAATTACTTTTCTGCAATTTTCAACTACATCTTCTCTATTTCTATTAAGACCACCGCCACTATCTATTATAACATCACGGCTATCACTTTCTGTAAAATGCTCAGAATAACCCATGCACAAGATCTCATCTACCTTGTTCTGCCTTCCAATATAATGGTAATTAAAGAGGTTGTTACTAACATCATCATCAATCAACAAACGATTATTTATTCTTACCTTTAATCTCCCATAGGCATTAGGCTTAAAACGATAGTCAATCACACCTGTAACTTTATTTTCTGCTAATTGACTTAGATCAAGTATATTAATAGAGTTACTTCCACCAATCATTTTGCCTGAAAAGCTAGGGTTATTTACAAGAACAAACCTATTTACTACATTATTACCACCAGTTATTTTTGTTGTACCTGGATAAATGAGAAAATTATTGTTCCATTTATTGCTTCCAACAATTTCGCCTTTATCTATATTTTGTAAATCATAAACAATTGTACTACCTTTTTGTTTCGTTTTTACCCTACTATCGTGACTAATAACCATTGCATTCTCACAGTAGTATAAAGGCGGTTGAACTGAACTTGTAATACCTTTTTCATAATCCTGCCCAGTAACCTTTGGCAAACAAATCCTGCTGGCACCTGGTATACTATCAGGTATGACACGTGAAAGATCTTTGGTACTGGTATCTTCTTTATCCATCAAAATCTTTGCATAATCAGGCCGAAGAGTATTATCACTTACTTTTCCAAGACCAACACCATAAGCAACAACACTATTAGGAGCATTATTTAAAGCCTTCCATACTTCTTTAGCTAGACTATCAACTGTGTTTTTTCTATCTGCAAGGTGTTGCACATCAGATGCCATATCTTGAAATAGAATCGTTCTCCAAAATATGCTCCAGTTTTCTCCATGGGTCGTATCATACTTTTTCTCGTACTCTACAATATTGCTGACACCACTGTAAACTCCATAACCTACCATGAGCCCAAATCCAACTGCAATACCAACCACCGGCATACCAGCTGCTGTAAGAGCAACACCAGAAACAAATGACACTCCAGAAAAGGATATAGATGCTATATTATCCCTTATTTCTTTCTCTCCGCATGGATTATCACTACTTTCTCTATTTTTACAGTCTACAAGATTATTTGCTGATATGCCTATATCAATAATATCAAAGACACCACCTACAGCCCCTGCCACACCTTTTGCTACTGTACTTCCAAATTTTACTCCTGCAACTCGAATAACAAATTTTGTCTGTTTACCTAAAGTACCTGGTATAATTTTTCCTACAACCTTTTCAGCTGATGTTACAACTCTTGGAGTAATTTTAACCATTACATTCTCAATTGGTTGAGATGCAAAAGACCATCCTACTCCGCCTAGATTTAATCCACAATCCGTTGCTGTTCCATCTTTGCAAGATACAATAGCTCCATGGATTCCTCTTATCAATTGTATTCCACCTGCAGCATTCATTAATCTGCTTTTTAATTTTGGATTTTTTGTTAAACCACTATTTTGTTGTAAAACATCACCTTGCAAATCCTTAATACGCTCATTCTGAATATAGCGCTCATACCCTTGATCTCCAATCACCTTATCAACTAAATATTTATAGTCACCTTCAATATTTTTGTTTCCAATAAACTCTACTAGCTGAGCGTTTTTCCCTTTATCTTGACTGCTTTTAACATAAGTTAGAAATTTCTCACTATCAATTATAATTTTGTCTACATTATTTTCATCTATATTTCCTTTACTGAATTTTTCTACATCACCCTTCGAAAACAAACAGTTATTAATGCTTCTCTTGCTTCTACTACTTTGCCCCACACAACTATTTGGATCAAATCTCTTTCCAGGCTGCTGCTGACTAAAACTAAAGATAGAGCTATGAATTACTTTAACAGAAGCAAACTCATCTTTGCTCATTAAGATAAGAGAATCTGCATTACTTACACTTTTATCAAACACAACGCCTATAAAACCCACTTCTTTTCCATCTGTAAGTGTTTTATAAGTTACACCTTTTACATACTCTGTATTTATCTGATCATTTGCCTCCTTTACCAATGCATCAGCTGTCTTACCTTCCCTTGGTCCTTTAAGTTCTAAACCTACTGGATCGTATTCTTTAGCACTGCTAGCCTGATCTGCAAACTTAATACCATGCACTAGCATATCAATACGTTTTCCCCTTCCAGTTTGAAACTCTGTTAATACTAAAGCTCTGTTTTCTTGTAATTCTCCTAATTTTATATCACTGTAGTGGCTAAATACTCCATGAAACACAGCTTGAGTATGTGCTTCTTTTTCTATTAAATCTTTAAAAGGCAGCATTGCCTCACCTAACTTTTCAAATGACTCCTTATACTTGCCTATTGATTGAGATCGATCTTGTGAAGAAGCAAGCTGAGACTCTAATACCTTATCAAATGTTTCCTTGAACTCGGTAGGATAAGGAATATCTTTAAAATTACCTTCAAATTTATTAGTTTCTCTTCTATTATACTGCTCTAGGGAAACGGATTCTCCCACCTCCACGCTAAAATACTCTTCAAATTTTGATTTTTTCTTAATGTTAAAACTAAGGTTTAGTTCAACTATTTTCCTGTTTCCTATTTCTTGCTGAAGTTGATCAAGAGGAATTCCCTTGTTCATCGCATTATCTCTTCCATCTGTTTCAACAATATTCATCACACAAACTGATTTTTGAACATTGATTGGAATAAATACCATTGTCACAACTCCATGGCTTTGATCCAAGTTAGATGGTTGACCGGCACCTTGCCCTTTACTTTTCTGATCTTTAAGACGTTGAGATTTAGGTTCAGGTTGAGCTTCTGTGGGTATATTTTCTCCATAAATAAAAACGTGCTTTTTAAAACTGCTTTCTAAAACTTGAACTTCATTTAATAACAGAGACTGCCCTAACAAAAACCTACTAAAATAATGATTATCTCCTGTACCAGGAAATGTATGGTAGATACGCTCTATGTTATTTTGAACTTTCTCCTTCAGCCCTTCTTCATTAATTCTACCATTATTTCGTCCATCAATAGATTCCATTATATCATTAAAAAGAGGGGTGATTTCTTGATCACGTGATTTAGCAACGATATTCGAAACAGGGGATGGATGATCAAGGTTTACACCAACGCATAGCATGTCATTTGCAGTAGTTAAAATTCTCATTACATTCGGTTGAAAACCTTTTGTATAATCCTCAGCTTGCTTTAAAGCAGTAGTTGGTGCAGTTCCACTCTTTTCTCCTATTTTACCTTCTTCTAACTCTGCTTTAGTAGCAGCCTTCATTTCTATAATAATAGGAATAGCATTCAATGACCTATCCTTACCACGAGGCACTAAAACAATATCAGCGTAACCTCTCCCTGCAAATTGCTCTAGATAAACCCTAAGATTATGTCTATAGCGAAAATTCACTAGGGCGCCTGCTATAAACCCATGATGTGCTGTTTCCCGGAGTTGAACGATAACCTTTTTGCTATTGGATAGCGTACGCTTTTCTTCACCGTACATAAGTGAATCCTTGTATTCAGAGTGGATTTTACTAACTTTTTTAAGAATTTCTTCGACAGATTCCTTTACTTTTCCTGCATTCGAATTAGTTAGCTTCGCTATATCACTTTCTGGATTATTCCATACCCCCTTTTTTATTTCCTTAAACTCATGTGTTGTAGAAGCATCATTGTCCAATTTATTACTTTCCACATTAATAGATATTCCTGCCATTTTCCCTTTGTCATCTTTTTCTTTAGTGATTTCTACCAACCTCACACCTAGCTTACCTTGATCTCTAGCTAGCCTCACAATGTTATTCCTGGCGACTTTAGTATTGCCTAATATCTTATCTAGCTCACCATAGCTAAACTTTTTCTTTGTGCTACCAGATTCTGCAATAACAAAGAGCCTTACTTTATCAGCAGCATCTTCTGGGCTTTTGATTTCTCCTTTTTTAATAACAGCTACTTTTAGAGTCTTTGCACTATCAAAACTAAAATATACTTTCTCAATGTTCAGCTTTGTTGCAATTTCTGTGTCTACCAAAGTAGAAAAGCTTCCTAGAAAGAAATGAGGAAAAAATCCTTCTTTACCTACTGAATGTAAATACGATGGAACCTGATCAATATATGATTGAAACCTTGCTTTGAAAGATTTAAAATCACTTCCCTGTTGAGTTGAAGTACTTGCTACATCTGAACTCACCTCTCTAATTAATAGTTCTATTAACTCAAAATCTTGTGGTCTTTCTTCGTTCGGCATATAACCCTCCTTTTATACATATAATATTTTAATGATCACCTACCCCCACATAAGATTGTTTACTAAGCTCTACCTCAGCTAAATCACCACTTGGACCAGGTATGTTTTTTTGATCAAGTTCTTTATCAGCAGACTTGCCATACGCTAAAAACTTATTTAATGAAACATGATCTCCTTGCTCTAATATAGAACGTATATAATTTGCTTTTTCAGAAGACATAAACTCCCTAATCTGATCAGAGTTAGCTTTATCTAAAATTGCCCACACTGGCTTCATAAAACCTTTTTCAACCAAATGCACTGAAAATCTTCCTTGAAAAACAGAGTTATTCATCATTTCTTTATTCAATGTCAAAGTACGATGATCATCAAATCCCTCTCTTGTCCATATACGTATAAAAATTTCCATAGCTGTACTTAAATAATGCTCTGGGCATTCCTTTACCATTAATTTTAACCAGAGATAGTAATCATCTTCTGGAATATTGCATGGCTTCAAAAAATCAAATAACTTCTGAAATAGATCAAAATTAAACATTTCTAGCATTCTGTATAAAGAGGCATATTCAGTATTCCTTTCCAAATCTCTTTTCAAAAGCTCTGGATATCTATCAGGATTTATCTGATTAAGGAAGAACTCGAATATATCAGGGTAAACGCGAAAATTAGGTCCTGCTGAATAAATTGCATTTTTCATTAAGATCTCATCCTTTTTCTGTTCACTCATTTCATTTTCAGGCAATGATTTTATCTTATTCCAAAAGAATTCCACTGCTTCTACTTTTTTCCAATCTACTGCACAATCAAGCCCATACTCATATGGATGACGACCTCTTAAATCCAATTTATCAAGATACCCACTAATAAAATGTGACCAAAACTGTGCTATAGGACCTTCTCCACAACACCTAACTAAGTGATGATACTCAAGCAAGCTATCATTACCTTGAGCAGACAATTCCTCTTTTCTTTCCTCAAAGATAGCTCTTATTTCATCCTCCAAACAACACTCACATGCAATTCTGTATCTACTTGCCCTGCCAAAAGCATTATCTGAATCTGGTAGTGTAGTAAGCCTTTTACCTACCTCCCGTCTATTAAGCTTGACTCCATGTAATCCTCCTACTTCCTCCCAAGACTCCTTATCAGATAACACTTGTGCAATAAGATTGTATCCTTTTTTACCACTTCTTCCAATTATCTTCGAATGTGTATAGCACCAGCGTTCAACTTGGAGGAGCTTAGATGCCTTATAAGGATCATCCTCTTTAACAGATGAAAACAAAACTTCCGGAATATCTCCACGGTCCATAATTACCCCTCTTTGCAAATGAATAAAAAAATACTTTGATTCTTAACCCTCTCACATACCATAATGAATGAGCTTCTATTATATTCTAGGCATGTTGCTCTACCTTTAAAACTTTGTCAATTACTATTTTAGAAAAATTTTCTAACCCAAAGTAGTTTTAGGCAAAAGGCTCTTAATAGGCTCAATATAAGGCCTTTTATTTGCTTTTAAATTCTGTTTTTTATAAATCTACCTTAATTACTATTCTAAAATGAACTAGTATTAATTTAACAAAATATATTATTAATATCTCAAATAACTTAACCATTTCCAGCGCCCAAAACTGCTACACGTGAGAAATATTTTTTTTGGGATGGCATGGTCTACCATCTGTAACATACGAACTTTTCAATATAATGATTTTGCTATACGCTAAAACTAGCCATATTAGCCCATTTCATCCATATCTATATACGAACTGTTTTGCCTAAGCTTATTGAAATAATTTAAATCTTCTATTTTTATAACCTTATTTTTACGCGGCTTGTTCTCACAAATATACGACCTTTTTTGCAATCTTAGGAAGAGTAAATAATTCAATTCTTTATAACACTAGCTAGCATGGTATCTTCACTAAAATATTTTTTGAAAAAGTTAGTTGACTTATAAATAATTCTCTATTAATATTGGCATGTGTTTATTCATTTTGCTGAAGTTGCTCCTTACAAGTTTGTTGTAAAAAAACTTCAGCAGTTTCCGTACTCCTTTAAAGCATAATTCATCATGCTCTTATAGTAGTGATATCAAATATAGGTCTTAACCATGTTAATTTATAGTAAAATTAGCTCAAATTTGCAGTCATAAGCAACTTTTAACCTATCTACATACTCCATTGTTACTCACCATAAAAACTTAACAAAAATATAAGTAGTAAAAAGATTATGGTTATTGATTTAATGTTATATATTGCATATAATGTATTATTTGTGTTTAGAGGGGTAAGTATGGGTGAGTCTACTGGAATGATAAAATCTATCATCATCTTTAATAGGCAACCATTTGCTTGTAATGTGTTGGCTTTTGTGCTCTACTTTATCTCTTAGTGAAACTTTAAGTTCCATATCCTGCACACAAAGAAATCCATATTTATACCAACATTCGTTATGGGGAACACAAATGATAAATTTATTTAACTTCGCAATTATAGGCAAAAACAGCTCTTTTTCATGTGTTTCATAACTAACGGAAATTTGTATTAGAAAAATTATGCTTGCATCAGCCTTTATTCATGCTAGTTATTGTACACAATGTATTTATAGATTGAGGGAATATGGTGTTAGAATATATTTTAGATACTAAGCAAGTTTATAAAAAAAAGCCATTTGGTCAGTTAGCTGATGAAGAACAGCATACAGAACGTTTTGGTCAGTACACCATTGAAGGTAATGCATCATCGTTAAGTCAAGAACAAAGTGATGATGACTGGCATGAGTCCGTTATTGAAGACAAGAATACTGTTGTTGAAAGTTCTTTTATTCCAGAAAACTCAATTTTGATGAATTTAGCAAATCTGTTAACTGAGAGCGAAAAAGTTTCGATTGATGAATTTCATGAAAAGATGGAAAGTATAATGAAACGGTTTCATGAAAATAGATACGAAAATTCTGCAAAGGTCACTCTAGAAAAGATGGAACGTTTAATAGATGAATATTTGAAAAGAAAAATAAAGCTAAATTTACGCTGTGATCAATATGAATGCACTGTGTCAAATTTTGTATTCAAAAAAATAATTGATATTGCTAATGCTAGCAGTGTTATGCGTATAACGCCTACTACTAGAGCACGGTATAAAGATGATGGAGAAGAGGCAATAGATGAATGGGAAGAGGCTTTAGAACCTTTATTCAATATTGTCAATAAGCTATTATCAGCAGGTGCAAAAATAGAGTCTGATTTTTACAATGATAGGATGATAGGTGAAGTTATGTGGGGAAGTGATGAGCCTATTTTTACAAAGTGTAAAAAAATTAAGGACGAACTAAAAAGTATCGCATATAAGGGTTTAGTAAACAAGAATGAACAGATTCAAGATGATGATCTGAAAGTAGAAGTAGATAACAATCTTGCTCTTTTCAGGTGGCCACAAAACAGTATCGTTGAAGTTGCAAAGGTTATGAATAGTAAGGTGAATGAAAATTTCAGTATAGAAAGTAGCATCTTACAGATCGGAGAAAGTATAATAAGAGTTGAAAGCATAGGAAGAAAAAGAAATTATACAGATGTCTTAGGGGGTGGCATTGAAATGTCCTTTATCACTGAAGTAGGTAAGATTAATATTCATCTATGTCCTAGTGATGAAGGTAGTAATATAATAAAAGTAAATCTTGATGAAGAGAGCCAAGAGAAGTTTGACAAATTAAAAGATAAATCAAGTTTAGGAGAAAGTTGCTTTTTAGGAGGAAAAAGTGTTCTACAAGCTTTAAACGATAAAGGTTTTGAAAGAAACGGTAGAATACTTATAGAGTCAGCTGAAACTATTAAACAATCAAATTTTGTAGTGAAAGAATCAGGTGTCCCATCTACTCTTATGAGGCCAATCGATAGTTTAGACCAGCTGCAAAAGATGGGAGCTTCGAAAGAAATAGTAGTGTGTTAATGAAGTCAACTAAAATTAGTAAACAAAAGAAAGGTCTTGGAGGGTAAAAAAATTGATGTATCTTCAAAGTAAGATCTTTTGAGGTATAAACTATACTCTCAAGGTGAGAAGAAATAGTAGGGAGATAAGTGTTAACTTAGTAATTTAGAGATTCTTCTAAAGAAATTATTTTTCTCTCTTGATGTTTATTCTTTTATAGGTATAGCCTTTTGTGTTTGATTGAATTGACTTTTGTGATACCTACAGAATTTCCTTTATCAGACCCACCACATGATTCAGCGGGAGAAGGGCTATCAGGAACATTTATCTCTTACGCAATAACTTTGGAGTTCTGGAATCGTTTCATATGTATGTTTAAGATTATCACTGTTTTTATTACATAATTAAGTATCAGTTCCTGTAAAAATAGTTTACCTTAATTCTTTGTTTTAAAGTATTGGTTTTCTGGCACATAGTCTTTTCCATTGCCTATTGCTTTTGTAAATTAAGATTCTAAGCCGTAAAACTTCTCCAGTTGGTCACTCCATAACATTGGTACTTCTCTTAAATAAGCTAGCTTCAAATCTCTTGGCTGTCTCCCATTTACTATGTCTTCCTTTATTTTTGGAGCTAAATAATTTAATCTCAAAATTTGCTGTATACGTCTTGTACCTATATTAATTTTGGCACTCATCTCTTTAACACTTCTATACTTTCCCTCTTCTAGCTGACGTTTCCATAGGTGAGCTCTCACCACTGCTTTCAGTAGTGCATTATTTGTTTTCCCTTCTGGCTCTACTACTGTACATTTGTTTCCTTTCTTCTTCATTGGTATAAATTTTTCCTCTGATTCAGAATGTACCTCCATTCCATCCTCTCTCACCATTACTCCCTTTATTAACTTTTGCACTATTTCTTTTTGCTTTCCAAAGCTTAAATTTTTCCACTCTTCCGCTTTTTCTCCCCATTTTTCATATAGCTGCTCTGTCTTTCTCATCACTTCTTTTTCTACTTCTCCTGCTACTATTGTTCGATTTATTGATTCACAATTCTTTCCCCTTAAGTGATTATTACATATGTAGTATCGATACCTTTTATTCTCTTTTTTTGCATACGTTAGCGTCATATTTACACTACAGCTCTTGCACTTAATTATCCCCCTAAGCAGCGCTTCCTCATATTTTGCTTTTCTATATGGCTGATTCTTTATTAATTCTTGTGCTTTTTTCCACTTTTCCTCTTCTATTATTGCTTCATGCTTTCCCTCATACTGTTTGTCATAATGTCTTATCTTTCCCACATATATTGGATTTGTTATTATTCTCCTTACCGTCGCTTTTTTAAAGATATCTGATTTTGTTCTGTAACCTTGACTATTTAGCTCCCTTGCTAGTTCTGCCATTGACTTCAGCTCTATATACCTCTCAAATATATGTTTTACCAACTTTGCTTCTTTCTCATTTATTATTAATTCCTTATCTTTTACATCATACCCAAGCGGTAAAGTTCCACCCATCCACAATCCCTGCTCCTTTGATGTTGCTATTTTATTTTTTACTCTCTCTACTATCATTTCTCTTTCTAGTTGTGCTGCTCCTGACAATACCGTTTGTACAAATTTTCCCATTGGCGTATTATTGTCAAATATCTGCGTTACTGCTACAAAATTTACTCTATGTCTTCTAAAAAGCGATCTTTAGCTTCCTAGTTTCTCATTACTTATTTAGTAACCAAGGAATCAGGAATATAATTCAACCATTTGATGTCTTATCCCTTTTTAATTGAAATCATAACTTATAATAGGGTTGTGGCTCCGAAGTTAGATTGAGTAGATGGTAGATTGAATAGAGAAAATAGGGCAACTCTAAAATATTTAAAGAGCCACCCATAAAGAAAGACTTATCCTAACATTAAATTTTGCCTATAGCTAAAATCTTCATCTCCAAGAGTGAACTTTCCTATACCACAAGCAAATGGTCCAGTTGGAATGTCAAGCCACTTATCCTCTTTTGCACCTGTAGACATTCCTTTAACTAACTGCTTTGCTTGTAAAAGTTCCTGAACTATACGCTCTAGTCGATCTCTTCCCATACTGTGGAAAATCTCAGGTAGCCTATGCCGTTGTTTATATACTCCTGTGCTTCCTGTGTGAGTAAATGGGTGTCCTGCAACAGCAGATCGTGTAATTGCATCAGTAAGACATATTTTAAGGTCTTTTTCACTAGCATTTTTAACTGTTAGTTGTATTGTTATATCTTCTAGTAGCCCTGTTTCCTGATTTCTTAGGTAAGTTCTTACAGTGCGATCAGCTAAACCATTGGCCTTCACAACTGCCCCATGAAACAAAGCATTCTGTCTTGGTGTTTCTCCTACTGCCTTAAAGATTTCTAGCCTAGCTGTATTTTCTATTGGCCAAAAAGCGTATGAGCATCTAACACCATTAACAAGAGCAGAGGTACCTCTAATTGCATCGCGTGCTTGTTCAGCAGTTAATATTGGTTTTTCTCCTTTTGGCTTTCTCATGTGATGAGCAGTAATTATCGAAGCTCCAGTACTACATGCTAAATCAGATAATAAGCACATTAGATAATCCCCTACAGCAGGATCAGCATTTATATCTGCATGGATAAATGAAGCAAGTGGATCAAATACTATCAATTTCAGATCTTTAATTTCCTCGAGCTGTTTCATTACGGATTCGAATTCAGGAGAAACTTCGACGATTTTACCACGAACATTTCTGAGTATTGTAAGTGATCCTCTGACGTTTGGCAGTGGTACAATAAATAATTTATCTTTATGTTTCAACCTTTCACACTTAGGGTCGAGTCGTTCTAAGCGGCGGTGTATCTCACTTGCATCATCTTCTGCTGAAAAAATCACTACTGATCCATGTTCAGTAACAAGTGAACCAAAGCCACACATCTGATCCTTATCACTTGCAACCTTAAGCGCTAGGTCAAGAAGAAGCATACCTTTGCCTGTATCTCCCATTGCTGCTATTATTGAAGTAACACCTAAAGGAAATAGACCTTCAACAAGAAACTTTTGCTCTGGTACCGGACCTACAAAGCGCTCTGCACTCCAATCTAAAATGTTAAGTGGCTGTTTTGTGGATCTTTCTAAACTTTTCATATTTGAAGTATCAGTAGCTGGAGTATCAATAGTAAGCAACGGAGTTGAAGCTAAAAACTCTTTGACATCTATACCTTCCTCTACACAATCAGCAGCATCCCATTTCTCAGGCTTACCTCGAGGAATTTCAAGCACAGCAAGTGATGCAACTCCGATCTCTAAAAGCTTTTTTTCAGCATTTTTTGCGTATTCATTACCTGCTTCATCATTATCTGGCCAAATGATAATATGCTTACCTTTAAGTGGTGACCAGTCTGTTTTATCAATTGGTGCGTTTGCTCCAGACATTGCTGTTGTTGCTGTGATACCTTGTTCTATCAGCGCTTCTGCACATTTTTCCCCTTCAACCAGAACAACTTTATCAGACTTTAAAATACTTGGTATGTTATAGAGAGGTCTTACTTTTGGCGCACCATACCGAGATTGTTTAACATCAAAAGGCTTATATTGCTTTTTTCCTTTAGGAGGATCAGAACGATAAATTTTTACAATGACCTGACCATTTTCATCATAATAATTCCAACTGTGGGTAATAAATTTCTCGAAGTCTTCGTCAGCCTTTGCGCATTTCTTGTTATATCCAAGACATTCACTTATAGAGGCCATCACTTCACAAAAGTCTCTCTTTGTATCTTTTCCCTGTGCACCTGCCCAAATATCAAGAACATCACCTTTCTGCCCAGTTGCAAAATCCTGCCAGAGTCCGGCTTTTCCACCAGTTAATGCTACTCTGAGGCTTTGTCCTTTGTTACCATGCACATCACCTATTCGGAATTCATCTCCATGAAAAGTTCCCCTTGGGAATAAATAAGAAAGGCATGATCTTATGTTTAATAATAGTTGTCTTTTTATTTCTTCTACATCAAATTGCTCTAATGGTTCTACAGTATTATTAAAATCATAATATTCATCATTTAAAGTATTTTTTTGTTTGACATCAGTTAAAAAATCTTGTACCATAAGTTGGAACTCCTTTTAAGATTAAGCGTTTGAAAGGTTTTTGAGTAAGGCTGTTTTGATTGGGGTCTTACTCTTTCATTATGTAAGTAAAAACTACGGTGGGGGTTCTCTTGGCAAAGCTTGAAAAATATATTAACAAGTAAAGGAAGTCAGTTCAGGTGAAAAGTGAGGTTTTAGTATCTTCTTTCTTTTAAGGAAAAATACTCTATTATAATTCTACTACATTTTACTCACCATGTCAACCACTTAGTTTTTATTCTGTTGATATATTTAAAATAAATTAAAAAAACTAATGTTTTCTTTCTGCTATATAATTCATAATGGTGTCTTTGATAGAAAACCCTCTACTATATATATACCGGGTTTCTTATGACTTTTTCTGAAAAAATTAAAAACTTTTTTCTTTGGAGGAGTTTGGCCTACCTATTAATGATAATCTTTTCAAGCCATCTGTAAAAATGAAAAGTTTCTGAAAACGGCAATTACTTTTTGGTTCATGAATAGAATTATTAAAGATGCTTTTTATTCAAATTTTAAAGGGCATTACAGGTGCTAAAGGGTACAGTTTAAAGTGGAATCACTTTAAAACGTAATTACAGGCTTTTTGCCTACCAATGAGACATAAAGTACGAAATATAAATCTTTATCTCTATTTTGAACTATTAGCGGTAGTTAGCTGGTTCTTTACATTAAATAACTCAGCTATATTATAGTGCATTTTTTATATTAACTAAATCTCTTAATTGATCGTTGTTAAATTCTGTAATCCAACTCTCGCCACTACTTATAGTTAGGTTTGCTAATTCCTTCTTGCTTTGAATCATCTCATCAATACGCTCTTCAAATGTACCTGTTGAAAGTAGCCTGTACACCATGACATTACGTTCTTGCCCGATACGATAGGCCCGATCTGTTGCTTGTGCTTCCACTGCTGGATTCCACCATAAATCGTAATGTATTACATGGTTTGCCGCTGTTAAATTAAGCCCTGTTCCACCAGCTTTTAAAGACACTATAAGAATGTTGGACTGGAATAAGTTTTGAAAGTCATTAATCATTGTATCACGTACTTTTCTAGAAAGTCCTCCATGTAAAAATGGCACTTCTGATTCAAACCTTTCTTCAAGTAGCCTAGCTATAATCTCACCCATTTCAGTGTATTGAGTAAATATCAATGATTTTTCTGCAACTTCACCAATACTAATCAATATTTCCTCAAGCATCTGCATTTTACCGGATTGTTCAATACTCGCACGCTTTTTCTTGCCAAACTGTGATGGATGGTTACAAATTTGCTTTAAAGCATTGATAAGTTTAAAGATTAGTCCCTTACGTTCAATCCCTTCACTTTTTTCTATCTTCTCCATAGTTGTATCAACAACCTTTTGATAAAGCGCTGTTTGCTCTGAAGTGAGGGAACAATAACGATTGTTCTCAATTTTATCTGGTAAATCCTGAATAATGCTTTTATCACTCTTAAGCCTACGTAACATAAAAGGGCTAGTGATTTTCATAAACCTTTCTAGACAAGTTTTATCTCTTGCTTTTTCAATCGGTGTTGCAAAGCTGCTTTTAAACTGCTTAGGAGTACCAAGATAAGATTTGTTGATAAAGTCAAAAATGCTCCAATACTCAAGCAACCTATTCTCAACAGGCGTACCACTCATAGCTATCTTATGTTTTGCTGCAATAGTTTTAATTGCCTTGGTTTGTTCGGTATTAGGATTTTTTATATTTTGTGCTTCATCAATCACGAGCAAAAACCAGCGAATTTTATTAAGTTCTTTTTTATCACGACGTGCAAGACCATAGGATGTTAGAGCTACATCATAATCACTTGCCAATTCTCGATTTTGTCCGTGATAGACGAAAAGCTTTAATTCTGGTGCAAAACGTTCCATCTCTCGTTGCCAATTACTTAATATGCTTGTGGGAGCTACTACCAAGACTCTGTCCCGATCCAAAAACCCTGTATTTTTGCAACACAGAATAGCTGCTATAACCTGTAATGTTTTACCAAGACCCATATCATCAGCAATTATGCTACCAAACCCGTTTTCTATGTTCTGTACAAGCCAACTAAATCCACGTTCTTGATATGGGCGTAGTTGTGCTATTAGATTATTTGGTGTAGTAACAGGTGTGTAAGTATTAAGTTTATTAAATAAGCTTGTAAGCTGCTGGTCAAATGCTACTTTAGTTTCATTTACTTCTCCTGTTAGAGCAGCTTGCATAAGCTCTGCTTGACTTAAATAATCAGGCAATTTATCAAGTTTTTTTAATAAAGCTTCTACCTCTTTGTCATCCAAAAGGACGTACTGATCGACTATTCGCACAAGCCCTCGGGAATCTTTTAGCAATTTTTTAAATTCTGTAACGCTTAGTTTTTTATCTCCTATTGCTACTTTCCAATCAAATTTCAATAAATTTTCCAGCGTTAAAAAGCTTTCGCGATCTTCTTTTATTTTATCTTTAGTAGACAAATTAAGACTTAATTGTGGTTTTAAGATTTTTTGTAAAGATTTCGGCAAAATAACTTTGATGCCTATTGCTCTTAGTACAGGCAAGATATGCAAAAATAATGGTGCAAAATTATCTAAATTAAATGATAATGTGCTATTATCGTCAATCGACTTTTCTAGTTCAGGTATATATTCAGACAAAAGTGCAAGATCAGATAAAATACTAAGCTTTACGTTTTGATTAGAGAGTGCTTTTTCCAGCTTGATGAATGACTTCTCATCATCCAGTGATAACTGTACCTCAAGTTCAAATTTTTCATGGTGATCTTTTATCATTAAATAGAGTTTGTAAGGTTTATCTGCTAAATAAAGACGTGAAAGCCAGAGATTAATTGCTTGCGGTATTTCCTTGTTGCTAAACTCAGTAAACTTGTATGATCTTCCAGTAAAGAATAATTCAAAGATGGATTTATCTCTATGCTTATCCAGTGATGCAGGAAAGTTATCTTCTATATACCCTAAAAGGATGAGAGAGATAGCAACATTTACTTGTTCCTCTGGTTCCATAACGATTTCTTGATATTTAATCAATAGAGGCGGACAAATAGATGATATCTTGCTATGAATTTCCTTAACTGACTCATTAAACAACGCCGGAATCCACCTAATTATTACTTCTCCTCTTTTGTTTTGTAATACTTGTGGTATTAGCGCTGACTTTTCCATTAGCATATGTGCAAACTGTGAAATCATATGCATGAAGCGAAGTTCAGGGTTAAGTTTGTGGAGTAACGAACTAGGAATATCATTTAAAAATCGTGCTACATCCCTCAATACATTTCCACTGAGCCTAAATAAATTAGTTGTACCATTGCTCACTTGAGTAAGGTAATGCTGATCATCAATGAATAGTTGAAATGTTTGCCAATTCTCAATATTTCCCCATCTTTTAATAAATAGCTCCTCTTCTGATAGTTCCTTCTTAGAAGCTGGATAGTACACTAATCTTCCTGCAGGATACTTTTGCCAATGCTTATAAGCTATCTGTAAGATATTATGAAAGTTTTTTTCAAAAAAAAGTGGATTATCTGTTAAAATACTACTGATACAATCAAAAAGGTTAGGAATAGTTGATAAATCAATATCATTTAAAATTGCTTGGTTATGTATTCTAATTTTAGAACATGCCTTAAATATATCATCTATCTTTAAAATGTTTTGAGCATTTTCTAATTTTCCATTCCCAAAATCATCGATAAGTGCTGACAAATTACAATTATGAATATTAAAAATCATGAAGGGGTTTTTATCAATTTCTGCAGCAATAAGATAAATTACAGCAGCAATGTGTTTACAAGGCATAGCCCAATCAGGACAACTACAACTTGCATTCATCTCCTGCCAATTTGAAGGAAATAATTTAATCCCAAGATCATTAAGCTTATCAAACAAGCTGGCTGATAATTGTCTATTTATCAATTTAGCTAATATAGCTGGTGAAGTTTCAATAATTTGACGAATGGTCTGTTGTTCTGATGAGCTTAATTCATTGAGTATAATTTTGACTTTATATGGTTGAGGTTTTGAACCACGATATGGGTAAGATCCTGAGCTATGAACTTTAGCTGTAACTATGTGACCATTAATTTTAATACCAAAAGCTCGACCAGTATTAGCACAAGTTCTGCCACGTGGAAGACGGTTATCATAATCTATTCCGTCAAAAGACTGGAGCCACTTCTTACCCCACCATGTTTTTCCATAAATAGTCATCTTGTAAAACTATATATTTTAACCTAGATAAGCTAGATGCTGATTCTATGGACGATTTTCTCTGAATATGCAAAACTCATCTTGAACTACTACAAAATGTTAATTATAACAACAGAGAGGGCAAAAGCAATAAACACTTATATCAAAGGAAAAATTGATTAAGGGAAAAGTGAAACTTTTTAAAGGTTGTTTAATACCTTTACACCTGTGATTGTAGCACTAATGTTGTGCGATAAATGTACAGTGAAAATGTCATCAGAAGTTACCCAATTATTGAGTAGTTTTTTTTACGGCGTCAAGACTCTTGCCAGCATAGAAAATATCAGTTCCTATATAAATATCCTTATGGGCTAAAAGAAACTTCTATTGGTTGATAGAAAACAGAAAAAAACTATTTAAAAAGTATACTCAACAATATAACAAGGAAGCATAAGTTAGGAAAAGTAGTAGGCCGTTGATAAGGATTTGCCTATTTTCTCGATCAACTAGCTTTTGTATAAGTACTGATGGGTCAATATAAATGAGTAGTTCTGGGAAGCTTACTTTATCGGCTAATCTATATTAGCGTCATAGAGGATTTATATATTTCAAGCATGTTAATTATTTTTTCTGGATCATTTAGGAAGCTATAGTAGACTTTACAACTCATTAATTATCACTTAACTTACCTCCTAGTAAGTTCTTGAGTTATGTATGGATAACACGTTGATAATATTAGCAGCAGGAAAGAGCAGTAGAATGAATTCACAGTACTCAAAAACACTACACCTAGTAGGAAATTTTACTCTTTTAGAGCATATAATTCACAATGCAAAACCGCTGAGTTTAAAAAGTCTATCAATTGTCATTAACAAGCCTTTTCTAAAGGAGTTAGAAAGATTTAGTACCTTAAAAGATATAATTGATAAATATAATATAAAATTGATAATTCAAGAAAATATTACAGGTACTGGCACTGCAGTTAAAATTGCTCTAGAAAATCTGGAGGAGTTATCTGAACAAGACATAGTTTTAATACAGTATGGAGACACTCCTTTTATATCTAGCGATACAGTTATGAAAATGACTGATTGTTTAAAGTATAATAATTTAGTTCTTCTTGGATTCAATAGTCAAGATGAACAATATGGAAGATTAGTAATTGATAATTACGGAAATGTTCAAAAAATCCTAAAAAATGGAGATAAAATGCTTCTTGCAAACTCTGGAATAATGGCTTTATATGCTAAAGATCTCTTTACCTTAGTAAAAGAAATAAAATTCAATAATTCGACCAATGAATATTGTCTTAATGATATAGTGCCGATTGCAGCAACCAATAACTTGAGTGTAGGTTATGTAGTTTCTGATGAAAGAGAAGCAATGGGAGTAAATAATAAGGAGGATTTGATTAAAGCCGAACACTATTTTCAAGAAAGAAAGCAGCCAACTTTTATTTCATAACTACATTTTTTTATTCATTAATTTAAGTTGACATTTGTTTTATACTGGTTTTATAATACCTTTTGATTCTTACTTGTAAGATAATTGGTACGACAAATTTTCCTAGTTGTAGTAGAGGGTATACATGGGGATATTAATAACAGGTGCTGCAGGTTTGATAGGGTCGACTTTGGTGAAAAAGTTAGAAAACCAAGGCCATGAAGTAATAAGCTGTGATATTAGGTTTCGCAACAATCCACTCAGTTTTTTTTCAGAAGATATAGCACCACTACTTGCTAAGTGTACAGGAATTATTCATCTGGCTGCAATTTCTCGAGTGGTACATGGTGAACTTTATCCTGCACTGTGTCAAAAAATTAATGTTGATGGTACAATGCAGTTTTTAGGGTTATGTAAGTCACTTCCAAATAAACCATGGTTTATATATGCAAGTAGTAGGGAAGTCTATGGAGAGCAGAAGAAACTGCCGGTTACAGAATCTGCTAGTATCGATCCAATAAATAATTATGCCAAAGGCAAAGCATTTATTGAGGAACAAATAACAAGTTTAAAAGATTTTAATGTAGCAATATTACGCTTTTCAAATGTATATGGTGGTTTACTAGATCATAACAGTAGAGTAATTCCTGCACTCTGTATTAATGCATTAAGAGGTGATCCAATTAAAATAGAAGGTAAAGAATGTGTTTTTGATTTTACCTATTTGGATGATGTTATAGAGGGTATATGCTTAACTGTTCAATATTTACAAAGCGAAAAATCTTCTCTTCCTGCTATTCATCTTACTACTAATAGCCCATGTACTTTAGAAAACTTAGCAAAAACAATATTAAAAGTCACGAAAAGTGATTCTAGAATTGATTTTTATCCTCCAAGAAATTTTGACGTAACTAAGTTCCATGGTGATTTTACTAGAGCTAAAGAGCTACTTGGTTGGTCTCCAAAGTATTCATTAGAAATAGGATTAAGTAAATTTATAAAAAGTCTGCAAAACAGTACAAAAGAATATCCTAACAATATAGATATGGTAATATATGAAAATATTAAAAGTTATTCATGGTTACCCTCCTTATTATAGTGCTGGTTCAGAGGTTTATAGCCAAACTCTTGCTCATGAACTAGCAAATAACAATGAGGTACAAGTATTTACTAGGTATGAAAATAGCTTTTTACCTGATTTTTATTACACTACAGTCCTAGATCGTAGTGATTCTCGAATCTTACTGCATTTAATTAATATACCCATAGCTAAATATCGTTACAAATTTATCAATGAAGAAGTAGATATACAATTTAAAAGAGTAATAGATAACTTTCAGCCAGATCTTATACATTTTGGTCATCTTAATCATCTATCAATTACTTTACCAGAAATTGCTTTTAAAGAAAATATACCTACAATTTTTACGCTACATGACTTTTGGTTAATGTGTCCAAGAGGAAGGTTTATTCAACGCAATTCTGAAGATTTGTTACGGCTCTGTGATGGACAAAAGGATCAAAAATGTGCAACCCAATGTTACAAAGGATATTTTACAGGAGATGAAGAATTCCTGAATTCAGACCTAAATTATTGGGAACAATGGGTTGCAACTAGAATGAAGCACACAAGGAAAATAATAGACTATATAGATTACTTTATTTCCCCATCGAAATTCTTGATGGATAAATTTATTCAGGATTTTAATGTTCCGATAAACAAAATTTCTTATCTTGATTATGGTTTTGATCTCAATCGTCTTAAGAATAGAAATAGAGCACAAGAAAAAGAGTTTATTTTCGGTTATATTGGTACTCATACTCCCGAAAAAGGTGTTGATCTATTATTGAAAGCTTTTTCTCATTTATCATCTAAAGTAAAACTTAGAATTTGGGGAGCAGCAAGAGAAGAAACTAAAGCTTTAAAAGCGATTGCCAATCAGTTTTCACCTGTTGTTAAAGAAAGAATAGAGTGGATGGGAAGTTATGATAATAAGAATATAGTTACTGACGTATTTAATAAAGTTGATGCAATAGTCGTTCCTTCAATTTGGGGTGAAAATTCACCGTTAGTAATACATGAAGCACAGCAACTTAGAATACCAGTTATAACAGCCGATTATGGTGGCATGGCAGAATATGTAAGAGATGGACTGTTGTTTAAGCACAGAGATGCAAGTAGTTTATCAGAAAAAATGCAAATCCTATCTACAGATCAGGAGTTATATAGTAAACTTACCCAAAAAGGCTATCCTTACACTAAAAATGGAAATATACCTTCTATAAGTGAGCATACTGAGAAACTTAACAAGATTTACCGTAATGCTATTGAAAAGAAAGGCAAATCAGTAGCTGTGAAACCAGGTCCTTGGAGAATTACTTTTGATACTAATCCAGATTACTGCAATTTTGCTTGTATAATGTGCGAATGTTTTTCACCATACAGCAAAGTTAAAGAAGAAAAGAAAGCTAAAGGAATAAAACCTAAGATACTGTCGATAGAAACTATCAGAAAAGTAATTAAGGAAGCAGCTGGCACACCTTTAAGGGAAATCATTCCTTCTACTATGGGTGAGCCTTTAATGTATAAAAGCTTTGATGAAATAATTAATTTGTGCCATGAGTTCGGCCTGAAGCTTAACCTCACGACCAATGGTTCTTTTCCTATTAAAGGAGCTAGAAAATGGGCTGAACTACTGGTACCAATTTTATCTGATGTTAAGATTTCCTGGAATGGGGCAACTAAAGAAACTCATGAAAGAATCATGAAAGGTTCAAAATGGGAAGTAGTGACAGAAAATTTAAAAACTTTCCTTGAAGTTAGAGATAAATACTTTAGCGATACAGGTGAAAGGTGTACCGTTACTTTACAATTAACATTTTTGGAAAGTAATTTACATGAACTCTATGACATAGTTAAGATGGCCATAAAAAATGGCATAGATAGAGTTAAAGGACATCATCTTTGGGCACATTTTGAGGAAATTAAGGATCTATCTATGAGAAGAGATGAGTTAGCAATTAGTAGATGGAATACAGAGGTGAGAAGGTTATATGAGCTTAGAGATAATATGCTATTACCAAATGGTAAAAAGATAAAATTAGAAAATTTTACAATTCTTTCTCAAGAAGGTATTAAGGATTTGGCTCCAGGTGGTCAATGCCCATTTTTAGGTAAAGAAGCATGGATAAACAATGAAGGAAAGTTTAGTCCTTGCTGTGCCCCAGATGAACTCCGTAAGACATTAGGAAATTTTGGTAATGTTAATGAGGTTAAACTCGAGGAAATATGGCAGAGTAGTGAGTACCTAAGCTTACAAAAGAATTATTTAAATTACAAATTATGCAAAACATGCAACATGAGAAAACCTTTGATCAATTAATCAAAGATAATCTTAGATCTATTAAAATTTCACCGTGTGAGAGGTTTCACGAGTTGCTAGGAAATCCTTTGTATGAAAATAGGTTTATAAAGGTTGGTAAATTTCATGAGCCCGGTCTTGCACCGGTTTATGATCAGACAGGTGCTTATCATATCAATGTAAGAGGAGAAGCAGTTTATCATAATAGATTTCTAAAAACTTTTGGATTCTACTTTAATAGAGCAGCCGTAGAAGATGATACAGGGTGTTACCATATTGATTCATCTGGATGTAGAGTATACAAACAGTCTTATCAATGGATTGGAAATTATCAGGAAGATGCTTGTGTAGTTAGAAGACATGATAAATGTTTTCATATTAATTTAAATGGCAACAGGATTTATCAGGAGGAGTATGATTATGTTGGAGATTTTAAGGATGGTATCGCTGTAGTCTATAAGGATGGTAAAGCTACACATATTAATCATCATGGAAAGTTAGTACATAATAAATGGTATAAAAAACTTAATGTTTTTCATAAAGGGTATTCTATTGCAGAAGATCAACATGGTTGGTTTCATATAGATATTAATGGTGATCCTGTTTACCAGCAGAGATTTAAAATGGTAGAAGCATTCTATAATGGGATGGCAAAAGTTGAAACTTTTGAAGGTGTGTTAGGACAAATCGATATTACCGGAAATGTAAAGTTTAGTATTTTTGATTTAGGTAAAGAATCTCAAGTGCATAGGATTTCTGCAGAACTTTCAGCCTTTTGGAAAACTTACCTCGCAAATGTTGCTATTGAACTTGATTTGTTAAATATCTTACCTGCAACTATGCCAGTTTTATCTCAAAAGTTAAATATTATCGTTCCAAATCTAGAAAGGCTGTTAAGGGCGTTGTGGGAAATAGGGTTTATTGATTACGATAAGGACGAGGACTTATGGAAACTATCATCAAAAGGTAAGTGTTTTAAGGAAATACCATTTTTGCCAAAAGCAGCAACAATGTGGGCAAGAGTTGCCGCTGAAAGGAATTGGTTAAAGATTGCCGATATACTAAAACAGAAGTCAATCTCTTCATTTGAATCTTTTAAGGAAAGAGAAGCATCAGAAGATAAGAAAATAGCGTTTTACCAAGCATTGCTAGGATATTCTAGATTTGATACTAAAGAGTTTAATTCTAGGATTAATATAGATGGTGCTAAGAATATATTGCTATTTGGTGTACACTCTTTATTTCTTGCTTATTCTGATATACACAATAAAGGTTCTATAGGCCTATATAACGAACATAAAGTGCCAAGACAGTTAGTAGAAAATTTAAAAGTCAAACTTATAACTCAGGAAAAACTATCAGCTACAAATTATGAATTAGGTGTCTTTTGCCGCTTTCTACAGCATTATGATGATGATAAAGTATTGTCTTATTTAAAATTGGTCAAAGGAATATCTCGTATTTTATTGATAGAAACTATTTTAGATTACCGCTCTCCAGCTGGAGGCTCTGTAGATATTAATGTAATGGTTGAAACAGGAGGTAAACTAAGAACATTAAGCGATTGGGAAAAAATATTAAAACAAGTAAAAGGATTCAAAATTTTTGCTGTTGTGCCTTTAACAGATTACTTATCAGTCATTGATGTCAGGTATTAATCATATGGAAATACTACAAAAAAATGGTTTTTTTATTATCAAAAATCTGGTTCCTTTAAAGCTAATAACTCAGTCTTTAAGTGATATAACAAATAAGATATCAGAGCTATCCCAAGAACTAAGTGTTTCAACTTCTGACTACTTAAACTGTACCGGTAGATGGGGCACGTCATCTCGAGTAACTAGAATTATCTCTCAAGCATTAGATAAAATTATTAAAAATTACCTTGAAAAGTCACTTCAGTGTCAGATACTGCAGAAAAAATCAAATGTTATATGTAAAACTGCTGATTTAATAGATGCAGTTCCCTTCCATCAAGACATCTCCTATAGTTTCAATGATCCTTACCACTTTTCCGTTTGGTTAGCTTTGAATAATGTAAGTGAAACTTCAGGTGCACTGCAAATTATAGAAAACAGTCATAAATGGGAAATACAGCCTTTAGTTGATTTTTGGTACCCATATTTTTTTGATCAGTACTCAAATAACCGAGAAAATTATAAAATTAAGTCACTACCTATTTCAGCAGGAGATGCGATAGTTTTTGATTCACGGTTATGGCATGGTAGTGATAAGAATACAGATGCTAAAGATAGATTTGCTTATGTAACAAGGTGGATTGTAAAAGATCAAGACCTTCCCTATGTGCCAAAACCTCAGCCTTCAGTTTTTGGTATACTCAATTGTGGTGAGTTAACAGAATCTATACTGAGAGAATGCTTGTCATTATTTGGCTACCAAGAAAGTATAAAAGCAAAAAACATGAAAGAACTTATTAAGAGCTGGTTAGCCTTTATTACAGACACAACTACAAATATTTCTGAGATCGACACTACTGAGGCTAAGCGAGATTTATATAAGCTACTTATTCTGAATCAAGCATCAGCACTACATGATGCTGGAGACATCTCAGGAAAAATATACAAAAATTTATGGTTTTCACTACTTGTATTTCTCAATAAAAAAGTCAACGTAGTGGAGCTAGCATTATAAATGAACAGAAGTAGAGTTGATAGCTTCAAATGTGTATTGATGTTCATCTTGAATATAGTATCTAAATTCAAACTTAATGTACTTATAATGTCTTTAGTTGCCCTGGTGGTAGCTGTTGATTTGTCTTTTAGAAAGTATTTAGTAAAAAATATTCTAGATACAGCTGTAAAATATCAGGAAGGTAATGTAATTGAGAATCTTTTATTACCTGTAAGCGCTTATCTTGGTATGGCATTACTTATCACTACTGCTTTTAGATTCTATGGCTATTTTGTTGACATTCGAATGTTTACCTTAATGCGTCAAAAGATAGCTGATATGTCTTTTTGTAGGCTACTCCAGCAAGACCATTCCTATTATCAGAACAATTTATCTGGAAGCTTAGTACATAAGGTCAGTAACTTAATGGATAGTGTGATAGAGTTAATAAGATTGCTTATAGATTGTTTTTTCGGTTACAGCATAGCATTAGTCTTAGCTATTTATACCTTATCATTAGTAAACATAAAATTTGCAATCGCCACATTCACTTGGGTAAGCATTTTTATTTTAGTATCGATTTTCAGCTTTCGTGTACTTACTGAACTAGCTGATAATTACTCTAAACAAAACTCACAAGTAATAGCTAGTATAGCAGATAGTATTTTAAATGTTATATCAGTAAGGTTATTTTCTCAGCAAGCACATGAGAGACACAAATTTTTTCAAATATGCAAGAAAAGAACTATTGCAGAGAGAAAATTACAATGGGCATACTTTTGTCTTTGGTTTATATATGGATATTCATTCGATATACTTCAAGCAGTAAACTTGTATTTTTTAATTCATGATTATCAATTGAACAAGGTTGCAATAGGAGATATTGCTCTTGTACTTGGAATTAATATATCGATTATAGAGTTTCTTAACCATCTAACTAGGAATCTTACCCAATTTTCTACTCATTTCGGCAAAGTTTCAGATGCATTGCCAATCTTGACTACCGTACCAGAAATTCAAGATAAGGAAAATGCTAAAGAATTAAATTTATTAAGTGGAAGAATAACGTTTAATAATGTTTCTTTTTCTTATGAAGGTCAGGAGCCATTATTTCAAGATTTCTCAGTGACCATTAATCCTTGCGAAAAGGTAGGTCTAGTTGGTTATTCTGGAGGTGGTAAATCTACTTTTATAAACTTAATTCTAAGGCTATTTGATGTTAAAAAAGGTAATATACAGATTGATAATCAAATAGTATCAGAAGTTACACAGAGTTCTTTGAGGCAACAAATATCTGTAATACCTCAAGACCCATTGTTATTTCATGATACTATTTTAGCAAACATCATATATGGTAAACTTCAATCTACTATCGAAGAAATAATGAGAGCTGCAAAGCTGGCTGGTATTCACGATTTCATTATGACTCTACCAGATCAATATGGAACTATAGTCGGAGAAAAAGGTATCAAGCTATCTGGAGGAGAAAGACAAAGAATAATAATAGCAAGGGCATTTTTAAAAAACGCTCCAATATTATTTCTTGATGAACCAACTAGTCAATTAGATTCTATAACAGAAAAAACAATTCAAATGAGTTTATTTAAACTGATGCAAAATAAAACTACGATTACTATAGCACACCGTATTTCTACACTTTTACACATGGACCGAATTCTAGTATTTAACAAAGGAAAAATTGTCCAAGATGGTAAACACGCTGAACTAGTTTCTAAGCACGGTCTTTATAAAGAACTTTGGAATGCTCAAATTGGTTGTTTGAATGGCAAGAAATAAGATGGAAAAAATTATTGATCTGAGAAGTGACACTACAACTCTGCAGAGCTTCAACGTTATACATGCAATAAGTAATGCAACTGTTGGAGATTTTGCTTATGGTGAAGACAAAAGCTGTAATGACTTATCAGAATATTGCAAACAACTATTCAAAGTAGAAGAAGCATTATTTGTAACCAGCGGTATGCTTGCAAATAGATTAGCCATTGCCAGTCAAACAAGTCCTGGTGATGAACTCATAACTCATTATAATTATCACGTTAATTTTTTCGATAGCGCAGGCAATGCAAAAGTAAATAATATCGTATTTAATTGCATTAGAAATAATAGCGGAATCTTAGATGTTGATGAAGTAGAATATGCTATTAATTCTAAGCCGAGGTATAAAATTTTTGCTCAGGTGAGTCTTGTTTCTATAGAAAATAGTATAAATGGGTTTAATGGTAAAATTTATCCTTTTGAAAAACAAGTTGAGTTATATAACTTTTTAAAAGCTCACAATGTAAATCTTCATTTAGACGGTGCAAGAATATTTAATGCTCATATCGAAACGAATATTGCTTTAGCAGATTATGCTAAATACGTGGATACAATGAGCTTTTCTTTTACTAAAGGACTTGGAGCTCCTTTTGGTTCAATGCTTATGGGTAAAAGAGAGATAATTGAAAGGGCTAAAAAGCTACAGGTTTGGCTAGGTAGTGGTTATCATCAGATAGGGTATTGTGCTAATGCAGCAAAATACGTACTACAGAATAATATCTCTAGGCTTAAAGAAGATAATAAGCTCGCTAAATTACTTGCAGATAAGATTAAAGAAATTCCACACATAAAACTGGTACTACCTTATCCAGAAACTAATATAGTAAGCTTTAGTATAAAAACACTAAATGTAACTAATGAGGTTTTCTTGAGTAAGTGCCAAGCTTATGGTTTATTGCTTTTTCCTTGGCTCGAGTCTCATATAAGAGCAGTTACCCATCTTGGCACAAAGGAAACAGACATCATGAAAGCTGCTGAAATTATAAAGGAGGTTGTGTTAAATTTAATATGAGAGTAAAAATAGATTTCTTTAGCGATTCAAACACTGACCCTTCAGCTAAAATGAGGGAAGCGATGGCTAAAGCAAAAGTTGGAAACGAAGCTGCATGTGAAGATCCAACTGTGAACGAATTAGTGGCAACCGCATGTAAAATATTAGGTAAACCTGCAGGAATCTTTTTGATTTCAGGAACGATGTCCAATGTAATTGCTTATAAAGTACACATTCAAAGACCTGGTGATTACTTGCTGCTTGATGAAACTTCACATCCACTCATAGTACAATCTGGCTTGATCGCAGCCCAGGCACATGCTACTCCTTTGCCCATCAAAGGTACGAGAGGAATATTTACTGGAGAACAAATTGTTGAGTTTATTACTCGTCCTAGTTTAAGAAATATTCCGAGAGTTGGGCTTGTTTCTATCGAACAAACGACAAATTTTGGTGGTGGAGCTGTGTGGCCTTTAGAATATATTCAAGAGATCTCAAGTCTCTGCAAAGAGAATGACGTATTCACTCATTTAGATGGAGCAAGACTGTTCAACGCTTGTGCTCATACTAAAATATCTCCAAAAGAGTATGCAAGTTATTTTGATTCGGTATTCATTGATTTTAGTAAAGGATTAGGTGCTCCAATGGGCGCAATATTGCTTGGAAGTGAAGAGTTTATTGAAAAAGCTTGGTACTATAAGTTTCAAATTGGCGGAGGTATGCACCAAGCTGGCATTATTTCAGCTGCATGTTTATATGCTCTACGTAATAATGTAAATTCTTTAGAAGAAGATCATAAAAAAATGCAGCACCTTATAGAAGGCCTAGACTCCATAGATCAAGTTATAATTGATATCGACCTGTATAAAACTAATATAGCGTATTTTTCATTACGTACTAATTGTATATCTACTCAAGAATTAATAAACGTACTAATGACAAATTATGGAATTAGAATGACTAACATCAAAGGTAAAATCAGAGCTATAACACATAGAGATATAAGCTATGAAGATATTAATACTACTGTATCTGCTATAAGAAAGATACTAAGTAATTTTCTCCACTAATTGTTTGCAAACTTCTTGTCAAACAATATTATACCAATATAGTATTATGCTAGCATCTGCATAGAGCTATTTGGGAATAGGTGTGAACTTTGTCTTCTTTCAATATTTACTATTCTTCTGTGGATATATGCTGCTTTATTTATCAAGACAAAGTATACCAATTGCTCTACCACTGTTAATAGATACTGACCATGTAAAATTAAGCTATTTTTTTGCCTGCTTTTCTTTTTTTTATGGAGTATCAAAATTCGTTAATGGAATAATCATGGACTCCAAAAATAATCCATTATTTATGTTTGGGCTATGCAATATTGCAACTGGATTATTAACCATTGGTATAACTTTATCATATAATAATCTAACTTTATTACTGTTAACATTAATATTATTAGCTTGGACACAAGGGTTAGGTTGGCCAGCTATTACCAAGTTTATGGTTACAAACTCTAGCATCTCTTCAATTGCATCATCATGGGGAGTTATGAGCGCATCTCAGCAACTTGGTTCTTGTATTACTTTAATTGTATTACCAAGTATAATTAAAATATATAATGCAAAAAGTGCATTTTTGTACTCTGGTTTCTTATGCTTACTTTTTGGAATTTATACAATATTAAAAGCATATTACAAAGAAAGTGCCAACTTTACTACCTATTATAAGGTGCAGAAATCTCAAATAGGTATCAAGGTAACAAGTTCCATATGGTTTCTATGTTGTGCTACTTTTTGTGCTTATATTATAAAAATGGGAATCTTCTTTTGGTTTCCTATAATTTTAAAGAATAAATTACAAATTTCTCTTGTACAATCCTCACTAATAACAGGCGTATATGATTTAGGTGGAATCCTTGGAACTTTAATAACAGGAAGAATTAGTGATATGTACTTCTTTCAAAATAGAAGCTTGCTGGCATCACTTTATATGTTGGGTATAGCACTCACTTTTATTGCAATGAACTTTGGTCAAAACATAATTCTTATGAACCTTTGTGCAATCTTATCAGGATTCTTTATATTTGGAGTGCAAGTACTGACAGGTGTTATAGCTGTAGAAATTGCTCCACAAAATAATGTATGTGCAATTGTAAGCTTAACAGGATTATTTGGGTATATTGCAAGTTCAATATTTTCATGCGTGCTCTTAGGAGTACTTGTTAAGCACTGTGGTAACAGTATTATGTTTTCATTTTTTTCCATTTGCTCTGTTGTTGCACTCGTTTGCTTTTCCATACTATCAAGCAAAGATCTAAAAAAACTAAGTAAAGCGGTGTAAAAAAAATTTCTCAACAGTTAAACTTTGTAGATAGATTTTTTACCCAAGGAATAAACATGGTAACCATATCTTAGTAATAGCTCGCTATCTAATAAATTACGGAAATCAAAAACATTAGGTGCAGCCATAATACTCTTTAAACTTGCAAAATCTTGATTTTTAAATTCTTTCCACTCCGTTAACAATAACAAGGCTTCCGCGTCCCTTGCAGCCCCTATAGCATTGTCCGCGTATTCTATATCCTTTAGAACTTGCCTAGCATTATCTATCCCCATTGGGTCATATGCAGTAATTTTAGCCTTGTTATTCACTAACAATTGTGCAATATCTATAGCTGGGCTATTTCTTACATCATCAGTACCAGACTTAAAAGTTAGCCCCCATATTGCTATTTTTTTATTTTGGACTCCATTTAATACATATTCTACCTTTTTAGCAATGTTTGTTATATGATTATAGTTAGATTCCTTAACTGAATTTAAAATTTGTAGCTTGACATTGTGATCTTCAGCAAGCCTTATTAAAGCTGACAAATCTTTAGGAAAACATGATCCTCCAAATCCTGGACCAGCTTTGAGAAATTCCTTACCTATTCTATGGTCCATTCCCATACTGTTAGCTAAAAGGTCAATGTCTGCTCCTAATAGCTCACATAAACCTGCCATCTCATTGATAAAAGCAACCTTTGTTGCTAGAAAAGCATTAGAAGCATATTTAATCATTTCAGCAGTAACTGTATCAGTGACTATTAACGGAATATTCTTATCTATAAATGATCTATATATAACTTCTAGTTTTGCTCTAGCTAGCTTAGTTTTTACTCCTATTATTATCCTATCTGGGTATAAAAAATCTGATACTGCAGAGCCTTGCTTGAGAAACTCTGGATTAACTCCCAAATCAAAGTTATAGCCCTTATTAGATAAATAATTATGTATATTTTCTCCAGTACCAGGAGGAACAGTTGACTTTATCACTATTAAGCAATCTTGATTAACTCTCTCAGAAACTTCACTTACTGCATTATATACATTCTTTAAATTTGCATTTCCTAGAGAGTCTGATGGAGTATCTACAGTTATAAATACTACTTCTGTATTGGGATTTATTTGAAAATACGAATCGAAAAATCTTATCCTTTGTGACTTTATATTATTCTCTAAATAATCTGCTAATCCAGGTTCATATAAGGGAATTTTCCCTGATTTCAAAAGTTCAATCTTCTCAGTATTTATGTCAATGCAATCAACTTTATGGCCCTGCTCAGATAACATTGTACCAGATACTAAGCCTACATACCCTACTCCTATAATAGTTATGTGCATTTTATTATCACCTTAAAAATATAGCTTAGCATCTAAAATAAATACCATTAACAATTATAAACTTTTGTTGTTACATTATTTTTCTTAATTGCCTTACCCTCCGAATAAGCTATAAATAAGGTTGATGGTATTAATATCAAAGTACCATATAAAGCACTTTTATCAGGTAATTCATTAAATATAACGTATGTTACTATTGCAGAAATTATTAGCTCTATGTATCTATACGGTGCAAGTGCAGTAGCATCAGTAAGAGCAAAAGCTTTTAACATGGAGAACAGAATTAGGTTTGAACTTATTCCTAAAATCAGCAGTAATACTAACTCCAACAAGGAAGGCATATGCCAATAAAATAACAAAGGTGGAGTAGCAAAAATAGTTGTCGTTAGAGCTGAATAAAATAACATACTTATTACTGACTCTTTTATTACAAGTTTCTTATTAAGTATATCTAATATAGCAAAGATCAATGCAGATACAATAAAAATAAGAATTTTAGGATTAAAATCTTCACTATGAGCTTTGGTAGTAATAGCAATACCAACAAAGCCAATAACAGTTACTATCCATCTTTGCCAAATTATATTTTCGTTTAGCAAAGGGATTGCAAGAAGTATAACAAATAATGGTATAGAAAAACTTATAATCGTTGCAGTTACTATGGGGAAAACAGTCAACCCGTAAGTCCATAAGGTCATTCCACAAAACAACAACCCACCCCTGGTTATTTGAGTAGATATTTGACTTGTTTTAAAAGTTTCTATTCCATAGTAAAGCATAAAAGGTACAAGGGTAATAGTGGTAAACAGAAAGCGGAAAAAAATTACTTCAAAACTCTGAAGATGTAAACTTAGATATTTTGATATAGTATCATTAGCTACACTACTAAGTAAGCTAAGTATAAACCAGGTAACTCCAAGCAAATAAGCTCTTAATCTGTGATCCATAAAACTCCCAATTTAATATTTTATGAGATAACTTTACTATAAAAAAGATCAATACTAGACAAGTTTTCCTCTATCTACTGTTTAACCATATTCATAAATATTTAGTAGAAATGATTTGAGAAGTATTATATAAAGTGCAGCTTTATTGTATAATTTTAATAAACAGAAATGCTAACTGATTTTTTTGTAATATATGATAATACTTGCGAATACTATCACATTATCAGGAAAAGTAATCGGGAGTACTGACGGCTGTGGCAATTTTACCAACTAGCTTCTCTGCTAGCATTAGCAATATGTGTTTTCAGTGTTAGCTGTGAAGACGTTAAAGAAAGTTATCAAACAAGCAAATTAGCAGCAAAACTTTACGAAAATGCTTCAGTTGAGTCAGCTAAACAAATTTTCAGAATAGATGTATTAAATACGTAACCATCTTTACTTATATCTTAATATAATGTTTCTCAGTACCGTCTTTAACACAATTCAATTTTCACACTCATCAGCAGTTAGGCCACTTGCTCGCACAATAATATCAATTGCAACACCTGCCTTTGCTAGATTTTTCGCAACCCTGATTTTCTCTGCTTTTTTAACTTTTTCCTTGCCGCTTTTCATATCTTCAGATAGAGATTTGACTAACGCATCTAATGATTCCGGTTCTCTGTACTCGTTTATTAAACTCAATAGCTTTTTACTTTCTCTCGTTTCAGGTAGCAAGACTTTAATATTTACTGATAATGCTCCTGCTATTTCATATAATTTATCAAATAGTATGGTAGTATAACCTCTTTCATATTCATGTATTTCCTTGAGTGTTACGCCAACTTTATCCGCTAAATCTTTTTGAGTATACCTTCTTATTAACCTCCATTCTCTTATTCTTTGCCCTATTCTGTAATATATAGAATCAGTGCAGATTTCTCTCTCTGTATTATCATACTCGTAAATAGATAAGCCGGTTGCCTGGGAAATTATGTCAACTGAAACTCCTTCTTTCACTAGATTTTTTGCTATTTCCAACCTTGCCTCTTCTTGATTAATTTTTTCGCTAATATGAACAAACCTGACTAATGAAGGTACTATTTTGCCTAACTTTTGATTCTCATATATTTTCGTTAGATAGAGTATTTCCTCGTCTTCATAGCTGTCTTCCCTTACTATTACTGGTTCGGGTAATAAATCTATAGCATTAACTGACAATACTCTTGCTATTACATATAGTACTTCAATTGGAATAGGAATATACCCATTTTCATAGCTGTTTACTTCTTGGTATGTTAAACCTATTTCACTTGCCAATTCTACTTGAGTATGCCCTCGCATTAACCTGCTATCTTCTATTTTTTGTCCTATTTTGTAGCTTATAGAACTAATATCGCTTACAGAAACAAACATATATACCTTACTTAGAAATAAATTTTCATGCAATTTGATCAACGGATAAACCGATTATTTGCAAAATAATATCAATAGAAATTCCCCCTTTTACTAAATCCTTTGCAACTTTAATCCTTTCTATCTCTCTCACTTTCTCCTCACAAATCCGTATCCCTTCAAACAAAGACTTTATTAGTGCATGCCGTAGTTCTTGGCTCTCAATTTCTTTGTATTCTTTAATCAAATCAGGTAGCTCATTTTTCACTTTACTCCCTTCCTCTATTAGTAGATCCGTAATATTAATCGATAATGCTTCTGCCATTTCATATAATTTATCAAGTGGAACAGCAGTCCTTCCTTGCTCATAGTTGCTTATTTCGTCACGTGTTGTACTCATTTTTTCTACTAAATCTTTTTGAGTATACTCTCTCACTAGCCTCCATTCTTTTATCTTCTTTCCTATTTGGCAGTAAATAGAACCTCCTTTTTCTTCAACGCATTCATCAGCAGAGAGGCCAATTGTTTTTGCAACAATATCAACAGAAACTCCTGCTTTAACCAAACCTTTTGCAATCTTTATTTTCTCTGCTTTTTTACTACTTTTTTCACTAACTTGGACAAAATTGGTTAGTAAACAAAACATCTTACGTAACTCCTGGTCATTAATCTTTTTATATTCTCTTACTAGATTTAAGATTTCTTCTCCCTCATCTTCAAGACAGCTTTTTGATATAGGAATTAGATCCGTAATACTGATTGATAGTGCCTCAGTTATAGCATATAACCTTTCAATTGAAATTCTACGATTCCCTTTTTCATATTGAAGTATTACCCAGTACTTTACACCAAGTTTCTCTGCTAAATCTTTCTGAGTATACCCTCTCTCTAACCTCCAACTTTTTAATTTTTCTCCCACTTTATAATCTAGACTTTTTTCCACAAAAAGAACCATACATATAATATTTTATACTATAGCTCAAAGGCTCCAGATATAATAGCCAGACTCTGGAACCTTTAAATTGATGAATTAAAGTGCCCTACAAGTTTCTTTACTATTTTCACGTACTTTGTCTGCCCATGAAAACAATTTTTCACTTACTTCCTTCTGCTTTTCACTCCATATGCCGCACCTAGTGAAATTACCTCTTTCTACCACTTTCTTAAGTTTCACTCCCCCAAAAAGGCAATTTTTTCCAATTTCTTCTCCTCTTTTTTGTAATTCAGCCCACATTTCCTTATCCGCTACTTTTACTTGTACCTGACTGCAGTTTTTTACGTCCTGGTACAATACAATATTTAGCTTACCAAGGCTTGTAGGAAATTCTAACACAACGGAGCTACCATCTGATACATCAACGTAATTTCTTGCACCTCCTTCCTCCCTTCTGATCTCAACTGCATTATTACCCATTTTTAAAATGTTACTCCCTAACTCTCTCAGTATTTTGGCTACCTCTACCTTGCTATTCCCAGAAAACTCTATGTACGATGTTGTATTATCTATCTCAACATCTATTAATTCTCCTTCTTGCACAGCACTTTCGCCAGCTTTCTCTAGTTCTTCTAGTCTCTCATCTATCTGTGGCTGAACTTCTGGTTGTAGCTCATTATAGATTTCACCTATCAGTTTATTCTGTAGTAGAGTATCATGAAACTCTGCACCACTTAGCATTAGCTTACGCATTATCTTTTTTCGATCACTTTTTTCTAATCTGTGAAAGTGTGTGCCCAATATCATGTATTCTGCGAAGCTCCACTCCCCATCATTACATGCATTTAGCCTTGCTCCATCATCTATTACTTCATCTATAATTTTATTCATCTCTTTTAAACTTTTTGCTCTTACCACAGCACTCTTAAACCAGCTCAACTTTTCGCTTTCGCTTATACTTGGCTTTATTTTTTGCAAAGCTGAAGTAAATGGATTTAAATCTTCTGCTTGATCATTTAAAGGTTTTGTGCCATAAACATAGTCAAGGCTTTTCCCGTAGTTGATTTTGTTTTCGCGAATGTTTCTGCTAGGGGAGGCCTCCCGGTTTATCTCCTTCTGGTTATTAATTTTACTCACAAATTTAGACTGCTTTATATCAACGCCTTCAAGAGCACCAAATATTTTCTTGTGATTAACATTAGTCTTTTTATTCCGATCTTTACTAGTCATATAAACCTCATATTAAAAATACTTTTTAAGCGTACAATAAACTTTATACATCTTACTACTCATTATAATTTATAATGAGTAGATTTGCAAATACTTTCTACTATAACAATCCATTTTCTCGAAAGCTGAAATAGCCTCCACTTGTGATGATAATATGGTCAAACAATTTTACGCTTACAGTACTACATGCTGCTGCTAAGCTCTTCGTTACTGCTTGATCTTCTTCTGATGGCTCTAAGCTCCCTCCAGGATGGTTATGTGACATTATTATTGATGTTGCATTTTTCATTAATGCCTTTCTTGTAATTTCCTTTATTTATACTGGTGCTTTTTCCATTTCACCAATATAGGATTCTTCTCCAATTAGTTGACGCCTTTTATTCAAGTACAGTATTTTTACACATTCCCTTTCTGAGTGGCCTATACTTACGTTTAAGTACTCTACTATCCCTTGTAAGTCCATGATTGGCTCACTCTTAAGCTTTTCTTTCAGTACCCTTTCTAGTGTTTCCTTAACACACATAATCATTGCTACTGCAGAATCAGTTACTCCTTCTATAACTTTCAGGTCATCCATTTCTCTACCTAAAATCCTTCCTACTCCTGTATAAGTATTCACCAAATTTTTAGCAATTTCTTGAGCCTGTGGGCTTTCATGTACTGCACTTAGAAACGTTTCCATTATTTCACGATCAAGTAGTGCTTTGCCTTTGCTTTCTAATATTCTGAATTCGATTTCTTCTTTACTTTTATTCATATAATTTACCTTTCACTAACAACAAACTTTTTTTAGATATTTACTGCTGTTTTTTATCAGCATTGGCATAAAGCCATAGCTTTCGAGTGAAGTCAAATCAATTTTTCAATCTTTTTTACTTATTTTTTCATCAAAAAGTGAAGATATTAATATATGATGATTTTTTATTGTTGAATTTCGCCTAAAGAGAGGCCTGTTATTTGCAAAATAATATCGGTAGAAATTCCTCCTTTCACTAAATCCTTTGCAATTTTCATCTTTTCTGCTCTTTTCACTTTTTCTTCGCAAATTTGTATGCTTTCAAACAGAGATTTTATTAGCGCATAGCGTAATTCTTGACTCTCAATTTTTTTGTATTCTTTTATTAAATCAGGTAGCTCACTTTCTACTATCTCATCTTCCTCTATGAGCAGATCTGTAATGCTAATTGATAATGTTTCTGCTATTGCATATAATTTTTCCAGTGGAATGGCCACACGTCCTTGCTCATAGTTGCTTATTTCATCACGTGTTGTATCCATTTTCTCAGCCAAATCCTTTTGAGTATACTCTCTTCCATTCTTTTATCTTTTTTCCTATTTGGTAGTAGATAGAACCTGTTTTTTCTTCAACACACTCATTAGCAGAGAGGCCAATTGCTTGTGAAACAATATCAACAGAAATTCCTGCTTTAACCATACCCTTTGCAATTTTTACCTTCTCTGCTTTTTTACTACTTTTCTCACCAACTCGGGTAAATTTTGTTAGCAAGTAAAACACCTTGCGCAACTCTTGATCATTAATCGTTTTATATTTTCTTACTAGATTTAATATTTCCTCTTCTTCGTTTTTAAGGCAAATTTTTTCACTTGATACAGGAATAAGATCTATGATGCCAACCGATAACACTTCTGCTATAGCATACAATTTCTCAATCGAAATTTTACGTGTTCCTTTTTCATATTGTAGTACTACTTGATACGTTACGCCAATTTTTCCCGCTAAATCTTTTTGAGTATAACCTCGCTTTAACCTCCAGCTCCTTACTTTTTGTGCTATTTTGTACCTTATCGAGATATTTGCCATAAATATTATACAGGTTAATACTACCAAATAAAGATATACAAAAGGGATGCTTCTTTCTATGTTTGAATTTTAGTTGAATATTTCTTCACAATTGTGTATAATTATTAATGCTTTTTAAGTGGATTTCCTATGGCTCTTTCGAAGTTTCTCGATCCCAAGAATGATATATCGTTCAAGCGCATCTTTGGTACTGAAAAAAATAAAGATATCCTTATTCACTTTCTTAATGATATTCTCGGCTTTGCTGGAACAAATGCAATACAGGATATAGAGTTTTTAAGTACTATTCAAGATCCTGATATTGCTTCTAAAAAACAAAGCATTGTTGATGTTCTTTGTAGAGATAAAAATGGGCTGCAAGTGATAGTCGGAATGCAGGTCGCTAAAACTAAGGGCTTTGAAAAACGTGCTCAATACTATGCTGCTAAAGCCTATTCAAGACAGGCTGACAAAGGCGATCAATATCATGACCTTAAGGAAATTATCTTTATTGCTATAGCAGACTGTATTTTATTTCCTGATAAGTCTGAGTATAAGTCAAAGCATACCATTCGCGATGAAGATACTAATGAACATGATCTAAAAGATTTTTACTTTATATTTATTGAGTTGCCTAAATTTCCAAAAACCAAAGAAGATCAGCTTTCAAGTATTGTTGAGAAATGGGTCTACTTCTTTAAATATGCAGATGAGACTAGTGAAGAAGAGCTGGAAAAAATAATAGGTAGTGATCTAATAATTAAAAAGGCCTATGAAGAACTAAATAGGTTCAACTGGTCAGAAAAAGAATTTATTGCCTATGAACAGGAAATAAAACGTATTCTTGATGAACAGGCTGTCCTTGCTCAAAAACTTGATGATGCTACTGCAAAAGGCATCCTCATCGGACATGAAAAAGGCAGAAAAGAGAGGGAAATTGAAGTTGCAAAGAATCTACTTAAAGCAGGAGTTTCTATTGATATCATAGCTCAAACTACTGGTCTTACAGCTAATGAAATTAAAGACTTAAGCTCTTTGGATGTTTAGATGAACATCTTTGTACTAGATGAAAACCCAGAGATTGCGGCAAAAATGTTATGTGATAAGCATATAGTAAAAATGCTATTAGAAACTGCTCAGTTACTGAGTAATGTTTTTTCAATAGCATTAAAAGTGCCAAATCCTTTAGTCAGCATCACAGACCAGAATATAGAAGTTCCATATAAACTTACTCACAAAAACCACCCTTGTTCTCTATGGGCTAGACAATCCAAAGGGAACTTTTTCTGGTTAATAAAATACGGAAGGGAGCTGTGCAAAGAGTATACTTGGCGATATAAAAGAAAACATAGATCAGAAGAAGTTATAGATTGGTGTGATAGTAATAAGAATTTGCTTGTTTTTCAATCAACCGATATAAAGCCTTTTGTACAGGCGTTACCAGATCAATATAAGTCTAGTCATTCAGTAAAAGCTTACAGAGAGTACTACCTAAAAGAAAAGATGAGGTTTGCTAAGTGGGAAAAGGGTAGAGAAGTACCGGATTGGTTGCTAAGCAGAATCGTACGTCTGAAAAGCCGCAAATAAAAAGAACGCCTTAATTAGTAGAGAGGAAGGTGCATAAAAACTAAAACATCTTCTCACTTTAACTCTTAATTAGATTTGAGGTAAATCATTAAAATCTCCACTCTTTTAACTGAGTCTGATAAAATTTAAAAACGGCAGTTTATTGAATACTTTACATGATTAAACCATTAAAACTCTTCAATTTTACTGAATTGATGGTAATTTCAAGGTATTTGCTGCTCAAATTTAGATACATGCTAATTTCTCTATTATAAATACTTAAATTATAAACTATTTACTCTTTAATTTTGGTTATTAGTACTGCGATCCAGAGGTATTCCAACATCACTCACTTCAGAAGAGCAAAGTACTCTGATAATCTGGAATTTCAAAGTAAGGTCTCGATATTACTTCTTTTATAACCTAACGAAAATCTGAGTTCAGAACATAAAACCAGTCCCTTAATATAACTACTTTGCTGTTCCCTTACTATCATTTACAAAGAAGCCCTTATATTTTTCTACTAAATCTGGTCTTTTCTTCATCTATATCTCCTTCTACACCTAGAACTCTATTCGCCAATTCCCTATTCTCTAGAGAAATAAGTAATGCTCTATATCACCGTCAGAAATTAATCTGCCGCACCGAGAACTGATAGACCTTTTTATCTTTCCCATTATCTCTTTTCTTGGGGTGAGTAAAACAATATATTTTTCCACATAGTTATAAGCTGGGAACCATAAAAACAGCTTCATGATCAGCCATTTTAAAAGTTCGATCAAGTTCAATATTCCTAAGCGTTGTACTTGCCTTATATGAACAATAACATCCCAATGTAAGGAAAGTTAATGCAGTCAAAGCAAGTGAAATAGATATTCCTAAATGAGACATTGTTAAACTTGTGCCAACAGCAAATACTCCAGATAATATAAGAGAAGCAGAGGCATAAATTATTTGCTTTCTACTCTGAGCTCTTGCTTCTGAGAATTGAGATTTTACTGCTGAACTTTGTTCAGAGACTCGAGATAGGTTGCTAGTCCTTTTACTATAACCTTGTTTTACATTAACACCCACAGACTCAGTGGCAACTTTTGAATCCATCTCATCCTGGATTGATATATCAATATTTTCCGGCTGTTCATTAGCTAGAATAAGCTCATCATGCAAATTTTTTACAGAGCAAAAATGTGAGGGATCGATACTAAAGCTTTCTTCAATGCCTTCTAATCGTTTATTCTCTTCCTTTAATCGTTCTATATTTCCTCGTAATATACTATTTTCTAATAGCAATTCCTCACATTGTTTCCCTTTTGCATCTATCTCTTGTTCCAGCTTTACTAGTTTAATTTCATAGTCTTTACATAACTCAGCTTTTCCTTCCGGTATATCTGCATCCTCCACTTGTATACACGAATCTTCGGTTTCTCTTTTTGTCTTTTCCGCTCTTAACAAATACTCATAATCATCTTCTAACCCATTTATTTTTTGCATTAATCGTTGATTGTTCTCATTCAGCCCATTTATAACTTCCTGCATCTTTTCTTTTTTATTAAATAGCAATTCCTTTTCTTCTTTCGCTGTAGCAAGTTTTTCCTTAAGTTCATCATTTTCTGCCAGAAAATCTTTATTCTCTTTTTCAAGTTTATCTACTTTTTTCTCTAACTCTTGAACACTGTTATCTAAGGATTCATTCATCTTTTCCAATCCCTTCAATTTTTGTTCAAGATACATGCTTTTAGAATCACTTTGTGGTAATCTTGTACCAATATCTACGAGAATTTCTCCTACAAAATCCATAAACTTTTTGAAATGTCTCTCATGAACTATCACTTCTTCACTTAGTGTAGTATTACCCAGCTTTTCCACAATTTCTTGGATTTTTTTTAAACTATTGGATAATAGCTCCATTCGTTCAACAATTTTAGTTACTTCACTTACGTTCAATTCATCACTCAGATCTGCATTACTAGTATAATTCTCACCAGTGGTAACTAGGTTAGATGGATTGGCAGGTTTAATCGGGGTACTCGTATCAACAGAAGCTCCAAATGGCATAAACAGTGCACTTCGGCTGCTCTTAATCGATCTACCTAGTGAAGGTATATCACTATTATAAAGTGTTCTATCACCACTAGAGGCAACTTGCTCTTGTCTATAATTTGTAGAAGTTCCTGTTGGACTAGTACCATTTTTCTGATCTTCTCTACTGCTTTCATTCGTAAAGCGCTTCACTCCCATTACCCTCCTAACATTCTCTCCAAGTTCTTCTCTTTCGATTATAATACGAGATTCATTTTTTTCATAGTTAATTTTATCATATAATTGTTCACATTCTTTGTAGGACAATATTGGTTGTAGCGTCTTCTTCTTTACTTCTTCATCGTAGAAAGCTCTCAGCTTATCATTTGATAATATTGCTATAGCTTCTTTTACATCAGGATGCAATTGAGAATGCCCATTTTTGCATGAATGAACACGGTTCAGTAGAAAAATCTTAACAGAGTGTTGCTTGTATTCCATAATTTCCTCTAATGTAATCCCCATAACTTTTTCTTGTGATTCTATGTATCCTAGAGCTTCTTCAAAGTCTTGTCTGTTAGAGGTGAGAGGTTGAGCTTTTTTTAACTTTTTGATCTCACTATCTTTTGGATGCACACCATTAACTTCAATAACAGGGATAACACTTGCAGAGTCAATCGCATTTAACACAATACTACAATCATCTTGATTTTTTAGGAAAGCTTTTAGCTGTTTTTTAAAGTTCAATAAATTACTTAATTTATCTTCATTAGTTTTAGATTTTTTGATTTGATCATAAACGTTTCTGGCTGCTTGGTTATTCTCTTTATCAGTCCTTATTTTACTTTCTAACTTACCAAGGAGTTTGCTCAGTGGTTTTTTAAGTTTCTTATAATCGTTAACAAGCAGTTCTCTTATCCGTCTTTCAAAATCTCCTTTTTCTTTGAATCTCAAAACAGTATATAGATCATCTTCAGCCCTCTGCTGATCGGATTTTGTATTTACAACCATAACCTTACCTAACACTAACAGATACTGCTGAACAGAACTTAAGGGCGAAGTTAAAACACACTTAGTTAAAGTCATAAGCACTTCTCCAATTAATCTTACTAATATTCTTCTGGAAAACAACATATCTACTGACCTTATTCTTGGGAATATAAATAGAAAAAGTGCATCACCTATAGTCTCCAGAAAACCTGGTGTTAGCTGTCAAATTAAGATTTCTAGAAAATACTCAATAATTCCAGACAGATTTCTCTAGGCCTGACCAGAACGTTTGGGTATCAAATAGGTCTTTCTGGAGTAATTAGGTGTTGTAACTTAGTTACAAATTTAGTACCATAGCGTTGTTTTCATGATATAGGGAGGTTTAAATGCCAATAGAAACAAAACGTCAGGCTGAAGTGCTTAAAAAGCTACAAGATGTGATAAAACATACAGATCGTGACATTGCGGCTGGAAGAAAGTTAGCTATTAAAAGGTGGGTCGAGACCTATATAGAGTATATCAAACTTTTTAAGGATGATAAGCTGGAATTCTTATATAATGTTTTTCGAGATGAAGGTTGTTGGTTAGGTACAAGGTTAAATAATACTGTTTTAGGTCAGAAATTGACTGAAGAGAAAATAGGAGAAATCGATAACCCACTACCAAGGTATGGTATGGCATCTAGGTACTGTATAACGGGCAAGATAGGTGATTTTTTCAACAAACAGTTTGTACTCTCTAGAGGTCAATTTACTTCAGAAGAGGTAGATAGTCAAGGTAATCCGATCAGTGATCAATATGTAAGAAACATTCTGCTATCATCCATGAAGAGAAATGGTCCTGTGTTTGATTTCTGGATCGATAGAGAATCTGGGGAATTAAAGAAGTATGATGCAGTAGAAGGTTTTGACAGTGCTGTAAAACTTAAGTGGAGCGAAGGGGTAGAGTATTTTTATAATCAGTTAGAGGAAAAAGATAAGGAGAAGAAGCTTACAGAAGCTATTGTTGCTCTTTCTCGTCCTCAATCTGTTGAGAAAGACGCTCCTATTTTAGATTTTTGTGTAAGGAATATAGGCGATAAAGATACTCTTTTACAGAAATTATTGCAGAAAGATAAGGGAGTATATTCCCTTCTTGCTGAATTAATAGAGTCATGTTTTTTTGATACGGTTCATGATTTGGTACAGTGCTGGTGTTATAAAGGCGTTTCAGCAGGAGGAGACTGTTCGGACAAGATATTCTCACAGCAAGACTATGAACTTTTTCTTTATTCACTTTCAAATGTGATGTTGAAAAATCCTGAGTTAAGTGTTCAAGCTAGATCCCTTATTATGGAGATTTGGAAATGTGAACGCTTTGCTGAATACAGAGAGACCTCTGTTAATACTTCTAATTATACAGTTCCTATAAAGAGTGTACTTGGGGGATTAATCATTAATTGGAAACGAGAAGATGTTTGTAAGCCCGATAGGGAAATAGAGAAAGAAGAAATATTAGATATGATTTCATTTGCCAAAGGTTGCTTTCCTGAAAAGTTTGACCTTTTTAAAGAAGTCATGATAGAAAATCTTAGAATATGTGGTAGGGAAGGAAAGAGGAAAGGTGTAGATTACGGCAAGTTTGCAGAAGAGTTATTTCTTCAGTTAGAGAAAGTAACTTTACCTTCTGTAGGTGATGGTCCTTGGAATAATTTGCGGTCTCAATCTAAGGTATCTTTGCCACTTGATGGTTCTGGTGATGGCCCACAGTCTGAGTTTGAAGCTCCTAGTGTGAGTGGTATTTCTGGTTCTCATAAGAAAAGAAGAATCTAGTCTACTCATTAATGTGAGTGGTTTTTCTGGTCTTAGCAAATAGAGAGGTGCTTTGTGTCTTTAATAAGAAGTTTAGTGGATGGAGATCTTGATGGTTTTAGACAAGAGTTTGAATCCTTTTTAGATCAATGTCCATTTTTCTTGTATCATGTAAGTACAGGACGTTTCCTTCCTGTATTCTTTTTCAGTATGTTTGCTACTGCTCATGATGCTAATATCTTAAAAGCAAATGAGAGAGTGTATTTTCGTTTTGATAATCATGGTATTGATACAGGTGGTAGAAATAGAAATACAGGGAACCTAAAAGTCGCTGTTTATCGTGACGGACAGCAAGTTGTCAGATGCTACAGTATTTCTGATCGTCTTAATAGTGATGGGTTAAGGTTCAGTACAAGGGAAAGAAATGCTCTAGTGCGAGAGATTAGAGGGCAAAATCCAAATTTAAGGGAAGAAGACCTAAATTTTGAGCAATACAAAGTATGCATGCATGGAAAGGGCAAGAGTCAGGGAGAGGCGATTGCAACAGTATTCGAGGTGATTCGTGAAAAAGATTCTCAAGGTAGAGATAGATTTGCTAAATATTCAGCGTCTGAGATTAGCCTTCTTAGGCATATAGAACGCAATAGGCTTAATGGGATTAATGCGCCTGCGCCACGCAGTTTGTTGACAGTTAAGGAAATAGGAAGTATACGACTCAATCAAGATCAGAGAGTACAGCTTGGTCATTTGGTCAATTTTGTGCAAGTTGCACCGGGTCAGCAAGGGATTTTCAGTTTTATGGAAGTGCTAGCAAGTAACCAAAGAATAAATATAGAACGTGGAATAAATGAAGGAATTTTGCCATACATAACTCGAATCTATCGTAGTTACCTAGGCAGCCTACAAAATGACATTCAAAATCGCAGTCAAAAGTTTGAGAGTCACGGATTTTTCTTAGGTTTGTTGGCAAATTTTATTCATCTCTACACAATAGATATTGACCTTGACTTGTCTCCTGGAAATTCATATGTTGCTTTTCTTATATGTCATCAGGCAGAGAGAGAAAACATTCCTATCGTTATTAATGTTACTAGATGGAGGACATCGTCTGATATTGCATTAAACCGCGCTAGAGCTGATGCTAAAAGATTACATGCTTCTTCATTTATATCTATTCACACTGAATCAAGAAATGCTGTTTGTATTGGATTAAATTTTAATCTGAATATAGATCCTTTTAGTATTGATACAGTAGAGTTTTTAGAGAATAGATTTCCTTTGGTACAAAGATTATTTGAGTGTTTGGAGGATGAAGGAATTAGAGAAAATATTAGAGATTTCTTGCTTCAACATCTTCCTAACGAAATACCAAGAAATGCAGAGAATTATAACAGAATATTTGATTGCATAACTGGTTTTGCTTTTGGGAATAGTATTTTAGAAGAGTTCAGATTAGTAAACGCAGTTCAACAACGTGTAAGAAAGTATATATTTAGATATGGTGATGAGAATCATGCTTTAACCATGGTCTTCCATACTCAAGGTTCTGATATAGTTATACTTCATATTAGAGATAACAACGCTGTACAACAAGGAGCCATCAATTTACAAGATCTTAATGTTGACGGAAATAATGTTCATGTACGGGAAGTTTCATGCACACTTAATAATCAACTTGGCCTTAATATTCATACAGATAACCTTGGTTTATATCACAATTACCAAAATAATAATGCAAATAATTTTCTTGGTGGTAATCTTGTGCAAGTGCCTAATGCTGGAAATGTGCATAATGCTTTAAATCAAGTTATGAATGATGGCTGGCAAGATAGATTTCAGCATCAAGAATTATTTAGAAACATTTCTGCAGTATTAATGCCAGAAGATACGCATGGCAATATGATAATAGATGTAAATAGCAAAGATAAGTTTCGCTCTATACTACATGGTACATTTTATGCTAGTGATAATCCTTATAAAGTGCTTGCTATGTATAAAGTTGGTCAAACATATAGTTTAAAAAGGTGGCAGGAAGAAGAAGGAGAAAGGGTAATACTTACAAGAGTTACAGAACAGAGACTAGGTCTTCTATTATTAAGACAACCTACAGCAGATACTCACCCAATTGGATATGTATTAGGATTTGCTGATAATGCAGAAGAAGTAGAACAGGAGCAAGACGAGGCAAGGTACAAAATAACAGAATTGATGAGCAAACAAAGGGGATATTTGCCTATTACTTCTGGAAATGAGGTGGTTTTGTCTTATGCTGTATTTAATAGAGGTGCACAGAGAGCAGAAGACTTTATATCTCTTCCACAACAAGCAGTGTATGTACATAGACTTGATCGTCGTGGTCATGACTCAAGACCAGAAGTATTAGTGGGACCTGAAAGTGTTATTGATGAAAATCCACCAGAAAATCTATTGTCAGATCAAACTCGTGAAAATTTCAGGCGCTTTTACATGGAAAAAAGACCAGGACAGAACTCGATTTTTTTGCTTGATATAGATGATAATCTGCACGTTCCATTTAGTTACTTGCAAGGTACTAGAGCACAGGCAATAGAAACATTAAGGTCAAGAATAAGGGGAGGTGGTACTTCTACAGCACAAGGAATATTACAACAAATAAACACTATCCTTCGTAGAAACAACGCTCGTGAAATAGAAGATGTGCATAATCTACTTGCACTAGACTTTGCAACAGAAAATCAAAATTTCCGTTATTGGCTACAAACTCATGACATGTTTTTCGCTGCACGACAATATACTTTCCATGATGATCGATCTAATCCAACTAATGATCGTCATGATTTTGCAATAACTTCAGTAGGAGTCGATGGAAATCAAAATGATCCAACAGGTAGGGACTTATTAAGTAGTAACATAGATAACTTTAAACAAAAAGTAGATTCGGGTGAAAAAGATAGATTAACTGCTATTATTAATGTAGGTAATCGTCATTGGGTTACATTAGTTATTGTCCACCAAAATGGAAATTATTATGGGTATTATGCTGATTCACTTGGTCCAGATAGTCGTATTGACAATAATATTCGAGGAGCTTTAAGAGAATGTGATATTAGCGATGATAATGTCCATGATGTTTCCGTTCATCAGCAAACAGATGGCCATAATTGTGGCATATGGGCATACGAAAATGCTAGGGATGTTAACCAAGCTATTGATCAAGCTTTACAGGGAAATAGTAACTTTGGAGAGAAAGGTGAAGGTATTATAGGTTATATACGTGGTCTTCTTAGTGCAGGAATTGGAAATGACACTAGACAACCTCAAAGAAATGAACAATACTTTAGAAATCGGGGAAGAAATATTTCACAATTATTCCAAAATGATTCTCTATCTTCTCCTAGGGGTAGATTGATTCAAGGTCGTCCAGGAATTCAACATGAAATTGATCCATTACTATTACAATTTTTAGAACTCCAATATCCACAGCGTGGAGGTGGGGGAGCATTGCAATTAGGCGGAGAAAGAGTGATATCAATTGATTTTGGTCCGCAATCTGTATTGGATGAAATTGATGGAGTGAATAGAGTTTATGATCATAGCAATGGTAGAGGCAGTAGGTAGAGGTTAATAGGTGAATGAGGAGCAATGGCAAAACTAGCTGGCGGATACATACTCTTTATTCCCAAAGGCAAAGCAAAGTCGGCAACTGGAAAAGCTTTAGGAACAACAGCTATTAGACCTCAAGACACAATCAATTGGAAAGTGCATTTTACCGTGAGTAGGTACAACTCAGTGGTTGCAAAATGGCATAGCTATGAAAAGGGTGAAACTATATCAGAAACAGTTGGCTCTGGTAGTCCAAGTTATACCATACAAACGCTTTACTCTAATGTAGAATCAGCACTAAGTGCAGCAAATGCTAAGTTAAAACAACTAAAGCGAAATAATGCAGTATTGGATATCACTATGCCTGGTAATCCAGAACTATTTGCAGAGGCGAAACTTAGCTTGTTAGGGTTTCATCAAGATATAGACGGTGAATGGATAATTGACAGAGCAGAACATGTGTTAGATAGTTCAGGTTATCGCACTGTGTTATCAGCATCAACGTTAAGAAAAAATCAGTAAACCAAATGTTTAATGTTGAAAAAAGTATTGAATATGAACAGAGACTCAAGAAATAAGCTACATTTTTGGTGGTTTATAGTAACAGTAGTATGTGTTATTATTACCTATTGCTATACGAAAGCAAAAGCTACAGATAATTATAAAACAATATTGCGGATTGCATCTGAAAATTGTAACTTAGAAATTGCGAAGTTTTCAGTAAAAAATTTATTAGATATAGATACGCAAATTTTTAAACTTACTACACTACATTATGCTGCAGGAGAAGGATGCTTAGAAGTTGTCAAATTTCTGATAGACGAAGGAATTAATGTAAATATTATCAACGGGTATGGAAGTACAGCACTTCACAATGCTGCGTATCGAGGGGATTTAGAAATCATAAGGTTTTTATTGGAGAAAGGTGCAAATCCTACAATCAGAAATAAAGATGGAAAAAAACCCAAGAGATGTAGCTGTGCTAAGATCACGGCACAATAAAGATAAACCATACGATGAAATTATACACTTGCTCTATAATGCTGAAAAGGAACACAAATCTGAGCAGTAATATTTCGTAACTGGGAAACAATAGGAAATATTTATACATGTCAAGTTTAAGATAATTTTTTTAGATTGATCCATAAATTACTAACCTTATTACTCAATTTCTAAAATAGTTTTTTCCATTTTCCTTCTTATGCCGCTTGCACTTAACTTGACGCTTATGAACACTACCAAACAAGAAATAATTGAAAGTCTTTTATTATACAATCAGGAAAAGCATGCAAAAACAAAAAATCCCAATCACAGTAATAATAACGATGGTAATACAGACCATAGCAACAATTTGGTGGCTCGCCAAGCTAGACTTACGGGTACACATGCATGATAAATTTATAGAGCAGAACAATGGATTGGCCGTTACGGTATATCGTCTGGAAGAACGGGTAAAGAATCTTTCTGAGGAATTAGATGAATTCAAAGCTAATTTGAAGTACAAGTAATTATTCTTCTACTTTTGGTGTGTAAGCATCAGATTGAGATTGACGATCCTTCCAGTTTTTGATGTATTGCTCGACTAATGGAGGATCTTCTGTTATAATTAGTAGATTCTCAGTGTTTTTTTTCTGTGCGGCGTCAGAGAAATTGAAAGACCCAGTTATGATTTTTTGGTTATCAATAATCATGACTTTATTGTGAGCGATTGCTGGTTTGAAATCAATATAAATCTTAATACCTTGCTCGAATAACTCATTGATGACACTATATTTTGAATGAATTTGCGACTTATCAAGAATTATCTTAACTTCTACACCTCGTTTTTTGGCTTGAATCAAGGACTCAGCAATAGGCTTTGAGGTAAATTGGTATGCTTGAACTAACACAGACCCTTTAGCATGCTCTACGGAATCAATTATTAGATTGGTGCAATTTTCCCTAGGAGTGAAACATACAGTAGTACTAGGACAAGAAACACAACCTGATAAAAGAGAACAAGTTAATAAAATTATTAAATATCTAAACATGATTAAATATATCCTTTCAGTTGATGGCGGAGGCATAAGGGGCATAATACCAGCCATCATTCTAGCAGAAATAGAAAAAAGAACAAGAAAGAGAGTAGCTGAAATCTTTGATCTTATGGCAGGGACCTCAACCGGTGGAATTGTTGTAGCTGGATTATGTAAAAAAGATAAACCTCAATATTCTGCTAATGATTTAGTCGAGTTCTATCGGGAATATGGACCATATATTTTTAAGTCTTCATTTTTTAGGCGATCAATACTATCTTGGTTTAACTGCGCACAATATCCACATAAAAATATTGAATCTGTACTGGATAAATATTTTGGCGATGATATCCTTAAAAACACTTTAAGTAATGTGTTGATTACGAGTTACGATATTCAGAATAACTGCCCATTTTTCTTTAAAAGCTGGAAAGAAGGTAATATTAAGCTGAAAGATGCACTCAGAGCTGCAACGGCTGCACCTACTTATTTCATACCAAAACATCTCAAAATTAACCAGATAGACAGAATATTAGTGGATGGCGGGGTATTTGCAAATAATCCAGCGGCTTGTGCATATGCAAGTGGTAAGAGGTTATTTCCAAATGATGATATTCTACTGTTATCGATAGGTACTGGAAGAACAGATAGAAGCATAGAGTATGCTAATTCAAGGAAATTTGGCAAAATAGGCTGGGTAAAACCACTATTACATGTGATGTTTGCCTCAAGTTTAGATTCAGTAAATTACCAACTTGATCAAGTTATAGGTGATAAATATATACGCATACAATCGCAATTAAAAATAGCATCACCCGACATGGATAATATTACATCAAAAAATATCAAATCTCTTCAGCAAGAGGCAAAGGCAATGGTAGAAGGCAATCAAAAAGTAATCGATAAATTTTGTGACATTGTATCTTAATTTACATCAAGTAAAATCTAAAGCTTTAGTTGAGCCAGAAAAGTAAAATAAGCAAATTTGCCTTGTTGAGAAATCTTATTATCTTTGTGTACTACTTTCTTTTTCACTACTAAAAAATCCACATAAATGGTTAAAAACCTTTTCAATAAAAAGCTCGCTTTCCTTTCCTGTAAAAGCTTCTTTTATTTTATGCAAACTACTTGTTACCTTATTGCTATTTTTTATGACTGAGTAGCTTTCAATAGCTTGACAAGCAGACAAAATAGTTATTGCCCCTATTATAGTTGAAACAATTATGGCAATTAAAGGTGCTATTTTTGTAAGTACTGCTGCAATTAATGAGATGCCAACACAAAACGCAATAGCTGAAATGCAAAATGCTACTGTATGTTTCTTTTCATGACTAACCATACACACCTTCTTAATAAATCTATTAAAAGGATAACTTATTTTTTTAATACCGTCAATATTTTTAGAAAAATTGGCATACTCAAGATAATCATTTGTGATACCAATGAATTACATTAAGCAAATTTCTGGTACCTAATTTAGTTAATTCACTTCAATCTATTTGAACATTATATATTAAATACACAAGCACAAGAATTTCATTCAGTAATTTAGATATATTAAATATATAATTATTTTTTATTGATATTTTAATGTATTATTTATGAGTAAGTAAACTACTGAAATCTTTAATCCAGGTTAAGTTTTGAAAGCATGATTTTCAAGCTCCTCGATAGAAATGTCCAGCATAAGTAGATTATTTGCAACCTTTATCTATATTAAGTATATAACTACTTTTACTTGTATCTTAATATATTATTTAACACAATTCAATTTTCACACTCATCAGCAGTTAGGCCACTTGCTCGCACAATAATATCACTAGCAACACCTGCCTTTGCTAGATCTTTCGCAATCTTGATTTTCTCTGCTTTTTTAACTTTTTCCTTGCCACTTTTCATATCTTCAGATAGAGATTTGACTAATGATTCTTGTTCTCCGTACTCATCCATTAAACTCAATAGCTTTTTGCTTTCTCTTGTTTTAGGTAGCAGAACTTTAATATTCACTGATAATCCTTCTGCTATTTGATATAATTTATCAAATGATATGGCAGTGTATCCTTTTTCATACTCGTGTATTTCTTTGAGTGTTAAACCAACTTTATCCGCCAAATCTTTTTGAGTATACCTTCTTATCAATCTCCATTCTCTTATTCTTTGCCCTACTCTGTAATATATAGAATCAGTGCAGATTTCTCTCTCTGTATTATCATACTCGTAGATAGATAAGCCGGTTGCTTGGGAAATTATGTCAACTGAAACCCCTTCTTTCACTAGATTTTTTGCTATTTCCAACCTTGCCTCTTCTTGATTGATTTTTTCGCTGATATGAACAAACCTGATTAATGAAGGTACTATCTTACCTAACTTTTGATTCTCGTATATTTTCGTTAGATAGAGTATTTCTTCGTCTTCATCTTTATACTCTCTTACTGTTATTGGTTTAGGTAATAGATCTACAGCATTAACTGATAATACTCTTGCTATTACATATAGTACTCCAATTGGAATAGGAGTATAACCATTCTCATAGCTGTTCACTTCTTGGTATGTTAAACCTACTTGACCTGCTAATCCTATTTGAGTATGACCTCGCATTAACCTACAATTTTCTATTTTTTGCCCTATTCCATAACTAACATTGCTTGCAGAAACAAACACATATACCTCCATTTAAGAAAAAAACTCTATTACTATAATTTTTCCACGAGCTACCCATCTAAAACTATATCAACAGGTAAACCTACCGATTGCAAAATAATATCAATAGAAATTCCCCCTTTTACTAGATCCTTTGCAACTTTAATTCTTTCTATCTCTCTCACTTTCTCCTCACAAATACGTATTCCCTCAAACAGAGATTTTATTAGTGCATTACGTAGTTCTTGGCTCTCAATTTCTTTGTATTCTTTAATCAAATCAGGTAGCTCATTTTTCACTTTACTCCCTTCCTCTATTAGTAGATCCGTAATATTAATCGATAATGCTTCTGCCATTTCATATAATTTATCAAGTGGAACAGCAGTCCTTCCTTGCTCATAGTTGCTTATTTCGTCACGTGTTGTATCCATTTTCTCAGCCAAATCCTTTTGAGTATACTCCCGTAATACCCTCCATTCTTTTATCTTTTTTCCTATTTGGTAGTAGATAGAACCAACTTTTTCTTCAACACATTCATCAGCAGACAGACCAATTGTTTTTGCAACAATATCAACAGAAACTCCTGCTTTAACCAGACTCTTTGCAATTTTTATTTTTTCCGATTTTCTACTACTTTTCTCACTAACTTTGACAAATTTGGTTAGCAAACAAAACATCTTACGTAACTCCTGATCGTTAATCTTTTTATATTTTCTTACTAGATTTAATATTTCCTCTCCCTCATCTTCAAGACAGCTTTTTGATACAGGAATAAGATCACTAATACTGATTGATAGTGCCTCAGCTATAGCATACAACCTTTCAATTGAAATTCTACGGTTCCCTTTCTCATATTGCAGTATCACCCAATACTTTACACCAACTTTCTCAGCTAAATCCTTCTGAGTATAACCTCTCTCTAACCTCCAATTTTTTACTTTTTCCCTTACTTCACAGTCTAGACTTTTTTCCACGAAAACAACCATGCGTATAATATTTTCTACTATAGCTCAGATATAACGGTAGAAAAAACCTCTGGAACCTTAAAGTTTGCTGTAGACGCATTAAAGTTCCCTAAAGGTTTCTTTACTACCTCCACATACCCTATTTACCCATGAAGACAATACTTCATCATTGCTAATCTCTTTTATAGCATACTTTTCATTCCATATGCCACATCTAGTGAAATTACCTCTTTCTACCACTTCCTTAAGCTTCACTCCCCCAAAGAGGCAATTTTTTCCAATTTCTTCGCCTCTTTTTTGTAACTCAGCCCACATTTCCTTGTTTTCTACTCTGACTTGTACTTGATCATATTTTTTTACATCGTGGTACAATATAACATTTAGCTTACCAATGCTCGTAGGAAACTCTAACATGACAGAGCTGCCATTTGACATATCGGTATAGTTTCTTACACCTCCTTTCTCACTTTTAACCTCAACTGCATCATTACCAATTTTTAAAATATTACTTCCTAACTCTCTCAGTATTTTGGCAACCTCTACTTTACTGTCCTCAGAAAATTCTATATATAATGTTGCATTGTCTATCTCGATATCTATTAATTCTCCTTCTTGCACAGCACTTTCGCTAGCCTTCTCTAGTTCTTCTAGCTGCCTATCTATCTGTGGCTGAACTTCTGGTTGTAGCTCATTATAGATTTCACCTATCAGTTTATTCTGTAGTAGAGTATCATGAAACTCTGCACCGCTTAACATTAATTTACGTATTACCTTTTTACGATCAACCTTATCAAATTTATGAAAATGTGTACCTAATACTACATACTCTGCGAAACTCCATTCCCCATCATTACATGCATTTAGCCTTGCTCCATCATCTATTACTTCATCTATAATTTTATTCATCTCTTTTAAACTTTTTGCTCTTACCACAGCACTCTTAAACCAGCTCAACTTTTCGCTTTCGCTTATACTTGGCTTTATTTTTTGCAAAGCTGAAGTAAATGGATTTAAATCTTCTGCTTGATCATTTAAAGGTTTTGTGCCATATATGTAGTCAAGTCCTTTCCCATAGTTGATTTTGTTTTCGCGAACTTCTCTACCAGGGAAAGGTGCTATTTCTTGAGACTTTTTAGCCTTATTAATTTTGCTTACAAAGGTAGGCTGCTGGCTAGTACGACCAATTCCTACAATAGCATTTAACATCTCACCTTTTGATAATCTATCAAGATCAACGTTTAATTCGTAGATGCTTCCTTTTTTGTCATCAAAAGGTACAATTATTTTATTACCCATATTATCCTCACTATTAAAAATACTTTTTAAGCGTACAATAAACTTTATTATTATACATTTTATTACTCATTATAAATTATAGTGAGTAGATTTGCAAATACTTTCTGCTATAACAATCCGTTTTCTCGAAAGCTAAAATAGCCCGTACTTGTGATGATAATGTGATCAAATAATCTAACGCTTACAGTACTACATGCTGCCGCTAAGCTCTTCGTTACTTCTTGATCTTCTTCTGATGGTTCTAAACTCCCTCCAGGATGGTTATGTGACATTATTACTAATGTTGCATTTTTTATTAATGCTTTTCTTGTAATTTCCTTTATGTATACTGGTGCTTTTTCCATTTCACCAATATACGATTCTTCTCCGATTAATTGGCGCCTTTTATTCAAATACAATATTTTTACACATTCCCTCTCTGCATGACCTATACTTACGTTCAAATATTCTACTAGCCCTTGTAAGTCCATTATTGGCTCACTCTTAAGCTTTTCTTTCAGTACCCTTTCTAGTGTTTCCTTAACACACATAATCATTGCTACTGCAGAATCAGTCACTCCTTCTATAACTTTCAGGTCATCCATTTCTCTACCTAAAATCCTTCCTACTCCCGTATAAGTATTCACCAGATTTTTAGCAATTTCTTGAGCTTGTGGCCTTTCATGCACTGCACTTAGAAATGTTTCCATTATTTCATGGTCAAGTAGTGCTTTGCCTTTGCTTTCTAATATTCTGAATTCTATTTCCTCTTTACTTTTATTCATATAATTTACCCTTCACTAACAACAAACTTTTTTTAAATATTTACTGCTGTTTTTTTTATCAGCATTGGCATAGAGCCATAGCTTTCGAGTGAAGTCAAATCAATTTCTCAATCTTTTTTACTTATTTTTTCATGAATAAGTAAAGATATTAATATATATTTGTTTTCAAGTTATGTAAAAAGGTTGTTGTTAATCAATTATTCTAGAAACAACATCAGTAGAAAACCCTAACTGAAGTAAATTATTTGTAACCTTCATTTCCTCTACTTTATCAATCTTGTCTCTGTAAATTTGCTTTCTTTGCAATAAAAATTCTACCCATATATTTAGCTTATCTCGTGATTCTTGATTGTCAATTTTTCTATATTCTCTTGCCAAACTTAATAATTCACTTTCTCCTTCGCAATCACTTTCTTTGTATTCCTTTATTAGATCTTCAGCATCCACTGATAATTCCCTTGCTATTTCCCATAACCTTTCACTTACAATAGTGACACTACCTTGTTCATAGTGATGTATCTGTTAGGGCCCTATATTAAGCTTTTTTGCTAATTCTTCTTGTGTATATCCTCTGATTATTCTCCACTTCTTGATCTCTTGTCCTCTGTTTGGCTCGTATCTCTCTTTATCAGCATATTCTTCAGTTGATAAGCCTGTTGCTCGATAGACAATCTCAGTATCAAACCCCGCCTTAACTAGATTCCTTGCAATTCTTATTCTTGCTGCTTTTATATTACTTTCTTCTTCAGCTCGGACAGATTTGGTTAATGCATAAATTGCTTTGTGTCCTCCTGTTTTTTCTATGAAATTATACATTTCCTCGGTCTTGGCTTTGTCGAAACAACTGTTTTCTTTTAGTACTTTTTGTCTTGGAAAGAGATTTCTAATAGGAATTGATAATGCATTTGCTATCACTTTTAGCCTTTCAATTGGAATGCCACATGTTCCTTGCTCGTATCTTATCAGTGTGTGATAGTTTACGCCTGCCTTGCCTACTAAATCTTTTAGAGTATATTTTCTCTTTAACCTCCAGCTCCTTACTTTTTGTGCTATCTGGTACTTTATGGAGATATTTGACATACAGAAATAGATATTATACAGGTTAATACTACCAAATAAAGATATACAAAATGTTTGCATTTTAGTTGAATATTTCTTCACAATTGTGTATAATTATTAATGCTTTTTATCTTACTTTCTCATGGCTCTCTCAAAATTTTTAGATCCTAAGCTTGATTTAACATTTAAGAAAATTTTTGGTACTGAAAAAAATAAGAATATCCTTATCCACTTTTTGAATGATATTTTGGGGTTTACTGAAATAAATACTATACAAGAAGTTGAATTCCTTAGCACCATTATGGACCCTGAAATTGCCTCTGATAAGCAGAGTATTGTCGATGTTCTGTGCAGAGATTCCACTGGGGCCAGATACGTGATTGAGATGCAACTCGCTCGTGATAAAGGCTTCGAAAAACGGGCTCAATTATATGCTGCTAAGGCTTACTCGAGGAAGGCTGATAAAGGTGGTAAGTACATTGATTTAAAGAAGGTTTTCTTTATTGCTATTTCTAATTGTAATTTATTTCCTGATAAGCTTGATTATATATCTAGCCATACCATAAGAGATGAAAAAACTAATGAGCATGACTTAAAAGATTTTCAATTTATTTTCATTGAGTTACCAAAGTTTCCTAAGAACAGAGAAGAGCAGCTAGAAAATGTAGTAGATCGTTGGCTATTTTTCTTTAAATATGCAGAAGAAACAACTGATGAAGATTTAAGGAAAATAGCAGAAAAATCACCAATAATAAAGCTAGCATATGATGAATTAGACAAGTTTCATTGGAATGAGAAAGATTTAGTAGCTTATGAAGAAAGGGTAATGGATTTACAGAAAGAAGCTGCTATCTTGGAACAAAAACTCGATGATGCTACTCATAAAGGCATCCAAATCGGCGAAGAAAAAGGTGAAATGAAAGCTAAAATAGCTGTGGCCAAAAACCTACTTAAAGCTGGTGTCTCTACTGATATCATATCACAAACTACAGGTTTTTCTCATTCTGAAATTTCACAACTCAAAGAAAAAACATAATATTCCTACTTATTCACTTCAACATTTATAAAAACCTTTTCTAAGTTAGACATGTCCCCTAATTAAGAATCTAGTGAACTGTCTAAAACAGCTATAAAGATTACACATAGAATTATATAAACTACTATCATAACGTTACCCAAACTTCTATACCAAAGCTACGTGCTGTAAGCTCAATATGGAAAACACATTAACCACTTAGCATTTAATGTCTACTTCATCCATTTTAGTATTAAGACCATCAAACTTGATACTGGTTCCCTAATTATTTTGGCTACCCTCACTTTAAATTTTCCACTACTTGGCATATTATAGCTCCACCCCTTATATTATAACTTACCTATTGAGATTACCTCCAAGCTTAGTTACTCCCATCTCAGAAAGACAAGTTGATACTTTTGAATGGCTGTGAACTGAAGCATTACTTAAATAACTTTGAGGCTCTAAACTCACTTGCTTTGCATCATCAACTTCTAATGTACCATCTCTGTTGTGTAATATCTGCTCTATTGATTGATTTAGCAGACCCTTATTAAATTGAGCTATAAACTTGTCAAATTTCTTCGGACTTAATTTACCAGCTTCTTTACCAGGACATGCTTTCTCTACATACGATTTTAAAATCCCTGAAATTTCATTAAATTTACCACCCATGATTTTTCCAGTAATCTCTTTCTGCATTCCCATATAATCAATATTTAATCGATGCATTGATACACCACTTTTTAATCCAGCTTGCTCTACTACTTTCTCAAATCCCTCTGTAATACTGAGTGCATAGCCCTGTGCTTCTAGTAGGGATATAGACTGATCTACTGTAGAAATATACTTCTGACCTGTGACTTTTCTAACCAGCACATCAAGTAACATTATTGTACCATTTACATCCATTTTTGCATCAATTTGTGAAATTGGACTTGAGGTGCTTGATGTTTCCTTAGATAATGTAGGCTTAGAATTTAATAATCCACCTATAGAGCTTTTTACCCAAACAAACAAATCATTTATACGTGAAGATAGCCTCGTACTACTACTTACTGCTATATTACGTTGATTACTCAACTCTTCGACTGCATGTGATAAATTCTGCTCATTACGATGGTGACGACGATGACGAGTTTGCTTTCTGCTGTGTTCATGCCTGTGCTTATGAATCAACTTAGGTTGATCAGATAACATCACTTCCGGACTTCTTTTCTTATTGAAACCATCATTATAGACTTGATCGTTATATTCTTTTTTTACAACATTTATATTCCTTGCCGTATTTATTTGTTCCTGATGATCTTTTAGGTTTATTTCCTTATCAGCAAACTTGATAGATAGTGTTTCCATTTTAGATGTTTCATAAAATTTACTCAGTACTATTGTACATGGATCATTCTTATCAACATTAGCGTCAAAAGCATTAGTTATTACTAGGTCATTACCATTATTACTCAAAAACTTATAGTTTCCTGCTCTTTTAGGCGTTATTAGTACAGCGTTTACCTCTATATCTTGACTGGTTACAATAATAATTTCTTTATCTCTTTCAAACACTAAAGGTAATGGTTTTAAACTCCACTCATTGTTATCAAAGTTTATTCCCATTGGCACATTATTCAAAATTATGTGAGTCTTGTTATACAAATTCACCCCATCTTTTAGCCTCACAGTAAAACACTCGTGCTTTTTTATCCCACTTACGAACGAATCTTCTGTTTTCTTTAATTCAGTTATTTCTCCTTTTAATAGTAAATCATTTGCTAATTTTATAATTTTTAATTCAAAACTTTCTTTATTCGATAACTTACCTCTTGCTTTTTGTACTAAACTTCTCAAGTCAATTGTATCTACTGAACTTTCTACATCAAGATCGTAAATCACTACTTCGGGAACTTCAAGTTTCTTATCTGTAGAATCAATCACATATACATTTTCACCACCATTCCCAACTAGATGACTTTTATGTAGCGGATTGTTGTGTATTACCTCGTAATTACCACTTCCTATCACCACCGTTTCATTATTTGGTAGTGATTGTATAAGGAATAACATTTTGTTTAATCTATTTGCTACACTCAAGTAACTCTTTATAATTTCATCAACAGATTCATTAGTGTTTTGCAGCATATATAGGTTACCTTTATTTCCTACTTTTATTTCAGTATTGTTACCTAATCTATAAGAAGGATTTGATGCACCAGAAATTGTTATATTAGATTCTTTATTTGACATTGGTACAAAATTGAATGTAATTATATGAGAGGTCTTATTTAGTACATTGATATTTCTTACATCAATGTTCTCTATCTCAATTGGTTCATACTCAAATGTAAAAGTATTGTTTACATTCAGGTCTTGAGGTGAATAGATAAAATCAACTTTAGCACTACCAAGCCCATATGGTACAGTATAATGAAAACTTCCCTCGAGTGCACGATTGTGTATAACAGTATTGGGCCTTACCACTATCTGCATTTCATAGCCACAATTTTCATCGTATATTTCTATTTGATCTTTAAACCTTTCACTACCACCTCGTCCATCTATAAAATTAACACCACTAGTATCACTCTTGCATGTAACAAATACTTTATCTGCTTTATCTTTTCTACCTAAGAATCTATTTATTCCACTTACTCTAAAAGAGTTATCCTGATAATAATCTTCAACCTCACCTACATCTAATCTCACATTCATACTCTCTTCTTCTCGAGCAAATGATGCAAGATCCAAAGTATTAACTCCACCTTCTCCATATAAATATCCTTTTATAGCACTTCCCTGCAAAATGAATATATCATCCTTATTACCACCATAATACCTTTTGAATCCATCATTTACTACAAAAACATTAGAACTATCTATAAATCCTTTTGCATGATCATTACCTTTTCCTAAGTTAATTAGAGTATGATTTCCAGTTTTATTTCTACTTAGGTCAGTTATGCCAATTGTATTTTTACATAAGTAAGCTTCATTAACAGGTTCATAGTCTCCTTGTGATAGACAAAATACTTTTCCGCCATTTGGATTATCTGATCTTGCTCTGCTCCACTTTATGTCAGTTCTTTTTCTATCAAGTAGTACTTCATTATTCAAATCTACTTGAAACTTGGTTGTACATTTTTGATAATATTTTGTTACTGTTCTTCTCTCAAGGCAACGACCACCATCTAATCCAAGAATCCTAACACACTCAGTTGCATCATATGGTACTAGTGAACAAGAATCTGTAACTTGCTTTCCAGTTGGAAAAATATATCTTTTAATGTCACTATGTTGCTGTAAATACTCAAGTCCTTGATTGACTAATTGATTATTAAGCTGCTTTTCTTCCATTAAATCTTTTATATATTTCTCAGGTTCCATACCTATAAATGCATGCAATCCTTCAACAAACTTTTCACTCGCAGTTAAGTGAATAATTTCATCAATTTTATCAACTCTCTTTACTGCCATATAAATATCAGTGCCAACAAACACTACAGCTCCAATTGTTGTTCCAATAGGTCCAGCAGCAGACGAACCTCCTTCTAATAATTCAAAAGCCTCAGCAACCTCTATGCCAATCTCTGCAACATCAACTCCTAAATAAATACTATCTCCTACTATGCCAACCAGTGCTTCTTCAGTACCATTTTTATACTCTTTTATCTGATTTATTAAGTCATAGGCAACAAAAGCTGAAGTTCCACGAGCAAGAAAAGGTGATGCTGCTCTTAAAGATTCGCCAAGTAATACCTTTCCTTTTGAAGCTAATTTTAATCCTTTAATAGATGCAGCTTCAGCAACTTTAGCAAATCCTTGACCACCGGCAATAAATCCTATATTAACTGCTACCTCTTGATAATTACCGTTTAAAAAGTCAGCTAGAACATTTTTAGCCATCATTCCATGCATAGTCATACCAGAGATCCTTCCTGCTCTAGTTAGATGATTCATGACTTTCTGATTACTAATAAGCTTACTCACAAGACCTTGAGCATTACCTGTAACTTGAACTTCATTTGCTAGCTGAATTAACTGAGAACGTTTTTCTTCTGATAAATCTTTTATATAATTGATGAACTTTTGGCTATCTATATTAATCTTACTAAAATCTCTTTGCTCATCTTTTTCAACATTAAATTCATCTAAACCCTCCCAGGTGAATAAACATTTACTTGCAACTTCTCTTTTCTTCCTCCCCCCACCACTACTTGTACTCGGCAAGCATTCCTCAGCTGAAACTTCACCTCCTTGATGTATAGGATCAGTCTTTCGTTGTTGACCTATAGATTTAGACTCAAGAACATCTATAATTTTTTGATAAATTTGCGGATTTCGATTAAGTAGTTCTTTAGCTAGAGCTAAAGGAGTAAGTTTTCTAAAACTTTCAACATCAACTCTAGCACCTTTTTCTATCAGATATTTCACTATATCCAAGTGCCCTCCTTCAACAGCTAAGTGCAGAGAAGCAATTCCTTTATGGTCTTGAGCATCAACTCTAGCACCTTTTTCTATCAGATATTTCACTATATCCAAGTGCCCTCCTTCAACAGCTAAGTGCAGAGAAGCAATTCCTTTATGGTCTTGAGCATCAACTCTAGCACCTTTTTCTATCAGATATTTCACTATATCCAAGTGCCCTCTTTTAACAGCCAAGTGCAAGGGAAAAATATTGTAGTGAGAGCCGTAATTCGGAAAGGCTTCCTGATTAGCAGGATAATGTCTTTCTTCTATAAAATACCTTACTAATGCTAAGTGACCGCCCTCAGAAGCTAAGTGCAAAAGAGTAGATTTTTTAGGAATTCGAACACTAATTTTAGCACCTTTTTTTATCAGAAGCTTCACTACATCCAAGTGACCATTTCTAGTAGCAAGGAATATAGGAGTATAACCTTTTTTGTTTTTATCATTGACTCCAGCACCTGCTTCTATCAAACATTTCACTACTTCTAAGTGACCATTTTCAGCAGATAAATGCAGAGGAGTAAGACCATCCTCCGCATTACCTTGAAGATCACCACCTTTTTTTATCAGAAGTTTCACTACATCCAAACAACCATTCTCAGCAGCCTTATCTAAAGGAGTATGTAAATATTCATCAGTAACATTTACATTGATTCCTTTTTGTAAGAGATAATCTACCACCTTCAAATTATCTCCCATAGCAAACCAGTGCAGAAGAGTCATCCCATGTTCGAGCCTGATATTATAATTATCCCCCTTTTTTATAAAGTAAGACACTATCTCGCCATTAGTAGCTGCAGCGGCCAATTTCATGGGAGTATCACCATCTCTATTAACTATATTTAATTTAGCCCCTTTTTCTACCAGATATTTCGCTACATCTAAGTGACCATTTTCAGCAGCCAAGTGCAAAGGTGTCATATAGTCTTTTCTCTTAGTATTACAATCAACTTTTTTCTCATCCACAAGGTATTTGACTATATCCAAGTAACCATTCATAGCAGCCAAGTGTATAGGCTGTCCCCACCTCTCATGAAGGAATTCAAAATCTGCACCATTTTTTACAAGGGATTTTAGTATCTCAAGTTCACCAATTTCAGCAGCGAAAGTAATAGGAGTATTTCCATCTACACTCTTACTATCAACAGCTTTAGATAGCGAAGGTATATCCTTTATTGCTGTTAATAGTGCGTTAATTGCTTTTTTTTCACCATTTTGAACAAGCAAACCTAGGGGAGAATCTTGATGCTGGCCATAGGTAGAACACGAATAAAAATCATTGACTAACTCACGATATTTACTTACATATTTCCAAATAGATGTAGCTTGGTCTATATTCTCTTTTCCTATATTAAAACTATTTATTAAGTTTAAAGCCTCTTTCAGAACTTTTTGCTCTTTGCCTTGCTCTTGCAGTTTTAATCTTATCACTTCTTGAACTAGTCTATGAATATTCAATACGCTTTGCTTTTCTCCACCATTTACCATAGAATAATTTACAAGCAAACGGACAGCTGATTTTAATTGCTCTTTATTACCACCTGCTAGACTCAAAAATATCTCTCTTTCGATTTTCTCAGATACGAAGTAAGCTATATTATCAAGGATATTTAAAGCTAGTTGCCCACATTCTTTATCTTTTGCTATTTTATTAACCGTAATTTCCCAAGTTGTAAAAGTTGTCTTAATATAGTCATCATTAATCTCTTGAAGTACTTTATAGTTAAGCAAATTTTTTGTCTTTATCTCATATTCCTTTAAATAATCACTAACTCCAAACTCTTCTGTTACTTTTCTATCATTAATATATGCTATTGCTTGCCGTATAGCTAAAGGAAAATGCTGTAGTTTTTCTACTAAGTTTTTTATTTCTTGGTTTTGAAGCTCATCATTTATGAATAGCCCTTTTTTTACAAATTCTATCGATTGGTCCAATTTTAACTTATCTAGACCTATAACTTTTATCCCTGCTCTCAAATTTCGATTACGAGAGGTAATCAAAACATAAGGCTTGTCAGCTTGAGGTGTGAAAAAATTTAGCGGTAAGAATTTACTGAGATTCTCAAATTCCTCAACGTTATCAAAAATGAAAAGACTTCTTTTATTAGAAAAAAATTTGTATACATCTTCAACTATAGAAATTATCTGTTTGTCTATACCACCTGCACCTTTTATACTAATGTTCAATTTATCAGAAGCTAGTCTACGAAAAGATTCTGTAAGAGTTTGATAACTTTCAGCATCTATCCATATGACATTATTGCTGTACTCCTCAGCATATCTACGAACATACTCTCTGGCTAACTCAGTCTTACCAATTCCCCCTAACCCGCTAATTGAGGACATCTGTGGTACTACTCCTATTCTTTCCTCAGTGTGCTGCAATGCCAAATGCACCTTATTTAGTTCTTCCTCTCTTCCAGTAAATAATTGTGACGGACTTTTTATATTAAAATAAACATATTCTTCTACTTGTTTGTTGTTTTGTTCCGCTACAATATACGAATGCACTTCACTCACCTTTTGCTCTATATTTCTGACCCCTTTTTCTATTATACTTAAAGTATTAACTTCTTGTTGCATTTCTTTAAAAAGGTCTCCTGCTTCTTTGTTATCAAAAAACCTTCCTTCCCTTTCCTTTAACCAACCTAGCATTCTTTTCTCAAATTTGTTATAAGCGTCTTTACTCAAATTACCGATATAATCAAATCTTTTACTAAATTCTATACTTATTTCATGTTCAAGTATTTCGGTAAGTTGTTCTTCATTTGGCTGACCAACTGCAAATACTAACTTTTCAAGAAACTCTTTTATTTCCTTACCTATAATATCTACTGACTGTCCACGCATTTCATTTTGCACTTCGCTACCTTGTGTTAAATGCAAGACTAAGTCATCATTACATTCTATTCTATATCTTGTACCAGTGGCTGTTTTAAAGAAGCTATCATTCTCACCAATTTCCTTAACAAAAACTTTTTTTCCTTTATTCTTTCCAAGACTAACTTCCTTAAGCTTCTTTATTTGACCTTGCACCGAATTATCCAGATCAAAACTAATATTAGTACAAATAATAAAATCTTTTAGGCTATAGTCTTTAAATTCTTTTTTCTTCTTAATTCTTAAATAATAAACAAAATACTTCTCTAAATTAAATTCACCATCCTTACTTTTTGTAAATAAGTCTCCTACTGTAATCTTGTTACTTTTCTCATCTAGTTTATGTTTAGCTTGCAAAAAACGACATTTTTTTTCTCTTGAATCACCATATATAAACACCAAATCATCAAATTTTTCAGCACTATCCCACTCTGTAGCCAAACGAAAAGAGTAGCCTTGATCTAATCCACGCTTTAAAAAAAGCATTGACAATTTTAGCTGATAAATAACTCCATGAAGAGTATTCTTTAGCCCAGAAGCAGGATATTTATTTTCTATATTCTCTTCTTTTATTTCTTTTTTTATTTCTTTAGGTCCTTGCATAGAGGAAATTCTTGGCTTTTTTGAAAGATCAACTTCTGGCTTATTTTCCCCAGTATTTCCCCTTTTTGGAACTGTGGCTTTCTTCAACTGTAGCACAATATCTTTCCTACCAAGACGTCTAGCAAGATCTAGTGGTGTTTTACTGTTATCATTCTTGATTTGAATTGCTCCTTCTGCTAAAAGCAGCTTAACCACTTCAGCCTCCTGTTTACGAACAGCTGCATGTAAAGGTGTATTATGCCCAAGGTTAGAATCTTGAAAGTTAACATATGCTCCTCTCTGGATAAGGTTTTTAATTTTTTCTAGTTTTTTTAATTCTAAGTCATTACTTCTAATGGCACTCATCAATTCCTGATTAAGCTCAACTTCACTAGTAATATCATCATAATCTCTCTCATCGTCACTATTAGAACGACGGTAGCGCTTTAAGTCACGTTCACTATCAGGCTGCCAATTTAAATCTTCCTCTTGATTAGATAGAGAAGATTGATTAATTTTCTCTACGTACTGCTTCTTTTTCAATATCTTAACCTTCTTTAAGATTTTTACTGAGCGTTGTATTTTGTGCATAAAAAGAACTTATATTAAACCCTACATTATAGGGAATCAAAATCAGCAGAACAATGACTTTATGATCCCAGAGTATATAGTTCGTCTAATAATAGTATAAACAAGCCACAACTACACTTTGAAGAAAATTTATTTTGCTTAAAAACTTATAAGTGCTACGTTTAGCATAAATCTTTCTCAATTATGGGGTTTTTATGTTTACCAATAGAATAGCTAATAAACGGAACCTGTTGCAAATTCTTGTAGAATTTCTAAACATGGATGATGAAGCTCAGAAACATCATAGTCTTACACCGCTACATTTAGCAGCAGGAAACGGTCAGTTGGATTTAGTCAACACCCTGTTAACAGAAGATTTAGATATTAACTCAGAAATTAAATATGATCGTTTTACACCACTGTACTTTGCAATTGCAAAAAATCGCTTAGAAGTGGTTGATTTTCTCATTGCACATGGGGCAGATATAAATCATAAGGCAATTCTAGGCTTTACACCTTTAAATTTTGCATCCCAGCAGGGCTATTTAGATATAGTTAAAACTTTAATTGAAAATGGGGCAGATCTTGATACCAAGACAGATAAACTTAATACACCCTTACATTTAGCAGCAGAAAATGGTCATCTGGATATAGTAAATGTTCTTGTTGAAAAAGGATTAAATGTTAATGCTGTCAATAATGATCGAGCAAGCCCCTTACATTCTGCAGTACAAAATGGTAATCTCGAGATAGTAAAAGCTCTCATTGCACATGGGTCTAATATTAATGCTGGATGTTCAGGTATTGGTAATCATGATTAAGAGAGTTGATACAAACATTACACCCTTACATTTAGGAGCACAATTTGGTAATTTAGATATAGTTAAGATTCTGCTTGAAGCGGGAGTAAAAGTCAATGCAAAAACAAGCGATAGAATTACACCTCTGCACTTAGCATCTCAAAATGGCTTTTTAGAGTTAGTGGATATTTTACTGGAAGCGAAATCTGACGTCAATGCTAAGGATTATGAAAATCTTACACCTTTACACTTAGCAGCAGAGCGTAATCACTTTGGAGTAGTTAATTCTCTTCTTCTTGTAAGGGGAATTGAAGTTAATGCTAAAGGCTATGATAATTCTACGGCTTTACACATAGGGTCTCAGAACGGTCACTTGGAAGTAGTCAAGCTACTACTAGAAAAAAAAGCCAATGTTAATGTTAGAAAAAATGAAGGTTTCACACCTCTACATCTAGCAATTCAGCAAGGCCATATAGAAGCAAGTGATTTTTTAATTAAAAATGGAGCAAACATTAATGCTACAGATGATCAAAATTGGACTCCTCTGCATAATGTAGCATATAATAGTTTTTCTTTGAAAATAGCGGAAAATTTAATTGCAAAAGGAGCAAACATAAACGCAAAGATAGATAATGGTAGGAGAGCTCTACATTTGGCAGCAGAGCATGATCATCTAGAGATAGTAAACTTTTTAATTGAAAATGGTGCAGATATTAATGCTATGGATAATAGAAACTGGACTCCTTTACATTGTGCGGCGTATGACGGTAACTTAAAAGTGGTTAAATCTTTGCTTGATGCAGGGGGAAAGATTGATACTAAAACAGTCAAAAATACTACTCCTCTACATTTCGCAGTAGACCATGGTCACTTCGAGGTGGTCAAATTTCTTTTAGAAAGAGGGGCAAACCTTAATGCTCTAGATCATACAAATTGGACCCCTCTGCATTTTGCAGCAGAAAGAGGTTATGATCAAATTTCCTCCGTTCTGTTGAGACATGGCGCTGATATAAGTGTGGAAGAAAGTAAGGACAGAGGGACAGCCTTACATCTTGCAGCTCAATATGGCCACTTTAAGGTAGTTAAAACCCTTATTACAAATGGAGCAGATGTTAATGCAAAAATGGATAAAAATGCTACACCTTTACATTTAGGAGCCCAACTTGGTAGTTTAGATATAGTTAAGTACTTGCTTATAAATGGAGCGTATTTTGATGCCAAGACTCAGGTAGATAAATATGCTTTACCATTACATTTTGCAGAGAGAAGTAGAAACTTAGAAGCTGTAAAATTACTAAAGATGATCGAAAAATTTTTTAAAGCTATAAAAAGTAATAATCTTAAAATAGTGGAGGATTTAGTAAAACAAGGTGTAATCATTAATGCCAAAGATACTGACGGATGGACACCATTGCATTATGCTGTGAACAATGGCAGCCTAGGTATCATAAATACTTTATTAATGAATGGCGCTGATGCAACTCAGGTTACCAATAAAGGCAATACATCTTTGCATCTTGCTGTTTTAAAGGAGTACAGAAAAATTGTTGAAGTTTTGTTACAACAAGTAAGTCATGATAAATTAAGTGACTTTATAAATGCTAGAACCGTTGCCAGTGGTGACACATCACTTCACGTTGCTGCTAAGAACGGCTCATTAGAGATTGTCAAATCTTTACTTAAACATGGTGCAAATTATCACATTGAAAATAAGGAAGGTAAAACACCACTTGATCTTTCTGAAGATAATAGTGTTGCTAAATTATTGAAGCTAGTTGAAGAACTCTTTGAAGGTATAAAAAATGGTAATGTTGAAATTATCAGTAAGTTGAAAACAATAAAACCTGATGAACGTGTAGCTGTAACAAATGCTCGTAATAATCAAGGGAATACATTGTTGCAAGTTGCTATAGTTAATAAACACAAGAATATTGCAAGTGAGCTGTTAGAGACGCTAAAACAACCAGATCAAGCTCTACAGGATGTCAAAATAGAAAGCCAAGTTAGAGATATAAAACTTTAACAAAGATTTTTTCAGTACACTCCTATTAACTTGGCAGTGCATTTTATTAAGAATGTGTAGCTTTTTTCACAATAATCCGGACATGTCATAATACGCTGCCGGCCTAATGACTTACAATATAGCTCTTTTCATAATAGTCCAAACGAGGTAAAATAAGTTTTTATAGCAGTGAAGGTAAGTATGCCAGCAGCATATAGTTATGATTTAAGAAAAAAAGCAATGGAAGTGCTAGAAGAAGGGGAAAGGAGAGAAACAGTGGCAGCAAGATTTAAAATTGGAAAAACTACATTATGGGAGTGGCATCAAAGAAAAAAAGAAATAGGAGATTTTCAGTCAAAAAAACTTGGAAATGTAGGTTATAATCACAAAATTACCGACAGGAATAAATTTACTGAATTTGCCAAAAAACATGGTGGAAAAACTCTATCGGAAATGGCTAAGCTTTGGAGCAATGTTAGTATCACAACGATCCATCGAGCTCTTAAAAAAATTGGACTCACACGCAAAAAAAGACATATGGATACAAAGAAAGGAACGAAGAAAAACGCGCTGAATTTTTGAAAATTCTAGCAACAAAAGAACCTCAAAACTTAGCATATATAGATGAGTCTGGCATTGATAACACTGAGGACTACCCTTATGGATATTGCCAGAAGGGACAGCGGTTTTATGCTCTAAAATCTGGTAAAAATTCAACGAATCAGTATGATTGCAGCCTTAAACGGCAGAAAAATAGCTGTTCCGTTACCATTTGAAGGCCACTGTAATATGGATATCTTTAATAAATGGTTTGAGCAGTTCCTGACACCGATTTTGGAACCTGGACAAACTGTTATCCTTGATAATGCTACTTTTCATAAGTCTAATAAGATTTGCTAAAGGAGTTGGCGCAGAAATTTTATATCTACCGCCTTATTCTCCCGATTTTAACAAAATTGAGCATCATTGGTTTGCTATAAAAAACAGAGCTAGGAAAAACATCCCTCTATTCACATCTTTTCGTCATGCTGTTGATTCTGCTTTTCTATAAGCTTTTCGGACTATTATGAAAAGAGCTATACCATCATAAACACTTATCTTGCCCCGTTCAGACTATTATAAGAAGGGCTATAAACGTAACGGCTATCTCCGGAAACTAAAACCAGCTAGCGTGGGAGGCATTTGTGTTTGGGGTTGGTTTTTTGATAAAAATCATATTACCAATCCCAGGAAAGCGGAGCATTTGGATCATCTGGAATTTCAAAAATAGGTTGAGATATTACTTCTCTAACAGCTCCTTGAAAAGTTGGATCAGAAGCATTAGCAGACGCTAGTCCTTTACTGCCTAAGAACTCCTTTGCTGTTCTTTTATTGTTATCATATGCTTGGTCATTAGCATCAAGAAATCCTGCTAATTTTTCCACAAGAATTGATTTTTTCTCATCTGTATCTTCTGTTACGGCAAGTATTTTTTTTGCTACTTCTTTATTATTTCCTATAGCATTAACTAATGTTTTATTCTCATCAGCAAGCAATTTAGTAACCACATTATCGACTGATAGACTTTCTTCTCCTCTACTAAGATCTCTTTTTACAATATTGGAAAAATTCTTATTATTACTCAAAATTGCCACCACTGCGGTGCTAAAATCTTGATTAATTGCCAAGGACTCTTGTAAACCTTTATTACGTGCAACTTCAGTGACTAATGCATCTTTATTTGTATCAATAAGTAACTTAGCAGCTACGTCATCAACTGATGGACTTTTTCCATCTTGACCAGGGTTCCCTTTTGGACCTATTGCCTTTCCAGGATTTTCTTTTAATTTTTTCGCTACGCCTTCCTGTAAAATAGAGCTGTTTACTAAGATTTCTCTATTTTCATCATCCTTTGCCCCTAGAACCGCTCTTCCTAGTGCATCTGCTTGATTAGTAATCAATGCTTGAGCTACTAAATTAGGTGCTGTGATTGTTCCATCTTTACCTGCTAGACCATCTGCCTCTCTCGGTCCCTGCATGCCTTTCTTCCCTAGGAAATCTTTTGCTGTCTTACCGTCATATGCTTTATCATTATCATCAATTTGATCAAGAAATTTGCCCAATTTTTCTACTAAAACTGATTTCTTCTTGCCTTCTCCTATATCTTCTGTTGCATCTAGTATTTTTTCTGCAAAGTCCGGAATCATTATATTAGAGCCATTAATTTTAGCAAAATTACCTTTTTCAGCCAAGAAATCTTTTGCTGTTTGCTCGCTCTTATTACCATACCACAGTTCTTGCTCATCAAAAAACTTTCCTAACTCATCAACTAATACTGATTTTCCGTTTATGCGCTTGCCTAATATCTCCTTTGCTAACTTCTGATGTTCTGCAAGCGGGAAGAATATCTCATTTGCCTCTTGCTTAGTATATGTAAAGAAAGTATCAGCTTTGACTGCCAGTTTCTCATCTATTTCTTCCTTGGTATATACCCTATCAGCGTTAACTCGAGTTGCTAATTCACTATCTATAACTTGTTTAGTATATATATCATCAATATCGACTTTAGTTTTCAATTTGTCATCTATATTTTGCTTGGTATATACCCTATCAGCATTAGCTTTCTTATCTAATTCAACTTTGTCAGCTTTTGTGCTTAATTTGCTATTTATATAGTCAGAAACATCATTTCTCCTAGCAAAAGTATGCTCTAGTGCATTATCAGAAATTCTGTTACCCTTGTCGTCTTTTGCATACATTATTGCTTCTACTATAGGTTGTTCTGATACTTTTTCTTCAAGCACTGTTTTACCACTACTATTTTTTACATTCAGCAAACTTCCGAGAGCCTCTGCTAAACTTTTTATTGTATACTCCTCTTCTTTATCCTTATTAGTCGGTATATATTTTAATTTAAGATGACCATCACGTGCATCTAAAGTATATTCATTACCTACACCGTCACTTAAGGTTATAACTTTAATATCTTTTAAATCTGATATCTGATTGCCTTGATTATTTTTAAATTCTATACTAGCTGTCATGCCATTTGCCTAATTGGAAAAACCATAAAGTACATCAAAAATATTTGATTTCTATTAAGAGGTTGTCCGGAAACTAGTAAATTCAAGCATATTCCCTCTTTAACATAACCCTACTCATAGCTAGGTATATGAAATTCTCAGTGGATGTTGTGAGTAAATCATACTCCTTCGATAGCCTTCTATTCCTATTAACCCAAGCAAAAGTCCTTTCTACAACCCATCTTCTTGGCTGTACTTTAAACCCTTGTTCTCTTGTTGGTAGTAGCTCAGGTGGCGTATCTTTGTGCACCCAAAATCTACATGGAGGCCTTTTAACAATTTCAATATCTATGTCATATTCTTCCTTTGTGTGATTCTTTAAATTTCTTCCTTGGTATCCCATGTCAGCCCACATTTTTTTAACTTTAGTATATTTTGTTCTCATATTGTTTAATGCTATTTTAATACCATCTCTATCATTTTCGTTAGCAGCGCCTACGTAACAACCTAGTATAAAACCCTGAGTGTCTGTAATTATATGCCTTTTTCTACCCTTTACTTTTTTACTTCCATCATAGCCTTTGATCCCCCCTTTTCTGTAGTCTTTACAGATTGACTATCTACTATACAGGCACTCGGCTGCTCATTCCTTCCTATTTTTCTTCTACTATATTTTGTAATTTCATAATTCATTTTCTCAAAAATTCCCTGCTTCTTCCATTGCCTGAACTGCTCATACACAGTCTTCCATAGCGGAAAATCATTTGGTAAATACCGCCATTGACACCCTGTACGCAATACATAGAAAATTGCTTCTAATATTTCTTTTTTGCTATACTTTGGCAGCCTTCCTCCTTTCTTGTATGATACTCTGAAGTGTTTTTCTATTCTTGCCCATTCCCTTTCGCTTAGATCTGTTGGATACTTTTTTCTCATCTTTACCCCGTACTAAAATTTCAGATATTATAGCCTTTTACTTGTTTCCGGACAACCTCTTAGACGATTTTCTAAAAGACTTGGTCTCTTTTCATAAAACTCTTTTTGATCTTTTTTCTCTTGACTATCAACCTGCTCTTGGCTTTTACTATCATTAAAAATTAGCTCCTCTTCAATACCTTGATCACCCGCTGCAAATCTCGTTGATAGTGTTTTTATTATCCCTCTTCTCACTATTTCATATATTAGCCTTTTATTCTGAAATCTTACTTCCGATTTATTTGGATGCACATTTACATCTACTTGGTCATATGGTACTTCTAAATGCAACACTGCAAAAGGATACCTATTGTTTGGAATAAAATCGTGATACGCATATCTAATTGCACCAACAAGTAGATTCTCTTTTATTGGCCTTCCATTAACAAACGTATAAATCTGAGTTGAGTTGCCACGATTGACATTAGGTTTACAGATGTGTCCCTTAAGTTTGATGCCTTCTTCTTCCTCTTTAACTTCCAGTGAATTGCTTTGAAATTCTTCTTCTATTTCACATAATCTGTTGAACAGCGAAGTTTGCTTAACATATTTTAAGAGCTTTTTATTACCAGAAGTGAGAGTAAACCCAATACTATAATTAATCATCGCTAAGTTATTCACAATATCAACAATACTTTGTGTTTCTGCCCTTTCGGTTTTTAGAAACTTTAGTCTATTTGGTGTAGCAAAAAATAAGTCACGAACTTCAATATATGTACCTTGCAACAAAGAACAAGGGGTAATCTCTCTTATTTTTTCTCCTCCCTCATACCTTATAGACCATGCTTCCTTTGCTCCACTTGCCTTAGACGATAATTTCATTCTGCTTACTGCTGCAATTGAAGGTAAAGCTTCTCCCCTAAACCCAAGGTGCTTGATTTCTATTAACTCACTATCGCTTAATTTTGAAGTGGCATGCCTCATAAATGCTAGTTCTAAGTCGTCCTTTTCTATTCCATTTCCATCATCTGTCACAGTTATAAGGTTACGTCCACCACTTTCTATTTTGATCTCTATCTCTGAACTTCCAGCATCTATTGCATTTTCTACTAATTCCTTTACTACACTCGCTGGCCTTTCTATTACCTCTCCCGCTGCTATACGATTTATAGTTTTTGTGTCTAAAAGAATTATTGCCATAACACTCCCTCCAATCTATGAAACTTAGAGCTCCCTCTATTTTTTTGTGATTTCTTGATCTCACAATCTCTATATTTTAGCTTTTTAGATTCCTTTCTAGCAAGTCTATCTGCCTCTTCATTATAGGTATTACCACTGTGAGCTCTAACCCACTTCCAATTAACATCATGCTGTAAAGCAACTTCATCTAGCTCCTGCCATAATTCCCTGTTCTTTACTGGCTTTTTATCAGCTGTCTTCCAACCATTTGTTTTCCACTTGTTGATCCATTCTGTTATACCTTGTTTAATATACTGACTATCAGTGTGTACAATAACTTTGCAGGAAATTTTTAACATCTTTAGTCCATTAATTACAGCCTTTAGCTCCATCTTGTTATTTGTTTTCACCTCCAGAGATACGTTTTTTGATAAAGACACTTTTATTTTCATACATTACCACGGCTGCCCATCCACCAGGCCCTGGATTTCCATCCATCTGTATATATTATAACCTTCTTTTTTTCGCCCATACTTACAGGATATAGATCCAACGTAAATTTGCTACCAAAATATGTTGATATTATTTTTTGAATATTTTAAAATATAAGGTGTGAGAGATTGACAAACCTGTCCTCACGATGTTAGGTAAATCTTAATTGAGCTTTTAGGCTCGTATTTTTATTAGGAGGTTAGTCTCTCACACTGAAAATAAATATTTTTAAGCTCCTAATAGCTCATCAATTCATTTGCTGTGGTTTTAAGGCCTTTTATAAGGCAACTATAAAAAGATGATATCCCCTCTCTTCATCTAAAGCCTTAAATGCAATTCTCAGATGATCTCTGACAGACGTTTTTTCATCAACACATTTAAAACAATAAAAAGATTGAACATTTCCTCACAATTGTGTATAATAATTAATGCTTTTTATCTTACTTTCTCATGGCTCTTTCCAAGTTTCTTGACGCACGCAACGATTATGCCTTCAAAAGAATATTTGGCACCGAGAAGAATAAAGATATCCTCATTCATTTCTTGAACGATATTTTAGGCTTTACTGGCTTGGCTGCTATTCACGATGTTGAATTCTTAGCTACCATTTTGGATCCTGAGATTGCCGCTAAAAAGCAAAGTATTGTCGATGTTCTTTGTAAAGACTCTCAAGGTTCAAGATATATTATAGAAATGCAGTTCACTAAGACCAAGGGCTTCGAAAAGCGTGCTCAATATTATGCTGCCAAAGCCTACTCAAGTCAAGCTGATCAAGGTGATGATTATCATAACCTCAAAGAAATTATCTTTATTGCTGTTGCTGATTGTATTATTTTTCCAGATAAGTCTGAGTATAAATCTAATCATGTCATTTTAGATCAAAATAGCTTTGAACATGACTTAAAGGATTTTTACTTCGTATTCATAGAATTACCAAAATTTACAAAGACAAAAGAAGACCAACTAGAAAATATAGTAGAAAAATGGTGTTATTTTTTCCGATATGCAGCAGAAACAAACGAAGAAGACCTAGATAAAATAGTTGGTAGTGACGTAATAATAAAACGAGCTTATGAAGAGATGAATAAGTTTAATTGGTCAGAAGAAGAGTTACTAGCATATGAGCAAATGAAAAAACGCATAATGGATGAGATTGCTGCTTTCGCTCAAAAATTTGATGAGGGTCTTAAAGTTGGTCACGAAAAAGGTAGACAAGAAGGCATCCAAATCGGCCATGAAAAAGGTAAAATTGAAGGTAAAATTGAAGGTAAAATTGAAGTTGCAAAAAACTCACTCAAGGCCGGTGTCTCTATAGATGTTATCGCTCAAATTACCGGTCTCTCTCATTCTGAAATTTCACAACTCAAAGAAAAAACATAATACTCCTACTTATTCACTTTAACATTTATGAAAACCTTTTCTAAGTTAGACATATCCCCTAATTAAGAATCTAGTGAACTGTCTAAAACAGCTATAAAGATTACACATAGAATTATATAAATTACTATCATAACGTTATCCAAATTTCTGTATCAAAGCTACGTGCTGTAAGTTCAATATGGAAAACACATTAACCTCTTAGCATTTAATGTCTACTTCATCCATTTTAGTATTAAGACTATCAAACTTGCTACTGGTTTCCCTAATTATTTTGGCTACCCTCACTTTAAATTTTCCACTACTTGGCATATTATACCTTCCGTATTCTCATCTACTTACTCAAAGTATTTCCAAGCTTGGTTACTCCTACATCAGAAAGACAAGTTGATACTTTATCCTTTGGTAGGACATTTGTACAAAAGCACTTCTTGCACTTTTCTAAAACATTATTTAACCCAACATTACCACTAAATTCAACTCCTCTTTCAAGACTTGCTGTTATTTCTGGATATGCGTCTTTAATTTCAACACGTATTCTAGCTTGTTCTTTTGAGCCCAAATTTCTTATTTTACCTTCTACAAATGAATCAAATTTTCTAAGAGCGAACTCAACTGCAACTTCTCTACTTGGTATAACTTCTACTCCTTTGCTTATTAAGTTTTGATAGCGTCTACTTGGAGTATCATCTAATGCATTGGCAACACAACTTGCAAGAGCAACATTCTCGCTGTTTAGAAAATTATTCCAACCAACAGCTGATATACTTTGTGGTATGTTGTTATTATCACTTTTTACATTAATATCATCATTCTTATCTGCAATGTTGTATTGAGTAGGTAATCCAGGAATTATAGAGAAAGTGCTAACTGCTAATTTTTTTGCCCAGGAAATACAATTATTTATCCACAAATATGGTCTTGTGCCACCACTTGTTGCTATCTCATGTTGATTACTTGAATCTATAGCAAGAGTTTTACGTGATAAGTGATTGTGATGACGATTATAATCTCCATGGTGGTGACGGCGCCTGCGCTGTACATGATTTCCCCCTTCTTGATTAGATTTTCCTAAATGTTCTATAGTCTGATCACAGTCTTGACCAGAAGTAATATCTAATTGTTTTTGCCAAGAGGCAAGATCTAACGGAGTTTTACCATCCTTGTCTCTAGCATTAACATTAGCTCCCTTTTTTACAAAAGATTGTACTACACTTGAATGACATTTTCTAGCAGCAAGATGCAGAGCAGTACGGTTGATATTATTCTCAACATCAATTTTAGCATCTTTCTCTATAAGAGATTCTACTACATCTAAGCAACCTCTGAATGCAGCCCTGTGTAGAGGTATCCATTTACTATTATCCTGAGCATTAACGTCAGCACCTTGATTGACAAGATCTTCAACTTCATTAGGTTTACAGTCTTGTGCTACAGTTAATAATTTTTTATTTAAATCTGATAACTTAGAGGTTGTCCGGAAACAAGTAAAAGGCTATAATATCTGAAATTTTAGTACGGGGTAAAGATGAGAAAAAAGTATCCAACAGATCTAAGCGAAAGGGAATGGGCAAGAATAGAAAAACACTTCAGAGTATCATACAAGAAAGGAGGAAGGCTGCCAAAGTATAGCAAAAAAGAAATATTAGAAGCAATTTTCTATGTATTGCGTACAGGGTGTCAATGGCGGTATTTACCAAATGATTTTCCGCTATGGAAGACTGTGTATGAGCAGTTCAGGCAATGGAAGAAGCAGGGAATTTTTGAGAAAATGAATTATGAAATTACAAAATATAGTAGAAGAAAAATAGGAAGGAATGAGCAGCCGAGTGCCTGTATAGTAGATAGTCAATCTGTAAAGACTACAGAAAAGGGGGGATCAAAGGCTATGATGGAAGTAAAAAAGTAAAGGGTAGAAAAAGGCATATAATTACAGACACTCAGGGTTTTATACTAGGTTGTTACGTAGGCGCTGCTAACGAAAATGATAGAGATGGTATTAAAATAGCATTAAACAATATGAGAACAAAATATACTAAAGTTAAAAAAATGTGGGCTGACATGGGATACCAAGGAAGAAATTTAAAGAATCACATAAAGGAAGAATATGACATAGATATTGAAATTGTTAAAAGGCCTCCATGTAGATTTTGGGTGCACAAAGATACGCCACCTGAGCTACTACCAACAAGAGAACAAGGGTTTAAAGTACAGCCAAGAAGATGGGTTGTAGAAAGGACTTTTGCTTGGGTTAATAGGAATAGAAGGCTATCGAAGGAGTATGATTTACTCACAACATCCACTGAGAATTTCATATACCTAGCTATGAGTAGGGTTATGTTAAAGAGGGAATATGCTTGAATTTACTAGTTTCCGGACAACCTCTTAGAACTTTTTCAGCAAATTTCTCATTAGCCTTTACCAGCTCTAAAACTTTACGATCATCACCACCAAGCGTATACCCTTTGGCTATCGCCTCATCGATGATATTTTTCGTTTTTTCTAAAGTTTCTTCATAAAAATGATCGATTTCAGCATTTTTTTCACTGATTTCAATATCGATTTCATCGATTTTACTGTTTTGTTCAATCATGTTTTTTCTCCTATTTTTAAATTTATTTCATGTTAGCACCTTATGTAGTAGTCACACTTATCGTCAGTGATATTAGGAATGTGGAATATAGTTGTTCCCTTATTGTTAATATCATTGGCAATCATGTCTGCGAGTTGCTCTGGTGTCGTATCTTTTGTTGCTTTGACTTCTCTAAATTCTTTGGCGGTAACATTAGTTGGTGCTTTTCCATCACCATCAACACTCCACCATATTACTGTGTTAAAATTGTTACCAGTTTGGGTGTTATGAGATGTTTTAAGACCTATAAAGTCTCCTGCTTTCACTTCTTTAAATTTCAAGACATACAAGCATCTTTGCGTAAACAAAGCTTTATGCTGTATAGCATAGGTTATCACTGAATTTTTACCAGCAAACAGAACATTCGGTTTTCCTGGTGTTCTCTTGTCCGTTGCTGATTGTTTGTAAATAACGTAATCACCCCATGACTTCATTAATAAATCACTAGAATCACCATGAATGAAACTAGGGTAATCTCCACCACTAGAACTAATACTTGTACCATGTACTGAAGCCATTGAATACACAAACCATGGTGAAAACAAAAAGTAACTTTGTGAAGTACTAGTAGTATTATTATTGTGTTGCAAAAAAGTAGCGCTAACCGATGGTATATTTAAAGGAAAACCAATATCATAAACTCTACTACTAAAATTAACTGGATTAAAAAATCCACATAAACCGGAAGGATACGGAAATTGTTGATAATTAAGACTTACTGTCAAATAAAAAAAATTCTTTTTAACAGAGTAATTTATTTTAGTTTGCTCAGTTATTTTATCAATACCTTTATTGTATGGCACAACATTATTTGTATAATTATAAATTGAATTTAATTTAGTTATAGTTTGAAAATAACCTGGAAAATCAGAACCAGAACCCGCAAATTTTATCTCCCTTAAATTCATATTAGTCATTAGAATGCCACTACTTAAGTAATTAGTGGTAATGTCAAACGTATGACAACAAGTAGTAAGGTCTATGCTATTTGCTGCTGCAACATATTGAAAATCATAGTTAACATCTGAATTAGCATAGAATGTAGTTTCTAGCCATAGATGACCTATATCATCACCTTCGGGCTTCGGATTTACTACTCCATCTCCCTCGAATTTAACTTTAACATTATTATCCGCAATAAACTTCTTAATATACTCACTTGATATTGCATTAAACCAATTTGGTATGTCTTTGGTTTTAAGCATATCAAATGTAATTGGAGCATGGTCTAGCTTGTTATATAGCCTTTTGTATTCAATGCCGAGCGGACTAATACCTGTTGAATCAAGTGTGCGACCATCGCACTTGAGCAGATTTATCTTTTCCTCGTCGACTTTTGCTCCTTTTGGGTAGGAAACTATTTCACCAATATTATCTACAAACTTAAGACCATCAATTGTAAAAACTAGCTCATTGTAACTGTTATCAATGCTATATTTATTTGCTCGAAATGAAGAAAATAATAAATTAGATTTTGCTAAATCAGAATTTTGTGTTGGGTATTTAAAATCAACTGCATGTATTGGCAATGAGGCTTCTGCACAATAAAAATTTGTCGCTTTAAAATTAAATGCTCGATTCGGTGGTAACAAAAACTTCAATGTCAAACTTTGATAATCGCCAATATCTTCAGGTATTACAAAGCCAAGCAAACTTAAACTAGTGTAATAAACCTTCGGAGTATCAGAATCAATTAAAAATTGATCAATTGACATAACTTGTGGCGGTGTTGATGATTTTGAACCAAAATCACGAATTGCCAGTAAATTAACTACTATATCATCACCACCTCTCCAAGCATAGAACTTCAGCCAAGCTCTGGCATCAGTACCCCATAACACATTAGAGCTCCTAAATGTTACAGCTTTCTGCAGAGGTGGCGTTGTCTCGCTAGGTTTTTCGCAAATAACGTTCAAATAAAAACGAGGATTGCCTTCATCGATCCTTTCAGCTTCGGTAATGTCTTTAATGAAAATCCTGTCTACATCAGTTCTATCCTGTATCGGTACTGAATCAGCATAAGATCTTAAAAACTGCCATGATAGTCCAGCAATTGGCACCTGCGAAAATTCAGGTGAAACATAACCAGATCCCTGCCCTCTATCATTAATTTGTAGACCAATATTAAATTGACCATCAATAAATAAGTTATCAGATAATATAGATGTAGCTGGATCTGCTTTGGATTGTTCTTGAAAGTACGGTAGATCATGAAAGATGAGTTCAGGAGCTGCAGCATTACCGTAATTGCACTTCAGTTCTACGGTATAACGATCTTCAGGATCATCAACGTCGACAAAGTAGTACAACTTATGAGGTAAAGCACCGTTTTCATCAAGCTGCAAAGGGTTTGGTGCCGGTACGACATTTCCCTCCTGGTTCTTGTAGTAGGCATTACGAAGAGTAGTTGGACTTCTTTTATCATAAAAATACATCCAGTACCCACTAGCTGGCATACCTTCCTTATTCTTGATAATATCTTGCAATACTATACTTAGTATTAACTTTTGTGTCATTTCTCCCTAACATCAGCAAAAGCCAGTTCCAGTATATGCCAAATTATTAATAGTTTATTAACACAGGTGCACAAAATTCTCTTTACATATCATCAACTTTCTTTATTGAAAAGTTCAGAAAAATGTTGTATAATTGTTACAGTAGTAGAACTTTGGTAAAGCATATGGCAAACTTAAGCACTAACATAGCTCTCAGTAAAGAAACTTTGCAGCACTTTGCTAAGCTAGTTGAGCTCACTAAGCAGCCAACTCAAGAATTAGCAGAAAGGCTATTTAAAGAAGCAATAGATCGTGAAATGGAAGACTTTTTACTATCTGTGGTTGCTAACGAGTATGACGTTGAAGGTGCAGAGACGGTTAGAAGTGAGGATGTAGATTGGAATACACTATTATCTTCTTAAGGAACGTTCTTAAGAAAAATCTTCCGGACCTTCCAAAAACGATAAGGTCAAGAGTTGTAGACGCAATACATGATCGGCTTACAGTCGATCCATTGAACCTTGGTAAACCATTACACCACAGCTTTAAAGGGCACAGAAGGCTAAGAGTTAGTGATTATCGCATCATATATAGCGTAAATACTGTAAAGCATGCAGTAACTATTGTTGCAGTAGGGCATAGAGACACCATTTATGAAGAGGCTTTGAAGATAATCGATACATATACTCTTCAGTAGATTCTATCTTCCTTTTTTATCAAGTTACATGAGTAAATTATACAGAAAATCTTAAAGATTTTATATATATAATTTTATACACCACTCCTTCCTGATCCATTCTCTACCTTAGGTGGCTTCGCTCAGCTCAAAGAAAGTTCATTTTTTTGGTTACCCCCCTATAAATTATATATTATATATATATTAATATATATAATATATAATTAGGGGAGAGGCGACGAAAACAAGATTTAGAGTTTGAGGAGCCTCCGGTTTAAGGTAGAGAATGGATCAGGAAGGAGTGGTCAGGGTCGACCAAATGCCACATGTTGATGAAGACATCAAGCCAATTATTGATTATTTTGAAGCTTATAAAAGCTACATTAATAAACTACTTGCAAACAACAATGAAATAGAAGGAATAACAACAGGAATACCTAGACTTGATACTATAACTGGTGGCTTAAAAGAAGGAGAATTAACAGTGCTTGCAGCTCGTACTTCAATTGGCAAGACCTCAATAGCACTACACATGGCTCTGCAAGCTGCAAAATTACTGAAAAATCAAGAATATGTCTGCTTTTTCTCACTTGAAATGTCAGCAAATCAGTTAATCAATAGAATGATCAGTATTGAAGTCAATGAGACAATAAACAATATTATCAAGAAACAAAACACAGAACTTTTACATAAAGGGATAAATCAAATAGTTTTTTTAAATATTCTTGTCGATAATTCAGGAAATATGGATTTAAATATCCTAAAGAAAAAAATCTCATTAATTTGCAGAAAATATAAAATGAAATGCATATACATTGATTACTTACAGTTACTCAGAGGATCGAAAGTAACCGAAAATAGAACTCTTGAAGTAACAGAAATCAGTAGAACTTTAAAAAATATAGCAAAAGACTTTAATATTCCTATTGTAGCATTATCACAAATAAGCCGTAAGGTAGAAGACAGACAAAATAAAAGACCACAATTAGCAGACCTACGCGAATCAGGAAGTATTGAACAAGATGCTGATCTAGTGTTATTACTCTACAGAGAAAATTATTACAAGGCTGATTCTAATAACGACTTAGAGATAAATGTTGCAAAAAACCGTAGTGGATCAACCGGAAAGGTTACAGTGCCATATCAAGTAAATACAGGGAGAATATTAAGTTGAAAGATCGCGGAAAATAGTGTATAATATTAATGGTTTTTAAGTGGATTTCTTATGGTTTTATCAAAGTTTTTAGATCCAAAAAACAATTACGCGTTCAAGCGTATCTTTGGTACTGAGAAGAATAAAGACATTCTTGTTCACCTTCTCAATGATATTCTAGGTCTCACTGGTGAAGCTAAAATAAAGGACGTGAAGTTCTTAAATCCTATTCTAAACCCCGATATTGCCTCTCAAAAGGAGAGTATTGTCGATGTGCTCTGCAGAGATTCTAAAGGTATTCAAACAATTGTTGAAATGGTGCGACCTGAAAGCCTTCGGTCATATTGTTTAAAAGGAGAGGAATTCATTCAGAAAGAAACTGAAAGGATTCTAAAGCTTATTGAACCAGATGTTTTGCCATCTGAGTCTACGCATCAGTGCGAATTGGGTAACCAGTTGGTGCCGAGCGACGCGGACAATGAACCTCCTCTTGATAAAGAAGATGCTCAATCGTGAGAGAAAGCATAAACTACAAGCATCATGTGGTTGGAGGGCTAGGCTTAGTGGTATGGTGAACGTAAGTGAAGCTTCATAAGTATCGTAACGATTAAAGAGCTAAAGATGCTGATAAGCTCCGACCAAAAGGTAATGTGACATTTTTCATTTCTGGATGTACGCAAATCACCGGTATAGAGAAGCCACCTAACCCACTATTGTATGACAAAAGGAACAGGATAAGCCTGTATTTTCGCCTATATGGCAGGCAACCCGCAAGGAATGCTGATGGATGTGCAGGTAAAGGATAATGGAGAAAGCGAATGCCATTTTGTAACGAAATGGATAGAATTTGTAACATTAATTCGCGTGAAAACGAGCAGACTTCCATTTGGTCCCTCATGACAAGAAACTTTGTTAACCACTTAAGGTAGGAAAGCAGATGATTACAAGTACAACTGTAAGTGCACCTACCAATAACTCCGAAGCATGGAACCAGTTACCCTGGAAGAAATGCCAAAAAGTTGTTATGAGGCTACAGAGGCGTATTGTTAAGGCTGTCCAACAAGGCAGATGGGGTAAGGTGAAAACTTTACAACACCTTCTCACACGCTCTTTTAGCGGCAAAGCTTTGGCGGTTAAGAGAGTAACTGAAAACCAAGGAAAAAACACAGCAGGTGTAGATCGTCAAATATGGTCAACTTGCAACACAAAATTTCAAGGAATAAAGCTATTAAAACAAAGAGGATACAAACCTTCTCCGCTAAAACGGATATACATCAGTAAGTCTAATGGCAAAAGAAGACCTCTTGGAATCCCTACGATAAAAGATAGAGCCATGCAAGCATTATACTTGTTTGCTTTGGAACCGATAGCTGAAACGATCAGTGATCGTCACTCTTATGGTTTTAGACCAAAAAGATCCTGCGCAGACGCTACTGTGGCTTGTCACTTGTTACTGGCAAGCCGTAACCAACTACAATGGATACTCGAAGGTGATATTAAAGGGTGTTTTGATAACATTAACCATGAATGGCTCATGAAGCATATTCCTATGGAGAAGAAAATTCTTCATAGCTGGTTAAAAGCTGGCTTCCTAGAATCAAAAACTCTGTATTCCACAACTGCAGGTACCCCACAAGGTAGTATCATCTCTCCAATACTAGCAAATCTAGCCCTAAATGGACTTGAAAAATCATTGGAAAGTCAATTTGGTAAACTTGGCAGTAAAAGAAGAAGCAAAATCAGAAGTGGAGTAAATGTAATCAGGTACGCAGATGACTTTATCATTTCAGGAATCACACGTGAAGTACTGGAAAATGAAGTAAAACCTCTAGTATCGTCCTTTCTTCAGGAGAGAGGTCTTATCCTTTCCGAAGAGAAAACAAAAATTACATCTATTACAACAGGGTTTGACTTTCTTGGTTGTAATGTACGCAGGTATAATAAGAAGTTAATTATAAAACCTTCAAAAGAAAGTATTAAGAAACTTCTTAATAAAGCACGTACATTGATAAAGGCAAACATAGCGAACACTCAGGCCGTACTAATCAAGTTGCTCAATTCCCTATTAAGGGGATGGGGAAATTACTACAGCCATGTGTGTGCGAAAAGAGCTTTTAACAAAATAGACCATGAAATTATGTGTGCTCTATGGAAATGGGCAAAGAAAAGACATCCTCGTAAAGGATTACGTTGGATAAAGAATCGTTACTTCAAGGTAATGAAACAACGCCAATGGGTCTTTGCTGCACCCATATGCAAGAACAAACCGAAAGAGATAAGGTATTTAAGACTGCTTAGGTTGATTGATATACCTATCAGACGACATGTTAAAATCAGGGCGGATGCAAATCCACTTGACTTAAAATGGAAAAAGTATTTTGATGAAAGAGTGAAACAAACAAAAATGTTAGCAAGCTCTTTCTCAAGAGAAGGTTCTCTACTGTTGGTGTCACCATTAAGAATGATGTTTTCTGAGGAATCATGAAGGACAAGCCGGTTCGAGAAAAGAAGGACTTAGATAAGGGGCTCAAGCGTAGTGTGGGGAAACCTGCATGCTGCGTTTCTAAGGGAGGGAGTAGTAGCAATACTACTTCCTTACCTAACCAAGTTGCCAAAACTAAAGGCTTTGAAAAACGCGCACAACTTTATGCTGCTAAGGCTTACTCAAGACAAGCTGATAAATCTGGTAAATACGTTGATTTAAAGAAGATTTTCTTTATCGCGATTTCAAATTGTACCTTATTCCCTGATAAGCTTGACTATATATCTAGCCATACCATAAGAGATGAAAAAACCAATGAGCATGACTTAAAAGATTTTCAATTTATCTTCATAGAGCTGCCAAAATTTCCTAAGAGTAGAGAAGAACAACTAGAAAGTGTAGTAGACCGTTGGCTATTTTTTTTCAAATATGCAGATGAAACAACGGACGAAGATCTCAGAAAAATTGCGGAAAAATCACCAATAATAAAGCTAGCATATGATGAATTAGATAAGTTTCACTGGAATGAAAAAGATCTAATAACTTATGAAGAAAGAATAATGGATCTGCGCAAAGAAGAAGCCATTCTTGAATACAGACTTGATCTTGCTACTGAAAAAGGCATCCAAATTGGCGAAGAAAGAGGCATCAAAATCGGTAAAGAGGAAGGGAAAATTGAAGGAAAAATCGAAGTCGCAAAAGCAATGCTGGCTAACAATGTTGATGTCAACACTATTGTCAAATTTACTGGCCTTTCTATTAGTGAGATTGAAGAATTAAGTGTGAACGGTTACTAATTAAGAACTTTAATTATCAATCATAAATCACTGAATTTCGCTAGTAAATTTGTTGCCATTGTCCATATTGCACAATTGTATATAAGATATAGTATAACAATAGTGTCCGTTCAGCTAATACCAATTCCCACTGCACAATAAACGGATAGATAACAATGGAAAAAAAGCCATACTATTGCCTTTCTTTCTCACTCCACAATTAAATAACTCTACAATATCGCTTATTTGATTCACTAATAATGAGAATTGGTATAACTTTGCTATTTTTCTCTCTAGATTCTTGCAAAGTTCTACAAGATTAACCACATTACCTCACGGTTTCTCTATGATTATTTTTTTAGATTACTTGTTTACCTTATTTGCCGTTCTCCTGAACGAATATACATAAGCTATAAAAACTATCTAATAGCTACCCAAAACCCTTATTTCCCACTCAAGTTCAACATTAAATTTATCCTTTACTGCATCTTTTACTTTGTTGCCAAGGTTTTCCAAGTCAGATGCAGTTGCATTATCGTAATTGAGCAAGAAGTTACAATGTTTCTTAGAGATTCTAGCTCCACCAATATTTAACCTTAGGCAGCCAGATTTATCAATTAACTCCCATGCTCGGTAGTTTTTTGGATTTTTGAATATGCACCCAGCAGTTTTTCCTCTTATTGGCTGGCTTTTATTTTTCCTCTCAATAACTTCCTTTAACCTTTGCAGTATAAGCTCATACTCTGAGTTTACTCCTTTAAACTCAGCTTCAACAAAAATCCAATTTCCTTTTAGGCTATGTCCACGGTAAAAATACCCCATTTCTTCGCTGGAGAACTCATATAGGTTTCCATCCTCTAGATTCACTGCTTTTATGGATTGTACAACACTTGCGATATCACTACCATATGCACCTGCATTCATTTCTATTCCGCCACCAACTGTTCCTGGAATTCCAACTAGAAACTCCAACCCACTAATCTGCTGATTTCCCGCAAAGTGAGCAAGGTTGCTGAGCAGCACAGCTCCCCCAGCTACAATAGAGTTGTTACCCTTACTTTTAATATATGCAAACTCCTTACCTAATTTTACTGTTATTCCTCGAATGCCACTATCTCGCACTATTATGTTGGATGTTGCACCAATAACGCTAACTGGCAGTTCAGTATTTTTAATCAAGTATGTTAAATCTTCAATATCACATGGTTTAAATAATACATCAGCTCGTCCACCAACATTTAACCACGTCGCTTTAGACATTAAGACATCATAACGATAGATTCCACGTACTTTAGGTAAGCTTATAAGCATTTTGATTTCAACTCTAATCCTGCATCCATACCCATTTTCTCCGCATCTTCTATAAATGAAGTGCGCTCAGTGAAGTATATATTTTTTCCACTTGCTAACATACAACGAAGGTGTAGCATATTTTCGCTCACATATTCAGCCAAAGCTGCAAGTGGTGTAAAACATGAACCATTCACTGTCTTCATAAAACTGCGCTCTGATTTCACTCCTATAAAAGACATATTATTATTAATTTTCTCTAAAAGATCGATAATTTTTACATCATTCCTTCTACATTGAATACAAACCGCCCCCTGCCCCACTGCACTTAACATAACTTTTGGTGGCAATACCTCTGTAATCAAGTGATGTTTTTCTAATCTTATGAGTCCTGCTTCAGCTAGAATTATTCCATCAAAACTTTGATTTTGCAATCTGGTTGTTACATTTCCACGTAGCGGTACTATATTTAAATCTGGTCTAACATTTAACAACTGAACTTTTCTTCTTATTGAAGAAGTGGCAATAGTAGCCTGCTGTGGCAAAGACTCAAGGCTATTGTGTTTATGAGAAATAAACGCATCGCATGAACTTAGCCTTTCTAAAACACAAGGAATTGTTAAACCCCCTGAGAAAAACGCAGGCATATCTTTTAGCGAATGAACTGCCATGTCTATATTATTTTCGAGCAATTCAGTCTCAATTTCTTTAATGAATAATCCTTTGCCTCCTATTTCAGCAAGATTTGCGTTTGCATACTTATCTCCAGAAGTTTTTATTTTAACAATTTCAATAGATAAGTTAGGAAAAGAATCCAGCAACTTTTGTTTTGCTTCCAAAGCCTGGGCAACTGCAAGCTTGCTTCCTCTGGTACCTATTTTGACTAGCATGTGTACGATTGTTTGTCTGATGTCATTCAAGTAGCTGACTACTTGGATCCAGTTTATATAAACCTTTGCATTTATTGTACTTTAACTTAAAACCAAAAGCAACTTTGACTTTACAAAATAATAACCTTTTATATGCATAAATAAGCTTACTGGATTCTAGTACTTGCATGACAAGGTATAAACCTTATCGTCATACCACCGCGAACCGTCATACCGTCACGGTATCTCTAGATCCCGCTAACACGTAGCGGGATGACGAATTATTTAACCGTCATACCGCGATTCATTCGCGGTATCTCTAGATCCCGCTAACAAGCAGCGGGATGACGGTTGTCGTTTAGCTATAAATATTAAAAAATTTACCAAGCGAAAAAAAAGGCAAAAGAAGCCCCGTGGTGGTTGGCTATTTACTATGTACTAAAATATCGGCGTTTTTTTTATTCTAAAACGCTTGATTAAGAGCGATTTAGCTGCTTTTAACTTGCAACTAACCTACACCGCAAGTGTTTAAGAAATTTACTAAGCAGGAAAAAAGGCAAAGAAACCCCGTAGTAGCTAGCATTCAAATTCTCCCTTGTCAATTTGACGTTTTTTGCTGTCTTAAACGCTTTGTAAGCGCGTTTCGGCTTATATAGGTAAAAACCTAAAAATTTTTAAAGACATGCGATGCACGTAGTGCGAAAAATTAAACATGAGACGCCAAATACCCTAAGTTTTTTGTCATTAACCTGCACAGATTGCGAAGATAAATAAATAGCTTCAGTTTCATGATAGGGGGGATGGCAAAGCTTGTCAAGGAATTTTTATGGCCTAGCGTCACGTGCTGGAATGACATTTGGGAATATGTTATCCGTTTGTCACTTCTAAATGATAAGAGCCTCAATGAATTTATTAGTTTATTACATGTCTCTTTTCATGTATAAATCTATAGAAAGTTTTATACGGAAGTTGTTTTATGAGCAAAATTATAGAAATCAGAGCACCAAAAACTCTTGGTGGTGAATCAGTTACAGAAGGTATAGTAAAAATAAAGAAGGGTATTGGAGAAGCAGTAAAAGTAGATGACTTGATCTTTGAAATTGAAACTGACAAAACAGCACTCGAATTAACTGCAGAAGCTTCAGGGCAAATAACTGAATTTCTTATAAAAGAAGATGATGTAATAAGTCCTGATCAATTGTTAGCGAAGCTTTCCATGGGAGAAGTAAAAGAGGAAGCGAGAAAAGAAGATAAAAGCGAAAGTGCTGCTAAAAAAGATGCTCCATCAGCTCGTAAAATTATGGAAGAAAATTCAATCAGTGCAGAAAGCGTCAAAGGAACTGGCATGGGAGGCAGAATAACAAAAGCAGATGTGATAGGCCATATGAACAAAGCTGAACAACCTGCAATAAAACAATATGAATTGCCAAAAAGTGTAGTAAATGGAGAGCAAAGAGAGGAACGAGTAAAAATGAGCAAAATAAGGCAAGTAATTGCCGCTCGTTTGAAAGCATCGCAAAATACTGCTGCAATACTGACCACGTTCAATGAAATTGACATGAAGAATGTCATGGATCTAAGAGCAAAATATAAGGACGCCTTTGAAAAAAAATATGGAATAAAACTTGGTTTTATGTCGTTTTTTATAAAGGCAGCGGTGCAAGCATTGAAAGAAATTGCTGAAATTAACGCTGAAATCTCAGGCGATGAAATCATATATAAACATTACTATGACGTAGGTGTTGCTGTTGGCACCGATAAAGGTCTTGTTGTACCAGTTATTCGGGGTGCCGATCAGATGTCATTTGCAGAAATTGAGTTGACTTTAGTTGCTCTTGGCAAAAAAGCTCGTGAGGGTAAATTACAAGTATCAGAAATGGAAGGTGCAACATTTACCATCTCAAACGGTGGAGTATACGGTTCACTTCTTTCCACTCCGATAATAAACCCTCCGCAATCTGGAATACTTGGAATGCATTCAATACAAAACAGGCCAGTTGCTGTTGGTAATGCAGTAGAAATCAGACCTATGATGTACATTGCTCTCTCTTACGATCACAGAATAGTTGACGGCAAAGGAGCAGTAACTTTCCTCGTTAAAATAAAAAATTATATAGAAGATCCAAATAGATTAGTTTTGGAAGTGTAGCTCAAATGAATTGTTGTTAATCCAGTATTGCTAAAAACCTAAATGTCATCTAGTTCTGCCAGCAGTTTAGCAACTTCCGGATGATCAGGGCCATAATGTTTCTCAAAAATAGGCAAGGCCTGTTCAAGCAATTCCTCTTGTTTCTTGTGATCGCCCAAAGCGCCATAGGCAATACCAAGATTTGCCAGTAGTTTGGCAACTTGAACATGACCAGAGCCATAATGTTTCTCAAAAATAGGTAAAGCTCGTTCAAACAACTCTTTTGCTTTCTGATGATCGCCAAAAGTGCCATAAACGATACCGAGGGTTGCCAGTAATTTAACAACTTCAAAATGGTCGAGGCCGTAATGTTTCTTTCGAATTGCTAGAGCCTGTTCAAGCAACTCTTTTGCCTTCTGGGGATTACCTAAAACCCTATAAGAATTACCGAGGTTTGCCAGTGTTCTAGCAACTTCAAAATGGTCAGGCCTGTAATGTTTCTTTTTGATTGCTAAAGCCCGTTCAAGTAACTCCTTTTGTTTTTTATAGTCACCTAAATCCACATGAGAGATACCAAGGTTTGTCAGAGTAATAGCGACTTCAAAATGATCAGAGTTGTAATATTTTTCTTTAATTGTTAAGGCCTGTTCAAGCAGCTCCTTTTCTTTCTGAGGATCACCCAAAGCACCATAAGCGATACCAAGGTTTGCTAGTAGTTTAGCAACTTCAAAATGATCATAGCCATAATATTCCTTAAAGATAGGTAAAGCCCGTTCAAGCAACTCTTTTTCTTCCTGAGGATCACCTAAAGCCCTATAAGCGGTGCCTAAACTTATTAGTGTTCTAGCAACCTCAGGATGACCAGTGCCATAATGTTTCTCAAAAGTAAGTAAAGCTCGCACAAGTAAAGCCTTTTGTTTCTGAGGATCACCTAAAGCACCATAAACGTTACCTAAGTTTGCCAGTGTTCTAGCAACTTCAGAGTGATCGGAACCACAATGTTTCTCTTGAATTGCTAAAGCTCGTTCAAGCAATTCCTTTTGTTTCTTATAATTGCCTAAATACCTGTAAGCGTTACCTAGGTTTGCCAGCAGTTTAGCAACTTCGAAATGATCAGGGCTATAATGTGTCTTCAAGATAGGTAAAGCCCGTTCAAGCAACTCTTTTTCTTTCTGAGGATCACCTAAAGCACCATAAGCAATGCCAAGGTTTGCTAATGTAATAGCAGCTTGAAAATGATCAGAGCCATAATGTTTCTTGATGATAGGTAAAACCCGTTCAAGCGACTTCTTTTGTCTTCTAGGATCTAAATCAAAATATCCATCGCCTATCCATATTAACAAATTTACAAGATAATCCTTTTCTATTGTTTGTTTTTCTGAAGGATTTTTTGTTAGCCAATTATCTACATGTGATAAGAACGCTTCTAAATGCGGCAATAATTGTCGTTTCTTAGCATAATCTTCTAATTTATCACTGCCGTAAGGAAAGCTTTCTTCCAGTAACTCAAAAGTCTTTTTCACAACTTTGTCTTTGCCTTGTTTTTCTAACTCTATTCTTGTTACTTGCTGTACTAACCTGTGGATATTGACTGAGCTTTGCTCTTCTCCTAAGTTGATCATTGAATATTGTTTAAGTAGTTGGATAGCATCACCTAACTTTTCTTCATTGCGTTCTACCCCTAAAAACATTTTTGCAGGAATGTTGTCAGGAGCAATATAGGCAATGATATCCAAGATTTCTTTGGCTTGCTGACCATACTCTGGGTTATCTTTGATTTTATCAATAGTAATTCTCCAGGTTATAAAAGTTGTCTTGGTGTAGCTATTGTCGCTGTCTTTAGGAAACTTAAAATCAAGTAATTTTTCTGCTTCCTCTTTGTATCTCTTTAAATAATCACTAATTTCAAACTTCAAGCCTACATTCTTTAATGCTATATCCCTCTCTTTTATGTATGCAACTGCCTGCTGCAAAGCTAAAGGAAAATGCTGTAATGTTTCTGCCAAATTCTTTATTTCATTTTCTTGTGACCCATCTTTTATACCTAATGCTTTTCTAATAAAGTCTATTGATTCTGGTTCAGTAAATGCACCCAATGTTAATGATTTTATATCTCCCCATTTCTGATTACGAGAGGTAATCAAAACACTAGGTTTATTATCATCCGATGATAAAAAGTGGGACGGTAAGAATTGACTAATACCAGCATCTTGACCTTCACTTCTATATTCTTCTGCATTATCGAAAACAAAGAGACTTTTTCTCTTGGCGAAAAAAGCGTATATGTCTCTTACAATAGATTCAATATCCCTATCTTCTGTAGGAATGCCTAAAGGATCTCTAGCTAACCTGAGAAAAGACTGCACCATGGTTTCATGGGTTTCAGCTTTTATCCATATAATATTGTTGTCATAATCTTTACTGTGTTCTTCAATATATTTTTTGGCCAGCTCAGTCTTACCTATTCCTCCCAACCCACTAATAGAAACCAGTTGCGATATTACTGTGGCTACACCTTGACTTTTTTGTATTAATTTGTGTAGTTCTCGTAATTCTTCTGTCCTTCCAGTGAACGATCCTACTGGATTTCTCACCTCAAATCGAAAGCCTCCTAAGATTTCTTCTTTCATCTTGCGAAAGAATTCTCTTCCGTCTTCATGTGTAAGAAAACGTCTCCCTTTTTCTTTCAACCAATCTAGCATTTTTTCTTGGAAGCGAGCGTAAACATTCTGTCTATCAATATCATTAAATTGCTCGCCTAGCTCACTTTTGATAATATCCGCTAGTTTTATTTCATTGGGCTGATTTACTGCAAATACTAACTTATCAAAAAATTCTTTTATATTGTCTTCCAACCTACCTTCATTCATCATTCGTCCAAATTCACGTTGCCACGTCTGATTTCTTTCCAATTTCCTTTTTGAGTTCTGATCTGGCTTGTTTTGGAGTTTTTTTTATCTCCTCTTCTAATTCTTCCATCGCTTCTTCTACAGCACTTTCAAATGCTGGTTGCACTACTGAAATCATGTTATTGTGAATATAAGAGAACTTATATCTAGTGCCACCATCTTTAAAAAAGACATCACTAGTGTCGATTACTTCAACTAAAATTTCTATTTCCTCGTTTGGTCCTAAAGTTTTTACCCTCAACTTCTTCACTGTGTTTCGTGCTGTGCTTTGATCCAGATCAAAATCGATATTAGTACAGATAATAAAATCTTTCAGGTTACCATCTGCAAAATCTTGATTATTTTTGATCTTTAGGTAAGAAACAAAATACTTTGCTAATCCAAACTCACCACTTTTATCTTTTGTAAGTAAGTTCCCTACTCCAATTTTCTTGTTATCTTCATCTTGTGTGTGTTTAGCCTGCAAAAAACGGTATACTTTCTTACTACCTTGGGTACATTCAAATACTAAATCATCGAATTTTCTGGCCTCTTCTATTTCTGTACCTAAGCGAAAAGAGTGCTGATAGAGCACTCCTCGATGCAAAAATAGCATCAATACCTTTAGCTGGTAGATATTACCGTGCATAACTAGTTACCTCATACAGGCTGCTATAAATTTGTTTGATCTAGAATTAAAGATTACCAAACACCTAAAATAATGCAATAGAGTCTTTATGTGTTGATAGAAAGGCCTTCGAGGGTAGGAATTGCCTGGCAAACTCTTAATTCTTGATTTAAAAAAGACTTTCCAAAGACTCCCCAAATCTAATATGTAATTGCTGTAGGCTGCATTTAGTAATATAATCTCATATTAAATAAGACTTTACTTAAGTTTATGCTAGATTCTCCGCTAATTTTGACAGCCATTCTTATATTTTTCATTTTTACGTTGTCATTCTTTTTTATAAGAAAGATATTTGGGTCAACAAATAAGAAGATAATAAAATCCTTTAGGAAAATTGTTCAGCAAATAAATGCATTAGAAACAGAAATGCAGAGTTTATCTGATGAGGAGCTTGCTGGTAAAACTGAAGAATTCAAACAAGAATTGAAAAATGGGAAAACGTTAAATGATCTTCTCGTACCTGCATTTGCAGTTGTGCGTGAAGCCTCTCGAAGGTTTCTTAACATGAGGCACTTTGATGTTCAACTGATTGGTGGAATGGTGCTCCACAATGGTATGATATCAGAAATGAAAACAGGAGAGGGAAAGACACTCGTTGCAACTTTAGCAGCATATCTAAATTCCTTAGAAGGGAAAGGCGTACACGTCGTAACTGTTAATGACTACCTTGCAAAACGAGACACAGAGTGGATGAGCAAATTATATAATTCTCTTGGGGTTTCTGTTGCGTTTATTACGAATAACTTGACAGACGAAGAGAGGAAAGAGGCTTACAGTGCAGATATCGTGTATTCCACAAATAACGAGCTTGCCTTTGATTACCTGCGAGACAATATGAAATTTTCTCAAGAAGACATGGTTCAGAGAGGCTTTCACTACGGAATAGTTGATGAAGTGGACTCAATACTCATTGATGAAGCTCGCACTCCGCTTATTATTTCTGGCCCGGTTGAGGAAAACAATCAGATATATAAGCATATCAATAAAATAGTAACCAAATTAGTTGACTCCGATTATGAAGTAGATGAAAAAGGTAGAACGGTATTCTTGACTGAAGATGGTATTTCACGAGTGGAGGAACTACTAAGGTCATACAATCTCATTCCTGAAAATTCCTCGCTCTATGATACTGACAGCATGATAATGACTCATTATATAGACCAAGCATTACGTGCATATAAGCTGTTTACTGCTGATAAAGATTATATAGTAAAGGATGGCAAGGTAGTGATTATTGATGAATTTACTGGGCGTATGATGGAGGGCAGGAGATATTCCGATGGTCTTCATCAGGCACTTGAAGCGAAGGAGAATCTTGAAATTCAGCATGAAAACCAAACTTTAGCATCGGTCACATTTCAGAATTACTTTCGTATGTACAATAAACTTTCCGGAATGACGGGAACAGCAGCAACAGAGGCAGAAGAGTTTCGTGATATATACAGATTAAATGTAGTAAAAATTCCAACCAATGTACCTGTAAAAAGAGTTGATATTGATGATGAAATTTACGGTACAGAAAAGGAAAAATTTAATGCTGTGTTGAAGTTTATAGAAGAATGCTACAAACGCCTTCAACCGGTCCTTGTTGGCACGGTGAGCATCGAAAACTCTGAGAAGCTTTCTGCGCTTTTGCAAAGCCATTCTCTTAAGCATTCAGTATTGAATGCTCGTTATCATGAACAAGAGGCGTACATAATAGCGCAAGCTGGGGTGCCAGGTAGTATCACTATAGCAACTAACATGGCAGGGCGTGGAACTGATATTCAACTCGGTGGAAATGCTGAAATGATCGCAAAGGTAGAGCTAAAGAAGATAAAAAATGCTGATGAAAGAGAAAAAAAATACCAAGAAATAGTTGAAAGAGTAAAAAAAGATAAGGAAATTGCTATAAAAGCTGGTGGTTTATGTGTGGTTGGAACCGAAAGACATGAAAGCAGGAGAATAGATGATCAATTACGCGGCCGTTCTGGTCGTCAGGGGGATCCTGGACTTTCTAAGTTCTTTTTATCGCTCGAAGATGACCTAATGAGAATATTTGGCTCTGATAGAATGAGAAGCTTTTTACAAAAAGTAGGGTTAAAGAATAACGAAGCTATTCATCATCCATGGATCAATAAGGCACTCGAGAAAGCGCAAAAGAAAGTTGAAGCTAGAAACTATGACGTGCGGAAATCTCTACTTAAGTTTGATGACGTAATCAATAACCAACGTAAAGTTATTTTTAAACAGAGAAACAATATCTTAGGCAACGAAATTAATGATTTACTTGAAGTATATAGCGAAGTAAATGAGAGCGTAGTAGAAGGTATAATCCAAAGTGGCTATTATGAGGATTATATTGAAAATATAGTCAAAGAATTCCATACAAGGTATGGAATAACGCTTGATAAAGAAGACTTGGCAAAGTTTTTGAATAAACAAGAAGCTTTGAATTATATAAATGATAAGATACAAGAATTTTTTACTGAGAAAGAAAAATATTTCAACAGTCAGCACACTACAGATTTGTGGAATACGATCGTGAAGCAAATGATGATAATGACACTTGATCATTTATGGAGGGAACACCTTTCAGTTCTAGAGAGCCTAAGACAAAGCATAAGCTTACGTGCTATGGGGCAGAAAGATCCACTGAATGAATTTAAACGCGAAGCTTTCTTGATGTTTGAGTCAATGCTTGAAAAATGGAAGGAACTCACCATTCACCGCTTAGCACACTTTAAGTTGGCAGACAACCAAGAGATAGGCAATAGGTTACATTCTGCTAGAAATAGCAGACTTCCCAAAGTCTCAAGAAACGACAAATGTCCTTGCAACTCCGGAAAGAAATACAAACACTGCCATGGTGCGGTTACTGCGGTGAGCTAATAATTATGGTTATACAGTTTGTTTATTTCCATCAACATTACTGCATCTAACCTCACTTAGCTTACTGTTTAATGAGTGCTCTGATGACTTATACGCAGCCCCATAGGAAATTCCACCAACTATCAGTGCAGATGCTACAGTAATTCCAATTATTGCTAGTGCAGGTAATGCAGTAGCGTAAACGAGTGCTAATGGAGTAACAATGGCAGCTAATATACCCACAGCAACTCCTGCTGTTATAGCTTTAGATCTATGAATAAATGATGGATCTGCGCCATCATTTAGTAGAAGTTTTGCTAGCTTTGGGTATCCACGCTGAACAGCGTAGTGTAAAGGAGTTCTTCCTCCTCGATCTTGTATATTAACATCTGCTCCTTTTTTTAGTAAAACTTCTACTACTTGTGTGTGTCCATGCTTAGCAGCATTATGTAAAGGAGTTCTTCCAACTTTACTTTGCACATTAACATCTGCCTCTTTTTCTATAAGATGTTTTACTACCTCTATACGCCCATGCTTAGCAGCATCATGTAAAGGACTTCTTCCATATTGGTCCACTACATTAACATCTGCCTCTTTTTTTATAAGATGTTTTACTACCTCTATATAACCATTATTAGCAGCATTATGTAAAGGAGTTCTTCCAACTTTACTTTGCACATTAACATCTGCCCCTTTTTTTATAAGATGTTTTACTACCTCTATATGACCATTATTAGCAGCATCATGTAAAGGAGTTCTTCCAACTTCACTTTGCACATTAACATTAGTGCTTCTTCCCAATAGATTTTCTAATACCTGTGTATGTCCATACTTAGCTGCATAATGTAGAGGAGTTTCCCCATACCTATTTTTCAGATCGATATCTGCTTCTTTTTTTGACAAAATTTCTACTATTCGTATGTGTCCATGTTTAGCAGCAACATGTAAAGGAGCTTCTTTGCAATATCCATTTTTTATACCGGTTTTCGCTCCATTGTCTAATAGATTTTCTACTATTTGTATGTGCCCATGTTCAGCAGCAACATATAAAAGAGTCCTTTCATATTCTATAAAGAACCCTGTTAATTTTGTATCTTTAGCTATCATACGCAACATGATACCTGGTAAAAACAGGTGATCTATATCAAACTTGTTATCTTTCCACCCGTTGTATACGCGTGGGTCCTTTTCCTGCAGCTTATCCTTAATTTTATCAATTATATTATCTTTATTGAAGCCTTGATCATTAATTTCTTGTAATATTTACTTTAGCATTTCTTCAAATTCTGATCCCACTATTTCCTACCAAGCTATAAAACTTTATTAAGGCATATGAAGTGGATTATGTCAATGAAGAACTAAGAAACTGGTTCTTCTTTTTTTCTATAGCTTTAGGTTTACCTACAATTTGAAAAACAACAAATTCGTCATTCCGCTACTCGTTAGCGCCGCGGCGGTATGATGTAGGGAAACCTTTCTTGGGTTAGCTATAAAGTTAAAATTCGACCAGGGCAGCCGCAATAAGGTAGCAAACGCCATCATGTCTTTAGGAGAGTTTGCTAATGAAGGCTCTTAAGTTGACGCCATTGCCTGAACGGATACGCCAATTTTTATGTTCATTTGTAACCGTCTATTATTTTACACCCCAGTCTTTTTCAAATATTGCTAGCCCTTGGTCAGTAAGTGGGTGATTAATTAATTGTCTAAGTACTTTTGCTGGCACAGTAATTGAATCAGCACCAAGCCTTGCAGCTTCTATTACATGCGCTGGGCTTCTCACTGATGCAACAAGAACTTTAGTATCAAAACCGTAATTAGAATATATAGTACATATATCTTCTATTAGCGATAAGCCATCATAGCTTATATCATCAAGGCGACCAACAAAGGGGGAAATAAAACAAGCACCGACCTTAGCGGCAAGCAGTGCTTGTCCAGGAGAAAAACATAATGTGATGTTAACAGGTATTTTATGCTCTGTCCATAACTTTTTACAAGAAATTAATCCTTCATGTGTAAGAGGTAATTTGATCACAACATTATCAGCAATTTTTGCTAAATTCAGACCTTCTGTGATCATCTCTTCATGGCTATCTGCAACAACTTCAACACTAACAGGCCCTTTTATAATAGAGCATATTTCACGCACTAAATCCTCGTATTTATCTTTACGCCCGGACTTTGCTATTAAAGAAGGATTAGTTGTTATGCCGTCAATGAACTCCTTTAGTCCTTTAATTTCATTTAAATCAACGCTATCAAGAAAAATTTCCATATTAATCTCCTATAAAAAAAATACCCTTGCAAAATCTTGTCATCCTACCGCTTGACTTACAACCTTATGAACTTTCTGCGTTGTAAACATCAAACAGCCGATAACACAACTGTACAAATATTGAGACATAAGAGTAATTTGTACCAAGAAAAAAGATGTCATCCCAGTGCCCAGACCCCTTAGACAATGTACCATCTTTTGATTTTGTCCATTCTGGGCGGGGTTTTCAAGTTCTTTGATCTTAAATACTACATCTACTTTATCAAGATCAATGTTGACTTCTTTTACTAATGTTCTAATAAGACTACGTTTGGCTTGCCAATCTAGGTCCGATTTAACACTAGAATAAAAGCCCTTTATGCTATTTGTAATAAGATTCATTTTCTGCCGTATTCCCTTTTACCTTTTTCTTCTCTCCTTCAATCTCTTTTAAACGTTACTTCATTTTTTTTATTGCCTGCTTAAAGTCTTCCTTACTTATAGTTAGTGCATACTTTGTTGCCGTAAAAACTTCTGGTACCCAAACAATTGTAATAAGTATACACAATCTTTGTCAACTATTTTCGGCACTGGTATATTGACCTTACCCAGAAAAAGTGGAGAGAAAGAAAAGAGTTCTTTTGGGTAAAATAAAATTTTGGAGGATTAGAAATGGTAAGAGAATATACAGCAGAATTCAAATTGGAAGCTGTTAAACTGGCAAATGAACAAAGAAAGGCAGGTCAAACAATTACAAAAATAGCAAGAGATTTAGGAATAAAGGGTGGTTTATTAGGAAAATGGGTAAAGAAACACAACGAAAAAAAGTCGGCGGCAAATGCATTTCCAGATGTAGCACCTTATGACAAAGAGAGGTTTGATTTACAAAGCAAGAGTAACAAGGGAAAGAGACATTTAAAAAAAAGCCCTGGCCAGTCAAAAAGAGTAAAATATTTTTTTATATAGTAACTGCTATAAAGTACAGGAATTATGTAGGATTTTCTGCTAGTGGCTACTATAAGTGGACCACAAGAAAAATAAGCAGTAGAGAATCAGCAAATAAAGAGCTACTCGCAGCTATTCAAAAAATATATCAAGTTTCTAAATGTAGATATGGAGCTCCTAAAATTCATGCTGAATTGAAGGCTTTGGGTAAAAGTTGCAACTTAAAAACAGTGCAAAGTATTATGCAGAAAAATGGTATTCAGGCTATATTGAGAAGAAAATTTAAAATTAAGAAACAACAAACGGACAGTAGCTCCCAATATATTAGACCAAAACTTTATTGTCGATCAACCAAATAAAGTATGGGATTACTTATATAAAAACCAAAGAAGGATGGCTATATTTGGCAACAATAATCGATCTATATTCACGCATGGTAGTTAATGAGCAGTTCAATAAATAAACAATTGGTTATGGACTCTTTATTAATGGCCGTTAACAAGCGTAAACCTGCCAAAAATCTACTATTACATAGTGATCAAGGTTCACAATATACTTCGCAAGGTTATCAATATCTCTTATCCATAAAAAACATAGATGAGTTATAAAGGTTGTTGTTACGACAATTCTGTTGTGGAAAGCTTCTTCAGTTCTCTAAAAAGGGAGTTACCAATAGACACCTCTCGGCACTCTAAACAGCATATCAAAACTGCTATATTTGAATATATAGAAATTTTTTATAACAAACAACGTCACTATTAACTATTGCATTCCTGAGCATTTTGATTCATCATTCTCTTTGTGAAAAACATTCCAAACTTTCTCTCCACTTTTTCTGGGTAAGGTCAGATACTATAAACTATAAAAAAATTTCTCCGATAGTTCATATAGCAAGTAAATTCACAAAATGAAGACTATTATTTTTATTACAGGTGTATCTACGGTTGGAAAATCAAGTTTGGCTCATATATTAGGTTCAAAGCTTTTTATGCCTAGAAACTTTGCAATTCCACTAACTATAGCTAACCCAAGAAAGGTTTCCCTACGTCATACCGCCGCGGTATCTCAGCATAGATTCCGCTAACGAGTAGCGGAATGACGAATTTGTTGTTTTTCAAATTGTAGGTAAACCTAAGCCACTTTAGCTATACTTGTAGAGAAAAAAGAATAGATGATGATCCTAAATATTTAATAAATTTGACTACTGAGGAATTTCAAAAATCTCAATTTTTTATTAATTGTGATATGGTACATTCTATCTTCATATAGCTTTCCTCTTCATACCTCAACTAATGAAATCAGAAGCATCAACTCCCTTTTGCAAGCAAGCAGCAATAACAGTGTTCATCATTAGAAATGCAATGGTCATTGGGCCAACGCCCCCGGGTACTGGGGTCATAGCTTTGGCTTTCCCTTTTATTCCTTCAAAGTCAACATCACCTACAAGCTTTCCTACGTTAACGCTATTTATGCCAACATCGATCACTATTGCACCTTTCTTTATCCAGTCTGCTTGAACAAAATTTGGCTTTCCGACTGCTGCAACTACTATATCCGCTTTAGAGCAATATTCAGCTAAATCCTTGCTTTGTGAATGCAAGATGGTGACAGTGCAGTTTTCTTGCAATAGCAGGTAAAACATTGGCTTGCCCACGATATTTGACCTACCAATTACCACTGCGTTTTTACCGGAAAGGTTCTCTTCAATTGACTTAATTAAATGCAAAGAACCTTTAGGAGTGCAAGGTATAAGGCAGTTTTTTTCACCTTTAACTAATTTGCCAACGTTTTCATCATGAAAGCCATCTACATCTTTTTCAACACTTACTGTGTTAATTACTCTGCTTGCACTAATATGATTTGGTAAAGGCAATTGCACTAAAATGCCATGCACAGATGGATCTTCATTTAATTCATTGATTTTTTCAATTAATTCATCTTCTAAAATATTATTAGGCAAAACAATGGTCTCAGAACTTATGCCTATTGATTCTGCTTTTTTCTGTTTGTTGCGAACATAAACCTGACTTGCTGGATTGCTACCTATGAGAATTACTTTCAGGCAAGGAAAAATGTTATACTCTCTCTTTAAAATATCAATTTTTTGTGATAGCCTCTCACATAGGTCGTTTGCTATTTTTTTACCATCAATAATAATTGTCACTTCCTTGCCACTCCTTAAAGTCGGGTAATTTGATACCAAATAAATCCAATACTTTGCCAACAGAATGATTAATAATATCATCCAACGATTTCGGTTTAATATAAAAAGCAGGCACTGGTGGAGCAATAATTGCTCCCATCTCCGTTAATTTTAACATATTTTGTAAATGCCCAAGATGCAGTGGTGACTCTCGCACCATAAGAACTAACTTTCTTCTTTCTTTTAGCGTTACATCTGCAGCCCTTGTCAATAGATTGGAAGTAACACCTGATGCGATTTCAGACATTGTCTTCATAGAGCATGGTGCTACAATCATCCCTGAGGTTTTAAATGAGCCGCTTGCTATTTTTTCTCCAATCTTTTCTTCAGAATAGTAAAAATCTGCAAGTGATGTAATATCTTCAAGTTTTTCTTTAATCTCGTGAGCTAAAGTTACTTTCCCAGCACGACTTATCACTAAATGAGTTTCATAATCGACGTCTTTCAACGCTTCTAAAATACGCACACCGTAAATAGAACCAGATGCTCCACTTATTCCAATTACAATTCTGCTATTCACTTAACTCTTCTTCGTAGCTCATTCCCAATGCACGTTTATAGGTATCAAGCAATATTTCTTGTTCCTCTCTGTCATCATCATCCATCTTCCTCAGCCTAATAATTTGTTTCATCACTTTTATATCCCAACCTTCATCTGCGGCTTTTGCATATACATCACGAATGTGATCTTGCACATCCCTCTTTTCTTGTTCAAGTTTTTCGATTCTCTCTATGTAACCCTTCAACTCTTCAGCCGTTATTTTTACTGTATCTTCCATGAAACTCCACTAATTAATTGCTGCCACTAATATTACCAATTTTTACTTGCACTTCAACAACAGTAATAATATTTTTATCTTTTTTTAAAATCTTAAAGCGAAAACCATACATGGAAAACTCCTCGCCTTCGTCAGGAATGCGCTCTATTTCATTCACAATCATACCTGCTAGAGTTGTAGCTTCTTCATCAGGGAGATTCCAGTATAACTGCCTGTTAATGTCCCTAATAGTAGATTTTCCTTCTATGTGATACATATTATCAGATATTTTCTTTATAAAATTCTCCGTAATCAAATCATGTTCATCCGAAATTTCTCCAACTATTTCTTCCAGTATATCCTCAAGAGTTACAATTCCCTGCAGTGCTCCATACTCATCAATAACAAATGCAAGGTGTTTCCTGTTCTTACGGAAGTTGTGAAGTTGCACGCTGAGCGGTGTACTTTCTGGTATGAACCAAGGCCTTGACATAACTTGGGTAATGTCAACTTCTTCCGCTTTATTATTCTTTTCACGCAAAGCATTTATTAGAGCTTTCACGTGAATTACACCTACAATGTTATCTGGTTCCTTCTGCCATAAAGGTACTCTACTGTGACTGCTGGTTAAAATCTCTCTTATTAACTCTTCTTTATTCCGATCTATATCAAGAGAAAATAGGTTTCTTCTATGGGTCATAATTTGTGATATCTCTGTCTCAGCCAAATCAAGTATGCTGCTTAGCATATCTAAATCCTGTTGCAACATAGTTCCTTCACTGCGGTGAAGAGTAATCATATTACGCATTGCATCCGCTGCAGATATCACTTCCTTATCTTTATGCAGCCCACATAATTTTAGGATGAGGTTAACAATAAATTGAATACCTAGTGTCAATGGAGAAAAAATCTTTACAAAAAACAATACAAAATAAGCAGAAAATGATGCAAATTTTTCAGGATTTTGAATAGCATAAGTTTTTGGTAGAACTTCGCAGAACAATAAAATACAAAATGTCATTATAATTGTTGATAGGAGAATGCCCTCATTTCCAAAAAGATTGATAAATATTGCTGTAAATAAAGCAGAGCAAGTAATATTAATAATTGTATTGCCGAGCAATACCGTTCCTATTGTCAATTCTTTCCTATTTAATAAGCGATCTATTACCCTGGCTTTTTTGTTACCGTCTAGCTTTAGCTTATTAACTCGAGAACGGCTAATTGAGGTTAAGCCTATTTCTGCTCCTGAGAACAAAAACGATAAAACTAACAAAACAAAAATTGCTGATGATACTAAGACCAATAACCAATCCATTAAAGTACGATGTTATTGTGATAAAAAATAAAATTAATTTTACATGTTATGAGAGGCATTTGCAAGCCTGAATTTATATTGCCGAATTTTATATACCTTTAATCTTAAAAAACAAATCATAAAGCATATTACACGCTGCGTTCACATGCTCATCCTCAATGATAAGTGGTGGGGTTACCCTTACTACTTTGTTGTTTAAAACCCTAGTTATTATTAAACCTTTATCAAGAGATCGACTAATAATTTTATCAGCTACAAGAGTTGCTAGTTCTATTCCCATTAGTAACCCTTCTCCACGAACTTCTAAAATCATCTCAGGAAATTCTTTAGCTAAAAGCAACAGCTTTTCTTTTAAATATTTACTAATTCTTTTAACATGATCAAAAAAGCCTTCTTTTAGCATTATATCGAGCACTGCATTACCAACAGTCATGGCAAGTGGATTGCCACCATAGGTTGATCCATGAGTTCCTGGAGTAATTGCTTCTGCTATATAATCTTTCACTAAACATGCAGCTACAGGAAAACCGTTACCCATAGCCTTCGCACAGGTTAGCATATCAGGTTCAATGCCGACATTTTGATAATGAAATAAAGAACCGATGCGTCCATATCCGCACTGCACTTCATCAAAGCACAAAATTATTCCTTGAGCTTTTGTTATTTCCCTTACTTTTTGAAGATATTCTACGTCTAGTGGATATACTCCACCTTCGCTTTGTATGGGCTCTAAAAATACAGCAGCTATTTCATTGTTGATTTTTTCTTCTAATGCTTTAATGTCATTTCTTGGCACTTTATCAAAACCAGAAAGGAGCGGAGCAAAACCTTCGCGTGATTTTTCATTGCCTCCAGCAGAAATTGCAGCAATACTGCGGCCATGAAAGCCTCCTTCAATTGTAATAATACGATTACGTTTTGCTTGCCCTTTTGAATAAAAGTAACGACGAATAAACTTAATTGCAGCTTCTGTTGCTTCAAGCCCACTTGAGCAGAAAAAAACTTTATCTGCAAAAGTAAGGGTTGTTAAACGCTCGGCAAGCCTTTCTTGCTCGGGAATAGTGAAAATGTTAGAGCAGTGCCATAATGAGCTCGATTGCTCTTTCAGCTTATCTGTAATGTATGGATGACAATGCCCTAAAGAAGTTGTAGAAATACCTGCAGCAAAATCTAAATATTTTTTACCATCTTTATCAAAAAGATATGCCCCTTCTCCCCTGACTATAGGAGTGTCAAGTCTATTATACGCATTAACAACATGATCCATTTTATAAGTATTGTGGTATTATCTATACTATACCTGAAATGAATCCATTAACACAAAGCTTTTCCTTTAACCTCTTATGCTACTTCAACTAAAAATTTGGCTAATGCAAACCTTTTTTGTCATTCTATAGCTAAAGTGACTTGGTTTTACCAACACTTATTAGCCATTGTAAAAGTTTTTGTTTCTATTGAATGATAGTTGTAGCCTATGCAAGAAGTTTATTGACTTTGAGCGCACTTTAGCCTATACAATTTTAATATCTTAAACTACTGGACATGCCCGATCTAAAGACAATGATGTTAAATTTTGGACCTCAGCACCCAGCTGCACATGGAGTGTTGCGTCTTGTTTTAGAGATGGATGGTGAAGTGATCGAGAGGGCAGATCCCCATATTGGGCTTTTGCACCGCGGTACTGAAAAATTAATAGAACATAAAACGTATCTTCAAGCTTTGCCTTATTTTGATCGCCTTGATTACGTATCACCAATGTCACAAGAGCATGCATATTCACTTTGTGTGGAGAAATTGTTGCAATGTGAAGTGCCAATTAGGGCAAAGTATTTACGTGTCTTGTTTTGTGAACTGACGAGAATACTAAATCATTTACTAAACGTTTCTTCTCAAGCACTTGATGTTGGAGCAATGACCCCTCTTTTATGGCTCTTTGAAGAAAGAGAAAAAATACTGGAATTTTACGAAAGAGCTTCAGGTGCAAGGTTTCACGCAGCTTACATCAGGCCAGGTGGAATTGCAGCAGATGTTCCAGAAGATTTGATTGAGGATATTGCAAAGTTTATAGAGCAATTTCCAAAATATATAGACGATGTTGATGAACTTTTAACAGAAAATAGGATATGGAAGCAACGCACTGTAGGAATTAGTGAAATATCAATTAAACAGGCACTTGATTGGGGCTTTAGTGGCCCAATGTTGCGCGCTGCTGGGCTTGCTTGGGATTTGCGAAAAAGCCAGCCATATGAGATATATGATCAACTAGATTTTGATATACCGATCGGCCAAAATGGCGACTGTTATGACCGTTATCTAGTTAGAATGGCAGAGATTAGGCAATCTATCAGTTTGGTGAAGCAGTGCATAGAGAAAATGCCTGAAGGGCAAATAAAAACTGAAGATAGAAAAATTTCTCCACCGTCAAGAGCAGAGATGAAAAAATCTATGGAAGCTCTGATTCACCATTTTAAGCTCTATTCAGAAGGATATCACGTACCAGAAGGTGAGGCTTACGCAGTTGTTGAGGCACCAAAAGGTGAGTTTGGAGTGTATATAGTTTCAGATGGTACCAATAGACCTTATAGGTGCCGAATAAGAGCACCTGGCTTTGCGCATTTACAAGCCTTAGACTTTATGGCAAAAGGACACATGCTTGCTGACGTTGCAGCAATTATTGGCTCACTCGATATAGTTTTTGGTGAGATTGATAGGTAATCATTGGTACCCGTTCAGGCAATGGCGTCATGCAAGTAGCTGACACATAACTGTACGAACATTTGTTTGCATATGTTAAGTGTTATAGCCGATTTTGCCTCAAACACAAAGGCAGTGCCTTGACTACTTGGATCCAGAAAAATTGATTGTGTACTATACAACATTTTTGATCAAAAGCGTAACCGTTCACTGTTAGACTGCATTCTGTGATTTTTAGCAAAACATGATCTTTCATTTGAGCTTCCTTCAATTTAAAATAAATACAGAAAATTGCTGCCTATAGCTAAACTGACTTAGATTTACCAACAATCGTCATCCCGCTACTTGTTAGCGGCTAAGAGATACCGCGGCGGCATAGCTATCTTCAAAAATATGGTTGAATAATTGTGTGTATAATTATTAATATTTTTAAACACTTTGGCTATGGCTTTATCTAAGTTTCTCGACCCTAAGCTGGATTTAACCTTCAAAAAAATATGTAGGGTCAAGAACTGGCGCGCCTACTTTAGGGTTTGGTGGCTGATCCATTGTTTTCACAATAGGCCTCAATCCAAATTCCCATGTTAACGTTTCCAGCTACCGCCTCGTCAAACGCAGCATCCGCACTACGCTTTCCTAGCAGATTCTTTACCAAAGTTTATAACATATTGTGCTGGTGATGCTTTCGGTTTGTAATACCTTATTCTATAGCCTGAATATAGACCCAGCGTTTTGTATATCCATTCGCTACTCCACTTCTTCCAACCAAACCCTCTCTTCACTTTTAGCTAATAAGTGATTTTCTATTTCACCTTCCAAACTTGCCTCCAGCAGCTTTTTTATAAATGGTGTAAATGCTCCATCCCTTCCTGTTAATGGTCTGCCTTCCCTTATTGATGACAGTATATTTGCTTCCAGTTCTTTGTAATCTACCAAACCGGTAGTTCTGTTTACTACTTTCTGACTCATTGTCAAACCTCCATTTTTTTTATATCAATTTATTACTTTTTTTTTGGTTTGACACACTTTTTTGAACATTCCCTGTTAAGATGCCTAATCTACTTTCAGCTCCTCAGTATGTAAACTGCGTGGTAAAGACTCTAATTCCTTTGCAGCACTTAAACTTTTATTTTTTGCATGTATACCAAGCTTATTGAATTCTCGAGCAGCAGGAAACACCCTTGCTTCAAGAGAGCCAGCAGTTTTATTATAATGATCAACAGCACTTTTTAAGCTCCTGCGCAAATTATCAAAGTTTTCACCCATTGTGCAAATGCGCTCATATAAAATATGACCTAGTTCACTGATTTTCTTTGCGTTTTCAGCTATCATCTCTTGCTTCCATCCATACGCTATTGCTCTCAGCAACGCAATTAGAGTGATCGGTGTTGCAATGATCACTTTTTTTTCCACTCCAATCTCTATCAAAGCAGGCTCATATTCCAGTGCTGCGCTAAAAACCCCCTCCCCTGTTAAGAAAAGCACCACAAGTTCTGGCGTATTTTCAAATTGATTCCAATACTCTTTTTTACCCAAATCATTTATGTGTTTTTTTATTGCCAGGGAATGATTCTTTAATTTCTCCTTTTGTATTTGCAAATCATTTTGTGATATAGCATCCATGTAAGAATCAAGCGGCACTTTAGCATCTATTATTATTTGCTTTCCAGATGGCATTTTGATTATTAAATCAGGACGCAATAAATTATCCTCGTTTTTATCAACCACTGACGGCTGAGTAAAAAAATCGCAATATTCAATCATTCCCGCCATTTCTACCACCCTTTTGAGTTGCATTTCACCCCACTTTCCTCTGATGTGAGGCTTTCTCAAGGCATTAGCAAGGCTGGAAGTTTGGTTCATCAGCGCTCCAATTTGCTCCTTTAAACCTTCATAGGCCCCTACCCTCTCTTTTTCCAGCTCGCGTATTTCATTATCAAATTTTTCTAATTTTTCTTTTATTGGAGTTACAACTTCGTTGATCGTTGCTTGTCTTTTTTTGAAATCGCTTTCCGTTTCTTTTAATTTACTATCGATTACTTCCTTTGCTAAGTTCAGAAAATTATTGTTATTTGTCTGCAAAGCATCAAGAGAGAGCGCTTTAAAAGTGTTTGTTAATCTCTCCTCTGCTTTTGTTAGTAATTCTATTTCCTTTTTCTTTTCCTCACGTTCTTTTTGCAGAGTTACTTCAAGTTCTGCTTTTTTGACCCTTAAATCAACTATTTCTTCATTCTTCGTAAGCAAAGTTTGCTTTGTTTCTTGAAGTTCTTGCTCTAATTTACATAAATTACCCTCAAGGTTTGCTTTCTTTTCGCTCAGTTTTTTTACGATAATGTAGAAAAATAGTAATAGAGAGACAACCAGAGCTATAGAATTGAAAAGCATCAGAATAAAAAAGCTGTATTTACAATTCTATATGATTTTTGTGTGTATAAGAAAGAAAAAAGGAGCACCTAAAGAGGTGACCTTACCCAGAAAAAGTAGAGAGAAAGTTAAGACGTTTTTATCATGAGAATAAATTGTGCAGGAATGCAATAGTTAATAGTAGAATGTCTACGTTATTTGTTATAAAAGATTTCTATGTATTCAAATATGGCAGTTCTGGTTTGTTGAGCGAGAAGTATCAATAAGCAGCTCCCTTTTAAGTGAACTTTTCTGCAACAGAGTTATCGTAACAACAGCCCTTATGGCTCATGCTGGAAATGATGTTTTTTGTATTCAATAGAAATTGGTAATTTTGAGAGGTATACTGTGACCCTTGATCGCTATGTAACAGCAGATTTTTATCGGGTTTGCGTTTATCAACGGCCATCAATAAAGAATCTATAACTAATTATCATGTTACTCATTAACCACCATGCGTGAATATAGGTCAATTATTGCCGCCAACAACCTTCTTTAGTTTTTATGTAGGTAATCCCAAACTTTATTTGGCTGATCAGTAGTAAAATTTTGATCCAATGTGTTCGGAGCCACAACTCGGTTGCTTATTTGCTGTTTTTTATTTTTGAACCTTCGTCTAAACTTGGCTTTAATGCCATTTTCTTGCATAACACTTTGTACTGTTTTAATTTTTGCCTAAAGCTTTTAATTCAGCGTGAATTTTAGGGGCTCCATATCTGCATTTAGAAGCTTGATGTATTTTTTGAATATCTGCTAGAAGCCCTTCTTTTGCTAATTCTTTACTGCTTTTTTCCTTAGCAACCCATACCACCAGTATAAAACCCTACATAGTTCCTGTGTTTTATAGCAATTTCTATATAAAAGAATACTTTACTCTTTTTCTTTGCCCAGGGCTTTTTTTAAGATGTCTCTTTCTCTTATTAGCTCTTTTTTTAGATCAAATCTTTCTTTGTCATAAGGAGCCTTTGCCTGGAAATGCGTATGCTACAGACATTTTTCCATCATATTTTCTTACTTAACATACTACCATCTATACCTAGATCTTTTGCTATTTTTGTACTTGCTTGACCTGTTTCTTTAACCAGCTTAACAGCTTCTAATTTGAATTCTGCTGTATATTCTCTTCTATTTGTCATATTTTGAAAAAACGTTTTATTTTACTCCAAAAACGTCTTAACTTTCTCTCTACTTTTTCTGGGTAAGGTCACTACTTGGATGACAGATAGTAGTGCGAAAGTCTCTTACAACTTACTTTTAATTAGTCTAACCCATGCGTGCCAATCCCTCTCACCAAGATTGCTTTCAAAAGATAGGAGATCCTTTACAGCTTTTGAGCAAATTTCTTCACTTGGAATTGATAACTCCTTATTCATTGCTAACGTTAAACATTGAGTTTTGCACGCTTGTTCTAAATGATACGAGTAAAACATTGCTTCTTGTATAGTCCGACCACACGTTATAGATCCATGATTACGCATTAACATGACAAAATTTTCTTTCAGATCAGCTATTAACCTCTTTCCTTCTGTATCGCTAAGTGCTAGGGAATTATAATTATGGTAAGAGATTTTATTGTAAAAGTGCAGTGCCCATTGACTTATAGGAAGCAGCCCATCTTTGAGAGAAGAAACCGCTACAATAGAAGGTGTATGCAAGTGAAAAATTGCTTGAATATCTTTCCTTGCTTGATAAACAAAACCATGAATTATATAGCCAGTTCTATTATATTGATATTCTTTGCCTTCAATTACATCTCCATCAAATGATACTTTCATTAACGAACGTTCATCTACTTCATCAAAACGCATACCAAACGGATAAATATAAAACGACTTTTGATCTTCAGAACGCACTGAAAGGTGAGTATATGTATGATCATCGAACTTAAGGTAGGACAAAATCTGATAGGCATAGACTAGATCCCTTTTTACTCTGCTCTTTGTTAACAACACAATCCTCTGTTAGAATCTTCTGAAGGTTTATACGCGAAAAGAGACTTGTAGTAAACTAATAAGTCTATGCCACTCTGTCTTGCTTTCTGAATACCAAACACTTTTGTGTTGTAGCTTGCTTAAAAATAGTTATCATTATTATAGAGTTTATATACAGAATTTATGTTTTTAAATTACATAATATCTTAACTACAAAAGTAATTTTCTATATAATATTTCATATGTTTTAAAGCTTCATTTTTATGTTATTATAAATGTAAGTTTCAAGATTGAAAATAATATGGTAAATATTAACACAAAAAAACAGCCAGCAGGATTTTTCATATATCTCTCTGGTCTTTCGGGAAGTGGTAAACTTTCCACAGCAATAGAATTATCTAATATGATAAACGCATTAATTGTAAATAGTAAGTTCTATAACAATGTTCAAGCTTGCTCTATATACGATGGTGTCTTTGAACGTGATCAAATACCTAAAGAAGTTCAAGATAGAATATATGGCATTATGCAAATTATGCTTCAGGTAATAGAAAATTATCCGATTCACTCAAAAAATTACATATTTATTGATGAGTTGATGGAAAATAATGACCAGAACATGAGGATGTATGATTCAATAGTAAGGCTTAGTAAAAAAATGAACACAGAAATCCTTCCTGTGGTACTTAGGTGTGATCTACCGACATTACAAAAGCGTATTGCATTAAAAAGGCAAAGAAAAAATAGGAAGGTGATTAATCTAAATAGCATTGTAGAGAAATTTAGGACTGACGATTTATTTATACCACCAAGTGCCATAGAGATAGAAAATTCAGATATGAGTATAAAAGAAGTAGCTCAAGAGATAGTAAACCAGATGCACAAGCTTAGTAACATTGCATGTACGCGAAAGAATAGTCTATAATGATTTCATATACTGAGGCTCATTTAAATATAGAGCTTCAACTTCATTTAATTTTTGCTTGTTCTCTAATCTATAACGGACTAATAGCCCTGCATGGCTAGCATTTAAATTGCAATCCATATGTGTACTGCTTGTAGCGTGACACTGGGATCCAGGTGCAGATAGTGGCAATAAATTGAAATCAAATAACTGCGTATAAAACCCTTGAGCATTTTTGACTATAGCTCTGATATTTTTTTTGTTATTCGTACAAAGCAAAGATATTGCGTAGGCTTGAACTTCCAGCGCACTAACTCCGTATAATGGCTTATTTGTAGCAAGATTTATACCTTGTGCAGCTGATATACCAACTCTAATTCCAGTGAAACTTCCTGGTCCAACTACTACCACTAAATGATCTATTTTATCATAATTATAGTTGTGCTTATCAAACAAAGTATTCAGAATTTGAAAAAATGATTCTGCATGATTGTTGCTGGCGGAATTGTGCTCTACAAAACAGTTACCATCATAATCAACTATTGCTATTGAACTACCAATACCTACAGTATCAATCGCTAAAATAGACATTACTTAAGCTTATCATAGAGTTTTGTAAACATTATAGCAAAGGCTCCATTACCCATAACGTTTGCTGAAGTGATTATTGGATCAAACACTATATACAGTGCTGTGATTAACGAAAGCATTTCTGGAGAAAATTTGAGGTATTTCTCAAGAATAGGTAGCATTACCATAATTCCTCCTGCCGGAACTGCCACGATAGCAAACTTAAATAACAAAAAATAGAGAAGGAAAGTTACATAGTCTGTTGTGCACAATGAATAACCGGAGGCAATTATCATTGATAATATTATAATAAAAAAGCAATCACCTACTAAATGAAAGCTAGCAGTTATTGGCACAACAGACGATGCTATGTCAGGTTGCTTTACATTTTTTTTGCTTCCTTCAAGAGTAAGCGGCATAGTTGCATTACTAGACATTGTGCTCATTGCAGTAATAAATGCCGGTATCATATTGCCTATACTAGCTATCCAGCTTGTGATCTTGAATGAATTTGCTGCTCCATATAAGAGGAAAACATAAAGGTAGGTTGCAGATGCTATAATAATGAAAATTATTGAGTAATCCTTAAATATTATAGATAAAACTTGATCATGCTGCATTTTTAAAGCAAGCCCAAGTACAAATATTGGAATAATCGGCGTCAAAAACGTCTTCAAAATAAAGAGAGTTAAATCTAACATTTTGTTCGAAAGCTCTCTGCTTTTTTTGGGTAGCAGTGTGGACACTACTATGCTGGACACAAATCCACAAGCAAGGGCATAAAAATTAGAAAGCAATGCAGGCAGTCTAAACGACCATAAGGGAACAATTGTTTCTTCATACGTTATATCTTGTATTGAATAAGTGTTTTGTATGATAAAATGCCCAACAGAATAAGCTATTAAACTTGAAGCCAGATTCGATAAGAAGATCATTATAATAAGTAACAATATGAACTTTATAGCTGACTGCTTAAGATTGTTAACACTGCTAAAGATTAACGCAAAAATAATAAAAGGCATTATAAATAGCAAAACCTCTTTTATACTAAGGCTCGTTGAGTACAAGAAGGTTTTTACTTCCATTGGAACTAAATGACCAAAGAATGCAGCTGAAGTGATGACCGTGAGTAAGATTAATAGTTGTAGCACGTTCTTATATACCAATGTCCTATGGACATATATATGGTAAGTTAGTTGTTAAGTAAAGCAAAACTGTCTAAACTGCACAGCAAATGGTGTAATGAAAGTGGAATGACAAAAAAGAGTGAAATTAGCATTCACTTATTATTCGTGTCATTTTCAGTAAAAGCTTCTTCCCACGTGCCTTGAGTTGCTGCGCGGCTATACTCTGTTACTCTATTTTCAAAGAAATTCGTATGTTCAACGCCATTTAGTATTTCATCAAGCCACGGAATAGGATTATCATTGACATCATATATGGACTCAAGACCTAATTGCATTAACCGTCTGTTTGCTACGTAGCGTATGTAATTGCGCACTTCTTCTGCGGATAGTCCTTCAACATCTCCTAAATCAAAGGCAAGCTTTATGAATTCGTCCTCAAGTTCAACGATGGTGCGACATGCAGAATATAATTCCTCTTTAAACTCGTTGTCCCAAATTTCATTATTCTCTTTAATAAATGTATTAAATAACATGATAATTGAATTGGTGTGCAAAGTTTCATCACGGGCTGACCAGGCGATTATCTGCCCCATTCCTTTCATTTTTCCAAAACGTTGGAAATTGAGCAAAATTGCAAATGATGCAAATAACTGCAACCCTTCAGTGAATGCACCAAACACTGCTAGAGTTTTAGCTACATGTTTTTTATCGTGTTTTTTGCTTTCCTCGAATTCCAACATATATTCATATTTCTTTCTCATAGCATCATACTTTAAAAATGCTTGATACTCACTTTCTGGCATGCCAATTGTGTCTAAAAGATAAGAATAAGCTGCAATGTGTATGGTTTCCATATTGGAAAAGCTTGCAAGCATCATGCATATTTCTGTTGGCTTAAATATATTTGAATAATGCCTCATGTAGCAGTTATTTACTTCAATGTCTGCCTGAGTAAAAAATCTAAAGATCTGGGTTAGTAGATTTTTTTCTACACTTGAAAGTTTAGTTTTCCAATCCTTCACGTCATCAGCGAGCGGAACTTCTTCAGGTATCCAATGGATTCTTTGTTGCTGCAGCCACGCATCATACGCCCAAGGGTAATTAAAAGGTTTGTATATTGGATCTGCTTCTAACAATGACATAAGACACCTATTATTTTCTAAAGTAAATATTATATTAAGTGATATTGAGAATCAGTCAATTTAACTTTTTTGAAATTTGACGGCAGATAATTTATTAGTGTATTATAGCTTCAAGTAATTTATCAACAGAAATGCGAGTATTAATATCTTTTATTTTATTATTTACAGTGAGCTGCACTCACACTATTCACAATCACGGAGCTCCTGGCATTAGTGTTGAATTGTGGAGCAAGATAAAAGTAGGTGACGATAAAGAAAAAGTGGTTCACACTTTAGGATCACCAACATTAGTATCAAAGTTCGATGACAATGTTTGGTACTATGTCTCATATAAAATTAAACAAGCCAATTTTTTAGGAAAAAGGAAGTATAGTAGTAAGTCTCTGCAAATTTCATTCGACCAGGACGGTAAAGTTGAAGATACAAAAGAAACTGACATCTTAGAGAGATCTTTGGCTGTTTCTGATTGAAAGTTTGCTCAGATCTTCCTACGTCATACCGCGGTTCATTCCATAACTGTACGAACATTGCGATTTGGGCCTACCAGAAGGGTGTCATGAAAGTAGCTGACACTAGTTCCTTTATGACGGCAGTGCCCAGACTACTTGGATCCAGGAAACTTAATTGCAAGTAATGCATTGGGTTTGGTAAGTATGGGTTTTGCGTTATAGAATGAAGCACTTTTGGTGAATTTGTAAAGAAAACTGGATCCCAGTGGGCTTTGTTGCATCGCTAGCTATGATGGATTAAAGATAAAAAAGATAGGGAATATCAGTAGCTTATTATTCTGGTATTTATAACAAGAACGGTCAATGAATACCTAAATTTGAGTAAAAGAAATTTCACTACCATTTACCAATCCGGCTAAAATTCAAGAATTTCAATGCTTTAGCTATTTTCAATAGAATTAAATTTATTAATATAAATAACAAATTACTATTCTTAAATTTGATCAGATTGATTGCAAAAAAACAAGATTTTCAATAGGTTGCTTATAATCCTAACTATAGTTAGCCTTTCATAAGTAGCGATGCAACAAAGCCATCCCAGTGTCAAGCACTGGGATGACACCATTTGTTGTAAACTCACTTTTACTCTATGGTTATACTACCTTGCTGCTATTCTGAACGGATACAGTGGGCTTATTAAATTATAGAATTACTTTAGCTATAGAATAAAATCTAGTGTTACTTCACGCCAAATGTGGTGGTGCTGAGTAGGCAAGCCGGTCAATGGGCTACATTTATATACTGCACGCATTGCATTATCTGCTATCGACCTGAAAAGTGGATTATTTCGATAGGAATCACTGTCTGCTACATCCGCCATAATTATCTCGCCTTGACTGGATAACAATAAGTTAATTTTTATATTAAAATTTTCTTTGTAAGCTATGCTTTCAGGAATGCTCCAGCATTTTGTGAGCTTGTCTCTTATAGAGTTAATAATTTCTGTTACAACTAATTCATCCTTTTTGCTCTCAACGCTTTTTTCGTTTCCTATTTCATTTTTTGCCCCTCTAACATCCCTTCTTAGTTTTTTCTCTACACTTTTTTTTCTTTTTGGAATTGGAATGAATTCTTTACCCTCGTTAATAATGACTTCTTCTTGCATTTCGATAATTTGCCTCGGTTGTGCTACAACAGTGTGCTCAACTATTTCTTTTTTCCTTTGTGGTATAGGAACAGCTAACGTATCATTCGTTTGGGCTTTTGTTGAAGATAACGAAAAAAGCAAAAAACAACATAAAGACAAAAAAAGAATATAATTCGAATAGAAAAAACGCATATGTTAAGCAGCTTGTTTTACTGGTTTAAAGCTAATATTGCACGTAAAGTCAATATATTTTAGTTGATGGACGAGTTTGAAGTCAATAAGGAATCCCTTCAAAGCTGAAGGCAAGCGGAAGATTGTCTTCTCGACAGACAAAGGAATTGTATAATGGATTAAAAGGAACCGTATGACAAAAATTATAGCAAAAGAATATACAGAATTTTTAGAGCAATTGAAGGATCATATTGCAACAAACCGTTATAAAGCAGCACTTGCAGTAAATAGTAAGCTTATTTTGCTTTACCACCATATTGGTACAGAGATCCTAAAACGCCAAAAAGAACATACCTGGGGAGCTAAGGTAATTGATCAATTAAGTAAGGATTTGAGAAGTACATTTCCAGAAATGAAAGGCTTTAGCATGAGAAATCTGAAGTATATGCGTAAGTTTGCCGAAGAATATCCTGATGTTGAATTTGTGCAGGAGCCTCTTGCACAATTAACTTGGTATCACAATATCACTCTTTTGGAAAAAATAGAAAGTCATGAAATAAGATTATTTTATGTAAAAAAAGCTATTGAACATGGCTGGTCACGTAACATTATGGTGATGCAGATAGAACTTGGACTACATAAACGTCAAGGAAAAGCAATAACTAATTTTAAAGAAAAATTACCATCTCCACAATCCGATCTAGCACATTACACATTAAAAGATCCGTATATTTTTGATTTTTTAAGTATAGGTAAGGATGCTCATGAAAGAGAAGTAGAAAAAGGACTCGTAGGGCATATGGAAAAATTTCTGTTAGAACTCGGTGAAGGATTTGCATTTGTTGGTAGACAATTTCATTTAGATGTTGGTAATAAAGACTTTTATATTGATTTATTATTCTATCATTTAAAGTTACGTTGCTTCGTAGTGATTGAACTAAAAGATAAGGATTTTAAGCCGGAATATGCTGGTAAAATGAATTTTTATCTTTCTGCAGTTGATGATTTACTGAAGCACTCGACAGATCAACCTTCTATAGGGTTAATCTTATGTAAATCTAAAGACGATGTACTTGCTAAATATACACTCCGAGACATGAACAAGCCAATAGGGCTAGCAGAATATCGAATAACTGAAAATCTACCAGAGAACATAAAAACAGCTTTACCGACGATAGAAGAATTAGAAGCTGAATTATCCAAAATTTCAGACGAGGAAAAGTAATGTTACTAAAATCATTCAAACAATTATTTAGCAAACCAAAAGCTCAGTATGAAATGCATCAGGCTCAGGAAGAAGAGTGGCAGCCAATAACTTACTCTCTCATAGCCTTGAAACTTTGGAAGCAAACAGTAACGGAGTAAGTGATTTTTATGGATTACACGCTCTAGGTGCACTATCCTATATATCATACGGTCAATACACTCTAAATGAGATGGAAAGATGAAGGCATCATTATAGCTGCTAAAAAATACGGCGATAAAAACTTAATTCTTTCTCTGTTTACAAAAAATCATGGAAAGCGCAGGGGATTAACTAAGCTAACAAACAATAGCAATTATAAGTTTCAGATAAGTAATCTATTACATGCAGAATGGAGTGCTAAGTTACCTGAAAATCTAGGTTTTTTTAAGTGCGAATTAATCGAATCTCCATTCCATCATTTCTTTCAAGATAGGTTAAAAAGCATTACTATTGTTTCTTTCTCCTCTATTTTAGAAAAAGTGCTTCCAGAAAGTGAACCCTGTGCCATGCTGTATGACAATTTTCGATATTTCATCGATGTAATTAAACACAACAATCAGTCTTGGCAAAGCCATTATCTTAACTTAGAGCTTCTGCTTCTTACGCAATTGGGATTCAAGTTAGACTTATCCAAATGCGCTGTAACAGGTGTTAAGGAAAATTTACAATTTATTTCTCCAAAAACTGGTAGAGCAGTGTCAAAAAAAGTAGGAGATTATTATGCAGATAAACTCCTACCTTTTCCACAAATGTTACATGATGTATACAATAATAACCTACAAAACAGCTACTCATTCCAAGAATTTCAGTTAGGACTGAAAGTCACAGGATATTTTTTAAATAAGTATCTATTTTTGCAGTTAAACGTGAAATTTCCAGAGCTGAGAAACCTCATGTTGTCGCTTTAATCTTAGCAGTCCTACGTCATACCGCGATTCATTCGCGGTATCTCTTAGCATAGATCCAGCTAACAAGTAGCGGGATGACGAACTTATCGTCATGCCACCGCGAACCGTCATACCGTGATTTATTCACGGTATCTCTTAGCATAGATCCAGCTAACAAGCAGCGGGACGACGGTTGTCAGGGTGTCATCCCAGCGCCCCTATGATGTCATCCCAGTGCCCAGACACTGGGATCCAGAAAAGTTTGCTTGTGAACAAGCAAACTAGCATGGAAAGTGGTTACAACGTTTTCGATGAGATTATATGGAAAACTGGATTCCAGTGTCAAGCACTGGAATGACAAGGTATAAACCTTATCGTCATGCTGCCGCGAACCGTCATACCGCGAATGAATCGCGGTATCTCAGCATAGATTCCGCTAACTAGTAGCGGAATGACGGTTGTCGGCAAACTTAAGCCACTTTAGCTATAGCCAGTAACCACTCTATTTCTACCACTGTTTTTTGCTTTATATAAATATTTGTCGGCACGTACTATAAATTCTTTAATATTGTCAAGGTCAGATTCTTGCATTTCTGCAATTCCAATGCTCACAGTTACATCGTGGGTTGTATTTTTATCCGCAAGTATAAAAGGTTTTTTAGCAATAATTTTTCGTATTCTCTCCGCAATAGTATACGCATCTGATACATTGGTATCTGGCATTACAACAACAAACTCCTCACCACCAAACCTAGCTAGTAAATCTGTCACTCTGATATTTTCAGAAATTCTTTTCTGTATTTGCTTTAAAAGTTCATCTCCAGCACTATGCCCAAAACTGTCATTCACTATCTTAAAATAGTCTATATCAAGTATCATAAGAGACAACCTTCTATCCTTTTCCACAGAGTCCTTAACAATGTTTCTTAAGTGTGCATCAAAATATCTTCTATTATAACAGTTAGTTAATGGGTCCTTTATAGACATTTCCGCATTATTAAATAAATTCATTCTCAAGGCATCTTGATATCTTTTGCGTTTTACTTGCGAATTAACCCTTGCTATTAGCTCACCCTCATCCAAAGGTACTGTTAAATAATCATTAGCACCTACATCAAGTGCTTTTACTAAATTGTTTTTATCATAATCCTCAGAAAGAATCAGAATTGGTGTATAACGTGTTTCCACCTTACTACGAAACTCAGAACACAAACGCAAGCCGTCAGTTTTTGAAAATTGCATATCAGAAATGATCAGGTCGTAACCATTCTCAATACCAACCTTCAATGCTTCCATTGGATCACTCAGTATTTTAATTGACCTAAAGCGTTGCTTTAATATATTATATATCTGCTCTGCTTGATGAACATCCTCATCTATAACAAGTACGTTAGCATCAAAAATCTGATTGGAATAATCCATAATACTGTTTCCTGCGACTCCACCAATCTCAGCGTTAGTTTCTCCTCTCAAACGCAATTCATCGATAATCATCTTTAAGCGTGTGAGAGACTTAATTCGTGAAGATAAAGCAGTTTCGTTTATTGGTTTAGTCAGAAAATCATCCGCGCCAGCATTAATACCTTGCACTCTATCATGAGTATCATGCAGCGCAGTTACCATAATTATTGGAATATGGGTTGTCAAGGGATCACTCTTTAGCTCCTTACAAACTTCAAAGCCATTCATCTTTGGCATCATGATATCAAGTAATATAATATCAGGCTGCTGCTTTGCTACTAAATCTATAGCTTCTTCACCATCATGAGCTACGATAACCGTATAGTACTCTGCTTTTAGTCGAGCTTCTAAAAGCTTGACATTAGATAGTACATCATCTACTACCAGAATCTTCGCTGTCATTATCTTTAGATGTATTATCTATATCGTAAGTAGGATAAAGCTTACCATTTTTACCAACTATGTAATTTACTTTCTCAGTATTACACTCTTTATATAAGTCTTCAATTTCGGCATCCTTCAATAACCTTCTGGCTTTTAACCTTACAATTGTAAAATACCTATATATAGTCTTAATAAAATCAATAAATACAGGTACCTTATTTTTATCAAGAACAATTATGCTCACTAAAGCTACAACTAAAATTTCTGAAAGACCTATATTGAACATTTTCCTATGAAGCAAGTACTTTAATCCTTCTGATTATAAATATTAATTTGCTTAAATCAAGTTTAGAAGCAACCATCTCATCTAAAAAACTATTATAACGTTCTATGTAGTCCTTATCATTACAAGCCCAGGTTTGAACCTTATCTTCAGGGTTATCAGTAGCTTTTATGACTTTAACAGCTAGCTTGTGATGGTAATTGCTTAAATCGTCCAATAAATCATTAACTAAGCTGCGATCCCAATAAGAAGAGCGGCTTTTCATCTTGATGGCAATTGTCCTAATCAGATCGAATCTTAACAGCGACTTTAACTCAAAGTATATTTTACCAGCATCAAGAATGGACAAAGATGTCTGTTCAGCAACAGATATAATATCCAGTGCATAAGTAAGAACGCACAGGTCAGCAATTTTTTTTGCTAGATCTTTATCTATATTAAGTTCCACTAAAGAAGTGTATCCATGATTATAGACCTTTAACAGGTGTTCATCTAAAACATCATGGCCTAAAGTTTCAATTGCATCTTTAAATTTTGTAACATCATCCAATTCTACAAAGCTAAGATTTTTTACTAACCAAAACGATACTCTGCCAATAAATTTCTGCACATTTCTCACTATTTGCAAGTATGAGTTAATATCAATTTTTCCATCCAATTCATCAATTTTCTGCCACAGGTTATTTAAATCATATAGGTGGTTAACAACGATATATATGTTAACTGCTTCGTGTACCTTAATTCCAGTATTCTCAACTAAATTATTAATAAATATACAGCCCATCCTATTTACAACATCATTTGCAATGCAAGTGGAGATAATTTCTCTACGAAGTTGGTGTTTTAATATGAAATCCTTAAACTCTGTTGACATCTTTTTAGGAAAATAACCTAGCAAGTAGTCATTAGATATAAGATCTTTTTCAGGCAGATCGGAATGTATAATTTTATTTTTTATTGCTGTTCTAGCATAAGATATTAGAATAGAAAGCTGAGGAGAACTGAAACCTTCTGCACCGGTTAACATCCTTGCTACCTCTTCGTCAGCTGGAAGAAATTCTACGCTTCGGTTTAACAGCCCAGATTTTTCTAAACTGAGCAGTAACCTGTGGTCCTGCTCCAATCTCTCTTTAGCTTGCAAACACTCAAGAAGTAATGCTTTTGTTTCAATTCTGTTGTGGTTCTCAAGCACCTTGGATGCAACTTCATCCACCATACTTGCCAGTATTTCATTCCTTTTTTCTAAAGAAATACCCCCTGCTTTCATAGCTGAAACAAATGCAATCTTAATGTTAACTTCAAGGTCCGAACATATCACTCCGGCTGAATTATCAACAAAATCTGTATTGATATATCCACCTCTTTCAGCATATTCTATTCTCCCAAGCTGTGTACAACCAAGATTTCCACCCTCTATAAACATAGAAGCTCTAATATCCTTACCGTTTACTCTTAATTCATCGTTTGCTTTGTCACCGACCATGCTATGACTTTCACTCTTTGCCTTAACAAACGTGCCGATTCCTCCGTTCCATATGAAGTCCACTTCTGCTTTGAGTAGATATCTAATCAAATCACTTGGAGATAACGTATCTTCCGTTATGTCAAAGCATTTTTTCATTTCTTGAGAAAGATTTACTTGCTTGCTGCTACGCTCAAATACCCCGCCACCCTGAGAGATCAAATCTTTGTTATAGTCCATCCAGGTTGAAAATGGTAACTTAAAGAGACGTTTACGTTCTGTGAAACTCTTTTCTGCATCAGGATTTGGATCAATAAAAATATGCATATGGTTAAATGCGCCGATTAAATGTATATTTTTTGAAAGCAGCATACCGTTTCCAAATAGATCGCCAGACATATCCCCAATTCCAATAACAGTTGCATCCTGGTAAATATCCTTATTCATTTTCCAAAAATGCCTCTGTGCTGCAATCCATGCACCTCTTGCTGTAATACCCATTTTCTTATGGTCGTAACCTGCTGATCCACCAGATGCAAATGCATCGCCAAGCCAAAAGTTATATTCAGAGGCTATCTGGTTGGCATAATCAGAAAATGAAGCAGTTCCTTTATCAGCAGCAACCACGAGATATGGATCATCTTCATCATACCTAATCACATTCTCTGGTGGAATTATTTTATCATCAACCACGTTATCAGTAATATCAAGCATTCCTCTGATAAAACTCTTATAGCACTCAACACCTTTCTCTCTTAAAATATTCTTATCTTTATAAGCTTGCTTTATTACAAACCCACCCTTTGCACCAACAGGGACAATAACCGCATTTTTTGTCATCTGAGCTTTCATGAGCCCCAAAACTTCAGTGCGAAAATCTTCCGTCCTATCCGACCACCTTAAGCCACCACGGGCTAATTTCCCTCCTCTTAGATGTATTCCCTCAAAAAGGTTTGAATAAATATGCAATTCACGATACGGACGAGGATCAGGTAAACCATTTATTTTACTTGGGTCAAATTTTGTAGATAAATATGGTTTATCGTCTTGATAATAACTGGTCCTTAAAATAGCCATTATCAAGTTAAATATCGAGCGCAAAACGTAATCATGTGAAACATTGCTGATCTCTTTTAGAAGTTCCTCAATTTTTTCTCTGACAATGTCCGTAGTTTCTGCTCTATCAATGTCTATGTTAGGATCAAATCTTGCATGAAATAGTTGTATCAAATACTTTACTATTTTTGGATGCTCTGAGACTACCTTTTGGATATATTCTGGATTGTAGTTAAATGACGTCTGCTTTAGGTAAGCACTTAACGCTCTAACCAGAAGCACTTCTTTCCACTTGAGCCCAGCAATAATGATCAAACTATTGAAATAGTCATTTTTAATTTCCTTGCTAAACACTTTCGCAAGTGTTATTTCAAATTGCTCTTTTAGAGTAATGTTGTCTATTAATTCATCGACTCTTGACAACACAAAATGGTGTATCCATATTCCACCGTTAATTTCTATGTAATAGCCATTATGAGATAGAATTTTAGCTCCCAAATTCTTAGTGATCCTTAATATCTTCGATAATCCAAGGTCTCCATTGTTTGGAGTATAAACCTTTAATTGATAATTAAGATTATCACGAGTAAGTCTTAAATCGACCTCGCTAACTCCTTTCTTCCTCACTATCTCCAATTTTTTCATATCGTAATATGCGTCATGAGGTTCGAAACTCTCTTGATAGCTTATTGGAAATGCCTTGCAATAACGGATGAATATATCCTCAACAGTGCTAAAAGTATTGTATAAATTGTCTATAAAACGATCTTCCCACTTTTCTGTAATGTTTCTTAATTTGTTTTCGATACGCAAAACTTCATCATCAAGAACGCTAGCATTTTTGGTCTTTAGCACTACATGCAATTTCATCAAATCATATTCATTGATAATGTGATTGTTATAAATATCTGAACTTCCTGCACTTGTCTCATCCTTCAATATGTCACGTATCTTGAACATTAGCCTAGCGCTAGCATAACGCATCGGTATCAGCACTATGCAACTAATAAAATCCCCGACTCTTCTTAAAAATAATCTGACCCTTGGCCTAATCGCAAGAGACATGATCGAAATGCAAATTTTAAATAATTCGTCTTCATTTGATTGGAATAATTCATCACAAGAGAACACTTGCAAAATAGAAATCAAAGCTTTGTTATTGTGGCCCCCGGTTACAAACCCTGCATTTTTTTCTATAACTTTAACTTTATCTCTTATTATTGGAATAGTTCTAATATCTTGGACCTCCGCTACAGAAGTAAATAGCCCGAAAAAACGCCGTTCCTTTACCACATTACCCTGGTCATCAAATTCTTTTACTCCTATACAATTCATGTATGTACGCCGATGGACTATTGAGATTAGATCTGATCTCAATATGTATAGGGAATCAAGGTTTGCAGAAGGAATCAACGTACTTTGACCTACTCTCATCAGGCCAAGGTCCTTTTTGCTGTCACAGACGAGTTTTTCATCTTTACCAGCAATATATTCTTGATAACCTAGAAATACGAAGTTATTATTCTTTAACCAAACTAGAAAATCTTTTTGCTCTTGATTTCGGTCTGGTGTCATTCCAGTGCGTGACACTGGAATCCACGTGTCCTTTTCCTGGATCCCAGCTGGGATGACAGAAAGACTTGCCTCATCAAGTTTCTTGAGCATTAAGTGCCAATCTTTCACAACGCAATTAACCGCTTTCAGCGTTTTCTGTAGAGATTCTTTTAATGTATCAACAAAGCTGTCACTTATACCTTTGATAATTACATATATGACTGACTCTTTGACTCCATTGCTTTCTTCCAAAGAGTAAATCCCGTCTATTAGGCCATCTTTTCTTTTAATGTTAATTATGCTGTTGCTGTAATAGCATATGGTTAAATCGTGCGACTTAATAGTTGCAATAACGGAGTCAACCAAAAATGGCATATCATCGTTTGTTATCTTAATCGTGGTAAAATCGCCTTCTATTCCTGGTATATCATCTATATTGCTTACTACTAACTTACTTTCATCTTTCTCTTTTTGAGAAACAAAATTGTAAGCATCGTTTACAATATATAGCAAAAACTTATCATTGGCTTTTAGGTCGCTTTTATAAACAAAACTATAAAAATACTTAATAAATTTTTTAATTTTTTCTTTATCTTGCTGATTTTCTTGATCAGCTAACTTAAATAAAGACTCAGTGTCAACATTATGATCTATACACATTTTTTTTAACAAAAATACACAGTGAACTTAAACCTTTTTAACTAAGATTTCATTATCAAGAGCGTACACTATTAGCTCATCATTTTCTACTACTTCCCCTGATAAAACTAATTTAGCTAAATTATTTTGAATACACTCTTGTATAACCCTTTTTAAGGGCCTTGCTCCATATTCAGGGTCATAGCCAGTTTGTGCTATTAGTTCTTTAGCTTCCTGCAACAAACTTATACTCAGTTTACGCTTAGCAAGTGTTTTTTGTAAATAAGAAAATTGAACATCTATAATTTTATAGATGTCATCTCTGGTTAAACTGTGGAATATAATAATTTCATCCAGCCTGTTTAAAAATTCTGGACGAAATGCTGATTTAACTATTTGCATCACTTCATTTCTTACAGAATCAACATTCCCTTTTAGCATTATCTCAGCGCCAAGGTTAGAAGTTAAAATCAGTATGGTGTTGCGAAAATCAATTAATTTACCATGACTATCAGTGAGTCTACCCTCATCCAAGATTTGCAGCAATAGATTAAATATATCTGGATTTGCTTTCTCGATTTCATCAAACAGAATAACCTGATATGGCCTTCTTCTTACCGCTTCAGTTAATCTGCCACCTTGTTCATAGCCAACATACCCTGGAGGCGCGCCAATTAACTTTGAAACAGAATGTTTTTCCATATATTCTGACATATCAAAACGCAAAAGCGCTGATTGATCGTCAAACAGAAATTCAGCTAAGGCTTTCGCAAGTTCGGTTTTACCAACTCCAGTTGGACCTAAAAATAAAAATGAACCAAAAGGCTTATTGGTATCTTGCACCCCAGAGCGGGAGCGCCTAACTGCATTACTTATCGCTTCTATTGCATCTTTCTGCCCTATTACTCTTCTTCCTATTTCATTCTCCATGTTAAGGAGTTTTTCCTTTTCACTATGCATCATATTATCAACTGGAATTCCCGTCCACTTTGAAACAATGTTTGCAATATCATCTCCAGTCACTTCTTTCTTTAAGAAACTATCAGTAACCTTTTCCTGATTTTTTAATTCATTCTCAAGCTGAGGGATCACACCATACATAAGCTCTCCTGCCCTTCCCAAATTCCCACTACGCTGAACTAATTCCAACTCTTTTCTAGCGTTATCTAATTTTTCGGCTGTTTCTTGTATTCTAGCTATTTTATTCTTTTCCATCTGCCATTTGCTGTTCAAGTCAGCAAATTTACTGTTTAGATTTTCGATCTCTTCATTTATCTTTTTTAAACGCTGTTTAGAATTTTCATCACTTTCTTTTTTTAGAGCCTCTGCTTCAATCTTTAGCTGTATAACCTTTCTCTCAAGTTCATCAATAACTTCAGGCTTGCTATCCATTTCAATTCTCACCCTACTTGCTGCTTCATCAATCAAATCAATTGCTTTATCAGGTAAAAACCTATCTGTTATATATCTATTGGATAACGTTGCAGCAGCAATTATTGCACCGTCTGTAATTCTTATACCATGATGCACCTCATATCTTTCCTTCAAACCCCTGAGTATTGAAATGGTATCAGTTTCAGTTGGTTGAGAGATAAACACAGGCTGAAAACGCCTTGCAAGTGCAGGATCTTTTTCTATATGCTGACGATATTCATCTAAAGTTGTGGCTCCTATACAGCGAATTTCTCCACGCGCAAGAGCAGGCTTCAGCAGATTCGAGGCATCCATTGCACCACTTGTTGCTCCTGCTCCAACTAAAGTATGAAGCTCATCTATAAACAAGATAACTTTTCCCTCCGCTCTCGAAAGCTCATTAATAACTGCTTTTAACCTTTCTTCAAATTCTCCTCTAAACTTAGTGCCAGCAATTAGTGCTCCAAGATCCAAAGCTAAGACCTTTGCATCATGCAAACCAAGTGGTACATCGTTTGCAACAATTCTATTTGCAAGCCCCTCAACTATTGCAGTTTTTCCAACACCAGGTTCACCGATCAGCACTGGATTATTTTTTGTCCGCCTCAGTGATACCTGCATAGTTCTTCTGATCTCTTCATCACGACCAATTACAGGATCAAGCTTTCCTTGCATAGCAAGCTCTGTAACATCTTTTGTATATTTCTTTGCCGCATTTAATTTTTCCTCACTGTTTGGCGAGTCCGCACTGCTGCCCTTTCTCATTTCTGCAACAACTGAGTTCAGTTTTTGTGGAGTCACACCATTCTCTGCCAGAATTTTGCCTACAGTATCATCTTTTTGTGCAGTGAGGCCCTGCAGTAAACGCTCGACAGCAACAAATGAATCTTTATTTCTCTTTGCAATACCAATTGAATCTTCAAAAACTTTTGCTATTTCTCTTGAAAGTTGAAGGCCACCACTTCCTGGACCTTCAATTACTGGCAACTTTTTTATTGCACTATCCACAGCATCGGAAATACTCTGCACATTTCCACCACAAGCGTTTATCAAATCCTGAACTAAACCTGATTCATCTTCAAGCATCACTTTTAGTAAATGCTCAGGCATAAAAATCTGATGCCCAGCTCCCAACGCTTTCATTTGAGCACTTTGAATTAGACTTTTTGCTTTTTCAGTAAATTTATTTAAGTCCATAACACCAGTTAAATTCGTATTTGCTGATGTATATAACAACTGATTTCATAAATTTAAACCTAAAGTTGTTTATTGTTAGGTATGAAATTTAAAACTTTCTTAAAAAAGGAACTATCATAGTAACCATACAAATATCTTGTATCTCAAGACCTTTGGTTTTTGTTGCTGAAAATGGTTGTATTATTTAAGTTATTAACAATATACAATACTAAGTTAATGTAATTTATTTGGAGATGACAGGAAAATTTATTGTAACTTTATATTTTAAATAGAATAAAGTTCTTTTGTTAGTATTGTCCTTTTTGTAAAAAATATTCCTAATTTCTTCATCATTTCTGTGGGTAAGGTCATCTGCTTCTCTACCTCAAGTGGTTAACAAAGTTTCTTGTCACGAGGGACCAAATGGAAATCTGCTCGTTTTCACGCGAATTAATGTTACAAATTCTATACATTTCGTTACAAAATGGCATTCGCTTTCTCCATTATCCTTTACCTGCATTTTCATCAGCGTTCCTTGCGGTTTGCTTGCCATATAGGCGGAAATACAGGCTTACCCTGTTCCTTCTGTCATACAACAGTGGGTTAGGTGACTTCTCTATACCGGTGATTTGCGTACATCCAGAAATGAAAAATGTCACATTACCTTTTGGTCGGAGCTTATCAGCATCTTTAGCTCTTTAATCGTTACGATACTTATGAAGCTTCACTTACGTTCACCATACCACTAAGCCTAGCTCTCCAACCACATGATGCTTGTAGTTTATGCTCCTTTCACGATTGAGCATCTTCTTTTTCAAGAGGAGGTTCATTGTCCGCATCGCTTGGCACCAACCGGTTACCCGATTCGCACTGATGCATAGACTCAGATGGCAAAACATCTGGTTTAATAAGTTTTAGAACTCTTTTAGTTTCTTTCTGAAGGAATTCCTCTCCTTTTAAACAATATGACCGAAGGCTTTCAGGTCGCACCATTTCAATAATTAGCTGGGTTCCAGCAGAATCAGTACAGAAAACATCAACAATACTTTGTTTTTTAGAGGCAATCTCAGCATCCATGATAGTGCTGAGAAATTCTATTTCTTCTATTTCATCTTTGCCAGCGAAGCCCAATATATCATTGAGAAAGTGAATGAGAATATCTTTATTTTTCTCAGTGCCAAATATTCTCTTGAACGCGAAATTGTTTTTTGGATCGAGAAATTTCGAAAAGGCCATAATTAAATACAATTAGGAGACGAATAATTATACACTATTTTTCGCAAATGTTCAACCTCTGATTACTCCTTATTCTTTGCCCTTCCTGCACGCTTACGTTCATTTGGATCAAGGAATTTCTTGCGTAAACGTATAGATTTTGGAGTTACTTCCACCAATTCATCATCATCTATATACGCTATCATATCCTCCAGTGTCATTATCTTTGGTGGAGTGAGCTTTATAGCTTCATCACTACCTGAAGCTCTTACGTTTGTTAATTGCTTACCCTTTAACACATTTATCTCCAAATCATTGTCACGGCTATGCTGGCCGACAACCATGCCACAATATACCTTATCCTGTGGCTTAATAAACATAATTCCCCTGTCTTGCAAATTGAAAATTGCATATGCCACAGCCTCACCCTTATCTGTAGAAATTAAAACTCCATTGCGCCTTCCAGAAATTGGACCTCTATGTGGAGCATAACTGTGAAATAAACGGTTAATTATGCCTGTGCCACGAGAATCAGTTAAAAACTCTCCTTGATAACCGATTAATCCTCTTGATGGCACTAAAAACGTTAATCTTGTCCTGCCATTACCAGAAGGTCTCATGTCAGTTACTTCACCTTTACGGAAGCTGAGTTTTTCCATGATGATTCCACTATATTCATCATCTACATCAATTACTACTTCCTCTATAGGTTCAAGTTTTTTACCGCCTTCTTCTTTAAATAACACGCGAGGGCGTGATACCGAAAGCTCAAAACCTTCTCTCCTCATATTTTCAATTAACACTCCAAGCTGTAACTCACCACGCCCACCTACTTCAAATGCTTCACCGCTTGGTGCCAAAGTCACAGTAATTGCAACATTTGTTTCTGCTTCCGCATATAAACGATCCTTTATAGCAGTTGAAGTAAGCTTTGTACCTTCTTGCCCAGCAAAAGGTGAATCATTAACGCTCAGAGTAATCGCCATTGTTGGCGGATCAACTGGAGTTGAGCTTACTGCAGTTGTAACTTCTGGTGCTGCTATAGTATCTGAAACCGAAGCTTCCTCAAGTCCTGCAATTGCAATTATGTCTCCCGCCACAGCTTGTTCTACTGGAATGCGTTTCAAGCCAGAAAATGAGAGCAACTTAGTTAATCTTCCTCGTTCAATTACTTTGCCATCGAGGTCAAGCACCTTAAGATCTGAATTGACTTTTGCAATGCCCTGATAAACCTTTCCTGTCAATATTCTGCCAAGAAACTTATCAGACTCAAGTAGAGTGACCAACATAGCAAAAGGTGCATTTTGATTATAAACAGAAGGTTTTATATAATCTATAACCGTTGAAAATAATGGGCTTAAATCTTTTCTTTCATCAGAAAGCTCCTTAGCACACCAGCCATTTCTACCTGAAGCATACAACACTGGAAAATCTAGCTGCTCGTTGGTTGCATCAAGGTTAAAAAATAACTCATATATTTCATTTAATACTTCATCAATTCTGCTATCTGGTCGGTCGACCTTATTGATTATCACAATTGGCTTCAAATTTGCTTTTAGTGCTTTTGAGAGCACAAATTTTGTTTGTGGCATGGGACCTTCTGCAGCGTCAACCAGCAGCAACACACCATCTGCCATGCACAATACCCTTTCCACTTCCCCACCAAAGTCCGCGTGCCCTGGCGTGTCAATAATATTGATCTTTTCATCGCCCCACATTATTGATGTACATTTTGCAAGTATTGTAATTCCGCGTTCACGCTCTTGATCACCACTATCCATCACTCGTTCTTGAACTTCTTGATTCTCGCGGAATGTGCCACTTTGTTTTAACATGTTATCAAGTAAAGTAGTTTTACCGTGGTCAACGTGTGCGATTATTGCTATATTTCGGATCGATTTAAATTCGTTCATTTTCTATCATTTTAAAATTAATTTAGTAATAAGTATACATAAAATACACTTGGAGTAAATAACTAAAGCTGTGTATAAATGCTGTGTTTCCAAGATATTATAGGATTACTTTGTTAAATATTCCCTACTCCCAGGTTTTGTTATGGGTAGTTGTTTTAATTCACTTGGAAGTTCTTCCTCGCTGTAGTTTTTGATGTTCAGTTCAATCAAAGATATGACAGGAAAAGGCAGTTTCGTTTCACTATTTCTCTTTATCAAAGAAGCTTCAGCAACAACTTTACCTCCTTCCCCTTCTGCACATTCCACTGCTTCAAGTGAAGATTTACCTGTGGTTATTACATCTTCAATGAGCAATATTTTCTCACCCTTTTTGATCTTAAATCCACGGCGTAATTCAAACTTACCATTAACGCGCTCGCAAAACATTGTCTTTATTCCAAGCTGCCTGCCAATCTCATAACCCACAATTATTCCACCAATTGCAGGAGATAATATTAAATCTATGGAGCTATTTAATTCTTTTTTTATTTTATCTGCTAATAATGCGCAAACTTTCATGGCTCTGCTTGGATTTTCAAAAATCTTCGCACACTGTATGTATGTGTCACTATGCAGCCCGGATGATAAAACAAAATGCCCATGCAAAATTGCTTCTGCTTCTTTAAATTCTTTTATTATTAGGTTATTTTCGTCTAATATCATTTTTTAAGTTTCACTATTACATTCTTTATTAATTATCTGAGTGATACAAACATCAGACCACACATTTATTGCAGTTTCAAACATATCGATGATTGTATAAATAGGCAAAATCAGTCCCATAATATGCAGAGGAACATTCATCGACATGAGATAACTGGTTGCCATAAAATAGCACCCCATCGGCACTCCAGCGTTACCAATTGCAGCCCCTGTAGCTAAAAAAATCCATATCAACATTTCGCTTAAGGAAAATACGTATCCGTTCATTTCTGCAACAAACATTACAGTGATTAGTATAAATGCAGCACATGCATTCATGTTAATTGTTGTGCATATTGGTAAAATAAAAGACGATAATTTCTTTGGCACCTTTAGCTTGTTCTGCACACATTCTATAGTTGTTGGCAATGTTGCACTGGATGATTTAGAAAAAAACGCAAGTGTGAGTGCTGGCATAACCCCTTTCAGCGTTTGAATTGGTGATATGCCTTTATACCACATAAATAGCGGTAAAATCAGAAATGCCTGCACAAAATTTGCAGACATTATGCAAACAAAATACCATAAAAGATTGTAGAACTCACTACCGCCTTTTAATTCATGCAAAAAACATGTAATAAAAGACCAAACAGCAAGCGGAATAAATTTTAATAACCCTTGAGCAATTTTAAGTAGCGTATCAAAAAGTGCAGAGAATACTTGATATAATATATCCTGCTTTTCTTTTGAAAGTGAAACAATAGCTCCACCCATCAAAAAAGCGATTAATATGCTACCAATCATATTATTTTCAAGAAAAACTTGCACAAAATTAGAAGGAATGAGTGATTTTAAATATGAAAAATAACTGTGGTTATTGCTGTTAATACTCCCTATTGTATTACTTATGAAATTTTTTCTTGCTGGATCTATTAACAAATAAAACGATAATGCAACAAACGCAGCTATAATAGTTGTAAGCAGAGTATAAAATAGTGTTTTCTTAACTAAGACTTTGATTTCAATTGAGTCTTTGAGCCCGGAAATTGTGGAAACTATGGATAAAAAAACCAGAGGTAAGCTTATTAATTTGAGCAAGCTGATAAAGATATCACTAAATAGCTTTGCTATTTCAAATATGATTTCATTGTTTAGGTAGTAAGCAACTATTGCAAGCAGTATAGAAAAAAGTATTGCAAACTTGTGCATTGAAAATAAAACTTCAAAGTAACATTATACAATAATTTTGCTGTTTTGGAATCAGATTGATAGACAAAATAACTTTACAGATTAGGGAAAGATAAGAGGATGTGTTTATTCGGAGACAGTGTAAGATTTCTTAATTTAAATTTAGGTGCACTTAGCCCATTCTGGTGATAACAAATTGGAATAGATAAGATATGATAACTAACTCTTCTGCGAGTATATAGTTTTGCCGGACACAACAGTACGTACTACGTGTCCTTTTACTTTGCGACCATCGAAAGGAGAATTCTTTGATTTACTAGCAAAGTTGTCAGTTTTAATTTCCCATTCATGATTGAGGTCAACTAAAATTAAGTCTGCAGCAAGGTTTTTTTGTATACGACCACGTGGTATGTGTATTATATCTGCAGGCTTATATGTCAATTTTGCAAGCACATCAAGTAGACCCATTTGCCCACTGTGATAGAGTTCAAGTGAAAGGGGCAGCATTGTTTCAAGACCAACAATACCAAATGCAGCATTTTCAAGTGGTAGATCTTTAGAACTACGATCATGCGGAGCGTGATCAGTTGCAATGCAATCAATCACACCTGTCTTTAAACCTTCAACCATAGCTAAACGATCTTCTTCAGTGCGAAGCGGCGGATTCATTTTTGCAATTGCTCCATGTTGTTTTACTATATCTTCAGTCAAAGTGAAGTGATGAGGGGTTACTTCGCACGTAACATTTAATCCCAAATCTTTTGCACGTTTAATAGCATCAAGTGAATCTTTTGAAGAGACATGTAGAATATGGTAGTGCACATTTTCCATATCCTTCATTAGCAGTATATCACGATTTACCATAACCGATTCTGACGCACTCAAGATCCCCTTTACTCCCAATTCTTCAGAAATTTTACCTTCGTTGATTGCGCCACCAGCAGATAAATTTAAATCTTCTGCATGTTGAGCAATAGGAACATTCAGCATACTTGAATAAAGCAGCGCCTGTCTCATAATCATTGGGTTCATAACTGGCATGCCATCATCGGTGAACCCAACCGCACCTGCTTCCTTTAAAAGTGCCATTTCAGTCAGGTGTTCTTCCGAAGTGGTGATTTTAGCGTAAAATTCAACGTTTACATGTGAAGTTTCAAGTGCTCTATATTTCAAATATTTAGCCAAAATAACGCTATCAATTGCTGGAACAGTGTTTGGCTGACAAACTACAGTTGTAACTCCCCCCGCAGCTGCAGATTTGCTGCCTGTATATATAGTTTCTTTATGTTCCTGGCCTGGTTCACGAAAATGTACGTGAATGTCAATAAGGCCTGGCATTAGAACAAGCCCTTTACAGTCTATTGTTTCATCAACTCCACTTGTTGAAAATAATGATTCACCAAAGTCAACAATTTTATCCCCTTCAGTCAATAATGAACCTTTTATATCAAGTTTAGTTTCCGGGTCGATAATACGAGCATTAGTATACGCAATTTTATAGCCTTCCTTTTGCCCTGTTTGCAACAAATCCCAAGTTTGAGTCATTATATTTGAGTATCGATTATAAAATAAATCTAAAGTTTTTTTAATAAAACACAACCAAATTAAAACACAGACTAAGAGCTGTCTTGAATTAAAGTGCTTTCATTACCCTAAAGATTTGGTTCTTATAACCTAGTTAGCTCAGTTTTAACGTTAATGTGTGAAGCTCTGAGTTCTGTTGAAGGATTTTCCAGCTGAATATCTAGCTCATTCTGTATGTTCGATAAACAAATTAAAGCTGAATCAAAAATTTCATCACACTGCTTTGCTTCATGTATATCATCAATTATTTCCTCGAATTCTTCCACATCATCCATTTCTTGCGGCGCACTTTTTAATATCGCTTTTATTTGGTTTAAGTTTTGACGAATTTTCTCCTGATATCCAGCAATTCTCTCTTGATATATATCAATCATTTTTTGACATGCGTTGCCTCTAAATGGATGTTCTTTTTTCTCTTTTATGTAAGAACTTTGAAAGTCTTTACAGTTAAGGATTGCTTCTCTATGTTTTTTTATGTCATTAATTGCGCTGATTATCGACTTATCTATTTTCTTTAAATTTTCTTCCCGTTCTTCTCTTTTAATTATACTTTTGGATTCATTTTTTATCTGGTTCATTTTGTCATACAGGTTTCTGCATCCTTTGTAAGATGCCATTGGTTGTAACATTCCTTCTTTTACACCTTTATTGTAAAAATTCTTCAACTCATCACTTGATAGTATTGTTATAGCATCTTCCCTTTTACCTTGTGATTTAGGATACTTTTTATTCAATAAACTAACATGATTTAACAAGAAATCTCTAACTAGCCCTTCTTTTTTTACTTCGGATAATCTTTCTAGTGTTTCTATATATTTCAGAGTTTCCGCAAAGAGCTGTCCACCAGAGGGAGCAAATCCTTGAAGTGATTTACTCTGTGCTTTACAAAAATCGGTTTGTAAAAAATCTTCAGCTTGTTTTTTTATTACTGAAAGTTCATTAAAGGCTTTTTCTGGATTGATTTTTCTCAAAATACTAATAGCTTTTCTAATCGCTTTTTCTCTCTTTTTATTATCTTGCTTTTCATTTAATATGAGATGTTCAGTTTTGGTAAAAGCATTACCTTGATCACTCTTTGCAATGTTACAAACGATGTTTTTTACAACTTCTTCGGTTGCTGCATAATCTATTTCTTTTGCAAAGCAGTCAACAAATGATTGCCAAACTTTTTTATTAACAAGTTTACTTGTCTTATTTTCAAAATCTTCTATATCTTTGAATCCTAAAATAGTATAGAGATTTTTTTCGATTATTGGTTCGGCATGTTGTTTTGCCACTTTACCTTTTATATTGAATGGAAATTTACTAATCTTAGTTGTACCCACAATATTACCTCAATATTAACGCTATCTATAAAAGTATAAAGATTTAATATTTAATTTTTAATTAATACTAGCACAGCTAACTACGGGAGCATTATGCTAGCATCAATTAACACTTTAACTTCTAACTTGTCATCAGTAATATTGTTTATATAAAAACTATAATTTTTTATGCCTGAACTTGGGAATATATTGCTATTGCTAGCCTGCTTATTGTCTTTGACATATTTGTTTTTACCGCTTAGTTCTTGTCGGTTTATTACCACTGCCATATTTTTTTGTGTATCAGCGTCAATGGCTATTTTGATCTACTGCCACATTACAAATGATTTTTCACTTGAAAACGTATACTACCACTCACACACAACAAAACCTTTGATCTACAAGATTTGTGGTGTTTGGGGAAACAAAGAAGGGTCCATGTTGCTTTGGACCTTAGTGCTTGTCATGTATTTATTACTAATGGATATTTATATACCTTCTATCATCCCAGTTTCCCCCTCTGTCATCCCAGTGCCCAGACACTGGTATCCAGACAATTTAATTGCAAATGAGTACATCAAATGGCAGTGTAATAAAAACTGGATTCCAGTGTCAAGCACTGGAATGACACCAGAACGAACTAATGGTAGTAAATTAAAAAAAATATCTCTTATCACTCATGGGCTGATTTGCTTTTGTTTTTTGCTGTTCACTTTAATTGAATCCAGCCCCTTCACTAAAATGCCAGGCATTGAAACAGATGGATTGGGTTTTAATCCGATATTGCAGGATATAGGCCTTGCTATTCATCCACCGATATTATATTTGGGGTACCTTGGATTTAGCGTTCCTTTTTCGCTCTCTATAGCTGGATTAATTTTAAATACTGAAGGAAATGTTTGGGCTAAAATTGTCAGGCCTTGGGTACTTATTTCTTGGTCGCTGCTCACTTTGGGCATCAGCTTGGGTAGCTGGTGGGCATATCGCGAACTTGGGTGGGGTGGATTTTGGTTTTGGGATCCAGTGGAAAACGTTTCTTTGATGCCGTGGCTAATTGCAGTAGCGCTGACACATTTGTTGCTCGTGGTACGGAATTTCAATGTTTTAAGGAACTTTGCTATTTTACTTACGCTTACAACTTTTATATTGAGTGTGACTGGAACATTTCTAGTCCGCTCAGGAATACTTACCTCAGTGCACACGTTTGCAGATGACCCAAGATATGGACTATATATATTAGCTCTACTTGGTGTAATTACAGTCAGTAGCTTAGTAATATTTGTAGTATTTACGAGAAAAAATCACACGCCTGCGATGTCATTCCAATGCTTGACACTGGAATCCAGAAAGAAACTTGCTACTCAAGTGACAGAGGGTAGAAGATTCTTTTCACGCTTTACGATGATACTGATGAACAATTTATTATTCATCACTGCCTTTTTCATCGTGTTCGTTGGCACTTTATACCCTACAGTGCTTGAGTATTTAACCGGTGAATTAATTTCAGTTGGAGCACCATATTACAATTCTTTATTTAACTCTATTGCACTAGCTATTCTAGTGCTCACCATGATCGGGCAATACTGCAGTTGGCAGGGAAATAGTCTATTGCCAATATTCCGTGAATATAGATTTTCATTCTGCAGTGCTGCAGCTATTTTGCCGTTTATCTTTCACATGGAGCTAATAATTGTGCTATCAATTACTATCTCCATAGCATTATTAATCTTTGTTTTAGAAGCATACAGTAAAAGAATTCGTTTATTTAAGGTAGCATTTGGTGAATCAATTTTATTAGCAAGAAGAGTTTCTAAGTCCTACTATGCAATGATGCTTGCTCATGCTGGAGTGGCAATTCTAGTGCTTGGTATAGCTTATTCAGTTGGTTGGCAGGAGAAAAAAGAAAATTACTTAAAAATAGGGGATAGCATAACAGTCAATAAATTTAAAGTTACTTTACGCAATATTGAGCTAATAAAAGAAAAAAATTTCCATGCAGTGAGGGGTACAATGGATATCAGGAATTTGCTGAATAATAAGATATTAGGTGAAGTAACTCCTGAATATAGATTTTACCTTGCGGAAGGTCAGAAAAATGTTGAAAGCAGTATCTACCACAATTTGCTTTCTGATATTTATGTTGTAATTGGAGAGATTGATAAGAGTAAGAGCAAAATCGCAGCCAAAGTGCACTATAAACCTGGAATGTCTATAATCTGGCTTGGATCCTTTCTTATCGCTTTTGGTTCGCTCCTTGCTGCTTTTCCTTTTAGTGGACGAGCAAGGATTGTCTAGCTGTCGTGGATTTATTAACAACGCTCCTAGGTCCAGAGTGCAACGTATGAGAAATTACCGAGCTATAGATACTGATTTGCAAAGGTTAGAACCAAAGAAAGTTATATTTTTTTATTGACAGACCTATATATTACGATATTCACTAAGGGATTAGTGAGTAATGGTTATACAATATGAATGGTGGGGTATCAGGCAAGGAAAAAGTTATACGCACTCCTTTCGATTTTAAGGAGCCTTACAGCGATTGGCGTCAAATTTTTAAACGTCCTAATCAACAGTATAACCCTTCCAACTATGATTCGTCGAGCGAAATAAATGAACACGATATAGAAACTCAAAAGATTGAAGAAGGTGATGGCCATGATTCAGGTATTAGTTCCGATGATGAGGATGACCGGACAACTTATACAGCAGTACAATTAACTAATGATTCTCTTGATAGCCAAAGATATACAGGAATATGCATTCCAACACCAACTGATGGTTGGGTAGGTGAAAATAATCATCAGACTGGTTTATCAGGTGATTTGCCAGACGTGAGTAATAATCCACAAATTTTTGAAAGTACTGATTCAGTACAGCTAGATAATATTGTTTTTAGCAATCTAATTCAGCTTTCCTTGATTAGTCAAGAGCATAATTCTACCTGCAATGATCATGTAATTTGTGATTCAGGTCACAATTCTGACGATGAGGATCAGATTCCAGAGGACTTTCCTTCAAGGAAACGAGTACGATCGATTGAAATTGATCAGTTTGAACCGTTGTACAAGAAGAGGAAAATAGAAGCACAAAATAATCAAAAATATACAGAAAATGTATGTAATCCAACAAATGGTGGTTTGTTAGGTGAAAGTGATAATCCACAAACTTTTGAAAGCGATCCTTTACAGCATGGTAGTAATGGTTTAGGTTATAACTTCAATGGTTATAGTCAAGCAACTTATAGTAAATTAAGTGCTTCAGATCAAGAAGAGGGTCAAGGCTATTCTTTAGGTGGTTCTTGTGAAAATAAAGAAAATTTGACAAAGGGCGCTGGTGGTAGTAATCAGACTTTTGAAGGTGAACAGAAAAGCTCAGAATTTCCGAAAGTTGACAATTGGTCAGATAGTGATGGGAACTCAGAAGATAGTTCGGACTCAAAAAAGGGTTCGTACTATAGTTCAGGTAATCTTGATTCAATGGAGTTAACAGATGATTTGGATTCAGAAAATGATCGGGACCTAGAAGATGATAATCCTTTTCTAAAAGACTCACTTTTTATGAAACTAAAAATGTCGTTAACTCAAAGTAAACAGGATCTGATTGATAAATGCTGTGGGGAGGTGAGAGGTATAACAGAACAAAATGAACAAAAAGATATAAAAAATACTCCAGAAAGTATTAAGTGCATAGTAGCTAAATACTTAGAAAAAGAAGTAAGAGGTTGTCCGGAAACAAGTAAAAGGCTATAATATCTGAAATTTTAGTACGGGGTAAAGATGAGAAAAAAGTATCCAACAGATCTAAGCGAAAGGGAATGGGCAAGAATAGAAAAACACTTCAGAGTATCATACAAGAAAGGAGGAAGGCTGCCAAAGTATAGCAAAAAAGAAATATTAGAAGCAATTTTCTATGTATTGCGTACAGGGTGTCAATGGCGGTATTTACCAAATGATTTTCCGCTATGGAAGACTGTGTATGAGCAGTTCAGGCAATGGAAGAAGCAGGGAATTTTTGAGAAAATGAATTATGAAATTACAAAATATAGTAGAAGAAAAATAGGAAGGAATGAGCAGCCGAGTGCCTGTATAGTAGATAGTCAATCTGTAAAGACTACAGAAAAGGGGGGATCAAAGGCTATGATGGAAGTAAAAAAGTAAAGGGTAGAAAAAGGCATATAATTACAGACACTCAGGGTTTTATACTAGGTTGTTACGTAGGCGCTGCTAACGAAAATGATAGAGATGGTATTAAAATAGCATTAAACAATATGAGAACAAAATATACTAAAGTTAAAAAAATGTGGGCTGACATGGGATACCAAGGAAGAAATTTAAAGAATCACATAAAGGAAGAATATGACATAGATATTGAAATTGTTAAAAGGCCTCCATGTAGATTTTGGGTGCACAAAGATACGCCACCTGAGCTACTACCAACAAGAGAACAAGGGTTTAAAGTACAGCCAAGAAGATGGGTTGTAGAAAGGACTTTTGCTTGGGTTAATAGGAATAGAAGGCTATCGAAGGAGTATGATTTACTCACAACATCCACTGAGAATTTCATATACCTAGCTATGAGTAGGGTTATGTTAAAGAGGGAATATGCTTGAATTTACTAGTTTCCGGACAACCTCTAATGTTAAATTTAAAATGTAGTTGTTGTAACAAAACTGTAACAAATACAGTATTTGAAGAAATAAAAGATCTTACTAGTGGTAGTCATATAAGTAACAGAAGTAACACTTTTGTATTTGATAACTTTCCCTATCAAAGTAAAGATAAAAACTGTAACAAAGAAAGTAAAGGTCAAAACTGTAACAAAGAAAGTGAAGATCAAAACTGTAATAAAGAAAGTGAAGATCAAAACTGTAACAAAAAAAATGAAGTGTCCGAAGAGGACATTATCAAAAGCATTGTTAGTAATTTATTGTTAGAAGGTGGGAAAGTAAAACGCCATAATTTTTTCGATGGGAATGAGTTTGAGCAGATAGTTACTTGTAATGGATTTGATGATGGTCTTTCTGAGAAATGTAAGGAAATTGAAAGCAAGCTAAAAGGTTTAGCATATGAAAGTATTGTAAACAAAAGCAAGCAGACTCAAAATGTATTAGGAGTAGACAAGGATAATAGATATTTTTGTATAGAGTACTCGCAAGATAGTATTGTTGAAGTTGCAGAAATCCTAAACAATGAAAAAGCCAAAGACTTAAATTTAAGAGTTGGCATACTCAAAATTGGAGAAAGTATAGTAAGAGTTGAAAATGTAGAAGAAATAGGGGGAAAAAGAAATTACATGGATGTCTCAAAAGGTGGTATTGAAATGTCTTTTACTACTGAGGTAGGAGAGATAAGTATTTATCTAAGTCCTAGTGAGAAAGGCAGCAATAAAATAAAAGTGGAGATTGATGGGGAAAACAGAGCAAGGCTTAATGAGTTAAAAAATAGGGGAAAAAGTTTAGGGGAAAACTGTCTTTTAGGAGGAAAAAGTGTTGAGGAAGCTATAGAGCATGAAAGTTTTGAAAGATATGGCAGTGTACCTAACACTGCTATGAAGGAACCTAGCTTAGGTTGCGTTGCTAACATAGCAAGGGGGGGATAAGCTTGCAGAGATAAAATGATGGGCCAAATTGGCAGTATTTCGCTTTTGTAATGTACTTCAAAATGGTAGTATGCAAGCTAGATAGAACTTAATTGACAGACAAGAATTAACTGATGGAAAAATTGACATAATCAAACAATCACAGAATAAACTAGTGAATTTTTTGAAAAGTATATAAAATTCAAGTTTAAGTAAATAGCATGGCACTTAGACTCATTCCAGACAACCTCGATATCAAGTTTAGTAAATATAGGGATTTGACTGCATTAATTAGCATTATTCTTATCATCTTTTCAATATTCACTGTTGTGCTGCGTGGAGTGAACTTAGGCATAGACTTTGCAGGCGGAATTTTGATAGAGATAAAATCTTCAGATGAGAATCACTCTATTCTCGATGCATTAAAAGAAAATGGTTTTACAGTGCAGAGTTCAAAAGCGGGTGATAATTTAGTCATGCGTTTTAAAGATGAAGGAGATGAAGATAAAATCAAAAAGATAAAAAGCATACTAGAAGAAAAGCTGGGGAGCTCAATAAGCTATCGTAAAATAGACTATGTTGGCCCACAAATAAGCTCAACACAAATATTTGAAGGAATGTTATCCATGTTGATCGCGATTGTTGGAATATTTTTTTACGTTTGGTTTAGATTTCATTGGCAATGTGGATTCAGTGGAATAACAGCACTGATTCATGACGTGATTTTAACTGTTGGTTTTATTAGCCTAACTGGCATTGAGTTTAATATTTCATCAGTTGCAGCTCTCCTTACTGTCATTGGTTATTCAATCAATAACTCAGTAATTATATATGATCGGATTCGAGAGTATCGCAGGAGTGGTAAAAGTGGGCGGATGAGTGAGGTAGTAGATGCAAGTATCAACGCTACATTATTTCGCACTATATTAACTTCTGGTACAACCCTTCTTGCTGCTCTTCCTTTGGTATTAATCTGCACAGATGCAGTGAGAGACTTCAGCTTGATCATTTTTTTTGGTATTTTGATTGGCACTTGTTCTGCAATATTTATTTCTGCTCCTATATTGACCTACAGAGCTTTGATAAGTAGATTGTAGAAGTGTTTAGTCGCGGTATAATATCAACTTATTATCTCTTATAGTGAAATGAAAATACCTTAAAAAGCTCATTCCAAGTAGTGAATGAGACATAGAATGAGTGTTAACGCTTGCCTGTACATCATTAATCAAAAAATTTCCTATTTTAACTTGAGGTATTTGAACCACTCCAGCTTTTATTTGACCTTTCGCAGTTTCATATATTTTAAAATCCTGAACATTTTGTAAGTTAATACCAACATGTAATGCGTCTTTTTGTGATAGAACAATATCGGTTGCTCCAGTATCAAGCAAAAACGTTATATTGCGATCATTGACTTGAGCCTGAATATAAAAGTGTCCATCATATGACTTCGTAAATTCAATACTTCCACTATTCTGACCGCTATTTTGAATTCTTCCTTTATATGGTAAAAAAGTACTGAGAAATCTGTCGCTTAGTTTGTCCCTTTGTGAATCAATAAGCATTGCAGTAGTGGCTATTATTAGCAACCAAATAACTAGATTTTTCACCGCGTTCATATTGTTAAAATTTGAAGCTATTAAAATAAATTTTAAAGATCAGCGTTAAAAGTTATTATTAAAAATAAGTAAATTTCATTGTTTTAGTACAATATTTAGTATACACTTTAAGAAGATATGTTTGATTTAATTTCATGTCAGAAGCAAAAAGTTTAATTTTGGCAGCTATCCTTTCCATGTTAATCATGGTGTCTTGGCGTATTATTTATGATAATTTTTTTAGTACAAACCAAAACCAGCCATTGATTGAAAATATTGAACATATCGAATCTTTTAACGACCTTGCTCCTATAATATACCAAAATCGTTCTGAAATTATTAATTCTACTCGAGAACAGAGGGTTAGTTTAACCAATAACATGATTAAAGGATCAATTTCTCTGAAAGGTGCAAGGTTTGATGACTTAATTTTAACTAATTACCACTTAGAACCGAGTTCTTCTTCTCCACAAGTGGTGTTACTGTCACCTGCAGAATCAAAAGATGTATATTTTGCAGAATTTGGGTGGCTCGATCCGAGTAACAAGATTAAAGTTCCAGATTCTAAAGCAGTCTGGCGAGCAGATAAACTTAATCAAAAAGAGGTCAATTTATCTTGGGACAATGAGAATGGCATTTTATTTAGAATGAAAATTAACCTCGACGATAATTACATGTTTAAAGTTGAGCAAGTTGTTGAAAATAATACAAAGGATAATGTAGTTTTGGTTCCTTATGGTAAAATTAACCGTAAACGTGACAATATCAACGAATCTTATTGGATATCCCATGAAGGAGTACTGGGTGCATTTGATAATAAACTAGAGGAGTGGACATATAAGGATATTTCCAAAAAACATTTAATAAAAGCAAGCACGAGTGAAAAAAATTGGTTTGGTTTTGCTGATAAATACTGGCTCACAGCCATCATACCTGAAAAATCTGATAAAATAAATGTAAGCATTAAACACACAAACGTTAATAATACTGATAAATTCCAAGTAGATTTTGTCAAACCTTACAAGAGCATACTTCCTGGTGCAAGCGTTTCTAATGTGAATTATTTTTTTGCTGGAGCAAAAAAGTTGAATTTACTGGATTCTTATAAGGACACTCTCAATATACCCCTGTTTGATAAAGCTGTAGATTTTGGTGTTCTTTACTTTATAACTAAACCAGTGTTTTTACTGCTTGAATATTTTAACTTCGTTTTAAAAAATTTTGGCTTAGCAATATTATTGCTGACTTTAGTAATCAAACTTTTGATGCTTTCCTTATTTAATAGATCATATATTTCGATGTTTAAGGTAAAAAGCCTGCAGCCTGAATTAACTCGTATAAAAGAGTTGTATAAAAATGACAGCTTAAAGCAGCATAAAGAGACAATTGCATTGTTTAAGAGAAACAACGTAAATCCAATGTCGAGCATTTTTCCCATGCTAATACAAATACCGGTATTTTTTGCTCTATATAAAGTATTATTTGTTACTATAGAGATTAGGCATGCTCCTTTTTTTTTATGGATTAAGGATCTTTCAGCTCCTGACCCAACGAACATCTTTACATTATTTGGGTTGTTTAATTATAACTTTCCTATTTCTATAGGCATTTTACCTATAATTTTCGGTGCCACCATGATAATTCAGCAGAAGCTAAGTGAGAAAGATCAAACCAGTAAAGATGATATTCAAGTAAATGTTATGAAGTTTTTACCTTACATTTCTGTCTTTATTTTTTCTTCTTTTCCTGCCGGCCTGGTAATATATTGGATATTTAGTAATATTATAACTCTAATTCAACAGTCATTAATAAAGTTGTTTTTAACAAAAAAAGTGGTAGTAAATGTCGAGAATACTAATAGTTAATTCGATTTATTATACTGAAATAGCGAACCTTTTGCTTGAAGGTACAATTGATAAATTAAAAGGCAGTAATGCCAGTTACGATGTAGTTGAGGTTCCTGGTACATTTGAGATACCAGCTACAATTCTTTTTGCAGTCAAGAGTGGGCATACTAATTATGATGGTTATTTAGCTCTTGGGTGCGTAATTCGCGGTGAAACCGATCATTATCAATATGTTTGTAAAGGAGTAATTGAAGGCTTAAATGAGGTTGTTATGCATTATGCAATACCCCTTGGTATGGGTGTAATTACCGCTGACAGCAAAGATAAAGCACTAGTTAGAGCTGATAAAAACAAAAAGAACGTTGGTGGCCATGCAGCCTCAACTGTTTTGCGTATGATAGATTTACACAATAAATTAAAATAATGGAGGAAAAACCAGTAGATAAAAAGTGGCGCATAAAAAGAAGCACGGCAAGATTTCTTGCTGTACAAATTGCTTATTCAAATATTTTCGTAGGTTACAACAAAAGCACTTTTAAACTGGAAAATTGTGAGCTTAAGGACTACATAAATAAGTTGAAAGATATATTTGAATGTGAAGAATTTGAACATCAGTTCTTAGAAAACTTGTTATATAAGGTTATAAAAAGCAGTGAAGAATATGATAAAATAATAGAGTCTTATTTACACCCAAGTTGGTCCCTTTCACGGTTAAATCTTATAAGCTTATCTATTTTGCGTGTTGCAATATGTGAGTTAGCTAATTGTGATACGCCAGTTCCAGTTGTCATTAATGAATATACTAACATTGCATCTGATTTACTTGATAAACCAAGCGAAATTGGTTTTATTAATGGGTTATTGGATAAGGCAAAAGATGCAGTTAAATTAAATAAAAATCCTTAGCAATTATAGCCAGCAAGCACAAGGTGTCATCCGAGTAGCTGCTGTATGAACATTGTCTACCAGATCCCAGTGCTTGACACTGGAATGGCTTTGTTGCATAGCAACTGAAAAAATCTGGTGGCTACTGACAAAATTCATTATAAAATAGCCATTTAACCTTGAAAGAAAAAATATGCCACAAAAAATGAGGGTCAGTAACCATAGCGAATATAACAAATTTCTAGAAAAAAGAGGAAATATTTTTCATTATATCAACGAAGCCATAGAAAAGTGGTACGAGAATGGTCCAAAAATACCAGGTGGCAACAATATTTATAGCGATAAAGTTGTAATTTTGGTGCACATAATAACTTGTTTATTTAGAATAGGCCTGAGGCAAACAGTTGGGTTTATAGCAGGATACCTTGAGCAAATTGGGAAAAATTTGCAAGTTATCAGCTATTCACAATCATCAAAAGAAACTTAATATTAAGATAAATGATTGCAGAAAATAATATGGAAGATATCGAAATTGCTATAGACAGTACAGGAATTAGTATATACAACAACACTCCTGGTCATAGCAAAGAAAATAGCGAAGATAGAAAGTATCGCAGCTATGAACAGACAAGAAAATTGCATGTAATGTTGAATACAAACAGCAAAAAAGCCATAGCTGTAAAATACAGTAACGGCTGATCACTATGGAGCTTGTGATTTGCTAAAAGAAGTCGATTTTCAGTATGTCATAAAAGTACTATATGCAGATAGGGCATGTGATAGGCACAAGTTTTATAAGTTGTGTAACGAATATGATATAAAGACAAAAATTCCACCAATAAACAATGCGGCAGAACATCCAGAAATAGATTATATGTCTGACAGGAATGCTGCTATTAGGTTAATAAAATTATACGGTGAAGATGGCATGAAAGAATGGAAAAAAGAAGTAAATTATGGGAAAAGATCTTATATTGAAGGGTTTTTCTCAAGATTAAAGCAAATATTCGGATTTAGTTTTAGGAATAAATCTGAGATAAATCGAGAAAAAGAACTAAATGCTATTTGCTTAATAAATTCACTGATATTGGTATGGCTAAATTTGAGATAGTTACATGAATTTACCATAAATCACCATCTCATAAAGTGTGATGCAACAAAGCCATCCCAGTGTCAGCTACTTGGATGACAAGAAAGGGAGCACTGGAATGACATTATCTGTTGTGCAATTTACCTTCAAAAATGAATGTTTGTACAGTTATGTGTCAAGCACTGGGATGACAAGAAAGGGAACACTGGAATTTTTGTTTCAGCATTAGCCATGCATCTAAACAGATACGTTGCCTTGAGAATCGCAACATCCATGCAGTTATGCGCGTAACACTAAAAATCAAAAAAAACAAAGAGGCAGACTTAATCTACCTCTTTTATTTCACTTGGCTATACTGTCTGTTGTTGAGAAGCAACTTGTTCAACAATAAGTGAGCCTAAATAAGTGTTAACCCCTTTAGCACCATCTTTGTCTAAACCTAATGTTTTATTCCACTTTGTTTCATTTACTGCCTCGAACTTACCTTCATCGTTTTTCTCTTTTAGTGAACCTATCTCGAAGAGTAAAGTATTGCCTAGCGTATTGGTAAGCTGATTAATATCAACAATAATACGGTAGTTCTTGCCTTCTAAGCTGAAGGCTATATAATGTTTACCCTTTTCTACCTTACCTTCTTCATCTTTAACTTGGTTATTCCTTGCCATTTCCTTAAATGTGTCTTTTGTTACTAGCAATGCTGTTTCTTTACCGTTTTTTCTATCGTTATTAACAACAATCTTCGGAGCTCTCAACTCAGATATTTCATTGTTTTTGCTGATAGCGTACATTGCTGAACTAACCAGTGCAACAGCAACAATTGCTAATATACCGATTCCAAGTGGTGTAGCTGCAAAAGCTGCAAGTGGAGCAAGCGTGCAAGTTGAAGACACCCAATATGGTGCTGAAAGTGCTACTGCTGCGCCTATGACATACAAAGAAGTAAGTGCAACAAGTGCAGTATTTGTTTTGTGGAATTGACCACAGTGATTTTTGAAAGTTAGCATAAACGACCTCAAATATTAATATGCTTAAATAAAAAAACTGTCATAGTCAAGCTTTTTCGTAAGCTACCTGCCGCTTGAGCCAAAGCCCCCTGCATTGCGACCGGTTTCTTCTGCGCAGAATTCTTCTCTGTCATCCCAAATTACCTGAGATACAGGAGAAATAAGGATTTGTGCGATTCTATCTCCTCTTTTTATTTCGTATGGCTGATTACTTAGATTAATTAGACAAATTTTAACTTCACCTCGATAATCAGAGTCTATAGTGCCCGGAGAATTTAAGACAGTGATTCCATGTTTTGCAGCAAGACCAGAACGTGGGCGGATTTGCCCCTCAAAACCGTTTGGTATTGCAATCACAATTCCAGTTGGAACAAGTAATCTTTCAAGTGGATTTAAAACAGCAGAATCATTCAATGCAGCATAAAGATCCATGCCAGCACTCTGCGTAGTTGCATAACATGGAAGAGACAAGTCTTCTCCGTGTGATAATCTTTTTATTTCTACTTTAATTTTACTTCTTTGCACTCCAATTTACCATCTATGAAGACTCAATTATAGCATGTAAATTGTATCTGCAAAAGTGATAAATGTAAATGATGTCATTCCAGCGCGTGACGCTAGGCCATAAAATTCCTTGACAAGTTCAGTGCTCCTTTTTTTGTCATCCCAGTGCCTCTATGATGTCATTCCAGTCTGGAATCTAGTCCTTATTATGCAGCCACTTGGTTGAAATTAAGTCTTCTGGATCCCAGTGTCTGGGCACTGGGATGACATCATAAGGGCGCTGGGATGACACCCTGACAACCGTCATCCCGCTACTTGTTAGCGGGATCTAGAGATACCGCGAATGAATCGCAGTATGACGTAGATTGTTGTCATTCCAGTGTCAGCTACTTGAATGACACCCTCTTGGTATTCGTGTAGTTGCAAGCAGTATAGCTATAAATCACTCACAATCGATATGCTTGAATTACTCTCAGTAAATAAATCAAGCATAATGTTAGATATTCTACCATCAACTATGTGAACAACTCCAGCACATTCCTCCGCCATTTTAACGTATGCCATAAGCCTTTCAATAAATTTTTCCCCTTTAATTTTCCCACAATCAATCGATGCATTTAAATTTTTAACAGATATCTTCCTGCCACCAATTTTATCTATTTCTTCATCTGTGTCACTCAAGATTATCATTTTAGATGCAGAAACTGCGATTGCGATTGCGCTTGCAGTGCTATCGGCATCAATATGATATGTTTCCCCATCTTTTCCATGACCAATTGGTGCAATAACTGGTATAAAATCTGATTCTTCAATAAAAAATAATATATCAGGATTGATTTCAGTGGGTCTACCGATGAACCCCATGTCTAATATCTTTTCGATATTATTTGATCTATCTTCTCTAAGCGTAGCGGTTATTTTTTCGGCTTTAATTAAGTTACCATCTTTTCCACATAATCCAATAGCTGAACCACCAGCAGAATTTATATACTGAACAATTTTTTTATTAACTGAACCACACAGTGCCATTTCAATGATTTTCATAGTGTCTTTGTCTGTAAGTCTGATACCATTCACAAACTTACTGTTCATATCCAGCATTTTTAACACTGAGTTAATTTCATATTCTCCGTCATGAATTATTACCGGATTTATACCAAGCTGCTTCAACAAGACAACATTATGCACAAAAGTATTAAATAGTGTTTCATCTAAGATTATTGTACCACCGCATTTAATGACAAAAGTCTCGCCTACAAAGCTAGGTATGTTAGATAGCACTTCAAGTAATATTTCTGCTTTTTGTTCAAATGATACCTCACCCTTTAAAAATTCACTACTCTTCATTTTTTTATCTTGTAAACTTGAAAAACTCATCTCTTACCTTGGTTATTTTATGCTTAACACGGATGCTCATTTGATGAATTGACACATTCTCATTATTAATCCATTTTTGAATATCTTCTATAACAGCACCTAAGCTTTTTTGACTTACTTTATCTATTTTTGTTAGCACGATGTTAAAGTTAATGTTATTATATATTAACCAATAAATGAAGTCTTTGTCTATTTCTTTTAATCCTACCTTGCTATCTATCAACACAAACACTCTTCTTAGATTTTCTCTTTGAATTAGATAATACTCAATTAAGTTTAAATATTGTATAATTTCCTCCTTGCCTGCATGAGAGTAGCCATACCCTGGTAGATCAACAAGTCTGAACTTATCATCGTACATAGAGTAAAAATTTATTTGTCTAGTGCATCCAGGTTTAGAGGAAACTCTGGCAGCTTTTTTGCTGTTTATCAGTAAGTTGATCAGACTGGATTTTCCTACATTTGATCTACCAGCAAACGCAATCTCTGGAGCCGACTCATTTGGTAATGATTTTATATCCGAAGCTCCAAATATGAAATTGCAGTTTGATGTTATCTGTTTTGCCATTATATTCAACTAGAAGGTAGTAGGTATATTATAGTGTTATTGCTTGATATAAGAAATTTTTTATTTCAGTATATATTACTTAGCTAGATCTGTGCTATATGGATATGGAAAATAATTTACAAGACTTAAAGAAAAAATTTAATGATATAGAGAGGAATTTGGAAAATCCTACCAATTTAAGTCAAAAAGAATTCATTACCCTTTCAAAGGAATACTCTGAGCTCAGGCCAATAATCAAGATAATTGATGAATATAACACGCTGAAAGAGGAAATTTCAGACTTAGAAGAAATAATGAAAGATGAAAACAGCGAAGGTGATATAAAAGAGTTAGCAAAAGAAGAATTTTTCGAAAAGCACAAGGTATTATTACCAAAAATAAAAGCAAAATTAAAGGTAGCATTATTGCCCAAAGATGAAGATGACTCAAGAAATGCAATATTAGAAATTAGAGCAGGTACAGGCGGAGAAGAAGCAGCATTATTTGCAGCAATGTTATTTCGTATGTATCAAAAATATGCAGAAAGAAGAAATTGGAAGTTCGAGCCAATAAGCATTTCTAATACAGGTATAGGTGGATATAAGGAAGCTTCTGCACTCATTAATGGAACAGAAGTTTTTGCAAGGTTGAAATTTGAATCAGGAGTGCACAGAGTACAGAGAGTGCCAGAAACTGAATCTTCAGGAAGGTTGCATACCTCTGCCGCTACTGTTGCGATATTACCTGAAGTAGAAGAAGTTGACTTTAAAATAGAAGAAAAAGACTTACGAATAGATGTTTATAGATCCAGTGGTCCTGGAGGGCAATCAGTGAATACAACTGACAGCGCAGTAAGGGTCACCCACTTGCCAACAGGGATAGTTGTGATACAGCAAGATGAAAAATCGCAGCATAAAAATAAAGCTAAAGCGCTCAAAGTATTGAGGGCAAGGCTATACGAAATTGAAAGACAAAAAAAAGAAATGGAAAGGTCAACAATGAGGAAAAGTCAGATTGGCTCTGGTGATCGTTCCGAGCGCATAAGAACATATAATTTCCCACAATCAAGAATAACAGACCACAGAATTAATCTAACTTCACATCGGCTAGAGCAGATTATAAAAGAAGGCGAACTAGATGAATTTATTGAGGCATTAATCTCACGTAATGAAGCAGAAAGATTGGCAGGGGAAAGTTAGCAGCCTACAATGGAATATCTTTATTAATTACATAGGATCTTTTAAACGCAATAGATAGACAGTAAAAACAAGTTCTAGTACTATCGCGGATAAAACAAGAACAGCTACACTAATTGTTTGACCATTGTAAATGTAGCTTGTTAAGCCGATAAAAATAGCCATGATAAAAGCTCTAATGAACGAGACTGCAGAAGAAGCTGTGCCTTTAATTTCAGGGAAAACATTTATTGATGCATTAAAAATCACTGGCTGGAAAATTGCACAACCGATAGAAAAAATAATCATAGACAGTGTTACTAAGTAGAAAGAGTGGGGTACAATTATACTGAATATTACAAGCAATAGAGACCCAATAGCACCCACGCTCGTACCAGAAATTACACACTTTATTGCTCCAAGTTTCTGCAAGATTTTGCCAGCAAATAGACTGATGAGTGAGAAGCACCCAACTATTGCACCTTGATGTAGTGCATAAATAGTGCTAGATAAACCAAAAGTCTTCATATACAGAAAAGGTCCACAAGTAATGAATGACATATACGCAGCAGAAAAGAGGCTTGACATCAAAGACAACGTAACAAACCTCGGATTAGATAGTAGTTTTCTGTAATCTTTCATCGTTTTTTTCAAACTGAAAATATCGCGGTTCTTTTTTGTTTCTGGTAACGCTAAAAGCAGCAAAACCCAAGAGATCAAACAAAGTATTGCAACAGTTGCATAATTACCACGCCATCCTACAATTTCATTGATGAAACTGCCTAACACTGGCGCAATTGCCATGACAACTGTAAGAACAGAATTCATGATTCCAATAAATTTCACCGCTTCGTCGCCTTTGTAGCTGTCTGCAACGATTGCAAACACAACTACAGATGTGCTAACACCAATGCCCTGAACAAAGCGAGAGATTAAAAGCCAAAAAATCGACGGTGCAAAAACACAACCAACAGCGCCGATTAATAACAAAGTGTTACCTATGATCATAATTCTCCTTCTGCCATAGCATTCAGACAATGGACCAAAAAACAACCCTACTATGCAAAAGCCTAGGAAATTATAAGCAATAGTTAATTGAATTATGCCTTCCGGTACGTTAAAATAGTGCACCATATCAGGAAAACTAGGTACGGAAATGTCAATTTCAATGAACTTGGCAATGAGAGACAGGATTAACAGAAATGGTAGTAACATTTGAGATTTTTAATTAATGAATAAAAATATCACATTTAAAGCGTTGAAAGAAAACATTTTTTACTGTTATTAAAATGGTTAGAAACACCTCATGTGAAGGAATGGTGGATAAATTGGACACTAGGGTTAATTAAAGAAAAATATGACAACTATGTTAAAGCTCTTACTCTCTGTCCTAACTTTACTTATTTCCTCTTACTTTTTCAACAGTCCGTCTAAATTACTACAAGCAGTTTAATTTTTAGTAAATATGTCATTATTCAAAAATATGCAAGAAGCTTTACAGAAACTTAACATAATTTATCATACAAATGTCATTCTTAAGTCCTATGTAAAAACAAATTTTGGCACTAATTTAATTAACTATGAGCTGGATAAATTGGAAAATAAATTTTGTTTACTTTTACAACACCTTAAGATCTAATGTCACTTTATCAATCAAAAATATTACAATAGGCTAGTATGTTCCTTACTCTTTTTCTCAAAATATTACCTATTTATATTACAATATTTATTGGTTACTTAGCAGGAAAATATCTTAAAATTGATAGAAACACTATATCTCAAATACTTTTTTATATAGCTAATCCAATAGTGATTTTATATGGAGTCTCTCATACAGAAGTTAACTTAAAAGTAATTTCTCTGCCGATTTTGATATGGTTTATAGGTAGCACTATGTCCTTATCAGTGTATTATCTTTCTTCTTTTTTATTTAAGGATAACACAAGAAACATATTAGCATTTAGCTCGGGCAGCACAAGTATGGGTTATTTTGGCCTGCCGATTGCCATGGCTTTATTTGATGAAGATTCAGTATCTGTATATGTTGTTTGTTATATAGGAATGGCGCTATTTGAAAACAGCTTAGGATTTTACATAGCTGCAAATGGTATTTATACCGCAAAAGAATGCATATTAAAGTTGTTCAAACTTCCTTCGCTTTATGCGATGGTTCTGGGCTTCTTTTTAAGTATATACGATATACAAATACCTACTTTTTTAACAGATGTTATGATGAATATTAGAAGTACATTTGTCACATTAGGAATGGTGCTACTTGGAGTGAGCATTGCGAATATTGCAAGCTTTAAAATAGATTGGAAGCTTGCTTTGATCACTATTACAGCAAAGTACGTATTCTGGCCACTGTTTGTTTTAGGAATTGTCCTTTTAGACAAGCATGTTATAGGTATATACGATGAGAGCATATATAAAGCACTGATGTTGCTGGCTATTATTCCAGTTTCTGGGTCCAGTATAATACTTGCTAATATTTTGAATTATCAACCAGATAAAGCTACTCTGTTGCTTCTAATCAGTACTGCAGTGGGACTGTTTTATGTTCCACTAATAATATCATTATTTTTTACTAAACTTGTTCCTTTTTGATCAAAAAATTAAGCGCTTGCACAACCATTATTTGGGTAACAACACAAGACATTGATAAAACTTGAATTTATAGCTAAAGCAACTTCTACAATTTGGTAACCCGTCATCCCGCTACTAGTTAGCGCCGCGGCGGTAAATTGACCTTACCCAGAAAAAGTAGAGAGAAAGTTAAGACGTTTTTGGAGTAAAATAAAACGTTTTTTCAAAATATGACAAATAGAAGAGAATATACAGCAGAATTCAAATTAGAAGCTGTTAAGCTGGTTAAAGAAACAGGTCAAGCAAGTACAAAAATAGCAAAAGATCTAGGTATAGATGGTAGTATGTTAAGTAAGAAAATATGATGGAAAAATGTCTGTAGCATACGCATTTCCAGGCAAAGGCTCCTTATGACAAAGAAAGATTTGATCTAAAAAAAGAGCTAATAAGAGAAAGAGACATCTTAAAAAAAGCCCTGGGCAAAGAAAAAGAGTAAAGTATTCTTTTATATAGAAATTGCTATAAAACACAGGAACTATGTAGGGTTTTATACTGGTGGTATGGGTTGCTAAGGAAAAAAGCAGTAAAGAATTAGCAAAAGAAGGGCTTCTAGCAGATATTCAAAAAATACATCAAGCTTCTAAATGCAGATATGGAGCCCCTAAAATTCACGCTGAATTAAAAGCTTTAGGCAAAAATTAAAACAGTACAAAGTGTTATGCAAGAAAATGGCATTAAAGCCAAGTTTAGACGAAGGTTCAAAAATAAAAAACAGCAAATAAGCAACCGAGTTGTGGCTCCGAACACATTGGATCAAAATTTTACTACTGATCAGCCAAATAAAGTTTGGGATTACCTACATAAAAACTAAAGAAGGTTGTTGGCGGCAATAATTGACCTATATTCACGCATGGTGGTTAATGAGTAACATGATAATTAGTTATAGATTCTTTATTGATGGCCGTTGATAAACGCAAACCCGATAAAAATCTGCTGTTACATAGCGATCAAGGGTCACAGTATACCTCTCAAAATTACCAATTTCTATTGAATACAAAAAACATCATTTCCAGCATGAGCCATAAGGGCTGTTGTTACGATAACTCTGTTGCAGAAAAGTTCACTTAAAAGGGAGCTGCTTATTGATACTTCTCGCTCAACAAACCAGAACTGCCATATTTGAATACATAGAAATCTTTTATAACAAATAACGTAGACATTCTACTATTAACTATTGCATTCCTGCACAATTTATTCTCATGATAAAAACGTCTTAACTTTCTCTCTACTTTTTCTGGGTAAGGTCAATTTGGGTCTGCACCATTTTTGAGTAATAGTTTTACTTCTTGTGCATTACCATCTTCTACAGCTAGGAATAATTGTTCTTCCTGTGTTTTTACGCGTGTTTCCACATTAGATATAAAAAATAACAATACTAAACATGCAATACCAATAATGCTAATATATTTTATAACTTTTCTCATAAGATATTTTACAATGCTTCTAATAATATTAGATATCATCTATAAAATTAAAAAATCCATGAAAGGGGATGAAAATATGTAAAAAAGTATTATTGATTAATTAAAAACAGATTTTGATTTAATAATACTAATAAAATCGATTTATCTTAAATTTACGTTGATTTTTACCTGTTATTTTTTGTAGTTTATCCAACGTAAATTCCAGGTAAAACAAAGTCGTTATCTCCAACCGTTACAACCAACTCTCCTTCTTTAATTTTTATTTGATTAGGTGTATGGTCCCATACCATCACACTCTGGGATCATACACCTAAAGTACTCCGACACTGGGATGACACCCCGGGGTTTCTGGGATGACAAAAAAGAGCCCCCTGAGCAAAAATCTTATAGCCACTTGAATGATAATTGACTTTTTGCCTAAAATAACTAAGAAAGAAACTTCTCATCAAGATAACTTAAATATATACTAATTCTCTTATTTTTAAACGATTTCTCATCATGAATTGCACGATCAAAAACCTGAATTTGACTTGTTATAATGCTACAATTATTATTTGCAACTTCTAATACGCCACTATCAATTACAACCTTCTTTTCTGTTTGGTTACTCATTTTAACAGTAATCATACCAGGCAATAAATAAATTAAGTAAGGAGCATGGTGAGCTAAAATCATAAGCTCCCCTTCGAGCCCAGTTACTGAAAGAGAAACCACTCCACTGAATGAAATTTGATCATCAGGAGAGAAAAATTGCACTTTAAAAGTATTCATAATCTTTAACTTTTATTTAGCTTCAGCTTGTATTAATTCAGCCTTTTTTATTGCTTCATCTATATTCCCCACCATATAAAAAGCAGCCTCTGGTAAGTGATCATATTTGCCTTCAACAATCCCTTTAAAACTGGAAACAGTATCAGAAAGTGAAACAAATTTACCAGGCATGCCAGTAAATATTTCTGCAACGTGAAAAGGTTGAGAAAGAAATTTCTGAATCTTCCGAGCCCTATCAACAATAATTTTATCTTCATCAGATAGCTCATCCATACCAAGTATTGCGATAATATCTTGCAGTGATTTATAAGTTTGCAATATACGTTTCACCTCAGAAGCTACATTATAATGTTCTTCACCAATGATTTCAGCAGATAAAGACTGAGAAGTTGAATCAAGTGGATCAACAGCAGGGTATATTCCCATTTCAGCTATTTGCCTTGACAACACTGTGGTTGCATCAAGGTGAGAGAATGTAGTTGCTGGGGCTGGATCAGTCAAATCGTCCGCAGGAACATATATAGCTTGCACAGAAGTAATAGAGCCAGAAGTTGTTGAAGCTATTCTTTCTTGCATTGCACCCATATCAGTTGCAAGGGTTGGCTGATAACCAACAGCTGACGGTATTCTTCCAAGTAAAGCAGAAATTTCAGAACCAGCTTGTGTAAATCTAAAGATATTATCCACAAAAAATAGAACATCTTGGTTTTCACGGTCACGAAAATACTCTGCCATAGTAAGTGCTGTTAAAGCAACTCTAGCCCTTGCTCCAGGAGGCTCATTCATCTGACCATAAACCAAAACAGCTTGAGATTTTTCATGCTCATTTATATTTATTACATTTGAAGTGATCATCTCGTGATAAAGATCGTTACCTTCACGCGTTCTCTCCCCTACCCCGGCAAACACAGAAAATCCTTTATGAGCTTTTGCTATATTATTAATTAATTCCATTATTAGGACTGTTTTACCAACACCGGCTCCACCAAATAAGCCAATTTTTCCTCCTTTAAGATAAGGTGCAAGAAGATCTATAACTTTTATTCCCGTAACTAAAACTTCTTCCTGTATTCTCTGTTCAGTAAAACTTGGAGGTGCTCTGTGTATAGGCTCTAAGTTATACTTTCCCTTCAGTGGACCACACTCATCTATAAGCTCTCCAACAACATTAAAAATCCTTCCTAAAGTTGAACGCCCAATTGGCACCGATATTGGTGCACCTGTATCAACAAATTCATCCCCCCTTGATATGCCATCTGTGCTATCCATAGCAATACAACGAACTATATTGTCACCTATATGCTGCGAAACTTCTAAAACCAGCTCCTTATCCTTATATTTTAGTTTGCTTTTTAAAGCATTAAATATTTTAGGCAATTCACCTTCAAATTTTATATCAACAACTGCTTGAGTTACCTTAATCGCTCTACCTATATTCATCTCTTTATTTTTATCACCTAACACTATAATTCCATAAAAGAACTTCTAAAGAAAATAAATTTTATATTATTAATAGAAATTTTGCAACATTAAAACGCTTACTAGTTACGCTTCATTACAAACAATGCAAATGCATTTAATAGCCAAGTAATAATAAACAATACTAAACTAAGCGCATAAGCAGCAAGAGTTTGTACACTATTGAAATCCTGATCTCCGGTAAGTAATGTAGCGATCTGCACGGTAATGGTAGTAACTGAATTAAGAGGGTTAAAAGTCAAATTTGCGTTGATTCCCACAGCCATTAGCACAATCATTGTTTCACCTATCACTCTTGAAATTGACAATAAAATTGCACTTAAAATTGTAGGCATTGCATAAGGTATTGTTATATGCCATATAGTTTCCGCTGGAGTTGCACCAAGTGCCATGAAGCCATAACGCAAGCTTTTTGGAACAGATCTTATGGCATCTTCGAGTAAAGAAATAATAAAAGGAAGAATCATTATCCCAATCGATAAACCGGCAACTAAGGCACTTTCTGAGTGTATACTTAAACCAAAAAAATTTGCTACCTGCTTTATAAAGAAAGACAAAAACACAACCGCGAAATATCCATATACAACCGTAGGAATAGCAGACAAAACTTGCAAAGTTGTATTAACAATATAACGCACTTTCTCACTCGCATATTCACTAATATATATTGCAGAAAATAAACCAAGCGGAACGACAACTAACATTGCTATAATAGTTATAAGTAATGTACCAACTAAAAGCGGCGCTATACCAAAACATCCTATCTTCTCTTCATTGATAGTGACTACATTGTGGCCCCATTTCAAGCAAAACAAGAATTCTGAAATAGCTACTTTATTAAAAAAACTAATGGATTGAATAAAAATAGACAGCATTATAAATAAAGTGATAAAAAATGATATGGCCAAAGCCACAAATAACGAAAGTTTTATTATCTTATTTCTTTTATTTTTAAAGATAAAAGCAAGCATGAAAAAAAGTAACGCTATAGAAATAAAAGTTACAAAACAATTATTATAGAATACTAACAACCAAGTTAGCATCCATACACAACTAAGATATAGATAAGATTTAACCTTATTTACTTCTTGAAACCTACTAAAACAAAATAAAAGGATTAGTAAGACAGGTATGACTATCACCGAATTCATTCTTCCATGCATCAAATTTTATTCTACGAAAATGTCATACAAGTTCACCATTATTTGACAATAAAGTAAAACAATTTAAAATAAATAATTATATTAATATAAAAACAATGAAGAGAACATTTCAACCAAAAAATTTGATAAGAAAGCGCAGACACGGATTTCGTTCACGTATGGCAACAAGAGCTGGAAGAAAAATCCTTAATAGGCGCCGTTCATTAGGGTGTAACAAATTATGCGCATAGTAAGTATAAAAAAAAAGATTTTTCTTCTGCTTTCAAAAATAAGTTAGCACTCAACAGTCTTTTTTATCGTGGGCTTTATATATCACTGTACGCTATAAAAGAAAGAGAACCTGAAAAGTACATTCATACTATTAGAGTAGGTCTGGCTATCAGTAAAAAAACCGGAAAAGCAGCAAAAAGAAATAAAATAAAAAGGCAACTACGAATGCTTGCTAAAATTAGCATTTTAAATATAAGTAATATAGGGCACTACTACATAATACTAACTCATAGAAACATTATGCAAGCAAGTTATAAAAATTTACAAAAAGATCTAACTATTTGCTTAAAAAAGATAAAATAAAAAAAATCTCAATTAAGGTATTTACAACTATATTTTTTATGATAATATAGGTAAAATTTTTAAAAATAGTTAATGGGTGTGGTGAATGGTAGAGCATATAAAAGAGGTAAATAACACAGGCTTTGGTCAGATGTATCAATTCTTATTTCTTCCTAAAGGAACAGGAACAGATTGGAGGTCAGCATTTCGCCAACAAGAAGAATTATTTAAAAAAGTGGGAGGTAATGTAATATTACCAGAAGTCAGTAATTCTCCTTCAAAAGGGAATCAATTAGGGAAAGTAGGAACAATGCTAAATAATGTAGAAAATGACCAAGAACATATAAGAAAAAAAAGATATCGTAGTTAAAGTAAAAACTTAAAGAATAGTAACAAAACAAGAAAGTTAAAATATAAGTATACCTACTGTCTAATTAACAAAGAAATTTTTATAAACTTGGCGGCGACCTACTCTCCCTTTTCAAGTACCATCAGCGCTAAAAAGTTTCACTTCCGAGTTCGAGATGAGATCGGGTGGTTCATTTTTGCTATAGCCACCAAGTCAATAAAAATTTCTAACTTAACAATTTTAACTTAATATTTAACACTGCATACACACATATAGAAAGCAAATAAATCAATCAGGCTATTAGTACTAGTTAGCTTCACATGTTACCATGCTTCCACACCTAGCCTATCAACGTGGTAGTCTTCCACGGCCTTAATTGGGAAATCTTTTTGAAGAGGGTTTCTTGCTTATATGCTTTCAGCAATTATCCCATCTATACATAGCCACCCAGCGATGCTATTGGCATAACAGCTGGTACACCAGAGGTATATCCATCTCGGTCCTCTCGTACTAGAGTCAGACCTTCTCAAATTTCCTTCACCCACGGCAGATAGAAACCGAACTGTCTCACGACGTTCTAAACCCAACTCACGTATCACTTTAATCGGCGAACAGCCGAACCCTTGGGACCTTCTTCAGCCCCAGGATGTGATGAGTCGACATCGAGGTGCCAAACGGTGTCGTCGCTATGAACGCTCGAACACCATTAGCCTGTTATCCCCGGCGTACCTTTTATCCGTTGAGCGATGACCCTTCCATACAGAATCACCGGATCACTATGACCGACTTTCGTCTCTGCTTGGCTTGTCAGCCTCGCAGTCAGGCAAGCTTATGCCATTATACTATCAAGCTGATTTCCGACCAGCTCTAGCTTACCTTCGCACGCCTCCGTTACTTTTTAGGAGGCGACCGCCCCAGTCAAACTACCCACCATACAATGTCCTAGTTCCAGATAATGAAACATAGTTAGATATCAAAAGTGTAAAGGGTGGTATCTCAAGGTTGACTCCATTATAGCTAGCGCCATAACTTCAAAGTCTCCCACCTATCCTGCACATCACACTTTTAATAGCAATGTAAAGCTATAGTAAAGGTGCACGGGGTCTCTTCGTCTAACCGCGGGTACCCCGCATCTGCACGGGGAATTCAATTTCGCTGAAGTGATGTTGGAGACAGTGGAGAAATCGTTACGCCATTCGTGCGGGTCGGAACTTACCCGACAAGGAATTTCGCTACCTTAGGACCGTCAGTGTTACGGCCGCCGTTTACTGGGGCTTCAATTCGGAGCTTGCACCCTTCCTATTAACCTTCCAGCACCGGGCAGGCGTCAGACCCTATACTTCCACTTACGTGTTTGCAGAGTCCTGTGTTTTTAGTAAACAGTCGCTACTCCCTATTTTGTGCCACCTACTCATAGTTGCCTAAAAGCAGGTTACCCTTCTTCCGAAGTTACAGGTATAATTTGCCGAGTTCCTTCAACATCATTCTTTCAACACCTTAGTATACTCTACTCATCCACCAGTGTCGGTTTGCGGTACGGCCTCATAAATATAAGTGCTATTTCCTGGAGCTTCTTTTAAGCATAGATCAATCCAATAAGATCTATACAAATACGAAACCCGTCACACTTAAGAGGTTTAGGAATATTAACCTAATTGCCATCGACTACTCCTTTACGGACTCGCCTTAGGAACCGACTAACCCTACGCAGATTAACTTAACGTAGGAACCCTTAGATTTTTGGTGAGAGTGTTTTTCACACTCTTTTACGCTACTTATGTCAGCATTCTCACTTCCGATATCTCCAGCAGTTTTCACAAACCACCTTCACAGACTTACGGAACGCTCCGCTACCGCGCCTATTGATCGAAATCAATAAGCACTCACATCTTCGGTATACAGCTTTAGCCCCGGTACATTTTCGGCGCAGAAAAACTTATTTAGACAAGTGAGCTGTTACGCTTTCTTTAAAGGATGGCTGCTTCCAAGCCAACCTCCTAGCTGTAATGGTTTTTCTACTTCCTTCCCCACTTAGCTGTAATTTTGGGACCTTAGATAGTGATCTGGGTTGTTTCCCTCTTCACCACGGACTTAGCACCCGTAGTGTGCCTGCTGTATAATTAATTGTTGGTATTCGGAGTTTAGTTAGATTTGGTAAGACGGTGAATCCCCCTAGTCTATCCAGTGCTCTACCCCCAACAACATACATACAACGCTCTACCTAAATAGATTTCGCGGAGAACCAGCTATTTCCAAGTTTGATTGGCCTTTCACCCCTAATCACAACTCATCCAATAATGTTGCAACATTAACTGGTTCGATCCTCCAGTGTGTTTTACCACACCTTCAATCTGGTCATGACTAGATCACTTGGTTTCGGGTCTAATCCATAAAACTAAAACGCCCTACTCAGACTTGCTTTCGCTACGCCTACACCTAACGGCTTAAGCTTGCTTCATAGATTAACTCGCTGACCCATTATGCAAAAGGTACGCTGTCACTCTAAATATCAATAAATTGATATAGAGCTCCAACTGTTTGTAAGCACTTGATTTCAGATTCTATTTCACTCCCCTCCCGGGGTTCTTTTCACCTTTCCCTCACGGTACTTGTTCACTATCGGTCGTTAAGGAGTATTTAGGCTTGGAGGATGGTCCCCCCATATTCAAACAGGATTTCACGTGCCCCGCTCTACTCAAGGATTTAAAAACTTTCTACTTATACAGGACTATCACCTTCTATGGTTACTATTTCCAGAGTATTCTAATTCTTATTCTTAAATCACTAGCCTTTTCCGCTTTCGCTCGTCACTACTAACAGAATCTCGGTTGATTTCTTTTCCTTTGGCTACTTAGATATTTCAGTTCACCAAGTTTGCTTTACATACTTAGTACGTAATAACTAGCTAAACTAGTTGGGTTTCCCCATTCGGAAATCTGCGGATCAAAATTTGTTGACAATTCCCCGCAGCTTATCGCAGCCTGCCACGTCCTTCATCGCCTCTTAACGCCAAGGCATCCATCAAGTGCTCTTAATAATTTATTTATCCGACTATATGCAGAATATGCAGAGTTAAATATTATTAAAATTGAATTGAGATTAAATTAATCTCTACCATAAAACTTGTCAAACATCTAAAAACTAAATTAATCTTTTATATGTTATAACCTAATAAATAATATGTCAACGCCTTTTTGCACAAAACATTTACTTATATTATCAACAACAATATACTAGCAATCCTAAACAGTATAATCTGAGAAATATGTGGTAAACTTATATATACAGTAAAAATTAATAAAAAAGATATTTTGTAAGATAAAATGTGTTAAAATCAATTGCCTAAAAATGATAATAAACATTCGGAGTATTTCTAACGTATGAAAAGTAATCTCTCTTTTATAAAAAACGTTGCTTTAAATTGTATGTCTAAGCTCATTGGCGTATTAAATATTAAGAAAGTAAAACACTTCATTGTGAATAAATATAATACTCTTCATAAAGAAATGACAGTGCTTCTTAAAAAATCTAAGAACCTGTTAAACACCAACATTGAAATCGGTTTATATCACTTTTATAAAGGTAGCATATCAGATGCAAAGTTACGATTTTGGTTAATTAGCATATTTTACCCCCATTTACCTATAGTCTGGTATAACATCGGAAGGTGTCATTTTGCGGTAGGGAATACTAACAAAGCTTATAATTATTTAACAAGGGCACTAAAATTAGATAATGACCACGAGGAGGCGTCTTACTATATAAAAAAAATGACAAACTCAGCGCCTATTACAGAATTGCCAAAAAACCTCATAAGACAATATTTTGATTACACAGGTGAATATTTTGTTGAGCATTGGTTGATTGCCAAACAATATAGAGGGCATGAACTTGTACACATGATAATTACAAAAATCTTCAACAACTCCACTTCTGAGCTCAATATACTCGACCTTGGTTGTGGAACTGGAATATGTGGTCATTTCTTGAAAATAAATAGTATTGGAAACCATATAACAGGAATTGACATTTCAAGTAGAATGCTAAATATCGCAAGAGGATGCTTTATAAAAGGTAAGCCTGTTTACAATGAATTAATACATATGGAAATGAAAGAGTTTCTTAAACAAGAGAAAAACCAGCAGTATGATGTAATTATCTTTGCTGAAGTGCTACATTATCTACATGACTTTCAAGAAGAGTTGGAATTAGCAAAAAGATCTACGAGCAAAAAAGGAGTTATTGTATGTTTAATAAGAAGAAAGGAAGGTGAAGGTATTGACTTTGTAAACAAAGGAGACTATTTTCGTCACTCAGAAAGTTATGTTCAACATGTTGCAAAAGAAATAAATATGCAAATAAGTTATATGAGTTACTGTAAAATATATGGCAGTCAGGTTGACGGTATCTTGTTTGCATTACAGCATCAACAAAAAAATCCGAAAAACCTAACTTAAAAATCGCTCAAAATGACTTTTAAGTACCTATATATAATAAAAGAATAAAAGGAACTTTATGAATAACACCACCATTAATTACGCAAAGGACAGCAAATTAACCGACTTTGGAAAAGCAGTTCTATCAGACAGGTATTTAATAGAAAATGAAAGTTATCAAGACCTCTTTGCACGTATTGCTAATTACTATTCTGATAATAAAGAACATTCGCAGCGTCTTTATGACTACATGAGCAACTTGTGGTTCATGCCTTCAACACCAATACTCAGCAATGGTGGCACTAAGAGAGGGTTACCTATCTCTTGCTTTCTTAATGAAACCGAAGACAGCTTGCAGGGAATAGTTGATCTATGGAACGAAAATGTTTGGCTTGCTGCACGTGGAGGAGGCATAGGTAGTTATTGGGGAAATTTACGCTCAATAGGCGAAAGCGTAAAGGGTAGCGGCAAAACATCAGGAATTGTTCCATTTATTGTAGTGCAAAATGCTCTAACACTTGCAATTAGTCAGGGATCCCTAAGGCGAGGAAGTTCAGCAGTCTACCTTCCTGTATCTCATCCGGAGATAGAAGAGTTTCTAGATTTACGCAAGCCAACAGGCGGTGACCCAAATCGCAAAGCGTTAAATATACATCATGCTGTAATAGTAACAGATAAATTTATGCAGGCTGTTGAGAATGATCAAGAATGGAATTTAATAAGCCCTCACAACAATAAGGTTATTTCAAGTGTAAAAGCGCGGGATATATGGATCAAAATATTAACAGCAAGAGTTGAAACTGGAGAACCTTACATTATTTTCCTTGATGCAACAAATAACAATAAGCCAGAATCTTACAAAAAGCTCAACTTAGACATCAAGATGTCAAATCTATGCAGTGAAATAACTTTAACCACAGGTTATGATCACCTGAATAAGTCACGCACTGCTGTGTGTTGTCTATCATCCGTAAACCTTGAGTACTACGAAGAATGGAAAGACAATAAACTCTTCATAGAAGATATAATGCGCTTTCTTGATAATGTATTGGAAGATTTCATAAATAAAGCACCGAATGAAATGCAGCGAGCAAAATATTCTGCAGCCAGAGAACGCAGTATTGGTCTTGGTGTGATGGGCTTTCACTCATTTTTACAAAGCAAAATGGTTCCTTTTGAATCAGTAACAGCACAACAATGGAATAAAAAAATATTTAAGTATTTACGCGAGCAAGCAGATATAGTTTCTAAAAAATTAGCAGAAGAAAAGGGAGCATGTTCTGATGCCAAAGAAGTTGATCTAATGGAAAGGTTTACACACAAACTCGCTATTGCTCCTACTGCCTCGATCTCCATTATTGCAGGTAATACCTCCCCTGGAATAGAACCATACGCAGCAAACGTATTCATACAAAAGACACTTACAGGCTCATTTGTAGTGCGAAATAAATTCTTGCAAAAACTATTAGCAGAAAAAAATCAAGACAATGATAAAATATGGTCTTCAATTTCAACAAACGAGGGTTCCGTTCAGCATTTAGATTTTCTTAGTGAGCATGAAAAATTGACATTTAAAACAGCGTACGAGCTTGACCAAAGATGGATTATAGAACATGCAAGTGATAGAACTTCGTATATTTGTCAATCTCAATCAGTAAATCTGTTCTTACCTGCCAACGTACATAAACGTTACTTGCACAAAATACACATGCTTGCTTGGAAAAAAGGATTGAAGAGCTTATATTACTGCAGATCACAATCAATGCAGAGAGCCGATAAGGTCTCGCATGACATATTCAAAAAAAGTGAAATATTGCAACAAAAAACAGATATTGACTACGATGAATGTCTGTCATGCCAATAGCGGCCTTACTCAGAAAAAGTAGAGAGAAAGTTAAGCAAATGGGTAAATAGACTTCTTGCATAACCATATAACGCACTTTTATTGGGAATAGAAACGAAAAAACTTCCTTGACAAACTCCGCCAGCCCTCTTATCATAAAACTGAAGCTATTTATTTATCTTCTCTGTACAGATTAAATGACAAAAAAACTCACGTGTCTGGCGTCTCATGTTTAATTTTTTGCACTATGTGCACCTTATGTCTTTATAAAACTTCTACCTACATAAGCTGAAACGCGCTTATAAAGCGTTTAAAACATAAAAAAACGCCAATTTAAAAAATGGATAGTGAATAACTAGCTACCCTAGGGTTTCTTTTGCCTTTTTTTCTGTTTAGTAAATTTCTTAAACATTTATAGCTAAGGTTAGTTGCATTTAAAAGCAGCTGAGTCGCGGTTATTAAGCGTTTAGAATAAAAAAACGCCATACTTGAAAGTATAATGTAAGTAATTAGCCAACTACGGGGCTTCTTTTGCCTTTTTTTTCATTTGGTAAATTTCTTAAATATTTATGGCTAAACGACAATCGTCATCCCGCTACTTGTTAGCGGCCGAGATACCGCGAATGAATCGCGGTATGACGGTTCGCGGTGGCATGACGGTTCGTGGCAGCATGAAGATAATCCCGCTACTTGTTAGCGGCTGAGATACTGCGGCGGTATGACGTAGATTGCTGTCATTCCGCTACTAGTTAGCGCCGCAGCGGTATGGTGTAGGAAAATTAGCTATATAGCTAACTTGTACCACGCGTTAAAGCTTTTAAACAGGTCTTGGTTTACTTACTCCATTATTTTCTTTATTATCAGATATCATTTTAAATAATATGGAGGAGCAAATTGTCAGCAATTGCCATTATTGATTTTGGTTCACAGTTTACACAGCTTATCGCAAGACAAGTAAGAGGAATGGGTGTTTATTGTGAGATATTTCCAAGCAACATCAGTTTTGAAACAATATCAAAATTCAATGGGTTTATTCTCTCTGGAGGACCACAATCTGTAAATGATGATTGTTCTGAAACAAGTAGAGTAGTACATGAAATTATAAAACTTAATGAGGCAACAAGCGTTCCTATACTTGGAATATGCTATGGACAGCAACTCATTTGTCATTATTTTGGAGCAAAAGTAAAAGAGAGTTTCAAACAGGAGTTTGGTAGAACTAAAATCAAGATACTAAAAGAATCCCCCATTGTAAAGGATACCTGGGATGTTAATTCTGAAGTGGATGTATTAATGAACCATGCGGACAGTGTTGATACTATACCACAGGGATTTACTGTTATCGCATCAGGTGTGATAAATCAAACAATTGCAATGATTGTCAACGAACAGCGGAAGATTTACTGTACTCAGTTCCATCCTGAGGTTAAGCCCACAACAAATGGCAGTAAATTGCTCTCTAACTTCTTGGATATTGCAAATTGCAAAAGAGACTGGACAATGAAGTCGTTTATTGAGGAGCAAAAGGAAAAAATCAAAAATGTAGTAGGAGAGAAAAAAGTAATCGCTGCAGTAAGTGGTGGGGTTGATTCAAGCGTTGCAGCGGCTCTCACACATAAAGCTATAGGAAAACAATTGAACTGTATTTTTATCGATACTGGGTTGTTACGCAAGAACCAAACCATCGCTATGTTGAAAGAGATTCCGATAAATTACGTTGATAAATCAAATTTATTTTTGAGTAGGTTGAAGGGAATAACTGATCCAGAAGAAAAGCGAAAAATTATCGGTAACACTTTTATTGAAGTGTTTGAAGAAGAAGCAAAAAAAATAGGTGATGTGGATTTTTTGATGCAAGGTACCATCTACTCTGATGTAGTTGAGTCAGGGCATGCCTCAGACAACACTAGTACAATTAAGTCTCACCATAATGTTGGTGGGTTGCCAGAAAAGATGAATCTGAAGTTAGTGGAGCCTTTACGTTACCTCTTTAAAGATGAGGTAAGGCTACTTGGAAAAGAAATTGGGCTTTCAGACGAGATAATATTTCAACATCCATTTCCTGGACCCGGACTTGCAGTGAGGATTATAAGTGAAGTCGATAAAGAAAAGGTGCAAATATTGCAAGAAGTAGATGAAATATATATTAATACGATGAAAAATTACGATCTATATGATAAGATATGGCAAGCTTTTGCTGTATTATTACCAATAAAAACTGTAGGCGTTATGGGAGATGGTCGTACGTATGGATATGTTTGTGCTTTAAGGGCTGTAACATCATCTGATGGTATGACAGCCGATGCATTTCCATTTGAAGATAAGGATCAACACTTGCTAGTATTTTGGGATTTTTTACGCAATGTCGGCAGTATAATTGTTAATAATGTTCCCGGAGTAAATAGAGTTGTTTATGATATCACTTCTAAACCACCCGCAACTATTGAGTGGGAGTAAATCAAAAAGATCCCGCTGCTTGTTAGCTGGATCTAGAGATACCGCGAATGAATCGCGGTATGACGGTTAATTTTCTTTATTTTGCTTATAATTTCCACAAGCAGTGCAAACATAAATGAAGAATACAAATATCCTTTTGGTAATTCTATATGAAATCCATGAAGTATGAGGTACACACCGACAAGTAAAACAAATAAAATGGCGATTATTTTTAACCCTGGGTTAGATTTGATTAACTGGGCGGTATAACTTGATAAAAACAGCATTGCTAGCATGGAAAATGTAAATGCTGTAGCAATTATTACCATGTTATAAGTTAGTGCTATAGCAGTTAATATCGAATCAACCGAAAAAACTAAATCTATTAATATAATTTGTAGCACAACTAAAAAAAATTTTGATTTAACGTTTGCTTTCTTTTTATTTTTCTTACATACAAAGATGTCATCCCGTAACTCCATAGAGCTCTTAACAATAAGGAATAATCCCCCTGCGATCATAAGTAAATCCCTTGCTGATGCAGTGTGAAATATAGGTTTTTGCATTGATAATATAGATGATGTAAAAAATAGTATTACAAAACGCATTAATAGTGCTAATCCAAGGCCCATAAGGCGCACTCTTTCTCTCAGCGCATTTGGTACCTTATCTATTGCTAGAGAAATAAAGATTAAATTGTCTACACTAAGTATAGTTTCAAGTAGTGTAAGTGTCAGTAAAGTCCAAGCATCAGTTAGCATTTTTGTTTCAAATTCGGTTCTTCTTACTCTACAATAGATGTGTAAAAATTAAGTGACTTCACTCAGAAGTTTTATAGCAGTTCTCCAGAAAAACAGGATATATAAAGTTCAGCAGCTTCTTCTATTTTCGTTTTTGAGCAAAATCAATAATAAGAGAGTTTCTTATTTTCATGCACGCAAATAAGATAAAGCCTTATTTTCATTTTTGACTTTATTTGAAAATAATATATACTATAAAAATAGTGTGCTAGGTTGAATGAATGTATATTAAAGGATCACCATCAGGCAAAGTATTCGCTGGTTATCAGGCATTTATACCAAGCCCCTTGCCACCAAAATTTGAATGGGACAATGATTTAGTGAATAGTCTTTAAACCCTTACTTTACTATAAGGAAAGTGGTTGAAAACTTAGGTGTCGTATTTACAACAGCCCAAAGAGCAATCGTAAAGCTTGAAGATTTAGGCATCGTTTCACAAACTTCTCAAGGAAAGAGAGATCGGGTTTATTGTGCAACTGATATTTTGAATATTCTAGAAGAACCAACTAAGATTACAGAGAACTTCGATAGCACATTGTAGCTATTGTGATGAATAAATTCAGCAAACAGCAAGCTTAAAGAGTCTGATCCAATGGACATGCTGAACAAAAAGTAAGGAGCTCCTTTTGGAGGATTATATTAACTTATTAATTAATTGCTTGACTTTTAGCAGGATTTATTATATTATTTATTAATGAGTAATGCAATCAAACCAAGGAGGATAGCATGATAAATAATTTGGATTCAATAATTCTTGGAATAAAAGATGGTGAAAAGGCGATTGAAGATTTAAGGGTTGTTCTTAAAAAAAGAAAAGAAGAAGTTATTACTACACAGACATTTAATTACGCTTTACAATGCCCACAAACTACAAAGGAAGCGATAGTACACGAAATTCTGCTTCATTTTATACAAAATCCTGGCGAGCAATCACTAGAACAAGTAATACAATACTTAGATGGAGCAATACAATCTAGGATATATGCAAAAAACAACCCAATAAGAAATCTAGATGAAGAATTTCGTACTCATATAAACTTTAAAGATGAAGAGGGAAATACATTACTACATCATGCAGTTATAGGTAATAAAACTGAAGAAATAACCACCCTGCTTGTTACATATAGTGCAAATCCTTTGATACAAAACGCGGATAATAAAGTTCCTTCAGATTTAGCTCAAGGAAAAACAAAAGAAGTGCTTATTAAAAGTATGAAAAAACAAGCTAATACGAAAAAAGAAAGCGCTATGGTAGGCAGTTTGGTGCCTGGCGTAATAATTGGTGGTTTTCTTGGTGTTGTACTTGGAGCTGGTGTGTGTGTTGCAGTAAGTCTTTCTGGTGGTATGATACTAGGTGTAATGATAGCATCTTCTCTTGTTGCTAGTATAGCTATTGGACTGGCCATGTATTTTTTGAGTCAAGACTATGAACAGGCTAAAGCGATAGAAAAAACTATTAGCACTGTTAGCTCTGAAATATCTGTTGATGATACAACTGTCGCAAATGGTAAAAAGGGGCCACAACTTACATAGAAAAAGCTATAGTATTTTTCAAACTAAATAATAAACCTTGTAATTAGGATATTCTGGATTCCAGCGTCACGCGCTGGAATGACAACTGTGTTTTTGTTTTTTTGTCATCAAATACTCCTACTCTTTATGTCATCCAAGTGTCCTGACTACTTGGATCCAAGAAATTTAATTGTTTTAAATTTTCCCCTCTATACACCTATTTAAAATTTATGTTATTCACATGTGCAATATAATCTATAATAACGTTTATCAATACAATATATTAAAAAATATTATGAGCTTCGTAAAAGAAAAAAACACCCCTGTGATGGAGCAGTATTTGAACCTGAAAGCTCAATACAAAGATCATCTGCTATTTTATAGGCTAGGAGATTTTTATGAATTGTTTTTCGATGATGCTATTAAAGCTGCGAAATTGCTGAATATAGTGCTCACTAAGAGAGGTAATTCGTGTGGGCAAGAAATACCAATGTGTGGAGTGCCAGCACACAGTAGTGAATCTTACCTGCACAAGCTAATAGATTTAGGATTCAAAGTAGCAATCTGTGATCAATTAGAAACTGCTGATGAAGCAAAAAAGAGGGGCTATAAATCCATAGTAAAACGTGATGTAGTGCGAGTTGTAACTCCAGGTACAATTATAGAAGATTCACTACTGGAGGATAAAAGCAATAATTATCTCGCATCCATAGTTGAACAAAATGACGAATATGCTATTAGTTGGCTTGAATTATCGACGGGAAAATTTTTTCACACTTTAACGAGTTTGAAAGCTCTAGATAGTGATTTATTGCGTATATCACCAAGAGAATTATTAATTTCTGAAAAATTCACTGAGGATGAAAAAATTAGATCGATTTTAAAAAATTATAAAATATCAATTACGCAACACGCACAGAGCTTTTTTGAGTATAGTAAATCTCACAGAACATTATGCAAGTTTTATAAAATCAGGGAACTTGGGAGTATAGGAAATTTCAGCAAAGTAGAAATCATGGCGTGTGGTGCACTGCTTGAATATGTCAGAGTAACACAAAGGGGCTCTATTCCAAGGCTTGAATTCCCAAAAACCTATAAGCAACAAAATTTCATGCTTATTGATGCTTCAGCAAGGAGAAATCTTGAGTTGTTTTCAACTCAATTTGGTGAAAAGAAAGGTTCACTAATTTCAGTTATTGATCATACAGTTACAGCTTCTGGTGGACGCCTGCTCAAACAAATGCTCGCTTCACCCCTTGCTTGCTCCAAGGCAATCAATTTGAGGCTCAGCACCGCTCAATTTTTTGTAAATAATCATGATTCACGCAGAAAAATACGAGAGATATTATCTAACATTCCGGATATTGAAAGGTCTTTATCGCGCTTAATACTAGGGCGTGGTTCACCAAAGGATATGAACCTATTGAAAATAGGCCTAGGAAAGACTTTAGAATTGTCTGAGTTCTTATGTAAAATTGAATCAGGTGAAAATGGATCTCTCCCACAACAATATGTCATCCAAACTGAGATCCAGCCAGCGTCACGCGCTGGAATAACAGTAAAATCAGACGAGAGTGAACTAAGCACAATACATAAAAGCCTTGGCAATCATAAAGACCTATTTGAACTGTTAAATAGTGCTATACTCGATAATAACCTCAGTTCCGTGAAAGAAGGAGGATTTATTCACTCAAAATACAACTCAGAATTATCTGAGTTATCTTATATATTGAACAACAGTAACAAGTTGGTAACTAAGCTCCGTGAATCTTATCGCGATCTTACTGGCATTGCCGCACTCAAAATATTACACAACAACATACTTGGTTATTACGTTGAAGTGTCGGCAAATCACAAAATAACTTCGGATATATTTATTCATAGGCAAAGCTTAGCAAATAGCATGCGCTACACTACTAATGAATTGAAAGAACTAGAAAATAAAATTCTTACGGCACGTGATGCTGCAATCGGCTTAGAAATGAAAATTTTTAGTGAACTGTGTAGTGAAGTCGCTAAAGAATCTGAAAAAATTGCTCTTGCTGCAAATGCTTTGGCAAAACTTGATATTAGAACCGCATTTGCAGAGCTTGCAGTGCAAAATAATTACGTAAAACCCATTATTGATGACAGCAAAGAGTTCAATATCTGTAGCGGAAGACATCCAGTGGTTGAAGTTAACGATAAATTCATTGCAAATAGCATCAATTTAGCTGGTATACATCTAATTACTGGTCCTAATATGGCTGGAAAAAGCACTTTCTTGAGGCAAAACGCTCTCATTGCAATTTTAGCTCACATGGGGTCATTTGTGCCAGCAGAGAGTGCACATATTGGAGTGATTGACAAGATATTCAGCAGGGTTGGCGCAACGGATAATATAACAGCTGGTTATTCTACCTTCATGGTAGAGATGATCGAAACAGCAACGATAGTAAATCAGGCAACGGACCGTTCCTTGGTGATACTTGATGAAATTGGTAGGGGCACAGGGGTGTATGATGGATTATCTATTGCACAGGCGGTGATTGAACATATTCACAATGTAAATAAGTGCCGCGCCATTTTTGCAACTCATTATCATGAATTAACTAAAGTAAGCAAATACTTGAAGAACGTGAAATGTTTTTGTGTAAAAATAAGAGAGTGGAACGGAGAGGTTATTTTTCTACATGAAGTAATTGAAGGCATTGCAGATGAGTCATATGGAATACATGTAGCAAAACTTGCTGGTTTTCCTGATTCTGTTTTAAATAGAGCAAGTGAAGTGTTTGAGGAGCTGAAGGCTTGAATCATTATTATAAGTGAAGAATTACCTATACAATCGTGGTAGTAGCTATAGAAACGAAAAACTTACTTGACACCCTTCACCAGCTCCCTTATCATGATAGTGAAGCTATTGTATTTGCTTTCGCCAATCTGCAGATTAAAAGGTAAGGATTACTTAATGTATCGGCGTCTTATGTTCAATTTTTTGCAGTATATAGATACTGTATGTCTTTACAAAACTTCATCTACATCTAGATTTTTATCTAAATAAGCTGAACGTGCTTATAAAGCGTTACAAGACATCAAAAAATGCCAATACTCGACAGAGATAGTAAAAGACTAGCTAACTCGGGGATTCTTTGTCTTTTTTTCTGCTTAGTAAATTTCTTAAACATTTGCAGCGTAAGTTAGTTGCAATTAAAAGCAGCTTAATCTTGCTTGTCAAGCGTTTAAAACATAAAAAACGCCAATATTTTAAAGCGGATAATAACCCCAGGGCTTCTTTTGCCTTTTTTTTTATTTGGTAAATTTCTTAATATTTATAGCTAAACGACAATCGTCATCCCGCTACTTGTTAGCGGGATCTAGAGATACCGCGGCGGTATGACGTAGGACTGCTGTCATCCCAGTGCTCCTTTTTTTGTCATCCCAGTCTGGGATCTATTTTGCATGTAACTCCAATTGTGTTTTGGCATAAAACGCGACGCGTATTAGACTTATTTGCAAGCAAAGCTTGCTAGATCCAAGTAGTCAGGGCACTGGGATGACAGGAGAAGGAAGCACTGGGATTGGGATGGAAAAGGCTATTTGTGTGATGCCAATGAGTGATAGAAAGTTCTGCAAGAAGTCATTAATTGCAAAAATTTAATATAAATTATAAAATAAATCCACTGAATAAAAAATATATGCTAATTAGTACAACATCAGAACTGGAGAATACATGTGAAGAGTTAATAGCAAAAAAGCCGAAATTTATAGCAGTTGACACGGAGTTCATTAGAAATAATTTAATCTACTACCCAAAATTATCGTTAATTCAAATTTCTTACGGAGAGAAGAGTTTTATTGTAGACGCATTAGTGCCAGAAATTGATTTATCATTCATTAAGAAAATAATGCTAAATCAGGGGATAACCAAAGTGTTTCATAGCTGCCGGCAGGATATAGAATCCTTACTCACTGTGTTTAAATGTATTCCCACTCCCATTTTTGATACCCAAGTTGCTGCTATGTTTTGTCATTATTATCATGACTTTATTGGTTACTCAAAAGTAGTGGAGCAATATCAAGGAATAGCACTGGATAAAATTAAAGCTAAAAATTCAGATTGGTTAAGGCGTCCGTTGTCCGAAGATCAGTTAGATTATGCAGTAAACGACGTGGTACACCTATATGACCTATACCAAATATTGTGCAATAAACTTGAAGAAAATAATAGGATGGGTTGGTTTCAAGAAGAGATGGAATCAATAGTTGATATAAATAAGTATTTACATAGCCCAAAAGATGCATGGAAGAGGATTAAATTTAATTATGAAGTAAATCCAAGATTGATACTAACTGTTAAAGCAGTTAGTGAGTGGCAAGAAACCTTAGCACAGCGCTATAATATGAACCGTAATAAAATAATCAATAATGCTGTAATAGCTGATTTTATTGAAAAAAATGTAGAGCATGTTGATGAGATTTTAGATGATCTCAAGAGGAATACAAAAAATATAAACGATGCGGATTTACTAGAGTTTGTGAATATTTTTAATGAAAATGAGAGAAATTGGATGCAGCAAAACAACACCTTATCGAGTAATTATGACAAATCTGTACTTGATATACTCTCAATTATTTTAGATAGTAAATGTAAAGAAAGTAACATATCAAGGAAATTAGTTTCTTCAAAAGATGAGTTAACCGGGTCAATATCTGGACAGACAGATAAATTATTCAAGGGATGGAGATATGATTTTTTTGGCAGGTCAGTTGAATCATTTTTGAACACAAGCTCAAAATTTGAGATTTCAGCAGTGAAATCCGCAAATAATATAACCAAAATTCAGAGTAATTTAGTGGAGAATAACTGTTGCTAAAGTAACTTAGATTTATCGACAATCGTCATCCCGCTACGTGTTAGTGGCTAAGAGATACCGCGGCGGTATGACGGTTAAGTAGGGTGTTATCCAAGTAGCCCTGACTACTTGGATCCAGGAAAATTGATTGTGCACTATACAACATAAAAGCTAGATTCCAGACTGGAATAACACCACCTACAAATTGCAATGTTCGTATAGTTATGTGCTTGACACTGAGATCTAGAAAATCTAGTTAATATATATAGAGAAACCTTAGCTATAGTTTCAAAAGAAGTCGAATGTATTTTGTTATATGATTATAAGTCTAACAGGCGGAATTGGGGTAGGAAAGAGCTTTGTAGCTAATTGCTTTCAAGAGTTTGGTGCTGTTGTATTTGATGCTGATTCTGTTGTACACCAACTTTATAAAGTGGATAAAAGCATAATAAGTTATGCAGAGAAAAATTTTCCTGGAGTGGTAGTAAATGGTGAAATAGATAGAACAGTACTGTCTAAATATTTCTTAGCCTACGATGAAAATTGGAAACAATTTCAATCTTTGGTTCACTCTGCTGTGCTGCGTGAATTAGAATTTTTTATTGCCAAGGAAAAAAAGATCGATAGAAAACTTTTAGTTTTAGATGTGCCACTTCTATTAGAAACAAAATTTTATTTATATTGCGACCTTATTGTTTTTGTTCATGCAGATAGCGTTGTGCAAGCTCAAAGACTTAACGAACGCAACATAGATAAAGAAAAGCTTAATCTAATCTCCGATGTTCAGTTATCTATTGAGGAGAAAAGGAAGATGAGTGACTTTATTATCGATACCAGTGTAAGCAAAGAGTATGTTTTTTCTCAAGTAAAAGATATAGTGGATTCATTAAACCTAAACACGTAGCTCTACGTCATACCGCCGCGGTATCTCTAGATCCCGCTAACAAGCAGCGGGATGACGGTTGTCAGGATCCCAGCAGCCTCCCTCCCCTGTCATCCAAGTAGCCCAGACTACTTGGATCCAGGAAAATTGATTGTGCACTATAGCAACATTTTTGATCAAAAACTGGATTCCAGTGTCAAGCACTGGAATGACACCCTTCCGATGGGAACTGCTCTCAAACTACAACAGCATGAGTAGCTACAGAAGCTTTAATGATACAAGAAAAAATAAACAGCTATCATTTTTTTAGTAATTAAGTAAAATAGAGTGAAAGATTGCGAGGAAGTTTTGAAAAATAAGATAAAAAAGATAGTAATTTCAGGAAAGGAAGTGTGGCCAATCATCGAAGGTGGTAAAGGCATTGCAGTTAGTGATGGGAGATCAAGCAGAGCATTTGCTGCAGCAGATGCTGTGGGTACATTTTCTGGTGCAAATGCTAAGCTTATTGATGATAATGGCGAGTTAGTGCCACTAATTTATAAAGGCAAAACAAGAAATGAAAAGCATAGTGAATTGATTGAGTATAGTATTGAAGCTGGAATTAGTCAGGCAAGAATAGCAAATGAAATATCAAAAGGTCATGGAAGAATACACATGAATGTACTTTGGGAGATGGGAGCAGCAGAACGCGTACTTCATGGCATATTAGAAGGAGCGAAAGGTTTGATTCATGGTATTACCTGCGGTGCTGGTATGCCTTATAGGCTTGGAGAAATTGCAGCTAAATATCAGGTTTATTATTACCCTATTATCTCATCGGTGCGTGCTTTTAAAGCATTATGGAAGCGTGCTTACCAAAGAATATCTTCCTATTTGCTTGGTGGAGTAGTGTATGAAGATCCATGGCTTGCTGGAGGGCACAATGGACTGAGTAACAGTGAAGACCCAGAGCTACCACAGGCTCCATTTGAAAGAGTTGCAGAGCTTAGATCTTTCATGAACGAGATCGGTCTTTCAGAAACACCAATTGTTATGGCAGGAGGAGTGTGGCATTTGAAAGATTGGGAACATTGGTTTGACAATCTGCAAATTGGACCAATAGCTTTTCAGTTTGGCACTCGTCCACTTTTGACGAAAGAAAGCCCAATTTCTGCAGAGTGGAAAAAGAAGCTACTCACTTTAGAAGAAGGTGATGTATTTTTAAATAAATTCAGTCCAACAGGGTTTTACTCATCTGCGGTGAGGAATAATTTTATACGTGAGTTACAGGAACGAAAATTACATCAAGTAAATTTTTCAGAAAATGCCAGCGAAGAATCCAATAGTGAATTTGCAATGGGTAGCAGAGGTAGGAAGATCTACCTTACTGCAAAAGACAAAGAACTGGCAAATACATGGACTAAAGCAGGGTACACAGAAGCAATGAAAACCCCAGATTCAACTGTTATTTTTGTGACGCCAGATAAATTTAAACAAATAAGAGAAGATCAAATCAATTGTATGGGATGTTTGAGCCATTGTTTGTTTAGCAATTGGAAAGATCATGGTGACCATTCAACAGGACGAAAGCCAGATCCGCGTAGTTTTTGCATACAAAAAACACTGCAAAACGTTATACACGATGGTGATATTGAGAACGAACTCATGTTTTCCGGGCACAATGTGTACAAATTTAAGCAAGATCCATTTTATGAGAATGGCTACGTACCGGCAGTAAAAGAACTGGTGGAAAGGATATTGACTGGGTATTGAGTCAGTGACCTTACCCAGAAAAAGTGGAGAGAAAGTGTGGAATGTTTTTTACAAAAAGAATGATGCATCAAATTGTTCTGGAATGCAATAGTTAATAGTGACGTTGTTTGTTATAAAAAATTTCTATGTATTCAAATATTGCAGTTCTAGTTTGTTGAGCAGAGTGTTGTGAAGTATCAATAAGTATTTCTCTTTTCAATGAGCTAAAGAAGCTTTCTGCAACAGAATTGTCGTAACAACAGCCTTTATTACTCATCTATATTCTTTACAGCTAAGAGATATTGATACCCTTGCGCAGTATATTGTGAACCTTGGTCACTGTGCAGCAGTAGATTTTTAACAGGTTTACGCCTATTAATGGCCATTAATAAAGAGTTCATAACCAATTGTTTATTATTGCACTACTCATTAACTACCATACGTGAGAATTATTGCTGCCAAATATAGCCATCCCTACCCCTACAACAACATTGCAAGCATTGATTTTTCTCCATATGAAAAGAGTCTGGAAGCTCTTTTACTCTAAACACGATGTTTACATCCTCAAAATTAATCTCAATTCGCTTAACTAACGTTCTAATAATATCACGTTTAGTTAGCCAGTCTGCATTATTAAGACTTGAGTTAATACTAGAGGAAAACCCCTCTAAATTTGTTACTACTAGAGTTAACTCTTGTGTGAGTTTTTTCTGATCAAATATCTTTTTCTTTTGTTCTTCAACCATTTTTAAGTTTTGTTTCATTGCTTTAATTCTTGGCTCAAATTCTTCTTGATCAATATATTCTTGAGCATAACTATCAATTAACCTTGCAATACCTCGTTTTAATTTATCTTCTTGTGTTTCAAGCAAAGCACTTTTTTGATCTAGTGGTGATTTTTTAAGTTCTGAAAGTCTACGTTTATACTCCTCTAATATTCTATTTGGATTTTTTAATAGATGTTTTACCTCTTCCCACACAGCCATGTCTAATGTATCTGTACGAATTAATTTGTTGTTACACATTTTATTACCGCCAAAACGGTATGAATCCGTGCCAACACAACGATAATATACCTGATTATTAGTTTTTTCCCCCTCCTTATTCCTTGCAGTGCTAGTACCATAATATGCATAATTGCAAAGCTTACATACTACTAAACCTTGCAATAAATGTCTTGCTCCTCTTTGTCTTGTTCTTGCTATTTTTCTATTCTCAGCTAATTGTTCTTGAACGATTTCAAATAAATCTTCGCTTACTATACTAGGTACTTTAATATAAATCCAATCCTCTTTTGGAACAGGATAAGTAGAATAATTATCTTTTGGATGCTCGCAGGAGTTTTTTTTCGGTCTTATATGTTTTAGTTTGACACCAAACCTTGTTTTACCAAAAGCTGCTTGTCCTTTATAAGCAGAGTTTTTTAACATACTCAAAACTACAGCCCTATCCCAATACTCTTTTCCAGTTCTCGTCATAATGGACATAGCACTTAGCCTACGACATACTTCTCCTATACTGGCTCTTTCTCTTCCTACCCAAGAAAATACTTTACGAACAACTTCAGCTTCTTCTTCATAAATCTCAAATAAGGCCTGTCCTGTTTCTGTATTTTTGTTTATATAACGATAGCCATAAGGAGCAGCACTCATTACACTTATACAACCCTTATTTGCTGCATAAATCTTTCCTCGACGACTTCGTTCCATGATTTTTGCACGTTCGTATTCTGCTATCATACCTTGCATTTGTAATAGTAATTGAGATTCTGGATTATCGCTAATTTGATGATTTAAAAAAATGACTTCCACTCCTAATTTCTTAAACTCTTCAAGTAATATCATCTGATATGCATACTTACGAGATAAACGATCAGGAGAATGAATATAAACCTTATCAATGTTACCTTCTGCTATTTTATCACGTAATTTTTCCAAACCAGGACGGATTATGTTAGAACCACTATAACCATTATCAATAAATTTATATTCATTTAATAATTTATGTCCATCCATACTAATTTGATTCTCTATAGCAGCAATTTGGCTTGCTATTGTATCTTCTTGTGCTTGCTTCCCTGAAGAAACTCTTGCATATAAACTAACTGTTACCATTTTACCGTCCTCAAATCTACTTTCTTATATTCAGAGTTTTCTTCCTTTTTGCTCGCTTTTATTGGTTTACTTAACACTAATTTTTCATACGCATCTAATAGATACAACTCTGCTAATCGATTTACTTCATAACTACAACTAATACGAACTATTAATTTCTTGTTGCCCATGAGCTCTACCATATATTATCCATCGAGACATATGGTTATTTGATCATTAGCTCTATAAATAAATTCAACTCTCCGTTCTTTTTGTAGAAGCTTTCGGGAAATAGTCTTCTCAAGTTTCAGGTTTATTGCAATATTGTTGGCGGAGTCCCTCCTTGGTTTTGATGTAAGTAATCCCATACTTTATTTGGTTGATCAACAATAAAGTTTTGATCTAGTATATTGGGAGCTACAGCTCTATTATCTGTTTGTTGTTTTTTAATTTTAAACTTTCTTCTCAGTATAGCCCTGATGTCATTTTTCTGCATAATACTTTGCACCGTTTTCAAATTGCAACTTTTACCCAAAGCCTTCAATTCAGCATGAATTTTAGGAGCTCCATATCTACATTTAGAAACTTGATATATTTTTTGAATAGCTGCGAGTAGCTCTTTATTTGCTGATTCTCTACTGCTTATTTTTCTTGTGGTCCACTTATAGTAGCCACTAGCAGAAAATCCTACATAATTCCTGTACTTTATAGCAGTTACTATATAAAAAAATATTTTACTCTTTTTGACTGGCCAGGGCTTTTTTTTAAATGTCTCTTTCCCTTGTTACTCTTGCTTTGTAAATCAAACCTCTCTTTGTCATAAGGTGCTACATCTGGAAATGCATTTGCCGCCGACTTTTTTTCGTTGTGTTTCTTTACCCATTTTCCTAATAAACCACCCTTTATTCCTAAATCTCTTGCTATTTTTGTAATTGTTTGACCTGCCTTTCTTTGTTCATTTGCCAGTTTAACAGCTTCCAATTTGAATTCTGCTGTATATTCTCTTACCATTTCTAATCCTCCAAAATTTTATTTTACCCAAAAGAACTCTTTTCTTTCTCTCCACTTTTTCTGGGTAAGGTCAGTCTTTAGGCACCCAAACAAAGGGAAATGCTGGATAAAAAGAAAATACTTTAAAAAGTATAATAACGATAACTGGCGTTTTATGACAAGTAACAAGATACATTTTATTATACACAGCGATCATGTTATTAAACGACATATCAAAGTGCAAAAAACCAGATCTCCATATGATGGTGATTGGGTTTATTGGGGTAAACGTCTGAGAAAAATACCAGATAAGCCATTAAGAGTAATAAAACTATTGAAGTTACAACAAAGTAAATGTGATAATTGTAGACTATGGTTTAAAAGTGATGATACAATAGAAATACATCACAAAGACCGGAATAGACGAAACAACATGATCAAAAACTTATCTTTGTTACATGGACATTGTCACGATGAATTACACAGGAGGTGTGCATGAAAAGCTCCAAATTGGAGAGAAGCCGTATGAGGCGCAAAGTCTCACGTACGGTTTTGAAGTCGAGTGAGGAGGGGCGACCTTCTTCACTTAGACAACAATATGCAGATGAAACTACGGAAGAAGACTTAAGGAAAATAGCAGAAAAAGCACCAATAATAAAGTTAGCCTACGATGAATTAGACAGGTTTAGCTGGAATGAAAAAGATTTAGTAGCATATGAAGAAAGAATAATGGATCTGCGGAAAGAAGAAGGCATCCTCGCTAAAAAACTTGATGAGGGAAAGATTGAAGGAAAGATTGAAGTAGCAAAAAACCTACTTAAGGCTGACATCTCTATTGATATTATCTCTCAGACAACCGGCCTTCCTCAAGCTGAGATTAAACGACTTCAGGAAGAAATCACCTAAAAGGCTAATGATCAACGAAAAAATTATAAGAGAGAACTTAAAAAAAGTCATAGAGCAAAAAAGCGGTAAAGATGTGATCGCTCTTGGCATAATATCCTCAATTATTATTAAAGGTCAAGATGTTGGTTTTGTGCTTGAAGTTGCCGGTAACACGCAAGCAAATGAAGAATTAAGAAGAAATTGTGAGCAAGCTGTTAAAGCTATACCGGGGGTGACAAAAGTGACCGTGGTTGCTACTTGTCAAAAACAAACTGGGCAACAAAAAGCTAAATTACATATCGAAGGAGTGAAAAATATAATCGTTGTGGCCTCTGGTAAAGGCGGTGTGGGCAAGTCCACAGTTGCGCTAAATCTTGCTCTCTCATTAGCAAAGTTAAAACACAAAGTTGCGCTGGTTGATGCAGATATATATGGTCCTTCAATTCCTAAAATGCTTGGCGCTGAAAAATTAAAGCCAGAAATACAGGATAGTAAAGCAATGCCTATAGAAAAGTATGGACTGCATACTATTTCAATTGGCTATTTTATCGATAAAGATCGTGCAGCAATATGGCGCGGACCTATGATTACAAAAGCACTTTATAATCTTCTAATGGGAACAAAATGGTCCGATATAGAGTATTTGATAGTTGATACACCACCTGGAACTGGCGATGTGCATTTAAGTCTTATGGAAAATTTTAACTTAACTGGGGCGATAATAGTTTCAACTCCACAGGAGCTCTCTTTAATCGATGCTCGCAAAATTTATGATATGTTTACAAAGCTCAGCGTACCGGTTATTGGCATTGTAGAAAATATGAGTTATTTCATTCAAAGCGGCTCAAAAATATACATATTTGGAAAAGACGGTGCAAAAAAAATGTCTGAGGAGCTGGGCATCAAACTTCTAGGCAGAGTTCCTCTAGATCCACAAATATGCCATGCTTCTGATTGCGGAAATCCTTTAATGTTAAGTGAGGATTTGGCAAAAATTTATAAAGATATTGCTTTGGAAACAGTAAAACATTGCATAGCTGTAAAATTCTAAAAAAAACACAGCTTTACGCAAAGAGACTTTAAGAATTCGTCTGTCCTCTTTACTATAAAATAGATATTCGTCTATCAAATATTATCTTCAACTTGAATATATTTAAAGATGTTTTGTGTATCATCTAAAAAGTTATTCTTTATATTAGTTAATTCCGATTGTTTTTGGGATAGATTATCCTTTATTGTTCTATCAAAACAATCAAGATCTCTGCACTTTAATTGAGAATCCATGTCTCCATTTTCATACAAACCTCGTATAATGTCATAATATGCTCGAGTTTCATCAGTTTCTGGTTGTTGCTTTTCTCTGAATATTGCCTTTAATTTCGAATCTATGTCTAATTCTCTTTTTATAGCTTCAACAGCATTTTCATGATACTTTTCATAATCTTCAAAACTCTTTAATATTTTGTCTTTTGCTTTATCTTGTAGCATTTTTAGCAAATCTTTAGCATGAGATTTTTCAATTTTTTGCTTCCAGTCATCATACGTATATTCTGAGTTACCATGTTTTGTATCTTGACACTCGCCTCCTACATTAAATATTTCTTCGTTGCAGATTTTATTACCCTGGTAAAAGTGATCGCTTATATTGATTTTATCATTAGTTAAAGTTTGTTTGATTGCTGCTTTGTTTTCTCCAAGTTCTTCTCTGTACTTACTAATGCAATTTAACATTTTTGCTTTGCAATCTGTAGTCATAAACTAATACCTTTAATAAAATAAGATCTATCTTAGCATGAAGTAATTAACATTTTATTACAGAAGTTTACTTTTAGGTGTTCTCAAGATGATATAGCTAAAGTGGCTTAGGTTTACCGACAATTTGAAAAACCGTCATTCCGCTACTAGTTAGCGGAATCTATACCGCGCACAACTGTACGAACGTTGTAGTTTGGGCCACCAGTGGGCAGTGCCCAGACACTGGGATCCAGGAATTTTATTAAGTTGGTAAGCATAAAAATAGCTGTTTTACGTTAAAATACAATGTTTTTGATGATTATGGAAAGGCTGGATCCCAGTGTCAAGCACTGGGATGACACCATAGAGGCACTGGAATAACATCATCCTTTTTTCTGAATTCCAGTGTCAGCTACTTTCATGACATCGTTTACTATGTGCCACATTGCAATGTTCGTACAGCTATGGAATGAATCGCGGTATGACGTAGGGACTCCGCCAACAATATTGCAATAAACCTGAAACTTGAGAAGACTATTTCCCGAAAGCTTCTACAAAAAGAACGGAGAGTTGAATTTATTTATAGAGCTAATGATCAAATAACCATATGTCTCGATGGATAATATATGGTAGAGCTCATGGGCAACAAGAAATTAATAGTTCGTATTAGTTGTAGTTATGAAGTAAATCGATTAGCAGAGTTGTATCTATTAGATGCGTATGAAAAATTAGTGTTAAGTAAACCAATAAAAGCGAGCAAAAAGGAAGAAAACTCTGAATATAAGAAAGTAGATTTGAGGACGGTAAAATGGTAACAGTTAGTTTATATGCAAGAGTTTCTTCAGGGAAGCAAGCACAAGAAGATACAATAGCAAGCCAAATTGCTGCTATAGAGAATCAAATTAGTATGGATGGACATAAATTATTAAATGAATATAAATTTATTGATAATGGTTATAGTGGTTCTAACATAATCCGTCCTGGTTTGGAAAAATTACGTGATAAAATAGCAGAAGGTAACATTGATAAGGTTTATATTCATTCTCCTGATCGTTTATCTCGTAAGTATGCATATCAGATGATATTACTTGAAGAGTTTAAGAAATTAGGAGTGGAAGTCATTTTTTTAAATCATCAAATTAGCGATAATCCAGAATCTCAATTACTATTACAAATGCAAGGTATGATAGCAGAATACGAACGTGCAAAAATCATGGAACGAAGTCGTCGAGGAAAGATTTATGCAGCAAATAAGGGTTGTATAAGTGTAATGAGTGCTGCTCCTTATGGCTATCGTTATATAAACAAAAATACAGAAACAGGACAGGCCTTATTTGAGATTTATGAAGAAGAAGCTGAAGTTGTTCGTAAAGTATTTTCTTGGGTAGGAAGAGAAAGAGCCAGTATAGGAGAAGTATGTCGTAGGCTAAGTGCTATGTCCATTATGACGAGAACTGGAAAAGAGTATTGGGATAGGGCTGTAGTTTTGAGTATGTTAAAAAACTCTGCTTATAAAGGACAAGCAGCTTTTGGTAAAACAAGGTTTGGTGTCAAACTAAAACATATAAGACCGAAAAAAAACTCCTGCGAGCATCCAAAAGATAATTATTCTACTTATCCTGTTCCAAAAGAGGATTGGATTTATATTAAAGTACCTAGTATAGTAAGCGAAGATTTATTTGAAATCGTTCAAGAACAATTAGCTGAGAATAGAAAAATAGCAAGAACAAGACAAAGAGGAGCAAGACATTTATTGCAAGGTTTAGTAGTATGTAAGCTTTGCAATTATGCATATTATGGTACTAGCACTGCAAGGAATAAGGAGGGGGAAAAAACTAATAATCAGGTATATTATCGTTGTGTTGGCACGGATTCATACCGTTTTGGCGGTAATAAAATGTGTAACAACAAATTAATTCGTACAGATACATTAGACATGGCTGTGTGGGAAGAGGTAAAACATCTATTAAAAAATCCAAATAGAATATTAGAGGAGTATAAACGTAGACTTTCAGAACTTAAAAAATCACCACTAGATCAAAAAAGTGCTTTGCTTGAAACACAAGAAGATAAATTAAAACGAGGTATTGCAAGGTTAATTGATAGTTATGCTCAAGAATATATTGATCAAGAAGAATTTGAGCCAAGAATTAAAGCAATGAAACAAAACTTAAAAATGGTTGAAGAACAAAAGAAAAAGATATTTGATCAGAAAAAACTCACACAAGAGTTAACTCTAGTAGTAACAAATTTAGAGGGGTTTTCCTCTAGTATTAACTCAAGTCTTAATAATGCAGACTGGCTAACTAAACGTGATATTATTAGAACGTTAGTTAAGCGAATTGAGATTAATTTTGAGGATGTAAACATCGTGTTTAGAGTAAAAGAGCTTCCAGACTCTTTTCATATGGAGAAAAATCAATGCTTGCAATGTTGTTGTAGGGGTAGGGAAACCTTTCTTGGGTTAGCTATAGGTCTTTGTCTATAAAGTTTGTTTAAACTATTTTCAAAACAGATAAAATATAATTTTACAATTAGCGTAAATAAAATGAATTATGATGTAATCATTTCAGGTGGTGGGTTACTTGGTCTTATTACTGCCATTGGCCTCAGTTGTGACTCTGTGTCTGTAGCTGTGATTGAAAAAAATAGTCTACCACGTGTAGTAGATGATAATCGAGCATTTGCTATTTCTCAAGGCTCGAAAAAAATATTGGAAAAGTTAGGGATTTGGCAGTTTGTGGAAAGTGAAGCTGAGCCAATACTTGATATATGCATATTAGATGCGGTTACTGTGCATTACAATCATAAAATGGTTAGCGAAGAGCCAATGGGTTATGTTATCAACAATGCTACTATATGGAATGCAATCAACAATAATTTTCTAAATAAACTGAATATATACTCTCCACATTCCTATAAAACAATTGCTTGTGATTCAGGATATGTGGAAGTGATTCTTGATAATAACCAGGAATTAATATCATCGCTACTTATCTGTGCTGAAGGCAAAAACTCTAAATTACCAGAGTTATTTTCTATACCGACAGTGAAATTTGACTATAAACAAAGTAGCATAGTATTTAATGTAAAGCATGAACTGCATCACCAAAACTTAGCTGTGGAGCGTTTTTTCCCTGGCGGTCCATTTGCAATTCTACCGATGAAGGGTGGCTATACTTCTTCGATAGTTTGGACAGAAAAATCTGAAATTTCAAAAATGCTAATGGATCTGTCTGAAGAAGAATTTATTATAGAGCTTAAAAAAAGATTTGGTTCTTATTTAGGAGAGATAAAATTAGAGGGTGAAAGAAAACTTTATCCTTTAAGTTTTGTTTTCGCAAAAAAGTTATATAAGGGTAGAGTTTTGCTTATCGGCGATGCAGCACATTCAATTCATCCAGTTGCAGGTCAAGGGCTTAATCTTGGAATTAGAGATGTAGAAAGTATTATAAAGCACGTAGTTGCCGCAAAAGCATCTGGTATTGATGTTGGCAGTAGTTATTTATTAAAGAAAATTTCACGTAACAGATACTTTGATAATTTTACAATGGCGCTTGCAACTGATGGATTAAATAGGATGTTTTCCAACAGAATATTCTGCGCTAAAGCACTAAGAAATCTTGGCTTGATTGCAGTTGAAAATTCAAATTTCCTCAAAAAACGCTTCATTCGGCATGCTATGGGATTTATATAAATCACTATTTTATAGCTAATGCAAGTCAGGTTTCCCACGGCATACCGCCGCGGTATCTTGGCCGCTAACACGTAGCGGGATGACGAATGTATCTGTTCAGCAGTTGTGTTAAAAGTCAATAGAAAAATTGATGTAGCTGTGGATAAGTACTTTTATCTGTATAAACGTGCTTATCCACAGCTATACTGGCTCTTAGATAGAAACAGACAGAGAGTTATATTCCTCAGTAAAAACCCTGTCATCTCTGACTAAAGAGTTAGCAAGAATAAGCAATTTCCTCATGGCAGCAGTGGAAGCAATTTTATATGGCTTTTTATATTGACTATATAATCTAGTAAAGAAAGGTTTGATATAGGAATTAGGGGGGGAGGGGGGGATGTATGGTCCCAGAGTGTGATGGTATGATAAAATATGAGAAAACAATACCATCAAAGGAGGAATTATGGGACAAATATTACATGGGTGCGCCAAAACAACAGAGACAATTCGTAGAGCAATACAAAATAGTAAAGAGAGCATAGCAAAACTCTCCAGGTACTATAACCTTAATCCAAAAACTATCATTAAATGGAGAAAACGGTCTTTTGCCAAAGACGCTGATATGGGTCCGAAGCATGCAAGATCAACTGTTTTAACTTTAGAAGAGGAGGCTGTAATTGTTGCATTTCGTAAGCATACTCTATTGCCATTAGATGATTGTCTCTACGCTTTGCAAACCTCAATCCCACACTTGACTCGCTCTAGTCTACATCGTTGCTTACAGAGGCACAGCATTAGCAGACTACCAGATGTTGATGGCGAAGTTAAACCAAAAAAGAAATTCAAACAATATCCTATAGGCTATTTCCATATTGATATTGCAGAAGTCAGAACAGAAGAAGGAAAGTTATATTTGTTTGTTGCAATAGATAGAACATCCAAATTTACGTATGTTGAGTTGCATAAAAGTGCTACAAAACCTATAGCTGCTGAGTTTCTACGTAATTTGATTAAAATTTTACCATATAAAATCCACACTATTTTGACAGATAACAGTGTACAATTTACCAACCAAAAACGCCATAAATACGCTTTTCAACATATATTTGATAGAGCTTGTGAAGAAAATGACATTGAACACCGTCTAACAAAAGTTAGCCATCCTTGGACAAATGGGCAAGTTGAGCGTATGAACAAAACTTTAAAGAATGCCACTGTTAAGAAGTATTACTATCAGTCTCACCAGCAACTCAAAGAGCATCTTTATGACTTTGTTATGGCCTACAATTATGCTAAAAGACTCAAAACTCTTAAGGGTCTTACACCTTTTGAGTTTATATCTTTACAGTGGACAAAATCTCCTGAATTGTTCATACTAAATCCACACCATCACACTCTGGGACCATACACTTCCTGTGTTTCGTAATATTATACAATCAAATTGATAAAAGCTGTATTATCTCCTTGCAGCATTAAGTGTATATTTTTTGCTATTTTTTCCACTAAGGGAGTAACATTATCAAAATTTGAAAATTTTGATAACACATAATCTGCTAAGCTTCTTTGATCTTCAGGTCTACCCACTCCAAATCTCAAGCGCCAATAATCGTTGCCAATAAAACTATCTATGGATTTAAGTCCATTATGTCCAGCAGAACTACCACCTTTCTTTACTTTTATTCTTCCAAGTTCCAAATCAGCGTCATCGTGTATGACAACGATATTATCTAGCGATAATTTGTAAAAGTTTCGTATTTTTGCAACAGGGATGCCTGAATTATTCATAAATGAATAAGGCTTTATTAACATAATTTTATTATCATTAATTATGCCAGAGGTTATCAGATAATCGGCTTTTTTAGAGAACGAATGGAAATTCCAATATTTGCAAATTGTATCAACTACGATGAAGCCGATATTATGATGAGTTAACTCATATTGACTACCAGGGTTACCAAGCCCAACTATCAGGTGCACTATTCCTCTGTTTCTGCTTGAGGTTCTTCAACGTCACTATCGGCAGCAGAAATTGTAACAATGGTAAAATTTTCTTCTTCATGAGCTACAAACTTAACACCTTCTGGTAATTTTACATCATTGATATGTATAGATTGGCCAATCATTTTACCGGATAAATCAACTTCAATAACCTGAGGTATTTTATCAGGAGAGCATTTAACAGCAATAGAACGACACAAAACATTAAGCACTCCACCTAATTTGATTCCTGGAGCTTTACTTTCATTCACAAATGATAGAGGTATGTCTATTTTAATTTCACTGCCTTTATCAACAAACTGAAAATCAACATGTTGCACAGTATCCTTTACTACATGCAATTGGATATCGCGAACAAGAGCATATTCCTTTTTGCCCGAAATATTCAGCTCTATCAAATGTGCAGAAAGAGAGCCTGACTTATATTGCTTTGTGAATTCCTTTGCAGACAATGTCAAATTTACATTATCATGGCCCTTTCCATATATGATTCCAGGGATGTTTCCTTTCTTCCTTAGAGAATGCATCGCTTTTGTTTTTGTTATATCACGTAACTCTGCATTAATTGTTACTATTTCCTGTTGCGTCATCGGTTACTCCTATTCAGCTAATCCTTTTAATATAATTTAACAATAATATAACATAAAAATATTTATTTCAAACTTCATTCTTTCATACTAATTGTTTGTGAAAGGATTTATTTAGATATATATTTAAGCTTATTTAACAAGAACTATGGGCATTGACGATAAAGTAGTTTTTAGGATTTATAAACCAACAAGAACTGCAACACAATCTGGTTTAGGTAATACAAATTTCTGGCACCTAAAAATTGAATCTGGCTCTTACTACATTGAACCTTTGATGGGGTGGGTTGGCTCAAAAGATCCAAAAAAACAGATTGTATTAAAGTTTGATTCTCTTGAAAAAGCAGTATTCTACGCAAAAAAACGCAACGTTAAATACATAATTGAAATGCCAAAAAATGTTAAGAGGCTGCCAAAATCTTACGCAAGCAATTTCATACTAAAGTAAGTTGCACAACAAATGGTGTTATGCAAGTAGCTGACACTGCTCTCCTTTGTCATCCCAGTGCCCAGACACTGGGATCCAGGAATTTTATTAAGTTGGTAAGCATAAAAATAGCTGTTTTACGTTAAAATACAATGTTTTTGATGATTATGGAAAGGCTGGATCCCAGTGTCAAGCACTGGGATGACACCATTTGTTGTAAACTCACTTTTACTCTATGGTTATACTACCTTGCCGCTATCCTGAACGGATACAAAGTAAGTTTTATTGTGATGTGCTCATCTGTAAAAAATAAGACTTAATCTCACTGTTGATCATGGATTTTAAGTTGTGCTAGCACACTGCGGCCATTTAGAGAGTCAAGATTTTTAACCTGGCTAGCCAGTATTAAAGAGTTATTTTTCAGGTATTTCTTTACAAGGCTTGCAAGTCTTTTTGGATTATTCAAATAGCTCCATTCTGCTTGTAAAACTTTCATATCACTTTGTACTAAATTAATTTCACTTTTTATTTTTATTAGCTCTCTATTTAACGACTGAACATGTAATTTTACCTTAAATAGTCCTACAATGCTAAGAAAAAACATAACTATTGAGATGATGCAGAAAGTTCTCACGACAACCTCTGTATAGCTCTTAGTTTTGCTGAGCGTGAACGCGGATTTGCACTTACTTCTTCTATACTTGCTTCGATCACTTTTTTATTTAGCAGAGAGAATGTCTTGCAATCAGTAGCACATAAATCTTTAAAAAAAGTTTTGACTATACGATCTTCTAAGGAATGAAAGGTGACGACAATTAATTTGCCATTCTCACTTAAAATCTCAGATGCAGCTTTAATACCCTTTTCAAGTTCTTCCAGCTCATCGTTTACCCATATTCTGATTGCCTGAAATGTTCTGGTTGCAGGATCAATTTTGCTTTTTCCACGAAATACCACGGAACGTACAATATCCGCAAGCTCAAATGTAGTTTTGATAGTTTTCTTCTTCCGTGCATTTATTATTGCTCTTGCAATTTTGCGAGAATGACGTTCGCCTCCGTAGTTATATATAGTATTTGCGATTTCTTCTTCGCGTAAAGCGTTAACAAACGTTGAAGCGTTTATATAAGAAGAGTTATCCATGCTCATATCGAGTGGACCATCATGTAAAAATGAGAACCCTCTATCTCCGTTATCAAGCTGCATAGATGAAACTCCGATGTCAAAGACCACTCCATCCACTCCGTTTGATGTCATTCCAGCGCGTGACCAGTTATTTTTTCCAGTATCAAGTACTGGGATGACAGGAGATGGCTCAACGCTGCTTAGTATACTTTTAATATTACTAAACTTCTCAATGAATAGTTTTATTCTATCGGGATGTCTAACGCTTAAATCATCATAAAACTTAGTTACCGTTTCATCTCTATCAATTGCATATACCTTGCAATCAGCTGACTCCAATATTGCTTTGCTATACCCTCCAGCTCCAAATGTGGCGTCCACGTATATGCCACCATCCTGCGGCGATAGTAGTGATAGCATCTCTTTTAACAAAACTGGAGTGTGTGTCATATCAAAAAATTTAAGTACAGTTGGTGTAGATATCCTACTCTACTCTTCACATCAATTTTATTTATGTACATAGATTTTCTTGCCAAAATATGGTATCTTATCGGAATATATGAGCAATAATATTAAAATCAAGGTTTAATATTGTTAATATAATATTCACATAACGTTCACATTTTTTTTTATATATAAGATCAAACAGGCTATAGGGAAATTATGCAGCAAATAACAAAAGTAATATTTTCAAGTTTGATTTGTAACACTTTATTGTGGTATGACCACATGCTTTTTGGCCACTTAATAAACATAATAGGTGGTGTGTTTTTTCCATCGGATGATCAACTAACCAGCGTATTGAAGGCTTTTGGAGTGTTTGCAGTGGGTTTCTTAATGAGACCAGTCGGTGCTGCTATATTTGGTCACATTGGTGATAAACATGGCAGAAGAGTTGCCTTATTGCTCTCGATTATATTAATGACTTTATCAACCGTATTAATTGCTTTTGTTCCAGGTTATCAAAGCATTGGAATACTAGCATCAATTCTGGTAGTTTGTTTAAGGCTATTGCAGGGTATATCCCTTGGAGGAGAAGCAGGAAATGCACCATTTTTAATAGAACATGCTCCTAAAAACAAAAAAGGATTTTTTGGCAGCATTGAAGTATTAAGCGCAATTTTTGGTTCAGTATTAAGCCTGATAGCGGTACTCATATGCAAAAAAGTATCTGATTTTGAATCTTGGGGGTGGAGATTACCTTTCATTTTCAGTTTAGCAATGGGATTAATTAGCATATATGTGAGATATATACTTGATGAAAGCCCAGAGTATAAAAGACAAAAAAATCCGTCTAAATTGCCACTAAAAGAGTTATTAAACAATTACAAAAAGCCTGTTCTAATATCAATAGGTATTGACTTGGTTGAAAATGCGTCTCTCTATATATATTTGGTATTTTTCAATGTGCTTACGAATAAAATATTAACAGTAAATACTCATTTTAATCATATAGTGGAAATACTGAGTCAAATTGCGCTCGGAGGATTGACAATATTGTTTGCAATACTTTCTGATAAGGTAGGAAGAGAAAAAGTTATGAAATTTGCATTTATAGCTTTTGTAATAGTGAGTTATCCAGTTTTTTCAATGTTATGTAGTGGCAATTACTTGCTGGCACACATTCTTTTTATAATTCCAATAGCTGCATCGCTTGGTCCTGTCAGTGCACTTATGTGCGAATTATTTCCAACAAAGGTTCGGTACAGTGGATTTGGTTTATCAAGAAATATAGCTGCTGGATTTTTTGGCGGCCTTGCACCATTTATATGCACAACAATTATCAAGGTTACAGGACAAGAGACTTCAGCTAGTTTTTACATGATTTTCTGTGCATTAATTGGGCTAGTTGCTATATCGCAAATTAAGGGTGAGCTTTCTTCAAAATTACCCAAAGTAAACCAAGTATAGTTGCAGTATAGCAGAATTTAAAAAAATCTAATTATAAGGTGGGAAATGCCAATTCTTAGGTGATAATGTGAATATTTCAGCACCATCTTTTGTTACTCCAAGTGTATGCTCAAATTGAGCAGAAAGTGAAAGATCGCGTGTTGTTACTGTCCAGTCATCGAGTTTACTGAGCAGAGTCTCATGTTTTCCAGCATTAATCATTGGCTCTATTGTAAAAAACATACCTTCCTTTAAGACAAGATCTTCATCTTGATCATAGAAATGCACTACATTTGGTGGAGCATGAAAGACTTTTCCTATACCATGTCCGCAGTAGCTGCGTACGATAGAATATCCAAAATCTCTAATATATTTCTCTATAGCAAGCCCTATTTCATTTAACTTATTGCCGGGCTTAACTTGTTTGATTGCTTCCATCAACGCATTATAAGTAGCGTCACATAAACGTTTTGCTTTTATTGATGGCTTGCCAACCCAAAACATGCGACTTGTATCACCATGCCAGCCATTTAAAATCACCGTAACGTCAATATTCAAAATATCCCCATCTTTAAGCGGTGTATCATCAGGAACACCATGGCACACAACGGCATTTTTTGAGGTGCAGATTGATTTTGGATACCCCCTATAATTTAGTGGTGCTGGAATTGCACCTGCATTAATTATAAAGTCATGGCATAGATCATTTAATTCATTAGTTGTCACCCCTACCTTTACGTACGGTGCAATGAAATCAAGAGTTTCAGCAGCAAGCCTGCCAGCCTTGCGCATAAATTCAAAATCTTCTTGTGAGTGTATAGTTATGTTCATATTTTCCATGTCTTATTGTAATTGGTACGCTTACTCGCAAGTACATAAACATAATAATTTTACATATTATAAAAATAAGTCCTATGGATCCTAGTGTCAAGTCATTTGTATGAAAGGTGGTAAAACAGAAATCTAGACTGTAACTTTTGATTTAACCCAATTATACAATTTACTCATTTTACCATCCTGACCTAAAATACCAGAATTATTTTTATAAAAAGTGTCAACTATTAGCTTTATAGAGCCTATAGCAGCAGAAAATACAGGATTTTTATCATATTCGCCATCAAGACCGCTACAAGACTCAGGGCACCCAATTCGAACTTGCTTATTGAATATATAGCCTGCAATTTCCTTCATGCTTGTGAGTTGACTAGTTCCACCTGTGATCACTACTTTATTAATTGGATCTTTCTGCTCTTGAAATTGCTCTCTTACCATTTCAAGTATTTCTTCAACTCTTGGTCTTATGATGTTAATAAGCTCAGATTTGAATACTTGAGTAGGTTCATCATTTTCGTTGTTTTGCATTGTAATGTACTCATTCTCATCTATTGAAGTTACGATAGTGCTGCCATACAGTATTTTTATATACTCTGCACGTTCTATGCTTGTGCATAGCCCGTAAGCAATATCTCGAGTGATATGAACACCACCAATTGGAACGCTGCTTGCATACACAAGTTTCCCTCTTTTGAAAATTCCAATTGCAGTGCACCCACCGCCTATATCAACAATAGCAGTCCCGAGCTCTTTTTCATCTCCACTCAGACAGGCAAGACCTGCAGAATATGCAGAAGCAATACAACCTGCCATATTTAATCCACCATTATTGGTAATACAGTTTTCAATATTGGTAAGCGCTGGACGCGAAGCAGTGACAACATTAACATCAGCAGATAGTCTTTTTCCGTACAATCCACCAACTTCTTTTATGTCAGTCATGTCATCTAAGTGATATTTTAGTGGTATATTGTGAATGATAACATTGTCTTCAATATATTTCTCAAATGTTTGAAAAACTACACGTCTTATATCACGCTCAGAAATCTCATGGTTAGCTGCAATAATTTCATTATGTACATTGAAAGATGAGATGCCACATCCAGCAATGTTCACATATATCTGATCTATGGTTTCTTCTGATACTTGTTCAGCTAAACCTATAGTTGATGAGATGGAGTAATTTGCGTGTTTTACATTAGTTATTGATCCACCGTTTACACCTTCTGCAATCTTATAACCCGTTCCTGTTACTTTATAGCTGAAGTTGCCATTTATCTTAACGATTAGACAAATAATCTTTGTTGTACCTATGTCTAAAACAGCAAAAACATTTCTCTTTGGTTTTGCTATTACTGCAGAGTACATTAGTTAACCTTATTACGCAATTTCATTTAAATTGTAGCTTCCTTTAATAATTTATATTTCTATTATAGATATAGCAACATTTTAATATACACTAAATTCTGGACAAAAGGAAAAGCAAAACATAGAATTATAATTTTTATGTCCATATTACCAATTGTAATTGCCCCTGATGAAAGACTAATCACACGTGCCAGTGAAGTAACAGATATAAACGATAAAATTAAAGAATTAGTAAACGACATGTTCGAAACTATGTATGATGCAGAAGGTCTTGGCCTTGCTGCAGTGCAAGTTGGAGTGTTAAAGAGAATTTTTGTTATGGATATTCAGCTAGAAACGATTGAAAATGAGCCAGCAGGATATGGCTCAACTGGCAAATTTTACATGATTAATCCTGAGATTACAGAATTATCCGATGAACAAGTAATTCTCAAGGAAGGATGCCTTTCAATTCCAGAGCAAAGTCATGAAATTAAGCGTCCAAAGTATCTAACTGTGAAATATAAAGACTTAGATAATGAAGAACAAACACTAAAAGCTAGTGGTTGGCTTGCAAGGTGTATTCAGCATGAATTAGATCACTTAAACGGCATATTATATATTAGACATTTATCTAAATTAAAGTATGATATGGCCATGAAAAAAGCACAAAAGGTTAAAAAGCATTATGAGCAATAAAGACCTAGAATTATTAAAATTTTACCATGAAGTGGGCGTTGATTGCACACTAACAGAGGGTGAAGAGGAAAAAAAATTGGAGAGCAAAGAGAGTGTACAACCCTCTGTTATCCAAACTGGGACCAAGAAGAAAGATGCAGATACGCGCTGGGGTGACACTAAAGATGGAAAAGACATGTTTCCAAGTGACTGGATAATCGAAGCAAGGAAACTTGCAAGCAAATGTAATAGTGTGGATGAACTAAGAAGTGCAGTTGAATCATTTGAAGGTTGTGAGATAAAAAAAACTGCAACTAATACTGTCTTTTCCGATGGTAATCCAAACGCAAAAGTTATGCTCGTTGGTGAAGCTCCAGGAGCAAATGAAGACCTTCAAGGCATACCATTTTGTGGTGCAAGTGGAATGTTGCTCGATAAAATGTTAAATGCAATCAATCTTGATCGCACTAAGGTATACATAAGCAATACTGTATTTTGGCGTCCACCTGGCAATAGAAAGCCAACCGACCTAGAGCTTGATATGTGCAGACCATTTGTCGAAAAACACGTTGCACTAGTTTCACCACAAATTTTAATTTTGGTCGGGGGAATCGCATGTTATAGCCTTCTTGACAGCACAAAAACTATATCGAATTTGCGTGGTAGATTTCATACGTACACTAACCAATATTTGTCCAATTCAATCACCACAGCCGCTATATTTCATCCAGCTTACCTACTTCGCCAACCGGCACAAAAACGTTTAGCCTGGGAGGACTTGAAGAAGATTAGGGAGTATCTTGATAACACCAATAACTGCACAAATACCTAATAAAGTGGTAGACCTCTTGCATAGTTTTTTGCAGCATGTTAACAATCGTTAGAAACGAAAAAACTTCCTTGACAAACTCCGCCAGCCTCCTTATCATAAAATTGAAGCTGTTGTATTTGCTTTCGCCAATCTGCAGATTAAAAGGTAAGGATTACTTAATGTATCGGCGTCTTATGTTCAATTTTTTGCAGTATATAGATACTGTATGTCTTTACAAAACTTCATCTACATCTAGATTTTTATCTAAATAAGCTGAACGCGCTTATAAAGCGTTACAAGACATCAAAAAATGCCAATACTCGACAGAGATAGTAAAAGACTAGCTAACTCGGGGATTCTTTGTCTTTTTTTCTGCTTGGTAAATTTCTTAAACATTTGCAGCGTAGGTTAGTTGCAATTAAAAGCAGCTTAATCTTGCTTGTCAAGCGTTTAAAACATAAAAAACGCCAATATTTTAAAGCGGATAATAACCCCAGGGCTTCTTTTGCCTTTTTTTTCGTTTGGTAAATTTCTTAATGTTTATAGCTAAACGACAATCGTCATCCCGCAGCGGGATCTATGCTTTGAGATACCGCGAATAAATCGCGGTATGACGTAGAGCTCGCGTTAGCTACACTTTTATGCTTACCAACTCAGTATCCAATCAAAATCCTGGATTTCAGTGTCAAGCACTGAAATAACACCGAAAGGGCTACTGCTGTCTTGGATGGAAACCAGTGTCAGCTACTTGAATCTGCCACGCAAATTGCCTGCAAATTGCAATGTTCGTACAGCTGTGCGTCATGCGCTGGAATGGCATCAAGGGGTAACTTTTTATTTAAACAATGATTGTAAAATGATTATAATAAGAGATCTATTGAAATTTTAAAGTTATTAAATATTGACGCTATATACTTAAGTGTTAAAATAGAATGAAAAGTTTTTAGGAGTTTATATGGCAGCAGGTGGGAAAGCAAAGACAGCTAGTAAAAATAACCCTACTCAGCGTAAGAAAGCTGAGCAAAAAATGTATAAAGATAAACCGGTAAAACCTGTTAGATATATAGATCGTGATTCGCGCATGAATTATATGTCTGCTCAATATGACAACGGCAATCTGGTTGAAGATGAGGTAAGCGGCAATCCTATAAAGTGGGAAGCTGTATAATAGTTGTGGTTAAAGTTACTATTAATTCTAAGGAATGTGAAGTAGAGCATGGGCTCACTATAATTCAAGCTTGTGAAGTCGTGGGCGTTAAAATTCCACGTTTTTGTTATCATGAGCGTTTAGCAATTGCTGGTAATTGCAGAATGTGTTTGGTTGAAGTGGAGGGTGGACCTCCAAAACCAGTAGCCTCTTGTGCAATGCCAGTTGCAGAAGGGATGGTTATTCACACTGATACCCCTAAGGTTAAAAAAGCACGTGAAGGTGTGCTTGAGTTTTTGCTAATTAACCACCCGCTTGATTGCCCAATTTGCGATCAGGGTGGTGAATGCGATTTGCAAGATATCACGATGGCTTATGGGAAAGGAACCAGCAGACTTGATGAGCATAAGAGGGCTGTGCCAAAAAAACACTTCGGACCACTGATTGAGACCGCGATGAATCGATGCATTCATTGCACTCGGTGTGTTAGATTTTTGTCTGATGTTGCAGGTACAAATGAACTTGGAGGAATCGGAAGGGGAGAAAATGTAGAGATTAGCACTTACATAAAAAGGCATATTAGTTCTGAATTATCCGGAAATATCATAGATCTCTGCCCGGTAGGAGCTTTAACTTCAAAGCCTTACTCCTTTACAGCGCGTCCATGGGAGCTATCACATTGTGAGACTATAGATGTGCTAGATGCTGTGGGTAGCGCAATTAGAGTTGATTATCGTGGCCCGGAGGTTATGAGGATATTACCAAGGCTGAGCGAAGAGGTAAATGAAGAATGGATATCAGATAAAACCCGCTTTGCATATGATGGACTAAAAGTTCAGCGTCTTGATCGACCTTATATAAAAAAAGATGGTAAATTAGCCCCAGTTGATTGGAATGAGGCATTAACTGTTGCTGCAAAGAAATTAAAGAATACAAAATCAAATAAAATAGCTGCAATTGCAGGTGATTTAGCAGATTGTGAGTCTATGCTTCTACTTAAAGAAATGATGCAGAAGCTCGGCTCGGGAAATATAGATTGCAGGCAGGATGGTGCAAAACTTATACCAAATAATCGTGGATCGTATGTGTTCAATACCACTATTGAAGGTATAGAGAATGCGGATTTGTGTCTGCTTATAAATACAAACCCAAGGATAGAAGCACCGATCATTAACGTAAGATTGAGAAAGAGATATTTACAGGGCAACTTTCCTGTTGCAAGTGTTGGTCCTAACATTGAATATTTGTATCATGTTGAGAAATTGGGCGATAATCCTGATATTTTGAGTGAAATAGCAAATGGAAATCATAAGTTCTGTAAGCTGCTGAGTGCTGCTCAGAGCCCTATGCTGATTATCGGTCAAGATGCATTAGTAAGAGACGATTCTGAATCAATTCTAATTCTAGCTGGCAAAATTGCAGAAGAATTTAACATGGTCAGAGATGACTGGAATGGCTTTAATGTGCTGCATAAAGCTGCAGCAAGAGTTGGTGGGCTAGATATTGGGTTTGTTCCTAAAAAAGGCGAAAGGGATATTAATCAAATATTGGAACATGCAGAAAGTGGTGAAATAGAAGTTGTTTATCTTCTTGGTGCAGATGAAATTGACACATCAAAGTTAGAAAACACATTTGTAATTTATCAAGGTCATCACGGTGATAAGGGTGCACATGTGGCAGATGTTATCTTGCCTGGTGCTGCATATACAGAAAAATATGCAACTTATGTAAACACTGAAGGTCGAGTGCAAAGAACAAATTTAGCTGTATTTCCTCCAGGTGAAGCAAAGGAGGACTGGTTAATTATTAAAAATCTCTCGCAATATTTGGATCTCTCCTTACCATATGATAGTTTATTTGACGTGAGAAAAAAATTAGATACTATCGGTCCACAGTTTAGAAATGCTGATCAAGTGATAAAAAACACATGGGTGCCAATTAGCAATGGTAAAATAAATTTAAGTGATACACCTTTTACTTTAAAGGAGTGTAATTTTTATATGACGGATTCAATAAGTCGCGCTTCAAAAATAATGGCAGATTGTACTAAAGCTTTTTATGAACACACTAGTTAATATTTTATTTATTTTAGTACCGCTACTACTTTCAGTTGCATATTTGACATACTTTGAGCGTAAGGTCCTTGCTGCAATTCAACTAAGGCACGGCCCGAGTGTAGTTGGACCTTTTGGGCTATTGCAGCCATTTGCAGATGCTATTAAGCTACTGATTAAAGAGCCGATAATACAATTTAGAGCGAGCACCATACTGTTCATTATGGCTCCAATGCTTACCTTTATCTTGGCATTAATTGCCTGGGCAGTTATACCGTTTGGTGCTGAAGTAATTGTAGAAAATGGCCAGCAAGTAGTTATTCCTAAGGTTATAGCAAATATTAATGTTGGAGTGCTTTACGTGCTAGCTATATCGTCGCTGGGAGTATACGGCGTGATTATTGCAGGCTGGTCAAGCAACTCCAATTATGCATTCCTTGGCGCTATACGGTCGGCTGCTCAGATGATTTCATATGAAGTTTCAATAGGCTTAATAGTTGCTGCAGTCGTTATTACCACTGGAACATTAAATCTTGGAGAGATGGTGGTAGCGAAACACAATATGCCATTTTGGGTTGATTTGCTACTAATGCCTATAGGAATAATATTTTTTATTTCTTTGCTTGCAGAAACTAATCGTCACCCATTTGATTTACCAGAAGCTGAAGCAGAGCTTGTCTCTGGATATAACGTTGAATATTCATCCATGCCTTTTGCCCTCTTTTTTCTTGGAGAATATGCAAATATGATTCTAGCAAGTGCTATGATGACGATATTCTTTCTAGGAGGATGGTATCCGCCGCTGGAGTTCAGTTTACTTTACAAAATTCCAGGTTTAATTTGGTTCATTTTGAAAATAGTTATACTTTTGTTTATATTTATTTGGATTAGAGCAACAATACCTCGTTATCGATATGATCAGCTAATGCGCCTTGGTTGGAAAGTATTTCTACCAATATCGGTGCTTTGGGTGATACTCATTTCAGGGGTGTTGCTCTTTACTGGGAACTTGCCTGGATCCAATGTTTAATTTTCCAAATACAAGATTAAGACGCAGGCGCTCGAGCAAATGGGTTCGCAATTTAACAAGTGAAAATAGTTTATCAGTAAATGATCTGGTTCTTCCTCTGTTTGTTCATGACAGAGAAGAAACAACTGAACCAATTTCTGGCTTACCAGGCGTAAAATGTTATTCAATAGATGGATTAGTGTCTATAGTTAAGGAAGCTAAAGATTTAGGAATTAATGCTGTTGCAATTTTTCCTGTAGTTGATAGTAAACTAAAATCTGAAAACGCTGAAGAAGCATATAATTCTGACAACTTAATCTGCAGAGCAATTTGTGCTGTAAAATTAAAGGTACCTGAAATTGGTATTATTGCAGACGTTGCACTGGATCCATACACTATTCATGGCCATGACGGCATTTTAAAAGATAATCAGATGGATGTAGAAAACGATGAAACTATATCAGTACTGTGTAAGCAAGCACTTGCTTTAGCGAAGGCAGGATGTGATATAGTTGCTCCTTCTGATATGATGGATGGTAGAGTAGGAAGAATCAGAAAATCATTAGATGATAACAACTTTCAAGACGTATTAATATTATCTTATGCAGTGAAATACTGCTCTAGCTTCTATGCTCCATTCAGGCAAGTCGTTGGTTCATGTGGGCTATCACATTCTATAGACAAAAGTGGTTATCAAATGGATTATAAAAATGCGCACGAAGCAATGTGCGAAATTGAAATGGATATAAATGAAGGTGCAGATTTTATTATGATTAAACCAGGTATGCCATATTTAGATATTATCAAAACAGCAAGTGATAAGTTTAATTTTCCGATTTTTGCTTACCAAGTAAGCGGTGAGTACGCAATGATAAAAGCTGCTGCAAATAATGGCTGGCTAGATTATGACAAGGTGATTTATGAATCTTTGATTGGTTTCAAACGTGCGGGTGCAAGTGCAATATTCACTTACGCTGCACTTGATATTGCAAAAAATTTAAGTGCATAAGCCCTATAAAATTATTAAATTTTTGGCGCACGTTCTTCTACTGTTGCTGCATATTACTTAAAGTTTTCCAATACATGTTTTAAGTTGTTGATAAGTCCGTTACAATACAGTATTATAAATAATATAAACCAAGTGTTACTTAGAACATGGGGATTTTTTTTAAATTTTTGGGAAAGATGCTAGGCAAGGTTTTTCCTGCTAAAACAGTAAGCTCTCTTTTAGGAATAGGATATTTACCAAGTTGGCAGAACTATTGGTCTTCTTTTTTAATATTATTTATTGTCGATGTTATATTAATTCTTACATATGGAGGCGAATACTTACTATATAAAATGCCAGGCTCAGGAATAGTTGTAGCTGCTGTTTTTACAAAATTGGCAATAGTTATGTTAGTAATGCAATTAATTGGAATATTTATTTTTCATGCTCAAGACCCTTCAGCAAACAGTGGTGAAGAAATAGTAATACAAATAGCGTCAGGGCAAGTACTGACTGTAGCACTTTCAATGCCGGCAATGATGTCGATTTATTATGCTGTAAGTAAACTCTATGGGAATATATGTAAGCAGATGTTTCAATGCCCATTTTGGTTTAATGATTTTATGCACTTTTTCTTTTTTCTTATGATACCTTACGTATTTTTTAATGTCGTAGAAGTGATAAAACCATGGCCAATAAGTTCAATACAGCTCAGCTATAATAATGCAATGTCAATTACATTTGAGGGGATTTTTCACACATTTTATGCGGTGATTTTACTGTATTTAACAGCATTTATATTCTGCGATTTAACTATGCATGATGCAATTGTCCTAAATAAAAGCATAATTCAGTATGTGAGGGAAAGTTCAGCAGTTTTAGGTGATTATTTACATGATACTGTTAAAAAAATAGGTATTGAATAGTACTTATTTATTTATATATTTAGTATAAAAAGTGTACAATTTGTGTGAACTTACAAAGTATAATAAAAGAGTTACAAGATTTTTGGGCTAGTGAAGGATGTGTTATACTTCACCCATACACATCTGAAGTTGGTGCTGGCACATTACATCCTGCAACAATTATGTCTGCAATTGATACAAAACCGGCAAAAATTGCATATCTACAACCAGTAATTAGGCCAGCAGATGGACGCTATAGTGATAATCCTAATCGTTTGTATCAACATCACCAATATCAAGTTATAATAAAGCCATCTGGTAATAATTTACAAGACGTCTATTTAGATAGCTTAAAAGTTCTTGGCATATCTACAGAAAAATATGATATTAAGTTTGTTGAAGATGATTGGGAAAATCCGAGCGTTGGTGCATCAGGACTTGGATGGGAAGTTACATGCAATGGAATGGAAGTAACACAGCTTACTTATATACAGCAAGTTGGAGGGATTGACTGCAAGATGATTCCTGGTGAGGTGGCATATGGGTTGGAACGTTTAGCAATGTGCATACAAGGTGTAGATAATGTTTACGATATAATTTGGAACGATAACGGTGTAACTTACGGAGATATTTTTAAACAAAGAGAATATGAATTTTCTTATCTAGCGTTAGATTATTATGATACTAAAGTGGTACAGCAGCAATTCGAAGATACGGAAAAATTGTGTAAGTTCCTTATTGAAAAGGAGCTACCAATGGCAGCCTATGACCAATGTATTAAAACTAGTCACCTACTTAATCTGCTTGATGCAAGAGGTGTGCTTGGTGTGAATGAACGTACAGCTTATATTGGTAAAGTTAGAGAGCTAACAAAAAAATGTTGTGAATTGTACATGAGTAAATAGCGTATGTCGTTGCAGTTATTATTTGAGTGCCTTTCAGAAGAAATACCACCGAGAATGCAGAATGTAGTTGCAACTCAAGTTAAAAGCTGTATTGCCAATGTTTTTAACAAAAATAATGTAAAATTTACATCAATGGAGGTTTTTATAACGGCACGTCGCATTACCCTATTTGTCGACAACATAAATGCTTTGGAGCTAAAGGATTCCAATAACGAAGTTAAGGGACCAAACATTAACGCACCAAAAAGTGCTATCGAAGGTTTTTTAAGAAAATATCAGAAAAATGAAGAAGATTTGCTCGTTCGAAAAGTAAATAATGAGGATTTTTACTTCATTAAAAGAGAAAGCTGCTCATTTAACATCAGAGAATTCCTCAAAAATCAACTGGAGGAAATGCTCAAAAACTTTTCTTGGTTGAAGAGCATGAGATGGGGCGAAGGAAAAGAAAGGTGGGTTAGGCCAATCAAAAACATTTTATGCATTTTAAATGACGAAATAATACCTGTGTCTTTTGCAGGGATCACAGCATCTAACACAACATATGGCCATCGATTTCTCTCAAGTGGTACAGCGTTAACTGTTAAAGCACCTAAAGACTATTTTGAATTGCTAGAAAAAAACAGTGTAATTCTCCAAATGGACAAAAGAAAGCAATTTATACTAGATCAGATTAATAAATTCACAAAAGAGCAGAATTTACAACTTGAGAAAAATGATTATTTACTAAATGAATTGACAGGGCTTATAGAGTGGCCAATCGTACTGTTTGGTGAAGTGAATCAAGAAAAGTCATTTGGATTACCGAAGGAAGTAATACTTAGTATAGTTAATACACAACAAAAATACCTTGCTTTAAGTAATGGAAAGAGAATTTCACACTTTGTCACTGTTGTCAACGTCAACAATGGTGAAGTTGTTAAAGGGCACGAAAGAATATTAGAAGCACGTCTTGCTGATGCCCAATTTTTAATATCTCAAGATAAAAAGGAAAATCTAGATTATTATGTCAAAAAATTAGGTTCGATATTATTTCATGCTTCACTTGGCAGCGTGGGGGAAAAGGTGAAGCGTATTACGGCTCTGTCAAAGTATATAGCTATATTTATTCCACATGCTTCGCTGATAAAAGTTGAACGTGCTGCATATTTGGCAAAAGCTGATTTGGCAACATCGATAGTCAGAGAGTTTCCAGAATTACAAGGAGTAATGGGTGGATATTATGCTTCTTATTTTCAAGAAGATAAAGAAGTAGTGGAAGCTATAACTGAGCATTATAAGCCAATCGGGCCAGAGCAGGAGTGTCCTAAATCTCCTTCTGCAATTGCTGTGTCAATTGCAGACAAAGTGGATAGCTTAGTTGGTTTAATTGCAGCAGGTGAGAAAATCTCTGGTTCGTATGATCAATTTGGTTTGCGGAGAATGACAATTGGTATAATTAGGACAATACTTGAAAATAATTTGCATGTTCCAATTAGGCTAATGATAGACAAGTCAGTATCTTTATATTCAAGGCTTCTATTTAATAAAAATACAGCGTCAGTTGATAAGCCGAATAGAAAACAAATTTCAGAACTAGTATTTAGATTTTGCTTAGAAAGATTCAAGGTTATTTTAAAAAATAGAGATATAAGGCAAGATGTTGTAGATTCAATACTATATAAAATCGATATTAATGATCTGCTGACAGCAGAAAAGCGAACTGTTATATTGGATCGTTATCTTAGTACTCCAGAAGGTGAACAAATTCTAAGCACTTACAAAAGAGTCAGTAACATGATGAGCAAAGCAAGGAAAAGTGATGGCACTACTTATAGTGCATCTTACGGTAAGAGGTTTTTGATTGAAAGTGAAGAAATTGCGCTATCAAATTGTGCTATAACTGCTTGTAAAAACATAAAACAAGCGATAAAAAATAACCACTTTAATGTAGCACTTGATGAACTTGCTGGTTTTGCTCCGTTTATCAATCAGTTTATGGACAGTATAAAGATTAACTGTGATTCTGATAAGCTGAGAAGAAACAGATTATCTTTGCTTGAAAATGTAGTTTCCATCTTTCATTTAGTAGCAGATTTTAACCTCATACAGGTTAAACAATGGATAAATGCTCAGGCAATATAAAGAACAAATCAAATCATCTCCACAATCCTGTGGCGTGTATAAGATGGTTGGAGATAAGAATAAAGTTTTATATGTTGGAAAAGCAAAAAACTTAAAGTCAAGGTTATCCGACTACCTTCAATTCGAAAACCTTTCTGAACGAATTAGAGTTATGCTCTTACAGGTTATTAAGGTTGAAATATTCATCACTGAGAATGAAATCGAAGCACTGCTTCTTGAAGCACAGCTAATAAAATCATTGAAACCACTTTATAATATTGTGCTCAAGGATGGAAAATTTTATCCTTATATAACAATTTCCAAGCACGATTATCCAAGAATAGCAAAATATAGAGGCAAATTTAAGAAAAATGAGTTTCATTATTATGGTCCCTTTACATCTGCCGCTGCTGTTAAGCAAACTATATTGTCATTGCAAAAAGCTTTTCTCCTAAGAGTATGTTCAGATCAATACTTTTCCTCAACAAAAAGACCATGTATTGAATATCAAATTAAGCGCTGCTCAGCACCATGCATAAACAAAATCACAAAAGACGACTACTGCCAATCAGTAAAACAGGCACGAAATACATTGCTTGGAAGAAATAAGGAAGTGAAAGAACAGTTACTTTTCACAATGAGAAAGTGCAGCAGTGAAGAAAACTATGAGCTTGCTGCTATATATAGAGATCGGGTAAAGTTTCTTGAGCAAATTCAAATACAGCACACGGATTTTTCTTTTGAAAAAGATGCAGATTTCTTCAGTATTGTACGTGAAGAGGATCTAGCATGTATTAGTGTGTTATCGTTTAGAAATAAAGACAACTACGGCAGCACTCCTTACTTTGCCGAGAACTGTGGTGATCACTCAAATGATGAAATTTTATCCACCTTTTTGGTCAATTTTTATAATTCAGCTAACATACCTCCAATACAAATTTACGTTCCAGATTCTATTGTGGATAAGGAAATTATAGAACAAGCACTATATAAGGTTGCTCAAAAGCCAGTAAAAGTTCTGCATGCAAAGAATAAAAAAGAGCGTGATTTATTGAAATTTGTTTATGATAACTCTCAGCATAGCTTAGAGCAGAAGCTTATCGATTATAGAAATAACCTAGAAAAGCTTGAGGAGCTTAGCAAAATCTTCTTGTTACCAAACATTCCAAAGCGTATCGAGGTTTATGATAATAGCCATATTTCTGGAAGCCAGCAAATTGGTGTGATGATTGTTGCAGGGCAGGAGGGTTTTTTAAAGAGTGAGTACAGAAAATTTACTATAAAGGAAAAATTTTCAGGCGATGACTATAAAATGATGAGGGAAGTGCTAACCAGACGTTTCTCCGGCAATATAAAAGGCATAATACCTGATTTTTTACTGATTGATGGTGGACCAGGACATGTTTCCATAGTACAGAATGTACTGGAAGTATTGAATATAAACGTTCCTTTTGCTTGTATGGCAAAAGGTCCTGATCGTAACGCAGGAAATGAAAGATTTTATATGCTGGGCAGGGAAGAATTTAGTCTGGCAAATGACAGCAAAGTCATGCTTTACTTACAATCGCTGCGTAATGAAGCCCACCGTTTTGCGATAACTTCACATAGAAAAAAACGCGATAAACAGTTTATAGTTTCACAATTAAGCAAAATACCCGGCATTGGCAACAAAAGAAAAAAAGCGTTGATGTCTTATTTTGGTTCAGTGAAAAATATAAGCAAAGCTTCTCTGGCTGAAATTCAAAACGTACCTGGAATTAGTAAAGGTTTAGCAGAAGTCATTCTTAAATACGTGAATTATAAGAGAGGAGTACTGGAATGACACAAAACCCGTTTTATTATTAGGGAATTTATATCTTAAAACCGCAAAAAAAGGTGTGCGTATTTGTGAAAAAAAATCTCCATAAAATTTGTGAAGCAATGTGGTGGGACTAGTGCGATTCGAACGCACGACCTTCAGATTAGGAGTCCAACGCTCTATCCTGCTGAGCTATAGTCCCGTATTTCCTACCATTCATGTAAAGTTATAGCAAAAAATCCTTTCTTTTCTAGATTTCTTGCATAACCAATTTATGACGACAAAAAACATTTCTGTACTTCTTGAGTATAATGCTATTATATTTAATAACATGGTTTAAGTAAGATTAATGCTAGTTAACAATGTTGGTTATTTCTATAACAATCAAAACGACTTTACTTTAAGCAATATAAACATTAAAGTAAAGAAAGGAAATGTTGCATGTTTATTGGGGCATTCTGGCTGTGGCAAGTCAACAATTTTGAAATTAATTGCGGGGATAGAAAATCCAAAATCTGGAACTATTTTTATAAATGATAGGTTAGTTGCAAGTAATAAGGCATCAGTCGCTATAGAGCATAGAAATATCGGATTGATTTTTCAGCATTCTGCATTATTTCCTCATAAAACAGTAGTAGAAAATATAACCTTTGCTATCCGCAGCTCTTCCAAGAGAGAAAAGCACCTAATTGCATTGGAAATCTTGAAGTTACTCAATATAGAAAAATATGAAAATATGTACCCTAACGCCTTATCTGGAGGACAGCAACAATTAGTTGCAATAGCAAGAGTGATGGCACAAAACCCTGATGTTGTGTTGTTAGATGAACCATTTTCTAATTTAGATATACTGCTCAAGTGCCGAATAAGACAACATATATTGTCCCTTTTTAGAAGTAAAAATATCCCTGTGCTAATGGTAACTCATGACCCGCAAGAAGCATTGAAAGTTGCAGATTTTATCTACGTAATGAAAAATGGTAAAATTATTCAATCAGGAGTTTCTAGCGATATATACCATAAGCCTAAAGATGATACGCTAGCAAAGTTTTTTAGTGAGCTCTCTTCTACTCTACAGTTAAGCGAAAAGTTTCCACTTATTCGCTGCAAGAAAATAATCTAGTTTGGGATTGTTATAAAATAATTAAAAAACCTTGATTTATAATTAAATAAAGGTGATATAATCTATGTGTTACTTGACTTCAGTCAAGTTTTAATATTTAAAGGTCAATATTTTAAATGGAGGTGAAAATGAGTTTAGGACCATGGCAATTGTTTCTAGTCTTAATAATAATTTTAGTTCTGTTTGGTGCAGGCAGATTACCGCAAGTTATGGGTGATTTAGGAAAAGGCATCAAAAACCTTAAACAGGAGCTTAAGGACTCAGAAAAATTATCGTCTAATGAACCAGATCGTTAGCGTCCTCATACTTCGTGACATGCACCTTAGTGCATGTCATCTGTTTAAAAACTTAGTCAGGTTAAAGAATGAAAGAGATGAAGTGTTGGTATGAAATAAATAACAAATATTGAAATACAGCAACAACTATGTTAGCTTAAGAGGAATATTTTATTAAAGGATAATTGTGCAAAAAAGTGAGAAACTAACTAAAGATAAAAAACTAGCTTCTGATATTCTAAAAGAGGTTGCAGATACCAATAACAATGATAGCAATAAAGTAACTTTGTTTGACATTAAAACAGCTTTGCATGAGCGCGGTTTTGGTATTTTAATAATCATCTTCTCCTTGCCGCTATCGGTGCCTATACCGGTTCCACCTGGTTATACAACTATTCTTTCTATACCTTTAATCTTATTCTCACTGCAGCTTCTATTTGGATTTGATTCTCCTTGGATGCCCAGTTGGCTAGAAAGAAGATCTTTTCAGCGTTCAACACTAGCTCTTGTGGTAGAGAAAACTTCCCCTGTATTAGAAAAAATAGAAAAATTCATGAAGCCAAGACTGTCTTTCATTTTCTATGGGCCTGGTGAGAAGATTCTGGCTTTTATGATGTTGCTTTGTGCAATAATAATAGCTCTTCCATTACCTTTTACTCACTTCCTTCCTGCAATTGGCACAACTCTTATTTCACTTAGCATTATGAGTAAAGACGGGTTTCTATCCATATTGGGAGTTTTAGTATCATTGTGCGCGTTGTTGCTTACTCTTGTTGTAATAGTCAAAGGACCACAACTTATAACCGGAGCACTTTCTCTTCTTAAAAGCTTTACAACACTTTAACAAAAGAACGAATTACTAGCGCAAAATGAATAATGCATATTGAAATAAAACAATAATTGTGTTAAGAATTATTTTTATCAAAGGTTTTTCGTGTCAAAAAATGATAAGTTGACTAAAAGTGATAAATTAGCTTCTGATATTCTAAAAGAGGTTGCAGATACCAATAACAATGATAGCAATAAAGTAACTTTGTTTGACATTAAAACAGCTTTGCATGAGCGCGGTTTTGGTATTTTAATAATCATCTTCTCCTTGCCGCTATCGGTGCCTATACCGGTTCCACCTGGTTATACAACTATTCTTTCTATACCTTTAATCTTATTCTCACTGCAGCTTCTATTTGGATTTGATTCTCCTTGGATGCCCAGTTGGCTAGAAAGAAGATCTTTTCAGCGTTCAACACTAGCTTTTGTGGTAGAGAAAACTTCTCCAGCATTAAAAAAAATAGAAAAGTTCATGAAACCAAGAATGTCTTTTATTTTCTATGGGCCCGGTGAAAAGATTTTAGCTTTTGTAATGTTGCTTTCTGCATTATCGATAGCTCTTCCATTGCCTCTTACTAACTTCATTCCTGCAATTGGTACGACTCTTATTTCGCTTGGCATTATGAGTAAAGATGGGTTTCTATCCATATTGGGAGTTTTAATATCATTGTGTGGGCTATTGCTTACTCTTGTTGTAGTAGTCAAAGGGCCACAACTTATCATTGGGGCATTTTCTTTTCTCAAAAGCTTCGTATATGGTTAGGCTTTACAACACCTTAACAAAAAAAAAGGAGCTTTTTACACCTATCGATAAAGATCATGTGAAAATGTATGTTTGCGGACCAACAGTATATGACACAGCACATATAGGCAATGCACGGTCTGTTGTTGTGTATGATGTGTTATTTCAGCTACTTAAGTTTTGTTATGGCAAAGTTACCTATGTGCGTAACATAACCGACATTGATGATAAGATAATTAATGCAGCAAGTGAAAAAAATAGCAACATAGAAAGTATCAGCACATATTACACCAAGGCTTTTCATGAAGATATGAGAAGCATAAATTGTGCAGAGCCAACACACGAGCCAAAAGCAACGAAAAACGTAGATTATATTATAAAATTAATTGAACATTTGCTGCAATCAGGCCACGCTTATGAATCTGACAAACATGTGTATTTTAATATAGAATCTTACCATGAATATGGTGCTTTATCAGGAAAAAAAACTGATGAATTGGTTCCAGGTAGCAGAGTTGAAGTTAATGAAAATAAAAAGCACCCGGGAGATTTTGTGCTGTGGAAGCCTGCAAATGATATTGACTACAAACTTTCAAGTTATTGGAATAGCCCATGGGGAGAGGGCAGACCTGGATGGCATATAGAATGCTCAGCAATGTCATATGCTTACCTTGGCAAAGATTTTGATATTCATGGTGGCGGCATAGATTTACAATTTCCTCACCATGAAAATGAAATTGCACAGAGTAAGTCTGCATTTGCTGGATCAATGTTTGCAAAATACTGGATACATAACGGTTTTCTTACAGTAAATGAAGAGAAAATGAGCAAGTCCTTATTTAATATAGTCAAAGTAAGAGATTTGCTAGATAGTGGAATAAAGGGTGAAGTAATACGCTATGCACTGCTCAAAACTCACTACAGAAAACCACTTGATTGGACAGAAAACGTTATTTCTGACGCACAGGAAACCTTAAATAAATTTTATCGGCTATCACGTGGTTTAGATACAATAAATATTGATGAAAGTAACGCAGAGATTTCTAAAGATTTTATAGACGCTTTAAAAAACGACTTAAACATTCCTGAAGCTCTAGCTATATTACATGAAATGGCTGCAAAAATTAACAAAATGAGTAATGAAAGTGAAAAGCTAAAATTAACTGAGAGTTTTGTTAAGAGTGCCAGATTTATTGGTCTTCTTGAGTCAAGTTATGAAAAGTGGTTTGCTGTGGATGTAAATCATCAAGAAATAGAAAGGTTGATAGACTTAAGAAAAATTGCAAAAAAAAATAAAAATTACGATACTGCAGACAAAATAAGGGATCAGTTGAAACAAATGGGGATTACAATTTCTGACAATGAAGATGGTACAACAACCTGGTAAACTCATATGGAAAATTACTTTCTGTTATTCACAGATAGTCTAGTATCATCATTAGTCTTACCCATACATCAAGGTTTTGTGTTCAATACCATGCTTTATTTCAGGTCGTATCACACTCCACTACTGATGTTATTTTTTGGAGTACTAGGATCAAGCCTTGGTGGAATAGTTAACTGGTATTTAGGTAGAATAACAATCTCTATACGAAAATCATACCGCAAACTAGAGAACGAGCATAAAACACCAAAAATCGTAAAAAATCTACTGATTTGTGCAGTTACATTACTTTCATGGGTGCCAGCACTTGGAAGTGTGATTCAAATTTTATCAGGTTATTTTAAGTTAAACCTTTATACCCTTGCCCCTTTAATCATTCTATCTAATTTCTTCTATTTGTTATATCTAATACTTACTTTTGGAGTATAACAGCTATAGTACTACAGCCATTAAAGCCCACTTCTGTCATCCTATGCCCTGATAGAAGCGGAGCTATAAATTAAATGCAAAATTTCAGTAGTCACAGGATGGATGCACCATGAGCTAAAAGCCATTCCACAAGATCCCTATGATCAAAATCAGTGGCATAATGTAATGCTGTCATTCCCCTATTATTCTTAGCATTAACATCTGCTTTGCGTTTTAGTAGCACTCTAGCCGTGTCAAAATTTCCCATAATAGCAGCAAAGTGTAGCGGAGTGTTGCCATTTTCATCTTTAGCGTTAACATCATCCCCTTCTTTAATGAAGTATTTTGTTAATTTTTCACTTCCAATTTTAGCAGCATGGTGCAGTGGAGTTTTATTGCATTCGTTCTTAACACTAACATTTGTGGTGTGTTTCAATAGTGTCTTAGCTAAAGCAACCATACACATCCCATCGTCAATAGAATTTGTATCACGAGCTGAAAGTAACTCCACAAGTTCTTGGTGATCAAAATCAGTGGCATAATGCAATGCTGTCATTCCCCTATTATTCTTAGTATCAACATCTGCATTGTGTTTTAGTAGCACTCTAGCCGTGTCAAAATTTTCCATAATAGCAGCAAAGTGTAGCGGAGTGTTGCCATTTTCATCTTTAGCGTTAACATCATCCCCTTCTTTAATGAAGTATTTTGTTAATTTTTCACTTCCAATTTTAGCAGCATGGTGCAGTGGAGTTTTATTGCATTCGTTCTTAACACTAACATTTGTGGTGTGTTTCAATAGTGTCTTAGCTAAAGCAACCATACACATCCCATCGTCAATAGAATTTGTATCACGAGCTGAAAGTAACTCCACAAGTTCTTGGTGATCAAAATCAGTGGCATAATGCAATGCTGTCATTCCCCTATTATTCTTAGTATCAACATCTGCATTGTGTTTTAGTAGCACTCTAGCCGTGTCAAAATTTCCCATAATAGCAGCAAAGTGTAGCGGAGTGTTGCCATTTTCATCTTTAGCGTTAACATCGGCACCTTTTTCAATGAGGCATTCTATCGTTTCTATACTTCCACTTCTAGCAACATAGTGCAGCGAAATTCTATTTTGTTCGTTCTTAACATTAACATCTACATTATGTTCTAATAGTACCTTAGCTACGGCAACCCTACCCATCTTAGTAGCAAGATGTAGCGAAGTATCGCCATCTTTATCCTTAGCATTAACATCTGCATTATGTTTTAATAGTACCTTAGCCACGTCAACCCTATACATCATAGTAGCCCAGTGTAACGCAGTGAAGCCACTTTCATCTTTAGCGTTAATGTCCGCCCCTTTGCCTATAAGGTATTCTACTATATCAACCCTTCCATCATAAACAGCCTGATGTAACGGAGTGATACCATATCTGCTCTTAGCATTGACATCTGCACCCTTATTGATAAAATATTGCACTATGTCCAATCCTCCACTCTCAACAGCTGAACACAATGGAGTGCTGTCAGATCCATCCCTAGCATTAACAATACAATTAAATTTATCTGGGTGTTTTTCTTCCATATGTGTTAATACGCACCTAACTGCCTCATAACTGCCACTTTCGGCAAGTGAATGCAACGGTGTATATTTCCATTTACCATAAATAGGATTAAAGTAAAATTCGTCAATTAACTCACCATACTTACTCACATATCCCCAAACAGATGCAACAATAGAATTATCTATTAATACATCATAACTGTTTATCAATTCTAGAGCTTTCCTTAAGACCTCTTCTTCTCGGCCTTTCTCTTGTAATTTTAATCTAGTCACCTTTTGCACTAGTCTGTAAATATTTACTACTCCTTTCCTTAATTTAATCATTGAATATCGATTAAGTAACTCAACAGCATTCCACAACGCTTCTTTATCATTAGCTACTTGCTGTGAAAAGATTTCTTCTATATAAATCTCATTAGGAGAAAAATAGGCCATTATCTCGAGAATGCTCAATGCTTCCGGCCCAAATTTTTTTTGCACTATAGCATCAATTGTAATTTTCCAAGTTATGAAAGTTGCCTTAGCATAACGATCACTTTTATATTCGGACTTAAAGTCAAGTAGCTTCTCTGCTATCTTTTCACACTTTTTCAGATAGCCACCAACTCTAATCCTTTTTCTACCCCTATGACTAAATACAATATTTTCTTCACTAATATATGTAACCGCTAGTTTTAAAGCCAATTGGGAATATTGTAGTTCCTGTGCTAGCTTTTTTATTTCCTTATTCTGTAAATTGTTTTCTATATTCAAAGCCCTTTTAACAAATTCTAAAGCTTCTATTTCATCAAATTCATCTGATTCTTCTATATCTCCTTCTTCTCTTGCTTTCGATTTTTTGTCACGAGGACCATAAGGTTTCTTATGGGGTCTTTGCTTGTTATTTTGCGCTGTTACAGCTGCATGTATTTCATTCAGTGTTTTACTATCCTTATGCTGTTGTTTTGCTATTTTATCAATTCCTTTATTCCCTTTCTTTACCCCTCGTTCTATCCCACATGGAGTGCTGGCCCATAGCTCCACTTTTTGGAAAAATTCTTTTCCTTCTTCTGGCGAAAGAAAACGTCCTTTTATATCTTTCACCCAGTCTGATATTTTCTCCAGAAGGTCATTGCAAAAGATTTCATTGTCACCAACATAGCCAAACTTTTTGGCCAATCTACCACTCATCTCACCTTTAAACAATTCTTTTAGCTGACTTTCATTGGGCAAATTAACCGCAAACACTAGTTCATTTAAAAAGTCTTCGACTTCTTTATCACTGACTTCTCTACCTACCTTACCCTTTATAAAATCCTTATTTTCCTGCAAGTATGAGATAATACTATTATCAAATTTATATCTTACACCATCACCTACATCCAGAAACTCATCTTGTGTGTCTATTCTTATAACTGAAATTTCCTTTTCTTTATTCTTTCCACTCGACATCATTCTCAGCTTTCTCACTTCATGTTGTGCTGAATCTGTGAAATCAAAATCAATATTCGTAACAATAGCAAAATACTTCATCTCACCCTTAAACTTTCCATTACTTTTGATCTTTAAATAAGCAATAAAGTATTTCAACAAATTAAACTCACCACTCTTTGTTAATAAGCTACCTACACTGATTTTTTCAGTTCCATCTTGTTTGTGTTTGACTTGCACAAACCTATGTATTGTTGTTTTATTTTGCTTACATTGGAGAACAACATCATCAAAGCCTGCAGCTGACTTCAATTCTGTAGCTAAGCGGAAAGGACATTTTTTATCCATCACACGCATGAGAAATAATATGAGCCACAACTCTTGATAGTCAATACCATGGCGAGAACATTTTGCCCCCTAAACAGGATGATCTTCAAGCATCCTCAACCTCACATAATTTTAAAAATAGTACCAACAAATGGTAAAAAATTATATGTCATGATATACAGATATCGTAGCGTAAATCTGAGAATATCTACGAGATGTGCTGTTATGTAAATAAAAAAATGTGACTAATTACTTAATCTTTCACTCAAAATTGAATTCACGACATCAGGGCTGGCTTTTCCCTTGGTAAGTTTCATAACTTCGCCGACAAAGAATCCGTATAACTTTGTTTTACCGCTTTTGTATTCTTGAACTTTATCTTGGTTGTTATTGATGATTTTGTCGATAACTTCTGATATTTGACCTCTATCGGTTATTTGTTTTAGGCCTTGCTCTTCTATAATTAAAGATGCAGGTTTGCCAGTTTCAAACATACTATCGAATACCTGCTTGCCAAGTTTAGCAGAGATTGTTCCATCAACGATAAAATCTAAGAGTTCGGACAAAGCATTTGCTTTGATTGGGGAGCTCACAATATCAATACCTGCTTTATTCAAACGACCAAAAAGCTCTACGGTTAACCAGGTAACGGCGAGCTTTGAATCATGTTTTTTTATCAATTCCTCAAAATAATCAGCAATTGCTTTATCGGAGGTAATGACGTTTGCATCGTATTCATTGATACCCAATTCCTCAATGTATCGCAGCTTTTTTTGATCTGGCAACTCGGGCAAAGATGATTGAATTAAATCAATTTTATCCTGGCTTACCTCAACAGGTAATAAATCAGGCTCAGGGAAGTATCTATAATCGCTTGCATCCTCTTTGCTTCTCATCACTTTTGTTTTTCCCGAAGCAACGTCAAACAATAAGGTATCTTGACTTATTTCTTCTCCACTTTCTAAAATTTCAATTTGTCTTTGTATTTCATAGTCTATAGCTTGCACAATATAACGTATCGAGTTCAGATTTTTTATTTCACAACGAGTGCCAAATGTACTACTGCCTTTTAGGCGGACAGAAACATTTGCATCACAACGAAGTGATCCCTTTTCCATATCACCATCACACGAACCAATGTAACGCAAAATCTGCCTCAATTTTTTCATGCATTCTGCAGCTTCCGCAGATGAACGGAGATCTGGTTCTGAAACAATTTCCATTAAAGCAACCCCTGCACGATTTAAATCTACATAAGTTTTGCTTTCCTCATGAACGCTCTTTCCTGCATCTTGCTCTAAATGAATTCTCGCAATTCTTATTTCCTTTTCATTGTCGTTGATAAATACTCTACCATTTTTAACTATTGGCTCAAAAAACTGGGTTATCTGGTAACCTTGCGGTAAATCAGGATAAAAATAATTTTTCCGATCAAAGTAAGAATACTTATTAATTTCTGCAGAAAGTGCAAGACCAGTGCGTATTGCTTGCTCTATGCAGTAATAATTTAGTATTGGCAGCGTACCTGGCATTGCCGCATCAACTAGAGAAACTTGAGTGTTATGCTCAGCACCAAATTCCGTTGATGAGCTAGAAAATAGCTTCGTATTAGAAGAAACTTGAGCATGCACCTCAAGCCCAATTACCGCTTCCCAATCCTCTTTCGTCATGTATTTTATTTAAATGATAATCTTAATATTCTGCAAAATTAGCACAAAAAGTCAAAACAAAACTCATGTTAGCTAAGTGGTATGCAGATTGTTTTACCCATAGAAACGGGTTAAATGCAAAAGATTACTTGACAAGCTTCGCCAGCCCTCTTATCATAAAATTGAAGCTATTTATTTATCTTCTCTGTACAGATTAAATGACAAAAAAACTCACGTATCTGGCGTCTCATGTTTAATTTTTTGCACTATGTGCACCTTATGTCTTTATCAAACTTCTACCTACATAAGCTGAAACGCGCTTATAAAGCGTTTAAAACATAAAAAAACGCCAGCTTAAAAAATGGATAGTGAATAACTAGCTACCCTAGGGTTTCTTTTGCCTTTTTTTCTGTTTAGTAAATTTCTTAACGTTTATAATTTAGATTAGTTGCGGTTTAAAAGCAACTGAATCGCGGTTATTAAGTGTTTAGAATAAAAAAACGCCATACTTGAAAGTATAATGTAAGTAACTAGCCAACCACGGGGCTTCTTTTGCCTTTTTTTTCGTTTGGTAAATTTCTTAATGTTTGTAGCTAAACGATAACCGTCATCCCGCTACTTGTTAGCGGCCGAGATACCGCGAATGAATTGCGGTATGACGTAGGATTGCTGTCATTCCAGTGTCAAGCACTGGAATGACATCATAGGGGCACTGCCCTTTTGGATGGAAACCAGTGTCAGCTACTTAGATGATACCTTTTTTCTACTTAGTTTGGGTTATGCAAGAAGTCTATTGCATTCCTGAGCAATTTGATTCATTATTCTTTTTGTAAAAAATTTTCTTAACTTTCTCTCCACTTTTTTGGTAAGGTCACTTTAAAGGAAGTCTAATAGATGCTACATAGAAATCCAGATGAGTTTCTAAAGTCTATTCCAAAAGATAAGCGCATAATGTGCCTTGACATGGGAGAAAAGCAAATAGGCATAGCATTTAGCGATAAAACACAGCTCATAGCCACAGCTCATAGCATATATCACAGAAAAAATATGAGCAAAGATTTAGGTTATCTGCATAGAATATTCAAAGAAAATGAATCTGGATCAATGGTAATAGGACTACCATTAAAAATGGACGAGCAAGAAACTAAATGGTGTAAAACTATAATCCAATTCGCAAATAAAATAATAAAAAAATATAAAGTAAATATATACTTACAAGACGAAAGCTTCTCAACATCTATCGCAACTCATACACTAAAAATTACTGGAATATCAATCACAAAATCGAAAAAAATAGATGATAAAATCTCCGCATGTATTATTTTGCAACGAACGTTAGACAAGATAAATACAATCAAATAGTTTTTCCAGATCTGGAAATCTTCAAACTGAATCCCATATAAAAGTTACTCAACAAAACAAGAACCTTTCGTATAAGCATGACAAATTGCTACAGCAAGAGCGTCAGCAGCATGGTGGCATTTTATACTCAAATTTTTAACTATTTGCTTCACCATAAATATAATCTGATCCTTATCAGCATGGCCATTTCCGGTAATGCTTTTTTTTACATAGTTTGCATCATATTCATTCATAGTTAGCTTTGTTATTTTTAACGCTAAAATTACAACCCCTCTTGCATATCCTAAAGTTAGTGAAGATTTAGGATTTTTATTAACAAAAATTTTCTCCACCGCAGCTTCATTCGGAGAGTATAGGGAAATTACTTTCTTTAATTGTTCAAAAATTATATGTAGGCGTTCACCTGTACCCAATTTACCATCAGTTGATATGGTACCGCCGCCCAAAAATTCAATATTATTTTTTTCGTTCAGGCTGATAATGGCCCACCCAGTCTTGCTTATTCCTGGATCTAGACCTATTATTTTAACCACTTAATAAACGCTTAACCAATAGACAAACAAAAATAAAAATATCCAGACTACATCTACAAAGTGCCAATACCAGGAGGCAAACTCAAAGCACAAATGGTCCTGAAGTGTAAATTGGCCTTTCCGTGCTCTAAATAAACACACTGATAAAAATATTATTCCTATTATAACGTGTGCGCAGTGAAAACCGGTAATCATATAAAAATTGGATGTATAAATAAGCTTTTCTCCTGTTTCTTGTAGAGAAAAACTCGCTTCATGATACTCTATTGCTTGCACTATTATAAAAAAAACTCCAAGCAATATAGTTATGGACAGCATTTTAATCATGCTCTTTTTATCATTTTTAAGTAAAGAGTGATTTGCCCAAGTAATTGTTGTACCAGAAAGCAATAATATTAATGTATTCATGAATGGTAGTGACCACGGATCAGGTGGCAAAATTCCCTCAGGGGGCCATTCAACTTTTTTTGCAGGAGAAAACGCCTCAAATAAAAAAACTGGATCAAGCCAGGCTTTAAAGAATGAACAAAAGAACACTATAAAAAATACGACCTCCGAGAGAATAAACAAGTACATTGCAAATTTGAGTCCATGTTTTACAATGGCAGTGTGACATTTGTCATAAATGGCCTCCCTTATTACATCTCTCCACCAATAAAACAGCACCCCTGATACTGCGGAGATTCCCAAAACTAAACAAAACATTCCGACAATTTGTTTATGAAGCGCGCCAACTAATCCAAGTGCAAGAATAAGAATTGCTGCTGATACAGCAATTGGCCAAGGGCTTGGATCCACTAAATGAAAATCATGTTCTTTACTTTTCATAGCATTTTAAAAAATACTTATTAAGGATACAAATTAGCTTAAAATTGTCAATGTTCCTTAGGAAATTGATTGAATCTTGAAAAATTATATGCACCGTTCAAAAAATCTAACACAAATTGTGCAGTTATTCTAAACAACTCAAGCATTCTGCTCTTTTCGTTTTCTCTTGCTCTGCTGCAATATCCATCAACAATATTTTCCAAAATAATGCATCCAGACTTTACTGAATCACTGTAACAAAAATTAAACCAATCCCTATATCTATTATTTTTCTTGAATCTATTTTTCATGCTATCAACGACAGTCTCGTATATAAACATGCAAGAATACAAAACCGTCATAGCCTCATAGGTATTACTATGCGAGATGGATAAAAGAAAATTAGTGAAATTAAAACACTCAAGAGATTTCTTTTCGCGACTTATACCGTACATAGTAAAGTAGTAGTCATATAGCATTCTATTAACAGTCACTACTCTTTGGGCTACTTCAGCAAGCGAGATAATACTACTATAATCTTCCATTTTGGATGCAGTAATTAAGGTGGTACGAATATAATCACCTAAGAACAACGTCTTTTGTTGAGCATAGAATTTGAAGTTCTCTATATTTAGGGTGTTATTCGCTAACTCAACATTAAAAGGATGCTCAATTATATCCTTTAAAAGATTTGACCCGTAACAGCTCCTAATTATGCCACTGAACACTGTAGTTACCGATAAAAGATCAAGTTAACGTAAATAATCCGCTGCTAATATTCTTTGCTAGATATATTAGAGTAATATGCCTCATCCCAAAACATTATTTCTAATTCCAGCCCTTTCTTAAAAAACTCATACATCCTCTTTTTTTCACAGTCACTAGCTTTTTTATATAGCTTATTTGTAATATCAGTAACCTCATCAATTACAGCATTTACTGTTTCGCTACTATAAATGTTGATCCACTCTTTGTATTTGTTATTTTTAACCCCTTTAGTTGTTATCTCATTTACCATATGGCGTATAACGATTTGGTATATGTTAAAGCAAGAATAAGATGCTACTAAAGCTTCATTAACAGAATTGTGATATGCGGCACTCATGAAAAAGTCAGTAAAGGCAGAACAAGCTCTTGACTTTTTGTGATCATCAGATAGATCACAATCTTCAAAATATTTTTTATACTGTTCTCGAACATAAAATGCTCCTTGTGCCAAATTGATTAAACTACTCATCATTTCAATATCATCAACTCTAGCTGCAACAATTAAAAAAGCACGAGCGCAATCTATACAATACAGAAAATCCTGCTGAAGGTAGAATTTGAATTTTTCATAATCTAATGTATTATTTATCAATTCAACATTAAAAGGGTGTTCTTTTATTTTATCAATAAGATCAGAAAACTCTTTTAGAGGTTGTCCGGAAACAAGTAAAAGGCTATAATATCTGAAATTTTAGTACGGGGTAAAGATGAGAAAAAAGTATCCAACAGATCTAAGCGAAAGGGAATGGGCAAGAATAGAAAAACACTTCAGAGTATCATACAAGAAAGGAGGAAGGCTGCCAAAGTATAGCAAAAAAGAAATATTAGAAGCAATTTTCTATGTATTGCGTACAGGGTGTCAATGGCGGTATTTACCAAATGATTTTCCGCTATGGAAGACTGTGTATGAGCAGTTCAGGCAATGGAAGAAGCAGGGAATTTTTGAGAAAATGAATTATGAAATTACAAAATATAGTAGAAGAAAAATAGGAAGGAATGAGCAGCCGAGTGCCTGTATAGTAGATAGTCAATCTGTAAAGACTACAGAAAAGGGGGGATCAAAGGCTATGATGGAAGTAAAAAAGTAAAGGGTAGAAAAAGGCATATAATTACAGACACTCAGGGTTTTATACTAGGTTGTTACGTAGGCGCTGCTAACGAAAATGATAGAGATGGTATTAAAATAGCATTAAACAATATGAGAACAAAATATACTAAAGTTAAAAAAATGTGGGCTGACATGGGATACCAAGGAAGAAATTTAAAGAATCACACAAAGGAAGAATATGACATAGATATTGAAATTGTTAAAAGGCCTCCATGTAGATTTTGGGTGCACAAAGATACGCCACCTGAGCTACTACCAACAAGAGAACAAGGGTTTAAAGTACAGCCAAGAAGATGGGTTGTAGAAAGGACTTTTGCTTGGGTTAATAGGAATAGAAGGCTATCGAAGGAGTATGATTTACTCACAACATCCACTGAGAATTTCATATACCTAGCTATGAGTAGGGTTATGTTAAAGAGGGAATATGCTTGAATTTACTAGTTTCCGGACAACCTCTTACAATTACGTTGTACAGTTCTCCTTCTATTTCGTTATACACTTTATAAGCCTCACAATAAAAATTGAATATAAAAATTATTACTAATATGGTATAATTATTATGAAAAAGCGTGCTATGCTTTAACAATAAGCTAGTATATAAATATGGGGCTGTAAATCAAAAATTTTAGCAATCTAAAGAAATTTTACTATTACCTTCTATATTGAATTCTCTACGAAGATCAGCAGACAAGTTTATGCTTTCCCAAGAAAATCCACCGTCACTTTCTGACTCTTTACCAAAATGTCCATAACAGGCTGTACGTTTATATATAGGATGATTAAGCGATAAATGCTTGATTATGCCTTTTGTTGATAAATCTATATTATTCTCGATAAACTTTTTAATTACTCTTTCCTCTACCTTATTCGCACCAAATGTATCAATATAGAATGAAGTAGGTTTTGATACACCAATTGCATAAGAAAGCTGCACAAGACAACGTTCAGCCAAACCTGCAAAGACAATATTTTTAGCAAGATATCTTGCCATATAAGCCGCAGATCTATCAACTTTGGTTGCATCTTTTCCGGAAAACGCTCCTCCACCGTGTGGAATATAACCTCCATAAGTATCAACCATAATTTTTCGTCCGGTTAATCCACAATCACTAACCGGTCCACCAATAACAAACCTACCAGTTGGATTGACTAAGAGATTTTCCTCAGGACACATCCATCCTTCAGGTAAAGATGAAACTATGTAAGGGTAAATTATTTCTTTTACTTTTGATTGATCCAAATCCTCAGGGTGCTGTATTGAGACAATAATACTTTCAGCACGTACCGGGAGGTTATTCTCATATGCCAAAGTGATTTGTGACTTTGCATCTGGACCAAGTTTTGCTTCTTTAACTGCGCTCATGATATTTTTCAGAATCGAGTGTGCATAAAAAATGGGTGCCGGCATAAGGTTTTCTGTCTCTGTTGTTGCATAGCCATACATTATGCCCTGATCTCCAGCACCTTGATCCAACCCTATTGCAATGTCATTTGATTGCTCATGCAGCAATATATTTACTTTCACTTTTCTCCAGTGGAACCCATCGTGCTTGTAACCAATATCTTTTATTGTATTCCGTACAATACTTTCAATCCTGCTATTTTTGATGTTAGGCCCAAACACTTCCCCAGCTATAATAACGTTATCTTTGGTGACTAAAGTCTCTATTGCAGCTCGCGCAAAAGGATCAGTAAAAAGGTACTCATCAAGTATTGCATCTGAAATTTGATCTGCTACTTTATCTGGATGACCAGCCGCCACTGATTCACTGGTTACTAAATTTTTATATAAACTCATGTTTTTGCTTATACAATATCAAAACCGCTATAGAAAACACAGTTAGTAACTACTAAATGGTGGGTCTGGGAAGAGTTGAACCTCCGACCTCACGCTTATCAGGCGTGCGCTCTAACCACCTGAGCTACAGACCCCTGATTTATTCAAGCTGAAGCTTTCATATTATCTGTAGGCAAGATATCAATAAAAGTCTTTTTATTTGCTGATCTTCTAAAGCTGACCCAGCCTTCTATTTTAGCAAAAATCGTATGATCTTTACCTATACCAACATTCTTTCCAGGATGGAATTTTGTGCCTCTTTGGCGCACAATTATGTTACCAGGAATAACCTTCCCATTCTTCTTTATTCCTAACCTACGACCCGCTGAATCTCTACCATTACAGGAACTACCACCTGATTTTTTAGTTGCCATATCTTACCTCTTACTTTTGAAGACTAATTTCATTTATACGAAGAACAGTTATATACTGCCTATGACCAGTTTTCCTACGGTAATTTTTTCTTCTTTTCTTCTTAAAGATTATAATTTTTTCCCCCCTGCACTGCTCCAACACTTCAGCTTTAACAGTAGCATTAGATGAATAAGATAAGCCACTATTTGAAATACAAATCACCTTATTGATTTCCACCTCTTTTTTTTCTTCAGCTTCTAACTTCTCTACCTTTATTATACTACCTTCTTTTACTAAATATTGCTTTCCACCAGTCTCAATTACTGCAAACATGATAAATATAAATTATTGTTATTAACTTTAATCGTAAACGATGTCATATACGCTGTCAATATAAATAAAAAGCATGACTTAACGTTCTTTTTGAGCTACTAAAATACTTCTATCTGTTTTCATCTTTTATCTACCTTTTCTCAGACAGTAGACTTCTTGCATAACCTAAGCAGAAAAAAGGCAAATAGTTATTATAGCTCTAAGTTTACCGACACCGTCATGCAAGTAGCCCCTTCTCCTGTCATCCGAGTAGCTTGACACTGGTTCCTTTATGACGATGTCATCCAAGTGTCAGCTACTCGGATGACAAAAAAAGGAGCACTAGGATGACATCATCCTTTTTTGGGATTCCAGTGTCACGCACTGGGATGACAGCAGTCCTACGTCATACCGCCGCGAACCGTCATACCGCGATTCATTCGCGGTATCTCAGCAATAGATCCCGCTAACAAGCAGCGTGATGACGATTGTCGTTTAGCCATAAACATTAAGGAATTTACCAAATGAAAAAAAAGGCAAAAGAAACCCTAGTCATTGTCTATTTTCAGTATTGGCGTTTTTTAAGTCTTAAACACTGCAATTTAGCTGCTTTTAATTGCAACTAACCTACGCTGCAAATGTTTAAGAAATTTACTAAGCAGAAAAAAAGACAAAGGACCCCCGAGTTAGCTAGTCTTTTACTATCTCTGTCGAGTATTGGCATTTTTTGATGTCTTGTAACGCTTTATAAGCGCGTTCAGCTTATTTAGATAAAAATCTAGATGTAGATGAAGTTTTGTAAAGACATACAGTATCTATATACTGCAAAAAATTAAACATAAGACGCCGATACATTAAGTAATCCTTACCTTTTAATCTGCAGATTGGCGAAAGCAAATACAATAGCTTCACTGTTATGATAAGGGGGCTGGCGGAGTTTGTCAAGGAAGTTTTTTTGTTTCTATTCCCAATAAAAGTTTGTTATATGGTTATGCAAGAAGTCTAATATTAAAAATGACACAACAACATAATTAAATTAGACTACTTTATTCTCTTAGTTACTTGCTTTTCTCTTGCTATTGCAAGGCTTTTTTCTGGTACATCCTCAACTATAACACTACCTGCTGCAATTACAGATTCATCATGAATATTAAGCGGCGCAATTAGTGAGCTATTGGCGCCAACAAAGCAATTGCTCCCTATATTCGTTTCATGTTTATTTTTCCCATCATAATTACAAACAATAGTGCCTGCTCCTATATTACTCTCCTGCCCTACTTTAGCATTTCCTATATAACTTAAGTGTTTTATTCTAGTGTTTTGACCAACTTCACTTGTTTTCACTTCCACAAAATTTCCTATTTTTGCCTTATTACCAATTGTTGTGTTTCCGCGTATTCTGGTAAATGGACCGACCTCAGCATTACTTTTAATTAAGCAGTTTTCTAAATGCGAAAATGGCAGTATTTTCGCACCAGACTCTATTTTCACTCCAGTACCGAAAAAAACATATGGGTAAATAACTGAATCTCTGGCAATTTGCGTATCAAGAGAAAAGAAAACAGTCTCTGGTGCAACAAGCGTTACTCCGGAGTCGGTAAAAATTTTTCTTTTATTTTCTTGAAAGTAAAACTCAGCTTTTATAAGGTCATTTCTGTTATTTATTCCCGTTGCTTCTTCTCCACCGGTAATAACGTAACCGACATTTAAATTACTCTTCACTGCAATGGAAACTATATCGGTCAAGTAATATTCATGAGTTGAGCTATTGCACTCTATTTTCTCCACCAATTCACGTAAATTCTTTGCACATGCAACCATTATTCCAGCATTTGCAAGAAATTCTTCATGATTATTTTTATCACTCTTTGCTTCTACGATTTCTTTTAAGGAACCATTCTCAATAATTAACCTACCGTATTCTTTATTGCTTGTCCTAAAACCTAGGCAAACTAGAGCCTTGCCTTCTAAATAACTAATCATTTTAGTTATTGTGCTGCTTTTTATGAGCGGAGTATCCCCATACTGCACAACAACTATGCTTGAATCTGGCAATTCTCTTAGGTTTCTCATCGCAGTTTTGACCGCATCTCCCGTGCCAAGTGTTAATTCTTGTGTAATTAACTGTATATCCTTAAAACACTTTAGTCTTTCAATTAAAGGCTGATCAACTACAACAGCAATATTTTCAGGATTTAACTGTTTTGCATTGTAAATGACATGCTGGAGCATGGAAAAACTGCCTATTTTGTGTAGGACCTTAGGCAAATCTGAATTCATCCGCCTGCCATGCCCTGAAGCAAGTATAACGAACGTATGAGTTTTACTTATCACTTATCTTAAAGATGAAAAATGAAAACCGTAATGATCAAGCCAGCTGATTTTGTTGTCATAAAAGCTCCTCAAGTCGCTAATTTGATATTTTAGCATTGCAAGCCTTTCTATACCAATGCCAAACGCAAAACCGTTGTATTTAGTATAGTCTATTCCAACATTTTGAAATACATTTGGATGCGTCATACCGCATCCCAGTACTTCTATCCATTTACTACCTTTATAACTTATGTCCACTTCCGCAGAAGGCTCGGTAAAAGGGAAAAAACTATTACGAAAACGTATCTTCAGCCCTTTATCGCCAAAGAACTTATTAAGGAAGTGATGAATAGTAAATTTTAACTGGCCCATATTGACATTCTCATCGACATATAACCCCTCTATTTGATGGAACATAGGGGTGTGAGTTGCATCAAAGTCGTTTCTGTATACTCTACCTGCGGCTACTATTTTAATTGGGAATTTTTTTGTTTTTTCCATGGTTCTAATCTGTACAGATGAGGTGTGAGTGCGCAGTACCATTCTTTTATCATCTATTTTATTCTTTAAGTAGAAGGTATCTTGCTCCTCTCGTGCAGGATGATGACTTGGAGTATTCAGTGCATCAAATACATGAAATTCATCTTCAATGTCAGGGCCATCAACTGCCTTAAAACCCATATGTGCAAAAATAAGCTTTACTTCATTTAGAACCTTACTGAGTGGATGGACCTTGCCAATTTTTTCTGGCCTCGCAGACAACGTGATATCAACTGCCTCGTTCTGCAATTTAAAGTTAACTTCTTCGGCTTTTAGTATATTCTCCTTATTCATTATAAGCTGATCTAGCTTATTACGTAAAACGTTGATAACTTCGCCTAAATTGCGCTTTTTTCCTGCGTCTTCTATCTCTTTTAAGTTGTCAAAATAAGCTTTAATTACACCCTTTTTTCCCAAATATGATAACCTAACTTTTTCTAAATCTTGTAAAGAAGAAGCATTCTCAATTTCGGAAACTGCTTTATCTTCAAGTGAAAGTATGTCATCTAATAACTCTTTATTCATCTTAAAAACGCTGGCTTAAACTTTCATTATAGTGAAATTTTAAATATCATCAACAATCCGAAAAATTGCCCTATTCTGATTATTAATTTATTGACTGATTAATCTTTTTTATTTACCTTTGCGTTGATGAATTTGCTGTATCAACTATGCACAACAGTAATACTGAAACTAAGAATAAGTATAAAATAGAGGATTTACCTAAGCTCTTTAAGGAAAAATCCAGAAACATAAGTAAAGCATTTTCTAGCGAAACAATTAAGATCAGTACTATTCGCTCGAGAAGTATTGAAAGTAATATACAAGAATTTTCATTTGAGCTAACAGCAACAGATAAAGACACCTTTAATATAAGATTATTTCGAATAAACTCTTTAATTAATTTTTTCAAAATCTGCCTTTCCCGGGAAAAAAATTTTACAGCCAACATAAAAGTGCCCAAAGAAAGCAGTGAACTATATAATAACTACTGTAAAACTAACAGTTATAAAACTGTAGAAGAATTCGTAAATAGTGCTCCGCCTCAAATCCTTCTGCAGGGCACAACGATAACGCTACAAACAGACGTTGAAAACATTAACCTGGACAACTTGTACCAAATCGAGTTATTTCTAAATGAAAAGCTACAACATGCAGAAAAAACTGAAAATGAAGACAAAAAAGAACAGAGTGAAACTAACCAAAAAAATGCACAAAATAAACAAATCGTGCCAGTTACAGGCTCATTTGGCTTCGATGTAACAAATAATGGAAAACAAGTTACACGTGTTTCGATAGTAGTTGCTGCAATGCATGAAAACGTTTTCTGGTTTAGATCTTTTTTCTGTCTACCCAATTTTTTTAATACGTCACAATTCTTTTCCCAACAATTGCCAAAATTTTCTATACAGAGCAACAATATACCATTTGGTGTTATTCCAGCGTTTGACCAGGAAAAAAGAAACATGGATCCAAGTAGTCAAGCTACTCGGATGACAGGGGGTAGTATAGAAAATCCAATACCTCAAGAAGCAGAACAGAATGTAGGTCAAACTACTTCGCACACAGAGTATTTTAAGGCTAACAGAAAAAAGAAGTCAAAAAAGCAGACCAAAGAACTATCAGAGAAAGAAAAACCATTAGCCATAAAACAAGCACAAAATGATGCTAGAGTAGCTATGATAGATAACCAAATTGAGCACAGGGGGAAAAAACTCGATAAAATATTTATTGAAGTGATGAGTGGATACAAAAATCAAGATCCAGAAACATTTTGCAATATTTTCAGCTCAGTATTCAATATTGTTTACTTTCAAGATAAACAATTACATGCAATATTAGAGCCAGGCGAGATATCAGAAGTATTACAGATACTCGAAAGGCCACAACCTCTTAGTAACTCACTTTTAGGTAAAGAATATTTACAAAAACAAGTATATAGAAAAAAAGAGCAATTGCTTAAATTAGTTTCAGGTGTTTATATACAACAACCTTCTCCACAACATGAAAATACTCCTCATAAATCTACAAACCCTTTACCAATTAAAGATCTTTCACCAGCAACAAATGAAGCTAAAACTCTACCACCTACTAACATTACACTCAAATCATCATTAAAAACTGTATTTTCCTCAAAAAAGGCTTATTTTTGTCTATTTATAATAGTAGCATCTGCATCAACACTTTGCTTATGGCATTTTCCGTTAGGAAAAGTGTCAATGTTAAAAGGATTAGTGCCACCAGAAAAAAGAGAAAGTATTGGGCTAGCATTGAACATAGGGTTACCAATATTAACTGCATTATGTGTTCTGAGTTTGGCTTATTTCATATATTCTGAATATTCTATAGAATCTATTGAACAAGTAAGTGAAAACGATCCCCTTTCTCGCGCCTATAGCTAGTGCAGGCTCAGTTTTCCTACGTCATACCGTCACGGTATCTCTAGATCCCGCTAACACGTAGCGGGATGACGAATTTGTCGTTTTTTAAATTGTCGGTAAACCAGAATTACTTTAACTATAACAAAATAGAAATAAGTTGTTGTAAAAAATTTTTCATGGTAAAATTATTTATTTTCACCATATGTTTAAAGGAATTATCACGGATATCGGGACTATAACTGATACTACCACTCACTCCAACTCTGATCAAATTTTCCATATCAAGACACAAAATTTATCCTCTATAAATAAAGGAGATTCAATAGCTTGCTCTGGTGTGTGTTTAACTGTTGTTGATATAATGAGCGATACATTTACAGTCCAAGCATCTCAAGAAACTATGAAGGTTGCTAACTTAAATACGTGGAGAATAGGAAAAAAAATAAATCTCGAACAAGCAATGAGATTAAGCGATAAGATCGATGGCCACCTGGTTCAGGGTCATGTTGATGGGATAGTAAAATTTTTAACAATTAATCAAAATTTAGATTCTCATGAAATCAAACTATCGTGCCCACAAGAATTAATTAAATTTGTTGCAAAAAAAAGCTCCGTTACACTAGATGGGGTTTCCCTCACAGTGAATTCAGTTATTAATCAGGAATTTACAGTAAATATCACCCCCTATACATGGGAAAATACAACTTTTCAGTACAACAAAGTAAATGATTATTTGAATTTAGAAATTGACATGATCGCTAGGTATTTAGATCAATTGATGCAGCATAAATACAATTAATTTTACAACCTTGTTATTTACAACTATTATATCTTGAAAACCATATAGATATAAAACATGCTTTTCGATAGCCTAATTATCTTCATTGTTGTTCTATGCGTAATAATCTCGGTAACTAGAGGCTTTATAAAAGAGCTATGCGCACTAATGTTTCTATTTTTATCGGTCTTTCTGACAGCTAATCACTATGATTTTTTCGCTCCAAATTATAGTAAATATTTTGATTCTAAAGTTACACTAAACATACTTTCTACAATCTCTGTATTTATTATACTTAATCTTATATTCATGATAATAAATAACTGGCTAATGTACATATTATCACCCATAAGGTTGGGGTTTATCGATAGAGTTACTGGAATCTTTCTCGGAGTGCTTAAAGGAATATTGCTCTCTTATGTATTATTTTTTGCTGTGCACTTATATTGCTACACAGTATATGACAAAAAAGAGGGAGAGTATAAAATAGAAGCAGAAGACATATTGCCTAATTGGATAATAAATTCACACTCTTATCAGGCTTTATTTGTGACAGCAGAAGAAGTAATTGACATGTATGTACCAGAGTCGTTGATACTAAAAATAAAAGAGATCGGTGGAGAAATGGTTGATCAAGAAAAACCTAAAAACAATAAAAAAGAAGAGTAAATATTTATTTATAAATATTTTCATTGGGAGTATTCAAAAAGCCATATGTGTCAGGTTAAGAGCACAGAATTTTTTACTGGAAATATTAATTTTGTTTTAGCAATAAATCAACTTAAGGTCATAATATCTTGACATTTATTTAATGTTGCTATATAATAGCTATGTACATTTTGTGTACTATAGCAATAAAATTACCTTGTAATAGGTGTATTGGACCCGAGGGCAGTATTCGGCGTCTCCACCATGTTTTTTAATTTATATGGGGACGAATAAGGATCGACATGCATAGTAAAGATGGTAGCTTTGCTCGGTTAGACACCACCGCTAAGAGTTCATAATTTAAATGCAAACGATAATTTTGCTGCTGAAGACAATGTCGACGCAATAGCTGCTTAATTTAAGCACTATAACTTCATTGCTATAAGCACGGTTCAGGGAACGCCGGGTAACAGAAGTTCCCCAAAATTTACGTATGTGAAAGTTATATGGAGCAAACAGATTACAAAAAACTGCTTAATTCTGCTAAGTTTCAAGTTATCAAAAAGACTTTAGATGTTATATCAGGTAATGGTTTTATCCCTCACTTAGAAATATTATTTTTCACATATTTTAATGGTGTGACCATGCCAGATCGTTTGAAAAAGTCATACCCTACTCAAATGCTTATTATATTACAGCATCAATTCTATGATTTAAAAGTTTCTGAGGATAAATTTAGCGTCAGTTTGAGTTTTCAAGGAAAACAAGAGCGAATTACTATACCGTTTTTTGCTATTAGTGAGTTTCGTGATAAAATTTCAGGAGATGTTTTAATATTTGACAAAATCAGTATCGACTCTGATAAAGAATACAAAAGTGAAAAATGTACTGAAAAACTATCAAACGGTAGTATTATATCCATAGATCAACTGCGTGATGAGTAACTGCTCATCTTTATAAACAAAAAATATTAATAGAAAAAAGTGGTCTAACTTAAGTAATAGAATAGAGGGTAGATAAATATGCTAAATCTTTAATTATTCATTAACGCAGGTGGCAAAATTTTTCTTACATATCATCAACTTCCTTTATTGAAAAATTCAGAAAAATGTTGTATAATTATTAGTAGACTTTGGTAAAACATATGACAGATTCAGGAATTAGTATAACTTTTGACCCAAAAACTTCACATAACCTTACTAAGTTAGCTGAAATCACCAAGGAATCCGTTCAAGAACTAGCAAAAAGGTTAGTCATCGAAGGAATCGAGTGCGAAGTAGAAGATATTGCGTTATATAAAACTATTAAGGAATGTGAGGATGTAGACTGGAATACAGTACTATCTGAAAGGGAGAGGACATAAACTGAAATACGATATTGTCTACTCAAAAAACTTTACTGAAAGAGATTTTCTAAATCTTCCAAAAACAATAAGATCAAGGATTACAAAAGCGATAAACGAGCGGCTTACAACTGATCCAATTAAATTTGGTAAACCATTACGTGGCAGGCTAAAAGGGTATAGAAGAATAAGGGTTAGTGATTATCGAATTATTTATACTGTAAATATTGCAAAACATAAGGTATTTGTTGCTACAGCAGGACATAGAGACACCATTTATGAGAAGGCTACTTGATAAACATTAAATATATTTTTATACAGCCCTCCTTCCTTCCTTTATTGAAAAATTAAAAAAAATGTTGTAAAATAGCTATAGTAGTAGACTTTGGTAAAACTGATGGTAAATTCAAAAGTTAGTGTAACTTTCAACCCAGAAACTTCGCAGCATCTTGTTGAACTAGCTAGAGCCACCAAGCAGTCTGTTCAAAAATTAACAGAAAAGCTAGTCAAGGAAGCAATCGAACTTGAAGCGGAAGATATTGCATTTTCCAAAATTATTAGGGAGTTAAATTCTGATGATGCAGAAGAAGTAGAGGATAGTGAAGACATCTGGAAATAAGCAATACACCATTAAATATCTAAAGCATGTTCTTAAAAGAAATTTGCCTTCCTTGCCGGAAGATGTAAAGCCAAGTATTAAAGATGCAATAAAAGAGTATCTTGAGACTGATCCTATTGGTAACGGTGTGTTGCTACGCAAGAGATTAAAGGAACATAGAAGAATAAAAGTTGCTGATGATTATCGTATTGTCTACCGTGTAAATACTGTAAAACGTATAGTAATTATTGTTTCAATAGGACACAGGGACAATATTTACAAGCAGGCAATATTGGACCTACTGAAACATTAAATATATTTTTATACACCACTCCTTTCTTTATTGAAAAATTAAAAAAAATGTTGTATAATTATTAGTGGACTTTGGTAAAACATATGGCAAATTCAGGCATTAACATAGCTCTTAGCGAAGAAACTTTAAAGCATCTTGCTGAATTATCTGAATTTACTAAACAGCCCGTTCAAGAATTAGCAGGAAAACTATTTAGAGAAGCAGTTGAGCTTGAAATGGAGGATTTTTTAGTATCTAAAATTTCTGATGAGCGTGATGTTGAAGGTGCAGAAACAGTTGATTTTGAAGATATTAAGTGGGATTAGAGCGTTACAAGGTTAAGTCTCTAAAGAGTGTTGTTGAAAAAGATTTACCAAACCTTCCAAAGATAATAAGGCTAAGAGTTCAAAAGGCTATAAAAGAACGTCTTACAGTTGACCCAATAAATTTTGGTGAACCACTACATCATAACTTAAAAGGATGTAGAAGGCTAAGAGTTGGTGACTATCGTGTAATTTACAGAGTAAATCAATTAGATCATATAGTAACTATCACAGAGATAGGACATAGAGATGATATTTATAAGAAATAAATATCAACATTAATATATATTATACACCCCTCCTTCCTTGTCCATTCTCTACTTTAGGTGGCTTTGCGCAGCTCAAAAAATGAAGTTTTTTTTGGTTCAGCAAAAACAACATTTTGAGTTTGAAAAGGCTAAATACTTGTCTTTTATATAACTTTCGTGTAATAGATATGTATGCATCCAATCATATATCTACTCAATACGTTACTTGATCTTTATAGCTTCATTCTAATATGTTGGGTTGTCCTAAACTGGCTGGTTAAACTTAATATGGTGAACATATATAATGAAACTGTCAGTAGCATAATGCACATCTTGAACCAATTGACATATCCACCACTAAAGATTATTAGAAGATATATACCACCGTTCAACGGATTAGATTTATCTATAATGATATTGCTAATAACAATTCACTTTGTAAAATATACAGTAGCTTACTACTTTAGGTAGATGTTAAAAAAATATCTAAAATCAGCAATATATCTATCCCTTTTAATATATATATATATATCAGTTTTTAGCTATAACTATAAAGATCCTTCCTTAAACACAGCTACAAATGAGGAAGTGACAAATTTAGGTGGAATAGTAAGTTCATATTTAGCTGATATATTGGTTCAATTTCTTGGATTAACTAGTGTTACAATAGCTACAACCATAGTTTACTTGTTGATCTTCAGGCCATCAAAAAGGCTGCTAAAAATTCTCTATTTAATATTAATCAATTTAGGGATATGTGCTATACTACCACAACTTTCGCTAGGCATCACTGCAAGGTACAGACACAGTGGAATAATAGGGAATGCACTAATTAATAACTGCCCGTTTTATATATTTGTGATAGTAACATCAATAGGTCTTGTAGGATCTGTTGGTTGGAAGAGAACAATTTACTCTCTATTCTTCTTATGTAAAAAAATAGCTTGCTTATTTGTAAATGTTCCATTCTTCAGATCACATAAAACTACTGAGTATTCAATTGCACCATTAGTAGTAGAAGAAAAACATAGAACTAAAATCACTACTAAACAACAACCAAAAGAAAGACAGAAAAAAGCTACCGAGGAGGTTTTAAGTGAGTTTAAGTTTCCAAGTATCCATTTACTTTCTAAAGCAGAAGAGTCTTTGCAGAGAAAACAGCTAAATGAAATGGAGAGCAATAAAAATTTATCTCTGCTGGAACAAGTCCTGAGTGATTTTGGCGTGCAAGGAAAAATTATCAGTGTATGCTATGGGCCGGTTGTGACTTTGTACAAACTTGAACCACAAGCTGGCACGAAATCTGCAAGAGTAATTGGCCTTGCAGATGACATTGCACGTTCGATGAGTGCACTCTCTGCACGTATTTCAATAATTCGTGGGCAAAATGCTATGGGAATAGAGTTGCCGAACAAGGAACGGGAAATTGTAATGCTGCGTGATTTGCTTGAATCCCCAGAATACCAAAATGCAAACTTAAATCTCCCAATTGCGCTTGGCAAAGAAATAAGTGGAAAACCAGTTATTGCAGATCTAACTAAAATGCCCCACTTGCTCGTTGCTGGAACCACAGGGTCTGGTAAATCAGTTGCGATTAACACTATGATTCTTTCACTCGTTTATCGATTAAGTCCTGATGAATGTAAGATGATAATGATCGACCCAAAAATGCTTGAGCTTTCAATATATGATGCAATACCGCATCTAATAACGCCAGTGGTAACAGAGCCAAAAAAGGCTGTAGTCGCTCTTAAGTGGATAGTGAAAGAAATGGAAAATCGCTATCGCATGATGTCCTATTTAAATGTGCGCAATGTAATAAACTATAACCAAAGAATCACAGAAGCGATGAATAGTGGAATAGAATTGGAGCGCGTTGTGCAGATTGGCTTTAACTCAACAACAGGCAAACCTCTGTTTGAAAAAATACCAATCAAGATGGAAACATTTCCGTATATTGTAGTGATCGTGGATGAAATGGCAGATTTGATGCTTGTTGCCGGCAAAGAAATAGAGTGCTCTATTCAACGCTTAGCTCAGATGGCTCGTGCTGCAGGAATACACATCATAATGGCAACACAACGCCCATCTGTGGATGTGATCACAGGTGTGATAAAGGCGAACTTTCCAACGAGAATCAGTTTTGCTGTTACTTCTAAGATAGATAGCCGTACAATACTTGGCGAACAAGGGGCTGAACAATTGCTCGGCATGGGTGACATGCTCTATATGGCCTCTGGTGGTAAGATCATTCGAGTTCACGGCCCATTTGTAAGTGATAATGAGGTGCAAGATATAGTTGATCATCTGAAAATGCAAGGTGAGCCAAACTACATGGAGGAAATCACTAAAGAAGATGAAAATTCTTCTACAGAGTCACACGATGAAACGGAGGATGAAGAAAATGACCTCTATAACCAAGCAGTGGCCATCATTCAAAGAGATCAAAAAGTTTCAACCAGTTACATTCAAAGGCAGCTTAGAATAGGCTATAACAGAGCAGCAAACATCGTTGAAAGAATGGAAAAGGAAGGTATTGTCAGCGCTCCAAATTACTCAGGGAAAAGAGAGATATTGGTTGAATAACAATCTTGTAATACCTTAATTTAAGTTTTCGCACTTTCAAAAAGCAAGTCAAACGAAATTATTAAAAGATCAATACATAATGACAATTGATTTAATAATAATTTAAACATTTGGAATGTAAAATTATAATATATTAATTAACTAGGGGGTTAAAAATGGGTATAACTAAATGGGTACTTGGCTTTGATGAGTCAGATATAACAGCATTGCAGGAAAGTCAACAAATTGATGCTGAGCAGTTTGAAAAAGTTTTTGGTGCATTAAAAGAATGGCAAGAAGCTCAAAAGATAGATGCTAAACAGTTTGAAGAGGTATTTAGTGCATTAAAAGAATGGCAAGAAGCTCAAAAGATAGATGTTGAGCAGTTTGAAAAAGTTTTTAGTGCATTAGAAGACAAGATTGGTACTAAGCAGTTTCAAGCTATGCAAGAGCACTTAAACGGCCTGCAAGAAAAAGTGGAAACACTTGCAGAGGCAGTAGCAGATCAACAAAAAATAATGGCAATTTGTATCATAGTCAGTGCTGTTGCCGCAATAGCAATAACTAGTTTTGTTGCATTCTGTATCTATCAGGGAGTTAAGCTTGATAAAGAGAAAAAAAACGACTTATCTAAAGATACGCCAGACGCAAAACTTAATAATGTAGATACTACCGATGGTACTGAAAAACTACAGAATAACTTAAAAGTTGCAAACATATAGCTGCATAACACTTTTCTTGAAAAGGTGTTACGCAACTTGTAACACCTTACTCTTCTCTTAGTCTGCGTAGGTTTTTTTGATAGCAAACATATCACTTTTTAGAAAAATATTTGTATTGTAAAGTTAGTAAAGATTCTGGTTTACTTAAAGTTTGTTAATTGCTATCTTTTAAAATACGATATTTACTATAGCACCATATGCTTAGGGTTTTTTCTAAAATTTTATTTATATTAATGTTTTTGGTTTCTAGCTTTTTTACTGTGCATAGTGCTGAAGCTAAATCTAAGCTCAGTAAGAGATACATACCTCCTGGTAACCCTGGTGGTGCAAACTTTCATACAGATGAGGATTTTGCTGAGTCATATAAACTGTATGAGAAGCGTAGGGAATTGCTCAAGAAAAAAAAATTACAAGATCGAGCTATAAATAAAGAAGATCTAATCAAAAAATTAAAAGAGAAAAAAATTGCTAGTCTTGATAATGAGCCAAATGACATGGAAGCTTGCATAGTCGACGATGAGGAGAGCACTATGATAAATCAGCATGGTATTAATATCGCACGTTTAAGGGGTGCTGTATTTATAGATCAAGAGTCAGTTTTCCAGTATGAAAATAAGCAGCATGAAAGTGAACAACAAGAAGAGAAGAAAGTTACTTCAACACGAGAAAAGAAAGTTTCTCCTATAAATGTCACTATAAAAGAAACTCCATCAAGAAGAACGTGCTCACATGATTCTATTGCTAATTTGGATAACGTAGATGCTTATAGTTTGAATGGTTCAAGTTCATTTGGCAGTGTAGCTGACACAGTAAAATAGTATCACAATATTGGCCATTAATAATATGCTAGATAAAGACCTGATATTGAATGATAATACATATGAATTATCGCAGATTTCCAGGCACAAAACTCATGTTGTAGAAGTTGGAAAAGTAAAGATAGGCGGAAATAATCCTGTAGTTGTACAATCTATGGCGCTTGGCGTGCATATAGATGCTGATAATATAAAAAGTAGCGCAAAACATTATGCAAAAGAGATAACAGAACTAGCGCGTACAGGTTCAGAATTGGTGCGAATTGCCTTGAACTCAGAGGAGGTAGCAAGAGCAATACCTTATATAGTAGAAGAGATAAATAAAGAAGGTTTTGACGGTAAAATATTGGTAGGCTGCGGTCAATATGAGCTAGATAAATTAGTTCAAGATTATCCAGACAACATCAAAATGCTGGGTAAAATTAGAATCAATCCAGGCAATATAGGCTTTGGCGACAAACGTGATGAGAAGTTTGAAAGGGTGATAGAGTATGCAATAATGCACGATCTTCCGGTTAGAATTGGGGTAAATTGGGGTAGTCTTGATAAATACCTTTTGCAAAAATTGATGGATGAAAACTCTTCGCTTAGTAATTCAAGGCCTTCTGATGTTATACTGCGCAAAGCACTTGTAATGTCTGCTCTTGATAGTGCAAAAAAAGCTGAAGAAATTGGTCTAAATTCAAACAAAATAATCATTTCATGTAAAGTTAGCAAAGTACAAGATTTAATTTTAGTTTATATGGCACTTGCAAAATCTTCCAATTATGCGCTGCATTTGGGTTTAACTGAGGCTGGTATGGGCAATAAAGGTGTGGTAAATACCGCAGCAGGGCTTACTTATTTATTGCAAAATGGCATTGGAGATACAATACGGGCTTCTTTGACTCAACGTCCTGGTGAATCGCGTACTAATGAAGTGGTGGTGTGTCAGGAAATATTGCAGTCTATAGGCTTGCGACACTTTAACCCTCAGGTTAATTCATGTCCTGGTTGTGGGCGCACGAGTAGCGATCGTTTTCGTATATTAACTGAAGAGGTGAATGGCTATATAAAAACTCATATGCCGATGTGGAAGAAAAAAAATCCAGGTGTAGAGCATATGAACATTGCTGTTATGGGATGCATAGTAAATGGTCCTGGAGAAAGCAAACACGCAAATTTGGGAATCAGCTTACCTGGATATGGAGAAAAACCTGTTTCAGCAGTCTACAAAAACGGCAAATATTTCAAAACTTTACAAGGTGATAATGTCTCTGAAGAATTTAAGGCAATTATTGATAATTATGTGAAGAAGCATTACACGTAACCTTTCACGGTTAATTAATAGATAAATCGCAAATAAAAAAGAAAATTAAACCTTGTTTTTCTTTTTTCGTTGGGAATGTTCAAAAAAGTGTGTCAAACCGAAAAAAAAGTAATAAATTGATATAAAAAAAATGGAGGTTTGACTGACCTTACCCAGAAAAAGTGGAGAGAAAGTTTGGAATGTTTTTCACAAAGAGAATGATGAATCAAAATGCTCAGGAATGCAATAGTTAATAGTGACGTTGTTTGTTATAAAAAATTTCTATATATTCAAATATAGCAGTTTTGATATGCTGTTTAGAGTGCCGAGAGGTGTCTATTGGTAACTCCCTTTTTAGAGAACTGAAGAAGCTTTCCACAACAGAATTGTCGTAACAACAACCTTTATAACTCATCTATGTTTTTTATGGATAAGAGATATTGATAACCTTGCGAAGTATATTGTGAACCTTGATCACTATGTAATAGTAGATTTTTGGCAGGTTTACGCTTGTTAACGGCCATTAATAAAGAGTCCATAACCAATTGTTTATTTATTGAACTGCTCATTAACTACCATGCGTGAATATAGATCGATTATTGTTGCCAAATATAGCCATCCTTCTTTGGTTTTTATATAAGTAATCCCATACTTTATTTGGTTGATCGACAATAAAGTTTTGGTCTAATATATTGGGAGCTACTGTCCGTTTGTTGTTTCTTAATTTTAAATTTTCTTCTCAATATAGCCTGAATACCATTTTTCTGCATAATACTTTGCACTGTTTTTAAGTTGCAACTTTTACCCAAAGCCTTTAATTCAGCATGAATTTTAGGAGCTCCATATCTACATTTAGAAGCTTGATATATTTTTTGAATATCTGCTAATAACTCTTTATTTGCTGATTCTCTACTGCTTATTTTCCTTGTAGTCCACTTATAGTAGCCACTAGCAGAAAACCCTACATAATTCCTGCACTTTATAGTGTTTACTATGCTCTTTTATGAAAAAATATTTTACTCTTTTTGACTGGCCAGGGCTTTTTTTTAAATGTCTCTTTCCCTTGTTACTCTTGCTTTGTAAATCAAACCTCTCTTTGTCGTAAGGAGCCATGTTACCTCTACCTGGAAATGCATCTGCTGCCGACTTTTTTTCGTTGTGTTTCTTTATCCATTTTCCTAATAAACCACCCTTTATTCCTAAATCCTTTGCTATTTTTGTAATTGTTTGACCTGCCTTTCTTTGTTCATTTGCCAGTTTAACAGCTTCCAATTTGAATTCTGCCGTATATTCTCTTGCCATTTCTAATCCTCCAAAATTTTATTTTACCCGAAAAAACTCCTTTCTTTCTCTCCACTTTTTCTGGGTAAGGTCACTTGGCAACAGTTGCTCTACTTTCTCCTTCATCCAATGCTTCCTTTGCTTTTTTCCTTAAGTCGTAACTATACGCTTCTGGCATACAAACCCCTCTACCATAAATCCATTCTTACCTTATTGGGATTATTATGAGAAGAGCTATAACTCTATGGGAGGGAAGCAAAATCTGGGATTCGGCCTTAATGGCATTAGCGTTGCATCAGCTTCACCCTCCCTGTGAGGTATTTTAGCTCTAATGCCTCACATCATAAAGATACAAGTGTCAAGCTACTTGGATGACAGGAGAAGGTAGTGGGATGACACCCTGACAACCGTCATCCCGCTGCTTGTTAGCGGGATCTAGAGATACCGCGAATGAATCGCGGCATGACGTAGGACTGCTTTCATTCCAGTGCTTGACACTGGAATCCAGCCTTTCTGCAATCTCATCGAAAACGTTGTAACCACTTTCTATGCTAGTTTGCTTGTGAGCAACCTGGATTCCAGTGTCAAGCACTGGAATGACACCGTTATAAAGGAACCAGTGTCAGCTACTTGAATGACACAGTCTTTGCTTAAACCCGTAATGTTCGTACATTTTGCTAAAAGTTCAAATATCAACATCATGCACATTAAGTGCATTGCTATTAATAAAATCACGGCGTGGTTCAACTATATCACCCATTAATATTGAAAATATGGAATCAGCTTCTTCACAATCTTTTATTTCAACCTTTAATAAAGTTCTAGCCTCAGGATTTAACGTAGTATCCCATAGCTGATCAGCATTCATTTCACCAAGACCTTTAAATCTCTGCAGAGTTAAACCTTTTTTACCATAGTCCATTATTATTTTTGCAAGCGTACTTGGAGAAGTGATTCTTATTTCAGTTTCTTGTGACTTTAAAAATGAATCACCATTAAATAAATTACTTATACCATCAAGCAAACTTAATATGTTTCGCATATCTTTGCCTTCAAGCATACTAAGTGCAAATATATATTTGTCTGCCAATCCTTGAAACAATTTAGAGATATGAATTTCTTTTTCTTCATCTTTTATTTCCACTTCCCAAGTGTATTCGCTGTACATTAACTTCAAATACTTTAATATCTCATCAGCCGATGATAGAGCATTCTTTTTACTTAAAATTAGCAATGACTCTAAGAGATTTTGTGGTATTTCTCTATCATAATTTTTGCTAATATTAGAAGTGCTAACGCATTTATTCAAAATAAGGCGCAAGTTGTTAAATTCTGTAGCTGTACCACTTAGTGTTAATCTTTTAACTGCTGAGTTTATTATATACTCTTCAAAAGTTTCGTCATCTTTAATATAAGTGTCTTTGGCATTCTTTGTAACTTTATAGAGGGGTGGCTGTGCTATGTATAAGTAACCTTTTTCAATAACTTCACGCATATGTCTAAAAAAGAAAGTTAGAATCAAAGTTCTTATATGTGAACCATCAACATCTGCATCTGTCATGATGATAATTTTATGATATCTAGCTTTTTCAATATCGAAGTGTTCACTCCCTATTCCAGCACCAATTGCAGTAATTAAAGAGCCTATTTCTGCAGATGAAAAAATACGATCTAAACTTACACGTTCTACGTTTAGAATTTTTCCTCTTAAGGCAAGCACTGCTTGTGTTTTACGATTACGCCCCTGCTTTGCAGTACCACCTGCTGAATTACCCTCTACTATAAATAATTCCGATAACTCAGGAGCTTTTTCCTGACAATCAGCAAGCTTTCCTGGCAGAGTTGCAATATCAATATTGTTTTTGCTTTTAACTAGCTCGCGCGCTTTTCTTGCAGCTTCTCTTCCTTTTGCTGACCTGATTGCTCTTTCTACTATGCTTGCTGCCAATTTGGGATCAGTTTCAAGGATTGTGCTCAATTTATCAGAAACTATACTTTCTACAACTGCACGTGCTTCAGAACTAACTAGTTTATCTTTTGTTTGTGAAGAAAACTTAGGATCAGGCATCTTAAGAGATAAAACACAAGTTAAACCTTCTCTAACGTCCTCTCCAGTTAAATTTACTTTTGCTTTCTTTAAAAACCCTTCATTAGTTGCATAGGTATTGATACATCTAGTTAGTGCAGATCTAAATCCTGCCAAATGCGTACCACCATCTCGTTGCCGTATATTATTAGTGAAACACAACATATTCTCATAGTAGGAATCATTCCATTCCATCGATATTTCCAAGCTGATGCCAAGATCTTCTGCATCTCCTTTCATACTGGCAATTTTAGTTACATGTGTCTTATTCTTATCTAAATACTGCACAAAATTTGCTGTACCAAAATTGTCTTTAGATTGATTGCTCTGATTGAAATGAGATTCTGTATATGGTTCATTGCGCAGATCACGTAAAGTAATGTCGATATTTGAATTTAAAAATGCTAATTCTCTTATACGACTTTCAAGCGTTGAGTAACTGAAATTAATGCCATTAAAAGTCTCTGTTGATGGCATGAACGTGACTTTAGTTCCTCTTTTGTTTGTATTTTCGTTGACTACCTTTAAAGGTTCAATAGACTCACCATCTTCAAAACGCATAAAGTGTTCTTTCTTATTGCGCCAAATAATTAATTCCAACCAGCTTGATAATGCATTCACAACTGAGATTCCAACACCATGTAATCCCCCAGAAACTTTATAGGTATTGCTGTCAAATTTACCACCAGCATGGAGTTGAGTCATTATTACCTCTGCTGCTGATATTCCTTCTTCTTCATGAATGTCAGTTGGAATGCCACGACCATTGTCGGTTACTGATACTGAACCATCTTTATTTATGCTAACTTCAATTTTATCACAATACCCAGCTAAAGATTCATCTATTGCGTTATCAACAACCTCATATACCATGTGGTGCAAGCCAGATCCATCGTCAGTGTCACCAATGTACATACCTGGACGTTTCCTTACAGCATCAAGACCCCTTAAGATTTTTATTGCATCGGCATTATAACTATTTTCCATGGTATTGCTTCGTTTATGAATGTTAATTAATATTACATTCATATATGCTGATTAGCAACATTTTTAAACTGATAACCCATATTAAAAGCACAACTTTACGAATGTTTATTTTTGAAGACAGCAAATAGTGTCATTCCAATGTGTCTTCCATAACTGTACGAACATTCATTTTTGAAGGTAAATTGCACAACAGATGATGTCATTCCAGTGCTTGACACTGGAATGGCTTTGTTGCATCGCTAGCTATGATGGATTAAAGATAAAAAAGATGGAGAATATCAGTAGCTTATTATTCTGGTATTTATAACAAGAACGGTCAGTGAATACCTAAATTTGAGTAAAAGAAATTTCACTACCACTCACTAATCCGGCTAAAATTCAAGAATTTCAATGCTTTAGCTATTTTCAATAGAATTAAATTTATTAATGTAAATAATAAATTACTATTCTTAAATTTGATCAGATTGATTGCAAAAAAACAAGATTTTCAATGGGTTACTTATAATCCTAACTATAGTTAGCCTTTCATAAGTAGCGATGCAACAAAGCCCACTGGAATCCAGAAATTTTGCTTATAACTGAGCTGATGAGCTAAAGGTAGTTGTCTTACGCTAAAACAAACGTTTTTAATTAAGTTGCATAGAAGCTGGATCCCAGTGTCTGGGCACTGGGATGACACCCCACTGGTGGGAATTGCTCCCAAACTACAACGTTCGTACAGTTGTGTGTGTCTTCCCATGGAGATTGCTCTCAAATCATAATGCTCATGCAGTTGCATGCTCGACTAATTAACAGAAAAATCTATAATTCAGTTTACGTATTTTCTTATCTCAGCCAAAATCTTATCAGATTGACTTTCGTCTGAATTTAAATCAGCTGCAAAGTGTGTAACATATTTTCCTCCAGGGCCAATAAGGTACATTATTGAAGAATGGTTGATTTCTTCTTCTCCACCAACTTTGCTAGCATATACTTTATACTTTGCAATTACTTCGTCTATTTTTTCTCTTTCACCAGTTAACATTTGTATTCTGTGGTCAAATTGCTGCTGAAATTCTTTAAGTCTTTCCGTGCTATCGCGCTCAGGATCGACTGTGATGAAGAATGTTTGTAGCTTGTTGTTAGTTTTCTCATCTAACTTTGCAAGTGTTTCTGAAATTATTCCAAGGTTCATAGGGCAAATTCTTTTGCATGAGGAAAACCCAAAGAAAATCATCATGTATTTATCTTTAAAATCACTACTGCGCAAGATCTGTCCGTCCTGATTAATTAAAGAAAAATCTCCGCCTATCTTAACTTCTGCGTTGTGAATCGCTGCTGGGGCAAATATGCCTTTTTTAGTGAAATAACAATAACCTAAAAAAACAACTGCTAATGCTGCTAGCACATTAGAAAATAATCTTATAAACCTTACCATTAGAATGCTCTCAGTAAAATTGAATTGTATCTTTATTGGTTAACCTATTCAATATATTTATTCCAAAGTGTATTGTTAATTTTGTCTAACAGTTTCTTATGTTCATCAATTTCTTCACTATTTGGTAAATGTTCTCTGGGAGTTAGATTACGTACTTTATGCTGAACGAATGTGGAGTTACTGTCCTGATTGCATTCATTATCAAACAGAAAGGTTTGTAACCCTCCTGTAAGTTCAACATATACCTTTGCAAGCAATTGAGCATCAACTAGTGCTCCGTGCAATTCTCTATTCTCTAGCGATATATCAAAACGCTTACATAATGCATTCAAAGAAGCAGGTGATCCTGCGAATTTTTTCCTCGCAAGAGGTAATGTATCTAGCACTCTGTCTGAGGAAATTAACCTAGCATTCAGCTTGCTTAACTCCATGTTAAAGAACTTAACATCGAATTCAGCGTTGTGAATTACCAAAATATCATTAGATATAAAGTCAAGAAATTCAAGTGCAACATCTGAAAATAATGGTTTATCTTCTAAAAATTCTTCACTAATACCGTGAATCTTAAACGAGTGATAAGGTATATCTCTTTCTGGGTTAAGGTACCGATGGAATACTTTACCTGTTGGAATGCGGTTAATTAATTCCACACACCCTATTTCAATAATTCGATGACCAGATTCAGTGTCAAGACCTGTCGTTTCAGTGTCAAGTACTATTTCGCGTAGCTTGCTTTCCATTTCAAATAAAACTCATCTTACTTATCATTTGTCTTATCGTTACTTGTCTTTTTATAGTGAATAGAAACAAGCAACCAGCTTGGGTCTGATGAATTAACATTTTTTTTGAATTGCCATACATCCTCAACTTTATTAATAGTGGATGTACTACCTGATATTATATCTCCTTCATTGTTCTTAACGAAGTTAATTTGCTCTGAAAGGAAATATACTGCAATAAACACTGCGTTTTTTACTAGCTTTATTTCTAAAATCTTTTGTGAAACGATAGAAACAATTATAGACTCGTGCACCTCTTTACGATGTTTAATCTTCTCTGCAAAATTATCATATAAGTCTTTATCGAGAAGTGGTTTTAACTGAGACAAATTTCCTTGATTGAAACATTTTATTATTAATTCAAAAGCTATGCTTGAACCTTCTATAAAGTGGGAAATAGAAAAATCTTTGTTTTTTTTTAATATTTGTTTATAAGTAACTTTTATTGAATTTTCATCATTGCTATCAATGTAACCCTCAATGTTTTCTACTACATCTTCTCTACTTCGGCTTACATCCAATACATTAGTTAGCTTTTTTAGGTTGAGGTTGGCTGACCTTCCTAAAGAATTATACAAACGTGAAAAAATGAACGCCGCTAATAAAGCATATATTACAAGCTCTATCATAGTAACTCAACTCCTTGGCATATAAAGTATCCGAACATTATTAATTATTAATGAAAATATGTTTTTCATATCAACTTATAATCAGGTTTGCTATTCGTTTGTAAATGAATATATTATATAAGAAAGTATTAAATATCTCAACTTAATTAAAGGAGACGTAAGAAATGCCACAACAAAAAATGAGAATTCACGGTCAATATGTTAAAGATCTATCATTTGAGAATCCGAATTCGCCATTCCTTTCTTCTAGTAAAGCTCCAGATATTAATGTAATGGTTAATATCAATTCAGCAAAATTAGAAGGGACGAAAAACAAAGAAGAAGTGAATGAAGAAAAATCTTTTCATGAAATTACTTTGCATATAGAAGTCAAAGCAACGGTAAAAGATGAAGGCATAAAAGATGGTGTAGCTTTCATTTGTGAGACGAAATATTGTGGCATTTTTTCAATAGAAAATTTAAAAGAGTTGAGTGAGGAAGAGGTAAGACAAGCTTTGTTTATTGGCGGACCTACTTTTCTTTTCCCTTTTGCAAGAGAAATAATTGCAAGAGTTACAAGTAGTGGTGGATTTCCCCCACTGATGCTAGATCCTATAGATTTTGAAACTATGTATGAGCAGCAAGGTCAACAACAAAAAAGTAACGGTAGTAATTCCAATTTTAACTAATATAGTGTGATAGGATGAACAATTCTTTAAATGCAAAAACGACTTTAAACATTGACGGGAAGTCATACAACTATTTTAGCCTAAGTAGTGCTAGTGAATTTTTAGGAATAGATGTGACTAAATTGCCTTGCTCACTTAAGGTTCTGCTTGAAAGTTTATTGCGCAATGAAGATGGAGTAAACGTAAAGCTAGATGACATAAGAGTACTAGCAGACTGCGTTAATAAACACACTAATCACGAAATTAGCTATAAACCAGCAAGGGTGTTGATGCAAGATTTTACAGGGGTTCCTGCTGTTGTTGATCTAGCTTCAATGCGGGACTATGTTAAGAAAAATGGAGGAAACCCAAGCAATATAAATCCGTCTGTACCGGTTGATCTTGTGATTGACCATTCTGTTCAAGTAGATAGTTATGGAAGTGTTTCCGCATTCAGTAAGAATGTTGAGTTAGAAGTAAAAAGAAATTTGGAGAGATATCAATTTTTAAAGTGGGGAGAATCGTCCTTCACAAATTTTAGAGTAGTGCCGCCTGGCACAGGGATTTGCCACCAAGTGAACCTTGAATATTTAGCGCAAGTTGTGTGTAATAATGATGGAGTCATATATCCTGATACTTTAGTTGGTACTGACAGCCATACTACAATGGTTAACGGGTTATCAGTTCTTGGTTGGGGTGTTGGAGGCATAGAAGCTGAGTCTGTGATGCTTGGTCAACCAATTAGTATGGTGATTCCAGAAGTAGTTGGATTTAAATTAATTGGCAGACTGCCGGAAGGAGTAACTGCGACTGATTTAGTGCTGACGGTTACCAATATCCTAAGAACAAAAGGCGTTGTTGGTAAGTTTGTAGAATTTTATGGTGATGGTTTAGATTATTTATCTTTGGCAGATAGAGCCACTATAGCAAACATGGCCCCAGAGTATGGTGCAACTTGTGGGTTTTTTCCAATTGATCAGAAAACACTCGATTATTTACATTTAACAGGGCGACCAGAAAAGCTGATTAAGTTAGTTGAGGCTTATGCGAAAGAGCAAGGATTGTGGCGTGGCAATAATGAGTTAGCATTTTTTGACGCACTAGAACTTGATTTATCGAGCGTGAAGCCAGTAATGGCTGGTCCTAAAAGACCACAAGATAAGGTTTTTCTTTCACAAGTGGCAGAGTCTTTTTCTAAATCATTTTCAGTTAATGAGTCAAAGGAAAGCGATAAACTCCAAGATGGAAGTGTAGTTATTGCAGCAATAACAAGCTGCACTAATACTTCAAATCCAAGTGTGATGATTGCTGCAGGTCTTGTAGCTCGTAATGCAATTAAACTTGGATTAAAATCAAAGCCTTGGGTTAAAACTTCTCTTGCTCCAGGGTCACAAGTTGTAACAGAATATTTAGAAAAGTCTGGATTGCAGGTAGATCTAAATGCTTTGGGTTTTAATCTAGTTGGATATGGTTGCACAACTTGCATTGGGAATTCTGGTCCACTTAATAAAGATATAGAAGATGGCATTAAAAACAAAAACTTAACCGTTGCTGCAGTTTTATCTGGCAATCGTAACTTTGAAGGAAGAATTCATCCGTTAGTCAAAGCTAATTACTTGGCATCTCCGCCACTTGTTGTTGCATATGCACTTGCTGGTACTGTGCAAATTGATCTGACAAAAGATTCAATATGCAAAGATAAGAATGGAAATGATGTCTATCTCAAAGATATATGGCCAACAAACAATGAAATCGAAGATTGTGTTAAAAGTGTGGTAACACGTGAGATGTTTATACAAAAGTATAAGGATGTTTTTTCTGGTGATGAACATTGGCGGAAGATAAAGTGTGAAAAAAGTGAAATCTATAATTGGGATGCAAACAGTACTTACATACAAAATCCGCCTTATTTTGATAACTTATCACCTAAAAATAATAAAATCGATATAAAGGGTGCACAAATATTAGCAATGTTTGGCGATAGCATAACTACTGATCATATTTCCCCTGCGGGAAATATTGCCTCGAGTAGTCCTGCCGGTCTATATTTAAAAGGGCTTGGAATTGAACCACGGGATTTCAATTCATACGGGTCTCGCCGTGGTAATCACAATGTAATGATGCGTGGGACTTTTGCTAACATTAGAATAAAAAATGAAATGGTTAGCACCGAAGGTGGATATACAAAATATATTCCTTCTCAAGAAACTATGCCAATTTTTGATGCGGCGATGCGCTACAAGGAAGCTCTCATCATTGTGGCAGGAAAGGAGTATGGCACAGGTTCAAGTAGGGATTGGGCAGCAAAGGGTACTTTATTGTTGGGGATTAAAGTTGTAATTGCAGAAAGCTTTGAGCGTATACATAGGTCCAACTTAGTTGGTATGGGTGTTCTTCCACTTATATTCCAAAATGGAATAACCAGAAAGATATTTGATGGTAGTAAGGTAATAAGCATAAAAGGTGAAATAGTGCCAGGTGGAAATCTAGAATGTATCATCAAAGGAAAGGATAATTCTGAACAATCAATTCAACTCAAATGCTGTGTACAAACCGCAACTGAGACTAAATACTTGATGTGTGGTGGAGTGTTGAGCTACATACTTGCACAATCTTTTTGATTTAGTGAAGTTATTGCATGGACTTCTTTTAGCCAGCCCTGATCCCTTTGTAAATAGCAATTTGCTCTGCGCAAAGTTATGATATAATTTCACCATACATATGGTGTCGGAGTATTTTTTGGAGATAATTATATATGATAAGCTCTATACAAGAACCTAATGAACTCAGAAAACGTTTACAAGGATTTTATCGTACTGATGAAAAGAGTTATATACGTTATCTTGTAGAAAAAGAAGAGCTTTCGGCTGATTCAAAAAATAGAATTTATAATATTGCAAAACAAGTTATTGAAAAAATCAAACACAATAAATTAAGTATTGTAGATTCCTTTATGCAGCAATACTCGCTTTCCAATGATGAAGGAATAGCATTGATGTGCCTTGCTGAATCACTACTTAGAATACCAGATGATTATACAATAGACGAAATAATCAAAGATAAAATTGCCAATCAGGAATGGAATAAATATTTAGGGCACTCTTCTTCGTTGTTTGTCAATGCTTCCACATGGAGCTTGATGATAGGTAGCAGTATATTGAGAGATAATGAAGGCGATTCGAAGTTCTATTACGCAATTTCTAAGTTACTTAAGAATTTAGGAGAACCGATCATTCGCAAAGCAGTAAAACAAGCAATGTCTATGCTTGGTAATCATTTTGTTGTTGGAGAAACCATAGAAGAAGCTTTAAGGTATGCAAAACTAGATGACAATAGTAAGTTTTTATACTCTTTTGATATGCTTGGCGAAACTGCTCACACAGCTGAAGATGCAGAAGAGTATTTTAATTCATACATGCACTCAATAAAAGCTATAGGTGAATCCACTGAAATAAATGATTGTTTTAAATCGCATGGAGTTTCAATCAAATTGTCTGCGTTACATCCACGTTATGAATTTGGTCAATTCGATAATATAGCTGAAGAGTTGAGAGCTAAACTGCTAGAGCTTTGTCATGAAGCAAAAAAATACAACATTTCATTATGCATAGATGCAGAAGAAACAGAAAGGCTTGAAATGTCCTTAATCTTGTTTGAACAATTACGGCTTGATGAATCACTTTCTGAGTGGGAAGGGCTTGGCTTGGCTGTGCAAGCATATCAAAAGCGCGCTTTATCTGTTCTTGACTTTGTTGAAGATGTTGCTATCCGATCAAAGCACAAAATTATGGTGAGGCTTGTAAAAGGTGCATATTGGGATTCAGAAATCAAGCGTACGCAAGAATTGGGATTAAATGATTACTCAGTATTTACAAGAAAAAGCTATACTGACGTATCTTACTTCGTGTGCGCACAGAAACTTTTGAGTAAACCAAACAGCTTTTACCCATGCTTTGGAACTCATAACGTCTATACTTTTGCTTCTATCATGGAACTTGCTGATAAAAACCACCCTGGATTTGAATTTCAACGCTTACATGGAATGGCAAAAGACTTATATGATTATGCAATGTCAGAGCTTGCAACAAATGTTAGCTGTCGTGTCTACGCACCCGTTGGGGAACATAGTGACTTGTTGCCTTATCTTATAAGACGCCTTCTTGAAAATGGAGCTAATAGTTCGTTTGTTAATCAAATAAGTGATCCTAACGTTAAAATCGATGAGTTAATTTCAGATCCACTGGAAAAAGCTATAAATTTTAATTATGAACCTCATCCAGGCATTCCATTACCACAAGATATTTTGGGACCAGAAAGAAAAAATTCCTTGGGGATGGATATTAGTGATTCTGTGATAGTCTCACAATTTGCAGATGATATAAAGGGTTTTAGTGAAAAAAAGTGGCAAATTGGACCAATAATTGATGGAAAAGCACTATTTGATAATGCTGAATTTATCGAAGTAGTGAATCCTGCACATTTGGAAAATGTAATTGGAGAAGTGTCAAGTGCAACAAGCGATCAAGCTTTAAACGCTCTTGAAATAGCACACAGTGCTTTTGCTAAGTGGCAGAATGTTTCAGCAGAAGAGCGCGCTAAATGCCTTGAAAAAGCTGCAGATTTGCTTGAGGAAAGGATGAAAGAGTTAATTTACATTCTGATTGTGGAAGCAGGAAAAATTTTATCCGATGCAATAGCAGAAGTAAGAGAGGCAATCGACTTTCTGCGTTATTATGCAATGATAGCAAAAAATGAACTGAGCGACTGGAAAAAATTGCCGGGCCCAACAGGTGAAGATAACTTCATCTTTTTTGAAGGCAGAGGAGTTTTCTTATGCATATCACCGTGGAATTTTCCGCTCGCTATCTTCATTGGGCAGGTCTCAGCTGCACTTGCAGCAGGTAATGCAGTGCTGGCAAAACCGGCAGAGCAAACGCCGATTATTGCCTACGAAGCTGTTAAGATACTACATGAAGCTGGGATACCAAAGAATGTGTTACACCTCATTCCTGGGGATGGTGGATATTTAGGCAAAATATTAGTTCCAGACAATAGAATTGCCGGAGTAGCTTTTACTGGCTCAACACAAACTGCTCAAATAATCAATAAAATGCTTGCAAATAGGGATGGTCCTATTGTGCCACTTATTGCTGAAACAGGAGGGCTCAATGCTATGATAGTTGATAGCTCTGCTCTTTTAGAGCAAGTGGCTATGGATGCTTTGCTTTCTGCGTTTCGTAGCAGTGGTCAACGCTGTTCTGCACTTAGAGTGCTGTTTATTCAAGAGGACATAGCAGAGAAGCAGATAAAAATGATATGCGGTGCAGCGCAAGAACTCAAGATTGGTGACCCAATACAACTTAGTACTGATATTGGTCCAATAATTGACAAAGCATCTATCGATATGCTAACTCAACATACGCAAAAAATGTCAGAGGACGAAGATTCAAATCTGTTATTTAAAGTACCCATGGATACAAATTCTCATAATGGTTATTTCTTTCCTCCATATATTTATGAGATACAAAAAATTTCGCAATTAAAGCAAGAAGTATTTGGTCCTATTTTACATATCATACGTTTTAACAAGTCACAATTAAATGAAGTTATAAGTGATATAAATAGTACTGGATATGGGCTTACGTTTTCTTTGCAGAGTCGTATACAAAGTCAAATTGACACTATAAGTAAAAAAATATCAGTTGGAAATGTCTACATCAACCGTAACCAGATAGGTGCAGCAGTTGGGATACAACCATTTGGTGGTAGAGGACTATCTGGCACTGGGCCAAAAGCTGGTGGTCCTCATTATTTACAGCGTTTTTCTACAGAAAAAGTTGTAAGTGTTAACACTACAGCATTTGGTGGTAACACTACACTTATGTGTTTGGATTAATTTGCGGGCCCTAATTTTTCTTACCCCTAAACTAGACGTTCGTGCAGTTATGTACACAGCGCTAAAACCCGAAAAGGACCAGCTCATGCACTGAAATAAATCGTATCCGTTCAGCCAATGGCGTCAACTTAAGAACTTTCATTAGCAAACTCTCCTAAAGACATGATGGCGTTTAGGCTTATCTACTTTATTGCGGCTGTCCCGGTCGGATTTTAACTTTAGCGCGTATACTTAAAAAGGGCTTGAAAGTTTTTTGGCGCAATAAGTACCTGATAGAGTTTCTGTCTCATTACACTAAATAAAACTGAAAAATTTAAACGATACTCAGTAATTTGATATGGGTTCCAAGGCCCTTGTGCATCACATATATGAAGCGATAATATATTGCACATGACCAAGTTTGCCCAAAATTCTTGTAATACAGCCTCTCCAGAAAAATTCTCTAACTCTGCTCCTACTTTGAGTCGTTTATAGCACTCCTCTATGTGCCACCTTAACACATAAGCTTTGCTCCAAAGTCTCGGTCAAAAACTCTGTTTCTCAGTTGGCTAATGTCAGCACTATAACTCTTACTTTCTGTCCTTTCATTTTATTTTTTAGCTTTTCATTTTCTAATATAAAATCAAAATCTAATTCGCCAGCGTTCCCATAGCTTACTATAATTTCTTTTTTGCAAGCGAAAAATAAAATCTACTTCCAAATTATAATGCTGCTGAATGAATTTTACTGAAGACGATCATAGATAAATAATAATTTCTCTTGATTTAATAAACGCATTTGAGTGATAACTTCGGGTAATTGCTCTGCCGCCAACGTTTGTTCACCTATATTCCAAGCTGCAAGACGAGCACTGCAAATCAGCGAAGTACACAAATCAACAAACAAATTGCCAATGGTGCCTGTTGTTCCATTTGGTTCAAACTCGGATACAATTTCCCCAGAGCTGGGTAATCTCATACCAGAACCATCTGCTGCAATAAGTCTATAGCCTCTCCAACTCAGGTTCATCCTGATAGGCTGTTTGGATGCTTAAATTCTTGAAAGCCTGTATGGCAAATCTTATATCTTGCTTTAGAAAAAGCTTGCTTTGAGGGTACATGTCAATGGCTCCATAAGTTCACATTCTATTCCCAAACTTTTTTTAACTAACTTTAAAATCATAGAAAATACTGTCGAAAAAGGAAGTTTTCTTGTTCGTGTAAAACTCAACACAATGGATTTTCTGAAAAGTTTTCGAGTATATTATATTTTTAATTTGTAGAATAAGGTTTTTTCCTTTTTGCATATTTCACCTAAAAAGGACACATTTTAGACTTCTTTGTTGAAATAAAACAGAAACAAAAGTGCTGTCCCTTGCACTCTTTGGATAATTTAATGATAAAAAATTTGGAGAGAAATTTTATACACAATCTCTGACATTTTTCCTTAAGTTGACGCCATTGTGTGAACGGTTACGGTTTCCCGTCTTCACCATGCTATATAGAAAAAAGTCTGGATTCCAATTTGCATGACAATATGGAGTATCTGCTTCTTTCATCCCAGTGGGATCTTTTATTCCATTTTATCAACAGTTTGTTTTGCAGTATCAAACAATTTTAATCCTATAATCCCGAATGTAACTAAAATAAAGCATATTACTTCGAATAAATTAACTGGTTCATCAAATAGGTAAACTTCAAGTATCGAAGCTCCTATAGCGCCCACTCCAGTCCAAATTGCATAGCATACTCCGATAGGTATAGAACGTGTAGCGAGCGAAAGTAAATATGTACTAAGAGCCATGGAGAGTATGCTAATTATTGATGGTACGAGATGAGTAAATCCATAACTATGCTTAAGTGTTATGACCCAGAACACTTCAATTAGTGACGATAAGAGTAAATATATCCAATTCATGCATAAATTTTTAGGTTTAAATAGAGAGCTTTAGCCCTATGCTTCCTATTACAATTAAAACGATACATAAAACTTGAGATAAATTAATATTCTCTGTGAAAGTGGTTGCACCAATTATAGTTATTCCAATTGTGCATATTCCAGAGGAAACTGCATAGCATACCCTAATAGGTAGAAAGCATGCTGCAAGAGATAAAAAGTAAATGCTAATGATCATAATTACCAATGTTGCAATCGAAGGCACAACTTTAGTAAAACTGTTACTAAACTTTAGCGTTACAGCCCACAGTATCTCTAGGATACTAGACAGCAACAAATACAACCAGCACATTTTCGTAACATTTCAATCTTGTATTGTAACAGAAATTGTTAGTTAAAACTACACTAAAGTGCAATAGATCTCTCTTTCGGAATTGCTTTAATATCAAACTTAAAACAACATCCTAAAAAACTTTTCTACGAAATTCAATTCCTGCACGTCATTTGCTGCATAAAGTGGTGTAGTTTGTTGCTCAATACCTGGTATTTCTACAAAAACTTTGCCCACTTCTTGACCTTTTTTAATGGGTGCAGGTATCATATCTTTATATTCAATACGCACCTTAATTTGGTCATGCAATTTGCGGTTGTAAGTTATGGTAACATCGTTTGCAACTGTAATAGGCACTTTTCTATCTTTTCCATAGAGAACATTTACTTCCTCAACTACGCTGTCTTTAACGAATATTTTCTTAGTGTTAAAATGATTTAAGGAGTATTGTATCAATCTTTTTGCTTCTTCTATTCGCTCTTTCTCAGTGTTTAAACCATTTACGACAGCAAAAATTCTCCTATCATTTCGTTTTGCAGATGCTACAATGCCGTAACCACCAGCATTTGTATAACCGGTTTTTAAGCCATCAACCCCAATATCGTGAAAAAGTAGAAGATTTTTATTCTTTTGTACAATTTCATTATATGTCAAATATTGTTCGGAAAATAAATCATAATATTCAGGAAAATCGGTGAAAATCCTTTTTGCCAGCATTACCAAGTCTTTTGCGTTCATAAAATGATCTTCATCTGGCCACCCGCTTGAGTTGACAAAATGACTGTCATTCAGATTCAAATTTTGTGCAACTTCATTCATTTCAGCCACAAAATTCTCTTCTGATCCTGCAATGCCCTCGGCTAGTGTTATGCAGGCATCATTGCCTGAGACTATTGTAATTCCTTCAAGTAATTCCCTCACCGTAACGGATTGACCTTCTTTCAAAAACATAGAAGAGCCTCTCCTTTCCCACGCTTTTCTACTTACTCGAAATTTATCCTCCATGTGTATTATTCCAGCTTTTAGATAATCGAAGGCTATATATAAAGTCATTAGCTTGCTCATTGAAGATGGGGCCATTTTTTCATCAGAATTATGGTCAAAAATGAATGAGTCTGAAGCTAAATCTAAGACTACTGCTTGCTTTGCTTTGGTTCTAAACTGGTATGAGTATGAAGAAAAAGGAAGTATAAAAACTAATAGCAAAATTACCAATCTGCTTAACATATCTATAATTTTAAATTTATAGTGTACTAATTAATAGTATAATTTTACAGGGGCATTTCAATAGATCTCTTGCATAAAAATTCCTTGACAAACCTCGCCAGCCCCCTTATCATGAAACTGAAGCTATTTATTTATCTTCTCTGTACAGATTAAATGACAAAAAAACTCAACGTATTTGGCGTCTCATGTTTAATTTTTTGCACTATGTGCACCTTATGTCTTTATCAAATTTCTAGCTATACAAGCTAAAATGCGCTTATAAAGCATTTAAAACATCAAAAAACGCCAACTTAAAAAATGGATAGTGAGTAATTAGCTACCCTAGGTTTTCTTTGCCTTTTTTTCTGTTTAGTAAATTTCTTAATGTTTATAATTTAGATTAGTTGCGGCTTAAAAGCAGATGAATCGCGGTTATTAAACGTTTAGAATAAAAAAACGCCATACTTGAAAGTATAATGTAAGTAACTAGCCAACCACGGGGCTTCTTTTGCCTTTTTTTTCGTTTGGTAAATTTCTTAAACATTTATGGCTAAACGACAATCGTCATCCCGCTACTTGTTAGCGGGATCTCTTGTTAGCGGCTGAGATACCGCGAATGAATCGCGGTATGACGGTTCGTGACGGTATGACGGTTCGCGGTGACATGACGATAACCTCGTCATCCCGCTACGTGTTAGCGGGATCTATGTTAAGGTATGGCGGTTAAATAAGGGATCTATGTTAAGAGATACCGCGAATGAATCGCGGTATGACGGTTCGCGGCGGGATTCCAGTGTCTGGGCACTGGGATGACAGGAAAAGGGGCTACTTGGATTACAGCAGATCACCTCTTCACAAAGATTTTATCAGTAATACGCATATCAATAATACTCCAATCGCTGAAAGTAAAATCAGTTGTATTGTGTAAGTGGTTTAAATAGTCCCATGCACTATAAGGGTTATCTTCAGGCAGTTTTACTGTGGAATCGTTATCAAGTATGATATTCCATCTTCTATTCCCTATATAAGCAAAAGAAGAAATGTGGTCACTTAATTGAGTTTTACTCTCTAACACATCTTTAACAAATTCTAGGTTTGATAATGAGTTTTGTCCTGTAATTACAACAAGATCATCTACTAGATAGTCATCTACGATCACTTTACCTTCAAAATCAATTACCGAGGTTTTGTTATTATCTTTCCAGAGAGCAAACGGTTTATGCTCATCTATATTAATGTGTAGAGTATTGGGCAAAATTCTGTGAACTCTTACGTGTTTTATCCATCTGCTTACGGATTGTATGTTACCGGCAAGTTTTGAAAGTGATATATACAGGATAGGTTGCGTTCTATCTGTCAAACTTAGAATATCCTTTTTGTTTGTAAATTTATTGCCGCTCACGACTACTTCGTCGATTGAAAATCCACTACTGAGTAATAAACTAGATAGGCAGTCATTGTACCAAGTAGAGTAGTAATTAAATCGATTTATTATTTTATCAAGTGAGCTGTAAAGTATTAGCGTAAGAAAAAGTGCTGTGATAACAACCAAGGCACACTTACGCAAAAAACTCCTTTGGCTTCTAGTAATACTGCTCAACATGACTTAAATCCCTAATATTTTTGTGCTGCAAACTATCTTCAATAATAATTTTAACTAATTCATTAAAATTGATTCCTTTTGCCAATTTTGCAATTTCTGGCACTAACGATAACTCAGTAAAGCCAGGATGTGTATTAATCTCAAGCATTTTTAAAGTGTTATTTTTGGGATTATAACGGAAATCTGAGCGGGAAATAGTTTTGCATCCTAAAAATTGATGTATTTTCAGTGCGTGTTCCAAGGTCATTTTATATATATTGTCAGGAATTTTAGCAGGAAATATATGTTCTGCAAATCCATCTGTATACTTTGCTTCATAATCATAGAATTTATTTTTTGGTCGTACTTCTATAGTGCCAATTGCTTCATCCAGCAATACAGCAGTATGTAACTCTATGCCCGGTATGTATTCTTCTACGATCATCTTTTCCATTATAGTAGAACTATTATTTTTCAGTTCTAAGTAATCCTCGTGCGAGAAAATTATGTACACTCCAATACTTGAACCTTCATTAATTGGTTTTAAGACGTACGGATAATCGATTTTAATATTATTTTTTAGTACATCTTCTCGGCTAATTACATAACCTTTTGGAGTGTCGATATTAAGGGATCGAAATATATGCTTTGACATCACTTTATTTATAGCAACGGCAGAAGCCATAACTCCTGAGTGTGTATATTTTATACCTAAGATTTCCAATAAACCTTGAATGCAGCCATCTTCACCATAAGGTCCATGCAGAGCGATAAAAGCAAGGCCCGGATTAATTTTTTTAAGCTTTTCAGCAATATTGCTGTCAACATCTATTTCTATTGCATTATATGAAAGGCTATCGAGCGCCTTCTTCACTGCTTTTCCGCTCATAAGCGATATTTCTCTCTCACAAGAAAATCCACCACTTAAAATTGCTATAGTTGGAATCATAAGCATTCTATGTTTTGCTATATAGCATACATAATGGTTACATTAAGCTTATTAAATACCTACTTTGGCTAACTATAAACTTTCTTCAAGCACTTTTTTTATCCACTTCAAATAGCGTGCTCTGCAACGGTAGTGGCGTGTTTGCTGCACCTTTATACTGTTCACAGATAAGCTTTTCTAAATCCTCAGCAGATTGTTCTTTTGCTTCTTCTTTTTTCACTACTCCACTAGTTACTAAATCAATTAAGGCTGTAGTGTGTATTATCATTCGATTATTTAGCTCAAATATCTTTTTTGTATCAAGTGAAGAGTTTCTAATTAAGGCAGATAGTGCATGCATATATTTGTCTATATCAGAAAGACTTTTGCTTATATCATAGTTGCTAACTAACATATATTCCTTCAAACGCTCAATTTCTTCTGGAGTAAACTTGTAAACTTCATCAAGTTTCCTTATTAAAGATATAGTAAGTATTCTACTTAGAACTCTCAATTCTCTAATAAATTGTACTCCTTCTCCTTCAGGATAAGACATTTCTTCTTTTTTATATTTCTTAAATAATTCTTGATCATAAGACTTTCTGAGATCTGACGTCATTGCCAATGCTAACTCTTTTGAACCTAGCTTAAAAACTTCGTTGAAGCTGCTTGCGTTGGCATCTTGTGCACTGCCTGCAGTAATTCCACAACTCCAAGAAATCTTTTCAAACAAGCTATGATACTCTTTTATCATCTCTTCCAGCAATATTTTAATATCATCTTCGGTTAACTCTACTGTTGATAATAGATCACATGCTTTTTCAAGATTACCGTTCGCTTAAAAAAGTAACCCTTCAATCTTTTTAATGGTTTCTCTTTTATTTATACTCATAACTTACCCCCAAGATTTAATGCTAACAGCTAGTTTTATAATCAAATATTTCAAAAGTCAATAAGCCTTTTTCCTTAATCCTTAAATTAATCGATACTAATTTATCAGCATAACAACTTAGATAACGCAACTATTTTCAGCAACCAAAAACAACAACCCTGAAATACAAAAAGTTTCTTTTCCTTCAGTAGCATTATTCTAAATTTTCATCAAAATAAGCTGTTTTATCCTTTTTTTCCTTATACTCTTCTGCAGTATAGAGGGGTTGCTTTTTAGCTGTGATATTTGGCCACTTTTGTGAGTATTCTACATTTATATCGTAAAATAACTTGAAAGTTTTTTGTTCGCTGCTCAGCAACTCTTCATCTAGTTCTAAAATATCTTTTATGGAATCATCAGTTACAATTGCATCTACTGGACACTCAGGTATGCACACTCCGCAATCAATACATTCATCTGGGTTAATCACGAGCATGTTTTTGCCTTCATAGAAGCAGTCAACGGGACATACTTCCACGCAGTCTGTATATTTACATTTTATGCATTTATCTGTAACAAAATGCGTCATAAAACACTGTATATTTGCATTATCTTGGGTACACTAAATTGATAAGAAATTCAAGCTTTTTATGAAGATAAATAAATTGAACAACAAAGAATTAGAAGTATGGTTAAGCCTGGCTAGAACCATAGGACCAATAAAGTTTTTTAGTATACTAAGAACACACGGATCGCTAGATGAGGTGCTAAAATATCTCAATAGGGTGGCTAATGATAAGGTGTATGGCATTCAAGATGCACGAGAAGAAATCAATAATGCAGAAAGAATTGGAGCTAAAATTATACCCGCATGTGACCCAGATTACCCTGATCTTTTAAGAAATATCCCTAGTTGTCCTCCTGTAATAACTGCGCTTGGTGATATATCATTATTAAGCCGTGAGATAATTGCAATAATCGGTGGGCGTAACTCTTCAATGAATGGAAGAAATTTTGCCAATAAGTTGGCACTTGATTTAAGCGAAGCTGGTTTTATTATCGTTTCTGGACTTGCAAGAGGAATTGATACTGCAGCAAACAGTGTAATATACAAAAATCATCCCACTATTGCTGTTACAGCAAGCGGAATTGATGTGGTGTATCCAAAAGAGAATTTTGATCTATACAAAAAAATCACTGGGAACGGTGGGTTAGTAATTACTGAGCTTCCATTTGCTACTAAACCAAAGCCTCAGTATTTTCCTCAAAGGAATCGAATTATCTCTGGCCTATCGCTAGGTGTTGCAGTGATTGAAGCATCGAAACGTTCTGGCTCTCTAATAACAGCAGATTTTGCTTTAAATCAAGGGAGAGAGGTGTTTGCAGTTTCTGGTTTCCCTTTAGATTCACGCTGTAGTGGTAGTAATTATTTAATTAAAAACGGTGCTAAGCTTATCGAATCCGCTGATGACATAATAGAGAGTATTAGGTTTAGTTTACCTCCGCAGCAAAAAAACCTATTTGATGTTGAGCACCATTTTGTTAACCAAAAACAAGAAAAATTACAACAGGCAAAATCTGTTATAGTTGATCATATTAACTCTGTACCTGTTGATATAGATGAACTTATATTAGCAAGCGGACTTTCTACCAACATAGCTCTAATGGCTCTTTTAGAACTAGAGTTGGAAAACAAAATAGAGCGTTCACCGGGGAATAAAATATCGTTAATTTTCTAGATTACTTTAGCTATACTAGATGCTCGTACAGACATATGCTTGACACTGAAATGATGCCATTTGTTATAGGATTCTTAGTTGCTGATTTTAGAATTGATAAGAGAAAACTTTTTTTCAACTTGTTGTATAATTTTATAAAAGTGATCGAAATCTAAGCTTGCACTGCCAATTAAAACTCCTGATAAATTTGAGATACTGAGCAAATTTTCTATATTTTCTGAACTGACTGAACCACCATATATAATGTGTTTTTTACTAGTACACAATTTTATTACCTCTATCACCTTAGCAATTGCATCATTATTTGGCACATGACCTGTGCCTATTGCCCATATTGGCTCATATGCTACGGTATATTCACCGTGTGTTGGCAAACGGTTTTTGCATTGATATTCTATTACTTCTTTTGTTTTTTCATTCTTATAATCTTCTGAATTTTCACCCACACAGATAATTGGGTGTAAGCCTGATTCTATTGCTATTTCCGACTTAAGTTTTATTTCACTATCTTTTTCATTAGCCCTTTCAGAATGCCCAAGTATTACGTAAGTACACCCTAGTTCTTTTAACATTTCTGCACTAATTTCACCTGTGTAAGAACCGAACTTTTTATGATGGCAATTCTGTGCTCCTATATTAATATTATTGTTCAACTCTATACTGCTTGGAAATGACGTAAAAGGAGGGCAAATCACTAGCTTAGAGGTAATTTCGTTGCTCTTGTTGTTAAGTTTGCCTATAAAGTCAACAAATGAAGAACGCATTCCATTCATTTTCCAATTTGCTACTATTAAAAAGGACATCAACTTTACTTATATGGGCGAGAGTGCCGGCTGTCGGACTTGAACTGACAACCTACTGATTACAAGTCAGTTGCTCTACCAATTGAGCTAAGCCGGCGTTAAACACATTAATAATATACAATTATCAATGAATTTTCGTCAACTAATTTTTAAAATACTGTATAATGAAAATAATATGAAAAAATTTTTACTGAAGCCAAAAAAGAGTCTAGGGCAAAATTTTATTTTATCGAGTGAGATAACAAAAAAAATCGTCGCTTTAGCTGGTAGTCTGGAAAATTTTAATGTCATTGAAATTGGTCCTGGATATGGTGCATTAACAAGAGAAATATTGGTGCATAATCCAAAGTCTCTACTTTCTATAGAAAAAGATAGAGATTTAGTAAAACACCATGACCAACTGCTAAATGAGCATCAAGGAAAGTATAGAATTATAGAAGCGGATGCACTGCATATTATAGAAGAAGAGCTGATAGAGCGCCCAGTTAAAGTTATTGCTAACTTGCCTTACAATATCTCGGTAGCGTTATTTTTAAAGTGGTTAGATAGTATAAAATTTTTTACGAGTTTGACATTAATGTTTCAAAAAGAGGTAGCAGATCGCATTACAGCAAGACCCAATTCTAAAGATTATGGTCCTCTATCAGTGCTAAGCCAGTTACTATGCGATATAAAAAAGGAATTTGATATTGAACCTAAAGAGTTTTTTCCAAGACCAAAAATACATTCTTCAGTAATTACAGTAAATCCTTTGCCTACCCCAAAGTTTGTAGTAAACTTGGAAACCTTAATAAAATCAATACGTGCTGTTTTTGCTCAAAGAAGAAAGATGCTGAGAAATAGCTTGCAAAATATAACGAACCACGCTGAAACTGTCCTTGAAAACGCTAAATTGAGTGGAAATGAACGTCCAGAAAACTTAACTATTGAGCAGTTCTGTTTGCTGGCAAATAATGTAGAATGCTTATTGTGCAATAAAATGTATTAGCAACTATATAGCTTTTCTATCTCCTAAAAACAGTTAGAGCTATACAATTAAAGGCTCCTAGCTAATTTTGCCTATTGCAATTTAATTAATTGGCGTATAAGCTTTAAATAAAGCCTATGAAAAAAATGGAAGCTTGTTATTCGTTTGACGATATACTTCTTTTGCCAGCCTATTCTAATATATTGCCTTGCGATGCAGATACAAAAACTTATCTAACAAATAGTATAGAACTAAATATCCCTCTCATATCCTCTGCAATGGATACTGTTACTGAATCGGGCTTTGCAATAGCTATTGCCCAACATGGAGGGATAGGTTGCATACATAAGAATTTATCAATAGATGAACAAGTTTTAGAAGTGAGAAGGGTGAAAAAATATGAAAGTTGGATCGTGTATAACCCAATTACGATTTCACCGGATAAAACAGTTGCGGAAGCAATTTCATTAATGAGAGAGCACAATTATTCTGGCATTCCTGTAGTCGATCAACGCAAGTTAGTTGGAATTTTAACTAACCGAGATGTGAGATTTATTGAAGACCAGAACATGAATGTAAAAGTTTCCGAAGTGATGACAAAAGATAAGTTAGTGACAGTGCGGGAGCAGGGAGTGAATAGTGCCTCAGCAATGAAATTGTTGCATGAAAATAGAATAGAAAAGCTTTTGGTCGTAGATGAAAATTCTTGTTGTATAGGTTTAATTACGGTTAAAGACATTGAAAAATACAATAGATACCCAAATTCATGTAAAGACAGTAAAGGGCGTCTCAGAGTTGCCGCTGCAATTGGCACTGGTAAAAAAGATGGTATAGACAGATGTGAAGCTTTGATCGGAGAAGAAGTTGATGTAGTTGTTGTGGATACTGCTCACGGTCATTCCGAAAACGTTATCAATACCATTAGGGAAATAAAAAAGATGTATCCTAATACGCAATTAATTGGCGGAAACATTGCAACAAAGGAGGCTGCTGAAGCGTTGATTGATGCGGGTGTTGATGCAGTGAAGGTTGGAATAGGACCAGGATCAATCTGTACAACCAGAATAGTTACAGGTGTTGGTGTGCCACAATTCTCTGCAATCAAGAATGTTGCAGAGGCGTGTAGAGCAAGAAACGTCAGACTAATTGCTGATGGTGGGGTAAAATACTCAGGAGATGTTGCAAAAGCTATTGCAGCTGGTGCTGACTCTGTGATGATTGGTTCGATTTTTGCTGGCACTGACGAAAGCCCAGGTGAGATTATTATGTATAAGGGCAGAGCATATAAAGGCTATCGAGGAATGGGATCTATTAGTGCAATGAAACGAGGTTCAGCTAGCCGTTATTTTCAAGATAAAGATTCAAAACTCAAATTAGTTCCACAAGGAGTGGAAGGAAGAGTTCCATTCAAAGGTCCAGCTTCAGGAGTAATCCATCAATTGATTGGCGGATTGCAAGCTGCAATGGGGTATACTGGTAATAGGAATATAGAAGAGATGAAAAAAAATTGTAAATTTGTTACTATTACTGCATCAGGATTAAGAGAGAGTCACGCTCATGATATAGTCATTACACAAGAAGCTCCAAATTATGCTTATCAAACGTCCAATTTGTCAACCGATTCGGAGTAGTCCAGAAAAAGTAGAGAGAAAGTTAAGACGTTTTTGGAGTAAAATAAAACGTTTTTTCAAAATATGACAAATAGAAGAGAATATACAGCAGAATTCAAATTAGAAGCTGTTAAGCTGGTTAAAGAAACAGGTCAAGCAAGTACAAAAATAGCAAAAGATCTAGGTATAGATGGTAGTATGTTAAGTAAGAAAATATGATGGAAAAATGTCTGTAGCATACGCATTTCCAGGCAAAGGCTCCTTATGACAAAGAAAGATTTGATCTAAAAAAAGAGCTAATAAGAGAAAGAGACATCTTAAAAAAAGCCCTGGGCAAAGAAAAAGAGTAAAGTATTCTTTTATATAGAAATTGCTATAAAACACAGGAACTATGTAGGGTTTTATACTGGTGGTATGGGTTGCTAAGGAAAAAAGCAGTAAAGAATTAGCAAAAGAAGGGCTTCTAGCAGATATTCAAAAAATACATCAAGCTTCTAAATGCAGATATGGAGCCCCTAAAATTCACGCTGAATTAAAAGCTTTAGGCAAAAATTAAAACAGTACAAAGTGTTATGCAAGAAAATGGCATTAAAGCCAAGTTTAGACGAAGGTTCAAAAATAAAAAACAGCAAATAAGCAACCGAGTTGTGGCTCCGAACACATTGGATCAAAATTTTACTACTGATCAGCCAAATAAAGTTTGGGATTACCTACATAAAAACTAAAGAAGGTTGTTGGCGGCAATAATTGACCTATATTCACGCATGGTGGTTAATGAGTAACATGATAATTAGTTATAGATTCTTTATTGATGGCCGTTGATAAACGCAAACCCGATAAAAATCTGCTGTTACATAGCGATCAAGGGTCACAGTATACCTCTCAAAATTACCAATTTCTATTGAATACAAAAAACATCATTTCCAGCATGAGCCATAAGGGCTGTTGTTACGATAACTCTGTTGCAGAAAAGTTCACTTAAAAGGGAGCTGCTTATTGATACTTCTCGCTCAACAAACCAGAACTGCCATATTTGAATACATAGAAATCTTTTATAACAAATAACGTAGACATTCTACTATTAACTATTGCATTCCTGCACAATTTATTCTCATGATAAAAACGTCTTAACTTTCTCTCTACTTTTTCTGGGTAAGGTCAAATAGAGAATTTTACAAAAATCTATTTTTAACTTACAATCAATTATTACAATTTTAAACCTACAACTTATGTATAACAGACTTATAGTCAAATCTTTTTCAGTATTATGCATCTGTTTATTTGCTTTATACATAACACTGCCAAATTTCTTTGATAATAAGCTTTTTATTTCGAAAAAAAGAATAAACTTAGGCCTTGACCTGAAAGGAGGGGCATCTTTGCTTTTAAACATAGACTTAGACTTCTATTTTAAGGAAAAGCTAAGCATGCTAGCTAACGAAATAAAAGAGACATTGCTAACAAAAAATATTGAATCTAACGTACAAAATAGCGTTATAACTTTAAATAGTATTGATGATTATAAAAAAGCATCTGTGTTGATTAATGCGATAAATCCAAATTTAGAGCTAAATAGAAAAGATTCTTCGATTCTCATTTCGTATAAACCACATTATAAAAATTCTTTGATCAGTGAAGTAGCTGCAGAATCAATAAACAATGTCCAGCGCCGTTTGGACAAACTTGGCACAAAGGAAGTCAGCGTTCAAAAACAAGGGCAGAATAAAATATTAGTGCAGGTGCCTGGAGTAGAAGATACCAAGCAGATAAAATCTCTGCTTGGCAAAACTGCTAAGCTAGCTTTTCATTTGGCAAACACTAACATAGCCAAGGTGCAGGATATAGACCATGAAACCACTGTCATGCTCAAGGATTCTTTAGGTAATTCTTATCCAATATTCCGCAAAACTGAAATAGGTGGTGATTCGCTGGTTAACGCATCAGTTAGATTCGGCAATTTAGGTAAACCGACAGTGCATTTTAAATTTGACAGTATAGCGAGTAAAAGATTCGCGAAAATCACTAAAGAAAATGTAGGAAAGCCTTTTGCAATTGTTCTGGATAACACAGTTTTAACAGTACCTACAATACGTGAGCCAATTTTAAATGGAGAGGGAGAAATTAGCGGTAATTTCACTGAAAAACAAGCAAGCGAACTTGCAATACTTTTAAAATCTGGAGCACTGCCAGCACCACTTAAAATAATTGAAGAAAAAAACATTGGCCCAAGTCTTGGAGAAGAATCAATAAAGGCAGGGGAAATGGCAGCAACAATCTCTATTATAGCCGTGGCTTTATTTATAATCATCACTTACGGCAAATTAGGTGTATTGGCCTCTGTTGCACTTTTTTCTAATGTAGTTCTTATATTATCAATTCTCACTCTGCTTGAAGCAACTCTAACTTTACCTGGAATTGCCGGTATTGCACTTACTGTTGGTATGGCGGTGGATGCAAATGTTTTAATATTTGAGCGAATTCGTGAGGAAATCAAATCTGGCAAGAGAGTGGAACGTGCTATTGAAGAAGGGTTTAAAAACGCTATAAAGACAATACTGGATTCAAATATCACTACATTAATTGCTGCAGGAATAATGTTCATTATTGGCAGTGGAGCAATAAGAGGCTTTTCTGTCACTCTATCAATAGGAATTTTATGTTCGATGTTTTCTGCAATCACAGTCACAAAACTCCTGATAGAGTTGTGTATGAACCCGAAGGAACTAGCGCTTTGAATTAAGGATTTAGATCTCAGTCAACCACCTTCATTCCCACAACGTTATATCCTGAATCAACGTGCAAAATTTCTCCAGTAGTGCCACTACTTAAGTCGCTTAATAAGTATAACGCTGCCTTGCCAACATCCTCTATTGTAACATTGCGTCTGAGCGGAGAGTTATTTCTATTCCATTCTGATATGGAGTGAAAATCGCTTATTCCAGAAGATGCTAAAGTTCTGATTGGACCAGCGGAAATTGCATTTACTCTGATATTTTGTGGCCCGAGATCACATGCTATATATTTTACACTTGCTTCAAGTGCCGCTTTACATAAACCCATAACGTTATAATTTGGCATAACTTTTTCAGCGCCATAATAAGATAAAGTCAGTAAACTACCACCATTTGACATCATTTTTTCAGCCCTTTGCGCTAAAGCAGTAAAAGAATAGCACGATATATGCATTGCATTGAGGAAGTTATCCAGTGAAGTATTGACATATTTACCATCTAACTCATTTTTATCGGAGAATGCTATTGCATGCACCAAAAAGTCAAGAGTACCCCATTTTTTCTCTATTATTTCGAAAGCGTTATCTATGATTTTTTCATTTGAAACGTCGCAGTGTAATATTAGCTCCACATTTAGTTCATCTGCTATTGGTGATAGTTTTTCTTTTATTATTTCATTCTGGTAGGTGATTGCAAGTTCTGCCCCGTGCTCTGAGAGAGTTTTTGCTATACCGTATGCTATTGATCTCTTATTTATTATTCCGGTTATTAATCCCTTTTTGCCTTGTAATAGACTTGTCGTCATAGAACTATCTGTTTTTTTATAATTTGGAATATTAACTAGGTAAAGTCAAGATATCACTATGTTTTAAAATATTTTTTGCAGTAACTTGAAGTCTATAAACAGTAATCTTGATTCTTCTACAACAAAGCCATTCCATATGACATTCTGCCTATGCCCAATTAAGCATATTAATAAGTAAGTAAATCTTAATATAATCTTATTATACTTATAAATACGCTGTATAGAATGAAAGTATGGATGATTTCATAACTGCAAGAAGAAAAGATGATGCTGTGGTATCTGTTTGTCAGGATAATAAGAAAAAAAACGTGTTAATTTTAGGGCTCAATCAAGTTGCAAGGGATTTGTTAAAATATGAAGAGAAGAATTTGCTTAATAAGCCATTAATTAATATCTTAAGCACAAGAGCAGCTGACAACGTGAAGAATTATTTAGAGTATACCGAAAATGGACACGATTTACTTGATATACTACCTAAAGTGATAGATTTTTCCTTAATTGATGCTAAGGGAGAAGATATCAGGACAAAAGTAAAAGTTTTCCGCACTGCACAATTTGCCAGTAATCAAATAAATTATGAGCTATTAATACGTGATATCAGTTTGTCCCATAAACTAGGAATCTTTAGAGATAAATATCTAATGGGTAAAAAATATAAAAACCATGACTTATTCGATATACCGGGCAATGAGTCCACTATTCTAGAGTTATACGTTATATTAAATTTTGCCTTTCAACATCAAATTAATGCAGCTATAGGAGTGATTGGCTTAAATAGTAGCTGTAGTGAGACAAATAATGCACTGAAAGTTACCATAGAACATTTTTATAAAAATTGCCGTAGTGATGATTTTCTAGGGTATATTGATGAGAATAAAGTGCTTTTTGTTTTGATTAACTGCGATGTAAAAAGTATATCTAAAATAATTAATCGTATACATTCTGCCATTAATAAGCAGTTATTAAAGCGAAAATTACCAAGTGTATCAATAATTTATGGGAATATAGCTCAAAAACAGGCAGCAAAATCTACCAGCGGTGCCTTCTGAAAAGTTGTTTTTTATTTATATTGAGTTTAAACTTAAATTTTTATAAAGATTTAAGTTTATTTATGAAGTTAAAGTACTACCTGGTAGCACTGCTTTCATCATTGTTTTTGCAGAATAGTGCTAGCTCTAAAACAATTTTGGATAAGGAAATATTTTATGCAGAACTAGACGGAAAAATAGATTTGAGATTCGGCTACGCCTTCAACAGAGATTCTTTCAATGCTAAGCCTAAGGATAAAACTTCAAGTTATTCATACTTGCGCTTTCTTTATTTACAGCAAGTTTATCCAAATACTCAAATGGGGGTTAATGTTAAGGCAGGGGTTTCTGGTATTGCAAACCTAAAAGCGTTAGACATAGAAAAGTTAGACATGGAGGAATGGTATTTTATCATAAAAAACCAGGAACTTGGATCAATTGAATATGGTAAAAGAAGTTTAGTTGGTCAGAGCATGTTAATTAACACTTCAAAAATTTATGCAGCTGCTGGAGGAGTAAATGGTCATTGGACAAACTATGCAAATTTGCGCGGTGATCATAAAAAAGATGGTGACCCTGGATATAATCAAGACAAGGTGTTCTGGGTCAAGCCCAATATTTATAGCGATTATAATGAACTCGAACTAGGGTTAAAACAATCATCAATTAACTACATCTCCCCTGAAATCTATAACTTTCAACTCGGATTCAGTTATGTTCCAGGAAAAAATAACTTACAGTACAGCAATTTAATTGCTGCTGGCCTTTCCTATAAAAACAGCTTGTCAAATGATATAGGTTTTACTACTGCTTTGACTGGTGAATTTGCAAGAGAAAATTTAACTGGTTGCTCAGATGGAACTTCTAAAAATTATGAATGTCGCAATCAATTACTGCACTGGAATTTTGGTTTGAAGCTAAAATTGTTCGATCTTGATTGCATTTTTTCGTATGGTAATGGTGGTGAATCTGGTGAGAGGCGTAATCCTGAAATAAATAATACGTATTATATGAATGCAGGTATCGCTTACCATTCTGATTCTTACAAATCAAGCTTAACATATTTTAGTAGTGGTAGGGATATTGCAGGCGAAGGTACAAACGAGTTAACATCATATGCTTTAAGCCTTGAAAATTCTCTTTTTTTAGGTACTTCATACTATTTCGATATTGTAAAATTTAGTACCAAAGAACCTAAAATAGAAAATAACAACTCTGGTTATGTGCTCTTGGCTGGACTGAAATTAAGTTTTTAATATTGCCTCCTTCCAACACTCTTTTCTGTCATCCAAGGTAACCGTTCACACTTAATTTTTCAATCTCACTCATGGAGAGGCCAGTAAACTGACCTTACCCAGAAAAAGTGGAGAGAAAGAAAAGAGTTTTTTTGGGTAAAATAAAATTTTGGAGGATTAGAAATGGTAAGAGAATATACAGCAGAATTCAAATTGGAAGCTGTTAAACTGGCAAATGAACAAAGAAAGGCAGGTCAAACAATTACAAAAACAGCAAAGGATTTAGGAATAAAGGGTGGTTTATTAGGAAAATGGATAAAGAAACACAACGAAAAAAAGTCGGCAGCAGATGCATTTCCAGGTAGAGGTAACATGGCTCCTTACGACAAAGAGAGGTTTGATTTACAAAGCAAGAGTAACAAGGGAAAGAGACATTTAAAAAAAAGCCCTGGCCAGTCAAAAAGAGTAAAATATTTTTTTATATAGTAACTGCTATAAAGTACAGGAATTATGTAGGATTTTCTGCTAGTGGCTACTATAAGTGGACCACAAGAAAAATAAGCAGTAGAGAATCAGCAAATAAAGAGCTACTCGCAGCTATTCAAAAAATATATCAAGTTTCTAAATGTAGATATGGAGCTCCTAAAATTCATGCTGAATTGAAGGCTTTGGGTAAAAGTTGCAATTTGAAAACGGTGCAAAGTATTATGCAGAAAAATGACATCAGGGCTATACTGAGAAGAAAGTTTAAAATTAAAAAACAACAAACAGATAATAGAGCTGTAGCTCCCAATATACTAGATCAAAACTTTATTGTTGATCAACCAAATAAAGTATGGGATTACTTACATCAAAACCAAGGAGGGATGGCTATATTTGGCAGCAATAATTCTCACGTATGGTAGTTAATGAGTAGTGCAATAAATAAACAATTGGTTATGAACTCTTTATTAATGGCCATTAATAGGCGTAAACCTGTTAAAAATCTACTGCTGCACAGTGACCAAGGTTCATAATATACTGCGCAAGGGTATCAATATCTCTTAGCTGTAAAGAATATAGATGAGTAATAAAGGCTGTTGTTACGACAATTCTGTTGCAGAAAGCTTCTTTAGCTCATTGAAAAGAGAAATACTTATTGATACTTCACAACACTCTGCTCAACAAACTAGAACTGCAATATTTGAATACATAGAAATTTTTTATAACAAACAACGTCACTATTAACTATTGCATTCCAGAACAATTTGATGCATCATTCTTTTTGTAAAAAACATTCCACACTTTCTCTCCACTTTTTCTGGGTAAGGTCAATTTTCATTGCACCCTATATTGTCCATTCCATTAGCTTTACTACGCTCGTTACCTCACGCAGCATAATGGTCTGTTCTAGGCTGTTGGCTAGACTTTGCCTAAGTTGGATTTTCACCAACTGTATTCTAAACGCTTACTTGGCGCACCCATAACAAAAATGCCTGAAAAACGTTAATAATTATATACTATTATTAATAATTATTCAACCATATTTTAAGCTTACAATTTTGAGCTTAACTGACGCTTATGGATAGGGGCAACTCTATCACCCTGTGTTATGTTTATTTTCTAATGGACGCTGATTTTTGTATCGTAATTTCTTGCTATAAATTGGTTATATAAGAGCTGGCTTCTAAAATTTTATAACCCTAATTTGAATTAACAGACAGTAGAATCGAAAGATTATTACAAGGAGAAATCTACACAGATCGACCCTTTTGTGAATCTGCGTTTCTGCTTTCTTCAACTTGTTTTGCAAAAGATGTTTCCGGTTTCTGAAGTGGCTTAGCAATTTCACGCACAACGGCAATAACTGCTGTTAAAAACGTTTTTAACAATGCACCTAAAGCTCCACCAACTGCTTCCCTGCCATATATATGAGCTTGCTTTTCGTTACCGTCAGCAGTTTCCCCTGCCCTCCTTCTTGGATCCATCCTATGAGCAATCACCGAAAACAACACTCCCCTGATTGAAGACTTCACTTTTTCCTTTGCTTCGTGGACATCCCCATCTTTTGCTGTTTCATGTCCATGACTTAAGTGTTTAGCGTTCATTAGCTCCTTTTGTTGCTGGGCAAACATGCTACTTAATACTTCTTCTATCACTTGCTTTCTTCTCTTCTCTCTAACTCTTTTCATAGATTCTGATTTATCGCGAGTGTGTTTGGTAGTTTCAAATTCTGCATCAATATCTTCGGACGCAGCCTGACTATATAAAGTCTCTATGAGCCTGTCTATGCTTCGCTTTATTTGCATAGTCCTTTCGTAACTATCCGAATTATCAATTCCTTCGTCGATCTGATTTAGAATATCCTCAAAAACTTTCAAATAGTCTTGAATATACTGTATTATGTATTGCTTATCTTCCTCTTTGTGTTGTTCTTCTTGATTTTGCTGATTTTCATTTTCTAAACTTCTCTCTCTTTTATCATCGTTATTTTCTTCAATATTATCACCGTCTTCCTCGAAAAGGTTTTCGTCATTCATGATTTTTTTTAATTTAGTTAAAATTCTCACCAGTTATTATTGTATATGAAAAAATTAAATTAACATTAATGAAAAGCGTTTACAACTTCAGCACTATTTAAAACTACAGTAAAGCTGTCAAAAGTAACAGGATCATAATACCTCTCATACAATTCAACTGAACACCTAAGCCTTATCTTTTCCTTAGCATTAAAACTAATTTCATAATCATTATTAGAGTTTAGCATAGCAGAATTACGTAATAATTCATCAGCTAATACAGAGTCTAAAATTCCATTAATTTTTATCGTAATGTGTCTGCTTCCAGCACAATCGAGCACTTTCCTCCAGCCAAAAGAAGAAATATCTTTCACCTATTCTCTGTTATTACGCAAAGTAAACCTTAGGTTTCTTATATTATTTAACACAATAAAATTATTGTCATGATCTTTAATTTTTAGCTGTAATTTGCTCATTATCACCTCCTTTTATTAAAATATCAAAATTAATTGTTGAATGTAAAATTTCATCGTGCTGATCCATAGCACAATTACTTTCTAAAATGGCCTCATTATTAAAACCTTCAATGCTCTTAAGTATCAAGTTAATATGCCTTATAATGGCAAACATACTGTCTATATGATAAGTATATATGTCGCATGAAAATCTTGCCTTTGTAGCAAAATTGGACAGCATATGCAGGTTATTATAATTCACTACACACAATCTCAGGTAAGGAATGGTGACCTGTTTAGGTAAGTAGTCATAAATGTTAGTAACATATTTCCTTAAATCAGAGTTTGCTTTTAGTGCTTCATAAATGCTACTGTACAACTCGTTTATAGCTTGAATTTTTTTCATAATTAACCCTCGAAAGATATATAGAAACTCGTCATCCCGCTGCTTGTTAGCGGGATCTATGTTAAGAGATACCGCGAATGAATCGCGGTATGACGATAAGGTTTATACCTCGTCATCCCGCTACTTGTTAGCGGGATCTATCCGTAACGGTATGACGTAGTAGCCCAGTTTGAATGACCAGAAAGAGCTACAAAACAACCTTTGGTTCGCGAAATGGAGAATATACCTTCTTCACTTCAGATAAATGGCTACTTACCTCCGATTCACGATTTTTGTAAAGAGCAGAAACATGCCGCATAATACCTAGTTTTATCTGCTCAGGAACATTGTCATAACCAGCTTCGTATACAACATCAACTCTTATTGCATTCAAACAATTGAAAAACTCAACATAGCCCCCTACATCACTAAAATAATACTTAAGTGTACTCTTCTCTTGATTTTTAGACATCATTGCAGTAGCCAATACTATCTTACTCACAGGGCCATAGCTTAAATAGATCCTACGAGGTACATAATCTTCATATGAAACTTGCCATGTTTGTTTCACCAGTGACTTTTCCATATGCCATTCAGCGTAATCAGTTGCCATAAAAATTAGATCTGAAATCAACTTATCATCCTGGTCGTTCTCAATGCGTAAAAAAGATTTAACCTCTTCTAAAGTAACTGGAAAAGATTCAGGCTTAGATTTACGTTGCACAGATATTCTTGGTGAAGTAGATCTTATTGACATAATAACCCTCCTTTTTGATATAGCTAGAATAAGTAAGGTTTACCTCGTGACAGCGTGGGGCAAATCTTACTTACTTTAGCTATGCAGCTTGCATGCAACATTAAGTTAAATTGGCGCAGCAACAACTCTGAGTGCTTTATCGTATGAATATATTAAGAAGAGAACGTATTAAAGCTGTTTCTCCTTTTTTGTTGATAAAATTTGAACTTATAGCATATTCAACTAGGCTGGATTTTAGTAGATTGACATTTTGAGAATGAATATTATTGAAGGTGGAGTTTAACTCTTTAGCAAGCAGACTGCGAAATTTTTGCACACTGTCATATGCGATATTTTCAAGTTCATGTGCAAATTTATCTTGAGCTATAGTTGTTATATCTTCAATTTCCTTATTAAACTCCTCTAGCTTTTTTTCGTTATTTTTAAAATTTTTCGTAAAAGTTTTCATATCAATTAAACTCAACTATTATTATGATTATAATGACAATGAAAAACTACCGAAGTAAAAAATTCACACTACTGTGTAACTTACAAATACTTTTTACTACATTCCAGCGTCACGCGCTGGAATCTATAGCAAGTGTACAAATTAAATTTTACAAACACCGTTGTGCTGAATCTTGAATATTCACTTCTTTCAATTCAGTGGTAGGTTTTGGTTCAGCGATGGGTTTTGATATTGTGTATGTAATGCCACCAGCTATCAGTGCAGATACCACAGAAGCTGCAACTATTAATAGAGCAGACAATCCGGAAGCAATACTAAGAGCAGCACCTACTGCTAACATAGCTGCAAGGCTCGCATAGGCAACTTTTGGGGAAAATTGTCTTTTTCCTACTTTTTCTAGTGACACTTCATTTGTTTTAGTTTTGCCCAGTTCACCATCAAGTGGTGTGTTTTCATTCTCCAGACTTCTTATTTTTTGTGTTAGTGATTCATTCTCTTTATTGAATTCTTTCAACTTAGTCTCATGTCCAACTATGCAACTTTTTGATTCTGCTAGTTCCTTTTGCGCTTTTTCTAACAACACTTTTGTTTTAGAATGCTTATTTTCGTTTTCTTCTAATTCGCTATTAAGCGTTGTGTTTTTACTTTCTAGATCTTGTATTTTTTGTTTTAGCAATTCATTCTTTTTCTGCTCATCCTTTAGCTGAGTACGTAATTCTTTTAACTTAGCTTTACGTTTTTCAACCTTTTCTGCTTTTTCTGGAGTTTCCGTTGCGTTGTGTGTTTTGGAATGAGAAAAGGTACTAGGTACAACCTCAGATGGCTGATCACACATACTGTTTAGTCTATCTATTAGGTCTTCATCCTTTATCAATGAGCGATCTGCTCCATGCTTTATCAAAAGCTTTGCTAATTTTTTATTGTCATTTGCAAGAGCATAATATAAGGGAGTATGCTCAACTTTATCTTGTGCATTAACATTTGCTCCACCTTCTACTAGATATTCTGCAATCTCTACACAACCATATGCAGCAGCATAATGTAAAGGGGTCAGTCCATCTTTATCCTGTACATCAACTTTTGCTCCACATTTTACCAAAAGTTCCACTGATTCTTTATTGTTATCTGCAATAGCCCAATGTAAATGGGTCACGCCATCTTTATCTTGTGCATTAATATCTTCTCCATTTTCTAATATAGATTGGCCTAAAGCTTCAGATTCATCTGCATCAAAATATATTCCACTATCGCCACTATTACTTTTATTTAAAAAGGTCTGTTCCCCATTATATGTAGTATACTGCTCTGGATGTTGACTGTGCAAGTCATTATGTTCTATGCGCTTCTGATTATTGGCAAGTCTTTGTTCTGCCTCTTGCAACTTTTGCGCCATAGCATCTCTTTCTCTTATAGCCTGTTCTTTTTCTAATGTATCATCTACTTTGTCTGTATTGTTTTCATTAACGATTGAGTTTGAAGAAGTCTGTTCATCCTCATCTTGTACATAGACTTTTTTGTTGTTTGGTGTAATTCTACTATTCTCTTCCTGATGTTTTGCACCCCATGCTTGTACTGCAGCAGTTACGTTATTTCCGTTCAAAGCTAAATTTCCTGGAGTTTTATTATTAGGCTGCAGTAAAGTGCCTTGTCTATAAGGTTGTCTTCTCGTAGCTCTTGTCTCAGCATAACGTTGTTCTCCTTCCTCTAACATTTTTATTATAGCCTTTTTACCTTCTACATCGCCGACAATATCCCTTGGAGTTCGGCCTTGACTATCTTTTAGTAAAGGATTTGCGTCATTATTCAATAAAAGCTGAACTATCTCTTGATGACCATGCAAAGCAGCAATGTGCAAAGCAGTTAGCTTAGACTTAGCTTCATCAAGTTCATATATTGGTTCATTAACTTTTGCTTCCTTTGCTAGTAGGAGTTTTACTATTGGTACACTGTTACATTCCACAGCAAGATGTACCAACATATAATTTACAATTTTGTCTGAATCTAATATACTGAACATCTTATCTATCTTCAAATTGTTATAAGTGCTATATACTATTGAGTCTGCATCTTTTAGCTTATTCCCTATTCTTTCAAGTAAATTATTCTCATTTAAACCTTCACTCTTGCTTACCTCATTTATTATTTCAAAAAACTTTTTCTTTTCCATTGCCGTAACCTTTCCTCTCAATTTATTTATTATTGCTGAACCATCTCACAAAAAAGTTAAGTTTGTCGAAATTCCATGTTTGATCTAAAAATTAGTCATAAACATTTTCTATGCAAGTAGCTGACACTGGTTCATTCTATAATGGTGTCACAGCAGTCCTACATCATGCCACCGCGAACCGTCATACCACGATTCATTCGCGGTATCTCATCCGCTAACTGTTCTCCCTCATCATACCGTCACGGTATCTCCAGATCCCGCTAACAAGTAGCGGGATGACGATTGTCAGGGTGTCATCCCAGCGCCCCTATGATGTCATCCGAGTAGCCGACACTGGTTCCTTTATGATGGCAGTGCCCCTATGGTGTCATTCCAGTGCTTGACACTGGAATCCAGCCTTTCCATAATCATCAAAACATTGTATTTTAACGTAAAACAGCTATTTTTATGCTCACCAACTTAATAAAATTCCTGGATCCCAGTGTCAAGCACTGGGATGACAAGATATAAACCTTATCGTCATGCCGTCGCGAACCGTCATACCGCCGCGGTATCTCCAGATCCCGCTGGGATGACGATTGTCGTTTAGCTATAAATATTTAAGAAATTTACCAAACGAAAAAAAAAGGCAAAAGAAGCCCTGGGGTTATTATCCGCTTTAAAATATTGGCGTTTTTTATGTTTTAAACGCTTGACAAGCAAGATTAAGCTGCTTTTAATTGCAACTAACCTATGCTGCAAATGTTTAAGAAATTTACTAAGCAGAAAAAAAGACAAAGGACCCCCGAGTTAGCTAGTCTTTTACTATCTCTGTCGAGTATTGGCATTTTTTGATGTCTTGTAACGCTTTATAAGCGCGTTCAGCTTATTTAGATAAAAATCTAGATGTAGATGAAGTTTTGTAAAGACATACAGTATCTATATACTGCAAAAAATTGAACATAAGACGCCGATACATTAAGTAATCCTTACCTTTTAATCTGCAGATTGGCGAAAGCAAATACAATAGCTTCAGTTTCATGATAAGGGGGCTGGCGAGGTTTGTCAAGCAAGTTTTTTGTTTCTGCGGACTACCTAGATTAATATTATATAGAAGGTTTGCTGCCAATAAAGCCTAAACTTACCAAATACATTTCTGTAGATTCAGATCTACTTGACTTTGGTTTAAAGTATTTTACTGTTTTAAACATTTTTTTTAGCTCGTTACAAAAATCTTTGTCAGATTCTCCTTGGAAAATTTTTACTACAAACGTGCCACCATGACTCAAGAAATGCTTTGCAAAATTGAGCGCTGCTTCGCATAAAAGCATAATTCTGATATGATCCAACGATTTTAAACCACAAGATTCGGGCGCCATGTCAGATAAAATTACATCAAATTTTTGATCCTTGAATTTTTCTCTTAAAATTTCAAACTCATTGATAATATCACATTGTATAAACTCTACTCCATTAATTGCGTTCATTGGTTTTATGTCAAGAGCAACCACATTTGCACCTTTCTGAGATGCAACTTGTGACCATCCACCAGGAGAAGCACCAAGATCAATAATTTTTTGCCCTTCTTGGAATAATTTAAATTTGTTATCCATTTCTACCAGCTTATATGCTGAGCGTGACCTATAACCATCCTTGCTAGTTTTTTGCACATACTGATCATTCAAATGACGATGTAGCCACCTTGTTGAAGATAGTTTTCTGCCTCTAGCCGTCTTTACTCTAGTTTTTATTGCTAATACCCTACTTATTATTGATTATATCTTTAAGCTCTTTTTCAACTACTTCTTTTACCAGTGCATGTAGATATTTATTCAGCCATTCTGAGAGCTGAGGTTTTAAAAGAGATGTAACTAATTCTTCAACAGTAAGGTTCGCTTTTTTTTGTTGTTTATGCTGTAATTCGTTTTGCATTTTTCCAAGCAACGCTTTGATCTCTTCCATATTCTCTTTTAAAATTAGATGATCGTTATTTTGCGCTTGTAAGCCGCTATTACTCGCTTTGTTATTACTCATTTGGATATTATCGTACAAATAAATATCTTTTTTTTCTTCTGAATTGTAGCTATGGCCATTAAATTGGTTATTGTTGCAAGCCATTTCCTCACTTTGGTCATCATTATCAATGTCCTCTTTTTCATTATTTTCTTTTTTGCCATCTTCTTCTATTTCTTCTGGATACTCTTCCTCAAGGTATAGCACATCATCATTTTCATCCTTTATTTCTGCTTTATCGTTACTCGCGTTTTTACCCGATATAGCTTTTTTTATATCTTCTAGGATATCTTTTACAGATTGATTACCTTGTTCATCATGCATAGTGCTAATACCATTAAATTTAGAGGTTTATACTATTTATCATAAAAAGCAAGTTGTAAACACTAATCACATAATTGCTTTTTGCTTCAACTAAGTCTGAACGTGCTTTAAATAATGCATCTTCAGTGTCCAAAAGGTCAGATGTACTCTTTAAATTTAAGTTTACTTCTTGCTCAACTCCTTCCAATGCTAGAGCTGCTGCTTTTTCCGCTTCTTGACTTGCTTTGATAATGGCCTTTGCTGTCAACACATTATTCCAAGCATTTACAACTGCTTGTTCTATATTTTTTACCGTTTCATAATAATCGTAGGTAGATTTTTTTGCATCCATTTTAGCTTTACTGACACCAAAAGCATTAACTCCTCTCTTAAAGATTGGAACATCAAGAGTAAAAACTACATGAACATTTTCTAATAGTTTGTCTACCTTCATACCATCCTCCCCAAAATTTTTGCTTGCACTTAGATTTAAAGAAGGAAGCCACTTGGAGCTTTCAGCAATCACTTCCATTCCGGCTGCTCTTTTTTGATAAACTGCTGCTTTTAGAGATAAATTATTGGTTTTTGCTAACTGTAAACATTCATTTAGCTCTGGAACAGAAGGTAGTTTATCATTAGCTTCAGAAAGGTCATCAGCATCTTCGCCAATCAAATGATAATAAGCAATATTTACCAACTTTAATTTACCTTCAGCATCAACTCTTTCGGATATAGAAGACGAAAATTTTGCTTTTGCTAACAAAACTTCAGCATTGGTTACCTCTCCAAGGGAAAAGCGTTTTTTCATAGCTGACAAATGTTCCAAAGAAACGCGTTCTTTATGTTCTCTGAGCTTTAATATTTCTGTCTTTTGTAAAACATTAACATATGCTTTCACAGCATTAAGTGCAAGCTCTTGTTTTAATTGCTGAAATCGCATCTTTTCTGCTTTGAGAAGATGGCTTGATCGACTGAATGTGGCAAAGGTACCACCGCCATCGATTAATTTCTGGCGCAATGTAAGTTTTTTTTCAGATGTATCAAGATTAAAGTTACTATCGAAATTGTATTGCAAATTAATGTCAGGTAAAAATCCAGCTAACCCAGAAGATTTATAGTGTTTTTCTGCGCTTTTATATTGGTAAAATTGAGACTTTATTTTTGAGCTATTTTTGATGGCTTTGCTTATCACTTCTCCCACATCGGTTGCATAGCAACTTATAGTATTAAAAATGATCGCAAGTGTGATAATCAATCGAAACATTCTAATTCCTATGCATATTGGTTGCGCAGCTCAATTACTAACATAAATTACTTTAATAATCAATAACTAATATTGTTGACACTATTGAGAAATTAAGTATATCATAGCTTACTATTGTTGGATCAAATAATGAAGACTTTTTTCTTAAAGGAGAAACAAATCAATAAAAAGTGGTTTGTCATAGATGCAGAAGGATTAGTGGTAGGGAGGCTTGCAGCATTTGTAGCGACACTATTACGTGGAAAGCATAAACCTGAGTATACACCTCATATGGATTGTGGCGATAATGTAATTATTATCAACGCAGAAAAGGTGCATTTCACCGGAAAGAAGCTTAAAGATAAAATTTACTATAAGCATACAGGTTATTCTGGTGGTTTGAAGAAAACTACTCCAGATAATATTTTAAATGGCAAATTTCCTGAGCGTGTAATAGAAATGGCAGTGAAAAGGATGCTTGATGATGGGCCTATGGCACGTAGACGCTTTGAAAATTTGTATGTTTATTCTGGTTCAGAGCATAAGCATCAAGGACAGCAACCTGAAAAGATAGATTTTGCCTCTTTGAATCGTAAAAATAAAAAGTAATGGAGTAAAAATGAAGAGTTCTACAATAAATAACAATGATTGGTCAGAAAAGACAATTAAATCAGCAGTTGATTCGCTTGGTCGTTTATATGCTACAGGCCGAAGAAAAGAATCTGTAGCAAGAGTATGGATAAAGCCGGGGAGTGGAAAATTTAGTGTTAACAAAAAAGGCGATCTAATTTCTTATTTTAAAAGAGAGTCAGTGTGCCAAATAGTAAAAATGCCATTTGTTGCAACTTCCACATTGGATAAATACGATGTATTTGCAACTGTAAAAGGTGGAGGGCTATCTGGTCAAGCAGGTGCTCTAGCTCATGGAATAAGCAGAGCTTTAAGTAGTGTAAGCCAAGATTTGCATTCTATACTACGTAATGGTGAGTTCTTAACTAGAGATTCACGTGTTGTTGAACGTAAGAAATATGGTCAACATAAAGCTCGGAAAAAGTGTCAATTTTCTAAGAGATAGTTATTTTATAGGGGTGTTTTTTTGTAAGTATTATACAAATATTTGCAAAAATGTATGATATCCTCTATTTTTGTGATGAATTTAGTTGACTATCGGTGTCAACATAATATGCTATTTATGTGATTTTTTCAATATTAAGGTAATTTATGAGTAAAGAAGATATAATAAAACAATTAAAGGAAGATTGTTCTAGTCAGAATATAGATATAACAAAATCTGATTTGAGCAAGATTCATGATGCGTTTATTAAAATAATAAAGAATGAGCTGCATGGGAAAGGTGAAATACGTTTGCATGGAATAGGAACATTTTCTACTGCTATCAGTCAGGAAAAACAATGTCGTAACCCCCAAAGTGGTCAGATCATGACTGTTCCTAAAAAGACAAGGGTAAAATTTAAAGCAAGCCAAACTCTTTTAAGTATTTTAAATGAGAAGGAAAAAGCAGCATTTAGTTAGACATTGTCATTTTCATTGTTTTTACTACGCTGTGTAAGCCGTAAAATACAGCTTCGCTAATTAAATAGTGGCCTATGTTAAGAGCTGAGATGTGAGGTATTCTTGTCATCTTCTTAGCGTGTTTATAAGTTATGCCATGTCCTGCGTGGCATTCTATTCCTAATTTATTGACGTACTCTGCAGCATTAGTAATTAACTGTAACTTTTTTTCTGATGGATTATCACAGTAATCCCCTGTGTGAATTTCTATTATGTCAGGTTTTGTCCCTAGCTTTTCAAGATATTTTAGTTGATCAATATTTGGATCGATAAACAGTGAGACTTTTATGCTAGAGCTATGCATTTCCTCTATTATACTAGAAAGTTTACTGTGCATATTCACGATATCCAGGCCACCTTCGGTTGTTAATTCTTCTCTTTTTTCTGGTACTATACTAATCGAATAGGGTTTTACCTTTTTTGCTATTTCAAGCATTTCTTCCGTGGCTGCAATTTCAAGATTTAGCTCAGTGCTAATGCTTTTTTTTAGGTTAAATACGTCTTCATCTCTAATATGCCTTCTATCTTCTCGTAAGTGTACAGTAATAAAGTCTGCTCCAGCGTCAATGGCTATTTCTGCTGCTTTCAATGGATCTGGATAAGAAGTTCCACGTGCGTTGCGGAGGGTTGCAACGTGATCGATATTAACACCTAGTTTCACAATCTACCTCAGAAATTATTTATAGATTATACATGTTATTAGGTTTTTTGCATAGTCATTGTTTGACCTTATCCAGAAAAAGTGGAGAGAAAGAAAAGAGTTTTTTTGGGTAAAATAAAATTTTGGAGGATTAGAAATGGCAAGAGAATATACGGCAGAGTTCAAATTGGAAGCTGTTAAGCTGGCAAATGAACAAAGAAAGGTAGGTCAAACAATTACAAAAACAGCAAAGGATTTAGGAATAAAGGGTGGTTTATTAGGAAAATGGATAAAGAAACACAACGAAAAAAAGTCGGCAGCAGATGCATTTCCAGGTAGAGGTAACATGGCTCCTTACGACAAAGAGAGGTTTGATTTACAAAGCAAGAGTAACAAGGGAAAGAGACATTTAAAAAAAAGCCCTGGCCAGTCAAAAAGAGTAAAATATTTTTTCATAAAAGAGCATAGTAAACACTATAAAGTGCAGGAATTATGTAGGGTTTTCTGCTAGTGGCTACTATAAGTGGACTACAAGGAAAATAAGCAGTAGAGAATCAGCAAATAAAGAGTTATTAGCAGATATTCAAAAAATATATCAAGCTTCTAAATGTAGATATGGAGCTCCTAAAATTCATGCTGAATTGAAGGCTTTGGGTAAAAGTTGCAACTTAAAAACAGTGCAAAGTATTATGCAGAAAAATGGTATTCAGGCTATATTGAGAAGAAAATTTAAAATTAAGAAACAACAAACGGACAGTAGCTCCCAATATATTAGACCAAAACTTTATTGTCGATCAACCAAATAAAGTATGGGATTACTTATATAAAAACCAAAGAAGGATGGCTATATTTGGCAACAATAATCGATCTATATTCACGCATGGTAGTTAATGAGCAGTTCAATAAATAAACAATTGGTTATGAACTCTTTATTAATGGCCATTAATAGGCGTAAACCTGTTAAAAATCTACTGCTGCACAGTGACCAAGGTTCACAATATACTGCGCAAGGGTATCAATATCTCTTAGCTGTAAAGAATATAGATGAGTAATAAAGGCTGTTGTTACGACAATTCTGTTGCAGAAAGCTTCTTTAGCTCATTGAAAAGAGAAATACTTATTGATACTTCACAACACTCTGCTCAACAAACTAGAACTGCAATATTTGAATACATAGAAATTTTTTATAACAAACAACGTCACTATTAACTATTGCATTCCAGAACAATTTGATGCATCATTCTTTTTGTAAAAAACATTCCACACTTTCTCTCCACTTTTTCTGGGTAAGGTCATTTTTGCCTTGACCAAGAAAAAATTCAGCTATTGCCTTACTTTCTCTTGCAACAACTTCTTCCTTAACAATTTTTCCTTTCTCATCAACGATACTTATAAAAGTTTCTTTTAGTGAGATCGCTATAATATTCCATGAGACTGCTCCTACTAATAAAAGTTTAAATTATTTTTGAAGAACTTATTCTACTGAATTCGTTACTTCGTGCTAAAATAATGGACTCCATCATTCAACAGCAATTACAGTATGTTTACCCTTTTTCTTGTTATTTTTCTAATCTATAGCTAGCGTTCAAAACCATATTCGAAAATACGTTTTCGGATTTTTTTTAATGCTGTTTATTTCATCCTCAACATCGTCTCTACCTTTATGAACTAAGTAGCAGCATTAAAAATTATAACGTACCCCTATCTCTAGAGTTGCATCTGGTATTTGTTTTGCTTTTATACCACTTAGTTGCCCACCCATGGTCATACCAACTGCACCAATTATCTGCGGAGTAATTTCATAATCAACACCTAACTTTAGTTTATAGGAAATAGAACTCAGTATTTTATCTACTACAGATGAACCAGCAGCTTCACCACCTGATTCTGGAGCACCTTGTGTTTCTTCTTCCTTTTCTTTTTCTTCTTGTGAACTATTGCCATCACCATCAACTGTATCACTAACACCAAAGCCAAAAGGTGTTATTTGGAGATATCCTCCTAAACCTCCGCTGACATATAGTTTAACGGGACCAATATCAAGGTCAGGATAGAAGCGGTAGTTTGCCAATAAGCTAGCTCCTATGCTCTTTAATGACTTAATATTACTGAGAACCTCAAGTTCAAATTTAGAGTTTTGGTCATAATGGTAACCAAGAACAACACCAGGTTTCATTTTAAAGCCACCACCCCAACCAGCACCAAAGTTTAAACCTGCATAGTACTTATCTTCTGACTTACTTCCACTATTACTAGCTGCACCTGCTAGAGATGAAGTAAGCAACACAGCCAAAACGCACAATCTCTTTATTTTCATATAACTCCTCATACAAAAAAATATATAATGCATAAGTATATATCCTTTATATTAAAAAAGATATAACTACATGTCAAAAAAAGTATAGCCATAAAATCAGATTATATAAAACGTACTACTCAGGTCTTTTATATAACTATATTTACTATCTTATTTGGTACAGCATATACAGTGCGAACTTTGCTTTGATCGATCTTACTGGACACAGAGTCTATCGCTATTTTCTTCAATTCTTCTTGAGGTAAGTTAATTGCCACCTTGATTGTTGTACGTAATTTTCCATTGATTTGCACTGCTATAGTTACCGTATCGTCAACTAATAATGATTCATCAGCTTTTGGCCAAGGTTGACCTCCTATTTCTTGCCATAGGCTTTCAGCTAGATGTGGTATGAATGGTTCGATTACTCTGATTAATATACATATACCTTCATCAATAAGAGATTTTCCAGTTTTTACGTCTATTTCAGCTATTAAATTCGTCATCTCACGAAATTTTGCCACTACACAGTTTAATCTGCAGTTTTCCAAGTCATCTGTAAGTCCGTGTAAGAGTTTATGAATTTTTTTTCTGTACTCTAGAAGTCCACCCGTAACATTTTCATTATCATAGTGTATATTTACAGGTCTTAGCTGCATGACCATACGCCACAATTTATTTACATAACGAGAACAACCTTCCACGCCATCATCGGACCATTCCATATCTTTCTCCGGAGGAGTGTCGGACAACACAAACAAGCGAGCAGTATCAGCACCATACTTTTCTATGATAAAGTTTGGGTCAACTGTATTCTTTTTCGATTTGCTCATTTTTTCAACTTTGCCCACTTGAACTTTTGCACCTCGCGCTATTAATTCTTTTGCTTCTGCGGGAAATAGCCACTTACCATTTTCGTCTTTATAAGTTGCATGGCAGACCATTCCTTGAGTGATTAAAGTAGAGAAAGGCTCTTTAATATCAAAATAGCCACATTTGGTTAAAGCACGGCAGAAAAATCTTGAATAAAGCAAATGCAGAATTGCATGTTCTATCCCACCTATATAATAATCAACAGGCATAAAACGATTACATGCATCTTTGTCTATTGATTTATCTTCACTACAGAATGCAGCAAAATACCAGGAAGATTCAAAAAAGGTGTCGAATGTATCAGTTTCACGCTCTGCTTGCTTTCCGCACTTTGGACAATCAACAAATTTCCAAGTTGGGTGCTTATCCAGCGGATTGCCACCACTTGTAAATTCTACATCTATTGGTAGAACTACAGGAAGGTCTTTTTCTGGCACTGGAACAGTTCCGCAATCTTTGCAATATATGATAGGTATAGGGCATCCCCAATAACGCTGCCTTGAAACTCCCCAATCGTGCAAACGATAGTTTATTGTTTTTTTGCCTATTTTTTTTTCTTCAAATTTTTTAACTATGGCTTCCTTTGCTTCACTAACCATTAACCCGTTTAAGAATTCGGAGTTAAACATTGTCCCGTCTCCAGTATACGCCTCCTTTGTCATCTGAGTAGCTTGACACTGGGATCCATTGTAAGAATTCTGGTCACGCGCTGGAATGACACCTAAGTGGGCTGAAGAAATAACGGGAATTATCGGCAAATTATATTTCTGTGCAAATTCAAAGTCACGCTGATCATGTGCAGGGCAACCAAAAATCGCGCCTTCCCCATATTCCATCAACACAAAATTCGCTATGTAAAGCGGCAATTCCTTATCAAGAAATGGATGTTTGACGTTTAATCCGGTGTAAACTCCTATTTTTTCATCGTTCTCTCTTTTTGATTTTATTTCCTGGATCCCAGTGTCAAGCACTGGGATGACAACAGAAGAACCATTCTTTAAATCCTGCACAATAGGATGCTCTGCTGCCACTGCACAAAAAGAAGCCCCAAACAAAGTATGAGGATAAGTTGTAAAAACTTTTAATTTCTTATTCAGGCCAACTACTTCAAACTCTATAGTTGCTCCTTCAGATTTTCCTATCCAACGCTCCTGCATTGTTTTGACTTTTTCTGGCCAATTTTTCAAACTTTGCAGGCACTTGAGTAAATCTTCAGCGAAATCAGTAATCTTTAAAAACCATTGGGACAACTTACGTTTTTCAACAACTGCACCTGATCGCCATCCTTTTCCATCAACCACCTGTTCATTTGCAAGCACTGTTTGGTCCACTGGATCCCAGTTAACCCATGACTCTTTTCGATAGGCAAGCCCATGCTTTAAAAAATCCAGGAAAAATTTTTGTTCGTGTTTATAATAGTCAGGTTCACATGTGGAGAGTTCACGCTCCCAATTATAAGAAAGACCTATAGATTTCAACTGTGTACGCATATTATCTATATTCTCTTTTGTCCATGTTTCGGGGCTAATATTGTTATCCCTTGCTGCATTCTCAGCTGGTAATCCAAACGCATCCCAGCCAATTGGATGCAAAACCTCAAATCCATTAGCTCTCTTGTAACGCGCTATCACATCCCCTATTGCATAGTTACGTAAGTGTCCCATATGAATTTTACCAGATGGATATGGAAACATTTCCAACACGTAACACTTTTCTTGTTTACCACTCTTGCTTACAGAAAAATCCCATTTATCTTGATAAAATTTTTCAACACTTTTAAAATCATATTTCATATAAATCCAAATTCAATTACAGTTCATATGCATCAAAGGATCAACCGCTTGGCCATTATGTCGTATTGTGAAACACATCTGTGGATCTTTATCTTGTGTGCTTGATTTACCTGCAGATCCAATTACTTGACCTTGCTTTACTTTATCGCCAATTTCAACATGTATGTTTTTTAAATAGGAGTACACAGTCATGTAATTATCTTTGTGTTCCACTATAATTAAATTCCCATACCATCTCAGCCCTTTGCCTACATATATCACTTTGCCTGGTGCAGAGGAAACTACGTTCGTTCCATTTTGAGCAGCAATTTTTATGCCATCCTTACACATTTCATCAGAAGAGGTAGCTGAACCTTTAACTGGCATTACAAATTTACAATTTACCCCCACATTTTGTGTATTATTGTTATCTTTGTATATCCTATTTATGATGGCTTTTCTACTTTCTTTTTGCACTGAAGGCTCCCTAATTAAATGGTACTCTCTTGTATATTCCAGATCTCTTTTTCCGTAAAATTCTTCGCCTTTAAGCAGCACAGGTGCAGGTTTTTGCAGGCCACAGCCTATTAATATTGCTAATAACATAAGAAATGAGGCTATATGCCACATTTTAAACTCTCACAAAACTCCAAAATTTTAGCGAGACGTAGTGTTTCACGCCTGCTTGTTACTTTCCTCGTTATTTATTTTACTAGTTAAATAGTCCCTCAAATCGGTGAGTTCTTGCAACAAATTCTTTGTGACTTTTATATCATTACCAAATTCTTTTTGCACTCCTTTTATTGTATATCCTTTATCATATAGCATGTATTTTACTTTCTTTATGGCCTCTATACACTTGCGATCATATAGCCTTCTTCCTTTACGCTTTGTAGGCTTAATTTGATGAAATTGACCTTCCCAAAATCTCAAAACATGCTGTTCCAAATGTAGCTCTTCAGCTACTTCCCCAATCGTATAAAATAATTTTTCCTTGTTCATTAATTATTGATTGATTTTTTTATAATTTTTGAAGGCCTAAAAGAAACTGAATTTCTTGCCTGAATCATCACTTTCTCCGATGTATTTGGTATATTTCCTGGTCTTTCCTTCTTTTTCTTAACCAAGAATGTTCCAAATGACGATATTTTTACTATTCCATCCTTTACCAAGCTTGTCTTTATTTCGTCCAATATATCATCTATTATCGAAACAGAGTCTTCCTTTGATAATCCTATTTCTTGGTTTATATCTCCAGCTATCGTTGCCTTAGTTACTGTTGTGTCTTTTGTTGTAACGTGATCCATTATTGATAAATATTACAATACGTAAATATAATATAGCAATCGACTCGAGATTCAGCTACTTTATTTTTTAGAGTATGTCTCTTTTGTTGCATAATTTAAAATACCGGCAACTATCAATATCGCAAATATTGCAAAAAGTTCCATTTTATGATCTGTAAAAAGTGCTAACATTGACACTATAACTCCACTGCCAATAAACATAAATCCATTGATAATGGATGATGATGTGCTGATGTATTTTCGTTTCACAATCTCGCTGCCGACAGTAAAATTAAGCATATGTCCTCCCGCAAAAAACCCGAACATTAACATACAAAAGTACACAACGTGGACTGTTAAATGGCTGTATAGTAAAATAATAATTGAGACGCCTTGCAATAAAGCAAAAGCAGAAATTACATGTTTCCTATTTTTAAATAAGTTTGAGATTCGATCTGCAATTGGAGCACCAACTGCAAGACCAAGCCATAGTATTGCAGTTGCTATACCTGACTCCATTGCATTGAGTTCTGAGTTGCCCAGTAACCTTGGAGCCCACAAGGTATTAAGTGCTAAAAATGTTCCAAAAGTAATAGCACCCACCACTGAAGTTATCCAGATATCTCTTAATTTTAGCACTGTTAATATAGAGCACATTACTGTCTTCATAGAGCTTTTTATTGTGCGCTTTTCTGAGCTGCTTTCTGGAAGTGTGTTTGGACAAAAAAGCGTAAGTACAAATATCAACACACCAAATAGTATTATGCATACAATCAGATTTTTCCAATATGCATCTTCGGCAAGCAAGTTAGAGAACAGTATTTGAATTACCAAAGCAGAAAGGCTTGAAATTGTCTGCAATAGTGAAAACATTAGTCCAAATTGGGCAGCGGAAAAACATATGCTACTTGTGTGAGCAGCACCAATAAAACCAAATGATGCTCCAGTTGCAACCAACACTTGAGACAAAATCAAATGGGAGAAATTGTCACTATTAATAAGGACAAAAAACCCCAAGATCATAGTTGATAACGAGAAAAAATAAATTTTTTTACTGGAAAAAACATTAAACGTTGCTCCACTAAAAAATTGTAAGATGGCGAAAGTCCAAGTATATGCTGAATTAGCCAGTGCAACTTGCGCGATTGTAAGTCCAAGTTCCTTTTCGAGATTTACACTTATAAAGGTATAAATTATCTGCATGTTGCTGAATATAACAACCAAGTTACTAATCAGCCAAATGAACCAAGCCTTAGCTCTGCTTTCCATAAGATTTATTTTTATAAGTAATCTATTAGAAATTTAACACTAAGTCTCTTTTTAAGCTATTGTTTCCTGACTACTGTTATAGCTAACCCAAAAAACGGTTTCCCTACGTCATACCGCGATTCATTCGCGGTATCTCAGCCGCTAACAAGTAGCGGGATGACGGTTGTCAGGGTGTCATGAAAGTAGCTGACACTGGAATCCAGAAAAAAAGAAATATGTATCAGCTACTTTCATTTGCTGCGCCTCGAAAATAAACGTTCATGTAGCTAAGCCATAAATCCAGTATAAAGACCTTTAATCATTGGCTTCGTAGTACTTCTCAACCAACTTATTAAGTAACCTTACACCAAAACCTACTGCTCCTCTTGGACAAATGTCAGTACCTTTCTCGTGCCAAGCAGTGCCTGCGATATCTAAATGTGCCCAGCAAGTTTCATTCACAAAACGCTGTAAAAACTGTGCAGCCATTATGCTATCTCCACCAGAGCCTGCAGGAGCGATGTTTTGAACATCAGCAATCGGTGAATCAATAATTTTGTCATAAGTTTCATTCATAGGAAAACGCCATAACTTCTCATTTACTTCATTTCCTGCATCAATCAGACGGTTTGCTAATTCATCATTATTTGAAAAAAGACCAGCATATTCGTTATTTCCAAGTGCAACCACTATAGCACCAGTTAAAGTTGCAAGATCAATCATAAATTTTGGTGAGAATCTATCTTGCGTATACCATAAAGCATCTGCAAGTATGAGCCTTCCTTCTGCATCGGTGTTCAACACTTCTATTGTTTGTCCAGACATTGAAGTTACTACATCACTTGGTCTTTGAGCATTACCACCCACTGCATTTTCTGCAAGTGCGACCACACCGATCGCATTTACTTTTGCTTTTCGTCCTGCTAAAGCATGCATCACCCCAACCACAGTAGCAGAGCCTGCCATGTCATATTTCATTGACTCCATACCACGTGAAGGTTTGAGTGATACTCCACCAGTGTCAAACGTTATACCTTTACCAACAAAAGCTATAGGCTTTTGTTCTTTAGAAGCTCCATTCCATTTTATCACTACTAATTTTGGTTCTTTACTACTTCCTTGTGCAACTCCAAGCAAGGCTACCATTTTTTTCTCTTCCATCTGCTTTTTATCAAGCACCTCGATTTCAAGGCCAAGCTTAGTAAGTTCTTTTTTTATACGATCAGCATAGGATTCTGGATATAGAATGTTAGGAGGCTCTGTTATAAAAGAGCGCGCAAGGAATATACTCTCACCTTCTTGCCTTAAGTGCTCAAATGATCTTTCAGCATTACTTAATTGTTCATCTTTTACTAATACGGTAATCTCCTCTACCTCTGTAATTTTCTCATCCTTTTTAGTTTTATACTTATCAAACTTAAAACTACGCAGAAACGCACCATATGCAACATTTGCTGCACTACCTTCGATTAAAACCGCTGCTTTTTTAATTTTTAATCTGCTTAGCTCACAATATATTTTACCACCAATATTTAATTCTTTATTTTCATTCCATTCATCCTTCTTACCCAGTCCAACAACTATAACATTTTTTTCTTCTGGCAAAGCAGTAGAGAAAAATTCACCAAAACTTCCATTGAAATCGCTAAATTGCTTTATATTATCTATGACCTGTTTTCCTTGCAAAACTCCGCCATCATTTACGGTTTCGTTGTCTTCAAATAAACCCATTACTATTGTTTTAAAATCGGGCGAAATTTTAGAAATTGTTATTTTCATTGCTGGTATCTCCGTTGCAAATAATTGTAAACTGTACATAAAACATAGCAAAAACATCAGTAAGATATTTTTCATATACATCCTAAGTACAATAACACTTAAGTTTACTATGGACTCCCTTACATGCAAGGTTTTTTATCTTTTATTAGAGAACTTATTATATCCGCCCAAGGTAATGTTAAACGTATAGGTTTTTATGACCTGATCACTGTAAGTAAATGGTGTTATGAGAAGGCTTGCAAGCCCATTACTAACAAAATCTTCAAGAACAGGATCAGCGCAATTATCGCAATTATGGTCAGCAAAAAACATTTGCGTTGTGAATTCTGGAAAATCCGGATGTTGAACTAGAAAGTTGATATGTGGAGCTCTATCACCAATTTTACCAGGTGCTATCGTAATAAAATTATAATAGCCAAGATTATTCACTACAAACCTTCCTGATCCAGCAAAATTCAGATCATCCTCTATATTCTTATCGTAATGGTTCACGCCGCGTGAATTCGCGTGCCATATAGAAACTACAGCATTTTGTATTGGTAAGCAGTTTATATCAGTAATTCTACCCACTATGTGTATTAATTCCCCTATTGCACTATTTGGAGAACCAGGTTTCCTTCTTAAATTGTTTGAAGAGCTAAAATTTTTTGGCCTTGCATCAAGGTCATATATTTCCGGAGTTTTAATGCAGTTGAGCAAAACAGGATCAGCTGCAAATAGCGGCAAACTGAATATCATTTGTACTAAAAGTGCTAACAAGATATTTTTCACATTCATTTCATTTATAATAGACTTCTTGCATAACCATATAACAAACTTTTATTGGAAATAGAAACGAAAAAACTTGCTTGACACCCTTCGCCAGCCCCCTTATCATGAAACTGAAGGTATTCAGTTATCTTCATCTGTGCAGATTAAACAGCAAGAAAACAACGTAGTTGGCGTCTTATTTTTAATTTTTTGCACTATGTGCACCTTATGTCTTCACAATATTTCTAGGTTTTTACCTACACAAGCTGAAACGCGCTATTTAAAACATTAAAAAACGCCAACTTAAAAAATGGATAGTGAATAACTAGCTACCCTAGGGTTTCTTTTACCTTTTTTTCTGTTTAGTAAATTGTATCCGTTCAGCGGAGTGGTAGAATAAGGTAGACAAAGCAAGATAATAAAGATAATCATAGAGCAAAAGTGAGGTAATGTGGTAAACCTTTGAGAACTTTGCAAAAATTTACAGCAAAAAATAGAAAAACTGAAAGCAGAGATAGAAAACTTAAAAGCAGAAAATAAAGCTTTAAAGATAGAGAACGCTGAATTAAAGGAAAGGCTCGGTTTAAATTCAAAAAACTCATCCCTGCCCAGCTCAAAAGAGCTATACAAAATAAAAAAGGACAAGCCAAAAAGCGAAAGGAATGTTGGCGATCAGGTTGGGCATAAAGGAAATTTTCATGCCACAATGGAAGCGGATAAAGTAGTAAAAATAGAGTTGCCTAATATTTGCGAATGCGGAGGAGAGCTTGTAATATGCGAAAAACCTTATGTTCACCAAAAAGTTGATCTTCCGGAAATTAGGCCTTATGTAGTAATTGGAACATGGTCGTTGTTGGAGATGCAGAAAAAGAAAAAGTAGCAAGTTACCAGAAGGTGTTACGCCAGATACATTTGGTCCAAGGGTTAAGTCTATAATTGCAGCACTCAGCGGATTTTACAAAAACTCAAAGCGTGAAGTGGCTAGTATCATAAATGACATTTTTAATTTGAACATAAGTGTTGGCAGCATATCAAATCTTACTATTACCCACAAATATAAATGTACTTATAAATAAAGTATTACAATATTAAAGTTTGCAAATATTGAGGGTATAAAAATGGCAAACGAGAGTAATGAATGGGCTAAAAATGAATTTGGAGATGCTGTACTTGGAGATAAAAGATTAACTGACCGATTAGTAAAGATTGCTGATAGTTTGATAAGTTTACCTGAAAGCTCAATTAATGAGGCATGCGGAAGTTGGTCAGAAGCAAAAGCAGCATAACGTTTTTTTTCAAAATGAGAACGTAAAAGAAGTCGATATTCTAGCTTCACACATTGATAAAACAGTTGAAAGAACAAAAGCTCATAAAAGAATTCTTGTGATTCAAGATACAACTTATATTTCATACTCAAGCCATAAGCGGATTGGGAACTATTGCTGGAAAAGGAGCAGTAATGCATACAGCCCTTGCTGTTAGTACGGAAGCTGGGAATACTGGATCAAAAGATTTACTCGAGGCAACTCATTTCTGAAGAAGAAAAAAGACTAAAGAGCCATCGTAACAACGTTCATATTGAGGATAAAGAAAGTATGAAATGGCTAGAAAGTTTAAAGAAAACAAATAATATTATAGATCTGGCCCAAACCGAAGCTATAACTGTATGTGACAGAGAAGCAGATATGCATGATTTTTTTGAACTTGCACATAATCTTAACTCAGCAATTTTAGTAAGAGCTCGCCACAACAGAAATGTAAATAAAAAATTCATGCATACCAGGAACAAGCAAAAATTATGGTCATTTATCCAAGGCCTCCCTTGCGCTGGAAAAGTAGAAGTTGAAATCCCTGCTAGAGATAACAAGCAAAAAAGGACAGCGTTTTTAGAAATTAGATTCGGAAAATTTATCACATGAAGGCCATATAAAATGTAAAGAAGGTCACATAAAATATAAACCGACAGAGTCTACAACTTCACGCAATTCATGTTGTTGAAAAAAACTCTCCTCCCGAAGCAAGTCCTCTAGAGTGGATGCTTTTTTCCGGTCAGTACTTTTGAAGAAGCTGTTGAAAAAGTTAGTTGGTATTGTTTGAGATGGAAAATAGAGATATTGCATAAGATTTTAAAATCTGGTCTCAAAGTTGAGGAATGTAGACTTGGAACAGCAGAAAGATTAATGAGGTATTTAACAGTCATGAGCATTATTGCTTGGAGAATTTTCTTTATTACATCAATTGCAAGAACTAACCCAACATTACTATGTACTGCCTTATTAGCTGAGGAAGAATGGAAAGTTTTATATGTTAAAATACACAGGAAACCATGTCCAAATATAGCCCCTACTATAAAAGAAGCCGTTTCGTGAACTTGGAGGTCATTTAGCAAGAAAAAGCGACCCAAAACCAGGATCAATTACTCTTTGGAAAGGGTGGAGACGTCTCTTTGATCTAGCAGAAGGATGGAGACTTGCTCATGAACCTCATATTTGTGGGTAATAGTAAGGTTTCTAAGGGAGGGAGTAGTAGTAATACTGCTTCCTTACCTGACCAGTTTGCTCGTGATAAAGGTTTTGAGAAACGAGCTCAACTATATGCTGCTAAGGCTTACTCAAGGCAAGCTGATAAATCTGGTAAGTACATTGATTTAAAGAAGGTTTTCTTTATTGCTATCTCTAATTGTAATTTATTTCCTGATAAGCTTGATTATATATCCAGCCACACTATAAGAGATGAGAAAACCTATGAGCATGACTTAAAAGATTTTCAATTTGTATTTATTGAACTACCTAAATTTCCTAAGAATAAGGAAGAACAGCTAGAAAGCATAGTGGATCGTTGGTTATTTTTCTTCAGTGCGACCCGGAAAGCCGTGGTTTTGTGATGGTTAAATTCCATCTTCCCTAGACATCGGGGATAATGTATGTCTCACATTTCAAAGGATGGCAACCTTTGGGATGCAAGCATGAGATAAAAGCAGGTAACACTAAACCTCATGGTGAATCCCTGCAAACAGAGTTAGATATGATTACGAGAGGAACCTATGTTTGAATTGTCGTCAAAGCATAGTATGCGAAAAGAGGTTGAACTACGCATAGACCAAAATGGTACGAAGCAAAAGGGGAACTAAAGATTGAAGACTTTAGTTATTGATGTTCCCAGCTTCCGGCAAATAGTAGGAATCTAAGTTTAACGTGAAACGAAGCTATGGAACGGAGTAACCACATAAAAGCTCTTATATTCATTAAATATAAGTAGGTAGCCAACCACAAGCCGCTATGTGGAAGGATTGTTTAAGAAGCTAATGCCCAAAGTAATATATGGGATATGCAGACGTAAACACTTTAATTTGGAAGGTAAAGTGGTGAATAGTAGTGAATATGTTATGGACCAGCAAAAAGCTAGGTATGAATGGAATGGAATTCCTTGGCGAAAGCTGAAGAAATCTTCATTTAAGCTACAAAAACGAATTTACCAAGCCTCTAAATGTAATGATATCAAAAAGATGCACAACCTTCAGAGATTATTACTCAAATCAACAAGTGCAAGAACGATCGCAGTTAGAAGGGTAACTCAGGACAACAGAGGGAAAAAAACTGCAGGTATTGATGGAAAAGCTAACCTTAGTCAAAAAGAAAGATTGCAATTGGCAAACTCCTTAGATATAAGAGAGAAAGCAAAGCCATCAAGACGTGTCTGGATCCCAAAACCTGGTAAGCCATCGGAATATCGCCCGCTTGGTATACCAACTATATCGTGTCGAGCAAAACAAACACTTGTAAAAATGGTGTTGGAACCAGAATGGGAGGCAAAACTTGAGCCAAACACTTATGGTTTTAGACCTGGTAGATCATGTCATGATGTAATTGAAGCCATATTTAATGTGCTAAAACAGAAAACAGCATATGTATTAGATGCTGATATTTCTGGATGCTTTGACAATATTAACCATAATAAACTGCTTGAAAACCACACCAGCGTTAAAGAAAATCATAAGAGGATGGTTAGAAGCGGGTGTTATGGAAGATGGAAAGCTTCAATCCACAAAACGTGGTACAATTCAAGGAGGCACCGTTGCTAGCTTGTGTTGCATTACATGGATTAGAGCAACATGTCAAAAAAGCATTAACAAACGAACTCTTTCAATGCATGAAAAGAAAATATGGTAGGATATCGCATAAAAACGCGCAAAAGTCTATTAGTGTAATTTTCTACTGTGATGATTTTGTCATCATACATGAAAACGAAGAGATTATTCTTAAAGCAAAAATTTTAGTTGAAGAATGGTTAGAAACCATTGGACTAAAATTAAAGCCCTCTAAAACAAGAATTTCTCATACATTAAGAACCATTGACGAAACAAAACCAGGATTTGATTTTCTTGGATTTTCAATAAGACAATATCCAACAAAAGAAAGTAAAAAAGGTTACACATTATTAATAAAACCAAGTCGTAATTCTATAAAGCAGCATACATTTGCTATTAAACATAAACTTAGAGAAATGCGTGGGGCGCCACAGGAAGTAATAATAAGGAATCTCAATCCAATAAACAGAGGATGGAGTCAATATTACTCTTCGGTAGTTTCATGTAAAATCTTTAGCTCATTGGATAATACTATACATAGAAAGCTCTGGAAGTGGGCAGTCTTTAGGCACCCAAACAAAGGGAAATGCTGGATAAAAAGAAAATACTTTAAAAAGTATAATAACGATAACTGGCGTTTTATGACAAGTAACAAGATACATCTTATTATACACAGCGATCATGTTATTAAACGACATATCAAAGTGCAAAAAACCAGATCTCCATATGATGGTGATTGGGTTTATTGGGGTAATCGTCTTAGAGAAATACCAGATAAGCCATTAAGAGTAATAAAACTATTGAAGTTACAACAAAGTAAATGCGGTAATTGTAGACTATGGTTTGAAAGTGATGATATAATAGAAATACATCATAAAGACCGGAATAGACGAAACAATATGATCAAAAATTTATCTTTGTTACATGGGCATTGTCACGATGAATTACACAGGAGGTGTGCATGACAAGCACCAAATTAGAGAGAAGCCGTATGAGGCGCAAAGTCTCACGTACGGTTTTGAAGTCGAGTGAGGAGGGGCGACCTTCTTCACTTAGACAACAGTATGCAGATGAAACTACAGATGAAGACCTAAGGAATATAGCAGAAAAATCACCAATAATAAAGTTAGCCTACGATGAATTAGACAGGTTTAGCTGGAATGAAAAAGATTTAGTAGCATATGAAGAAAGAATAATGGATCTGCGGAAAGAAGAAGCCATTCTTGAATACAAACTTGAGGAAGGTATAGAGAAAGGAAAAATCGAAGTTGCAAAAAATTTACTTAAAGCTGGTGTATCTGTTAATTTAATAGCTGAATCCACTGGCCTTTCTCAAGCTGAAATTGTACAGCTTAAGCAAGAAGTGGCCTAAGTATCACGTTTTTCAGGGCTTTTTTAGCTCGGCAGTGGTCTGAAAAGTCCATTTTTCACTTTATAAAATGTTTATATTTTACCACCTACTTTATTTGAATAAGTTCTTCTGCCACACTCTGAACGGATACTTGAATCAGGCTCAAGTTGACAAGTAGATGTTATCTTGTTATAATAAATATTTATTAATTTAATCTTAACTTAAGAGGGTATTTATGGTAGCAAGTGATAGTGTTTTAAAAAGGTATGCGTTAGCCTATATAAAGAAATTAGGTAATAATAATAATATTGAAGGGTTTCTACAGTATTGTAATAATACACCGAATTTAACTTGGAGCAAGGAGAATTTTAAAAATGTGTATGAAGAATTTACACATCCAAATTCAAGCAATAGGCACGATACAGGAAGCAGAAATGATCAATATAACGCAGGGAATAACGCACAACCTACAGGCTCTCAGATTACACATATACATGTACACAATAGAGGTTTAGACTTTTGGGATTATTTGCTATTACAATGCTGGATGGATTCTTTATTCGGTGGACGTGGTCACACTACGGTTAATAATATAACGAATATTAACAATGGTAATACCACTCATCAAGGGAGAAAAGAGAATAAAAAAGAATCAGAAGACAGTAGAAAGCTATTAGCTTTGGGTATAGTAGCTGCAGTTGTGTGTGTTGCTTTCCATGCTGGTATGTGTTTTTGGTATAACAGCAGCAGAAAAGTGGCTAGAAAAGAAGAAAAAATAGATTACCTGGATAGTAAATTTAAAACGTTCAGAAATATAGAATTTGCGGTTGGCGTTGTTTCTTTGGCAGCTTTGGTAGCTTGTGCTGTTTACCCAGTCTTACCAGTGTGGGGTTTAGCTATCCTTGGCGTTAATTCTCTCGTATGTTTTGCTGGTGGTTTAGCTTTTCATATGAAGCATGAGGAAGAATTAGAAAATATCGAGAAAGCTAAAGGAGCGGTAGATAGCTGTCTTAGACAAGGGCATGGTTATGGAGATTCTTCTCGTTATGATGCACCACCTCCTTACTTTTCTCAAGATCCTAATACTACTCCAACTGCTCCTCCTTGTAGTGAATTTGATAATTCTAATGCGAAACGGCAGTTTGAGAATTGTGAGGGGTTCACGTATGATAGAAATCAATAGTTTTATTTTTAGCCAAATTAATTGAATCAAGCTACAAAACCTGCTAAAGTTAACTTTGTGAAAGCACCCTTAGCTCAGTTGGATTAGAGCATTTGACTACGGATCAAAAGGTCGGGCGTTCAAGTCGCTCAGGGTGCACCACATTTTATAGGAAACAGAAGTCACACTTGAAATTAATATATGTAATACCTATCTTTAAAGGTTAAGCACTAAACTATTATATATGAGCAAAAAAGACTACTATGATCTGCTGGAAGTAGGCAGAAATGCCAGTATTGATGAGATAAAAAAAGCGTATAAAAAATTAGCATTAAAATATCATCCTGATAGAAATCCTGGCAATCAAGAAGCAGAGGAAAAATTTAAAGAAGTAACAGCTGCATATGAAGTTCTGTCTGACTCTGAGAAAAGGGCAGGCTATGACCGTTATGGCCACGAAGGTGCTTCTGGTGGATTTCAAGGCTTTAGCTCTGCAGGAGATTTTAGCGACATATTCAATGACTTCTTTGGTGGAGGATTCGGTGGTGGTGCAAGTAGATCGAGAGCAAAAAGAAGTACAACAGGAGTATCTGGAGCAGACCTACGTTATGATCTTGAAATTACCTTAGAAGATGCATTTAAAGGAATACAAGCGCCTATACATTATGTGACAAATGTAAAATGTGATACATGCCAAGGCACAGGTGGCGAAGGAGCAATTAAACCAGTTCAGTGCCACACATGCCAGGGAAGCGGTAGGATTAGAACTCAACAAGGCTTTTTTACCATCGAAAGAACATGTACTACATGCTATGGGGAAGGAGAAATAATACAAAACAAATGTAAGAAATGTGGTGGAAGTGGACGTAGAAGAGATGAAGTAAATATATCCGTTTCAATTCCAAAAGGCATAGAAGAAGGAGCTAAGGTAAGGATAAGTGGTAAAGGAGAAGCTGGAACAAAAGGTGGAAAAAGTGGAGATTTATACGTATACGTGAAAATAATTTTCCATAAAATCTTTGCTAGAAATAAAGCAGATTTACACTGTAAAGTGCCTATAAGAATGACACTAGCAGTGCTTGGTGGTGAAATCGATATTCAATCAATTGATGGAGCTAAAATAAAAGTAAAGGTCCCTGAAGGCACTCAAACTGGTACCAAACTACGTTGTAGGGGAAAGGGTATGCCATATATGAACTCACATGCTCGTGGTGATTTATACGTACAGGTAATAGTTGAGACTTTAAATCCAAAAAATTTAACTAAAAAGCAAATTGAACTATTAAAAGCGCTTGAAGAAGAGGAAAATGCAAGTGTACAACAGCAATCTGAAGGGTTTTTTAGTAAAGTAAAAAAAAAAATAAGAAATCTGCTAAATGACATTAAAGGGGTAACTGTTTACGGGTTTTCATTTAATCCTGCAATTCTTTGACCTTATTAATGGAAAACTTAACAATAGTGTTATTATTAGCCAACAGAAACTTCTTAGTTCCTTAAAACTATGTAAAAGCAATAAATTTCTTTATTTAAGGTCGAAGTTTTGCTATTCTCAGGTTTTAATAATTTAAATTTAATGAATATAAACAAAAATGAGTTTTTATTTCTTCCGCTTGGGGGAGTAGGAAGAATCGGGATGAATGTTAGCCTATATCATTACCAAGGTAAGTGGATTATGATCGACCTTGGTGTTGGTTTTGCAGATGAAACTATGCCAGGTGTTGAGCTGCTCATTGCTGATATAGATTTTATTGCTCAAAGAAAAAAAGATTTACTTGGAATAATAATTACACATGCACATGAGGACCACTGCGGTGCAGTGCCCTACTTGTGGGAAGAGTTGCAGTGCTCCATATATACAACAAAGTTTACGGTTAATTTTCTTAAAGAGAAACTAAAAGAATTTCGATTGGAAGGTATAGTGCCTGTGAAAGAGGTAGACATAAATGGCAGCATAAATTTGGGTCCTTTTACCGTCGAGTTTATAAATGTAACTCATTCAATTCCTGAGGCAAATTCAATATTAATTAGCACTGAAATGGGTAGTGCACTCCATACCGGAGACTGGAAATTTGATCCAAAACCTGTTGTTGGATTAACTTCTAATATGGAGCGTCTAAAAGAAATTGGCGATAAAGGTGACCTGCTTGCAGCAATTTGCGATTCAACCAATATATTAAGCAAGCATCACCCTGAGTCAGAAGGTGAAATTTATAATAATATTTATAACATAATAAAGCGGTCTAAAAAATTAGTTGCTGTTTCGCTATTCGCTTCAAATGTGGCACGAATTGAAACGATAAGCCAAGCTGCAAAAGCACTAAATAGAAAAGTAGTTTTACTTGGTAGATCTTTATGGAGAATAGTGAAAGTTGCGCAAGATAGTGGTTATTTAACTGATTCTCCTCAGTTTCTTGAAGCAAAGGAAGCAGTAAATTTTCCAAGGGAAGAACTGGTGCTACTTTGCACAGGTTGTCAAGGTGAGCCACTGGCAGCTACCGCAAGACTTGCTACTAAGAGTCATCAAGCATTTAAAATGCAGCAAGGTGATACCATGATCTTTTCGTCAAAAATCATTCCTGGAAATGAAACTCGTGCGCACAACATGCTCAATGCCTTTATTGAGATGGGGGTAGAAGTTATTACTGAAAAAACAGAGCATGTTCATGCTTCTGGGCATCCAACAAGAGAAGAGCTAAAGGAAATGTATTCTTTAATAAAACCGAAGATGTCTATTCCAGTTCACGGCGAATATATTCACACGCATGCACATGTAAAATTTGCTAAAGAGTGCGGTGTGGCAAAAGCAATAATGATTGCACCAGGTGATATTGTTAATTTGGAGAACGGAGGAAAGGTTGATTCAATTGATGTTGACTACTTTGGTATTGATGGTATGTTGCTACGTCATCCGGAGAGCAGTGTTATAAAAATGCGTAAAAGAATGAGAGATGCCGGAGTTATTGTGGTAACAGCAGTTGTAAACAAGAAAAATAAATTGCTTGCTAAACCAAAAGTATTTGTACCTGGTGTTTTTGAAGTGCTAGAAGATGCAGCTACCATACAGAAAATTGTCAAGAAAGTTGAGTCGTTGTTTAGTTTGCAGCCAACAAAAAAAATTAAAAATAAGATTGAAAGTTCAATATTGAGTATCTTAAAGGAATATTTACTAAAAAGGCCTATAATTGAGGTTCAGATAGAACAGGTATGAAATGAATGAAGCTATTCGTTCATCTGGTGTTATTTATTTCGTTATTTATTCCTTATTTTACAAAAGCTGCTTTATATGTTGATATAAAAAAAAGCAGTGTTGGTAACATTGGTCTTGTTGTATCTAAATGTACATGTAAAACAGCGTTGGAAAGCGAATTAAGCGAAAATATTGCAAAGGTAATAGGAACAAATTTATCTAATTGTGGCTTATTTAATGTAAAACGTGGCGCGGAAGCTGAATCTAAATCTTGGAAAAGCGATACTGTAGTCACAGTAAGTTTAAGCGAAATATCTGGTAGTGCATTAGAGCTATCATTTCGTTTATTTGACGCTTTTACAAAAAGAGAATTACTTACTCAGTCAGTTGTTTTTCCAGCAAAAGACTGGAGAAAAATTGGTCACCTCGTTTCGGATGTGATACATGATAGATTAATTGGTGAGAAAGGGCACTTCAACACAAAAATCACGTATATCGCTGAAGAAAAAGATAGCAACTACAAATCTGTGCGTAAAATTGCTGTGATGAATCAAGATGGAAGTAATATAAAATACTTAACAAATGGCGATAGATTTGTGTCAACACCGAGATTCTCACCAAATGGAAAGGGTATTGTTTATATCTCGTACGCAAATGGTAAAAGTTATATAATATTAAAAAATTTAAAAGATAACACTGAATCAATAATCAGCGCATTTGAAGGAGTTGTTTCTGCACCAAGATTTTCTCCCGATGGTAAATCTCTTTTAATTTCCCACTCATTGGGTGGTGAAACGAATATATTATCTTTGGATTTAAGTAGTAAACGAACAAAAAAAATTACTAAAGGTTCAGCTATAAGCACTTCTCCCTCTTTTTCTCCAGATCAAAAGTATATGGCTTTTAGTTCTGATATAAGTGGGAGTCAGCAACTGTACGTTATCGATTTTACTAACAAAAGTAAAAAACCTAAAAGAATTAGTTTTGGAAGTGGAAGATATGCTACGCCTGTTTGGTCGCCAAAAGGAGATCTGATAGCTTTTACAAAGATTCAGTCAGGAAAATTTTACATAGGAGTTATGAAGCCAGATGGCAAAGAAGAACGTCTGCTTTCAGAGGGGCATAAAATTGAATCCCCGGCATGGTTACCAAATGGTAGAGAAATCATTTTTACAAGAACAGAATCACCAAGCAACTCTAAACTATATTTAGTAGACTTAGTAAAGAAAAATCAAAAAATGGTTTCCACTCCCACAAATGCTTCTTTACCGGATTGGTCTTATTTTTGAAAGTAGATCTATTATAGATTTGATATGAGCCTTATTTTACTTTAATTGCTTATAACCTTTGGCACTACGAAATACCCATGCTCAGGTTTTGTATTGGACAATATCTCTTTTTTAATGTTTTGAGAATTTATAACATCATCGCGTACATGAATGTCCTTGTCTATGCTGCCATAACGCATAGGAGAAACACCTTCAGTATTAACTTGCAATAAAGTATCATGTATCCAATCCAGCATTGTCAGTTCTTTGGAGTAGTGATCAATCTCGTCATTTGATAACTTAATCCTTACAAGCTGTGCAATTTTAAGCATTTCTTCTTTGGTAATTGTTATTTTTCTCTTATTTGCAAATTCTATTAGTGAAGTAATAACGTCTTCTGTTGACTTAGCTGGCATCTTTACCTCCTTGGATAAAGTGAGTTAAAATATCTACGACCGAAACAACTTCTATTTTACCAGTTTTTTCAAATTTGTGAAGTATGGTATCCGTAATCACTAATTTATCTAAAGAAGAGGAAGAAATTTTCTCAACTGCACTTCCTGAAAGCACGCCATGTGTGATGCATGAAATTACGGACTTTGCTCCGTGGCCTTTTAAAGCAAGAGCTGCATTACACAATGTTCCACCAGAGTCAACTATATCATCAACAATGACACAATTTTTATTTGCAACTTCTCCTATTATGTTCATTACTTGAGATGTGCCTGCTTTCTCCCTATATTTATCTACTACAATAATCTTATCATTTAACCCTATCTTGTACTTTTCCTCTAAAGTCTTTGCAAAAGCACGTGCTCTGCCAATTGCTCCAACATCAGGTGCAACAATTGCCAAATTTTCTGTGTGTATAGAGTCAACAAATGCTTCAAAGCAGTTCAAATTAGTTATCGGTACATCAAAGAATCCTTCAATTTGACTTGAGTGCAAATCAATAACTGCAACGCTACTTGCACCTGCAGTTTGAATAAGATTTGCAACTAATTTGGCACTTAAAGCAGACTGCACATTATTGTTCTTGATAATTCTATCTTGCCTGCTATATCCATAATAAGGGATAATTACTACTATCCTTTTGGCTCCTAATCTATTTACTGCATCAATTATAAGCAGAAGCTCCATAAGATTATCATTCACAGGGGGAGAAAGAGATTGTATTATATATACTTCTTGATTATATAGATCATTTGCTACTTCTACATTTACCTCACCATCGGTAAACTTTGATATCCAAGCAGAGGATGGTTGAACATCTAGCCGGTTAACTACTGATTCCCCTAATTCCTTACTAGCATTACCTATTATTATCTTCATAACGCACTAGTTGAGTTTTTAAGATTATACAGAAATTGTGAAATAATTGAAATGTAAGTGTCTTTATCTAGCATTCTTGTCGGTGAATTAGATACCTCTTGTACAATGACCTGTCATTTTCACGCGTTGTTTCAATATATAGACCCAAATTGAAACAACTATACAAAATCCTGCTTATGTTTCAAGATAAATGACTTTAATGAAATATAATTTATCTAGTCATTTGTATCTGCTAACATACTACACTTCCCATTGTAGAGCCTCTGCAACTTACTGAAATTTATAATCGCTTTATAAAAAGCTTTATACTCTTTGCTTAATTGGAGGCGCTACCTCTGCACTTTCTGCTCTGTCTAGGGTACTACTTGGTTTTTCTGCAGTAATTTTTTGAATGCTACCATCTACCTTATTCTTGATATCTGCTCCATATGATCTTAATACTTCAATAGCCTTCTCGTTTCCACTATTCAGCGCAATATCCAAAGCATCCATTCCATCATTATTTTTGTGGTTGATAAAATTCTCTAACTCAAAGATTTTTATATATTGCTCAATGATGAATTCTACCACTTTTCCAGGGCAATTATTAGCGGCAGGAAAGAGTACTGCATTGTTATTATTGTCTTTCTTTGTTACATCTGCTTTGAGCTTGTCTATCAAATACTTGATAATTTCTATTCTGCTATCATCTTCTGCTTCAGTGCACTGCCTAGCAGCTAAAAACAGAGCTGTTCGCCCATTATTGTCCACATCTTCAATATCTTGTCCCTTATCAATTAAGGCTTGTATTATATTTTTGTTCCCATATAAAGCAGCAAAGTGAAGAGGAGTATACCCTTCGGTACTTTCTCTTTCATTAATCAATGCACCATGGCTAGCTAGTAATTCTATAAATTCTGGCGTATTTGCAAAAACTGCAAAGTGCATTGGTGTTAGATCATCTTTACCATGATTTTGAGTTTTTGCATTAACGTTTGCTCCATTTTTTATCAGCAATTTTGCTATTTCTAATTGTTTGCGTCCGATGGCAATATGCAGTGGCGTACGATTGCGTTCATAATGATCATTGACGTTTGTGCCACATTTTATTAGTAGTTCTGCAGCTTCAATATTACCTTCCTGAATTGCAACGTATAAGGAAGCATATCCATCTTTTGTTTCCTCTGTCATACGAAATTGCAAACATGTTAGTTCATATATTATTAAGGATTATTATTAAGTTTTTATTAATACAATATTAATGTAGCGGGATGACGATCTTATCGTCATCCCGCCGCGAACCGTCATACCACTGCGAACCGTCATACCGCCGCGGTATCTCTAGATCCCGCTAACAAGCAGCGGGATGACGGTTTTTCAAATTATCGTAAGTCAGTTTAGCTATAGCTACAAGTTTCATTCTTCCCTTACAAATAACTTTACTGCGTCCTTTTTTCGGATTCAGAATTAGCAAGAAACGTTCTTGTAAGGTGGTCTACTAAAATTTTGCTTTATAAAACAATGTCTGAACTATGCAATTAATACATTATCAACACAACTGATTCATAAAAGCAAATATTATAACCACGAAGAGAGAAAATGTTATGCTTAGTTTAATAAGAAAGACCTTGAGAAAAAAAATGACTCATCAGGTAAACGATTCGAAATTGAAAGAGAAAGATGAAAAAAGTATTTTAAAATTAGCATCAAAAATAGAAGGCAAAAAAAGTAGCATTGCTGAAGAACTAGAAAAAATATCTGAAAAGGAAAAACAAAGGATTCTTACTACGGAAGTAAGTAAACATCGGGGTAAAGAATCAACTATTATATCACTTGCTTATGCTATACTACGTAAAGATAGTATAGCTGTTGAGAAAATGTTAAGAGTAGCTAAAGAAAACGGTATTCTGAAAGACATTCTTGACGCAACAACAACTATAAAATATCCAGGTGGTCAGGAAGAAACTTGCACACCACTTACTTATGCCATATTATGTAAAAATAGCAAAACTATTGAAGAAACTTTAAAAGTCTCTAAAGAAAACGGTATTCTGAAAGATATTCTTAACGCAACAACAACTATAAAATATCCAGATGGTCGGAGAGCAACTGTTACACCACTTGCTTATGCTATACTATATGAAGATAGTATAGCTATTGAAGAAATTTTAAAAGTCTCTAAGGAGAACGGTATTCTGAAAGATATTCTTAACACAACAGCAACTATAAGATATCCAGATAACAAGGAAGTGACTTACGCGCCACTTGCTTATGCTATGTTCTGGAAGGATAGCAAAGCTATTAAAGAAATTCTAGTAGCAGCTGAAGAGAACAGTATTCTGAAAGATATTCTTAACACAACAACAACCATGAAATATCTAGACCGGGAAGTGACTTACACACCACTTGCTTATGTTATACTACGTAGAGATAGTATAGCTGTTGAGAAAGTGTTAAGAGTAGCTAAAGAAAACGGTATTCTGAGAGATATTCTTGACACAACAATAACTATAAAACATTTAGATAGCCGGGAAGTGACTTACACACCACTTGCTCATGCTATGTTCTGGGAGGATGGCAAAATTATTAAAGAAATTCTAGTAGCAGCTGAAGAGAACAGTATTCTGAAAGATATTCTTGACGCAACAACAACTATAAAATATCTAGATGGTCAAGAAGAAATTTACACACCGCTTACTTACGCCATATCATGTAAAAATAGCAAAACTATTGAAGAAATTTTAAAAGTCTCTAAAGAAAACGATATTCTGAAAGACATTCTTGACGCAACAACAACTATAAAATATCTAGATGGTCAGAAAGAAATTTACACACCGCTTACTTACGCTATATCATGTAAAAATAGCAAAACTATTGAAGAAATTTTAAAAATCTCTAAAGAAAACGGTATTCTGAAAGATATTCTTGATGCAACAACAACTATAAAATGTCCAGATGGTCATGAAGAAACTTGCGCACCGCTTACTTATGCTATACTACGTAAAGATAGTATAGCTGTTGAGAAAATGTTAAGAGTAGCTAAAGAAAACGATATTCTGAAAGACATTCTTGACGCAACAACAACTATAAAACATTCAGATAGCCGGGAAGTAACTTACACACTACTTGCTTATGCTATACTGCGTGAAAATAGTATAGCTATTGAGAAAATGTTAAGAGTAGCTAAAGAAAACGGTATTCTGAAAGACATTCTTAACACAACAATAACCATAAAACATAAAAATAATCAAAAAGTAACTGATAAGTTACTTGCCGCATTACATGATCGCAAAGTTATTCAAAAAATTTTAGACATAGCTAGAGAAAATGATATTCTGAAAGACATTCTTAATGCAACAATAACTATAAAATATCCAGATAGTGAAGAAAAAATCTACACACCACTTACTTATACAATATCATGTAAAAGCAACGAAGCTTTTAATACAACAAGAGCTATAAATCAAGATGGTCAGGAAAAAACTCACATCCCATTTCCTACCCTTGATAAAAGAGAAACTGAATTAAAATTAAAAGAAAAAAGACAAAGTAGAAGAGATGAGGGATTAAATTTTAACAATGGTAGTAGTGACAAAAATGTTGAAATAAAAGTTAATGGGGATATCTTGTTGCAGCATAGTAGTGGAATTGAAAATGAAATAAATCATACTGCTGTACGTAATGATGTAAGGGGGGTAAAGCCTCTAATAGAAAGTAGAGTAAATGTTAAAGTACAGAATATAAATGCAGTGATTGCAACTTCTGTGACATTTAAAATGATTGCAACTTCTGTGACACTTGAGTTGGTAGCTAGTAAAATAACATGTGTACTGTCAAAACCCACCACTAAATTGGAAGAAGTAGCTATAACATATTTTCAAGGTTTAGCACTATATTTGTGAAACTTAATTTATATGTGCTAAACAAGATGCTGATTAGTTTTATAGCTAACCCAAGAAAGGTTTCCCTACGTCATACCGCCGCGGTATCTCTAGATCCCGCGGCGGTATGACGATTGTCGTTTAGCCATAAATATTTAAGAAATTTACCAAATGAAAAAAAAGGCAAAAGAAGCCCTGGGGTTATTATCTGCTTTAAAATATTGGCGTTTTTTATGTTTTAAACGCTTGACAAGCAAGATTTAGCTGCTTTTAATTGCAACTAACCTATGCTGCAAATGTTTAAGAAATTTACCAAGCAGAAAAAAAGACAAAGAATCCCCGAATTAGCTAGTCTTTTACTATCTCTGTCGAGTATTGGCATTTTTTGATGTCTTGTAACGCTTTATAAGCGCGTTCAGCTTATTTAGATAAAAATCTAGATGTAGATGAAGTTTTGTAAAGACATACAGTATCTATATACTGCAAAAAATTGAACATAAGACGCCGATACATTAAGTAATCCTTACCTTTTAATCTGCAGATTGGCGAAAGCAAATACAATAGCTTCAGTTTCATGATAAGGGGGCTGGCGGAGTTTGTCAAGGAAGTTTTTCGTTTCTGTGAACCACCTGCTAACCGACAGCTAACATTAACTACCGATATCGTATCTGAAGAAGCCCCCTGGCCATTCTAAAAAATTTAATGCTGAGTACACCTTACTTTTGGCTTCCTCTATAGTGCTCCCTTCTGCTACTATATTTAGCACTCTTCCGCCATCGGAAACTAAGTTACCACTTTCATCGAATTTAGTACCAGCATGAAACACCAACACACCAGGAATGCTTTCAATCTTATCTAATCCTTTAATTACTTCTCCCTTTTGATAATCACCCGGATAGCCTTTACTTGCAACAACTACACAAACTGTAGATTTGTTGTTAAGTTCCACCATTTTGACATTTAACTTTCCTTCTGCAACTGACAACATCAATTTTAACAAATCGCAATTTGAATCAAATCTAGGTAATATAGATTGCGTTTCTGGATCACCGAATCTAACGTTATACTCGAGAAGTTTTGGGCTATCTTTGCAAATCATTAAACCAGCAAAGAGTACTCCTTTATAAGACGTACCCATGTTAACCAATGCTTGAGCTGTAGGGTATATTATTTTTTGGATAATTTTTTGCTCCATGTCCTTACTTATAATTGAAGGTGATGAGTACGACCCCATACCTCCAGTATTTTGGCTTTCATTACTTTCATCAACTCTCTTATAATCTTTTGCACACCCAAGAGTTACTACTTTCAACCCATCAATAAGAGCAAAAAAACTTACTTCTTCTCCAACTAAAAACTCTTCTATGATTATTTCTTCACCTGATTCACCAAATTTTTTCTCCACTAGCATTGAATTTATTGCTGAAAAAGCTTCGCTTTCTGTATTACATATAACCACCCCTTTTCCTGCTGCAATTCCATTTGCTTTCACTACAAGTGGAAACTTTATTTTATTGCTACGTACAAAATCTTTAGCTAACCCTTCATCAACAAAACACTCGTACTTGGCAGTTGGTATACCATATCGCTTACATAGTCCCTTGGTGAAAGACTTCGATCCCTCAAGTTTTGCAGTTGCTTGACTTGGAGCAAAAACATTTATTCCCTCTGCAACTAAATCATCAGCAAGCCCATCAATTATTGGTTGTTCTGGACCAATAACAACCAACTCTATATTTTCTCTCTTGCAAAATTGTGTAACATCCACTGAATTTTGAATATTTACATCCACAAGAGCCCCAAGATCTTTCATAGCTTGGCGACCAGGAGTTACATATAACTCAGTCAAGATAGGAGATTTTTTTAGAGCCCAAAGTAGAGCGTGCTCACGCCCACCAGAACCTATAACCAGAACCTTCATCTTTATTTCTCGCTTTTCTATATGTCAAAATTATTATTTGCTTATAACAGTATCATTACTCATGTATTTTTGCAACACGTTTGGTATTGCAATCGACCCGTCAGAATTTTGATAATTCTCCATTATGGCAATAATCGTTCTTCCTATAGCTAAAGCTGAGCCGTTTAAAGTGTGAATATATTTTTTCATCTTTTTATCAGTTTCTGAAGAGTATTTAGCGTTCATCCTTCTTGCTTGAAATGCACCACAATTTGAGCAGCTTGATATTTCTCTATATTTATTTTGCCCAGGTAACCATACCTCTATGTCATAAGTCCTTTGTGCAGCAAAACCCATATCGCCACTGCAAAGCAGCATTACTCTGTATGGCAATTCTAATTTTTTTAATATCTCTTCAGCAACACTCGTCATACGCTCAAGCTCATCATTTGATTGGTCTTCAGTTGTGATGCTTACCAACTCCACTTTACCAAATTGGTGTTGCCTTATCATGCCCCTGGTATCGCGACCTGCACTACCTGCTTCTTTACGAAAGCACTCCGAATATGCAGTAAAGCGAATAGGCAGTTCTTTTTCTTCCATTATTTTGTCAGCAACTAAATTTGTTAAAAACACTTCACTTGTGGGAATCAACCTCAATTCGTCGGTAGTTAAATACGAATCGTCAGAAAATTTCGGTAGCTGACCAACATTATACATAGCTTCGTTTTTCACCAAAGCCGGGTGGTACACCTCAGTATAGCCAAATTCATTAACATGCATTTCAAGCATACAATTTATTAGCGCTCGTCCAAGCTTAGCTAACTGTCCTTTTAATATCGTAAATCTTGATCCGGAAATTCTCGCCGCTTGTTCGAAGTCCATTAAACCTAATTTTTCTCCGAGTTCATAATGAGATTCTGGTACAAAATCAAACTGTCTTTTTCCTCCATATCTTCTCACCTCTAAATTAGAGTTCTCATCTGCGCCTATTGTCACATCTTGCGCAGGAATATTCGGCAAGTTAGATAAAACATTCACTAACTTATCCTTTTCTGCTTGTTCTTTTAAGCTGATTGCCTCTATCTCATTTGTGATGCTTTTTGACAACTCTATTTGCTCTTCACAGGGGCTCTTGCTCATTTTAAGCTTTTTTATTTCCTCTGTGATTTCATTGCGCTGCCTATTCAAATCCTGCAGTTTAGTGGTTAATGATCTTTTCTCGTGATCGATTTCTAATATCTCTTCCGCAGTAGATTCTCTAATTCCCCTGCTTTTCATTGCCTTTTCAAATCCTTCAGGGTTTTTGCGTATATATTCTATATCGTGCATATATTGTGCTATTACTAACATTGTTACTGTACTCCAAAAGCTCTTAATATTCAATATATTCTCATACTACTAAAATTATTATGGTTGATTTTTTTGTTAGAATTTGTTTAAATTTAATTAACTTAGCGTTCATAGGGTGTAGTATGTTGGGCATTACAAAAAATAATCAGAAAGAGAGCACTTACTTTGCTGGTGAGGAATTCGTTATCTACGCTACTTGTGTATGCCTAGCAGCCACATTCGCTGCTGGCTGTTTAGGGGCGGTAATAGGATCCCCTCTATTGACCTTTCCACTTGCTATGCTCATCTCTAACCCCGTAGTTTGGGTTTTAATGGGAACAATTCTTACAGTAGCATACAAAATGGTTGTTGAACCTTTATTTTACTTAGCGAAGGGTTATATTAATGGAAAAAGAGCAAGTCAAGGTGAGCAAAAAACTCCAGATGAGGGTAGTGGTATTTTTCCTGGACCAGATAATGAAGATGGGTCAACTGTTTCAGAGAACAGTAATCGCAGAAGTTCTATTGCTTCAAAAGATAGTGGTTTGGGTGGTAAAGAGTTTCATGAAAATTTGGACACTCTTGTGCATCAGACAAACAGAGGAAATTATGCTTACTGGTTATGTGATGATGACATTACACATATTGCAAGAGTTGTGTATGGGTACTCACAAAGTGAACATAGTAATAATAATGTCTATTTTCTTGCTCCTGGCTATTCTAATGGTTGGGACGAACTCACAAAAGAATTTCTTCAGAATTATAGAGGTGAATTAAAACAAAATTCTAAATTGATATTTACTTCGGTTCTTCATATTAACAACAATCATTGGGTAACTTTGGTTATTAAACCTGATGCAGGTGATAAAAAATTTAGAGCTTATTACTGTGACTCATTTGGTAATCAATTGCCAGATAATGTGCTAAATATTGTTAAAAGAGAACTGCAAAAAGAGGAATGGGTATTAGACATAAGAATTTCCCCAACTAAGCAGCAAAGTGACGGGTATAACTGTGGAATATTTGCGTTAGAAAATGCTCATAAAATTACACAAATGCTTAACGAAGACAAATCATTTGACGAAATTGACAAAAAGTTATCAGAATATAAATTTGATTTGAATGAGAAAAGAGAAGAATTTACAAGAGCGCTTATGGAAGATGAGAAATGTAAGGAAGATCTAAGAAATCGTAAGCGTCCGCCAAGGACGAAAACATCTCAGTCTTCTATTTCAAGGGAGAATGCAAGTTTGTGTTGCATTATGTAATCAATGAAAAATTACCATTGACCTTATGCCCCTCCAAATAGGAAATTTGACAATTGATTCTCCAGTTATTTTAGCTCCAATGTCTGGAGTGACTGATTATCCGTTTAGAAGTATTGTGAAGAAACTTGGTGCAAGTTTGTTAGTTTCAGAGATGATCGCAAGCAGAGCTATGATTATGCAAACTCGCCAGAGTTTGCAAAAAGCAAAAGTCGATGCATTAACTGCTGTGCAGCTTGCTGGGTGTGAGCCAGATGTTATGGCGGAGGCTGCAAAATTAAACGAGGACATGGGAGCAAAAATTATAGACATAAACTTTGGTTGCCCTGTTAAAAAAGTTGTAAACGGTTATGCAGGATCAGCGCTAATGCGTGATGAGAAAAAAGCCGCTGAGATAATTGAAGCTGTGGTCAAAGCAGTGAATATGCCAGTTACGGTGAAAATGCGCACTGGATGGAACGATGAAAATCGCAATGCCCCGAGACTTGCGAAAATTGCCGAAGACTTAGGAGCAAAAATGATCACTGTGCATGGAAGAACAAGAGCGCAGCTTTATAATGGTCAAGCAGATTGGAAATTCGTTAGAAATGTTAAAGAGCAAGTGAAAATTCCAGTTATAGTAAATGGCGATATTAAAAATTTAAATGATATTCAGAATGCTCTCAAAGAATCTGGAGCAGACGGAGTGATGATAGGTCGTGGTGCCTACGGTAAACCTTGGCTGATTAATCAAGCAATGAACTTTCTCAGTGGAAGTGAAACTTCTGAGCCAACAGCTTCAGAGAGATTAAGCATCATACTCGAGCATTACGACAATATTCTTGAGTACTATGGAAATGACACAGGAATAAAGATGGCCCGCAAACACATAGGTTGGTACAGTAGCGGGCTTCAAGGCTCATCTGAATTTCGTGTGAGAGTAAATAACATGACAGATAGCACAGAAGTGAAAGAAAATATTATTGGCTTTTTTGGTCAAGAGACACACTAGCTGTACTCAATTCGACTGATCGTATGCCACTACGCTCTCTTCCTCACCAGAGTGTAAATGACAACCATTATCCATCAACCATTCCTCGTCATAAGTTTCAATATCAAAATATTTTTCATATTTATCCACATTATCACAAAGTGAAAGTGCTCTGATCTTATTCATAATCAAACCTGTACCAGCAGGAATTAATCTTCCTACTATAACATTTTCTTTTAATCCACTTAAAGGATCACTCTTCCCGCAGAATGCTGCTTCTGTAAGTACTTTTGTTGTCTCTTGGAAAGAGGCAGCAGAAATAAAGGAGCTAGTTTCAAGACTTGCCCTAGTAATCCCCTGCAGAATAGGAAGATAATGAGTAGGCCGTTTGCCAGAGTTACTCATAGCATCATTTTCCCTATCAACTTCCAGCTTGTCAATGCTTTCGCCAACCAAGTACATAGTATCACCAGGATCAGTAATTTCCACTTTTTGTAGCATTTGTTTTAAGATCACCTCTAAATGCTTATTGTCTATACGAACACCCTGCAATCTATAAACTTGCTGTATTTCAGAAATCATATAGTGCGCTAAAGCTTCTAACCCAAGCACACGTAAAATATCATGGAGATCAGGGTCACCATCCATCAATAGATCACCTTTACGTACAAAATCACCTTCATTGACTATTACATGCTTACTTCTTGATACCAAATATTCAACTGGAGAAATTTGTTCATCTACAGGTTTAATTAATATACTGCGTTTTCCTCTACGGTCTTTTTCAGAAAACGCTACATAGCCATCTATCTCACTAACAATAGCATGCTCTTTAGGACGACGTGCTTCAAATAACTCTATAACCCTCGGTAAACCACCAGTAATATCACGAGTTTTAACTGACTCTCTTGGTGTTCTTGTAATAACATCACCTGCATGAACCTTCTGGCCATCTTGTACATTGAGCACTGCACCGATTGGTATAAAATAACATGCTTCAACGCCACTTGCGAGTGTCATTACTTTACCATTATCGTCAAGCAGCACAATACGAGGACGTAAATTAGCTCCACCAGAATGCAATTTCCAGTCTTTTACTACTTTGCTTGATATTCCTGTAGATTCATCCATCACTTCAGTGATCGAAATTCCATCTTTTAAGTCCTGATAAGACACTGTACCAGTCTTCTCCGTGATAATAGGCAATGTATAAGGATCCCATTCCGCAACTTTATCGCCAATTTTTACTGACCCACTCTCATCTACATAAAGCTTAGCGCCGTAAGGTACACTGTGCTTCAACTTCTCACTACCAAGGCTATCAATCAACATGACTTCACAGGAACGGCTTATCACAATTTTATTTCCGTTTCTATCTATAATTATATTACTATTGTTTAACTTTATTTTAGCATTAATAGAAGCTATAATATTCGAGGATTCAACGCCTCTAGTCATTACTCCACCTATATGAAAAGTACGCATCGTTAACTGAGTACCTGGCTCTCCAACAGATTGAGCAGCTATAACACCAACTGCTTCACCTATTGAAACAATTTTACCAGTTGCAAGGTCTCTTCCATAACATAAAGAACATACACCAGGACTTATTTCACAAGTTAAAGGCGATCTAATTTTTACAACATCAAGACCTGCAATGCTGATTTGCTTTACTTTATCCTCATCAATTAATTCCCCTGCTTTTACTAATAATTCTTTTGTCACTGGGTTATATATATCATTTGCAGCTGTTCTACCCAGCACAACACTCTCTAGAGATGCAACTATAGTACTTCCTTCAACTGTAGCTCTCACAACAAGACCATTTTTTGTTTTACAGTCATGCTTTGTAACTATGCAATTTTGAGATACATCAACTAAACGACGAGTTAAGTATCCAGAGTTTGCAGTTTTAAGTGCAGTGTCAGCTAAACCTTTACGCGCACCGTGAGTAGAATTAAAGTATTCAAATACGTTCAATCCTTCACGGAAATTAGAAATTATAGGTGTTTCTATAATCTCACCAGAAGGTTTGGTCATGAGCCCTCGCATTCCTGCTAGCTGTTTCATCTGTGAAGTAGAACCCCTTGCACCAGAGTTAACCATCATATACACTGAGTTGTACTTACTATTTCCATCATATATAGATATTGCTTTTAACATATCATTAGCTATCATATCCGTACACTTAGACCATTCATCTATAACCTTGTTATACCTCTCACTTCTAGTTATTAGCCCATCTTGATATTGCATAGAGAATTTCTTAATTTCACCCCTCGCGTGATCAACATGTGTAGCTTTAGTTTCAGGTATAACCATATCACAACGACCAAAAGAGACACCAGAAAATGTGGCATACTCAAAGCCAAGTACCATTAATTTATCAGAAAATGCCACTGTAGCACTTTGACCACAGTTACGATATACCAAATCAACTATACCAGTTATTTCCTTGACTGTTAATATCTGATTTATTAGATCGAAGCCTAGATTCTCATGCTTAGGAAAAATTTGCCATAATATTAAACGGCCAGGAGTTGTACAAACAGTTTTATAGTGAGTTTCACCGCTGCTATTAATATACTCCATCCTATACTTTATACTAGAATGAATATGTAAAGTACCATCACTCAAGGAATGCTCAACTTCACAAAAAGCACCAAAAGATGGTAAATTATCTTCCTTAGGTTCTTGTAAAGTCAGATAATATATACCAAGTACTATATCTTTACTAGGAACTATAATCGGTCTGCCATTAGAAGGACTTAAAACGTTATTAGTGGACATCATCAACACCCTAGCTTCAAGCTGAGCTTCCAATGAAATTGGCACATGCACTGCCATTTGATCACCATCAAAATCAGCATTAAACGCCGTACAGACAAGCGGATGAAGCTGTATTGCTTTGCCTTCAATAAGGATTGGCTCAAAAGCCTGAATACCAAGTCTATGTAGCGTAGGCGCTCTATTCAACAAAACAGGATGCTCTTTTATTACCTCTTCAAGCATATCCCAAACTTCTGGTTTTTCTGCTCTTATCAACTTACTAGCAAACTTAATAGTTGGAGCCATACCATACATCTTAAGCTTTGAGTAAACAAAAGGTTTGAATAGTTCAAGAGCCATTCTTTTTGGTAATCCACACTGATTTAGTTTCAAAGTTGGACCAACAACTATTACAGAACGTCCAGAGTAGTCTACCCTTTTTCCTAAGAGGTTCTGGCGAAAACGACCCTGTTTTCCTTTTAACATATCACTAATGGACTTTTTATATCCAACAGCACCAGCTTTATTTACCAAAGTATTACGACGACTATTATCAAAAAGAGAATCAACTGCTTCTTGTAACATCCTTTTTTCATTACGAATCATAATCTCAGGAGGATTTAAGCTCAACAATTTTCTCAACCTGTTATTTCTATTAATAATAGTCCTATAATGATGATTCAGATCAGAAACCGCAGGACGACCACTCTCAAGCGATACCAAAGGACGCAAATCAGGTGGTAAAATAGGTATAGTTGTAAGTATCATCCACTCAGGCCTATTTCCAGATTTAATGAAGTTTTCAACAATACGCAATCTCTTTATAATTTTCTTTCTTCTTATCTCAGAAGCAACAGATTCTAATTCTAGTCTTAAATCCTTCCTAATTTCATGTAAATCAAGGCGCGTTAGCAACTCTCTTATAGCTTCAACACCTTGCATAGCTACAAAACTATCGATCCCATAGCTATCTTTAGCTTCATTATAAGCTTTTTCACTAATAATCTCACCTTTTTCAAAAGGCGAAACAAGAGGATCTATTACGATATAATTATCGCTATATAAAATATTCTCAATATCTCTGAGAGACATATCCAATAATGCTCCAATTCTTGAAGGAAGCGATTTCAAAAACCATATATGAGCAACAGGAGATGCAAGCTCTATATGACCCATCCTTTCTCTTCTTACTTTAGAAGATGTAACTTCTACTCCGCATTTTTCGCATATGCGACCTCTGTGTCTTCTTTTTTTGTATTTTCCACATAAACATTCATCGTCATTGACAGGGCCAAAAACCTTAGGGCAAAATAATCCACCTTTCTCAACTTTGAACGTACGATAATTTGCAGTTGAAACATCTTCTATCTCACCACAAGATATACGCTTAATACTTTCAGGGCTAGCAATCGATATGCTAACCTCATTAAAAGGTTGTGCAATGTTAGTGTGAGATATATCTTCAATCACTACATCATTTTGCTTTAAATCTACATTTAAACATAAAGAACGTAGTTCTTTTATCATCACATTAAAGGATTCAGGAATTCCACATTCAAAATTACTGTCACCTTTTATTATCGATTCATAAATCTTAACTCTACCATTAATATCATCAGACTTCACAGTTAACATTTCCTGCAAAGTATAAGCAGCACCATAGGCTTGTAATGCCCAACATTCCATTTCACCAAAACGCTGACCACCAAAATGAGATTTTCCTCCAAGAGGTTGTTGAGTAACCAAACTATAAGGCCCTACTGAACGCGCATGAATTTTACCATCAACCAAGTGGTGCAACTTAAGCATGTACATGTAACCAACTGTAACCTTGCGGTCGAATTTTTCACCACTGCAACCGTCATATAATACAGCTTGTCCAGAGTTATCTAAACCAGCAAGTTCAAATAATTTTGCTATTTGTTCATCTTTTGGACCCTCAAATACAGGTGCAGCAACAGGAACGCCATCACGTAATTTGCGTGCAAATTCAATGAGATTATTATCACTAATATTACGAATATCATTACAGATAGATACGTTACTGCCATAGCTATAAACCTCAATCAGGAAGTTACGTAAATTGCTGTATGAACTTTTACAAGAGTTCAAATAGTTCTCTACTAACTCATTCAACTCATCATTTAGTGCATTCTTATTAGGTGTATTTAAAACAGAAGCCGTTATTTCATCATCATCAATATTTTCAATTTTTTTATTATCAAGGTATGCTACTGCAAATTGTGTAAAATTATCATCGTTAAGGGACCTAATTCCCTTGCAAAAAGCACTTTTGATCTTATTGATCTCATCGAGAATATTACTTACCTTTTCCCCTAATTTTCTACAAGCCCAACCTACATGCGTTTCCAGTATTTGCCCTACATTCATTCGTGAAGGAACACCAAGAGGGTTAAGAATAATATCAACAGGAGTACCATCTTCCAAATAAGGCATATCTTCCACTGGCACAACTCGAGAAATCACACCTTTATTTCCATGTCTACCAGCCATTTTATCCCCTGGTTGCAGACTATGTTTCACAGCAATGAAAACTTTTACTGACATCGACACACCTTGAGGCAGGTCATAACCTTCATGTAATTTTTCTACTTTTCGCTTAAACTGTGCTATTGCATGTGATACTTTTTCATCAAAATCTTTTTTTAAGCTCTTAACTTGCTCAGAAATGGATTGGTTTTTTAATCCTATACCCCACCATTGCTCACGTTCAATAGAGTCAAATTTTTCTCGATCTTGAGAACCAGAATTAATAAGAAGTTTCTTCAGTTCATCATAGAAATATTCACTAGTAACATTGATTATATAATCTCGCTCTTCCTCAAAGTCATTTATCTCTTTTTGTTTGATGAGTAATGCCCTTTCATTTTCTTCAACCCCCCTGCGTGTAAAGACTTGTACATCAATTACTGTCCCTTCAACATCTGGAGATGTATATAAAGAGGAATCCGCACAATCGAATGACTTTTCACCAAAAATTGTCATTAATAACTTCGTTTCAGGAGGCAATGAAAGAGAAGGTTTAGGTGTAACTTTACCTACCAGAATATAGCCTGGACCAACTCTTGTACCAATTTTCACTATACCACTATCATCCAAGTGATATAGATTTTCTTCATTAACACCAGGTATAGCACGAGTTATTTTTTCTGATCCTAAAGGGGTATCATGTACAACACAGTCAAATTCTTCTATATGAATAGAAGTAAAGAGATCTTTTTTAACAACTTCACTAGAAATAATAATAGAGTCTTCAAAATTATAACCTTGCCAAGACATAAAAGCGACTAGCAAATTTTTACCAAGCGCCAACTCACCACTGTTAATTGCAGGACCATCAGCTATTACATCACCCTTTTTAACATAATCACCTACGCACACTAGCGGTCTTTGATTAATACAAGTATTATGGTTAGAACGCTGAAATTTCCTTAGATGATAAATATCTACGTCCAAGTAGTTAACCCTTTCTTTATCAAAAGCACGTATAACTATAGAGTTACTATCAGAACTATCAACTATGCCATCGCGTTTTGCTAAAACTACAGCACCAGAGCCAGAAGCTACAAAAGACTCCATACCAGTAGCAACCAGAGGAGCGGTAGGCTTCAATAAAGGTACGGCCTGACGTTGCATATTTGAGCCCATTAATGCTCTATTAGCATCATCATTTTCTAAAAATGGAATCAAGGAAGCTGCAACTGATATTACCTGCTTAGGAGATACGTCAATGTAACTAACTTGGTCGCTACTTACCATGACGAAGCTACCAGCATATCTACAGTATAGCATGTCATCAACAAAGCAATTATTTTCATCAAGCTTTACGCTAGTGTCAGCTATATGATGTGAGCCTTCGTCTATAGCAGAAAGATACTCAATTTGATCAGTAACAACCCTATTGACTACTTTTCTATAAGGGCTTTCAATGAAACCATATTTATTAATACGCGCGTATATAGCTAAGCTGTTGATTAACCCTATATTTTGCCCTTCAGGAGTCTCAATAGGGCAAATTCTTCCATAATGAGTTGGATGAACATCACGCACCTCAAATCCTGCCCGTTCTCTTGTTAAACCGCCAGGACCTAACGCGGATAACCTTCTTTTATGTGTTATTTCAGATAACGGATTAGTCTGATCCATAAATTGAGATAATTGAGAAGAATTGAAGAAATCTCTTAAGACATTAGTTAACACTTTTGGATTAATAAAATCAGATGGAGAAACTTTATCTAAACTAGAAGTGGACATAGAATCAACTATTGCGCGTTCCAATTTCAACAACCCAGTTCTAAATTGATTTTCTATAAACTCTCCAACTGATCTTACTCTTCTGTTTCCTAAATGATCAATATCATCTACAGATCCTTGACCGTCACGTAACAATACTATTTTTTTCACAATTTCAATAATATCTTCATGCGTTAAAACAGTTAAATCCTCATCATAATTTAATCCAAGGTAAGAGTTAAGCTTCAACCTACCAATGTTAGACAAATCATAATATTCCGGACTGAAGAAAAGATTACGGAAAAACTCTTCTACTATCTCTAAAACAGGAACTTCACCAGGACGCAAAACTCTATATATTTCATATAGTGCATCCTGATAAGACATGTTTTCATCTAAGAAAAGCGTATTTAATATATAAGGTCCAACAAACAAATTATCTATGTTCAACACTGATATTTCATCTACAGATAATAACTCAAGCTTCTTTATGTCTTCCAGCTTTATAGATTCACCAGCAGATAAAATTTTCGTAGAGCTAGCACTATCCATTAAATCTTCTGCGAGGAATAAACCACATATAGAATTAAACGGAACCAGATACTCTTTCAATTCATTATCATATAGCTTTTTAGCTAGTCTTGAGGTAATACGAACGTTAGCTTTAAGCAGCACATTACCTTCAATATCCATTAAGTCGAAAGGCAGCCTCACTCCTTTAAATTTATCAGGAACAAAAGGCACTTTCCAACCATCTTTATGTTTTACATACTTTATTTTCTCATAAAATCTATCGAGTATATCATTATTTGATAGACCCAACGCCTTTAATAAAACTGAAATTGGCAATTTTCTTTTTCTATCAACACGAAAATACAAATGGTCTTTAACATCAAATTCAATATCAAGCCAAGAACCCCTATAAGGAATAATTCTAGCAGAATAGATCAATTTACCAGAATTGTAAGTTTTTCCCTTATCGCTATCAAAAAATACACCAGGAGACCTATGCATTTGTGAGACGATAACTTTTTCCACACCATTAATGATGAAAGTGCCCTTATCAGTCATCATAGGCAACCCACAAAAGTGGACTTTCTGCTCTTCTATAGATTTTACAACGGTTGCAAGTTTAGAATGATCTCCACTCTCTTTAATCGATTTATATTCATCAAGAGAAATACCATCCTGCATAACAACAAGACGTATAGAAGCAATAACCTGAGCAGAAAAAGTTACACCACGCTTTATACACTCAGATTCATCATACTTAGGATCATCTACCCTACAACTTATAAACTCAATAGTAGCCCTACGCAAAGGATCATTTATTGGAAAGATTGTATGAAAGATAACTTCAAGTCTTTCATTACCCTTATTCTTAGGAGTAAAAGAATCATATGATTCTTTTTGAACCTTAACCAAATCCAATAAAGAATCTTTTAAATCAATCGACCTAGAATAAGAAACTCTAGGAACAAAAGCACCAGAAGCGTACATATAAGAAGAATCAACCATTAAAATACCCCAAACTAATTAAAAGAGCTATATCAATATAAAATTAATACATTAAATATTATTCAAGCTCCACTTTAGTTGCTCCTGCTTCAATAAGTTTTTGCTTGATTTTTTCTGCTTCGTCTTTAGGAACATTAGCAGTCAAATCTTTAGGTAAAGATTCAACCAACTCTTTTGCTTCTTTTAAACCCAATGTAGAATTAACCTCTCTCACAGCTTTAATAACTCCTATTTTTTTACTCGCATCAATTTCTTTAATCACAACTTTATACTCAGCTTTTTCTTGAGCAGCAGGAGCAGCAGCATTATCACCAATAGGCGCCCCAGCACCAACAGCTCCACCAAGAAAAGAACCAGCAGGCAACCCTATTTTCTCTTCTAAAACTTTTACAAGTTCAGAAGCCTCTAATAGGTTTAAAGATAATATTTTATCAACCAAATCACTTGTTACATTACTCATAATTACCACCTTACTTAACAACAAATTTATTTTTTAGAACTATAATAATCCAAAACTCTCATAAGCCTCATAGAAGATGAATTAATAGACAACGCTAACCGAGCAGGAATATCATAAGATATTAAACGCATAATTTTAACACGCAATTCATCCAGAGAAGGCAACTTAGCCAGTTTATTAACATCTTCCACTGTTAACAATTCATTTAAATGAGCTGCGCAAATCACAGACATTTTTTCTTTGTTAGCATTAGTAAAATCAACTATTAATTTTGCAGCTTCTACTATGCCACTAGAGTATATAATAGCAACAGGACCGGAAAATTTGCCTGATAAATAAGAGAATTTACCAGTCCTTTCCAAAGCCAAGCGCGCTAGAGTGTTTTTAACTACTAATACCCCACCTGCTATAGACTTCAGACTATTCCTCAGAGTTAATGAATCATTAGCATTTATAGATTTAAAATTTACTAATATCAAGAAATCATTATTTACAAATACGTTTATTGTGCTCTGTATAAATTCATCCTTATCTTTACGCTTCACGGTATCACTCCCTTAAATTATATCTTCCACTTTGCCTATCTTATAAGCTTTACCCATAGTTGAATTTAAAAAAACACCCTTAAAGTAAATTCCTTTCGCAGAAATAGGTTTATTATCTTTAATTACTTTAAGAAAGGCTTTTAAATTTTCTAGCAAGTCATCAATATCAAATTTAATATTTCCTAATTTACCATGAATAACACCATTTTTATCTGTTCTAAATTTTACCTGACCAGACTTAATGGTTTTAATAGCTTCTGCAATGCTAGAAGTCACAGTACCAAATTTAGGGTTAGGCATCAGCCCTTTAGCACCCAATACTTTTGCAATAGGAGTGATTTTTGCCATAAAATCAGGAGTAGTAATGCACCAATCAACATCTAACTTTCTACCTTTTTTTATTTCTTCAACTAAATCCTCTCCTCCTGCAATATCAGCACCAGCTTTTTCAGCTTCTAATAAATGTTTATCTTGAGCGAAAACAGCTACTTTAATATTCTTCCCGATACCTTTAGGCAAAACTACTGTACCACGCACCTGCTCTTCAGATTTACGTGAATCTACGCCTAAATTGACCGCAATATCAACTGATTCATTAAATTTTGCTGAAGCAGACTCAACAATCTTCTTCAAACACTGCTTAGGATTATCATTATATGTATTCATTTACCTAACCTTCCACAACTTCTATACCCATAGATTTTGCAGTGCCTACAACCATTTTCACTGCTGAATCTTCATTATCCACTTTCATATCAACCATCTTGCACTTTGCTACTTTAATTATAGCAGACATAGGTAATTTAGCCACTAATTCTTTACCAGGATTACCAGAACTTTTACTTAATTTAGCCTCCTGCTTAAGTAAATAAGCCACAGGCGGACCGCTGACAGTAAAATCATGAGAGCGATCATCCTTTATGGAAATTCGCACTGTTACTAAATCGCCTACTTTATAATTAGCGTTAGCAGCACTAGTAACTTTATTAAAAGCTTCACAAAACTTAGGAACAGGTATACCACGTGGACCAAGTACTGAAGCAATTTTCGGTCCTGGAACTGCTTTCCCAGCTTCCATAAGTAAGTTAATCTTAGCAACTATAACACTCATAATTAATCCTCTATTTTCTCTACTTGAGCCAGATCAAGCTCTATTATTGTCGGCTTACCTAAAATCGATACTTCCACATTAATAATTTTTTTCTCATCGTTTACCATATTTACCTTACCAGTAAAATTTTGAAAAAGACCATCATTAATTTTCACTTTTTCACCTTTTTCATAACCATAACCTAACTTCTTTGTCTCTTGAGCATTATAAAGTGCATTACACATTGAGTGAATCTCATCATCCAAAATCACCTTTGGAATATTACCGTTTTTCAAAAATCCATAAACCTTAAGAGATTTTGGTATATTATTGATAAAATTCAATACTTCATCGCATAAATTCACGTATAAAAAGACATAACCAGGAAAGCATTTCCTTCGTGTAGCAATTTTCTTAGATTTCAACTCTACTTCACTTAGCTCTTCATATGGAATAAAAACTTCCTTAAAGTAATCATTAACACCCAATCTCATAGAATTTTCCAATATATGTTGGCGCACTTTCTCTTCACAATTGGAAGCAACTCTCAAGATATACCATTTATATCTATTAAATTCTTTACACTTTAAACTTATCTCATCATCTGAAATCATCTCAAAATCACCAGATTCACCACTGCAGAATCCAGGCGTTTGATTCAAAATATTTTTGCTTTCATCACACAGATGCATATATACATACACTTCACATAATTCTTTTATATCAGACTTTGAATTACATACCGTTTGATAAGGAATAAACACTTCCTTAAAATAAACAGCATTACTTACCAATTCGCGTATGTTTTGCTCATATCCATAATCAACTTTAATGATATACCATTTATATTCACATTCCATAAATAATTCCAAATAAAGCCTTAATTACGTAAAGAGACATAAAATCCACAAAACAGAAGAAAATCGAAAAGCATAATATAACAATCATTACAACAAATAGAGATGACAACACCTCCTGTTTCTTTACCCAAGCAATTCTTCGTATTTCTTGCTTTATATCACAGAAAAAACCACACAAACTTTTTAACATTTCCACCACAACATTAATGCAGGAGCGATAGGAATTGAACCTACAACCTCTGGTTTTGGAGACCAGCGCTCTACCAATTGAGCTACACTCCTATAACTCAAACTCTCACTCCAAAATTTCAGAAACAACACCAGAACCAACAGTTCTACCGCCTTCTCTTATCGCAAAACGCAATCCCTTATCCATTGCTATCGGTACTTGCAATTCTACTTCTACACTCACATTATCTCCTGGCATTACCATCTCCTTCCCATCTAGCAATTTTATGCTCCCAGTTACATCCGTTGTCCTTAAATAAAACTGTGGCTGGTAATTCGCAAAAAATGGTGTGTGCCTTCCTCCTTCCTCTTTCTTTAATATATAAACCTCCGCCTTAAACTTTCTATGCGGTGTTATCGTCCCCGGTTTCGCTAATACTTGCCCTCTCTCCACTTCTTCTCTTTTTGTTCCTCTTAACAATATTCCTACATTGAGTCCTGCACTTCCCTTATCCAGCAACTTCTTAAACATCTCAACACCTGTGCATATCGTCTTTTGCGTCGCTTTCAGACCTATTATCTCTATCTCTTCTCCCGTCTTTATCTCTCCCTTCTCTATTCTTCCTGTTACCACTGTTCCTCGCCCCGATATCGAAAATACATCTTCGATTGGCAATAAAAATGGTAAATCCACAGGCCTTGGTGGAACCGCTACATATTCATCTAACTTTTCCATCAATTTATCTATTGATTTCTTTCCATATTCGCTGCTGTCATCCTCCAGCGCCTTGAGCGCTGAACCAACCACCACAGGCACTTCATCCCCTGGAAATCCGTATTTACTCAGTAATTCCCTCACTTCCATTTCTACTAAATCTATCATATCAGCATCAGCAACATCAGCTTTATTTATATACACCACGATATATCCAACACCTACCTGCTTCGCCAGCAATATATGCTCTCTCGTTTGTGGCATTGGCCCATCAACCCCCGACACTACCAATATCGCCGCATCCATCTGTGCTGCACCTACTATCATGTTCTTTACATAGTCAGCGTGTCCAGGACAATCAACGTGTGCATAATGCCTTTTCTCTGTCTGATACTCAACATGCGCTGTTGCTATCGTTATCCCCCTCTTCCTTTCTTCTGGCGCTTTATCTATCTGATCGTACGCTACAAAATTTCCATAATGCTTCGTTATCGCCGCTGTTAACGTCGTCTTCCCATGATCCACATGTCCTATTGTTCCCACATTTACATGCGGCTTTCCAAATGCTTCCACTACTGCTGTCATAATTATTACCCTTAATTATACTCTAACTTTAACTCATCAACCACATATTGTGGCACTTGCTCATAACAAGAAAAATGCATACTATACTGCGCCCTTCCCTGAGACATAGAACGCAAAACGTTGATATAACCAAACATATTTGCAAGAGGTACCGAAGCAGTAATTATTTTACTATTATTACCTAAATCGAGCATATCAGCAACATTTCCTCTTCTACTATTTATATCACCCATAACATCACCCATATATTCTTCAGGAGTAATGATTTCAACTTTCATTATAGGCTCCAGCATTTTTGGACCAGCTTTATTTGCCATCTCTTTAAAAGCACCTTTAGCAGCAAGTTCAAAAGCTAAAGGACTAGAATCAACCTCATGAAAAGCACCATCAAGAAGGGTAGCCTTAAAATCAATCAACGGAAATCCCGAAATTATACCACCTTCTTTTATCAACTCCAAGCCATTTTCTACCCCAGGAATATACTCTTTTGGAATAGCACCACCTACAATTTTACTTTCAAATTGAAACCCAGAACCAGGCTCAAGAGGTTCAAATTTTATTTTAACCTTAGCAAACTGACCAGCTCCACCAGATTGTTTTTTATGAGTGTAATCAATTTCAACAGATTTAGTGATAGTTTCACGATATGCAACCTGAGGAGCACCGACGTTAGCCTCAACGTTAAATTCGCGCTTCATTCTATCAACAATAATCTCAAGATGGAGCTCACCCATGCCTTTCAATATAGTCTGGCCACTTTCCGCATTTACTGACATTCTCAAAGAAGGATCTTCTGCAACCAACCTATTTAGAGCAATACCTAATTTTTCCTGATCTGAAGTGGTTTTAGGTTCTACAGCAATTTCAATAACAGGCTCAGGAAATTCCATACGCTCCAATAATATAGGAAAATCAACAGAACATAAAGTATCTCCGGTGGTTGTTTTCTTTAGCCCAACTAAAGCAACTATATCTCCAGCCCTAGCCTCAGTTATATCTTCTCGGTTATTTGCATGCATAAGTAACATTCTGCCAATCCCTTCAGTTTCGTTTTTTAACGCATTTGAAACGGTAGATTTAGACTTTAATTTACCAGAATAAATACGGATAAACGTCAAGCTGCCTACAAATTTATCCGTCATCACTTTAAATGCAAGAGCAACAAATTTCTCTTTTTCTGAAGGTTTGACCTCAATTTTCTTTTCTGAATCTTTAGGATCAATTCCAACAATTACATCAACATCAATAGGAGAAGGTAAAAAGTCAACCACACCATCTAAAAGTGGTTGTACGCCTTTATTTTTAAAAGCTGATCCACATAACACAGGAACAAATTTTCCTTTAATGGTCCCATTTCTCACGCATTTTTTCAGTAAATCCACTGGCAGATCATTAGACTCAAAGTAAGTATTCATCGCTTCATCATCCATCTCAGCTGCAGCATCTAATAAAAGATTTCGATATTCTTGAGCCTTATCAAGCAAATCAGAAGGAATATCTTCATAAGAAAATTTAGCGCCCAACGTTTCTTCTTGCCATATAATGGCTTTCATAGAAATAAGGTCAATTATACCTTTGAAATCTTTCTCACTCCCTATTGGTAAATGAATAACTAAAGGTGCTGCACCAAGCTTCGTCTTTATCATATCAACACATCGATAAAAATTCGCCCCTATTCTATCCATCTTATTAACAAAGCAGATACGAGGAACGCTATATTTATCAGCTTGACGCCACACTGTCTCAGATTGAGGTTCAACTCCAGCAACTCCATCAAATACAGCAACTGCACCATCCAAAACCCTTAAAGATCTCTCAACTTCAATAGTGAAATCAACGTGACCAGGAGTGTCTATTATATTGACCCTATGATCATTCCAAAAACATGTTGTTGCAGCAGATGTGATTGTAATACCACGCTCTTTTTCCTGCTCCATCCAATCCATAGAAGCTGCACCATCGTGCACTTCACCAATTCTATTTTGCTTACCAGTATAAAATAAAATACGCTCTGTTGTGGTAGTCTTACCAGCATCTATGTGAGCCATTATCCCTATATTTCTGTATTTAGATATTCCAATTTCCATATCACAATTAATTAGCTAACATTAAAAACGAAGATGAGAAAATGCCTTATTAGCTTCAGCCATTTTATATTTTTCTTCGCACATCTTAAACGCACCACCGCGTTTATTATAAGCATCCAGTATTTCAGATTGCAAACAATCAACAGTGGTTTTTCCACTCTTTTTTCGAGCAGCAGAAGTTGCTTTAGCAATCCACCTTAACGCTAAAGAAACCGCTCTATCTTGTCGAACTTCAACAGGTACTTGATAAGTTGCACCACCAATGCGTCGAGAACGCACTTCTATAGAAGGAGTAACATTTCCTACTGCTGTCTCAAAAATTGATAACCCACCTTCGCCTATTTTCTTTTCAGCTAAAGACAAAGCGTCATAGATAATCTTTTCTGCAGTAGATTTTTTACCACATTTCATGATTGTATTAATGAAACGCATCAGCAAAACACTGCCGTAACGCGAATCAGGACTTATTTCTCTTTTTTTTGCTTTATTCCGACGAGCCATAAACTTTAACCAGATTTCTTTACACCATATTTTGAACGAGCTTTCTTTCGATTTTGCACACCACGCAGATCAAGGGCACCTCTTATTATGTGATAACGCACACCTGGCAAATCTTTAACCCGCCCACCACGTATCAAAACAACAGAGTGTTCTTGTAAATTATGACCTTCACCAGGTATATAAGCCGTCACTTCACCATACCCACTAATTTTTACTCTGGCTACTTTACGGAGTGCTGAGTTAGGCTTTCTAGGAGTTGTAGTATACACCTTAGTGCAAACACCTCTCCTTTGAGGGTTGCTTTCTCCCAAAGCTGGTACCTTTTTCTTATGGGTCAATCCTAATCTACCCTTACGTATTAATTGATTTATCGTAGGCATATGTTATAAACTCAAGCTCATTAAAATAACTAAGTTTTTAGTTATAAAATAATAAACCTCAATAGTCAATATAAAAATAAACATTACTACTCTAATAATTAAGCTCAACTGCCTTGAAAGCCATCAGTAGACTTCTTGCACTACCTCCCAAGCCACAACTGTCATTCAGTAGAAACGAAAAAACTTACTTGACACCCTTCGCCAGCCCCATTATCATGGTACTGGAGGTATTCATTTATCTTCAATCTGTGCAGATTAAATGACAACAGTATTACGTAATTGGCGTCTTATTTTTAATTTTTTGCACTATGCACACTTTACTTCTTCACAACATTTCTGGGTTTTTACCTATATAAGCTGAAACGCGCTTATAAAGCGTTTAAGACAGTATAGTACGCCAATTTGCAGGATTAGAGAGTGACAACTAGCTAATACGGGATATCTTTTGCCTTTTTTTTGCTTGGTAAATTTCTTAATATTTATGGCAACATGAACTGGGCAGGAAGGTGTCATTCCAGTGCTTGACACTGGAATCCAGTTTTCCATATAATCTCATCGAAAATGTTGTAACCACTTTCTGTGCTAGTTTGCTTGCTTACAAGCAAACTTTTCTGGATCTCAGTGTCTGGGCACTGGGATGACAGGGGAGGGAGGCTACTTGGATGACACCATTCTTTTTCCTGGATCCAAGTAGTCAGGGCACTGGGATGACAGGAGAAGGTACTAGGATGACACCCTGACCTCGTCGTCCCGCTACGTGTTAGCGGAATCTAGAGATACCGTGACGGTATGACGTAAAGCTCGCATTAGCTATACTTTTATGCTCACCAACTTAGCTGGATCCAAGTAGTCAAGCTACTTGGATCTGCAAATTGCAATGTTCGTACAGCTGCGTGCTTGACACTGGGATTTAGTGCAGCTACCCTAAACTGGAAGCTCATCTTGCTATTTTTGGCTGAAAGAAACATATTTTTAGAATAATGAAAACAATCAGCACTTTAATTCAAGAAGGATCGGAGTTATTATCGTCACATAAAGTTGAATCACCACATTTAGATTGTGAAATCATCATGCAGCACGTACTTGGAGTGGAAAGATCATTTATAATTGTGAACCATGCTGATCAAGTGCCGATGGAGAAAGAACTTTTATTTTGGAAATTAACAAAAAAAAGAGCGGAAAGATATCCAATATCGCAAATAATAGGTAATCGTGAATTCTGGAGTAAAAATTTTATAGTTAACCAGCATGTTTTAGATCCAAGGCCAGATAGTGAAACAATAATCCTAGCAGTGTTAAAATATTACCCAAACAAAAAACAGAAACTAAAAATTGCAGATTTTGGTACAGGCACAGGTTGTTTATTGATATCCGTACTTAGTGAGTATGAATATGCTGTTGGCGTCGGTTTTGAAAAAAGCTTGGAAGCATATAAAGTTGCCTATCAGAACACAAAAAAACATGATCTTCTCAGCAGAGCCAAAATATTTCCAAGTTCGTGGACAGAGTGCAGAGGTTCATTCGATCTTATAATCAGTAATCCTCCATATATTAAAAGAAGCAAATTGAAAGACTTGCAAGCTGAAGTGCAAAAGGAACCAAGAATTGCCCTTGATGGTGGTATTGATGGTTTGAGCTGTTACTTGAGCATTTTTCCAATATTGAGAAAGTGCCTTAAAAAAAATGGGTTTGCGATATTGGAGATAGGTGAAGATCAAAGCAATATTGACAAAATAATCCCCTCATACGAATTAGCTTTTCAGGAATATGTATATGACTTAGCGGGAATGAAGAGATGCATTGTTGTGAAAAGAACATAGCTAATGTTTTTTTGCCTTCATCCCATATTATCCTATATCATCCCAGTACCCTCTACCTAGTCATCCAAGTAGCGTGACTACTTGAATCTATATTTAACTAGATCCTATGGTCAAGCCATAGGACGACAGGAACGGTTTTATGCATTTTTTAAAGGGCAACATGTTTAAGCTTTGCTGGCAAAATGGAAAGTAAGACCAGCCTCTATACCGTGTGTGTGAAATAGTCGATTACCTATATTTATTTCCTCAGTTACTTTGCTACCTGAGCTAGGATTAAGCTTCTTTTTTTTATCATTATTAGGGTCGTCTACCACTTGTCCTAACCTTTTTGCTGTAAGCTTAATATCGCTACCAATAGCACCAAAACCTCTATATCCGATATGCATATTTACATCTTCGTTTATGCGATAGTCAAAGCCAGCTTTTAATTGACCTGCGGGTCTTATTGACGGTTTTTCAAACATCGTCATTCTTGTTGCACCGATCCCAATACCAACGTAAGGAGAAAAAGAGAAACGGTCACTTTTCCAATGATGATAAACATTTGCCATTACAGATATGTTCTCAATTTGGTCATGACTAACTGCAGCACTATAGAGATAAGTTTCTTTATCAGGATCCTCACCAGTCTCCTTTAGGTATGAAACAGTTATTTGGCTACTTGTTAAACCAATATTATCCACTTTTACAGAAGAATACATCCCTTCCAATTCAGCCCTATAGCTGTTGTTACCCAATTCCCCTGTGTAACCAAATGCCACATTTGCAGCAAAAGGTGGATTATAATCTCCTTTATACTCACTTAGTGACTGACCTTCTGTGTTCTGAGCACCCCTGTCATTTATAGACAAATTTTTGATACCTGTAGTGCTTGTTTTTAGTACGCTTGTGTTATTTAAATATTGACCGTAATACCCACTACCAAAGTAAAACCCTTCTGTTTCACTTGCAAAAGATTGTTGTGACAACAATAAAGCAAATGCTGTAACCGCTAATGTTTTTTTACTAATCATTACTACTCCCCTAGTTAAAATAGCTAATCTAATACTAATTAATTAAAAATGGCTTAATATGAAAAACCTAATTATTTGCATAACTTGCACTTTTCTGAGCTAAAAATAGGCAAAGTTAACCTTACTTCTCGTCATTTTTTAATTTATCCTCATCTTCAAATTCATCCTCCTCTTCTTCGTCATCAAACCCATCATCGCTCCTATCCTCATCTTCCTCGTCATCATCTTCAAACTTATCGTCGATATCTTCATCATCAATATCTTCGTCTGCAAATTCATCTGATTCATCATATACTGCATCTTCGGTTTTAGTTTCAGCAGGATAATCAACTGAATTAGGTCCCTCAAGAACATTATTCCCCTCGTTATTAACCTTATCTTTGCTCGCAGCGGCAGAAAGAACTTTGTTTGGGTCATATGGTTCTTGTGTAGGCACACGAGTTTGTTTGAGCAGCCTTCTTGTGAAGATGGTATCACTGTAGTACAAAATTTTCTTTGATTTAATTGGGTAAGTCGACTCTATTAAAATTATCTGATCGTCACGTGGCAACATAATAACTTCTTGAGGCAATAGCAATGCTCTCTGTATTTCAGAGATATGTAATGACCTTGAAGCAGGATTTAAATCTAAAAATTTAGGCTTATTCAACGATTCTTGTTGTACAGTTTTGTTTCCTATAAGTTGCGATATTAAATTAGCTGTTTCAATATTATTGGCTGCAAAAGTTATTCTGTAAGTCGAGTTTGACAAAAAGGAGTTCATCCCTGCTTCTTCGTATATTCCTTTGAGCTGCTCAGTATCTTGAACAATTAAGAATAACCTAACTCGATAACCACGAAAATATGCAATACCTGTTTGAAATTGCTCCATTTTTCCAAGTGTAGGAAACTCATCCATTAAAAACAATACGCCATAAGGCTCGTCATCCGATGGCAATTTTCTACATAAAAACTCAGTTGCCTGTTGGTAAAAAACCTGCATTAAAGGCCTGAGCCTAGTCAAGTTGTCAGGAGTTAAACCAACATAAACTGTAATTTTCTTCTTTTTAAAATCTAGAATATTAAAATCACTTGACGCAGTTGCAGTATCAATCAATGGGTTTACCCACAATTCAAGTGATGAGTTCATGGTTGATACAACACCTGACCTTTCTTTATCAGCTTTTTGTAAAAAAGCTGCAATATTCATATATGCTACAGGGTGTAGTATTTTACCCATTGTATCAAGAGCAACAGCAAGATTATAAACCACGTCATCACTACGCATCGTACGCACAACTTCACCAAAAGATTTAACTTTCTCTGGTGCAGCAAGTAAGTATAATACCACTCCAACAAATAAGCTTCTTGCTTCATTCTGCCAAAAGTCTTGTTCAGGCATGATTAGGTTAGCTATTTTCTGCACATCGTCAACCATCTGCCCAGGTTTTTCACTAATCCATTGTAATGGATTGTAACAGTGACTTATTCCATCTGGCTGCGCTGGATTCCATACGTATACTTTTTGTCCTTGTCGTTCTCGCCAACCACTTGTTATTTCATAGTTTTCTAATTTTATGTCGTGTACAATTACCGAGTCAGTCCAAAATAATAAATTAGGAATTACAAAGCCAACACCCTTACCAGAACCTGTAGGTGCAAATAACAATGCATGCTGAAACCTATCAGAAATGAAGTATCCTCTTTTATCTTTACCAAGCAATAATCCCTTTTTGCTTCTTAATCCTGCTTTTCGTATGTCTTTCTCTGATGCCCACTGCGAATCTCCATGAAGTGATTCCTTCTTTTTAAATGGTCGCCACTCAATTATCCTTTCTCTTAAATTCCATAAGATAATCATTAAAACAATGATAGGCAGTGCAGAAGATATAATTAATGTGATTTTGAGCTCAAGGCTATATAACTCTGGATGATGCCAACAATATTGTATATGATCAAAAATCGTTGGCCAAAGAGCTTGAGGGAAAGGCGTCAAACTAGGATTAATTGCCTTAAAATCCACAGCATCCGGACCATCAGCAAACAGAACAAACAATATACCAGATAGATAGAAGCAAAACTCAAGTACGCTAAAAGCTACTACACCTCCTATGAGAATATTACGTAGGTGATTTCTATTACTCATAAACTACTCTTCCTTAACTTATGTATAAATTTAAGCATTTTCGCTCGCAGATCTAGTAAATAATATCTCAGAAATGCTTCTTTTGCCCCCACCGGTTCTTTTTAGCTGAATAACAATATCAATCACATTTCTAATGTATGGTATAATTTGGTCTGGAGGAATGCCAAGGTTTGCTTGCATAACCATCAGTTTTATTTGCTCAAGGGCCATTGTTGGACTATCCGCATGAAGGGTTGATATTGATCCAGGGTGACCAGTATTTATCGCCCTAAGAAAACTAAAAGCTTCCGCTCCACGGAGCTCACCAACTATTATTCTGTCTGGCCTTAAACGTAAGCACGCTTCTATCAAATCTTGAGTGGTTACTTTTGCTCTGCCCTGCCCTCCTTTAGAGGCAATTAGATGGACTTTATTGGGATGATCGTTCAAAACGATTTCCCTTGCATCCTCAACAGTAATAATTCTTTCCTCATCTGGAATAGCACGCAAAGTAGCATTAGTAAAAGTAGTCTTACCAGTGGAAGTTCCACCACTAATTATAATATTTTTCTTACTTATTACAGCGTATTCTAAAAACTCTTTTATTTTTTTTTGCCTTAACAATAAATCCAAATGACGGTCAACTGGATTATCAGTTGCTTCTGTAACAGTTTCAGAAAAAGCCCCCATTTTTTCGTAATCATCGAGTGCTAACTGCATGCTAGAAGGCTTACGAATCGACATGACTACTTTATCAGGTTCACATGCTGGCGGAAATACTATCTGTATACGATAACCATTTGGTAATGTTGCCGAAAGTAACGGCGCTTCTTCGCTAAGTTTTTGTTCTGTAGCTTGAGCAATCAGTCTGCCAAGAGATTTCAAATGGTTAAGATCGAATACTTCTAATTTTTCACACCTTATTTCACCGCGATTTTCAATCCATACTTCCTTTGGCTTATTTATTGATATTTCATTTACGCCTTCTTCTTGAAATATGCCTTGTAATGGCTCCAAATATGTATCAAGTGCAGCATAGTTCATTTCATTGATTTAATATTGCCTGTGGAGGAAATACTATATCTTGGTTAACAAATACTTTCAATGCAGTGCCTTGATCAACATAAATAGCTGGTTTTTTATCTGTATATCTGCCCACTACATCCCGCATATCTTTAGAAAAATCCTCGATTGATTTCCCGATTGCTTCATCATAAACAGACTTGCTTTTTCTTTGAATTTGTTCTAACAGTTGATTTACAATTTCCAGGCTTATATTTACCTCGTCTTCTTCAATTCCTAGTGCTTTTGCTATTTCCTCTTTCATTATTTTTAGTAAATCTTGTCTGCTTTTGGCACTCCGAATTCTTCCGATAGCCCCAAGGCCTAATTTCCATTTGTCACTAGATATCTTCTTTTCTGGGTCAATAATGAGTTGGAGAGAAGAAAAATCTATTTCGGTTGCAGTGATAGACTTTACTGCATCTCTGACAGTTAGCGTATCAACAAGATTAGAAGCCTTTTGCCCTATAACAGCAGAACCAATCGAAACACCAGCAAGTGTCACCGAAGAGAATAACGCACTTACTATTTTGTTATCAACTATTCCTGCTATTCCTGCTCTACCAAGCTCGTCAGTACTAAGTGATGAGATTGCAATATCTATTCCATGTGGCAGAATCACTCTATTCCAGTTTATATTTACACGAGATTTAGCAACATTCGAGTCAAATGAATAACTGCCTATCAATCTTGAGCCTTTAGGTATTAAAACTGTATCACCAGTTTCTGCATAAACATCTCTACTCACCATAGCACGCAGCATTCCTTGCAGATCAGAGTTTATTGCAGTTTCAAGAACAGCATCAATAATTTTACCTTGAGTAATCATTAAACCAAGCTTTCCTACTCTGGTAGCTTTGCTCGATTGTGCTGAAGTGTCGGATAAAATAGCATCAGCAGCCTTGTTCTCTCCACTACCACCTGAAATTGTCAACATCTGTGCACTACGTCTGTCTCTAGGATAACCGCCACCCCCTATTGTAGGAAACGAGGTAGGTAAATTGCCCATAACATTACTAGAAGGAAAATTTTGCTTTGGCAAAATAGGTATATTTGACACAGGAGTTTCTTTTGGTTTCTCTTCTTCTTTTTTCATCACTTCTTCTTTTCTAATTTGTTTTATTTCTGGTATGATTAGTGGTGTAGGAAGAGGAGGTAAGGGTGGTAAGGGATCAGTTATTATTCTTTCAGGAACCATTACATTATCTGGAACTTGTTCCAACTTTCCTTTCAATTCTTGAACGTTTTGCTTTGTTTCCTCTTTTTTAATAACTTCTGAACCCTCTTTAGGAGAAGGACTAAAATAGAGATAATACACTCCACCAGCCAGAAGCACTAAAATAATGACCATCAATGCCCTATGACCTTGATTAGAGCCAACTGTTACTACCTTATTCTCTATTTCTGATTCATCTTCTGAATTGTTACGCCTTTCTTTATTCATATTGCATGTACCACAGCTAAAGTGACCTATTTATAATTTCAACTTCACCATCTTCATAACGCATAAATAGCTTTTTATGTACTCCTTTTATTATAACATAATCATCAAATAACAGCCTTTTACAAGGTTTATCCTCCCCTTCTACAAAAACCTGAGGTATTTTATTATTATTTCTAAATTTTAAATAGGTTAAATAACCATCATCAAATAACTCGATCGGAACTATATCCGCATTACCACCTTCATCAATATATGTATAATTGTACTTCGTATCATTTTCTTGTATTATTTTTTCTAGCTTGTCTGTAGTATATTGCATTTGAGTAGGTAAAGAAACCTCATCTAAATCAACATCAAATTCACCTTCTTCTTGAGGATAAAAAAAACGTACTACGTAAGATATATCCTTTTCAGCAGAATAATCGTGATCTACTTTCTTAGCATCAGTATCCGGGTATTTATCGTAGTTTGGCCTTGAGATTAAATCAAAAATGTAATTTCTTTTTTTAGTTGTCGTAATAATCATGTTAGTGCGACTACTAACTTCAAATGGCATGATAAGCAATTTATTGTCATAAGGATTAATTTTCCAACTTGATGCATCACCAACAGCGATATTTTTAACTTTTTCTCCTTCCGCAAATTCAATATAAGAATAGTAACCCTGACTAAAAACCACCGTAAATACTTCATTAGGGCTATACACAAAAGTCTTTATTCTACTATCTATAGAAATAGGCTCATTATAATTAATGGATGCGTTTAAATTGCCACTTACAAGTAAAGCTAAAACTAATAATATCCTATACATATTCATCATCTACTCTATATGAAATAACTTGAAATCCTAATGGGTTAATATATCTTTGCTGATCATCCATTTCAAGCGATGCATATCTATATGACATAATAACTATCTTATTTTTTCTCGTAGAACTTCCATCTTTCCGTGTAAATTCCACAAAAAATCTCACCTGAAGAGCATCGTTACCCAACTTTTGAATTGAGCGAATTTTAAATTCACTTTTGGTATCTGAATATAAATTAAAAAGATCATCCATATTCTGCGATCCTACATAATTTCTAAATTCATTATACACATCAGGTGAGGAAAACAACCTCACCTTTGTATAATAGTTATAATTATAATGATATGGATCAAAAACCTCCCTTGCTTTTATATACTCTGAAATAAAATAATCGTTTAGCGCTTCATCTGCAGAATACTGTTTTACTGTGACAGGATCAACCAATTGCACTATTCCTGATTTCTTGTCAATTTCTATAACAAATGGCTCAATAGTTCTACTTGTGCTAATTTTAAATATGACTAATATGCTGATAGAGATCGTTGCTAATAATATTAATGCAAATAAAAGTAGAATATTCCTTTGAGCAATAACTGTGCTGTAGCGGTTTGAATTCCAATTTATATCCTTATCTAAGGATTCAGTATTTTTTTCTCGCTTAAAAAATCTTAGCATTTTAGTATTCCTAAAAATCTTAACTTATGTTAATAAACATAGCAAATTAACAAAGTAGTTACAGCAAAAAAGCTAAAAAACTCTTAATCTATGGCCTAATTTACCAAACTTTGTCTCCATATATGAATCGTTATATTTATTACGTTCCACAATAAGTGGTAGACACTTTGTAACTCCTATACCATTACTTTCCAATTCTGACAATTTCCTATCATTGTTTGTAAGTAATTGGATTTTGTTAATGTTCAATTTCTTAAGCATTTTAGCTGCAACAGCAAAACTCCTTTCATCATCTTCAAAACCCAATATTCTATTTGCATCAACAGTATCAAGATTATGTCCTCTTTGCATACTGTACGCTCTTAACTTATTAGTTAAACCAATGCCTCTTCCATCTTGCATCAAATACAATATAATACCACTTCCAGAGTCAGCTATCATTTGAATTGCTTGATGTAACTGACTTCTGCAATCGCATGACAAGCTATCTAACAAGTCACCCGTATAGCACGAAGAATGAATTCTCACTAATGGTTCGTCATCTTTATCTGGATTGCCAATGATAATTGCATGATGTTCTCTTCCACCACTTTCGGTTCTATAAGATATGATATTTACTTCTTGAGTCTGTTTTAAAAATAATGATGTTTTGCACACTTCATATACATCCTGATTTTCTTGAAAATTATTTATGAATGACGTGTCCAGTGCAATAACGTCATTTTTCTCGCACCAATTTCGCATTTCATGGTTATTCTCAAAAGTCATATCAGCCACTAACGCGTATGGCAATAATTCTGAGAACTTAAGCAAGGCAATAGCACATTCATCTATTGTCTTTGAGCATTGCAACTCTTTTATGCAATCTTCCTTTGAACAGTTTATTAAATAGAGCAGTTCATCAAAATTATTCACCAACAGACGTTTGCTGTTATGTTCTTTATTCTGAGATATGTATTTTACCTTACTTGAAGTTAAAGTAACATATACATTACTTGATGTAAGCTTGTATTGATTAAATAAATCTCTTTCTAAAGCCTCAGCAGCAGCAAACAATAGGTAATTACTTTCATCATATATTACAATTGGCCGACCGCGCCTGATTTCGCTGATAGCTCTTTCTACCTTATTGCTACTCTGATTTCCTATAAACATTTTTACCCATATTAAACAGCGATAAAAACTGGTGCGGCCGAGAAGACTTGAACTTCCAAGGCCTTATGAGCCACAGCGACCTCAACGCTGCGTGTCTACCAATTCCACCACGGCCGCACTATATTCTAGTTTTTATATAATTATTTTAAATTACTTAATCATTTTAGAATTTTTCATCTAGAGTGTCAATCTGATACTAGAATAATTTAGAAATTGTTTGTATAATTTGATTATGAATTTTGTGATTATAAATTTTAATCATTTAAGATAACCTTACTACTAATTTTTAACTTAGGTTTTTATACAAATGAATATAGCTAATATCTTTATTTTTTTAGCTCTCTCTCTTATAACTAGCTTTCATTTTGTCCATGCACAAATATTATACACATGGTCTCAAGTTATCCCAGAAAATAAACTAAGCATACGCGCAATTACGGACAATGACATGTGTCCCATTGTTTATGTTGATGGCGAGGAAACAGAAATGCTGAATCGCAGCTCAATTAACAATGGTGGTCATAACGAAACAGTTTGTGAACTGACAGTACAAACAAGTGCCAAAACCATTAGTATTGAGGATCTACGGGTTCCTATATTACCAAAAAAGGTTAATAAAATTGCTTTCATTGGTGACACGGGCTGTAGAATAAATATGTTATTTCAGCAGGAATGTAATTCGGTAGATAGCTGGCCTTTAAAAAAAAATTTAGATTCAATCGCCCTTCATAAACCAGATTTAATTATCCATGTTGGTGATTATCATTATAGACAAACAAAATGTAGAAATACAAAAAAGTGTGGCGATATTTATGGATATAATAAAGAAGTTTGGTACGCTGATTGGTTTGAGCCTGCAAAGGATATTTTATCACAATCCCCTTTCCTTTTTGTTCGTGGAAACCATGAGAGTTGTGATAGAGCTTATGAAGGATGGTTCAGGTATCTAGATTCATACCCCTTTTCGTCTGAAAAATGTGGAAACTTCGTTTCTAGTTGGTCCTTAGATGCTGGACCGATGAAATTTTTTATCTTCGACTCTTCATCCGGTGAGGATATTTTTACAACCCAAAGCACAATTGATGCTTTTGAGAGGCAATTTGATAAATTGATACAAAATAGTTCTGACAAGCCCATGTGGTTTTTAACTCATAAACCGCTTTGGAGATCTCCAAAAAAAGAATTTTTGACATTAAAAAGCCATGGTAATCTTACACAAATCGAAGCTTTTGGAGATAAATTTCCAAGCAATGTTACTACCATAGTTTCTGGCCACATTCATATAGCCCAGATTTTATTAATGGATAATGTTCCAGACCAAATTATAGTTGGAAACAGTGGTGCATCATTACACGCTCAAGATCAAGAATCTGTTTATCAAAATGTAGAATTTGACTATTCAAATGGTAAAAACTACTTAGCACACGAGGTTAGAAACTTTTTTGGCTTTGGCTTTGCAATACTAAATTTAGATGATCACGAATTTACCTTCTATAATCAACACAATAAGGAAATGTATTCTGCGAAGCTAACAGAAGATTTTAAACTTAAACGGATTAAAACTATAGTCGATTCATTTTAGGATTTGTTATTAGCTATTTTAAAAACGCTACTTAAACATTTTTTTTAATCGATTGATTTCATCAGCAAATTTTGAGTCGGTCTTTATAAAATTTTCTACTTGTTTTACTGCATGTATAACAGTAGCATGGTCTCTGCCACCAAAGTTTCTCCCAATATCTGGTAGGCTTTTTTGCGTAAATTTTTTGGCAAAATACATAGCTATTTGTCTTGGCCTTGCAAGACTGCGAAGCCTTCTATTGGATTGCATATCTGCAACCTTTATATTGAAAAATTCAGCTACTTTCTTTTGTATTTCTTCTATTGTGACTGACCTATGATTTGACCTAAGAAGATCGATTAGGGTTTCACTAGCTGATTCTACCGTCATACTTCTTCCAATTAATGAGGTATGGGTAACCTTATTTAATGCTCCTTCTAATTCTCTTATATTAGATTTTATGTTCCTTGCTAAAAACTCTAGGACATCTTTCGGAACATACATATTCATCTGCTCCACTTTTGCCTGCAATATACCAAGCCTTAATTCAAAAGTTGTTTCATTAATATCTGCCACCAACCCCCAACCGAGTCGTGATTTTATTCTTTCTTCCACTCCATCAAGATCACTAGGAGACCTATCAGCTGATATAACCAATTGTTTATTTTGGTCTATCAATGCATTGAAAGTGTGAAAAAATTCTTCTTGTGTACTATCTTTACCACTGATAAATTGCACATCATCTACCATCAATACATCTACTGATCTAAATTGCTCTTTAAATAACATAATATCTTTGCTTCGCAGCGCTGTAATATATTGGTACATGAATTTCTCTGCTGATAAATACACCACTTTTCTTTTTGCTGATGGGGAATTGACTATGTGCCAAGCTATAGCATGCATTAGATGTGTTTTACCAAGTCCCACTCCACCATATAGAAACAAAGGATTGCTGCCTAATATTGGATCTATAGATTCTGCCACACGCTTTGCCGCCGTAAATGCTAATTCATTTGGCTTTCCCACTACAAAATTATCAAAGGTGAACCTTGGATCCAGCGGCGAACCAAGATTATGATTACTTTCCTCTCTGTTTTTTAGTATAACATTAAAATTTGAATTCCTCTCCTCAATTACTTGAATATCAATAGAACGTATACTTTTATCTTCGCTTTGCCATAATGATAATATTTTTTTCATGTAATGAACTGTAATCCACTCTTTTATAAACCTTGTTGACACGGATAAAAGAACTTCCCCATTTCTGCTACTGACAAATTTTAGTGAACTCAGCCAGCTATTATATGTTGCTTCTCCATAAAGATTATAAAGACAATTTTGGATTTTTTCCCAAGTAACATTGTGATCCGTTACTGTAATAATCTGATCAAAAAACATAGTAGAAACCTTAGGGCTAGTTAAGTTCATATACCACACCAAGAAAAAAGCAATAATTAGAAAAATATAAGATAATCAATAGCTTACTGCAAAATGAAAAGCTAATACTACTTAATACATACTAAAAATTATGGTGATTTTTTGATGGGTTGTAAAGGGTATAAAAACATTAAAATTGATCATTTTTATTTCAAAAAAATGAAAAATTTGTAAATGTCGCTTGTATCGAGGATTAGAAGCATGCTATTAAAAACAGTAATACATTATGTATAAATAAGATGTTAAATTTACTGGCAAATAAGTAAAGTATTCATATAAATATAGCTAACCTAATATAGATTTACTGAAGCAAATTTATGATTATATTAAGTAATTTGAGTTGTTATGCTGTATTCGGTATTGAACTAGAGTTTTACATTGAAGGAATAGAAAAAGAATACTTATTTCTGAATAGCATCAAAAATAAAATAGCATCTCTTGAATTTTCTTGCGAGAAGGAGAATTCTACACATCAGTATGAGATAAAAAGTGGTTGTTATACGAACTCCTACAATTTAATTAAGCATTTTGAGTTAGCAAAACAATCACTTACTGAAACAGCACAAAAACTAGGTGGGAATGTTTCTTTTAAAGCAAAGCCTTATTTGGATAGAGCAGGCAGTGCATTAAATGTGCATGTTAATCTCGTGAATTCAAATAACGGTAACTTATTTTATATCAATGAGCAAAAGTACAGTGACTATCTGATTCATAGTATTGGTGGATTATGTGCAATGATGAAAAAACATATGTTGTTTTTTGCTCCAAATGATGATTCATATTTAAGATTTCAGTATCCGGATATTCACACTCCAACTACGATTAGTTGGGGAGTAAATAACAGAACTGCTGCGATAAGAATTCCCTATTTTGGCAACGATTCCAAAAGATGCCGCCTAGAGCACCGTGTTCCTGGAACAGATTGTAACCTTGAAAAAGTACTCACAGCAATAATTGAAGGTATAGTTTTTGGTATAGAGAACAAAATTGCTCCGCCAAATAGAGTGTATGGCATTGCATCTGATCCTCAATATAAGATGGAGAGTTTGATATAGCAACTACCTGTTAAACCCTAACCCATTAAACTCCTTTGAGGTAATTGGCCATTCTAGCACTTTCCTCACATCATTATTTACATTCCCATACTGTAATAGCAAGTCTGCAGCAGATAGTTTCTGCGTACTTTTAGATGATCCAAGCCCTATATTGGTAAGGTTGCTCGGTGGCTGCTCAGGAAGTGGATTACCAGATACATCCATGTGTTCAGGGAGAGATTTCATCTGATTCTTTATAGAGCTAGAGTTATTTTGTGCAGGATTTCTATCATCTGACATGTCAAGAATAATTTTCTCAGGTACTACCATAGTTTTTGTATAATCAGCAGAATGACTGCCTTCAGTGTTCTTAAATTCATCAAGAATTGGTTCGCCAAACGCATTTATAGGGCCACCAAGTGATCCTTTCTCCATGCGCTCTTCTGCTCTTTTCCTTATTATTTCTTCTGCTAGCTCAGTTTCAGTTCTTTTTGGTTCTTTTACGGTACCTTTTTCTTCACCTTCATCTCCTGAAACACCAGTAATTTCAGCAGGCTGTTCTTTTTTAGTTCTTATTTTATGAATCAGCGAAAGTAATAAGTAAGTAACTGCAGCAGCAGAAACGATAATGGCTATCTTTGCGGCAATGTGGATTGCTGTTAAAAATATTAAAGCTGATAAAGCTCCAGCTAATCCAGACACAATAACTTTATTTTTGCCTTTTGTTATATTTAGAATTGCCACCATAATAACCTCTCAAATACTGCTCTAGAATTATTATACAGAAATTTTCTTATACTTGCAATTTTGCAAAAATTTTAATTATTTGCGTAAAGTTTTAAAGCTACACAAGGATTAATTAATATGCAATGTATCTCGACTATAATATTGTACAAACGCACATATTCAGCTAACATTCAACATGCAGAGCTTACTCATAGAGCGAAACAGGGCGGTGGTATTATTACTTATAGTAATTTTTATCTTCGGTTCATACGTTTATGTAAAAATGCCAAGGGAAAGCAATCCTGGTATACAGATTCCTATAATCAGCGTGTTTGTTGGACTTCCTGGGATTTCTGCTCAAGATAGTGAAAAGCTATTAGTGCTTCCTATAGAAAATGAACTAAGATCCATCGAAGGTGTAAGAGAATTGAGAGCTTTTGCAACTAATGATGGTGCTCACATGATACTCGAATTTGGAACAGAGTATGATAATAAAGAAGTGCTCGATAATGTCCGTTCAAAGCTTTCAAACATAAAATCGAAGTTACCTGTTGAAGCGGAATCTCCGATAATCAATGAAATAAACTTGAGCTTATTTCCGATACTCAATGTCGGCTTAATTGGTAATTTGCCAGAAAGAGCCTTAACTGAAATAGCACGCAAGCTAAAGAAAGAAATAGAATCTCTGCCAAATGTTCTCAAAGTTGAAGTGGCAGGTATGCGTAAAGAAACAGTGGAAGTGATAGTTGAGCCCACAGTTCTAACAAAATATAACATTCAATCAAACGAAATATTCCAAGCTATATCAAGCAATAACAGACTAGTGGGAGCTGGTTCACTGGAAAATGATACCGGTAAATATTCGATTAAAATATCAGGGTTATTAAAAGATATAGAAGATATTATGAATATTCCTATTAGATCTCAAGGCGATGCAGTTTTGAGAATCAAAGATATAGCAAAAGTATACCCTAGGTTTGAGGATCACCAAGGATTTGCTCGCATTAATGGATTACCTAGTGTCGTGCTAGGAATTTCAAAACGTAACGGAAAAAACATAATAGACACAGTAAATCAAGTAAAATACTTAATGGATAAGGCAAAAGATCAATTACCTGAAAATTTAAAAGTGGTGTACTTAACCGACCAGTCAAAAAACGTCCGCGATGTGCTTGATGACTTGGAAAACGGCATAATATTTGCTGTGTTGTTAATATTGATCATAATGATGCTTTCTATGGGAACAAGGATTGCTATTCTTGTGGCACTCTCGATACCCGGTTCCTTTCTCATTGGGATAATAGCTCTTTACTTTATGGGTATAACCTTAAATATCGTTGTGCTCTTCAGTTTAATTATGGCTGTTGGCATGCTGGTTGATGATGCAATTGTGATCAGCGAATATGCCGATAGAAAGATGATCTGCGGAATGGACAAAGTAGAAGCTTTTTACACTTCAGTTCGTGATATGTTTTATCCGGTTCTAACATCAACGTTAACTAAATTAGCAGTGTTTTTTCCTCTATTATTCTGGCCTGATACTGTTGGTAAATTCATGCAGTACATACCAATTACAATAATCCTAACTTTGACTGGATCGCTCATTATGGCTTTGGTTTTTATACCAACACTTGGTGCAATATTTGGTAAGCCTTCGATAACTTCAAAAAAGAAATAAAAAAAATGAGTGCTATAGAAAGTGGTGAAATAAAAAATGCTGGGCCTATAATAAGAGCTTACGTACGCATGCTAGAGAAGGTTTTGGATCATCCTAAAAAATTCGTATGTGCTACTGTATTCGTTTTGTTTTCATTTAGTGTGCTGTACTTTACTTTTGGTCCTGGAGTAAAGTTTTTTCCGAAAGTGGATTCAGATAATATTTTAATCAGTGTTAAAGCAAAAGAAAGCTTATCAGCCAAAGAACGAGATCTGATACTCAAAGAAGTGGAAGAACGCATTTTGAGCATTGAAAAAGAAATTCATGTTTCTTATGCTAGATCAGGAGCATTTTCAGACAACGTTATCGCCAGAATACAACTAGAACTTATGGATTGGCGCTTCAGGCGCAAAGCTAAGCACATACTAAATGATATAAGGAGCAGTGTGCAAGACATGAAAGGAATAATAATTAATGTTCAAGAGGAAAAGCCAGGACCGTCGGCTGACAAGCCAATACAAATTAACCTCAGCGGGAGTGTATCCAGTTTGAATTTAGCAGCAGAGAAAATTCTAGAAATTATGAACCAACCTTCATCCGGGTTTATAAATATTCAAGATAGCAGATCAGCACCTGAAATAGAGTGGAATATGAGTGTTGATAAGAGTAAGGCTACAAGCTCTGAAGTAAGTGTTGCAACCATTGGCGATTTTATAAAGATGGTTACAAATGGAGTATTGATTGGAAAATATAGACCAAATAACACGGATGAAGAAATCGATATTGTACTCCGTTTCCCCAGAAAGGACCGCAATATGAAGACTATAGACAATCTTTTTATCAATACAGTTAATGGCCCGTATCCTATGAGCAACATAGTAAAATATGCTCCCGAAAAAAAGGTAAACAAACTAAACAGGATTGATGGATTACGCACAGTGACAATCTCTGCTGACGTTGATACTGGCTATCTTGTTGATGAAAGAGTAAAGTTCATTCAGAATTCTATTGCCCAGGATTGGGACAAGGGAGTAAAAATTGATTTTAAAGGCGACAAAGAAGATCAACAAAAATCAGGAGCATTTTTGTTAAAGGCTTTTATATTAGCGATTACACTAATGATATTGGTATTAGTGACACAGTTTAATAATGTATACCATACATTTATCGTAATGACAGCAGTGTTTTTATCCACAACATGTGTGTTTTTTGTTTTCTTTCTTATCCAACAAGTTTTCGTAGTTGTTATTTGTGGAGTGGGGATAATTGCTTTGGCAGGAATTATAGTGAATAATAACATACTATTGCTTGATGCCTTTCATCATCAAATTAAGGTACACAAAAATGACATCAAGCGATGTGTAATAAACGCTGCAATTTCTCGCGTTAGGCCAATATTGCTTACCGTTGCAACCACAGTTCTTGGTTTAATACCGATGATTACCAGGTTAAATATCAATTTTTTTACGCTACAAATCACATATGATGCTCCATCAAGCCAGTGGTGGGTTGACATTTCAACAACCATAGCAAGTGGAATATTGGCTGCAACGGTTTTAACTTTATTCTTTACTCCTGCGTTGCTTGTTATACAAAAACATGAAAAAACTTGACTTAAATTAGCAATCATTTAACATTTAAGATAGTGTTCTTTGCCCGTTGGAGCTATAATTATAACTAATTACATTGGATTTATTTATTATGATTGCTAATCGTAAAAGCAGTGTTAATCAGAAAAGTAACAAGAATAACATAGTTGGAAGCCTTGATGTAATAAAAACAGCAGGAGAGCTTTCACTTCAAAAAGGTTTAGATTTTGATGTTGTAATAAAGGCACTAGAAAGTGCTATAGAAGCAGTGGCTCATCAAAAATATGGTAGCAAAAGTAAAATTGTAGTTGATATAGATAGAAACACAGGCAAAGTTACTTCATATAGAAAACTAAAAGTTATTGATGATGAATCAAATGAAAAAGAGAATACTGAGTGTGAATCAATTACGCTTACACAAGCTAAATTAATAAAAGGAGATGCAAAAGTTGGAGATACTGTTAGTGAATTGCTCTCTCTTAACACTGATCTTGCTTCAGCAAGAATTGCCCAGCAAAAGATTGCTCAAGTAATTAAAGATGAAGAGTCAAAAAAGCAATATGAGGAGTTTAAAGATAAAGTGGGAGAAATAAGGTATGGTATTGTTAAACAAGTAGAATATTCAGATCTTATTATAGACATAAATGGCACTAGGGCATATCTTCCATTGCGAAATTTAACTGGTGGTGAATCATTTCGTGAAGGTGATAAGGTTAAAGCTTACATACAGACTGTTAAGCGCTCTGATGATGGACGTCAAATTATTCTTTCTAGGACTCATGAAGGCTTTTTGGAGGCATTATTAAATCAAGAAATACCAGAAATTGCTGACGGATTAGTGACAATTAAAGGTATAGCTAGAGATGCTGGTTCAAGGTCTAAGGTTGCCGTTTTCTCTCCCGACAAGAACATTGATCCAGTAGGTGCTTGTGTTGGAGTTAAGGGAGATAGAATAAAAACTATTATACACGAATTAAATGGTGAAAAAATTGACGTTATAAATTACTCCTCAGATTTGGGTCAATTCGTTATTAAAGCCATTACTCCTGCAGAAGTATCGAAGGTTATTATTGATGAAAATGAAAATTGCATAGAGTTAATAGTTGCTGAAGATCAATTGAGTTTAGCGATAGGAAAAAAGGGCCAGAATGTAAGATTAGCTTCAGAGCTTGTTGGATGGAAAATTGAGATATTAAGCACTCAGCAAGAATCAGAAAGGCGAAGTAAAGAACTTAGTCAATGTTCAGCTTTATTTGCTGAAGCTTTAAACTTAGAAGAGATTATGGGTCAGCTATTGGTAACAGAAGGTTTTTCAAGTGTAGAAGACATATCTAGCGCTTCAATTAAAGAGCTTGCTTCAATAGAGGGCTTTAATGAAGATATTGCAAACGAACTTCACAATAGAGCAAATAAGTACCTGAAAGCAGAAAATGATAGAAAAATAGAAGAGCTAAAAAGTTTAGGTATGGAGGATGATGTAATCAATTTAACTTTATCAATAGACAATAAAATTGCTCTTAGTAAGCATGATATTAAGACTTTAGAGGACATAGCAGATTTATCAAGTTATGAGTTTTGCAGCATACTCTCTTCCTCATCCGATAGCAAAGAAGATCTAAAAGATACAGTAGATTCAATAATCATAGAAGCACGTAAAAAGCTTGGATTAATATAATAAAATAATATGAATAATGAAGATATCAGTGATAAAAAATTAACGCTCCAAGGTTTAAGCAAGCTTAAATTAGACCTCAATTTAAACTCTTCAGCTAGCCCAAGTACTGGAGCTACAGTAGTAAAAAAAAGAAGAAAAAAATCTCATGATGCAGAAGAACATAATTTATTTGACGAGAGTAAATTATGTTCTTTAACAGAGAAAGAACAAATTTTTCGCATTAATGCTGTGCAGAATGCTGCTTTGCTGAAAGAAAGAAATCAGAGAGAAGAAAAAGAGAAAACAGCAAAAGAAGACAGCAATAAAGAGATTGACGAGAAAAATGAAGCGGACGCTTTATCTAAGGAAATAAATAAGCAAGTTTTAAGTAATACCCACTTAGTTGAACCAAAAGAAGATAGTATTGACCATGAGGACAACGATAAAAAGTCTTTTAAAGTCAACAAAGATATATATTCTAAGCATTCTAAACTGGTAATTGCACAGGCAATAGATGAAAAAACTGAACAACCCCCTGTATTTAAGCAAAGGTTTGGTATAAGAGGTAGAAAGTCAAAGTTTACTAAGGGTAAAAATATATCAAGAGAAGTTATTATACCAGACAAAATAACTATCAGGGAGTTATCTATTCGCATGGCAGAAGATAGCAAGAGTGTGCTAAAAATGTTCAAAGAAGAAGTCGGTGAGAGTTATAGAGTAGATGATCTGGTGGATCCAGATATAGCATGTGAAATAGTGGAAAAATTTAATCATACGGCTAAACGAGTGAGCGATACCAACAGAGAAAAAGATTTATTTTTTATAGAAGGCAGAGAAAGCCTGCCTAAAAAACCTAAACCACCAATCGTCACTTTTATGGGACACGTCGATCATGGTAAAACCTCATTGCTCGATGCATTTCGTGAATCTAATGTTGCAGAAAGAGAGTCAGGTGGCATAACTCAACACATAGGTGCTTATCAAATAACGACAAAAGATAAGCAAAAAATTACCTTTATTGATACACCAGGACATGAAGCGTTCACTGCGATGCGTGCACGTGGTGCCAATATTACTAATATAGTTGTAATAGTAGTTGCAGCTGACGATGGAATCATGAAACAAACAGTTGAAGCAATAAATCATGCAAAAGCAGCAAATGTTTCCATTATAGTTGCTATTAATAAAATTGATAAATCTGAGCCTGGTGATGTAGAAAAAATAATTAATAGTTTGCCTCAATATGATCTCATCCCTGAAGGGCTTGGTGGTGATGTTATGATTATGCCAGTATCAGCAAAAAAGAAAACTAATTTAGATAAACTAGAAGAGGCGATTTTGTTAATCGCTGAATTAATGAAGCTAGAAGCAATAGAAGATTGTCGAGCACTTGGATGGGTAATAGAATCCAAAATAGATAAAGCGAAAGGAATATCAGCCACATTGATAGTTGAGGAAGGAACGTTAAAGGTTGGTGATATATTGGTAGTTGGTACAACATACAGCAAAGTACGTAGTATGGTTAATCACCTCGGTCAAAGAGAAAAAGCAGCACTACCCTCCGCTCCAATTGAAATTACTGGTCTAAATGGTGTACCAAATGCTGGAGATAAATTTGTTGTTGTAAATTCTGAAAAGCAGGCGCGTGAAATTGTTGAATACAGGCTAGAGTTAATCAAGAAAAAGAAAGAAGATTTGGGCGACAATAATTTAGATATATTCAGTCGTAATAACAGCGAAACAGAAGAACTATCTGTAGTTTTAAAGTGCGATGTAACTGGTTCTATTGAAGCAATATCAAGTTCAATTGATAAACTCGGTAAAGACCAAGTGAAATTAAATATCCTACACAAAGCAGTAGGAGGGATAACAGATTCAGATGTGCTGCTTGCAGAAGCATCAAGTGCAGTAATTTTAGCTTTTAATGTAAAAGTGGACTCAAAAATAAGGGACTTGGCAAAACAAAAAGGTATAGAAATACATACTTATAACATAATATACGAGCTCATTGACGACATGAGAATGTATTTAACTAAAATGTTAAAGCCTGTTACACGAGAGGTTCGTGTTGGCTTTGCATCTGTGAGGCAAATATTTAACGTATCTAAAGCTGGTAATATCATTGGATGTTACGTAAGTGATGGAGTCATAAGAAAAGATTCTTTAATTAAGGTAATGCGTGGTGGCAAATTGGTGCATGAAGGAAAGTTAAAAGCACTACGTAGATTTAAAGATGATGTTAAAGAAGTAGGTGTAAACTTTGAATGCGGAGTATCACTAGAGGGTAATGTCGATATTAAAGTTGGAGATATTTTGGAAGCTTATCAATTAGTGCAAGAAGAAAGGGTGTTATAGTAGCTGGATATGAAAAAGGAAATTAGAAACCTAAAGATAGCATCGGTATTGCATAGAGCAATATCAAGAGTTCTAATGGAAGGTAAGGTGTTCAATAAAAATGTAGCGGTATCTGACGTAAAATTAAGTAAAGATTTGAAAAAAGCAGATGTATATATTGTGTTATCTTCATTGAATATTCAAGTAGCTGACTACTTAGATCCAGAAAAAAGACGCACTGGAGATCCTTCTGAGAATAATTGTGATATTAACACTGTTGTTAATGAAATGAACCAGTCTGCATGGTCAATACGTAAATCTATATTGTGTTATGTTGATTTGCGATTTATACCTGAGTTAGTTTTCAAGCCTGATTTAGCGTTCGATAATTTTGTTAATGTAAGCAAAATATTACATAATCACACTTAATTAATGTATTTCAACCATTACTTTTCATTAATGAGGTTGCACAGTTTAACAGGTTTGTGGCTTGTGCTATTTCCCAGTTTGAGCGGTATTCTTTTAGCCTCAACTTCTCTATCGTATCAGGTTCTTTTTCTCCTTGTTTTGTTTACTATAGGTGCATTTTTAATGAGACCCGCAGGGTGCATAATCAATGATATCTTCGATAGAAAAATAGATGCGCACGTTGAACGAACAAAATATAGGCCACTTGCAAGTGGTGCATTAAACATAAAGCAGGCTTTAGCTTTACTTTCACTGTTACTGTCTATTGCCCTGGTAATCTTATTATTAACTAATAAAACTACACTCATACTTGGAATAATCTCAATGTGTATGATAGCTACTTACCCTTTATTAAAGCGGTATGTTTGGTGGACACAATTGTTCTTAGGGTTTACCTTCAATATGGGATCGCTCATGGGCTCAGCAGCAATAACAAACCAGATCAGTATAGAATCCTTGCTGTTTTATATAGGATGCGTCTTTTGGACACTTAGCTATGACACCATATACGCCCATCAAGATAAAAAAGATGATGAAAAACTCGGGATGAAATCTACCGCATTATATTTTGGTGATACAACAAAATCTTGGTTGAAAAGATTTTATTTAATATCTCTTATGACGTGGCTATATGCTGGTATCTTATCATCATTAAATAACATTTTTTATATTGCTCTACTTGCTGTAGGGTTCATATTTCACCGCCAATACAAAAATTTCAATCCTGACGATCCCAGTCAATGCATGTCCATATTTAAAAATAATTCCTACGTAGGGTTGCTTCTCTTTTTTGGCATCCTTTTAGATAGAATTATCACCTAGGTCTCAAGAGTTTTGGCTCTAATGAAGTCAATAAACTCAGGTACTCGCAGAAACGAAAATTGCTTGACAAACTCCGCCAGCCCTCTTATCATGAAACTGAAGCTATTGTATTTGCTTTCGCCAATCTGCAGATTAAAAGGTAAGGATTACTTAATGTATCGGCGTCTTATATTCAATTTTTTGCAGTATATAGATACTGTATGTCTTTACAAAACTTCATCTACATCTAGATTTTTATCTAAATAAGCTGAACGCGCTTATAAAGCGTTACAAGACATCAAAAAATGCCAATACTCGACAGAGATAGTAAAAGACTAGCTAACTCGGGGATTCTTTGTCTTTTTTTCTGCTTAGTAAATTTCTTAAACATTTGCAGCGTAAGTTAGTTGCAATTAAAAGCGGCTGAATCTCGCTTGTCAAGCGTTTAAAACATAAAAAACGCCAATATTTTAAAGCGGATAATAACCCCAGGGCTTCTTTTGCCTTTTTTTCATTTGGTAAATTTCTTAATATTTACAGCTAAACAACAACCGTCATCCCTAAGTATCCCGCTGCTTGTTAGCGGCTGAGATACCGCGAATGAATCGCGGTATGACGGTTCGCGGCAGGATGACGATAAGCTCGTCATCCCACTACTTGTTAGCGGCTAAGAGATACCACGGCGGTATAGCTATAGGATGACAAAAAAAGGGCACTGTGACGAACTTAAATCACAATTATCAGTTAATGCGGCATTATAAAAAACGCCAAACTTTTTTCTGCTTTTATGCAAGAAGTCTAGTCCATATATTCCTCCCACTTCTCCGCGACTTTCCTTACTATTTCCTCACTCATCTCAATTTTCTTTCCCCACTCTCGTTTGGTTTCAGGCGGGATTTTATTTGTCGCATCAAATCCCATCTTACCTCCAAGTCCACTTTCAGGGGAAGCAAAGTCTAAATAATCAATAGGTGCATTTTCTATCATGATTGTATCACGCACAGGGTCCATCCTTGTTGACATTGCCCACATCACTTCCTTCCAATCACGTACATTTATATCATCATCAACAACGATAATAAACTTCGTGTATAAAAATTGCTTTAGAAAGGAAAGTATGCCCATAACAATTCTTTTTGCCTGCCCTGGATAGGATTTTTTTATCGACACTACCGCTATTCTATATGAGCAACCTTCCGGTGGCAGATAAAAGTCCACTATCTCTGGAAATTGATTGATAAGAATGGGCACAAAAATTTCGTTGAGTGCTTCACCAAGAATCGATGGTTCATCAGGTTGCTTGCCAGTGAAAGTGCTGAGATAAATTGGATTTTTGCGCATAGTAATTGCAGTAATATTAAATTCAGGAAATTGCTCAACAGAATTATAGTAGCCAGTGTGGTCTCCGTATGGCCCTTCGTCTTGATAGCTATCCAAACTCACATAGCCTTCCAGAACGATTTCTGCGTGAGCTGGCACTTGAAGTGGAATAGTCTTACAATTTACAAGCTCAAGCGGCTTCTTTCGCAGTAGTCCAGCAAATTGGTATTCTGACAATGTTTCTGGCACTGGAGTTACCGCAGCAATAATCGTTGCAGGATCACTACCGATCACAGCAGCAGCAGGAAATTTCATATCTCTGCCTTCTTCCTTCCAACGCTTATGGTGAGTTGCGCCACCTCTTTGTGCAAGCCAACGCATTAGTGTTGTTTTTTTATCTATAACCTGCATACGATATATTCCAAGATTAAAATTATCTTGCTTTTCTTTCGTGGGTCCTTTTGTTACCACAATCGGCCAGGTGATAAGTGGTGCAGGTTCATTTGGCCAGCATGTTTGAATGGGCAGTAGACTTAGGTCCACTTCATCTCCGGTTAGCACTACCTCTTGACATGGAGCCTTGCTCACGACTTTACTTCGCATCGATAACACGACTTTCAACAAAGGAAACATTTTTATAGCATCCTTAAAGTTTTTTGGCGGCTCAGGTGATTGCAAAAATGCTAAAAGTTTACCAAGATCTCTTAGTTCATCAGGATTTATGTTCAACCCCAATGCAATCCTCTTAATAGTACCAAATAAATTCACCAAAACTGGAATCGAATTTTTGCCATTTTCTGTGATAACATTTTCAAAAATGATCGCTGGCCCTTTGCTTGACAAAACTCTGCGATGAATTTCTGTCATTTCAAGAACTGTTGAAACTTCCTCCTTAATCCTAATCAGATCTTTTTTTTCTTCTAAGGCTTTGATGAAGTCGCGTAAGTTGTTGTACATATTCCAGTTTTTAAAATTTTAAGTTTATATCTAGTTTTCAAGCACTTTATTGAAATTTGACCTATGCACTGTCTAGCGAGCTTTCAGTTAATTTGAGATCAAATCTTCATATTGCTTACTAAGTTTGTATTTCCTTCCTCTATTGGAAAAATCTACAATCTTGATAAACCCCATTTCCACCCACTTTTTACAAAGTTGCGCACTGGTACGAGGCTTAAAATTAAATAGTTCGCCAACCTGACTAGCTGTAATAGCGGAAAACTCCTGGAAGAGCTCAAGAGCTTTGCGTTGTTTAGGATCAAGCTTACGTATAAGATCAGTCTGATCAGTGTGGTATTCTTCTTCATTTATACGTTGTAAAACGTTCTCAAATGAATTTGCCATACCTTCTACGAAATACTCCACCCACTTAGTGATATCTGCTTCAGCTCGTCCCATATAATAATTGTGCGATGGACCTACACTGATTGCCTCATAATAAGCTCCTAGATTCTTAGCATAATATTCTTCCAATGAATAAAGTCCTTTTAGGTCATACCCACCAAGGTGTAAAATTAATGTAGTCAACAATCTTGCAGTACGACCATTACCGTCATAGTAAGGGTGAATTGTTACAAATTGATAATGCGCAATACCTGCAATAATTGGGCAAGGCACTTGCTCACTGTTACGAATCCAATCAATCATACTGCTCATGAGCTTTGGTACATCCTTTGCTTCAGGTGGCATATAAATTATTGCACGTGTAAGACTATCGCGGATAACATTTTGACCATCACGATAAGGTGTTGATTTTATTTTAGATTTTCCACTTGCTATTACTAGAGCATGTAGTGTTTGAACAGCTTTCTCAGTAATGGGTATTCTCCTTGCTGCCCATTGTTCAACTTGAGTTAAAGCTGCATAATATCCTTTAACCTCATTTTCATCTCTCCTATATTTTGGAAAGTGGCTTTTACCACTTAAAACCTCTTCAATCTGTTTAGGTTCAAGTCGATTTCCTTCAATCATAGTAGAATAGTGTGTGGTATAAAGCCGTGCAGTTTCACGAAGAGACAAAAGCATTGATACAGTGAGCGGCAAATGTAACACTTTTTCTTTTGCTGCTTCAATCCTTATAAGACAACTAGCAATTTTAGAAGTAATCGTATAATTTGGCATCGGCATAATATCTGCATTACATTACTTCTATATTATGCTGATAAAATGCAGATAATACAACATTTACACGACGCCGACCATAAACAGCAATAAATTCGGCTGATTGAGAAAGAAGTTTGTCTTGTAGAATAGCTATTTCTTTTTCTCTACCAATTATTGGCTCGTTCATATGTTTATTCCGCGGAAAATTATACACAGCGGAAACAACTTAAATCTACGCTCCGCGCGCCTCTGCTACCAAGTCTTCTGATGAACTTTGTGGTAATGTGCTTGAGTTTTATTGTGTAAAGTTTGCATTTGAGGCAAAACTGGTTATAAAATACACTTGATATAAATGTTTTTATATATTAACATTAGATGCTTCTTTTAATATATAGATAAATGTGTACTAAAAGTTTTATATTGTAGGTTTTTAAATAAATTGTATGTCTAGAATATCGTTTTTATTAATTTTAATAATAGCAATAGCAAGCTTGCCGATAATAAACAATTGGCTTTCAAATCGCAGCCAAATGCTAAACGATGATTATATAGGTGAGAAATTAGATAATTATATAAGCAGAAATTTTGATAAGATCGTAAAAACTCTCAAAGAGGAGTCGATTAAAAGTAGTTACGCTGCTCGAGATAATGTAACCAAAAGTAAAATTTCACAATACAAGGATCAAATATTTGACCTTACTTATCCTTACTCCGGAAATGAAAATAGTAGTGTTATAGCTGTAGGCTTCCTTGACTATTCTTGTGGACATTGCAAAGCTATAAAGAATGATATAAAGCAGTTAATTAACGACGGCAAAATTAAGTATATCTTTAGGGATGCTCCAATACTTGGTAACGCTTCTTTAAAGGCAGCAAAAAGTGCTTTAGCTGTCTATTTTCTCGATAAAGAAAAATATTTCGATTTTCACCATGCTGCTTTAAGTCACAAAGGAGAATTTTCAGACGAAAGCATATTGGATATAGTGAAAAACATAGGGATTGATGAGGACGATTTTAATGATTCCATAAAAGATAACGCGGACAAAATTGAGCAAATGATAAACAACAGTAGGCTTCTAGTAAGAGATTTGGGAGTAGGTGGTACACCTTTTTTAATAATTGGAGATAGCCTGTTTGTAGGAGCAACTGATTTGAATGTATTACGCAAAAAAGTAGATGAATTAAGTCACAAGCAAGGCTAGTTACAGTTTGCCATAAAATTTTATTTTTTTGCTTGACAACTCAAATGAACCTGAGTATAGTAATTGTGGGTGTGACAGCAGTTTAACTCAGTAGTCTCATCCACTTTCCATAGCGTCATTTACTATGTGAAACGCTTTCAAATTACAACATTTTCTTCAACCAAACTATTTTACTTTCACAGGAGGACATATGTCATTCACAGAAATTAGATTTCCAGAAAATATATCTTATGGTTCCACTGGAGGACCGGAATTTTCCACTGACGTTGTAACAACTCACAATGGTTGTGAACAGCGCAACATCAATTGGTCTCATGCACGCACTAGATACAACATAGCTTACGGGGTCAGATCAAACGAGCAGCTACTAGAACTAATAACATTTTTTCATGCACGAAAAGGTAAAGCAATAGGGTTTCGTTTTAAGGATTGGTCGGATTTTATAGCCATCAACCAAGAGATTGGTATAGGAGATAACAAAAAAACGACTTTTCAGCTAATCAAAACTTATGTAAGTGGGGAAGATAAGCATATACGTATGATCAAAAAGCCAGTGCATGGGACAGTAAAGATTTATTTAAATGGTAAAGAAGAGAGTGAATATTCAGTAAATTATTCAACGGGAGAAATAACATTCATGAACCCGCCAGTAAAAGATGCAATAATCACTGCGAGCTTCGAATTTGATGTGCCCGTGCGCTTTGATACAGATTACTTAAACGCTTCTATTGATGACTATGGAAGCAATAGCTGGAATAATATCCCCTTGGTGGAAGTGAAATTTTAGTTATAAGCGAGCATAGATCCACATCATAGTAGGGCTACTAGTCTACCATAAATTGAAAAATTAAGCACCACTGAGGCTCTATACCTAAATGAGCCTCAGTATATGCAATTATTTTAAACTTTATCACCAGCTATATACTACAATGTTGCTGAGCTTTGCTAACATTTACACTTGAAGCTTGGGGAGATTCTAACTCAGTGCTTTTTTCTTCCTGCAAAATAGAAAGCTTCAACAACTCCTTTAGAGTTGATTTTGCAAGTGTTGTATCATCTTTGTTTAAGATGTAGTCTAGCATGCCGTTTTTCTGTAAGAGATTAACAAAATATCTATCTTCCTCATTAAGAACCTCTATCTTGTTAATACAAGATAATACTAAATCCGAATTCTTTGTTGCTAAAATTCCATTCAAAAAGATATCTAATTTTGTTTTATCTTCAGTTAAGTCTTCAGCTAACCTATTTCTGATATTCTCATTGTCAAACACAATGTACTCGAGGTACGAGGAAGGCTCAATAAGTATAAAGTCCTCTAAAGGCACTAGTTCTGGATAGGTGCCAGCGTAATCAAGTATGCCACACTCAGTAATACACCCTCCTTTTCTTATAACACAGCAATTGAGACGACCCTGATACATTGATAACAAAGAAAAAAGACGTATTATACTTGTACCTCTATCTTTCATTTCCTCGAAAAGCTTCCTATCATTTATTAATTTGTGCAAAATGTAATCCATAGCAGGACCTGATTTGCGGAAACGAAACATATTATTCTCTTCAAAAATGGCCTCAGCTAATTCGATAGATTCTTTATCCTCATCTACAAAAGCTTTTTCATTTCTATTTAACTGTATGATCTCAGCTTTGCTATCTCTGCGTAGACCAGTTCTCCTTATTAACATCTCAAATATTTTTGTATTCATATATATCCTATATTAATTAAAGTAAATATTAATAATGTTTACTTTTTAAATAAAAATAAATGAAAATTTTAATAAAAATTAAATTTTTTTTAATAGAATAAAAATCTTTTATATTTGCTTGAGTACCAAAAGGGCTTTATTGGTGTAATGCGTTTTCTATTGCGCCTGGCTGCAGTGCCCAGCGTCAAGATCTGATGAACAATGTTCGCTTGCCAGCTTTCGCTTCAATATTTGCACAATTGTGCTAGATCCCCTGCATAACCTGCTTTAAAATCTCCTCCTGCTGCTGAGTGTGAACACTAACATAACCACATGCAGGAGATGCAGCAGCAGGTCTTGCGATACACTTAGGTCTTTTTGCTTGGATATCGAGATTAGATAACACTTCTTCTATCAATGGGTTGACAAAAAACCATCCTCCCATATTTTTTGGTTCTTCTTGACACCATATAATTTCAGCGTTTTTGTACTTTTCAAGTTCATTACTTAGTTTATCTGCAGGAAAAGGATAGAATTGCTCCAAACGTATTACTGCTATATCGTTTATTTTTTGTGCTTCACATATGTCGTAATAAACTTTACCACTGCATATTACAACTTTACGTATTTTATCATTCGAAACTAAACCTGTTCTACATTCTGGAATTACTGTGAGGAATTTTCCTTCAAAATCAGATAGGTTAGATACTGCTCTTTTGTGGCGCAGTAGCGATTTAGGTGTAAACACTACCAGAGGCTTACGAAAGTCTCTATGCATTTGTCTGCGTAAGACATGGAAGTAATTCGCCGGAGTGGAACAATTAACTACCTGCATATTATCCTCTGCGCAGAGTTGCAAAAATCTCTCTATACGTGCGGAGCTATGCTCAGGTCCCTGTCCTTCATAACCATGAGGCAGCAATAAAACTAGACCGCTTGATCGCAACCACTTTGTTTCTGCAGATGCGATAAACTGGTCGATCATAATTTGCGCACCGTTTGCAAAATCACCAAATTGTCCTTCCCAGAGCACCAGTGAATACGGAGAATCAAGACTATATCCATATTCAAAGCCCATTACAGCATACTCAGATAGTGCGCTATCTATGACCTCAAAGTGAGCTTGCTTTTCATTTATATTGTTTAGCGGAATAAATGCTTCTTCTGTTACCTGATCAACAAGCCTTGAATGACGGTGCGAGAAAGTTCCACGACCAGAGTCTTGTCCTGATAAACGCACTCCTATTCTTTCTGTGAGCAGTGATGCAAACGCAAGACTTTCGGCAGTTGCCCAGTCTATATTACTACCAAAATTTATGCTGTCTATTCTGCCATCGAGTATTTTTCTAACCTTATTGTTAATGTTAAAGTTACTTGGGATATTGCTATTTATACGCACACCTAATTTTTTCAGCTCATCTGGCGGAACACCAGAATCCGTGTAGTATTCGCTCAAATCGTTCAGCTTTGCTCTTCTTAATTTTGACCACACTCCACCGAACCAGTCAGCTTTTTTTGGAGTGTAAGCCGCTGATTCAGCAAGACTTTTATCTAATTTTGCCCTGAATTCACTGCGCAATTTATTTACTTCATCGCCATCTAATACTTTCTCTGCAGTCAATTTTTCTTCATACAATGTTCCAGGAGTTTTATGCTTTGATATCGCCTTATACATAAGTGGCTGAGTGAAATTCGGTTCATCACCTTCATTATGGCCATATTTGCGGTAGCACATTATGTCAATTACTACGTCCTTTTTAAATTTCTGCCTATATTCCATCGCCAGACTTGTAGCAAAACTCACAGCTTCCGGGTTATCTCCATTGACGTGAAACACTGGAGCTTCTATTGATTTTGCTATATCAGTGCAATAAAAAGAGGATCGTGCGCAACATGGGTTAGCAGTAAAACCAACTTGGTTATTAATGACAATGTGCACAATGCCATCCACTTTATAGCCTTCAATATTGCTTAAGGTTAAAGTTTCAGCAACCACTCCTTGACCGATGAAAGCCGCATCACCATGAATTGATATGCCAAGCACAGATCTTATATTCTGTTTTGCTCTTATTCTTCCAGCCAAAACCGGATTTACCGCTTCAAGGTGAGATGGATTAGGGCATAAACTTAAATGTACTTTTTTGCCACCTGAAAGTGCTCGATCAGAAGAGTAACCAAGGTGATATTTAACATCACCGGACACCTCAAGACCACTTGGGTATGCAAGATTGCCTTGAAATTCAGACAGCATTGCCGCATATTCTTTCCCCATCACTTTGGTTAGAACATTGAGTCGTCCGCGGTGAGCCATGCCAAGGACTATTTCTTCAATACCAAAAACCGTAGAATCACTAATGATTTTTTCAATTGCAACGATAGCTGATTCTCCACCTTCAATAGAAAAGCGTTTATATCCAGGAAATTTCATATGGAGAAATTGCTCGAACATCTCAGATTCGATCAAGTGCCTCAGTATTTCCTTTTTATCTTGTGAACTCAGCGTATAGGTTTGATTTTCGATCTTTTCCTTCAGCCACATCCTCTCCTCATAAGAGGAGATATGCATAAATTCAAAACCGATGTTCTTGCAGTAAATATCTCTATAGATTCCAGCGTCACTTGCCGGATATAGATTCGAATATTTCTGATAATCTACTTCCTTATTCACATTGGGTAATAACGGATTAAGATCCGCAAAAAAATGACCGTAAGATCTGAAAAAATTTGCTAAACTAGAAACTGAATCATCCACCTTAGTTACATGTTGTGCACCGCAGGTCTCCGCTTTATTAACTTCTAAATTGCTTGAAAAAATTCTATACCAATCCTCCCCGATTGATTTATCACCCTGCAAATAACGGCTATACATTTCTTCCACAAATTCTGCATTATCACCATAAAGGCAGCTTAAACTCGACATAATCACTATAAAAAGTATCAAATACTTATAAGTATAACTTAAGTTTTTTAAAAAAGAACTTTTTTAGTTTCTATACGTCATACCGCCGCGGTATCTCTTAGCCGCTAACACGTAGCGGGATGACGATTGTCAGGGTGTCATCCCAGTGCGTGACACTGGTTCACTCTATAATGGCAGCGCCCCTATGGTGTCATCCCAGTGCCCAGACTACTTGGATCCAGAAAAAAGAATGGTGTCATCCGAGTAGCTGACACTGGGACCCAGAAGACTTAATTTCAACCAAGTGGCTGCATAATAAAGGCTAGATCCCAGTGTCACGCACTGGGATGACAAGGTATAAACCTTATCGTCACGCCGCCACGAACCGTCATACCGCGATTCATTCGCGGTATCTCAGCCGCTAACAAGAGATCCCGCTAACAAGCAGCGGGATGACGAGCTTATCGTCACGCCGCCACGAACCGTCATACCGCGATTCATTCGCGGTATCTCAGCCGCTAACAAGAGATCCCGCTAACACGTAGCGGGATGACGAGGTTATCGTCATACCGCCGCGAACCGTCATACCGCGATTCATTCGCGGTATCTCTAGATCCCGCTAACAAGCAGCGGGATGACGATTGTCGGTGAACTTAAGTTACTTTAGCCATAAATATTTAAGAAATTTACCAAACGAAAAAAAGGCAAAAGAAGCCCCGAGTAGCGAGTTTTGACTCTATATTACTGTAAGTGGCGCTGTAATAATGTGCTGACGCTTAGTTTAAGCGCGGTTTGGCTGAATGTAGAAAAAATTTAAAAGACATGCAGCCGCTATAATTTTATGTAATCCGCCAAAAAATACCCTGAGTTTTTTACTGAATTTTGTCATTGAGCCTGCAGGTCAAAAACAAGTTTTGAGTCATAAATACCCTTAATACTATAATAAGGGCGCTGGAGGAGTTTGTCAAGGAAGTTTTTTCGTTTCTATGAGCTACTTGGATGACGAGAAAGGAGCACTTACATATTTATGGCAACCTCATTACCTACGCTCAAAAAGTTTTTCAATATCACTGAGTTTCATTTCTATATAAGTTGGTCTTCCGTGGTTGCATTGCCCGGAATATGGGGTTTTTTCCATTTGTCTAAGCAGCACATTCATTTCTTCTAATCTCATTTTTCTACCCGCTCTAATTGATCCATAACAAGCGATAGTGGCCAATATTTTGTTCACTTTATCTTCTACTGGCAATGTATCTTCTATTTCCGTTAATCTATCGACTATATTAATTAGCATCTCTTTCACATCTATTGCTCCCAAAATTGCAGGGATTTCTTTTACTATCACTTTATTTTCTGGTTTGATCTCAATATCAAAACCCATTTCAAATAACTTATCTTTATAGATTTCAATCATCTCCATTCCGGCTTGATTTTTGATTTCAACCGTTTCAGGAAGAAGTAGTTTTTGTCTTTTTACACTTGATTTTTGTTTTAAGCATTCATATACTAGCCTTTCGTGGGCTGCATGCTGGTCGACTATAATCAATTTGTCTCTTACCTCAGCAATAATGTAAGTATTATAGACCTGACAGCGTGCAAACCCGAGCGGGTGGCTCTCTATCAAATCAACTTGCTCTAACACCTTTTTTTCTAGAACCATAGTCTCCGCTTGTGATGGAAATTTCTGTATGCCGGTATAATCAAACGATTTTGACTGTTCTGATAAGCCTTTTGCTTTTTCATTTGGAGAAGCAAATTCTTTTATTAGTTGATTTTTAAAAGGACTTGGTCTTTTTTCATAAAATTCTTTTTGAACATTAGGTTTATCAAAAGGATCCGGCAATGTTGAATCCATTTTCTGGTCATGCGCTGGAAAAGTGCCTATCCTTCTTGACAATGCTTTAATTAATCCTCTTGTCATTATCTCATATATGAGCTTCTTATTCTGAAACCTTACTTCTGACTTATTTGGATGCACATTTACATCTACTTGATCATAAGGTATCTCTAAATGTAACGCTGCAAAAGGATACCTATCGCTTGGAATAAAATCATGATATGCATACCTAACTGCGCCAATAAGTAAATTATCTTTAATTGGCCTTCCATTAACAAACGTATAGATCTGAGTGGACTTACCACGATTGACGGTCGGCTTACAGATGTGTCCCGTAAGTTTAATGCCGTCTTCTTCTTCATTGATCTCCAAAGAATTGCCCTGAAATTCTTCTTCTACTTCACACAATCTATGAAATAACGAAGTCTGCTTAGCGTATTTTAAGAGCTTTTTATTACCTGAAGTGAGAGTAAACCCTATATGATAGTTAATCATTGCTAGGTTGTTTACAATATCAACAATGCTTTGAGTTTCTGCTCTTTCAGTTTTTAGAAATTTTAGTCTATTTGGAGTGGCAAAAAATAAATCTCGTACTTCAATATGTGTGCCTTGTGATAAAGAGTAAGGAGTTTGCTCCCCTATTTTCTCTCCACCCTCATAACTTATAGACCATGCTTCATTTGCTTCTCTTGCCTTAGACGATAATTTTATCCTACTTACTGCTGCTATTGAAGGCAGAGCTTCTCCTCTAAAGCCAAGATGCTTGATTTCTATCAACTCATTGTCGCTCAATTTTGAAGTAGCATGGCGCATAAACGCAAGTTCTAAATCGTTTTTTTCTACTCCGTTACCATCATCTGTCACAATAATAAGGTTACGCCCACCACTTTCTATTTTAATCTCTATTTCTAAACTTCCAGCATCTATTGCATTTTCCACTAATTCCTTTACTACACTTGCTGGCCTTTCTATCACCTCCCCCGCTGCTATACGGTTTATGGTTTTTGTGTCTAAAAGAATTATTGCCATAGATTTATTATGAAACTGGTTTTTCTTTTACTTCTTTGGTCTGCTTCTCTCTCCACTTTTTTAACCTACCTGCAATTTCACTGTTAGAAATTGACAATATAGATACGGCGGTAATGGCAGCATTATGTGCTCCATTTTCCCCTATAGACATGGTTGCAACTGGAACACCCTTTGGCATTTGAACTATAGAGAGTAGGCTGTCCAGCCCATTTAATTGTTTACTATGCACAGGAACGCCGATAACTGGTAAACAAGTTAGTGACGCAACCATACCAGGTAAATGAGCTGCACCTCCTGCACCAGCTATAATAACCTTAAAACCTTCTTCTTGTGCAGATTTAGCAAAATTGAAGAGCCTTTCTGGTGTTCTATGTGCAGATATTATGAATATATCATGTGAAACTTCTAATGCTTTTAACATATCAACAGTATGGACCATAGTGGTGTAATCTGACTCACTTCCCATAATAACAGCAACATCTTTTTTTATTTTTGTCATATTCAACACAATTTTACTTACTAACTAAATAATGTTCCAGCTAAAAAGCAACAAATATTTAAATTATATTATAAATATAATATATAGAATTCTCGTTAAAATAGAAATTTTAAAAATTTAAATAAATATTTATATTAAGATATAGAGATATAAACTTCTTATGTAAGATAAATTTATAAAATAATTATTTTTGTATTTCAAGCTTTGTAATCTTAGCTTGTTCTTTCTATAAATGGTTTTTTCAGATAGACTGATGGTAAAATGGTAATTTAAAATTACTAGAAATTTGATAAAAATATTAATATATAATCAACTTAAAGTTTTAAATATTGATATCATATAATTATTGACAAGTTACATGATATTAATATCTTGGTATATTAAATATTATGTTATAATATTTAATAAAGTTAATTGATATGTGAGTGTAAGAATTATGGAAATAATATCGTTTAATAACTTAGACAGTGCAGGAATAAAAACAAAGTTGCTTTATATAATAAATAAAATTATAGAAAAAAATGCTTGGACTCAGGCTTTTGCAGCTGAGAAACTTGGTATTGATCAGCCAAAGGTATCGCAAATTAAAAATGGTAAAATAGATGGTTTTTCTTTAGAGCGATTGTTAGGATTTCTAAAAAAACTTGATCATGAGATAACAATCACGATGACAGAAAGCCAAGAAATAAAATCTGAGGCAGAAAAAGTAAAACATGAAGTTGAATCGCAATAGATACAAAGTTGACAACTTGTTTTTTGTGATATAGTATAAAACTTATTAAGGTAGTATCTTATGGCTGAGTCTATTGTAGAAAAGTGTATAGAACGGGTAAGTAACCGTTTCAAATTGGTTCTGTTGGCAAGTCAAAGAACACATGATTTAAATACAGGGGCAAGTAATCCAATTCAAGCAGCTAAGTTTAAAGGTCATAAAAATACCATAGTTTCCTTACATGAAATAGCAGGAAAACAGGTGGATACTCATGAGCTGTTTAGCCTTTTGGTAGGTAGATGCAAGGAATACATGAAAGGAAATATGAATAATGTTTACAGCAGTAATACAAGTAAGCTAGCGAATTTATTAAATTTTTCTGATAACACAGATCTTGATGCAAGTCAAGAAAGCCAAGATTATGAAGTGGATGGTGAAATAGATGATGAAATAAATGATCAAGATGGCGATGAAGAAGTATCCGTTTAGAAATCTACTGAAGTCACATAGTCTTTAAATGATTTGCATTGCTATCTATACACTGTTGTTCTGTATGAGTGTAATGTTGTGTTGCATAGTGTCTAAGTCAAATGATGTGTACAATAAGGTTTTAGCGTTCAATAATTTCTCAACGCAAGTAGTTGTACTTATAACAGCAATATCAATCATTCTGAATAATTTTTTTTTAATTGATATAGCATTGTTGTATGCTAGCGTTAGCTTTATATCAACTATAGCACTAATGAGATTAATGTTGTTTTGATAATTTATGATAGGATCCATTTTCATATTTTTAGGTATTTGTTTGATAATTATTTCAAATATAGGAGTGATCAGATTTCCTGATTTCTATACTAGGTTACATGCAGCAGGTATTACAGATTCTAGCGGTGCAACGTTATTGTTAATTGGTTTTGCTTTGCAGAATGGATTTTCAATCAATACTGTTAAAATAGTATTATTAATTTTTATAATATGGGTAGCTAACTCAACTAATAGCTATATTTTAGCGCGCACTCATTATAAAGTTAAGAAAAAAACTGTTAAAGAAGGCTAAGGTGTTAGAAATATTAAATGTAGTGTTACTTTTGTTGTTACTAACAGTTACGGTTTTTATAGTTTTCTCGCGACATTTAGTCGTAAGTGCTGTTCTAATGTGTGTATTTAGTTCACTGATTGCGCTTATATACTTAATTATGAATGCACCTGATGTTGCAATTACTGAAGCTTCTGTTGGTGCGGGGCTCAGTACAGTTTTTACGTTTGCAGCACTCTCCTTGATAAAGAATCATAAAGTAAATCTATCTTATAACCCTATAACGCTTTTTTTTATGTTATTTCTGGCTGTATGTTTGTCATATTTTATGATTCAATTGCCAGATTTTGGCAGCCACAATGCTCCGATCCACTTGCATGTTGCTCCTTATTATGTGGAAAATACCGAAAAAGCTACCGGTATTCCTAATATAGTGACAGCTATTTTGGCAAGCTTTCGTGGTTATGACACGTTTGGAGAAACTATAGTAGTTTTTACTGCTGCGCTTTGTATAACGTTGATATTAAAAGAAGAAAAAGAAAATGATTAAAGATCCGATATTAAATGCAGTAACATTTTTGATGATACCTTTTATCATTTTATTTGGTTTATACATACAATTTCACGGTGATTACACTCCGGGTGGAGGTTTTCAAGCAGGAATAATTATTGCCTCCGGGATAATATTATATTCAATGCTATTTGGTGTATCTACAACTCTAAAAGCAATACCTTATTCTGTGATTAGATTGACTAACGTGTTAGGTATTTTAATTTATGGAGGAACGGGCGTTGCAACAACTTTACTTGGCCAAAATTTTTTATCTTATGATATCTTGTTAACCAATAATAGAACCGGTCAAAAATTAGGTATTTTTTTGGTGGAATTAGGTGTAGCATTTACTGTCTGCTCCTCTATGTTAATTATATATATAAATTTTGCTCGTAGGAAAAAACAATGACTTTATATAATTATACGATTATTATTGTATTAATGGTGCTAGGTTTATATATTATTATAAACGATAAAAATTTAATCAAGAAAATGATAGGGGTAAGCGTCTTCCAAGCATCTGTTTTGTTATTTTACATATCTCTAGGATATATAAAAAGTTCCTTGCCTCCTATATTGGTTTCAAATTTTTATTCATATAGCAATCCTATACCCCATGTTTTAATGCTTACTGCTATAGTGGTTGGAATTGCAACATTTTCAGTTGGATTATCCATAGCAGTAAAAATGGAAGAAAAGTATGGAACAATTGATTAAGACAAGTGTACATAAATTAACAGTATCTTAAACTATATGAAGTAACAAATAGCCACAAGTTAAAAGTAAAATTATAGACTTGCTCGTTGTAAGTTTGTTTGTTAATAAGAAATAAAATTATAAACTATAAAGGTAATGATGTCAACTATTAATGATGCAGAAGATAAGAAAAAAATTATCAAAGATCTGGTAACTAAGAGTATAAAAAAGGGTGGTTTTATCACCTTTGATGATATAAATGATAAATTATCAGATGAAAATTTTTCGTCTGACTTTATAGATGATGCTATATCTTTATTGCAGGATTCCGGAATTAATGTGCTTGAAAGTAGCGAAGATGAAGAAGATATTCCTTCCAACAGTGATGATAGTAAACTTGATGATGATGACACATCGCCAAATGTTACTGCAACTTTAGTACAAAATGATGATCCAGTGAGGATTTATTTACAAGACATGAGCTCCGTAAAGCTTTTATCAAGGGCAGATGAAATCGAGATAGCAAAAAAAATTGAATCTGAAAAGCATAACATGTTACGTGCAATAATTGAAACATCAGTAACATTAAAGGTGATAAAAGTATGGCGTGATGATTTAAGTAATGGAGCTCTCTTACTGAGAGAAATTATAGATCTGGATGCAATTTATAACTCTGATTTTAATGTGGTACCCAAAGAAGAAAGTGAAGAGAGTGAAGAAAGTGCTGAAGATGTTGAGGATTCTGAGGATGTTTCTGAAGATGCTGAGTACTGTAGTGATGATGAGAAAGATAGTAAAAAAAGTGATGATGAGAAAGACGGTAATAATGAAGATATAAGTTCAGTCAATTTAAATGTTTCTATTCTTGAAATGGAAAGTGACTTATTGCCAAAGGTCATAGTTGCATTGGATGAGATAATTACTTTAACAAATGGAGCGTTGATATTAAGAAAAAATTCTAAAAATTTCTCTAATGAGCTAGAAAATTTGTATAATCAAATATGGTCTATAGCATTACAAATTAAGTTAAGTGATGCTGCTGTTGCCAGAATTACACAAGAACTTTATAAGATAAATAGATCCATTACGCTTGAAGAGGCTAATCTTATTGCTGAGGCTAGAAAATACGATATCGATAGAGAAAGTTTCTATAAAGTTTATGATGACGTGCTTTTAAAGCACGAATTGAAAAAGATAAGTCTTTTAAAGATCAATGAAAATCAGTCCTCTTTTACAGGTGAATTAAAAAACAAATTTTTAAGGTTTATAGACGATAACTCTGAACATATAGCTAGTACCTTGAACGGTATTAAGCAGCATATACAGGAAGATAACGTACAAGAATTTAAGGAGCTAATCAAGAGAATACAAAAACACGAACGAGAAGTCTCTGAAGCAAAGCAAGAAATGATTAAGGCTAACTTAAGGCTAGTAGTTTCCATTGCTAAGAAGTATTCAAAAAGAGGCCTTGATCTGCTTGATTTGATACAAGAAGGCAATATTGGTCTTATGAAGGCCGTGGATAAGTTTGATTACAAACGTGGATATAAATTTTCAACTTATGGCACTTGGTGGGTAAGACAATCAATCACTAGAGCAATACCTGAGCAGTCTAAAGTAGTTAGAATACCAGTTCATATGGTGGAAATTATCAGTAAAATCAACAGAGCATTAAGAAAGATGACTCATGAGATGGGAAGAGAGCCGACGTTAGAGGAATTGAGTGTAGAACTGACAATGCCACTGGAAAGAATACGCAAAGTTATGAAAATAGCAAGGGATCCAGTAAGTCTTGAAGCTCCAACAGGAAAAGATGATAGTAATACCTTTGGTGATTGTATAGAAGACAAGCGAGTCTCCAGGCCAGAGGATGCTGCAATACTTGCTGACTTGCGTGGCATTACAACCAATGTTCTTGCAACTTTAACACCAAAGGAAGAAAGAATTTTAAGAATGCGTTTTGGCCTTGGTAAAGATGGGAAGGAACATACCTTAGAAGAAGTAGGAAAAATTTTTAATGTAACACGTGAGAGAATTAGGCAAATAGAGGCAAAAGCACTGCGCAAGTTGAAACATCCAAGCCGTGCTAGAAAACTTAGAGGGTTCTTTTAAGTATACGTGTCAAGTTAAGAAGAAGCTGATTTTGCCCGGAAAAAGTGGAGAGCAAGTTAGGCCAAAGTTGTATAATTTCACCGCTATTTTTCTTTTTCTATGAATCTAATGAAACAACATGCTAATCTACGGTAAATATTATGACAAATAAAAATGACAATTCTAATTCAAAGTATAGAAATTTTTATGTTCTGGGTGATAGCTTATCCGATAATGGCGCAATCATTGGAATTTTAAATAATTTATCCTTTGCAAAAAGCGTAAAATTTGATGATCCTTTTTATCAAGGAAGATCTTTTAGCAATGGCCCTACTGCTGTTGAATATATAGCAAAATATTTAGATTTAGATGAATTTAAACCTGGGTGGAGTTATTCATTTTTTGGGAGATGCCACGAACAGCAAGGTCAGAATTACGCAGTTTCATATGCAACAGCATCTGAAATTTTTGACCCTATTTTTTCTTATTTCTTCAATAAATTTCGTTTAGCTAACCAGCTAGATGCGGTAATTAAACATCATCCAGATATAGGTAAAGAAGATTTATTTTGCATCATAATCGGCGGAAATGATGTTATGGTTGCCACTGCTTATGACGATACTAAAGCGGAAGAAGTGTTGGAACAAGCAGTGAGTGAAATATGTAATGCACTTAAGGTTCTAAATGAACATGGTGTTAAGCATGTAGTTGTTGCAAATGCACCTGAAGTTGGCTCAATACCAGCTTTTAATAGAGATGAAGAAGCAAGGGAACTAGCTACAAAGCTCACGGAGAGTTTCAATGCAAAACTGGCTAAAGGCTTAGATTATATGAAGAAAAGTACAAATCTTGAAATAAAAGCATTTGATCTTAACTCTAAAATGAGAAGTATGTTTAGCGAATACAAGAGCAAAGGTTTAAATTGTCAAGATGCATGCACATCGAACATTGCAGACCAAGTTGGGAGATTTAAAGAAAATATAAAAATACTCTTAAAGTTGATATTTAAAGGGGAACTTGACGTTCACTATAACCCTGGGTGTAGCAAAGAAACACTAAAGGATTATTTCTTTTTTGATTATTTCCATCCAACTGCGGAACTTCATCATGAAGTTGGTAATGAAGTGTATGAGTTGATTTGACACAGTTTTTTGAACATATCCTTTTAAATAGTAACCAGACTGCATTCTGTGATTTTTAGCAAAACACGATCTTTCATTTGAGCTTTCTTCAATTTAAAATAAATACAGAAAATTGCTGCCTATAGCTAAACTGACTTAGATTTACCGATAATTTGAAAAACCGTCATCCCGCTACTATATAGTTATTGATATATATTTTCTTTTAAGCTCTTGGTTTTGATCGATAAATGTAATCATTTCATCTTCTAAAGTTTTAATTTGATTACGTAAAATTGCAAGAAGTTCCTCTATTTGTTTGATTATAGATGTATCAGTTACCTGTTGGATTTGGGTTTTTTGTATTTTTGCTATTTCTACAAGTTGGTTTCTACGAGATAATTTTTGTTTCAAGCAATCAATATTACCATTACTAACTGTTAAAGGAGTAACACGCATATCTGTATTATTAATATAACGTGAGATGATACTGCAGTCTATTTTATCAGTTTTTGTAGTAATACCAAGGCTTTTAGCATAGTCTCTCCCACCTTGGTTGAATGACGTACACCTCAAAACCATTGCTTAGTAAAGTATAGGCACATAATTTTTCGTATCCACCAGTTGCCTCAAGACCAATTTTGGTTACATTATGCAAACGTAAAAAGTCCAGCATTTCATCAATGGATTGTACATTGTTTTCAAATATTTTATAATGCTCAAGTGGGTGAATGTGGAGATCTAATTTACTTTTGCTAACATCAATGCCAGCAATAATGTTTGATGAATTCATAATTCCTCCGTAATAATAACATATACTGCATTTTCCAGCCTTATATACGAGCCTAAAAGCTCAATCAGTTGTTCGGAACTTTCAGTATAATAAACCAGAGAAGAGAACCTTGCTGAACAACGATTCTTATAATCAAGGGGCGTGACGATTCCTCTTCTCTGTGTGTCTTTAATCTCACTACTTTGATATTTATAAAGACTTGTTCTTAACATATAAGGGAAGTGTCCTCTAGGTGAGATTGTGGAGCATTCGTTGCAGCATTTGGCTGTTCAATTACGCTAGTTGATTCTTTAGGTATACTATTTCCTTCAAAATTTCCATCTTTTTATTATGTTCTCTTTAGCATTTTGAGAGTGAATTATTCTAGTTTTGATATTTAAACGTTTTGTATCTGCTGTAATGATTTCACTTCCAGTTTGCTATTCTTTACATATTGAATTGCAAGCACTAACGCTTTACTTCCGGAAGCTGTGGTGCTGTAAGCTATATTTTGCAAAATAGCAGTTCTCCTGATATCTTTGCTGTCTGAGACTGACTTTACACCTTTTGAAGTATTAATCACTAGATTTATTTTTCCATCTTTGAGCATATCAACTATGTGGGGTCTGCCTTCTCTTACTTTATTTACAGCTTGTGCAGCAATGCCGTTATTGTTCAGATACGAAGCTGTGCCTTTGGTGGCATATATTTCAAAACTCAGTTCTTTCAACATTCGTGCAACTGGCAATATATACTTTTTATCATCATCTTTTACTGAAACCAGAGCTGTTCCTTCTGTTGGTAACTTGTATCCTGCAGCCATATGCGTTTTTGCAAGTGCAGCTTCAAATGATGAGTCAATTCCCATCACTTCTCCTGTTGATTTCATTTCAGGACCAAGTAAAGTATCAACTCCTGCAAAGCGGGTAAATGGAAAAACAGCAGCTTTAACTGCAAAATGATTGAAAGGCTTGTTTTCCTGATTCAATTTTTTACCCAAAATAACCTGAGTGGCAAGCTTTGCAATAGGAATATTGATTACCTTGGAAATAAAAGGAACGGTTCGACTAGCCCTTAAATTCACTTCAAGTATGTATACATCACTAGACCTCTTGCATAACTCGATTTCTGAAGGCAATTTTGTCGTCAAAGCTTGTCTGCGCTCCTCAAATACATTCGAGTATTCTGTGGTGCTCATCTGCACTTTTCCTAAAGATTTCTCATCACAAACAGGTTCTGCAAGAGGTCTATTCTCTTGAACAGCAAACTGAATGTTTATCAGACCTTTCACTTTTAATGCTAATGCTATTCTCTCAGTTTGGAGCTCGATCTCTTTTATTACTTCGTCACTCAATGTATTTGTCGGTATTGAGCATGTTGAATCACCAGAGTGGATACCAGCTTCTTCAATATGCTCCATGACCGCTGCAATGAAAACTTTTTCCCCATCACATACAGCATCAACGTCAACCTCAACTGCATTGACTAAAAATTTATCAAGAAGCAGCGAACCATGCTCAAAGATTTTAGTTTGATCTAAGACGTACTCTTTAAAGCTCTGTGTATCGTGTCTAATCGACATAGACTGACCGCCGAGGACATATGATGGCCTGACTACTAGTGGAAACCCCACCTTTTCTGCGTTGGTTAACGCTTCTTCTACTGAATGGCAGATAGAATTTTCAGGTTGTTTTAAATTAAGTTGCAAAGCAAGGTTTTTAAACCTCATGCGATCTTCTGAAAGGTCAATAGAATCAAACGAAGTTCCCAGAATTTTGAAACCTCTCTCGTTAAGCACTTTGGCTAACTTTAAAGGTGTTTGACCGCCTATTTGAACTATTACACCAACCAGTGTGCCATTTTCTTGCTCTTTACTTAGTATTTCAAGCACATCCTCTGCAATGAGTGGTGCAAAATATAAACGATCAGCGGTATCGTAGTCAGTTGAGACAGTTTCGGGATTACAGTTGATCATTATTGTTTCATACCCCATTTCTTTGGCGGCAGAAGCTGCATGTACGCATGCATAATCAAACTCAATACCTTGACCAATGCGATTTGGACCACTTCCTAAAATGACAACCTTTTCTCGGTCAGAAATATTCGCCTCACATTCCGTTTTATTTTCAACATCACCCTCATAGCAGCCATACATATAAGCAGTGCTCGATTCAAATTCAGCTGCACAGGTGTCTACGCGTTTATAAACTTGTTTAATGCCAAATTTTTTTCTTATTTCTTCGATTTGTTTTACTCGATCTCCAGCGTGTAACGCTGGCTGGATCCCAGTGTCACGGACTGGGATGACATTAGAGGGTACTGGAATGACAGAGGTAGGTCTATTACTTAACTTTGCTAATCTTGCATCTGAAAATCCCATTTTTTTCAGCTCTAACATTTCGTACGCAGTTCCAGGAAATCCATTTTCCTTGATTTTTTGTTCAGTTAATATAATTTGCTGTATATTTTGCAGAAACCATAAGTCATATCCTGTAATCGAATTTATTTCTTCTATGCTAATTCCGTGGCGCATTGCGTCAGCAGCAATCAGTAATCTGTTTGGTAGCAATTTTGCTAATTGAGATTTTATGTGATCAATATCAATGTTCTCAGGAAATACTTCATCAAGTCCTGTAAAATCAGTTTCAAGTGAACGGAAAGCTTTCTGTAGTGACTCATTAAAAGTGCGGCCTATAGACATCACTTCTCCCACTGATTTCATGGAGGTTGATAATTCACAATTCGTCCCCTTAAATTTCTCAAACTCAAATCGAGGAATTTTAGTGACGATATAATCAATCACTGGTTCGAATGCTGCTGGTATTATTGGAGCACAGTCGTTACGTATTTCGTCGAGCGAATAGCCAATAGCAAGTTTAGTTACAACTTTTGCAATAGGATAGCCTGTTGCTTTCGAAGCAAGTGCAGAAGAGCGAGAAACCCTTGGATTCATCTCAATCACAACGAGGCTTCCATCTTCTTTAGGATTCACTGCAAATTGAACATTTGCACCACCGGCACTAACATCAATTTCTCTCAGCACTGCTATAGATGCATTTCTCATCTGTTGGTATTCTACGTCACGCAGAGTCAAAGCAGGAGCAACCGTAATACTATCTCCGGTGTGCACTCCCATCGGATCAACATTTTCTATCGAACAGACTATTATGCAGTTATCTTTACAATCGCGGATAACTTCCATTTCATACTCTTTCCAGCCGATAATTGATTCATCTATCTGAACTTCATTTATTGGCGAAATTTTGAGAGCACTTTCTGCGATATTGAAAAACTCCTCTTTATTATATGCTATGCCACTACCTGCACCACCAAGAGTGAATGATGAACGAATGATTGCTGGTAATCCAACGTAATCCAAAGCCTTTTTTATTTGTTCTTGATTTTTTATAATGATACTTTTGGGGTATTTCAGTCCTATTCTATCCATGGACTGACGGAATAACTCTCTATCCTCTGCTTTTTTTATTGCTTCTCTATTTACCCCTATTAATTCTACGTTGTATTTGTCTAACACTCCATCATCTGCAAGTTTTATTGCACAATTGAGCGCTGTTTGCCCGCCCATTGTTGGCAATATTGCGTCTGGCCTCTCCTTAATTATAATTTTCTCTATGATTTCAGGCAGTACCGGCTCAATATACGTCGCATCAGAAAACTCAGGATCTGTCATTATAGTTGCGGGGTTGGAGTTAACCAAAATGACTTTATAACCTTCGCTTTTTAATACTTTACAGCTTTGCGTTCCGGAATAATCAAACTCGCATGCCTGACCTATAACTATTGGGCCTGCTCCTATTACTAATATAGATTCTATATCTGTGCGTTTCGGCATAATTACAATAACGGTCTCTATTCAAGTAATGTTACCAATCTTTCCTGTATATGTGAATTTTTATTAAACCTATTAGCTAATTACTTTTAGGCTTGACGCATAACTGTACGAACATTGCAATTTGCGTGGCAGATTCCAGTGCTTGACACACAGCTGTACAAACATTCATTTTTGAAGGTAAATTGCACAGCAAATGATGTCATTCAAGTAGCTGACACTAGTTCCTTTATGACGGCAGTGCCCAGAGGTGTCATCCCAGTCTGGGATCCAGAAAACTTAACTTTAAATAAGTGGCTGCATAATAAAGACTAGATTCCAGACTGGAATGACACCATAGAGGCACTGGGATGACATCCTTCCTAGTGGAGATTACTCTCAAATCACAATGTTCATACAATTGTGGGCTTAACGGTATCTTTGCAGATACTATGGTAATTTATTCGGGAGATTTGCTGAGCGGTAAGATTTTTCCTGATATGCTGCAGTCTTCAGAAGCTAATTCCACAAATTTATCTGTTAGTTTATCAGGTGACACCAATTCAGATCCAGGAAATGCCTGCTCACTACCCACAGGTCCTTCCGTGTATACAGCATTTACACATAATTTTGTATGTTTTGTCTCAGATGCATATATCTGCACCATTATTTCTAGTGCAACTTTACTTGCAGCATACGGCATCCAATATGGATAAGAGGAAGGAGAAAGTGTCACTTCTGAGGTCATGAATATCGCTCTTCCAGCATTAGACTTTTTTAGCATTGGATCTAAGTTTTTTAGTAAGTACCAATTGGCAGTAAAATTTGTATTCATTACGTTCTGTAGCTCTTCAATCTCACAGTCATGAATGGGGTTCAGTTTGCCTAAAATTCCAGCACACGCAACTAATATATCAAGTGCTCCAGATTCTGATAATTTCAGGCTTTCTATCATGTTTGTCAGTATCTTTACATTCTCAAAGTCTAAAAGATCAAGCTGAATTAGTTTCACAGAGCCTTCTTTAAATTCTTCAAGCTCTTCAATTTCATTATATAGTGGCTTGAGATTATCAAGAGATCTTGAAATCAGAATCACACATGCACCTTCTCTTATAAACCTTTTTGCAACAGCAGAGCCTACTCCACCTGAAGCTCCGGTGATTAAAGCTACTTTACCTTCTAACTTACCCATTTCTTTCTCCTTAGCGAGATTCATTGAAATATTTTAGCTGAAAATTGAATTTTGCTCCATATATAAAAATCAAACTTAGCATATAAAAAAATAGTAATGACACTACCACACCACCTAAACTTCCATATATCAAATCCAGTTGGTCAAAGGAAGCTTTTAAGTATTGCTTAAAAGCTGAAGCAGAAATCGTCCAAAGAATAACAGCTACACAAGATCCAGGAAATACGTCTGATAAATTTTGTTTTATGTTTGGCAACATAAAATATAGCCAAGAGACTACTGTGAAAAGTACAAATTCAATAAGTAAATACCTAGTATAACTTAGTCCCTGATAGGAAAAATCAATTAGCATTGGTACTAGTGTAGAAAACACTATAGTTAGAGTTATAATAAGCGTGATTACTAAAAATTGTAATATACTTAGTACTCTTCTTAATATATAAGGCGGCGAAACCGGAACTTTATAGGCCTTATTGAGTATTGTTCTAAGCCCTTCAATTGTCGATGAAGCGGTCCAAACAGCACCTACAATTGCTAAAGTTAGTAAGCTTTGCGGCGGGCCTGATATTATCTCCCTAATACGCGGCATCAAAGATGATAAAATATCCTGTGGCATGTTATCAATGATAAATACCCAGCCAATGTTGTACTGGTCTAAAAAATTTGCAAATGTTGACGCCACAGCCATTAAAACGATGAGAAAAGGAAATATTGATAACAGAATTAAAAATGATAAATACCCTGCATGCTCCACTCCATCATTATAAATTGTGTCAATCAAAGCACGATAAAGACAATAAACGATGCTGTAAAATTTCTGTGGCACTGTAATATAAACGAACCAAGAAAAGTATTCTAAATGAAATAAAGGATACTTTTAAGCAAAAAAATCCTCACCATTTACTTAAATTTAATCAAAATGGTAGATAATCCAGCATTAAATAGAAATTATCGGAGGCATAATGAAAAATTTTCTTCTACTTGTGGCGTTAATTCTCTCCTTTGCGTTTGATGCAAATGCTAATACTAGTGGTGGCACCACCAACACCGTTTTTGTTGATGAAAGTGATACAACATCATCGGTGATATGCAAGATAATAGGCTATACTCATGGCATAGGTGGACCAATGATCACAATAGTGATAATAGGTGCAGCGTTGCTTGCAATATTCGGCAGAATGCCGTGGCCAGCGCTTTTTGCACTCGGTGCATTTACTGCTGTGTTTTTTGGCGCTCCTGTAGTCGTTTCAAAAATAACACCAGGAGGTGTGATTTGTCAAAACGGTGCAGTAGCGAATAAGCCATAGAAATTATTGGAAGCATAATGAAAAATTTTCTTCTACTAGTGGCGTTAATTCTCTTCTTTGCATTTGATAATGCTTTTGCTAGCAGTGTTACTGATGACGCAACGTCAAATACAATATGCAAAATAGTAGGCTATACTCACGGCATAGGTGGACCGATGATCACAATAGTAATAATTGGTGCAGCATTGCTTGCAATATTTGGCAGAATGCCGTGGCCAGCGCTTTTTGCACTCGGTGCATTTACTGCTGTGTTTTTTGGTGCGCCTGTAATTGTTTCAAAAATAGTACCAGGCGGTGTGATTTGTAAAAATGGTGCAACTGCTTGCCCTGATGGTAAAGTATGGAATGCAACAACAAATACATGCAACTAGGCACTAAAATTTCAGAAAAACATTAGCTAAATGGTGCTCCTTAAAGGAGCACCATTATTCCACAATTGTATAAATGTTGTCCAAGTGAATAACACTGAGATCCGGGAATTTTTATAAACTGATAGGATGACAAATTTACTAGAACCCTCACCATTTACTTAAATTTAATCAAAGCGATAGATAATCAAACATGAAACAGAAATTATAGGAGGCGTAATGAAAAATTTTCTTCTACTTGTGGCGTTAATTCTCTCCTTTGCGTTTGATGCAAATGCTAATACTAGTGGTGGCACCACCAACACCGTTTTTGTTGATGAAAGTGATATAACATCATCAGTGATATGCAAGATAATAGGCTATACTCACGGCATAGGTGGGCCGATGATCACAATAGTGATAATAGGTGCAGCTTTGCTTGCGATATTTGGCAGAATGCCATGGCCAGCGCTTTTTGCACTCGGTGCATTTACTGCTGTGTTTTTTGGCGCTCCTGTAGTCGTTTCAAAAATAACACCAGGAGGTGTGATTTATGAAGACGGTGCAGTAGTGAATAATCCATAGAAATTATAGAAGGCGTAAACGTAGTTTTCTTTACTTGAAAGTGGTAAGACTTACCACTTTCAGTGTCTATAACTACCTAATAAATTCTCTTTCTGTAATCATATCAGTTAAAGTCTGGATTCCAGCGCCACGCGCTAGAATGACAAGGCTGATCGTCATGTCACCGCGAACCGTCATACCGCGATTCATTCGCGGTATCTCAGCCGCTAACAAGTAGCGGGATGACGGTTGTCGTTTAGCCATAAATATTTAAGAAATTTACCAAACGAAAAAAAAGGCAAAAGAAACCCCGTGTTAGCTAGTTGTCACTCTCTAATCCTGCAAAATCGGCGTACTATACTGTCTTAAACGACTTATAAGCGCGTTTCAGCTTATATAGGTAAAAACCCAGAAATGTTGTGAAGACATAAGGTGCACATAGTGCAAAAAATTAAAAATAAGACGCCAACTACGTTGTTTTCTTGCTGTTTAATCTGCACAGATGAAGATAACTGAATACCTTCAGTTTCATGATAAGGGGGCTGGCGAGGTTTGTCAAGGAAGTTTTGCATTTAATTCATTTGATAATTCAAAAAACTTGAAAGAATAAAGATAGCTATTGAAATTATCTTGATTTACATCAGTTATCCAAGTTTGACATTGAATACTTAACACTTCCTCCATTAACGCCTTTCTGTAATGTTTATCCAGATGAGACATTATATCATCAAGTAGAAGAAGTGGTGCCTTATTGTAATGAATACACCTTGCTTTTACACTGGATAAAATAATAGAAAGCAGTAATAACTTTTGTTCTCCAGTGGAGCACAGATTTATTGGTACGTTTCTTTTTTGACAAAAAACCCGAAAATTATCGTTATGCACACCAAAGGTTACTCTACCAGTCAATGAATCTTTTTCTCTGTTTTCCTTTAGACGATTCTGAAAATATTCTGCAGTATCGTCCAAAGTTAGCTGGCTGCTGAATTTCAAACTTGCCTTCGGAAAAAACTCACTGGAATGGTTATCAATTGTGTCTTGTAGTGTCTTTAAAACAGACGATCGCATACGTAAAATACTAACTGCATTAACGGCCATTATGTTTTCAAGACTAGAGAGCCAATTTTCGTCCAAGGTGTTCTCTCTCAACAGTTTACTTCGCTCACGTTTAGCTTTTCTGTGTTTCATGTAGCAGCAAGTGTAATTTTCCTCAAACAGTGAGACTATACGGTCTAAAAATTTTAATCTGTCACTTGGAGAATTAAGAAGAACATAGTCCATTTGTGGAATCAGCCATATTACATTGGATATCTTATACAAAGATGAATAACTCGATTGCGTTTTTCCATCAATTTGTATTAGTTTCTTATCAAAACTCTTTGCGATACCAATTGAATTAAAATCCATTCCATTAAAAAAATCATAGTGCACTACCCAATCTTCATTACTGAATCTATTTTGTATCTCACTGGCTTTTGCTTTTTTCATTCCATTGCTTTTAGCAAGCAACGAGATTGCTTCAAGTATATTAGTTTTACCAATACCGTTTTTGCCAGTTATTACAACTGAGCTATCATCTGAATCCAGTTCAAAGTTTGAGTGGCTACGAAAATTATGTAATTTCAGCTTTTTTATGTAGCAATGGGTAGCCATTAACCTATTCTTTAGTTTATATTCTCTTTACTTCTTCCAGAACCTCATCAACATGTCCACTAACTTTTACATTTTTCCAGATCTTCACTATTTTACCTTTTTTATCTATTAAAAAAGTAGTGCGTTCTATTCCCATATACTTTTTGCCAAACATACTTTTCTCTACCCAAACACCATATTTTCCCAACATTTCAGCATTCTCATCAGAAACTAAAGAAAACGGCAGAGAATATTTTGCTTTGAAGTTAGTGTGACACTTAACACTATCTTTTGATACACCAATTATCACTGTGTCAAGGAAAGAAAAATCATCTATTTTATCTCTAAAGCCTTTTGCCTCCATTGTACAACCCGGAGTATCGTCTTTAGGATAAAAATAAAGAACTACATTTTTTTTATCAAAAAATTCACTCAGTGATAAATTTTCACCAGAATCTGCTGGCAAGCTAAAATCGGGTGCATTATTTCCTACTGCTAATTCCATACCTTGCTCCATTAATAACACTTCCATCTATAGTAGTATATTGTAGTCAGAGTATCAAATTTTATATATAGCTAACAGATAAGATTCTTGATGGGGGCTTATTGATGAATTTCTGCCTACCTTCTCGGCTTGCCGCTCTTGATAAAGTGTGGTTTTCGTCTGATGTAAGGCCATATCAAATAGATCCTATTAAAAATCAATCGAATCTTCACATGTTTGTTCTTCATAAAAGAAGTTCAATGTTATCGTAGTACCAAGTTTTGCTTCACTTTTAATGTCAAAAGTTCCACCCATTAACTCTACTAATTTCTTGCTTAGCGGCAATCCGATGCCCGTACCTTCGTTTCTATACCCCGAATCTGCTTGGCCAAAAACAGACATAACTTTATATATGTCCTGCTGCATTATTCCTATTCCATTGTCATGAAACTCAATAGTTAATAAGTTTTTTTCTATATTTTCTTTTATCACCATTCTTATTAAACCATCTTTGGGAGTAAACTTGATTGAGTTTGATAATAAATTTATTATAACTTGTTTCATTCTCTTGGGATCTGCAATGACTAATAATTGTTTATTAGTCATCTCTTTTTTTAAATTAATCCCGGCTTCTTTTAATTTAGGCAATAGCATATTTACACATGAATCTATTATTTTGTTCAGGTTAAACTTCACTTTTTCTACTGTTAAACTACTTGATTCAGCTTTTGAAAAATCTAACACATCATTAATTAAGGCAAGTAAGTGTGTCCCTGCATTATATATATCGTCTGCATACTCCTTGTGTTGAGAGTTATCCATTGAACCTAAAGTTTCATTTTTGATCAACTCTGCAAATCCAATAATAGCATTAAGAGGTGTGCGTAATTCATGTGTAACGCTTGCAAAAAACTTTAGCTTGTTTGCATTTTCTTGCTCTAATGTCTCTTTTATCTGCTGTAATTCAATGTTAGTTTTATGTTGCTTGGCTAGCATTTGGGTATTAGAAAAGTGCAAATAGAACATTATTAATATTAAGATTATTAATAATAGGCCCAAAAATGTTAAAAACAGGCCATATGCTATAACATAAGAATTATTGTAGTTTCGAAGAATCTTCAAAAAAAACGACGGTTTAACGCTATTTTCATGGAATATAGGGAAAATAGAAGTTAATGTATTTCCTGTAGTATAAAATATTTCTTGGTTACTTAATAGTTTATCAATTTCATCGTTTGTAAGTAACTGTTCATAATCATAATCTTGAGTGTTAAAATTACTGAATATTATTCTGCCGTTTTGATCATACAGTATTAAGCTGAAATCCTTTACTTTGCTCACTGATTGTAATAATTCAGCACGTAGTTTTACTAGTTGGTTTATGTAGTCAAAATTTTTGTATTTAATGTGATGCTTTTCTATTAGTAAATAATGGTATTTTTTTATTATGCCATTTTCCAGTACGCTTTTTAAGTTTACACTTGAATCACGGTAAGAAGAAAGGAAATTACTCCTTAGTAAATGATTACAATATATCACACTGAATAAAATCATAAAGATCGATGAGAGTAATACAATAACTTTTGTGTATTTGTTTTTCTTCAACGCAGAAAACATCAATTTACCTAGCTTATACATATCCTTCTTATTGTGAAACAACGGTTTTTATGTTATTAATAATAAAATTTAGCATATAATATTTTATGACAATTTCTCCTATTTTGCCAGTTTATTCTCCTGTTAATATAAATTTTTCTCATGGCAAAGGTATCTACCTATATGATGTTGATGGTGAGCGCTACGTAGATTTTCACTCCGGAATAGCCGTTAGTAGCTTAGGTCACACTAATTCGCGATTAATTAGTGCTCTTAAATTGCAAGGAGAAAAATTATGGCATATATCAAATACCTATAATATACCTGCTGCCAATAATTTTGCAGAAAAATTAATAAACAATAGTTTCGCTGACACTGTATTTTTCTCAAATTCTGGATCAGAGGCAGTAGAATGTGGACTTAAGATTGCTAGGATCTATCAAAATGGAAAAGGCAATAAAAATCGTCACAGAATTTTAACATTTCATGGTGCATTTCATGGAAGAACCTTTTTAACTTGTGCTACAAACGATAAACAGAAATTTTCTGAATTACTAAATCCCTACATTGATTGGTGTGATAACATCGAGCCCAATATTGAGAGCGTAAAGAAAGCAATTTCAAGTGGTATAGGCGTTATATTAATAGAACCAATACAAGGGCAAGGTGGTATCAAAGTAATGAATGAAGTCTTTATGAAAGAACTAAGAAGGCTGTGTGATGAAAATGACATATTGTTATTTTTTGATTGCGTACAATGCGGTGCTGGTAGGACAGGAAAATTATTCGCATACGAACATATAGGAGTGGAACCTGATATATGTGCTCTTGCAAAGGGAATAGGCGGGGGGTTTCCGCTGGGGGCTTGTCTTGCAACTGAAAATGCTGCTAAATATATGGCGGTCGGTATGCACGGTTCCACTTTTGGTGGCAATCCGCTTGCAACCTCAGTAGGTAATGCTGTGCTCGAAGAATTGCTCAGCCCCGGCTTTTTGAAAAATGTTGAAATTAGAGGTAAATACTTAAAAAATAAACTAGAAGACTTAGCAAGTAAATTTCCAATAATAGAGGAAGTAAGAGGGAAAGGGTTAATGCTTGGAATAAAAGTGAAAGCAGACAATCAAAAGTTTGCAGAAGAGTTAAGTCATCGCGGCTTGCTTACTGTTGGGGTAACATCAGATAACGTTGTGAGAATTTTACCTCCACTCATTATCACTGAAAAAGAGATTGATGAAGGCATCGAGATTTTGACTCAATATTTATCTGAGAAATCTTCTGATTAGATACTTGCATTAATATGAACGACAATCTGGTATGCTTAGGAATTATTACCTCTCCTCACGGAATTAAAGGAGCTGTTAAAGTAAAAACCTTTACTGAAAAGCCTGAAAATATCTCCTTATATGGTAAGCTAATAAGTGGTGATGAGAATTATAAAATAGACTCAGTATCCGTCATAGGTGATAATTTAGTAATAGCTACAATAAGCGGAGTAAATTCCCGTAATGAAGCAGAGCTTTTAAGGAATAAGAAGCTATATATAGAAAGAAGCAAGTTACCAGAGCTAAATGATGAGGATGAATTTTACCAAAGTGACCTTGTAGATATGGAAGTAAGGCTGAAAAGTAATGAATTATATGGCTATGTAAAATCTGTGTATAATTTCGGCTCAGGGGATATATTAGAAATTTTAGTTATCAGCACAAAAAAACGTATTATGCTGTCTTTCACTAAAGAGATATTTCCACATATAAATATAAAGGGGAGGTATATAGTATTAAATATACCAGAATTTATTGACTAATAAAGACTTTGATATTTATATAAAGCTATTTATAATTATAAGATCAAATTGAAAATGTAATTATGGCAGAAAGAGCTAACGATATCAGACCAGGTCAGGTGTTGGAACATAACGGCGGATTATTTTTGGTTGTAGGTATTATGCATACTCAACCTGGTAAAGGTGGTGCATACATACAAGCCGAAATGAAAAACATCAAAACCGGAGCAAAACACTATGAAAGATTTCGTTCTGATGCAACAATCAGAAGGGCAATTTTAGATGAAGAGGAATATGTTTACCTTTTCACTGAAGGAAACATTGTAAATCTTATGCATCCAAGTAATTACGAGCAAATCACTATAAATTTGGACTTATTGGGAGAAAAAAAAAATTATTTACAGGATAACATGAAAATTAAAGTTGTAGCTTATCAAGACAAAATAATTTCTGCGCATGTGCCTGATTATGTTACACTTGCTGTGAAAGAAACAGAGTCTGTTATTAAAGGACAAACTGCTACTGCTTCTTATAAGCCTGCAATTTTGGAAAACGGAATGCGCGTTAACGTGCCTCAATTTATAAAAGAAGAGGATAAAATTGTAGTATATACTCCAGGTGACAGCTATTATGAAAGAGTGAAAGAGTAAAAGGAAGAATGTCCCTCTCATCACCACGAATTAATGTGATGCTTGATTCTGTGCGTAATGCTTCCAAGCAGCTTATGCGCGATTTTAATGAATTGCAAATTTCTAATGTTAAATCAGCAGACTTTATTAATAAAACTTATTCAAAATCCAAGCAAACCATATACGATTGCTTGCACGACTACAAACGAGACTATGGTTTTATTTTTGAAGATGATACTGATCAAGAAGTAAAAGATAACACTTATACCTGGTTTATTATGCCTATAGAGGGCAGGGAGAACTTTTCTAGTTGCATGGTTTATTTTGCAGTATCAGTCTGTCTCATTCATAAAAATAAAGTTGTGGCAGCTGTAATTGATGCTCCGGCTCTTAGAGAAACTTTTTGGGCAGAAGAAAAGAAAGGTGCTTTTCTTGAGGATTTTAGATCTCGTCATGTAAAAATGCGAGTGAAAAGCCGTGAAGGGGGTCTAATAGATGTAAGTGGTAATTTGTTAAATAAATTGCTGCCTGGCAATAGTAATGTACGCTCCATAGGTTCAACAATTTTAGGCTTTGCATACCTTGCGGCAGGAAGGCACAGTGGAATAATTTACTCTGGAGTTAACAAATATAAAGCCTTGCTCGGTAGACTTTTTCTGCAAGAAAGCGGTGGAAGGCTAACGGAAGACAACGGGCTAATCATTGCTGGAGATATAAAACTATAGCTAAAGTAATTTATGTTTACCTACAATTTGATAAGCGTAAAACTCGTCATTCCGCTACTTGTTAGCGGAATCCATGCTGAGATACCGCGAATAAATCGCGGTATGACGTAGGGCTGTACTAGCTATAGCATAAACAGGCTACAGAGATAGACAACTTTTCGAAAACTTTTACAAGAGATTCTGTTAAATGCTCTATCATTTCATCGGTATGATAAGGTGTAGGGGTAATACGGAAACGCTCAGTTCCTCTTGGAACTGTCGGGTAATTTATATGTTGAACATATATTCCATACTCATCAAATAATAATTTTGATGCTTTTTTGGATAACTCTGAGTTGCCAATTATTATTGGAATTATATGAGTTTCTGTTGGAATGAAGTTAATTCCTGCATTTCTCAGTGAGTTTTTTACTTTTTCAACGACTTGCTTTTGCTTTTCCCTTTCAATGTTGCTCGATTTTAGGTGCTCAACGCTTGCCTTTGCTGCCGCTGCTAAAACAGGCGACATAGCAGTGGTAAAAATAAATCCTGGAGCGGAACTTCTTATTACATCTACCAAGCTCTTTGAAGACGCTATATACCCACCCATCACTCCAAAAGCCTTTGATAGTGTACCTTGAATAACGGTTATTCTATCCATCAGACCTTCTCTTTCTGCAATTCCGCCACCATGTGAACCATACATGCCAACTGCGTGCACCTCATCCAAATAGGTAATTGCATTATGTTGATCTGCCAGGTCGCATATTTCTTTAAGCGGAGCTACATCACCATCCATTGAATATACGGATTCAAGTGCTATTATTTTTGGTGTCTTTTTGTCTATAGACTTGAGTAACTGCTCTAGATGATTAACATCATTGTGTTTAAATATATGTTTTGGCCTTTTTCCTGATTTTATGCCTTCTATCATCGAAGAATGGTTCTTCTCGTCTGAAAAAATTACTACGCCCGGAATAACAGACGATAAAGTGCTAAGTGTTGTCTGGTTAGCGAGGTAGCCACAAGCAAAAGTTAAAGCAGCCTCTTTTTTATGCAAACAAGCTAAGGATTTTTCAAGTTCAACAACCTCTTTTGTTGTACCAGATATATTTCTTGTTCCTCCAGCACCAACAGATGAATTTTGGATAGCGGCAATTACACTCTCATTTTGTGACATTCCCAAATAGTTATTACTGCACCAGACTATTACTTCCCTATTTCTTTCATAGTCCATAATGTGGGGGAGCCTACCTGGTAATGACGCAAAGTGCGTAAATTCACGGTAGCGCCCCTCATCTTTTATATCTTTTATTTTATTCAAGAATATTTCTTCGTAGTTTACCAAGTCCTTATTTACCGATAATTAACATAATTATAATAAATTATTAAATGGTAAACTACTATATTTATTATACATGTACGGCAGTAGGTACTTTCCCCGTGTTGAAAGGTTTGTCAACCTTGTTGTTTTCAACTTGGCTTTTAGGTGTACAGCAGTATATAATTGCAGCGGCAACCAGACAACAAGCTCCAACTGCTATTCCTGCAGCTAGCATTTCCAAATAAACTGCAATAGCTACTCCTGAAACAACTCCAGATACTGCTAACGTCCATGTAGCTATGGTAGGCCACTTACTCTTTTGCGTATTTTGTGTTGCAGTAATAGAGGTTGATTGATTGTTTATAGCACTAGTTTTTTCTACTGCTGCAGGCTTTTCCTTACTGTTAATAACACCTCCAATTGTAGACACATTGTCAGCATTCGAAGAAACTTCACTTACCCCCAACTTCTTTTCACAACCCGTAATTTCTGGAGTTGTGGTAAGTGTACTATTGCTTCCGGTATTATTAGAACTTGTAGATTGGTCTCCTGAATTTGGCAAATCGTTGTTCAGTGAAATATTAACATTACCTTGTTTTGTATTATGGTTTTTAATTTCTTTTTTAATTTCTTCTACTTTACCCTTAAAGGGACCGTCTTTATTTTTTACATATTGTAGTACAAGAGTAGGAGAGTTACTTTTTAGAATATTTTCGAGTTCTTCTCTTGAGTTAGTACTGGTTTTGCTTATAAGTCCATCAATCTTTTTCTTAACAGGACTGGCAAGTTGCTTAACACCTTTTTTTCCGCTGCCTTTTTTGATTTCACCCTCCTCAAAATTATTAATTAAAGGCTCCTGCGTTGAAACCCCTGTGTTATTTAAGATAGCATTTTCTTCCTCCCCTGCAAGAACATTTTTTTCTGTCTGTTGACTGCCAGCACTTTTGGATTTTGGGTTTCTTTGACTGCTTGGTTGATTGTTATTCTCTTCATTTACTACAGCCGTATCGCCTTTTATAACAGGTGATACTGCATTATCACTGCTGCTTCTTTTATTAACTTGTGTATTCGCTTGTGTCTGTATATTTGCTTTACTGGAAGTATTGATTAATTTACTACTTTCTAACAAATTTCTAATTAGATATAGATGACTCAAAGTATCTCTATTTTTTTGATACTCATTACGAGTCATACTTGGAGAAAGTTCCATACTTATTTTTTCAAGCTGTTCTGCAATTACTGGTAAAGCTTTCTCAAATTCTTCCTTGCATATTGCCTGAAGAGCTGCGAATTTTAGGTCAACATGCTGACATAAGGGTACAACAACTCCATAACTAGCTTCTTTTATTGCATTTGTCAGTATATTTTGTATGGTTTGCCTGACTACTTGCTGTTTATTATTGAGTATGCTTTGATAAATTTGAACATGAGCTAGAACACTGACTATAATGTCTTGACTTTCAGTATTAGACAATGCAATCAGAATTGATTCATATATTTCATCAAACTCGTTGTTTTTAGATTTATGATCAAGATAATTAATAACATCATTGCTGCATTTAGCACATTTTTCACACAAGTGCTCGATAAATGCAATATTACCAGCATCCAATGCAGTTTTCAGAATTAAATCATAAATTTCTTTTCTGCCACGAGCTCCTATGTTTTTCAGGATTTGTTGCCTTAGTATTGTAATAACTTTATCATCTGCAAATGCTTGTTCATATACATCGTAAATGGCACGATCTGCACTATTAGTGTATCGTTTGCACAGGTATTCAATGACAGATGTGTGTTCCTGGCTTATCGCAGTTTCTAACAAGGTAGCAAAGCTCTTTTTTAATAACTCTTCTGTTGAGGCTTTTTTAGTTAGCTCATTAATATATCTTTCAAATGCATCTAGCACTATCGTGATGAATTCTTCATTTTTGATCAGAGATGCTGTTTCAAGCGCACCATACAAAGGATTAGGTTTACTTGTTTTTAACACCTGTCCAAAATCTCTTAAAACGTATTCGACAAAAACTGTCTCTAGTAATTCTTGCTCTTTTCTTAGTGCTATAACTGAGAAAAAGTCAATCTTATTAGGTTCGACAAGTTGTATAGCTTGACCTTTTAATCTTCTATAAACTCCATCAGTACCATGGAATTTTTCTATAAAAGCTTCAATATATTTTTGACCACCAACAAGTACAGGTAAAAGACTTAAATTTTCTTCAGCAAAAAGAAAATCCTGATATTGCTCTACTAGCTTGTCATTAGCTGCAATTGCCAATAATACCAATTCTTTTACTGAATAATCACACTCAAAATTCTCCTGATCAAATTTATACTGTGATAGTACATTTGAGTATATATGTTGATGATCGCTTCTATCTTGTAAATCTAAGTTAAGTTGTTGCTCACAAAAACTCTTTAAATTTACATTATCCAGCGTAATAGACCTGCCTTCATAATCTTCAATATTTTGTACAACCTTGTCTAGTTCTTCACAATTATCTTCTTGTATAGCTTGATTTAGGATATTTGTTATTTCAGCGAAAGTTAAACTTTTAGGAATGGTATCAAATGAACCTTCATCTTTTGATTCTACGGTAAACGACCTATCACAACCATCAGGAAAGTTTGCAAGTATTGCATTCTCTAAACTTAGATCTTCAGAGGGTGTGCTACATGGAGTAGCTGGTATCTCTTGACTTTCGCTATCTAAAACTTCAAACTCTTCTTCAATACCTGAATCTTCAAAATCTGGTTTTTCAAAACCATGCCAACTTTTGATTAATCTTTCAGAATTTGATTGGCCCTGTGAAGTTGTATCCTGTGATACAAAGTCTCTAAAATTGGAACCAAACATGTTTTACCTCCTAACTAGCAGCTAAGCTAAGTATAGCATTAAACAGAAATCTTGCCAAGCAAATTATTCAATCTCTTAGCAAACAGACTTACATCATCCATCTCTTCACCTTCCACGATGCAAGCTTGGTAAAATAATAAATGAATCATGTCTTCCAATGTTGGGTTTTCACCACTTTCAGCATAAGATTTCATTATACTCTTTATTACAGGATGCTTAGTATTAATTTCAAGCACCTTTGGCGTGCGGTAATTTAGCTGCTTTTGTTCACGCAAAAAACGCTCCATGCGAAGATCCATAGCACCTTCATCAACCGCTAGGCATACGGGACTATCAGTCAATTTTTTGGAAATTTTTACGCTTTTTACTGAATCTCCAAGCACTGTGGTAAAATATTGCAGTATAGTTTCCTCAGTTTTTTCTTCATTCGATTTATTTTCTTCATCTGTCTTATCTTCTTCTGAAGAGAATTTTTCCAAATCAACATCTGCACGGGTTACAGACTTGATTTTCTGATCTTTGTATTCATGAATTACACTAGTCCAAAAGTCATCAACTGGATCAACAAATAGGAGCACTTCTAGTCCTTTACTGACGAATCCCTCAAGTTGCGGACTGTTTTTCACTGAATCCAAGCTATTTCCAGTGAGATAATAGATATGCTCCTGCTCAGGCTTCATTCTGCTTATATAGTCATCAATGCTGACTAATTTCTCATCACCAGTGCTATGAAATCTGCAAATCGAGAGCAGCGCTTCTCTCTCATCAGTTGGCATAGCTTCACAAAGACCCTCTTTTAATACTGCACCAAAATTGGTCCAGAATTTTGTGTACTCCTCTAAATTCTCTTTTGCCTTTTTACCGAGCTCTGATATCACGCGTTTAGTGAGGGATTTCCTGATTTGCTCAACAACACGATTATTCTGCAACGTTTCTCTGCTGATATTAAGAGGTAAGTCCGGTGAATCAACAATACCTTTCAAGAAACGTAAATACTGCGGTATGATCTGTACATTATCTTCAGTGATAAATACTTTATTTACATATAACTTAACAGAGCAACGTCTATCTGGATGGAATAAATCAAAAGGTTTTATAGAAGGAACATAAAGCAAATTTGTATATTCTATTGCACCTTCATTTTTATTATGCAATATCATCCAGGGCTCCCCGCCAACGTGGGCAACACTGCGGAAAAAATCGTTGTGCTCCTCTTGAGTAACGTCATTTTTTGGCTTAGTCCAAATTGCAGCCTTACTGTTTAACTTTTCACTTTTTCCTTCTTCGTCTATAAATTCAACAGGAAAATTTATGTGATCAGAGTAAGTAGTGACAATATTTTCAACACGAAATTTATCTAAAAACTCGTTTTCTTCAGGATGCATAATGAGCGTAATTTTGGTTCCGCGAGGGACTTGATTATCTGACTTGCTGATTGAATATTCCCCATCTCCTTTGGATTGCCAGATCCAAGACTCCTCTTCTCCAGCTTTTCTCGATTCTACTATTACTTCTGATGCAACCATAAAGCTTGAGTAAAAACCAACACCAAACTTCCCAATCAGCTCCACAGTTTGGCTTGAATCCTTGCTATTCTTAATCGCATCCAAGAACTTTTGCGTACCAGAGCTTGCAATTGTACCAAGATTGTCTATTAAATCCTGTCTATTCATTCCAATGCCATTATCAGTGATATATAGCTCGTTCTTATCTTTATTGGAGCTGATAGTGATTTTTAATTCGTCACTCAAATCTAGCAAATTAGGGTTTAGTTGAGATTCATAGCGCAACTTATCACATGCATCTGATGCATTTGATATTAATTCACGCAGAAAAATGTCTTTATTGGTGTAAAGTGAATGAATCACTATATTCAGTACTTTCCCTACCTCAGCGTCAAATTTTAAATTTTCAGTTTCTTGTACATTATGCATTTTGAGCTCCATTATTTGCCTACTACCCTAATAATTTAAGTATTGAATCACGATCTTTCAAGGTCACGTACACCAAAATTAATGTGGGTGTAGTTATTATGACACCCAATTTATGGGATCTCTTGCATAACAAACTTTTGGCAGCGCATTGGATGAAACGAAAAACTTCCTTGACACCCTTCGCCAGCCCCCTTATCATGAAACTGAAGCTATTTATTTATCTTCGCAATCTCTGCAGTGGATTAATGACAAAAAAACTTAATGTATTTGGCGTAAATCATGCTTAATTTTTTGCACTATGTGCACCTCATGTCTTTATCAAATTTCTAGCTACACAAGCTGAAATACGCTATTTAAAACATCAAAAAACGCCAATATTTTAAAGCGGATAATAACCCCAGGGCTTCTTTTGCCTTTTTTTTCGTTTGGTAAATTTTTTAATACTTAGATTAGTTGCAATTTAAGAGACCAGAAATGGTCAGTGCTTGGCACTGGAATAACGTCCTCCTTTGTTATCCCAGTGCCCAGACACTGGGATCCAGGAAACTTAATTGCAAGTAATGCATTGGATTTGGTGAGTATGGGTTTTATGTTATAGAATGAAACACTTTTGGTGAATTTGTAAAGAAAACTGGATCCCAGTGTTTGGGCACTGGGATGACAAGGTATAAACCTTATCGTCATGCCGCCGCGAACCGTCATACCGCGATTCATTCGCGGTATCTCAGCCGCTAACAAGAGATCCCGCTAACAAGTAGCGGGATGACGGTTGTCGTTCAGCCACAAACATTAAGAAATTTACCAAACGAAAAAAAAGGCAAAAGAAGCCCTGGGGTTATTATCCGCTTTAAAATATTGGCGTTTTTTATGTTTTAAACGCTTGACAAGCAAGATTTAGCTGCTTTTAATTGCAACTAACCTATGCTGCAAATGTTTAAGAAATTTACCAAGCAGAAAAAAAGACAAAGAATCCCCGAATTAGCTAGTCTTTTACTATCTCTGTCGAGTATTGGCATTTTTTGATGTCTTGTAACGCTTTATAAGCGCGTTCAGCTTATTTAGATAAAAATCTAGATGTAGATGAAGTTTTGTAAAGACATGCAGTATCTATATACTGCAAAAAATTGAACATAAGACGCCGATACATTAAGTAATCCTTACCTTTTAATCTGCAGATTGGCGAAAGCAAATACAATAGCTTCAGTTTCATGATAAGAGGGCTGGCGGAGTTTGTCAAGCAAGTTTTTTCGTTTCTATTCCCAATAAAAGTTTGTTATATGGTTATGCAAGAAGTCTAATGAATCGCGGTATGACGTCTTAGCTATAGATGCTGGTTTGTGTGATTTCAAGAGAAGTTTAGTAGATAAGTTGTGTTTTAAACCAGATTCGGTATTTTAAACTGAACATTTTCAGTAATACCACCTGGCATAACTGAAATTTTTACACTCAGGTTTACTTTTAGGTAGTCTATTAATTCATCAACTAATATGTCAGGAGCGGAAGCACCTGCGGTGATTCCTATCTTTTCTACGCCCTGAAACCAGCTTTTATTCACACAGCTGTAATTATCAATCAAGTAGGCTCTTTTTCCTCTGGCAGTGCACAGATCTAATAAGCGGTTTGAATTTGAGCTATTTTTACTTCCTACAACTAATACCATGTCTACAATTTCAGCTAGCTTTTTAACAGCATTTTGTCTGTTTTGCGTTGCATAGCATATGTCCTTTAAATCTGGACCTGTTATGCCTGGAAACCTTAATTTCAAGGCAGCAATAATGTCACGGGTATCGTCGATGCTTAACGTAGTTTGTGTAACATAAGACAAATTATCTGGATCTTTAACCTTTAAATCATATACATCCTGCAAAGTTTGCACTAAAGTGATAGGATTGTTTACTCTTCCCCTAATTCCCTTAACTTCTGGATGGTTTTCATGCCCAATGAGAATTAATTCTTTACCACTGTTTTCATACCTTTTTGCTTCTTTATGCACTTTGTTGACTAAAGGACATGTTGCATCAATCACTTGAATACCCTTTCTTTTTGCCTCATCTTCTATATTTTTTGATACTCCGTGCGCGCTGAAGATCAGTATTCCTTCATTATCTTCAATTTCCTCGATACTGCTTACAAAAACCACTCCTTGTTTCTTAAAGTCCTCTACTATATATTTATTGTGAACAATTTCGTGTAGCACATAAACTTGGCGCTCGTTTTTGTATTTTTCTAAAGTAATAGCTAATATGTCCACAGCTCTTTTTACCCCGGCACAAAAACCTCGTGGTTCAGCTAAGATGATTTCCATTTTTGTCAAATCAAGTAAATATGCAAGCATTACTTAAAAATAAGCTCCGCTCACTGTGTTTTATAGTACCATTATTTATATTTTATATAATAATTATTTTTCGCATATTCTCTTTAACATTTGATCAACTTACTACTTCAGAAAATTTTAGAAAAGATAATATAGTACATAAACAACCTGATATTTTAGATAGAAATGGAGTGGTAATAGCAACAAATGTGCCCACAACATCACTATATATAGATGCAACCAAAGTAAAGAATCCGGAAAGTATAGCAGCACAACTGTGTTCTACTTTGCATGACCTCGAATACAAGAACTTATATAGAGTACTTACTTCAGAAAAGAAATTTGCTTGGATAAAGCGGCACTTGACTCCAAAAGAATTACTAGCGATCAAAAACGCTGGTGTACCAGGAGTAAATTTTGATGACGACATAAAGCGTATATATCCTCACAGTAATTTATTTTCACACGTGCTTGGTTACACTGACATAGATGGCAATGGTATTGCAGGAGTTGAGGCGTATATAAGTAAAAACAATGAGCAAGAAAAGCCCATAATACTATCCTTAGATACACGAGTGCAAAGCATAGTGCATGAAGAGCTAACTAAAGCTGTAAGCAGATATCAGGCACTTGGCGGAGTAGGAATTGTTTTAAATGTGAGAAATAGTGAAGTTATCTCGATGGTCAGCCTACCTGATTTTAATCCCAACTTACAGAATAAGGCAGAAGACGTACAAAAGTTTAATCGCGCCAGTCTTGGGGTATATGAGATGGGGTCGGTATTAAAATACTTTACAATAGCCGCAGCGCTTGATGCGAACGCTACAAAAACTAGCGATTTATATGACGTATCAACACCAATCACCATCGGAAAGTATAAAATTCAGGATTTTCATAAATCTAAAATTCCAAAAATTACTGTGCAAGATATATTTGTAAAATCATCCAACATTGGTGCAGCAAAAATTGCAGTCAAACTAGGTATTGAAAAACAGGTAGAATACTTTAAAGCTATGAAGCTATTTTCTCCTTTGAAAATAGAAATACCAGAAAAATCCACACCGATAATCCCGGATAAATGGAGTGAAACCACTTTAATAACAGCATCTTATGGTTATGGCATAGCTGTAACTCCTATACATCTTGCACAAACTGCAGCAGCATTAATCAACAATGGGATATTTCATAACGCAACCTTGATGTTGAATAAAAGAAGTATAGGAGAGCAAATTATCTCAAGAAGAACTTCCAGGGAAATGAGAAAATTATTACGTGCAGCAGTAACAGATGGCACTGGCAGAAAAGCAAAAATAAAGGCATATTCAATAGGAGGAAAAACTGGATCGGCGGAAAAAGTTGTAGATGGTAAATATAGCAAAGATGCAAACATAGCATCATTTATAGGAGTGCTAACTATGCTTGACCCAAGGTACATAGTGCTAATTGCTATTGATGAGCCTCAAGGGATGCACCATACCGGGGGAATAATTGCTGCGCCTATAGTAAAGAACATTATAAATAGAATAGCGCCTATACTAAATGTTACACCTGAGATGTAAAATTATGATTGCTTTACTACAACTTCAAATTTATCATCACCAAAATCCTTATTAATATACCAAGAACCATCATCTTTAGTTACAAATTCAAGACCTTTAAGGTCTTTTTTTATTTTCTTTCCATTTTGACCATCAATAGCGATATTAATATCGAATGTAATAATGTCTAGATTTATCATAGCTTCTTTCCCGCTGCACGAATTTAGACTGAACTTGCCTAACATGACATCATTTAAACTCACTTCCCCTGTATAGACATCACACTGACCGTCCACACAACACGTAGTTTCAATATAGAAAAGATCTGACATACAAAATACCTTAAAAAAAAGAACTAAACATATATGGCCACTACACCACACCGCTAACAAGTAGTAAAGCGTCGATAAACCTAAGTTACTTTAGCTACGTAGCCATAATACAGCTAGAAATGTAAAATTCAACAGTTAATTGTGTGATTAATAGAGAAGTCTTATTTAGTACACCTTATAGGAATGGCTGTTTAGTTTTTTTGTTAATCTTTTTTACCATGCTGTCAATCATATGCTTTATCCCTTGATATACAGAGTATGTACTTTCGTCGCTACGCATATAAGCAGAACAGGAAAATACATCATGTTCTTCGTCTTCTATTGATAACTCTGTATCGCATTTTATGTGCTCGCCGCCAAGCCTTTCTATCAACTGTTCTCTGTCATCTCCTATAGTTACCTTAACCTTACTTTCTTCTTTACCTATCTTGCTACTTAAAATTGAAACAATGATGGCTGGAGATATGCATATCGCTCCTATTGGCTTTTTTGTAACAAAAAATTCTGAAACTAATCTTTCAAATTCAGGCATTACTGTCACCATGTCTTTACTTTCAGCTAAGTCAGATAAATTTTTCGCAACCCCGTATCCACCAGGTACAACTAGCATGTCAAAATTTTCAGCTTTGGCTTCTTTTAAGTCATATATTTCGCCTCTTGCGATTCTTGCTGCTTCCACAAGTACATTCCTTTTTTCTTTTGTTGCCTCTTTTGTTCTATGATTCATAACTTGTGTGATATTGATATCAGGTGCAAAGCATTTAACATCCACTTCCTGCTGATCAAGCACAAGCAAACTTAAAACCGCTTCTCTTACCTCTGCACCGTCAAGGTGACCACACCCTGATAAGACCACAGCAGCTTTTAATTTTTTTTCACCCATAAAGTACCTTGATTTCATATAATCTAGATATTTTAATACAAATTCTATATTTGGAAAGGGGTATGTTATATCAATTATAATATAATTAATGATTAGTATGTATAATTAGGCATATTTATAATCAACGAAGCTGAATATGGCATCTAGCAATAGTATGTTTTTTGACACTGACTATCCAGAACTAAGAAAAGCTATTTCAGATATAATAGAAAGTATTGCACAATCCTCACAAGAGGGGAAAAAAGAGTTATTTACAACCCTATCAGAACAAGTTAAAGGGATGAACCTCAAAGATTTAGGTTTAGCGATTAATGACCAAGGCTTGCAAAAGGAGGTCAACAAAGAATTATTTATAAAATTCATTGAAGAAGCGCTTGAAGGTTTAACTTCTGAAAATGTTGACTCAAAAATAATAGAAGAGGCGTTAAAATCTGTTAATCAGCAAGCAATAAGTAATGTTATAAATAATAATAAAGGTCCACTGGACAATTTAGTCAATTATTTTAAATCAGCATCTGCAAATAAAAAAATTGGAATAGCTTCTGCCGTAATGGTATTAGGAGCAGCATTTTCTCCACTTATTGTGCTTGCTACATTAATAGCACTTGTAGGTATTGGAGCACGTTATGCAGGAATAGGTATAGTAAAGGCAGGGGAAAAAATAAAAGAAGGTGCGATTGATGCAGGAAAAGCAGTGAAAAGTTTATCTAAAAATTTAGGGGATAAATTGCCTGAGGTTGGGCCAAAAAAAGATAACTTTAGTAAATTATACAACAGTTTGGCTCAAGAGATTATAGGCTATAATATGTCCGAAGAAGGTGAAAAAATAAAAAACGCCCAGAGTAAAGCAAAGGTCATAGGCATGCTTCAAAATGAAGGGCAGCGATCTGCTATACAAGAGTTAGTAAAGAATGGAACTATTCAAAATTTTTCAGAAGATGACATGAAAAAGCTTAGAGAAAAAGGTACTAGTACTTATGAAAGTGATAAGGAAGCACTTGAGGAACTTATGGAGAAATTTCAATCTAAAATTATGGCCATTGGTGAGGGTAAAATAGAGGAGGTAGAAAAAATGGTTAATGATAAAGTTAACCAAATGAAGTCACCAGTTCCTCAATTAGATAGTCCAAGTTCTGAACAAGCGAGTACAGGAGAAACCAAAACCCTCTGATGGCTTGGAGAGGGAGGGAATGGAAAAGGTAGAGATCTATTCTTTTTTATCCACTTTTTTGAGCAATCCACTTCCACATCTAACACACATCTCAGTGATTATAATATCCAATTTTTGATCATGTTTTTCTACAGGTAAATCTTTACAATATTGTTTCTCATAGGCTACACCTATAAATATTTTTCCAAGTGGCCGCAGTTTTTCTATCATTGTATCATACCAACCACCGCCAAAACCCAATCTATTAAAATGATCATCAAAAGCAATAACAGGAGTAATGATTGTGTCGGGAATTACGTCTTCATTTGTTTTGTTCCATTCCTCAAATTTTAGTAACTTATTTTTATTAGGAATTGCTACTTTATAATCTAAATCGAGTAAACTATGCATCAAAGGCACAACATCTATTTCCTCATCCATTGGAATGTAAGCTGCTATTGTTTTGCCTTTAACGTAGCTTAAGTTCTGATTAAAGAGATTAATAAGGGAATTTGCCGCATAACTGGAATAACTTTCATCAATATCTTTTCTTATAGCTCTATATTGCTCTCTTATTTCCTTTTTGTGCTGTTTAATATCTTTGAACATGATCTATCCATTTTGCAGTAAGTTTTTCTTGTAAACTATTTTGCTTCAAGCGCTCACTTAAAAAGTCAAAGTCAACACACCCCATATCCTGGTCTTGATTACTGCAACTATAAACAAAACTCCTTTCTCCTGTTTTCGCATTTATATGTTGCTGCACACACTGAGCGCAGATTTCTTTCATCATACACTGCATAGGAGAATTAACTGATGATATCGCTATGTGGCCTGATTTCAGATATGGCTTTAAAATTGTTTTTCTAGCTTCATTCACAGCTTTCATCATTTTGTCAGAACCAATAGTGATAATTTTATCTATAACGTTCAAATTAATACCTAATCTTCCTTGTTGATAAGAGACTATTGCATCAACTATATTACCATGAAAGGATTTATCTTGATCTCTGCTTGTTTCTATCAATCCTTCTTCACATGCCCAAACTACTGCATTTGATGCACGCTCTATCAGTGCTCGTTTAAATACATCACTTAACTTCTTATAGCCAGCAAAGTACAAAACCTTGTTATTATTTTCAAGACATGCCTTCCCTATCGAAAATAACACTGCATTTCCAACTCCACCACCAATTAGCATTATATTCTTCATGTGCTATTTTAACTGCATTTGTTCAAATTTTTTGAAATTTTATAGAACAAAGTAATTTATATAGTTCTATACACAAAGACAAGAACACTCTCTGACTTCAACTATACCGATAACTGATAGCTGCATTTTTACGCATATCATCTAATAACAAGTTGCTTTGTATCATAATCTTTTGTTGGTACATTTTCTGTTTGATTGCTTCTATACCCGCTACATTACTCTTGATATCACACAACATCATCAACTTTGCAGTGCCATTTTCTCTCAATTCTACTATTTCATTCACACTTGTTTTACTAAATAAAATCTGTAAATCAGGATTTAAATCTCGCATTTTTATTTCAAATTCTTTTGCGTTTGGCAGCTTAAAATTATCTGCCAATTTATCAAAATTTAAACAACTGACCTTTTGCTCCTTGAGATTATCTAATAAACTTTCTGAACCTTCAACCACAATCTGTTTTAATTTTAAAGTGCTTTCCAGCAGTGCATGATTAAGTTGTACTTTATCTATTACTTTTATAACGGAGTAACCTTCACTGAAACTGAATGGACCTGCTATGTCGCTGGTTTCTAATCCTTCTAAAACGCTCTTGAGTTTTCCTTTTAGCTGACTTAAATTAACTGTTGCTTTACGCATCTTTATTGGAGATTCTGGGTTATCACTGTTGCGTAATTTTTTTACTAAATCTTCAGCTATACCATAAACGTCCTTGTCTTTTTGATCAGGAATTATAAACTCTTGGAACGTGATAAGATAATCCGGCTTTTCTGTTTGCCTTTTTACATCATCTACTTCTTTATCGCTTATATTAATAAATGGCACAATTCTTACTTCAATAATTTTGCTCCACAGTAACTGACATTTTATTTGTTTTCTTAAAATACCAAGATCTATATTATGCTTCTCTATGTATTGATCAACTTCATTAGCCTTAAGTTTAAAACTTTGGGTTAAAAATAACATAATAGCATTATCTAACTCCTCGTTGCTCAATTTTATATTCAGCCTCTGTGCTTCATTGATAATGATAATTTCGTCTATTAGCTCCCTAAGCACTTGAGGCTTTGCTTCTTTTTGATTAACACTTTGAGTGCCAAACAATGAATTTATAAAGTTGATGCGTTTTTCGATATCTAAATTTGAAATTGGTTCACCATTTACATCTGCAACAATTTCAATCTCGGTTGCAAGCAACCTAAGTGGCAACACTATCAACAGTAAAATTAGTATTTTATACATACAAGTAAAGTTAATAACCAATTCTATAATAAATACTGAGTCAATGCTAGCCAACTTTTTAATAGTGATCTCAGTGACAATGGAAATAAAAACCATTGCAACAAAATCAGGTACGCTGGTAAATAGGCTAAAAACATGCTAATATAGCGAATTTAAACCGTGCTAAAAACAGTATACGGAAGGAGAGGGATTCGAACCCTCGATACGACTTTTGGGTCGTATAACGGTTTAGCAAACCGCCGCCTTCAGCCGCTCGGCCACCCTTCCAAATTTAGAACCTAAAGATTATATAATACCAAGACCTCTACCACCTGTCTAATGCTTTTAATTGCAATATTTGTATCTGTTCAGATGCATGGCTAATGCTGAAACAAAAATTCCAGTACTCCCTTTCTTGTCATCCCAGTGCCCAGACACTGGGATCCAGGATTTTGATTAGCACTAAGTTGGTGAGCATATAAGTGTTATGTTAAAATATAACGTTTTTACGGAAAGTCTGGATCCCAGTGTCACGCACTGGAATGACATCGTTTACTATGTGCCATATTGCAATGTTCGTACAGTTGTGCGCGGTATACATTCCGCTAACAAGTAGCGGAATGACGAATTTGTTGTTTTTCAAATTGTGGGCAAACCTAAGCCACTTTAGCTATAAATCAATAAAAACTAATTTCTGCTTTTTTCAATGATTTTCTTTGCTTCTTCCACACCAACCCATTCTCCAACTGCTACCGTTTTTCCCTTTTCCAGATCTTTATAATGAGAAAAGAAATGAGTAATTTTATCTAGTAGGCTTTTAGATAAGTCAGAATAGTCCTTTATATTGTCATAATAGCTATCAACACTGGAAACAGGCACTGCTAATATTTTCTCATCTTCTCCTTTTTCATCTTTAGTGAGTAATGCGCCTATTGGACGCACCGATATTAAAACACTAGATGCTAAGGGAAATTGAGTTAGCACCAAAACATCCACAGGATCACCATCACCTGCGCAGGTATTTGGTACAAACCCATAATTGCAAGGATAAGTCATTGAGGTAGATAAAAATCTGTCAACTTGTAACAACCTAAACTCTTTATTAAATTCATACTTTACAGGCTCAGCATTCGCACTTATTTCAATTACCACATTCACCGCATTTGGTCCTGCTGTTATTTTACTTAAATCCATAAATTACCTCTTAACTTAAGAATAAGCATTATACAATATATGCTTTTAAGTTGCTACATTTATGTAATTCTAAACTTATTTTGCACGGGCTGTCCTAAATTTTCATTCGTCATCTTATTGACTGTTGAAAGTGGTGGTTCCTGTGATAATTGAAATAAAGCATATACTATTACGATAGTAAGCACTGCAGCAATTACTAGATTAGCAAAATTATCCTGTGGTAGGACACCTTTTATTGGATTAAATAATTTTTGCTCCATAAAGAAATAATCAGCAACATATAACCCAACAGATAATACAAACATACCTAAAATAAGTTTACAGACTGTGTTTTTATGGTCTTTTTCTTTTTTCTTGCTGGTGATAGGATTTGGCCTACATTCATTCTCTTCTTGCAGCACTGAGTAGTATATATTATCAGGGCTCGTTATTAATTGTTCAAATTCATCACTATTTTGGTTTTTTAACAGTTGCTCTAGGGTGTTTTTTGTATTTATAGGATATATTAATCCATCCATTTTCAATGCTTTCTCTTGCCGATCCACATTCTCATGGTCGATTGTATATTTATCTCTACTTGATAATCCGATCATGTGTAGTTTGCCAGCTAAGAACATTATATAGCTCTCTATTAACTGATTCTCACATATCTCTAATACTTCTCTTTTTACTGTTTTGTTAGATGACGAAAGTTCTTTATAGTGACCACCCAAAGAAAAGAACAATGCTATATCTTTATCTGCTTTTATGTCATGAATGGAATAATAGCTGCTGATAACGCACTTATTTAATGCAAATTCTCTGTCATATTTGTTTAATGTATTTCCTTCACTTAGTAACTTTCTAAGACCAATGAGTACTTTATTTTCAAAATCTTCTTCTGTTTTAAATATTGGTTCTCTCTTTGGATTTGCTAAGATGTTAAGTAAATCTAATTTTCTTCCATCTACTACTTCATTTATATATTCATTTAACTCAGATCCTTTAATAACTTCATATATTTTATCTATGACATCTTTAGTATTCAGGTTATTGTTTTCACTTAGAATTTGATAAGCTTGAGCATAAATTAAAAACAGCCCTTGTAGACTAAATTTTAAGTTAAAATATTTATCTAATGGTTCCTCTTTTTTTCTAATGAATTCAGACAAACCAAAATGATTTCTGTGATCCATAAAACGACCTAAGTCAGCATGTTGAAAGCTACCTAAAAAAATAAATAACGTCTCTAATAAATTACCCTTACCAACAATTTTTATTAGTTCTTCAATTTCTTTTATCATTGCTGAAACCTATAATGTTCTACTTTATAGTATAAGGGATACATGGCAAAATAGCAATAAATGTTATTAGACTTCTTGCATAACCCAAACTAAGTAGAAAAAGGTATAGCTATACCGCCGCGGCACTAACAAGAGATCCCGCTAACACGCAGCGGGATACTATCTACACCGTCATACCGCGATTCATTCGCGGTATCTCTCAACATAGATCCCGCTAACACGTAGCGGGATGACGAGACTTATCTTTATGCTGCCACGAACCGTCATACCGCCGCGGTATCTCTTAGCCGCTAACAAGTAGCGAAATGACAACAATCCTACGTCATACCGCCGCGGCGCTAACAAGAGATCCCGCTAGCGGGATGACGAGCTTATCTTCATGCTGCCACGAACTGTCATACCGCCGCGGTATCTCCAGATCCCGCTAACAAGCAGTGGGATGACGAGACTTATCTTTATGCTGCCGCGAACCGTCATACCGCGATTCATTCGCGGTATCTCTCAGCCACTAACAAGAGATCCCGCTAGCGGGATGACGGTTGTCGTTTAGCTACAAACATTAAGAAATTTACCAAACGAAAAAAAAGGCAAAAGAAGCCCCGTGGTTGGCTAATTACTTACATTATACTTTCAAGTATGGCGTTTTTTTATTCTAAACACTTAATAACCGCGATTTAGCTGCTTTTAAGCCGCAACTAATCTAAATTATAAACGTTAAGAAATTTACTAAACAGAAAAAAAGGCAAAAGAAACCCTAGGGTAGCTAGTTATTCACTATCCATTTTTTAAGTTGGCGTTTTTTAATGTTTTAAATGCTTTATAAGCGTATTTCAGCTTGTGTAGGTAAAAACCCAGAAATTTGATAAAGACATAGAGTGCACATAGTGCAAAAAATTAAACATGAGACGCCAGATACGTGAGTTTTTTTGTCATTTAATCTGTACAGAGAAGATAAATAAATAGCTTCAGTTTCATGATAAGGGGGCTGGCGGAGTTTGTCAAGCAAGTTTTTTCGTTTCTGTTATATGGTTATGCAAGAAGTCTATTGTATGTTTACACTCTGCATTAAAGCTTTTAGTTAAGAGCATATCCATCCACCGCCGATAACTTGCTCATCTTTATACGCTACACAGGCTTGACCTGGACTGATGCCAAAGTAATCGTCGTTTAAAATGACACAGGCTTTATTTTTTTCGTCAGTTGAATGTATTGTTGCTAAACTTCCCACATGTGATGATCTCAGCTTCACAGTTACTTCCATACCTTCCTTTGGTTGTTCTAACCAATTTAACTCCTTGATCAATATTTTTTTTTGCATTAATACGTTGATCGGACCTACTATAACCTCATTATTTTCTGTATTAATTTTTATCACATAAAGAGGTTCATTGTGTGCGATACCCAAGCCCTTTCTTTGCCCCACTGTAAAATTTACTATGCCACTGTGCTCGCCTAGCACTTTTCCATTAACATCCACTATTTTACCTTTCTGTACAGATTGTGGAGCTAATTTAGCTATTGTTTTACTATAGCTTTCGGAAACAAAGCATATATCTTGACTGTCCTGCTTTTCAGAAATTTGTAAGCTGAAATACTTTGCTAATTTTCTTATATCACTTTTATAGAACCCACCTAGTGGAAATCGCAAAAGCTTCAATTGCTCTTGAGTTGTAGCAAACAAAAAATAACTTTGATCTTTACTTTTATCAATGCTTCTGCACAACTTTACCTCACCATTTTTTTCTAACCTTCTCACGTAATGTCCTGTTACGAGCACATCCGCACCAAGATTTTTTGTAACTTGCAATAGATCACGAAATTTTACCGTTTGGTTACATCTCACGCATGGTATGGGAGTTTCCCCACGCATATAGGTACTCGCAAAATCCTCTATTACTTCCTTTTTGAATATTTCCTCATAGTTTAAAATATAGTGAGGAAAGCCAACACTTTCAGCTACACGCTTAGCGTCATAAATATCCTGTCCAGCGCAGCATGCGCCCTTTCTTGCGTTAGCATTACCGTCGGTGCCATAGAGTTGAAGAGTCACACCTACCACTTTGTACCCAAGGTTATGTAGCAGTGCTGCAGCAACGGAGCTATCAACTCCCCCGGACATTGCAACAACAGCCTTGGTCTGGTGCGGAGCTTTATCTTTTAGCAGAGGTTCTATTTCAAATTCTTTTAGCATAATCGCCTTAATTTATAAACACAAACTTGGTGTCATGCAAGTAGCTGACACTGGAATCTAGTTTCTATTACACAATTTCATCGAAACAGCATACTTGTTTATAGTCAATTTTTCTGGATCCCAGTGTTGGCTACTTGGATGACATCTTTATGCTTGAGGTAAAATTTGCTATAAAATTCGATGAACTACCTTTAAAAATAATTTAATCCTGCTTAAATAAAACATGGCCAAAATAATCCATGTTTTCAAGCACTTTTCCGCTACCCAGAGCAACACAACAAAGTGGGTCATCTGCAACACGAACCGGTAATTTTGTTGTTTCACTGATAACTTTACCTAGATTACGTAATAATCCACCACCACCGGATAAAACTATTCCTCTATCGACTATATCAGAAGAAAGTTCAGGTGGAGTGCTCTCCAGCGCAGTCTTAATAGCAGAAATTATCTGATGTACAGGCTCTATTAAACTCTCTGCAACTTGGTATTCTGATAAAAGCATTTCTTTTGGCATGCCACTCACTAAATCCCTGCCCTTAATTATCATTCCCTCTTTGTTATTTTCACCTGGCAGACTGGCTGAACCTATGCTTTTCTTAATTTTCTCAGCGGTTGTTTCACCGATTAATAATTTATGATTTTCACGAATATATGACTTTATTGCCTCATCCATAATATCGCCACCTACTCTGGCAGAACGTGAATAAACAATTCCGCCTAAAGAAATAATTGCAACTTCAGTTGTACCGCCTCCTATATCAACAATCATAGAACCCTCAGGTTCAGTAACCGGGAGCCCAGCTCCGATTGCTGCAGCCATTGGTTCTTCAATTAAAAATACTTCATTTGCACCAGCACTTTCTGCTGCATCTTGTATAGCACGCCTTTCAACTGGCGTGGATCCAGATGGAACGCATATGATAATATTAGGTTTATTAACAGTGAATTTTGTGTTTGCACTGCGTATGAAATATTTTAGCATTTCTTCCGCACTTTTAAAATCAGCAATAACTCCATCCTTTAAGGGCCTTATCGCCTCTATTTCTCCAGGCGTTTTCCCAAGCATCATTTTAGCTTTTTTACCAAAAGCATAAGGAACGTAACTTCCTTTTTCTTTTATTCTTGCTACAACTGAAGGCTCATCAAGCACTATTCCCTGATTTTTCTGATAAACTAAAGTGTTTGCAGTACCAAGGTCTATAGCAATATCGCTAGCAAACAAACCTTTGAAAGTAAAAAGGCTATAAAACTTTCCGGTTAATTTTCGAACAAAATTCATACATAACTCAAGAAAACCATTTATTAAGACAAATTATACTTTTCAGATAAGTAGTAAGTAACACACTCAACGTCTAAACCCTTACCTGTTACTTTTTTTAGCAGTTCCAGGCCACACTTTGCACTGTATATATTTTGAGATAACCAACTGATAAGTAAACTAAAATCTCCTTTTATTATAGCACTTAATGATTCGTAATGATTCTTTTTAACGCAAGAGAAAATCTGCACAGCAGCAATTAAAGCAATAATTTTTATAGGAAAGTAGCCCATAACACCGCTTGCCCAATATTCATCTTGAAAATAAGTGTTTAGCTCATTTTCAGCTTTTACTGGAATTTTATAGTGCTTCATACCTTCCAGCCACGCATCATGCAGGTCTTTGACTTCCAATGTACCATTTATTATATCTTGTTCTAACCTAGTTCTCAACATAATATGAGCTAACAGACTAAATTCATCTGCATTTTTTAAAAAAGAAGAAAGGTTTATTTCATTGAAAATCAAGTACAAATTTTCAACACTGCTAACTTTCTCGTTAGTTTTGCCTTTTATAGCAAATTTCTCTTTTATGTGTGGTTGAATAAACTCAATAAATTCTCTGGATGTTCCAATCATCCTTTCCATGAATAACCCTTGAGTTTCATACATAACATGTCTCGTAATTGGACTACTTATAGAATTTTGCGCTAAACATTTTTGATAAATTGCATAACCACTATGCCGTAAAAGTGAAAATAAACCATAACAAAAATCAGATTCATCATAATCTATAGGGTAGTAATAAGAAGTACGAATCTCATTTAGTGCAATACCCATTTGCTGTAAACATAATGAGCCAAGTTCAATCTGTTTCTGAGTAGCAACTTTTTGTATATTAGTAACCTTATCCTTTTTCTGCTTTTCAATTATTTTATCTACATTTTCGCTAAAAAATTTGCCTACCTTGGGGAATACTTCCCTTATATTCTTTTCTGTGATATCAGAGTCATAGTCAGCAAGCAGTGAGTCGTATTTTGAACATTTTAATTGCTGCGATTTTATAGAAGCTACTTCGCGAATGAGTGTGATTAAATCAGTAAAACGTTCTTTTAGTTTTTCTAAGTTACTGGTTTCAGAATGAGATAGCTTCCATAAATTTTGGCATTCAACCTTAGCTTTGGATAAAGACTTTACTAAATCAATAGGAACAGCACTGTTGCTTTTATGTATTCTCTCTATTAACTTTAGCTGCTGAGTATTTGCACTTTTTTTGTTACCAAGAGCATCTGCTAATGATTCCTTTATTGCGTCATGAGAGATAATTTCATGTCTGATTTCTTCTAGAAGACTCATTTGTTCAACTTTGTCCTCTACATTCAATTGGCTTTGGTTTAGTACTTTTAGCGTATTTTCGATATTCTTTACCCTATATAATACTTCCTCTAAAAACTTATAAGATTGCATATTTGTTCATTATTTTAGAAAACATCTGTTTAATACCGTAATAGATTAATAATAAAGTTAAAAGTATATTTGCTTAAAGTACAATAAAAAATTGTACTTTTTGTTCTTTTATTGGATTTTTCTACTCAGAGTCCAGCATATTATAGGAAAATTAATTGTAAGGTTGTAGAAAAAGTATTTAGTATTTTATTTCTCTTGACTATATTACAATATGGAGAGATATTAGCTACTGAAATTAAAGTTACGCACTATTTAAAATTTATGGAGGTTTAGTAATGTGGAGTAGACTGGTTATAATGTGCTGTTTTTGTTTATTACTTACTGGTGTAAGTTCTTGCCCAAAAAAAGGAGCAAATACAACAAATAAAATAAATTCTGTTGTTAAGCAGATAGGTGATAAAAGAGTTTTCTTTGGTTATGATGAATCTAGTATTGCTGAAGTAAGTGCAGATGCATTACTTGACGTAATTGAGGTGTTACAAGATAACCCTGACGCGAAGGTTACTTTAACTGGTCACACTGACAACCGTGGTTCTCATGAATATAATCTTGCGCTAGGCGCTAGAAGGGCTGATGCAGCTAAAAAATTTATGGTTAGTTGTACACCCTACATAGAAAACAGAATAAAAACTGCTTCTAAAGGTGAAACTGAGCCTTTGGTTAATGTAAAAGATGATTCTAGAAATTCTAAATATGAAAAAGAGCATGCTAAAAATCGTAGAGTGGAATTTTCATTTTCTGGAATAAAGAAATAGTTTCTTGCATTAAAACCTGGATCCCAGTGTCAAACACTGGGATGACATAAAGAAAGGGCACTGGGGTAGACAAAAAAGGACAAACTTGTCATATTTCGTTGCTTGTTAGCGGGATCTATATATACCACAAATAAGTCGCGGTATGACGTAAGAGATCTGACCTGTCTGGCCATCAAGAGACATAATGGAATTAGAGTTATTATTTCAAAATGTGGTTAATAGTTTTGCTTTCTATAACAATCAAGTTGCAGTTGCAGTATCAGGTGGTGTAGATAGTATAGTCTTACTGCACTTAATGACTAACTGGGCAAAAAAAAACAAGCTTTCACTTCCTATAGCATTAACAGTAAATCATGGATTACGTCCAGAGTCTCAAAAAGAAGCTGATTTTGTTGTAAGTTATGCAAAGGAACTTGGAGCAAAGGAATCGTTCATATTAAATTGGGAGAAGCAAAATATTAAAGGCAATATTCAGTTACAGGCACGAAAAGCACGGTATAAGTTACTAGCAGAGTGGTGTAAAAATAATAATGTTAAATATTTACTTGTTGCTCATCACAAAGATGATCAAGCAGAAACGTTCTTGTTAAGATTAGAGCGAGGTAGTGGCGTAGATGGATTATCATCAATGGACTACAAGTCTTTCCTAAATGGTATTTATATATTTAGGCCATTGTTAAATTTTAGTCGTAGTGAAATAGAAAAGTACGCTAAGCTTCATCGGTTAAAATGGATCGAAGATAGAAGCAATCATGACTTAAAATACAGACGAACTTTATACCGTAACTTACTTAAAGCAAGTGATAATCAAGAGATTTTAACAGAGCGAATATGCCTCACAGCCCTTCATATGAAAAGAGCTGCAAAAGCGTTGATGCACTACACACGCCTTGCGTTTAATGACTGCGTTAATGTGCATGATCTTGGTTATATTGAAATTAAACTAAGTGAATTTTATCAATTGCCAGAGGAAATAGCCTTGAGGCTTCTTCTTTACTCTATAATGGCAATTGCCAGTAAACATTATAAACCAAGGTACAGCAGCCTCATTGCAATATTTAATAGAATATTGCAAAAGGATAGTAATGTTAACTGTACACTTTCTGGGTGTAAAATAAGAAAGTATGGAGAAAATATCTTAATAATTAGAGAATCGTCAAGGATACAAGAAATTACCGTAAACCTACCTTTAAATGAACCTACCCAATGGGATAACAGATTTAGCTGCACAATACTCGGAAATCAAGGGTGTTCAGTTATCATCGCTCCATTAAAAAAAACACAAAAAGTTCCTGAATTTCTGAAGGATTACAACTGCTGCCCTGAAGTTTTCTACTCTTTGCCTACAGTACAAAAAGATAGCAAGGTGCTTGCTTATCCTGATGTAAATTATAACGGAAAAAATACCAATGACGATAAGGTTCAATGCATTATTAATAGCACGATAAAACAAAATTTGGTAAGCTTGATTAGTATTTAGTTAGAAATAGAAATGAAAAAATTTTTAGAAGGCTTATTGATCTGGTTAGTAATTATTGTTCTTATTTCAGTTGCTTATATTCAATTCAGCGGAAATGTAGGTAAAAGTAAAACAATTATACCTTTTTCGGAATTTTTAACTAGACTAGAAGACAATGATGTAGAAAATATTGTCATAAAAAACCAGAGCATTGAAGGCAAGTTCAGGGACGGTTCAAGTTTCAATTCAAGCGGTGTCATATATAGCGACCTAATAAAAAATTTACATGATAGAAAAGTGAGATTCTCCTTTTCAACTGGAGATTCTGCCATGAACGTAATTGGTGGATTACTTATCTCATGGATCCCAACATTTATCTTTATTGGCTTTTTGCTATTCTTTCTTAAACAAACACAAGCGGGAGGCAACAGCACTATAAGATTTGGCAAGTCAAGGGCTAGACTCATGACTAGTGGAAAAAAAGTAACATTTGATGATGTTGCTGGAATTGATGAAGCAAAAGAAGAGCTAGTAGAGATCGTTGATTTCCTTAAACAAAGGCAAAAATTTCAAATATTAGGTGGAAAAATACCAAAAGGGTGCCTTTTAATTGGCTCTCCTGGAACTGGTAAAACTTTACTTGCTCGTGCAATTGCAGGAGAAGCTAATGTGCCATTCTTTAGCATTTCTGGATCTGATTTTGTTGAAATGTTTGTTGGTGTTGGTGCGAGCCGTGTTCGTGATATGTTTGATCAAGGCAAGAAAAATGCTCCTTGTATAATTTTTATAGATGAGATAGATGCGGTGGGTAGACATCGTGGCATTGGTCTTGGTGGCGGCAATGATGAAAGAGAACAAACATTAAATCAGTTATTAGTTGAGATGGATGGCTTTGAGTCTAATGAAGGTGTAATAATAATTGCTGCGACTAACCGTCCGGATGTCTTAGATCCAGCACTGCTTAGACCTGGTCGTTTTGACCGACAGATTACTATTTCTTTACCCGATATAAATGGGCGTGAAAAGATATTAAATACTCATATAAAGAAAATATCAATAGCACCAGATGTAAACGTGAAAACAGTTGCAAGAGGAACACCAGGTTTTTCAGGGGCTGATCTAGCAAATTTGGTGAATGAATCTGCACTTATCGCTGCAAGAAGAAACAAGAAAATTGTTACCATGGATGATTTTGAATATGCACGTGATAAAGTAATGATGGGCGTAGAAAGACGATCCCTAATTATGACAGAAGAGGAAAAGAGACTGACTGCATACCATGAAGCTGGTCATGCGATAATTGCGGTTAATATGCCTGCTTCTGATCCTATACACAAGGCAACAATCATTCCAAGAGGTATGGCCTTAGGTTTAGTTATGAGACTACCGGAAACAGATAGAGTGTCCCACACAAGAGAAAAGCTGATAGCAGATATAACTGTTGCCATGGGTGGCAGGGCAGCAGAAGAGTTAATTTTTGGCTACGATAAAGTTACAAGTGGCGCGTCTTCTGATATACGACAAGCATCTAACATAGCACGTGCTATGGTAAAAAAATGTGGAATGAATGATGAGATAGGGCTAGTGTATCACAATCGTGAGCAGCAAGATCCACAACATCCTCATATGACATCTGAAGATACGCTAAAGCTCATAGATGAAGAAGTGAAAAAAATCATATCTTCTTGCTATGAAAAAGCAAAAGACATTTTGACCAAGCATAAGAAAGGCTTAGAGCTTATTGCTGAAAATCTACTGGAGTTTGAAACTTTAACAGGAGATGAAATAAAGGATATACTAAACGGAAAAAAAATTGTTAGAGAAGAAAATGAGAAGAATGAGAAAGTAAAAAAATCCTCTCTCTATGAGAGTTGACCTCATCTTAAAAATGCTAATCAGCTAACGCTGCAATAAAACATTCAGAATTGTAACTGTCAATATAAATTGCATTAAAATATTCATAATATTGCATTTTCATCACAATAATGCTATCATTCAGTTAGTATTAATGTTTAATGAGGTGTGAGTAATGATTGATATAGCTTCTATTGGTGTAAGTACAGTTATTGATCAGAATTATAGAAGAAAAGCACAATTATGTTTATCAGGATTATTTGTAACTGTGTCAATAGCAACTGTTACCTGGTTTATTTTCCCTGCGTCACAAAATGTATTAGCTCCGTTTTTACTTCCGGCTATGTTCTTGCTCTTCACTTTATCGATGGGTTATTACATGTTCATATTTAGTTGTGAAGAAAAATCTTTGGTAAAGAATGTTCTTGGTATGGTTGAACCGGCTGAATCGGTAAAGAGAGTGCATTGCCAAGAAAATATTAAGTCCTTATTAGCAGAAGTAAGAAGTACTACGAAAGATAGGTTTCGTAACGTGCTTGTTAATCTTTGTTTTGAAGATCGTAGTAAAGCACACAAACTTGCATTATATGTGAAAGAAATTGACGATATTGTGTCTTCAATAAAAAATAAAGACCTCTTAGACCATTTTGATCAATTTTTTACTATTACTGAAGTAAGCAATAAAAAAAATAGAAGTGAATTAATGAACCTCGCAAGGGCATATAAGATGATAAGTGAAGAAGATCCAGACAAAATACAGGATTTTTTAGCTACTCAAACAAAAAGTTATTCATATGAAATAATGTTACCTGAAATTGATAATTTTCTATCACAAGCTAGGTGATTTTATCAATAATTTCATTGTGTACGTGATTATCATTTTTTGTTTCAATTCCAGTGATAACACTGCACCTAACGGGCTCTTTTATGGCTATTTCCTGAAATCCTTTTCTGACCTTATTGTAAAAATTAACATCCATTTCTTCATATTTATTCTTGTCTTTTGCTCTATTTAACCCAACTTTAACATCAATATCTAGAATGAATGTAATATCTGGATATTTAATTTCCACTAGCTTATGTAAGTCCCTTATTAGCCCTAAGTCAACTCCAAACCCATATCCTTGATATGCAATAGTTGAATCAATAAACCGATCACAAATCATTATTTTTCCTTCTGCAAGAGCTGGTAATATTAATTTTTTCATATGTTCGCGCCTCATCGAGATAAGTAGCAAGAGTTCAGAAATAGAATCAATATTATTCGTTAACAATACTCCTCTTACCTTCTCTGCAAAGTTAGTGCCACCTGGTTCTCGAGTCAATACCACATTATTTTCGCCGCGAATTTGCTTAAAATGATTTGCAAGTAGCTTAGATTGTGTTGTTTTACCAGAGCCGTCTATTCCTTCGAAAGTTATGAACATAAGTTTTATAATTATAATACTAAAAAAGAATATGCAAACAGTATACATAGAAACCGTTTGACATTTAAATAATAAGACCGTAAATTACATGTGGTATAATAATAGTCTATGGTTGCTCTGAATACTCCTAAAGTCGATTTTAGTTTTACTGCAAAAGATTTTAATCTTTTGGGAGTAGACAATAAATATTATGCATTAAATGACTGTTGTGGAAAAAATGGTCTTATTATAATGTTTATATGCAATCACTGTCCTTACGTTCAGTCAATTATTAGCAATCTGGTAAGCGATGTTGATCAATTGAAAAAAGATTATCAGGTAAACACCATTGCAATAATGCCAAATGATGTAAATGAATATCCAGAAGATTCCTTTGAAAATATGATTAATTTTGCCAAGGAAAATAAGTTTATATTTCCATATTTAATTGATAGTACACAGAAAATAGCTAAAGAATACGGGGCTGTTTGCACTCCTGACTTTTTCGGCTTTAATTCCAATTTAAACCTTTGCTATCGTGGACGTTTTAACGACACAAAAAAAGAAAAGGTTCAAAGCTATGAAGTAGGAAGTAGTGACTTATTTCAAGCTATGAAATTTATTGCAGAAACTGGTAATTCTCCAATTGACCAAAAATCAAGTATTGGCTGCTCAATTAAATGGTCTAATTTTACAGGTTAAATATCATGCACAGTGGCTCTCAGCATTTGTTTGATATTATAATTTTGCTTTCTGCTGCTGTGTTTATAGTCATAGCATTTTGGAAAATGAATATTAGTCCAGTGCTTGGTTACTTCGTTGCAGGTGCAGTTATTGGTTCTCACGGATTTAATCTGATACACTCAGCTGAAGCAATGGATAATCTTGCAGAATTTGGTGTAGTTTTTCTATTATTCATTATAGGCCTTGAATTGACATTTGAACGCCTGATCGCTATGCGTATTCATGTATTTGGGTTCGGTTCTCTTCAAGTTATAGTTACCATGGTAGCAATATGGTGCATCGCTCTTGCTTTCGGAGTGAATACGAATATAGCAACAGTTATTGGTGGTGGGCTTGCGCTATCCTCAACAGCAATAGTGTTGCAGGTTCTGCAAGAAAAAGGTTCTCAAGCAAGTCAGGTTGGTAGGTTGTCGATAGCAGTGCTATTAATGCAAGATTTTGCAGTGGTACCATTAATAGTATTGGTACCTTTACTTACTGGCAATTCTGAGCACAGCCTGATAAGCTCATTGGCAGGTTCATTGGTGCAAGCAGCTATTGCATTAGTGCTGATATTTATAACTGGTAGATTATTGCTTAGACCTTTATTTTCGGTTATTGCTAAAATGGAAAGTAATGAGATCTTTATATCAACAACGCTTTTAATAGTATTAGGAGCAGCATTTATTACTGAGCAATTCCATTTATCGTTAGCATTAGGTGCATTTGTTGCTGGATTGTTAGTTGCAGAAACAGAATATAGACACTCAGTAGAACACGCAGTATTGCCATTTAAAGATTTGTTTCTTGGCTTATTTTTCATGACTGTTGGTATGTCCATCAATACCGAACTTTTACTCAATAAGTTACCACTAATTACTTTATTATCGATTATCCTTATCGTTTTAAAAACATCTATTATATATATATTGTGTAGATTTTTTGGGTTTAAGAGTGCACCTGCTATACAAGCTGGGTTACTGCTTTCACAAGGCGGTGAATTTGCGTTTATTTTGTTTCGCTTAGCAGATGAGCTAAATGTGCTACCAAGTGAAATCGCTCAAGTACTTATGATGGTAACTACAGTAACCATGGCTTTCACTCCTCTTTTATCGGGGCTTGGAGATTGGATAGCAAACTCATTTAGCACTGAGAAAACAATATTAGATGATGAAGCTGTTGAAACAGATACACAAGATCTTTATAACCATGTGATAGTTGCTGGATTTGGTAGAGTGGGATATATGGTAACAAAAATGCTTACGGCAGAGCATTTAAGTTACGTTATTGTAGATATTCAATCGAAAATAGTCAAAGAAGGAAAAAGTGATAGTTTTCCTATATATCTTGGAGATGTTACAAGATGTGAAATTTTAAAATCGGTAGGAATAGAAAGAGCTCAAGCTCTCGTTATTTCAATAAAGAATGAAGTTACTATAAAAAAAGTTGTTTCTTTAGTTGCAGCAAATTTTCCGCATGTAAATATTGTAATACGCTTACCAGATCTGAGTAATGTGGAGGTTTATAGAGATCTAGGAGCTAGTAAAATTATTCCTGAAACATCTGAGATAGGATTGCAGCTAGGTGGAGCTGCACTGAGCCTTAGTGGTATTAGCGAAAGTGGAGTTACGTCTTTAAAAAGTAGATTCAGAAAAGGCAATTACAGTATGTTAAAAGACCTTGGTAGTGATAAAGATGAATAACTACTTCTCTAATTTTATGTACAGAAAGCTTCAAGCTTTATTGAGGTTTTGCCTATAGTAAATTACGCACATAATCAACCAAATTAAGGAAAGTGCAAACCAAGTGATTGCATATTCCAAATGCTTCATTGGCTGTATAGCTACTTTGCTGCCAAAATTGTTCGGCCACAATACACACTTCTCTAGCTTAATACCTAACTCATTGGAAATTTCTTCTGTACTCAGGGTAAACCATGTATTCGAAGCAGTATCGTTCTTGATAAACCAATTTTTACTTTTATTGCTATCGCAATATAAAATTCCATCTGCAACTACTTTTTCAATTTTTACTTTTTTCTCCTTTTTTTCTCCGACTATTCCTTTATTCACCAACATGTAACGTCCAGTGGTGAGCAACATAGGAGACAGCACGTGATAGCCGTGTTGCCCTGCAAAAACATATAGTTCTATGTCACTTAGAATCCCATCAATCTTGACATGCCTATAGTTAAATTTTTCAAGGTCGTTATTGGGCAACAGATGAACAACAGGAAGACTCATATTTTTGATAATATTATTCTTCCAGTTCAATCTGAATACTTGCCATAATCCTAATAAAAAAAGGAGCAAGCAAGGTACAATTAAAATAAATACTATTTTTTTTAACACTCTATATTTGTGTTCTTAAATAGTTTTCAACACCCATTAGTTCAATAAGGTCAATCTGTTTTTCAATCCAATGGAAGTGCTCTTCTTCATTTTTTAACATCTCTTCTAATAACATTACACTAACAAAATCTTTTTCTTTCTCAGCGATAGAAATCGTTTCTTTGATATCCTTAATACCTTTTCCCTCTAATTTCAAATTAGCTTCTAAGATTTTCCGTATTGTGTCTTTTGTAAACTTTCCATCATGCTTTGATATTTCGTTTGTATCCTGAAAATTTGGAACTCCTTTGAATAACAAAATTCTTTCTGCCAACTTGTTTGCATGTTCAAGTTCTTCGTTAAGCTCATTTTTTACCTTTTCTGCAAATCTATTAATTCCATTGTTTTTGAGAATCGCAAAATGCAAAAGATACTGGCGTACAGAAGTTAGCTCATTGGTCAATAATTTGTTCAAATGTTTTACTATCTCTTCATTCATAATCTTCCCTTAGTTCAATTCATCAGCATAATTTATATGATAACGATAGTTATAGCAACTCATTTAATATTTCCTTTGATAACAACCGTATTAAATAGCATGTCGTGGTATGTCTGTTTTTTCTTAGAGAAGCAAGCAACTAGATACCAGCAAAGAGTGAGCAGCACCGTTAATATAGTGAGTAGCACTATTAATATATCGAAAGCGTTTATTAACACGTCCTATTCTTGGAAAAGCTCGATGAGGATAACTATTATGTTATATAATAGAGAAAGAAAAAACTGAGAAATGCTTCTATCAAATGCTAAACTCAAATCTATTTTAGAACCGTCCAAGCTTATGGTATGTATGTTCATTAATTGCTGACCAGGAGTTGCTTGGGCTTTTGAAGATATAAAATATGTGAAGTAACTGCAATCTATACACATAGATGAAATTAACGGAAAATTCTTTAACAATAGTCTGATTAATAAGTTTGGAATTAATAAAATTGCTCTATCTATCAAATATGCGCAAAAGCGTCTTATTATACTGGCAATCTCTGTAACAGTGGTCATTACCTATCTTCTAAATACTTTACTATAAAATCCGTAAGTTTATCAAAATGTTGAAAACATAACAAATCTTCATAACCGCTTATTGATTGACCGTATATAATAGGTAAACAATTGGCATTTTGTGCACACAGAACATCTGTGATGCTATCACCAACGAAAAACACATTTTCTCTATTTATAGGCAACGTACTCTCTTCTAGTGCAAATAGCAGTGGGGTTGCAGATGGTTTATCTTCTGCAGTATCGCATGACCCAACCACTCTTTCAAAGTAGGAATCTAGTTTAAAATAGGCAACTTCTTTACGTAAATTAGTATTTTTCTTATTACTTACTATTGCTAGATAAATATTGTGGCTTTTCAGTGTCTGCAACATTTTCTCTACTCCTTGATTCAAAGCAATGTTTTGCAATAGTGCATCATCTAAATATTGTTGATATATCTGATTCGCTTTTTTCCACTGATCGCCAAATAAATTGACCATATAGCTCTTTCTCGACTCATGGGAATTTCTATCAGCAGCTTTATTACTATACCCCATTGAGTTTATGGTATGCTTAATAGCATTAAAAATATTATCTTGAGTGTCAACTAAGGTATTATCCCAATCGAATACTACTGCTAATGAGCTATCTTTCATCTCTTATATAATTATACATTTTAACTTAATAAGTAAATAGCATTTTAATGAAAAAGATATAAATAGGACGCCCTTGATAAACACTTTTTACCACAAGTTATGTTAACTGTTTTTTATATAATTAGCTAATATACTGATTATATGATATGTTTTAATAGGTAACAGGTATGGCCCAGACATCTAAAGAAAGTGTTGAAAAAAAGTTTAAAGATGTTTTTGAACGTTCTCCAGGTGCTTTTCCAGAAGGTACCTCATTAGAAAAGAAGGTTGATTATATCGCAAAAGGAACAGAGGCTCTAAAAGCTGTGAAAAGTAAGGAGCTTGAGAACAAAATGAAAAACGTTGCAGAATTGAGTCAGAAATTTGAAAGTCAAAAAGGACGTGCAGATGAAAAAGTACGTCAAGATTTTGAAAGAATTGCTGAGCTTGACCAACAATATAAAGGGAAGGGCATCTTCACAAGTGAAAAAGTTGCAGAGCCAAAAAGTGACAAAAAACTCCAAGACACTCCGAGAAAAACTACAACAGCAGTTAAAGACCTTGAACATAATACACAAAAAAAGACTACTGAAGCTTCTGTGCAAACAGCATCAGAGCACGATTCACAAACCGTTAATCCCTCAGTAAGCAAGAGTTCTGTAAAAGAGAAGCTCAACACTGAGCCGGACAAAAAAGATAACACGCCTCAACCACAAGAAAATCAAAAAGAAGAAGGGTTTTTGAGTCTTCTGAAGCGCTTTGTTAAGAAAATATTAGAAAAATTTTTAGGTGAAGGTGAAAAGGATGTAGAGAATGCTCGTGGCATGAAAGAAGATGCTCAAAGAGATACGTCAAATAACGAAGAGCAACAAAAGAGTAAGCAGCTTGATGAAATTTTAAAGGACAAAAGTGTAAGCGAGGGTTTGAAGCAGGCAACAAAGCTTGAAAACCCGGCAATAACGCCTGTTAATACTCCTAAAGTGAATGAAGTAAACACGGGTCGTGAAAGGTGATCCGCTTTCAAGCTTCATTATACCGCCACAAACCGTCATACCGCCGCGGTATCTCATCCGCTAACAAGTAGCGGGATGACGATTGTCAGGGTGTCATCCCAGTGTCCCTATGATGTCATCCCAGTGCCCTGACTACTTGGATCTAGCAAGCTTTGCTTGCAAATAAGTCTAATACGCGTCGCGTTTTATGCCAAAACACAATTGGAGTTACATGCAAAATAGATCCCAGTGTCAGCTACTCGGATGACAAAAAAAGGAGCACTGGGATGACACCATTTGTTGTATTTAACAAAGTTCGTACTTAGCTTCATGTTAGCTATAAACATTAAGAAATTTACCAAGCGAAAAAAAAGGCAAAAGAAGCCCCAGCTAATATCTATTTTAGAACATTGGTGTTTTTTAAGTCTTAAACACTGCAATTTAGCTGCTTTTAAATGCAACTCACCTTAGTTTAAATGTTTAAGAAATTTACTAAGCAGAAAAAAAGGCAAAAGAAACCCCGTGTTAGCTAGTTGTCACTCCCTAATCCTGCAAATTGGCGTACTATACTGTCTTAAACGACTTATAAGCGCGTTTCAGCTTGTGTAGGTAAAAACCTAGAAATATTGTGAAGACATAAGGTGCACATAGTGCAAAAAATTAAAAATAAGACGCCAACTACGTTGTTTTCTTGCTGTTTAATCTGCACAGATGAAGATAACTGAATACCTTCAGTTTCATGATAAGGGGGCTGGCGGAGTTTGTCAAGTAAGTTTTTTCGTTTCTAACGGTTGTTGCCAAAAACTATGCAAGAAGTCTATTGACAGGTGATTAAATTATAATGTAGCCTATCGCCGTATATCCGGGGGTGGGTTGTTGTGAGGCTTTTTCACTTTTTATTCTTGTTAATGTGTTTTTCTCTGTATTACTATGCGGGTTTTATATTTTCGCCCTGCCCAAAAGCTACGGTTTGCTTTTCACCTGGAGAAGATTGTGCTGTACCGATAATCAACGTAATAGATCAGTCTAAAAAATCTATCTTAGTTCAAGAATATACATTTACTCTTGGAACAGTTGCAAAATCTTTGATTAATGCTAAAGAACGCGGTGTTGATGTTAAAGTCATCTTAGATAAATCGCAACTCTACTCAAAATATAGTGTTATAAATGAATTATTTTCAGGTGGAGTACCAATTTGGATCGATGATAAGCCAAAGATTGCTCATAATAAGATAATGATTGCTGACAATCAAAAAGTCATCACAGGGTCATTTAACCTTAGTAAGACAGCTAAAAAAGGAAATGCTGAAAATTTATTAATTATTACAGATTATCCTGAATTGATTCAGCAGTATGTGAAAAACTGGGAGGCACGAATGTCACAATCTTACAAATACGCTCCCAACTAATCGAGAGCGCTTGCTCAAAATCAGTTTTAAAAACAGCAAGGGAGAGCTTTTTTGATTGATTGGCATAATGATTATGATATAATGAACTAAAAATTTAAGGAATAAAGTAATGGATTATATAAATGATGCTGCCGGTAGCTACACTGCTATTCATGATTTTTTTCAAAACAACGGTGTTGGAGATTACAAAGTTCAATGCAATTATGGTGGGGTGCCGTATGCTACTGATGAGTACGTGCATTCTGGCGATAAATTTTGGAGTAATAATTTCATAGACTCACATTTTGGCAGGGAAATAAAAATGTATCCTCAAAGTGAACTTTTAGCTAAAGAATATGCTGGAAATACGTTGCCAGTTTCAATATCACTAGATAAGGATTTAATAAAAATGAAGGAATGTCAGAAAAAAACGAAATTTGTGGAACTAGAAAGGGAGTCAGGTGATTTAGTGCATGATAAGCAAAAGTATGTAAAGTGTTACACAACAAAGCTATCATATGATGATGTACATATTTACAATAACGATAAAGTTTCAACATTTAGCATAAAATACGACGTGCCAAATGATCCGAAATACAGTTTAAATATAACATTTACAAAGGTTAATGATAATAAACCAGGATTTTGGCAGAAATTTAAAAATATGTTTTAACGTGACCATTCACTGGTTTTTACTCAATCAACCAACAACAGTTAATATCAAATTTTTATAATTAAAAAATATGCTATTTTTTAAAACTTTCATTCTCATTGACTCTGTCAACTTCACAAAACAACTCTTGGACCAAATGTATCTGGCATAACACCTTTTGGTAACTTGCTACTTCTTTTTTTCCGCATCTCCGACAACAGCCATTGATATTCCACTACATAAGGCTTGATTTTTGGTAAATCAACTTTTTTATGAATAATACTATGCTTCTCCTTAAATTGACCATTTACCCTAAACGCTATTAGCTTCCTTAAAATTTACATTAATGCCTATTTTGCCTAAACTGAAGCGTCTTTTCCAATTTTTTCTAGCATCAACTCAGCAGCTTTTTGTTCAGCAATCTTTTTACTAGAAGCGCATGCAGAAACTTTACCATAATCTTCTATGCAAACTGATATAGTAAATTCAGGATTGTGCGCTGGTCCAGTTTGTTTTACAAGCTCATACTCTGGTAAAGGCAATTTGTTTTTCTGAGTCCACTCTTGCAGTGAGGTTTTAGGATCTTGAGGGGGGTCAAGCATGCCTTTAGCTAGCTTTTCCCAATATTGGATAATAAATTTTTCAACATTTTCAAGCCCGCCATCAATATAAATTGCACCTATTAGTGCTTCAAGCGAGTTTTCTAAATTTTTTAAGTTACATCTCCCTCCATTGCAGCGTTCACTATTATTCATGATGATAAAGCTGCCTAATTTTATTTCTTTAGCAACATTAGCAATGGTGTTGCCACAAACTAAATCCGTCTTTCTTTTTGCCAATGCTCCTTCTTTTTCTTCAGGAAATAGTTTAAACAGTGTGGCAGATACAACCATATTCAAAACACTATCGCCCAAAAACTCTAGTCTTTCGTAGCTTACAATCTGGTTTTTGCTATTCCTTTTATTTACGCTTGGGTGAGTTAGTGCCTCTTCTAATATTGCATAATTTGTAAATTTATAATCAATGATCTTAGATATTGCATCATTCAAACTCTTCATACCCATTATTTAAAAGAAAAGCACTTTCTACCACCTTTATACCAGAGAATTAGTTTTATTTTATTAAAATAATACCACCAACTTTCAAAATTAATGTATACACCCCACCACCTCATTAATGTTACTAAATCCATCTCTCCTTATTAGTTCTGCAAGTTCTAGATTAATTTTGTTTACAACTTGAGGTCCGTGGTATATGAGAGCAGTGTACAACTGCACCAAAGAAGCTCCTGCCTTTATTTTTTTATATGCATCAGCACCACTTGAGATTCCTCCGCACCCTATCAATAATATTTTGCCCTTAGTAAATTTGTACATATCGCCCAATAACTCGGTTGAAAGTTTAAACAGCGGTTTGCCACTCAACCCACCACTCTCATTATGGTGAGAATGCAGATTATCTCTACTTACCGTAGTGTTGCTTACTGTTAATCCGTCAATCTTATATTCCAACGCAAGCTCAGCGATATTTTCTTTCGTTTGCTGATCTACATCTGGTGAGATTTTTAATATTATTGGTATGGATTTAGAATTATCAATTGATTTTCGGGTTAGAGTTACGGATTTCAACAATTCCGATAATTCTTGCTTATTGTGCAGATTGCGTAAATTAGGCGTGTTTGGGGATGAGATGTTCAGCACTATATAATTGCTCTTTCCATATACTATCTTTATTAAGTCAACATAATCGCTGATTTGGTCCTTTGATGTACTGTTTTTTCCTATGTTGATGCCAAAAATGCAGTCATCAAGCTTGGTTTCACCTATTTGTTTAAGAAAATAGTCTATTCCTTTATTGTTAAATCCCAATCTGTTAATTACCCCTTGATCTTTAATTAACCGAAAAATTCTTGGCTTTTTGTTTCCATATTGTGGATTACGAGTTACAGTACCAGTTTCAATAAACCCAAAACCAAATGAGAGCATAGGCCTTATAACTTCTGCATTCTTGTCAAAACCTGCAGCCAGACCTACGGGGCTTCTGAGCTTATTACCAAAAAAATTCACACTCAAAGATTCTGGTAGCTCTATAGGATTCTTATAAGGCATTTTCTTTAATGCCATAATTGCCAAAGAGTGAGCAACTTCGGGCGGTAGTAAAAATAGTAAATTACGTTTGTAAAACACTTTGCTTATTTTTAGTTTATTTTTTACCATGAAACGCTATAAGAGTATAACCATAACTTGAAAAGAAATTGATTTTACTATGGACAAGCTTTCTCTATAGGTTACACACTTAAAGCTACTGTTAACTTTTACAAGATATAGAGAATGAAAGAGGCCGGGACCGGAATTGAACCGGTATAAAAGGATTTGCAGTCCTCCGCATAAGCCATTCTGCCACCCAGCCGTTTTTTATGTGTAGATATCCATTATATCTTTTAGCATAGATAAAGCCTCCTCCCTTTTGCGTTGAAAAGTGTTACGTCCAATGATTGAACCATTACCGCCACCCTGCTTAATTTCTTTCGCTTCATTGTATATGTTATCTACTTCCTTCGATTCACCACCAGAAAAAACTACTATTCTTTTCCCTGCAAAACAAGACCTTTTAACATATTCAATTCTTTTAGATAATGATTCAATATTTTCTGTTTCTATTTTCTCCCTTTCCAAATATTTAGTTGGAAGTTTTACTTTTATTATATTAGCGCCAAGCAAAGCTGCCATGTGCGCAGCATAGGCAATAACATCAACTGCTGTTTCACCTTCTTTGGAAATCCCTTCACCGCGTGGATAAGACCATAGCACTACTGCAAGTCCATAAGATTTGGCTTCAGCTATGATTCCACGGGCTTCCTCCATCATATCGAAACACTTAGCAGAACCAGGATATATAGTAAATCCGACAGCTAAGCATCCCAAACGCAGCGCATCTTTCACAGAAGAGGTTATTGCCTGATCAGAGGTTAGATCCTTTGAATGTAAAGAGTTGGAACTATTAAGTTTCAAAATAAGTGGGAGCATTCCAGCATAAGTTGCAGCACCAGCTTCAATCATACCAAGTGGAGCAGCATATGCACTTACTCCCGAATCAACCGCAAGCTGAAAATGATAATGTGGGTCATAAGCATCAGGGTTAACTTCAAAACTTTTAATTGGACCATGCTCAAATCCTTGATCTACTGGCAGAATCACTAACTTGCCAGTGCCGCCAAGCTTTCCATGCATGAGAATACGAGTAAGATTTGCTTTTACCCCAGGGTTTTCACTTTCGTAGTAGCTTAGGACTTGTTTTACTTTATCACTTATCACTATAATTCAAATTGAATTTAAGTTATAGATTGTAACAAAGATGAAGTTCAATACAAGGATTTTAAACTATATCAAAAGCAATTTTATTTTCTACTTTATTCATATAGATTCTTAATTTCTTTCCTTTTATTAATTTACGATTCAGTATTTCTTCCGCTAAGTAACTTTTTATCTCTTTTTCAATAAGTCTCTCTATCGGACGTGCTCCCATTTCTTTACTATAACCTGTTTGTGCAAGATAAGATTTCACTTCATCTTCTACCAAGCAGTTTATGCCTTTTTGCGTCAGCTGCTTTTTCAGTTCCTGAATAAATTTATCTACAATATGCAGAATTATATCCGCATTTAAGTCAGAAAAAGAAATAATCGCATCAAGACGATTACGAAATTCAGGGCTAAAAACCTGTTCTATCGCTTTTTCACTATCACCAGTGTTAAATTTTTTATGCCCAAAGCCAACAAAACTTTTGCTGCGTTCAGCTGCTCCTGCATTAGTTGTCATAATTAAGATTATATTGGAAAAGTTAACTTTACGTCCGTAAGTGTCTGTAACGCAACCATAATCCATAATTTGTAGCAATATATTATAGATATCGCTATGAGCCTTTTCAATTTCATCAAGCAGCACAACACTATATTGATTATTAGATACAGACTCTGTGAGTAATCCACCCTGATCATAACCTACATATCCAGGAGGAGAACCAATCATCCTTGATATCGTATGAGACTCAATATATTCGGACATATCAAAGCGTATAAGATTCATGCCCATGCTTTCTGCTAATTGTTTTGCTAGCTCGGTTTTACCAACACCGGTTGGCCCTGCAAAAAGATAATTTGCTAAAGGCTTATTGTAATTTCTCAACCCAGATTTAGCAATTTTAATAGAATTAACAAGAGATTCTATTGCCTGCTCTTGGCCAAAAATCACCTTCTCTAGATTAGCTTTTAAAGACTTTACTTTCTGCAAATCATCAGATTCAGATCCGCAAGGCACATTTGTAATTCTAGTAATGGTATTCTTAATATCTCTACTATTTACAATTTTACCCCTGTTTCTTAGCAATTTACAATATGCCCCTGCCTCATCAATAACATCAACCGCTTTATCAGGTAATATTCGCCCAGTAATATACTTATGCGAAAGTTCAGCCGCAGACCTAATGGCATTCTTTGTATAATATACTCCATGATACCCTTCATAGTAGTGCTTTATACCATCTAGTATCTTTATCGTTTCGTTAACAGAAGATTCCTTAACATTAATTTTTTGAAACCTCCTCGCTAATGCTTTATCTTTTTCAAAACTATTGCTGTATTCTCTATATGTAGTTGCACCTATACAACGCAGTGTACCTCTTGCAAGCGCAGGTTTGAGTAGGTTACCTGCATCAAGAAAGCTACCACTTGTAGAACCTGCTCCAATGATAGTGTGTATTTCGTCAATAAAAAGGATAGCACCTGGTTTTGCCTCAATCGCTTTTATTATAGATTTTATTCTCTCTTCAAAATCACCTCTATAGCGTGTCCCTGCAAGGAGTGACCCTAAATCCAAAGCATAAATTATACTGGACCTGAGCGCACTTGGAACACTGTTTTCAATAATTTTGAGTACCAAACCCTCAACTATTGTGGTTTTGCCAACACCTGGATCTCCAACATATAAAGGGTTGTTTTTTCTACGCCTCAATAATATTTCTATAGTGCGATTTAATTCATAATCACGACCAATAACATAATCTATTTTTTTGCTTCTTGCATAGTCATTTAAATTTTTACAATAACTTTGTAGAATTTCCTCATCTTTTAGTAGCTCACCTTTATTTACTGTAGTAGGAGCATCATTATTTTTATCAAGTTTTACTTTATGATTAGTGGTGTATTCATCTATATCGTTAGAGTATTTCATGTTAGATATGTGGTAAATCAAATTGGAATCTTTCGCACTTTGTTTCTGCAATAGATCTTCAACGTATAAATCTTGCCCAGACAAAATTTCTACTAGAACACTTGCTCCATTTATTTCTTTTTTCCCCAAGCTATGAGCCCGTATTATTGCTCTGTGTATTATGAATTGAAACATTGAGCTAGGTTTAACTCCACTGATAATCAATTCAGAACTGCTTTGTAAAAACCCTTTTATATTATTATTATAATCATTAGCCTTAATATTGCATCTTGATAGAATGTTATCCATACTGATGATTTCATCGGCTCTGATATTACATCTTGATAAAACGTAATTTACATCCACGTCTTTAGTTAACGCCAGCAATAAATGTTCTACTTTCGCATATTTAAGATTAAAATTAGAAGCAATGAATAGTGCTCTATTCAAACTTGCCTCTAAGTTTTTGGAAATCATCTCCTATTCTCTTTAAAAGTGGGAACTCATATATAATGAATAGCACACAATTATTAAAAAAATTGAAATCCAGCAGTTCGCTGTAGCCAATTTGAATCCCACTCTGGATCTACGTCATAGCACCGCAATATCTCAGCATAGATTCCGCTAATGAGTAGCGGAATGACGAGTTTTACGCTTATCAAATTGTAGGTAAATCCTATTTAATACGCTTTTTCTAGTACTCTGCTTTTCTTCTTAAATGCATTGATCTTTTTTCTACCGTATTTAGTCTTTAACGTACTTGGCCTTTTAAAGACCTTTTTGCTGTTACGTTTTTTAAATTGCACACTACAATCAAAATTTAGCTCTCCTTCTTTGTCTGCCAGTGCAGGCAGTCTTCTCTTATCTTGAGGTGTAACAAAAGATAGCGCATACCCTTCAGCTCCAGCGCGTGCAGTTCTACCTATACGATGAATATAGTCAGCTTGCGATTGTGGTGCATCATAATTGATAACATGTTGAATGTGGGGAATATCAAGGCCGCGAGAAGCAACATCTGTTGCAACCATGATTTGATTACGGCCACGACGAAAAGAATTAATGACCCTTTCGCGCTTGTGCTGCCTTAAATCACCATGAATTGCTAAAGCGCTATAGTCATCTTTGTGCAATCTGTTAGCTAGCTGATCCGCTCCTCGCTTTGTTTTGACAAAGATAATGATTGATCCTTCGCGCTGACATAGTTGTGTAACAAGCTTTTCATATTTTTCTGATTCTGATGCATAAACAATTTCTTGCTTAATTTTTACAGAAGTTGTAACCTCACAATCAACAGAAATACGTTCTGGTCGATTAAGGTACTTCTCAGCAAGTTTTACTATATCTCCAGGAAGAGTTGCAGAAAACATAAGAGTTTGCCTTATTTTAGGCAAATGCTTCATAATTTCTTCAATCTGAACTCCAAAGCCCATATCAAACATACGATCCGTTTCATCAAGCACAAGAACGCTAACATTGCGAGTAATCAAAGTTTTACGCTCAATATGGTCTATAATACGACCAGGAGTACCTATTACAATTTGTGGTTTTTTCTGAAGCTGATTTAGCTGCCTAAAAATAGGCTCACCACCAATCAACAAAGCGACCCTTAGTGCAGAATTTTGAGATAAGAGTTTTCTTATCTCATTTGTTACCTGATGCGCAAGCTCTCTGGTTGGCACGATGACTAAAGCTGAACCAGTGTTAGGCTCATTCAGCAACTTAGCAACCAACGGAATAGCAAATGCTAAAGTTTTTCCAGTCCCCGTTTGAGCAGATCCGAGAATATCTTTACCTTGTAGCGCTAAGGGAATCGCTTGTATTTGAATCGGAGTTGGGACGAAAAGATTATTTTTATCTAGAGCTTGTCTAAGCGAAGCTGGGAGACCCATCTCATGAAAATTATTCACAATACGTTAATCCTGTTAAAAGACTTCATAATAGATTAATCTTCCAATCTTAAATTTATTGCAGATTTTTTATCTTCTCCGTTTCTACCGCGCTCCTCTTTAACCTCATAACTCACCCTTTCTCCTTTTATTCCCTTCTCTTTATTCTCTCCTTTAAGTGCCTCAGGTCTTATTCCCGAACGTTCCAATGTGCTAATATGTACAAAAACGTCACCCCCTTTACCTTCTGGCTTGATGAAACCATAGCCTTTTTCGGCATTAAACCATTTTACATTACCAAATTCCATTTAAACAACTCCTAAATTATTAACTAACATTACTAATGTGATGAAAAACTTTGAAATTACGATTGAGAATGCTTTAAGCTTAGCTATTGAAACTAAACCTTTATACTCCATAGTCTATCCTTAACATTACATGACAATAATACACAATTGTTGTACTTGATGCAAATAAATTTTTTAATCGTTAAGCGAACCTGCAACCGTCATTTCGCTAACTTTAATCGTTGGTGAATTAAATTGCCCACAAAAAGTTAGATCATCTGCAACGACTAAATTGCTAAACATATCCTTCAAATTGCTAGCAATGGTAATCTCATGTATTGGATACGTTATTTTTCCATTTTCTATAAAAAATCCGGAAGCGCCTTGGCTGTAATCGCCATTGATTAAATTGACACCAAAACCAAATAAATCAGTTACATATATTCCCTCTTTCACTTCCTGAATTAATTCTTCAAACGATACATCACCATTCTCAATGTAGAGGTTACTAGCTGCAGGAATAACTGCAGCATTACTTGCACGAGTTGCACTTCCGGTTGTTTCTGAGTCTAATTTTCTAGCCGAGTATAAGTCTAAAATCCAATTTTGTAATATTCCGTTTTTTACAAATATATTTTTCTTGCTAGTTATCCCTTCTCCATCAAATGGTCTCGATGCTATGCCTCTTGGCAACAATGGATCATCGATAATATTAATTCTATCGTTGAAAATCTGAGCGTTTAAACTACCCCTCAAGAAAGAACTGTTGCTTATAATACTGCTCCCATTTATAGCAGAAGCAAAACTTTTTACTAGCCCTTTTGCTGCTCTTTTTTCAAAAATAACTGGAAATTTACCAGTTTTCATTGTACGTGAATTCAATTGATCAACTGCTCTTTTTGCTGCTTCTTTTCCCATTAACTCTGGCAACTTTAAATCACTAAAATTACATGCTATATCATAATCGTAACCAACCTTCATTTCACTTTCTCTTCCAGCAACAACAGAGACCTGATTAGCAAAGGTTGATTTACTAAACGAGCCAATAAAACCAGAAACAGTCGATAATACTGTATTCACTAAAGCGTATGAAGAAGAGGCTCCTTCAGAATTAGTGATACTCTTATGTGCAAGGGCTGAATTTTCTGCAGCTTCAGCAATTTCTTTTAGGTTATCAACGGTTACAACATTATTATCTGAGATACTTAAATCTGCAGAAGAGATATAATTACTACCATTTACAGCAAAATTAATGCAAGGATCTTCTGGCGCATTCTTTGCCATTTCTACCACTTGGCTTACTGTATCACTCAGATTATTCAAATCGTTTGTAGAAATATACGCAGCTTTGTTTTTACCTGCTATAGCTCTGATTCCTACAGTGCAATTTTTAGATTGTGATATTTGCTCAATTTTTGATAGACGCTGAGAAACTGAAGTCTTATTAGTTTCATATATTGTAACTTCCGCATCTTGATTTTGCTTTTTTATTAGTTTAGTAATATCTGCTGCAATATTTAATATATTCATTTTCTATTCCTTAGATTTCTATAAAGATTCTGCACCACCTATAACTTCAATTAAATCAGTCGTAATCGCTGCTTGACGAGAACGATTATAAAGCAATGCTAATTTGTTCAGTATCTCTTTAGTGTTTCTGTTTGCTGATTCCATAGCAACCATTCTAGCACTATTCTCACTCGTTGCACTTTCAAGTAAAGCAGAGTAAAGAGCAATTACAACGTAATCTTGAACCAAAGATTTTAAAATAAATTCAATATTTTGTGGTTCATACTCATAGCCGTAATCTGTTGTTGGACCAGCCAGAGAGCTATCAATCAAGGATGAGTCTTTACTCCATGGTTTTATTGTTTCCAACATTGGTTTTTGCGTGAAGGTATTATAGAATTTACTATAAAAAACTTTAACTTTATCGTATTTACTTAAATCTATACCATCAACCAAAGCTTCTACGTGCTTTAACGTGATTCCCTTACTATTTTCAATTTTTAAGATACTTTTAGAGTCAAATCTATTTTTACCTACATCAAAAGCTTTTTTACCAAGAAATACAATATCTACTTTTTTGCCATTTGCGATTGACTTATTTACACGCTCTTGACTAAATTTGACAATAGAAGAGTTAAAGTTGCCGCACAAGCCACGATCAGACGCAATAATGAATACTAGGTAAGAACCGTCGTTACTGACATTTAGAATTTTTGCCAGTAATTCTTGATCAACTGATAGCATTAATGAAAAAATAATGTTATGCAGCTTAGATACATATAATTTTGAATTTAATAACTTCTTTTGGCTTTGTAACAACTTTGCTGCAGAAACCATTTGCATTATTTTCGTGGTTTTCTGTACAGACCTAATATTCTTAATTCTTAAGGATAATTCCTTTAAGCTCTTCATTTTGTATACAACCCTGATTTATTAAAATATATAACTGTTAGTGTCTAAAAGCAAGTTTTTTTGACATTAAACCCAAGTCTAGCTAAGAAACTTGCAGGTTTATTGTTTGGAGATAAGGATTATATTAAGAAAGTGCTCTAACTTCAGCAATATCAATGTGAAAGTAGCCTAATGGTAATTTCTACACTTTGTGGAATTTTATAATATATAATAAACACAATTAAAACTATTACAACTTGAACACTTATGATCCCATTGTTCTAGTTCCCTGTTACAATTTTTACATTTCCAGCCTGGATCAGGCAAAGCTTCTGAGCCCATCTTGTTTAGCCAATAAATTACCTTGTCGTGTTCTTGCAATGTAACCTTGAGTTGTATTACAATAAAGTAGATTGACATGTAATTAGCTTTTTTCATAGCAGTATCTAAATATTGACTTGCAAGATCATATTTACCTGAACTCATTGAGGACAAAGCAAGTAAACAGTAACTAAAATAATAATCAGGGCGTAAGTTGTATAGTCTTTCAGCACCTTTACTATTTAAATTGATGTACATTTTAGCTGACTGAGGAGTAGGATTTACTGTATACTCTGCCTCTAGCACTGCAGAAGCTTTTCTGATTTTTCCAAGTTTAATATATAATTCTGCCTTTAAATAATTGATGGGCTGAAAAATTGCACTATAACGTTGTGCTCTAAATAAAGACTTTATAGCCTCCTTAAAATTTCCTTTACTTTCATATTGCTTTGCTAAAGCGCAATAAAACACTGCAAACATTTCTTTATGATCAAAGGGGAGAAAAATATTGGACTTAACTGCTTCCTTCAACCTCAAAATTGCATTAATCCAATCTTCTTTCAATATGCAATGCTCTATTTGAAAGGGAATAGATAGCATTTTATCGTTAATTGAACTAGAGCAATATTCTATAAATTTTTGAAAGACTACTTTTTCTTGTTTGAGGTGGACAATCAGCTTATTGGCTAGAAGTAGAGCTAAGTTACGATTTTTATTTGCAATATTTGTTAAACCGTTACTGAAAAAGCTGTAATTTCCCGTCTTACCTGAGTTAAAGAGCTTTATTAAAGACAACCTATCGCTCTCCTCACTCAGACTTTTAACTAGCTTTTGGGCATTCTCTATATTGTCTAAGTCTATGCTAAAGAAAGCTTCAAAGAGAAGCAATTCTTCCCTATCCCTTCTTCTATTTCTTATGTTGGCAAATGTTGATGAAATGGAGGAAAAAAAGCGTACAAGTGTAATTAATAAAAATAATAAAACTACACAAGTAAAAATAATGAAATATAGATCAATACTTATAGTGTAATTGCCTAATTCCAATTTTATTACTTCACCACTTACCTTGACCCATATACCAAATAAAAACGAAAAAGCGAAAATTATAAAATAAATCATGAGATATATTGTAATAAGTGATGATATATTGTTGAAATATTCTTAGAAGCTACAATAAAACCATTCAATTTATTCAGCCATAGCTTGAATTCTGAATGCGTTAAATTGCTTACTGTAACAGTTATATTTTGCCAATCATTATCATTTATTGACTCCTCAATTTCTGCGAATTTTACTCTTAATGGATCATTTCGGTCGTCTACCTTTATCCAGTTTGAAATGATTTTTTTAGACAATGTACTTTTGTTGTAATCGATAGTATCAATAGTTTTTTCAAAAGATAACTTCAATTCGTGTAAGGTATTTATCTCTTTCAAATTTTCTAATTCATCTACTGCATTTTCTATCTCTGGATCGTCAAGCTCTGATATCAAAGGCTTTATTGAATTTATATGGTTATCAAATTTTGCTTCTCGCAATAACGAATTCTTCATTTTAACCACAAGTAATAGCAATTTTGCAAGGTTCTTACATCTTGAGTTATTATCACCTTGCTCACATTGAGTATGCTGACTTCTCTTGAGGTCAAATATCTTTTTTTCTATTCTAGATTGATTAACTTCAAGCAACATTCTAAATTCATCCATGTTTTCCGTTAAAGCTTTCACATTGTTTTCACTCTCTTGCTGATTTATTTTTAAAAAGATTATGTTATTTATTGTGATGTAACCGGTAAATAACAATACAATTAAGAACCAACCTATGTACTTTTGCTGAGTATCATTCATAACGTAGTATCTCCGCAGGATCTTGTGCAGCTGCCTGCAACGCAGGAGCAATTGTCGCTAAAAATGATAAGAGTAACGCAAGTGCAGAAATATTTACTACGTCTTGGGGTACTAATATCACTGGCAAACTTGAAAAAAAGTATATCATAGGATCAAACAGCTTGACGTTAGTAATGTTTTCTAAAAACACTCTAATGCTTTCGATATTGAGAGAAAAAACGACACCTATAATACAGCCAAGACAAGTTCCCGTAAAACCGATTAATAGACCACAAGCGCAAAATATACGCATAATGCTTCCACTTGTTGCACCAAATGTACGCATAATTGCAATCGCGGATTTCTTTTCTTGCACTATCATCATTAAATTTGAGATAATATTAAACGCTGCTACAACTATAATCAAAGTGAGAATTAAAAACATCACATTTCTTTCAGTTTTTAAAGCACTAAAATAATGGCTTTGCTGTGATTGCCAACTTTCAGCTTCCATTCCTATTTCTTTTTCTATAGCATCTGCCAGCTTATCAGCTCTAGTAACGTCGTCTACAAGTACTTCTATATTTTTTATGCTATTTTTATAATTAAAAAAGGCTTGTGCTGATTTTAGAGGCATATATATCAAGGTATTATCATACTCAAACATACCCATATCAAATATTGCTATAACTTTATATTTTTTCATTCGCGGCATTTCACCAAGTAATGCATCAAATTCTTCAGATGATATAAACGTAATTTCGTCGCCATAGTCAATGTTCAAAACTTCTGCTAAGCGTGCTCCTATTATTATCCCTTCATCAAATTTTTTTACATCACCTATAATTACATTATTTGTAACGGCAGTACTATCAAGCAAATCTTTAGTTGACACACCTCGCACTACGCTACCTGCAATTTTACCATTTGCTACAATAATAACTTGATCATTGGTCATAGGAGTAGCTTTTAATATACCAGGAATTCTCTCAATAGATTTTGAAACTGCGTAGTAATCTGAATTTATGTTCCTATCAAAATAAACGTTAATATGGCCATCAATGCCAAGTATTGAGTCAAGCAACTTTGCTCTGAATCCGTTCATCACAGACATCACCACTATTAGTGTTGCAACTCCAAGGGCAATGCCGATAATAGAGAACAAAGTCATTATAGAGCAAAATCTGGCATTTCTTGCTCGCAAATAGCAAGCAGCCATAGTAATTTCAAAGGCAATGGACATTACAAAATATTTTGAGGTTAGACATTATATTTTTGAAACTTCGTATAATTGTAGACTTTTCTTTATTTAAAAACTAGAGATTTTTGCTTCCTTAAATTTAGCAGACTTATAGAGTATCTTTAACATTAGAATTTCAAAATCTTCCATATACATCATCCAACCTCACTATATCATTATCAGATAAATGCTCTCCTATCTGAAATTCAACTATTTCAAGTGGAGAGCTTGTGCTTTTATAACATAGAAAAAATCAAGAATATTATTGGGTTTATTCAATAAGTTATAATTCTTTCCTTCCATAATTTTCAAATTGTACAACTAGTTGCTTTACATTTACATCTGTGAGAAGAGCATTTTTGCTAACATGAGGTCTCGGATCAGATTTTGCTGATAAGGGATTCATCTGAGATATTTCATCCCTCATTGGAAATAAGCGAGATTGGGAAGCAACTTTTGGTGATGGCCTAGTTTTTTTCTCCACATCTATATCCACTTGTGCAACAGGAGGGGTCCTGCTTTCAATAGTTTGCGCATTAGGACTTTCTTTTGCTTGATTTTGTTTGAATTTTTTTCTTATCTCTTGTACTTTAATATCGATATTATAATTAATTTCTTTTTCCATAGAAGATACTACCATTTCTAGCTTTGTGCTTGATTTTTGATCAGTATGACCTAACTTTTTAAGTTTTAGTGGTAATTCAGGTTTATCTTTAGTTGATTTAGGAACAGTTCCTACTACTTTTGGTTTTTGTCTAACTTCTTGACCAGCAGTAAACATTTTTTTTGGCAATGGGGGTGCTATTGATGGTTTTGGCAATATTGGAGGTTTAGATTGTTGTTTTTGTTTAAGTTCTCTTTTTGCTTCCATATGTTCTTTAGGAACTGTTACATAAATTAGCTCTTCTCTAGGCGATTTTGAACTTTGTGAATTTTCTGTTAAAATTTTACTCTTCTTCTCTTGATAATTTGATATCTCTTTGTATCCAGGCTTTTCATCTAATGAATTTCCATGGCCTGAATCATTATAATTAACTTCTACTTGTCTATCTTCTTTTAGAAAACTGCGTTCTGGCTTTTCTGGAGCTATTGCAATATTTCCTCTTTCAACTTGCTCCAAACCTGAAATTTTACGATAAGCCTCTAGATATTCAAAGATTGTCATTGAAGTAGTAGGAGGTAATTTATCAATAAAACTACTTATATTCTTAACTGGAACATTTCTTCCCGAGATTCTATTCAATATTTCCTTTAATATCTTAAGACCTGATGGCTTTCCATTCATCGATTTTACATAATCAATTGAGTCACTACGTATAACAAACTTAGCTACATCTTCTGCCTTATCTGTAAAACGCTTTAATGCCTGAGATAAATCCCTTACCGTTTTATTATAATGTCTAATAGTTACTAACTCATCTCTTGCTTTTATAGCTTCTTTAAGGAAACCGAGATTTTCTCTATAATTGTCACTTTTAAATGGATCCTTCATATTAATTACAACTCATTATTTATTAAAATATGGGTATAGGTTTAAAATATTAAGATTTAGTAAATATTATTTTTTACATAAAGCAGCTATACCCATATTATAAATTGCCAACAAATGCATTTATGGCGTTACCATATTCTTCCATATACATCATCCAATCTCACTATATCATTATCAGATAAATGCTCTCCTATCTGAAATTCAACTATTTCAAGTGGAAAGCTTGTGCTTCTATTTTCAATCCTATGGGAAACTTCCCTTGGGATTTCTATCATATGGTCCTTTGCTATAGCATATTCTTTGTCTTCTAAACTAACATATCCAACTCCTGATAGCACTATATGGTATTCATCTCTATAGTGATGGAATTGCTTAGAAGTGCAGCTTAATGGATTGATAAAAAGATATTTTATAAGAAAATTTTCGCTCATTAAAATTATACTACAAAATCCCCATGGTTTAACTTCTTTCCTTATCACCTTTACTTTCTTAACTTTATGAATAAATGAAATTAGACTTTTGTTTGGTTGCTTACAAGCTCCACTCAATAAATTTTTATTACTTTCTGTCGTTGAAACTGGTTCTTTTTCTCTAATCACATGCTGAAATGATGCCGGTTCTTTACTAAACTTCTCACTCAATTCTAAAACTGAATTCCAAGTTCCAACATCCAACCAATCGAAATTAGCTTCTATCATTGCAACGTTTTTTGCTTTCTCCATCACCAAGTAATCAATGGATATGCCTTCAATTCCTGCAAAATCTCGTTGTTTTAAATACAGAAATCTCTCTTGCGGTGTGAAATATTTAAAACATAAATTGTAAAGATTCGGGGCAGATTTTTTAATCTCATCTATGTAGCGTTTTGCTTTAAGAGGTTGTCCGGAAACTAGTAAATTCAAGCATATTCCCTCTTTAACATAACCCTACTCATAGCTAGGTATATGAAATTCTCAGTGGATGTTGTGAGTAAATCATACTCCTTCGATAGCCTTCTATTCCTATTAACCCAAGCAAAAGTCCTTTCTACAACCCATCTTCTTGGCTGTACTTTAAACCCTTGTTCTCTTGTTGGTAGTAGCTCAGGTGGCGTATCTTTGTGCACCCAAAATCTACATGGAGGCCTTTTAACAATTTCAATATCTATGTCATATTCTTCCTTTGTGTGATTCTTTAAATTTCTTCCTTGGTATCCCATGTCAGCCCACATTTTTTTAACTTTAGTATATTTTGTTCTCATATTGTTTAATGCTATTTTAATACCATCTCTATCATTTTCGTTAGCAGCGCCTACGTAACAACCTAGTATAAAACCCTGAGTGTCTGTAATTATATGCCTTTTTCTACCCTTTACTTTTTTACTTCCATCATAGCCTTTGATCCCCCCTTTTCTGTAGTCTTTACAGATTGACTATCTACTATACAGGCACTCGGCTGCTCATTCCTTCCTATTTTTCTTCTACTATATTTTGTAATTTCATAATTCATTTTCTCAAAAATTCCCTGCTTCTTCCATTGCCTGAACTGCTCATACACAGTCTTCCATAGCGGAAAATCATTTGGTAAATACCGCCATTGACACCCTGTACGCAATACATAGAAAATTGCTTCTAATATTTCTTTTTTGCTATACTTTGGCAGCCTTCCTCCTTTCTTGTATGATACTCTGAAGTGTTTTTCTATTCTTGCCCATTCCCTTTCGCTTAGATCTGTTGGATACTTTTTTCTCATCTTTACCCCGTACTAAAATTTCAGATATTATAGCCTTTTACTTGTTTCCGGACAACCTCTAAACACAAATATTCCAGAGTTCCAATAATGATCGTTACTTAACTTACGCTCGGGCTTTTCTGTAAAATCTTTCACTATATGACATTTTTCTTTCTGATCATATACTGCATTTATATAGCCGTATTCAGAATTGAATTCATGAGGCTTAACCCCAAAAGTGACTATAGAGTTAGTTTCAGAGGCTAACTTAGACGCTTTTTGAGTAGAAGCATAAAAACTATTCAAATCACCTATAAAATGGTCTGAAGGCAGAATTAACATTGTCTCGTTTTCATTGCAGAGAAGTGCAGCAATTAATATTGCCGCTGCTGTTCCAATTTTCACTGGTTCGAAAATCACTTTATATTCTTGCAGTGCATGCAATTCCTCCATCACTAATGACTCGTACTGTATATTTGTAGCAATTATGGGCGGCATATAATCGCTTTTTAGCCTCAACAAAGTGTTGTGAAACATAGTGTTCTGACTAAATATTTTCTGAAATTGCTTTGGCTTAGATAAAGGCCAAAGTCTGCTACCACTACCACCACACAATATTACAGGGCGCATTTAGTTAAGATATTAATTATATAATTAATATCTTATACTGAGGGCAAAATACATGCAAGTTTTTGTTGTGGAATAGTTAATAAAGAAAGTAAATGTTGATTTAAAGTAATTGCTAATGAGAGTGATCATGTGTAGCGCCTTGCCCTTGCTGTGAATTTCTTCTATTTTGTAATTCCTCAACATGACCTTTTCTTTTATCACTTAATATTTCATTACCCTTATTTTGTTCTTCCTCAGGACTCTTTAGTATTTCATTACTCTTGCTAACTTCTTTATCATCCCCTTGTTTCTTTGGCCTTCTAGCGTTAAGCTCATCCCATGTGCCCACTAGTGAATCACGATTCCCATGATCCGGCTTTAGCCTTTCTTCACCTTTAATAACATTAAAGTCACTTTTTGCTTCTTCCAAACATCCTTTCAGTTGGTGTTTCCACATGGTGTAGTAAGCATCACCATATTTTTTCTCATTTGCTACAAACAATAAAATTGGAGCCTTAAGTATGGTAGCTCCCATATCCACTAAATTTTTTACTGCCATTGCAGGAGTAAATAAAAGATAACCAAAAGACTTTGCAATTGGGTTTTGTTCGCTTATTAAATGCTCCCCTAACTTTATAGGAAGAGAAGTCAACAATTTAGTACAAACTTTAGCTAAACTTGTAGCAAAAACGATAGGAACAGATATAAGACTTTTATCTAGCTCTAGATTACCATTCTGATCTCTAATTTCTGAAAAATGGGTGCTTAGCTTCTTGTAATCACTAGTGTATAATAATTCTCCATTTCTTCCTTTTTCATCAACAACTTCCTGAACTTTACCTTCTTTATTTTTTACCTCTTTAGTTAGCACAGAAGAATTAGTTAATTCAAATGGATATTGAGGATCCTTAGTTTTTTCAGCTTCAAAAATTGGCACGTGTTTTTTCAAATCCATTCTCGAAAAGCCTAATGGCTCAAAATATGACTTATGCAACTCATTTATCGGAATTTGCTTACCCTGATTGTCTATATAATTGATAGTAAAATAAGATCTATCATTATCTTTATCTTTGGTAACTAAAGATAATCTGAAACTTGGTTGTTCTCCATTCTCATCTTTTTGACCATACAAAAGTTTATAGGTTGGATTTTTATCTTTATCTAGTATAGCATTTCCATGCATATCCCTGTTTTCTATGATTTTAGCAGACTGTACAATTTGATCATAATTTTTTGGATACTGGCATTTCCTTCCATCATACATCATTACCTTTCTAAGGTCTTCGACGTAAACTTGAGATTCAGGTGAAGTAAGCAGACCTTTTGCTTTAAGTGTAAGATCTATTGCTCCCTTTTTTAATGCTTCAAACATATTGTCAAACCAAAATCGCTATAATGCTATAGTTCAATAATAAAACTAGTACACTAATAATATATTAACACAGCACCGGTGATTTTACAAGAAAATATGCCTGTAGAAGATAAAGATTGTAAAAGCGAGGGTTATATAAGTAATGCTTGATAAGTACTTTATGCATGTAATTGTAAAAATCCTCAAAGGTACGCTGTGTATATAATCTTCGCATACTACCTGCATTCCAAGAACTGCGTGCCAAAAAATGCAAAACAACAATACAACAAAAAATAAAAGCTCTAGAGGGTGATTAATAAATTTTTCACTAAAAGACAAAGAGCTATCAGTATAAAATGTGCAAGAAAATGAATAGATAAACCAAGGAAACAGGAACAGTAAAATTACCGCAGAAACACGCTGAACCCACCAATGATGTACTGAATTTCCAGACTGACTCATATAAACATAAATAAAAAAGCCATAGTAGAAAGAAGTAGCGTTACTGTCAGCAGTATAGCACTCCTTGAAACGCCAGTAATTTCTAAATTAAGCCCAACATCCCACAATAAATGACGAATACCATTAAGAAAATGATATACAAAACTTATAAAACATAAGACATAAGCTAATTTAGCAACAGGAGTGAATAATAATGCATTTAAGTACCTTACTATAAGTAACTCAGGAAAGTAAACATGTAATATGAAATACCAAGAAAGTATCATTAATAAAAGGAATAGCAAGATACCAGTCAATCTATGCATAATAGAGAAAAAACTAGTAACTTGTACTTTATATATTTGTAAATGTGGAGAAAGAGGTCTATCACTCATAAAATTCCGTTACCGGGAAATTAAAATAAAGTAGAAGTAAAGACAGCAGTATAGCACATAACAACACCATCATTAAAAATGGTAAATTATGTGCAAAGCCTAAGGAGGTAATCCAGCTGCAGATTCCCCTACTGCTACCTTGTTACGACTTCACCCCAGTCACCGATCCCACTTTAAATAACTCCCTCCTTGCGGTTAGGTCGTTAGCTTCGAGTGAAACCAATTCCCATGGCGTGACGGGCAGTGTGTACAAGACCCGAGAACGTATTCACCGTGGCGTGCTGATCCACGATTACTAGCGATTCCAACTTCATGCACTCGAGTTGCAGAGTACAATCCGAACTGAGATGGCTTTTAAGGGATTAGCTTAGCCTCGCGACTTTGCAGCCCATTGTAGCCACCATTGTAGCACGTGTGTAGCCCACTCCATAAGGGCCATGATGACTTGACATCATCCCCACCTTCCTCCAGTTTATCACTGGCAGTTTCCTTAAAGTCCCCAGCATTACCTGATGGTAACTAAGGATGAGGGTTGCGCTCGTTGCGGGACTTAACCCAACATCTCACGACACGAGCTGACGACAGCCATGCAACACCTGTGTGAAACCCGGCCGAACCGACCCTATCCCTTCGAATAGGTATAATTTCCATGTCAAGGAGTGGTAAGGTTTTTCGCGTTGCATCGAATTAAACCACATGCTCCACCGCTTGTGCGGGTCCCCGTCAATTCCTTTGAGTTTTAATCTTGCGACCGTAGTCCCCAGGCGGAATGTTTAACGCGTTAGCTGTAATACAGAAAGTAAAACTTCCCATATTTAACATTCATCGTTTACAGCGTGGACTACCAGGGTATCTAATCCTGTTTGCTCCCCACGCCTTCGCGCCTCAGCGTCAGATTTGAACCAGATAGACGCCTTCGCCACTGGTGTTCCTCCTAATATTTACGAATTTCACCTCTACACTAGGAATTCCTCTATCCTCTTTCAATCTCTAGATTAGCAGTTTTAAAAGCAATTCCAAGGTTGAGCCTTGGGATTTCACTTTTAACTTACTAATCCGCCTACGCGCCCTTTACGCCCAATAATTCCGAATAACGCTAGCCCTCTCCGTATTACCGCGGCTGCTGGCACGGAGTTAGCCAGGACTTCTTCTGTGAGTACCGTCATTATCTTCCTCACTAAAAGAGCTTTACAACCCAAAGGCCTTCTTCACTCATGCGGCATGGCTGGATCAGGCTTTCGCCCATTGTCCAATATTCCCCACTGCTGCCTCCCGTAGGAGTCTGGACCGTATCTCAGTTCCAGTGTGGCTGATCATCCTCTCAGATCAGCTATAGATCATTGCCTTGGTAGGCTATTACTCCACCAACTAGCTAATCTAATATAGGCTCATCTAATAGCAATAAATTTTTCCCCCGTAGGGCGTATACGGTATTAGTTGCCGTTTCCAACAATTATTCCGTACTACTAGGTAGATTCCTATACATTACTCACCCGTCTGCCACTAAGTTATACCATAGCAAGCTACAATATAACTCCGTTCGACTTGCATGTGTTAGGCCTGCCGCCAGCGTTCATTCTGAGCTAGGATCAAACTCTCAAATTTAGACTTCAACCTATAAAAGGTTGAGGGTACATCGGATAAATCCGACAAAAAAATAATTTAGCTTAATACTGCTGTCTTTATTTCTACTTTAGAAATATTTTAATCTCCAACTATTCAAACAACTTTAAGAATATTATTATGTGATATAATCACTATGTCAATATGTTTTTGCAAATCAAAAGCATTAATGTATAAATATATAACTATTCAGAATATTACCATGAAAAAATACATCTTTCTGCTTGCACTCGCGCCAATGTTAGTTGGCATCACATTATACTTATTGCGCAACATTGATAACACAAAACAATCTATAACTGCAGGTGACAAGTTTTACGAAGTATTATTCTTAAAAAAAGATAATAAGCCGCTGCTAGAAGAAATAGATTCAAATTGGGAGTATTTAGCAAATTTTGAACGCGCATTCAATCATATCTCAGATTCAATGCCAACAGACACAGCATCTATTTATAATGATTTGGCAGATGATAAAGATGCTCCTAATGTTTTGCGTGAGTTAGCACAATATTTAGAAGTAATGAGCTTACTTCACTCCAACGGTGAAAAAATAAATAAAGACAAAATTGATAATTTAGAATCAAGCACAGTGTATCCTTATTCAAGCCAAGAAGCTATCGCTGTAGTAAAGATACATAATAACGACATTAAAGGTGCAACTGAAATATTGCGTTCCCTATTAAATGATAGAAAATGCCCTATCCTAATCAAAGCTAATGCACAAGAATTACTCAGGATATATGGGAGTTAACTCATTGGACTTTTTGCATAGCTTTTGGCAGCGCATCGGATGAAACGAAAAAACTTACTTGACACCCTTCGCCAGCGCCCTTATCATGATAGTGAAGCTATTGTATTTGCTTTTGCCAATCTGCAGATTAAAAGGTAAGGATTACTTAATGTATCGGCGTCTTATGTTCAATTTTTTGCAGTATATAGATACTGTATGTCTTTACAAAACTTCATCTACATCTAGATTTTTATCTAAATAAGCTGAACGCGCTTATAAAGCGTTACAAGACATCAAAAAATGCCAATACTCGACAGAGATAGTAAAAGACTAGCTAACTCGGGGGTTCTTTGTCTTTTTTTCTGCTTAGTAAACTTCTTAAACATTTGCAGCGTAAGTTAGTTGCAATTAAAAGCAGCTTAATCTTGCTTTTCAAGCGTTTAAAACATAAAAAACGCCAATATTTTAAAGCGGATAATAACCCCAGGGCTTCTTTTGCCTTTTTTTTCATTTGGTAAATTTCTTAATGTTTATGGCTAAAGATTGCACGAATGTTGCAATTACAAAAACGATTTCTACTAGGGTGTCATCCCAGTGCGTGACACTGGAATCCAGCCTTTATTATGCAGCCACTTGGTTGAAATTAAGTCTTCTGGATCCCAGTGTCAGCTACTTGGATGACACCATTCTTTTTCCTGGATCCAAGTAGTCAGGGCACTGGGATGACATACCCTGACAATCGTCATCCCGCTGCTTGTTAGCGGATACCGCGGCGGTATGACGTAGAAGTTATACTTTTATGCTTACCAACTTAATAAAATTCCTGGATTCCAGTGTCAGCTACTTTCATGACACCAACAGTTGATATTGGTTTGTTGCTTTGCTAGCCAACTACTAGCTATGCCTCAAGTTTCCTATTCAAAATTTTCAATATCAAATCCAATTCATTTGGATTATCATACCGTATCATAACTTTACCCTTAGAATTGTTGTCATTAATTTTGATCTTTAAACCAAGTTGAGAAGATATAGCGCCTTCTATTACTGTCATATCTTGATTTCTAGTATATCTCTGCTCTTTTTGATTGTTGTTTTGATGTAGGTCCTTTATCAGTTTTTCAGTTTGTCTAACGCTTAAGCCCTGAGAAACTATTTTTTCTGCAATACTTTCCGCATTTTCAACATTAATCAACGCTCTTGCATGACCCATAGACAATTTTTTCTCATTGATCGTTGTTTTCACCCTATCAGGGAGCAACAACATCCGAATCATATTGGTTATGTGGCTGCGGCTTTTGCCTATAGCTGAAGCTAATTCCTCATGTGTATAGAAAAACTCATCTATCAGTTTTCTGTAAGCTTCACCTTCCTCTATTGGATTAATATCTTGCCTTTGTATGTTTTCAATAATGGATACTTCCAAGCATTCCTTGTCGCTCAGATCTTTTATGATAACCGGTGCACTATCAAGATTTGCAATCTTGCTTGCTCGCCAACGACGTTCTCCAGCTATTATTTCATAACCATCATCATTTGAATCTTTGCGTACCACGATAGGCTGTATAATGCCACTTTTCTTTATCGAATTTGCAAGTTCTCTTAATGACTCCTCGTCAAAATGTTTCCTCGGTTGAAATTTGCTTGGGTGCAGTAATGAAATAGGCAAATGCTCTTGTCGATCTTCTTTATTATCATAATTATCGCCTATGAGGCCGGCAAGACCTCTGCCGAGGCGTCTATCATCCTTCATACTACGCCCTCGCTTACTAGTTTCTTCTCCTTACAACTGCTCGCGTGCTTTTTTAAAATTTCCCTTGCCAAACTTATATATGCTTGTGCACCAGGACACTTAAGATCATACACAATAGCGGGTTTTCCATGAGAAGGCGCTTCTGATAACCGTACGTTACGTGGAATAACAGTCTCATACAATGGGATGATAGTTTTGTATACTTTATCATTTAAATACTGGCAAATATCGTTTTTAATCTGTTCACTGAGTTTGTTGCGCCTGTCATACATTGTTAACACTATCCCTTCTATTGCCAAAAAAGGGTTTAGGTTATTCCTTTTTATTAGCTCCACAGTTTTAACTAAATGGCTTAATCCTTCCAGAGCAAAAAATTCACACTGAAGAGGAACAATAATAGAATTAGCAGCAGTCAAAGCATTTATGGTCAGAAGCCCAAGTGATGGAGGGCAATCGATGATTATATACTCATAATTATCGCGTATCTTCTCCAATGCGCTTTTTAGTACGAATTTTCCTCGCTCAAGTTGCGATAATTCAATTTCTGCAGCTGACAAATCAACTACTGACGAAATTAGCGATAAATTCGGAATTTCCTTTATATTGAAAATTGCCGATTCTATCAATTTATTTTCGCTGCTTAGTAGTATTTTGTATATGTTTTTTTCTTCCCTACTACGATAAGAAATCCCGAGTCCGGTGCTAGCATTTCCTTGAGGATCAAGATCTACCAATAAAGTGCTTTTTCCCACAGCAGCAAAGGCTGTCGACAAATTTATACTAGTTGTGGTTTTGCCAACTCCACCCTTTTGATTTACTATTGCAATAATCTTGCTCACGCCTTTTATCTTATGTATAAAATAATTCTATTGTATATATGCAAGAAACTTTTGCATTAGAAAATTTTTTTGTTGCTAACCACACTAAAATTAGACTGTCTTTTTTGCTTTGTGTAACACACTTTGAACCTTGTTTCCTAATTCATTCAGAGTGAATGGTTTTGGCAAAAAGTGAAAATCTTCTATATTGATGTCATCACTCTTTAAAAAAGCATCTTCTGCATACCCAGAAATAAAAATAACGTTGATATTTGGCCTATGGATCAATGCTTCTTTAACTATTTCTGGGCCGCTCACCTCTGGCATGATTACATCAGTGATTATAAGATCTATATGTTGACTTTTTTTACTGATTATTTCTGGCGCCTCGCTGCCTATGCTTGCTTCTATTACATCAAATCCTTTTCTTTTGAGTGCTTTAGAGATGAATTCCCTTACTGAATCTTCATCTTCGATTAATAAAATTATACCATTACCTTTAATTTCACTTACTACCGGTTTTTCTGTTTCTTCACTATCTTCCTCTCTATCATTTTCATCTGATATGTAAACCATGGGCAAAAATATGCTAAATTTAGTTCCATGATTTACTTTGCTAGCAACATAGATGTATCCTTCAGTTTGTTTAATAATGCCATATACAGTAGAGAGGCCAAGACCTGTACCAGAGGTAATATCTTTGGTAGAAAAAAATGGATCAAAGATCTTTTCAGTTGTATCACTCGTCATTCCACATCCAGTATCAATTACTTCAATCACAACATAATTTCCATGTTCAATCGCTTCCTTGTCTGGAGAAAACATATCCTGAGGTGTAGAATTTAATGAGTCAATCTTTTGATTAAAAGTTCGTATAGTTAATTCTCCGCCCTTTTCCATAGCAGCACTAGCATTGACTGCTAAGTTAAGTATAACTTGCTCTAATTGCCCTTGATCAGCCCTAACAGCACCCAAGTCTCTACCATAATAAATATTAAATTTTATATTTTCACCTATTAATCTTTTTATCATTTCATAAAGATTAGCTATAGTATTATTTACATCAATAATTTTTGGCTGCAAGGTCTGTCTTCTTGAGAAAGCAAGCAATTGTCTTACTAAATTTGATCCACGCTTTGCATTTTGCTGTATCTGTATTATATCTCCAAAAGATGGGTCACCAGCTGAGTGTTGGAGTAAAAGCAAATCGCAAAATCCTATTATCCCAGTCAATATATTGTTGAAATCATGCGCAATACCACCTGCTAACTGCCCTATAGCTTGCATCTTTTGATAATGCTCAAGCTTTATCTCTAGGTTTTTGTGTTCAGTATTGTCAATAAAATAACAAAGTATGAAGATCATTTTATTATGAAGAAACTTATTGAAATATATTTTTATGTTATTACCGCCGTTGAGCTGTACATCAAAAGACGCATTATTTATTCTATTACTCGAAAAATATTCACGTATTTTCACATGATAACTATCCAATATCAACGTAAAGATTGAATTATTATCTGACCCTGCAAGCTTTATTAGTGCCGTATTTTTCTTTACAAAGTTGCCGTTTATGTCACATTGTGCAATAGCAATTGATGAATTTGCAAAACAAGGGTGTAATTGATAATCAACAATATTTGATTCGGTTGGTGTTATAAAGCCATATATATAGCTATGGTTGTATTTATCACAAAATATAGCAGTGCTCATATAAGCCTTGAATGGAATACCACTTATAGTAAAAAACAAAATTTCATTATCGGTTGTTGTATTGTTATATTTAGATTGAGATATAAAATCACTGATTGAACTACCTTTTTCCAGTTTTTTTAGTTCAAATATGTCTAAAAATCTTTTATTTACAGATAAAATCACCCCTTTGGCATTTGCAATGTAAGTTCCTATGCTGTGTTTTTCTATTAACTCTTCATATATCTGCTCCTTGTTTATCTGTGTTGCTTTTAATACAAAATACCCATCTGGCCTTGCTATTGGCACTAATGATAAATTTAAAATCTTATTACTATTTATAGCAATTTGGGGATTATCTGGTATCGGCTCAAAGAGCAAAAGAAAGTTAGATACTCTATTCTTCTTGTTTAAGGAAATGCATACCTGTACAGAAGAGTTATTTTTTAGTGCATGATAGAGTACTTTTTTGTCTGCTTCTGAAACATCTCCTATTTCAAGAATCTTGTCTAACGTAATGTCATCATCTATATGATCTTTAAACCTTTCGTAGAACCTTGCATCAGCATAAATAATACCTTCATCTTTATGTAAAATAAGGCAAAATTCTGTATTATGATTTAGTGCATTTGCAAATATTGCATTTTGAAATTCTATAGTATTAAGTAGGTATCTGTAGCGTTTTACATTATACATCATAAAGAGAGTTGTTAGAATGCTAACTAATAAATTAATCTCTATATTAATATGCTGACTATATATATCAAAAAAGTAGAGTATCGATATTGCTACTGGAGGTAAGAGCATAATAACTGCCATCACAACAATTGACATTCCATAATTTCTTAGTATGAAGTCAACCCTGTTCTCTTTTTTGTTATCTATGTATCTTTTATTCATTATTGTTACTTGGCATTGTTGTACATACGAAAATGTTCTATTATATTGATTTAATTATTATAGATTTATTAACGTCTTTGATAGATAATTATCATCCAAATCTAATTAAGTTCCTTAAATATCAGATATAACAATGTTAATAAGCTAGCAAGAGGGTATTATGGAAAAACAAAAAACACAAGCATTTAAATGGTTCTGTGCACTAAGAGATAAGATTATAGAATCTTTCTTATTAATTGAAAAACAATCATCCGCAGAGCCAAAAATCGAAAAGAGAAAGTGGGATCGCCCAGGTGGTGGAGGTGGTGAATCTACAATTATTTTTGGTAATGTTTTTGAAAAAGTTGGAGTAAACGTTTCAAAAGTACACGGAAAATTTGCAGATTCAGCCATTAATGAAATTCCTGGTGCAAGTGAAAGTAACGGAGAGTTCTGGGCAAGCGGTATATCTTTAGTGTCTCATATGCAATCGCCACTTATCCCTGCAGCACATATGAACACAAGGCTGATATATACTTCAAAACAATGGTTTGGTGGAGGAATGGATTTTACGCCAGTATATAAAAATGAAGAAGATTGCAAGTATATTCATGAATCAATCAAAATGACATGTGATAGATTTGACACCGGATATTATCCAAAATTTAAAGAGCAATGTGACAACTATTTTTTCTTACAACACAGAAAAGAGCCGCGTGGTATTGGTGGCATTTTCTATGATAATCTGAGTTCTAGCAACTGGGAAAACGATTTTGAGTTTACAAAAGCAGTAGGTGAAGCCTTTTTGGAAATTTATTTGCACATCATACGTAAACATATACAAAAATCTTGGACAAAAGAACAACGAGAAAATCAATTAATAAAACGTGGCAGATATGTAGAATTCAATCTGTTATACGATCGTGGCACAAGGTTTGGTTTAATGACTGACGGCAATCCAGATGCAATTATGATGTCAATGCCACCACTTGTTAAGTGGTCATAGAGAGCTGCTATTAGTAGAAAATAAATCATCATAGTTTAAAATTGTACCATGGTAGTGAGCTTTTATATAGGGGGTATAATCATGGGCATAATAGATAATTTTTTAATTAAATCTGTCAAAAACAATGACATAAAAGGTGTTAAACTGACTCTAATTCTCTATGATGCATTAAATAGTTTTAGAAAATTCTTTTCAAAGACTATGTCTCTCAAGAATACAGGATCATTTGATATAAATAATAATCAAGCTTTAAATCAGGCTTTAGGACATGCTACAGATCACAAAATAATGGAATTGCTGATTAATCGTGGAGCTGATATCCACTCAATAGATGAGAATGGAAAGAATGTTATAATTCGTGTTATTGAGAGTTTAGCAGAATCAAAAAATCTAAAATTGGATAGTGAGAAAAACTTACCAGCAGAGATAATTCTTCACCCCACAGTTTCCTTTTTACTAGGAAAAGGCGCAGAGTATTATTCTACAGATGATTTGAATGTTGAAGCTATACAACAAAAACCTACTAGAACCTCTGAATATGAGCCAATAACTATGTACGCTGAGGTGAACAACAATGTAATACCACCTCAAAAACCTTCTAGAACTTTTGAGTATAAGCCAAAGAGCACTAATTATGATGCTTTGCCTTCAAAAGAGCCAATTTACGCTGAGGTGTATGATGCTAAGGTTAGTAACTCATTAGGGGAGAATGGTTATTTGAGTGTATCAGAAGAATCTATTTATGCTGAAATATATGATTCACATAAAAAATCCACTGAAAATTTATCATTGGAAGATAATGGTTATTTGAGTATATCAGAAGAACCTATTTATTGCACTATAGATGATCTTTCAGAACAAAAAAGCCTACTAGCCTAAAACAGAAAGAGCCAGAACAGTCGTCAGAACCTATTTATGCTAGGGTAGATTTGTCCAAGAAAAGAGCAGAAAGAAAAGCAAAAGACATAAAAGCTAATTCTGGAACTTGCCATGGGTTAGTGCAAGATAAAGTGAATGATTGGCAAGTGAAGCTAAATGAGCTAAGTGCTAATAAGTCGATAAGTCAGCAACAGACTAATGATCAAAAAATTAAGACCAAGGCTGGCTTTAGTGTAGAAGAAATAAGGCAGAAATATGAGCGTAGAGATTCTGGCTACGATTCTGGCTATGATTCCGATACAAAAGTTGAACAACAATTAGAATTAGCTCCTAAATCTGAGATAGGTTCAGTGAGTATTGAGCATGGAGTAATAGGAGGCTGTCGATATAAGATTACTGATATATCCCTCTAACTATGTGATTCAAAATAATTGAATTGACTTTATATATGTAATCGATATAACCTAGTTAGATTCAAGTTGACTCTTTCGTCTAGTGGTTAGGACACCACCCTTTCACGGTGGTAACACGGGTTCAAATCCCGTAAGAGTCACTCAAGTAGAATATAATTAAAGTTTTGAATGGGAAAAATTAGGCTCTATGTTGAAGAAGCTTTATCACAAGGCGTGAGTTTAGCACTTAATCCACAACAAAGTCACTATATTTGCAATGTAATGCGGCTTAAGAAGTATGATAATCTCTCTCTTTTTAATGGAAAAGATGGAGAATGGTTAGGAGAAGTAGTTAATATATCGCGTAAATTGACAGAAGTTACACCCAAAGAATGCACTAAACAACAGCAATATGAGGAAAATTTATACCTGTATTGTGCCATGGTAAAAAGTGCTGCTTTGAACAACATAGTAAGACAGGCAACTGAAATGGGAGTAATCTGCATTCAATTTATTTCAACGGAACGTACAGTGGTAAAAAATATTAACCTAAGTAGAGCAAAATTACAAGCAATCGAAGCAGCGGAACAATCAGGTAGGATAAGTATACCAGAGATTTTGCCTCCTATTAACTTTTGTGAGTTACCTGATTCCCAGAGTAAAAATTTTGTTTTGTGCGATGAAACAGGTAAAGCTGACAAAGTGCTGAAAGGCAAAAAAAATGTTGCTATTATTGTTGGCCCTGAAGGTGGTTTTTCATCTTATGAACTTGATCTTGCCGATAAGTTTTGTCAAAAATTGAGTCTAGGAAAAAGAATTTTAAGGGTCGATACTGCTGTAGTTGCTGCACTCACTTTCACCAATTGGTGTAGCTAGATTTTTAAATATGACTAAGGTTTGGGTCATAAAGAAATCTGGTTCAGTGTTGCGCGCACAAAAACCCTGTAGACTTTCTACGAAGCAGTCTGTTGTTAAAGAGGAGCTAATAAAAAACATATTCTAAGATAATATTAAATCTCATATTATATTTTTTCTAAAGTAAACAAATGAATCTTGCATTTTGCCTGAGTTATTGATACTCTGAGTAAAGAAGTCGGGGCGTAGCGCAGCCTGGTAGCGCATTTGGTTTGGGACCAAAGGGTCGGGAGTTCAAATCTCTCCGCCCCGATGTTAGTATAATTGTAAGAACGCTGTAACATAAGAGCAATCTCCATCAGTAAGCAAGTAGCTGACACTGGAATGACATTATTTACCATGTAAATTATGGCATATTACATTTTAACGCTCAAGTTTATAAAATAATTGACAATGTTAATTTTCTAATTTATAAATAGATTTTGAAATGATTACCGAAGGAGGTATAGAGTTTGATAGAAGTATCAGTCCATTATGGTGATGTAGACAGAGCTCTTCCAGTATTGAAAAAAACAATTCAAAAGGAAGGAAGAGGGTTGAAAATGAAAAAACAATATCATGAAAAAAAATCAGAAAAAAGAGCTAAAAAGAAAGCTGAAGCTAAAAAAAAGAGGTACCAACAAGAGTGCAGAAGGCAACGTTATGGTTGGTAGTTTGTACTCAAGTTAATAGTTTATCATTGGTTATTTTATGAATATTCACGAATATCAAGCGAAAGAAGTTTTGCATAAATTTAATGTCCCAGTGCCAAAAGGTTTTGTTGCTACATCTGCAGAAGAAGTAAAGACTCAAGTAAGTCAATTAAAATCTGACGTGTTTGTAGTTAAAGCTCAAATTCATGCAGGTGGTAGGGGTAAAGCCGGTGGCGTAAAGCTAGCAAAGTCAGTTGAAGAAGCTCAACAGTTTGTAAAGGACATGATTGGTATGACTTTAGTTACTCATCAAACAGGGCCAAGCGGGCAGCAAGTAAGAAAAGTGTACGTTGAAGAAGGCTCAAGCATTAAGAAAGAGTATTATTTAAGCCTGGTAATCGACCCGAAGCTCAGTAGGCCAATATTCATATTTTCCTCAGAAGGTGGAATGGACATCGAAGAAGTGGCAAAAAATTCTCCTGCAAAAATTGTGAAATTTGATATTGATCCTGCTACAAGTTTTGATAGCAGCAAGTTAAGCAGCAGTTTTCATTTGAGTCCAGAACAAATAGAAAAGATATCGAACATTGCAAGAAAAATATATGATGCGTTTATTGCAACTGATGCGAGCCAAATTGAAATTAATCCACTGGTTGAAACAAATTCTGGAGATTTTATTGCGCTCGATGCAAAAATTAATTTCGATGATAATGCTTTATATCGTCACCCAGAAATTATGGAACTTCGTGATTATGATGAGGAAGTGAAAGAAGAGATAGAGGCTTCAAAGTATGGGCTCAGTTACATCAAAATGGATGGCAGTATTGGTTGCATGGTAAATGGTGCAGGTCTTGCTATGGCAACAATGGATATAATAAAATACTACGGAGCAGAGCCTGCTAACTTTTTGGATGTTGGTGGTGGAGCGAGTAAAGAAACTGTAACTGAAGCATTTAAAATCATATTGTCTGATAGCAACGTAAAAGGAATTCTGGTTAACATATTTGGTGGTATAATGCGTTGCGATATTATCGCAAGTGGAATTGTTGCGGCTGCAAAAGAAATGAGCATTAAAGTTCCTCTAGTGGTTAGATTATCAGGTACTAATTTTGAAGAAGGAAAAAAAATTTTAGAAGAGTCAGGATTAAATATTATTGCTGCAGATGAGCTAGATGAAGCTGCGCAAAAGATAGTAAAAGAGGTAAAATAAAGCATGTCCGTTTTAGTAAACAAAGATACAAGATTAATATGCCAGGGTTTTACTGGCGCACAAGGCACATTTCATTCAGAGCAAGCAATTGATTACGGAACGAAAATGGTGGGAGGTGTAACTCCTGGAAAGGGTGGGAGCACTCACCTTAATTTACCGGTTTTTAATACTGTAGCAGAAGCCAAAGAAAAAACCGGTGCAAATGCTACAGTTATATATGTACCTGCTAAATTTGCTGCTGCTGCAATACTTGAAGCAATAGATGCAAAAATAGAATTGATAATTTGTATTACAGAGGGCATTCCTATACTTGATATGGTGAAAGTTAAGCGTGCGCTTATCGGCTCAAAAAGTCGATTGATTGGTCCCAACTGCCCGGGAATTATTACCCCTGAAGAATGCAAAATAGGAATTATGCCTGGCCATATCCATAAGCGTGGACACATAGGAATTATGTCTCGCTCCGGAACTTTAACTTACGAGGCAGTAGCACAAACAACCGCTGTTGGTCTTGGTCAATCCACGTGTATCGGAATTGGGGGGGATCCAGTTCATGGTATAACATTTGTCGACTGTATGGAGCTCTTTTTAAAAGATAACGATACTCATGGTATTGTAGTTATTGGTGAAATAGGTGGAAACGAAGAAGAAGATGTATCACATTTTGTGAAAACAGAAAAAACTAAAAAGCCAATCGTTGGTTTTGTAGCAGGCCAAACGGCACCTCCAGGAAGACGTATGGGACACGCTGGAGCAATCATCTCTTCCAGCGGTGGAAGTGCTGGTGCAAAACTAGAAGTTATGCGGAGCGCTGGAATTGCAATTGCTGAAACCCCTGCAGTAATTGGTAAGAAGGTATTGGAAGTAATGCATCACTAGAATTAGGGTCACAAAAACCCTATATCACCGGTCATGAATACGTTATTTGCCCATTCGATTAATAACTTGCCTCCTGGTAAATTTACTGAAGTCTGTTGGGCAACCAGATATCCACGTAGTGTGGATGCAACAAGTGCTGCACAGGCTGCACTACCGCATGATGCAGTAATGCCTGTACCTCTTTCCCAAACTCTTAAAGCTATTTCTCCAGACTTTTCAACTTGTGCAATACTAACATTAATTTTCCGAGGAAATAATGCGTGATTTTCTAGCTTTGGTCCTAAATTTCGCAATGGTATTTCACTTATGTTATCAACAAAAAAAACTATGTGAGGATTGCCAATATTTACTGCAACAGGATCTTTTAGCATTTCAAGCTCTATAGGTAAGTGAAGAGTGTCACACTCAGTAGATAAGGGAATTTCATGCCATTTTAGCAAAGGTTTACCCATGTTAACCTTTATGGATTTATCACCCACTTTAAAACACTCTAAAATGCGTTTGCTTGTTAGCTCAATAATGGAGTATTCAGCACCTTTTTCTGACATTATCAAATATCCAACACAGCGTGCTGCGTTTCCGCACATTTCAGCTCGACTGCCATCAGCATTATAGATATGCATAAAACAGTCTGCAGCATTAGACATTGTTATAATTATCACTTGATCACAACTGCTTTGATCAGCAATTTGTCTATGGTTCCAGTCTAAATTGTTTGTTGAACGTGAGTCTATGATAACGAAATTGTTACCAGTGCCGTGCATTTTGATAAAATTTTCAGAATTTTGGCCACTCATCATAAAAAAATATTTCTTCTATTGGTCTTCTTTTCTTCTTACTTGTTTCAGCACCCTCTTCTTCGTAACCAACCGCTATCACTGACATTACGTTAAAGTCATTGGGTATATTGAACTCTTTCACTATTTTATCTCTATCAAATCCACCCATTTGATGGGCCATTAAGTTCATAACTGCAGCTTGTAACATAAGTCCATAATTCGCTGCACCAGTATCGTGATTAGCCCAAAAATTTTCACCTTTATCAGATTTGCGGAAATTCTTAGCGCTTAAAGATATGATTAACACTTGTGCATCTTTTACCCATTTTTGATTAGATTCATCAAGGCAATTTAGCAGCTTTTCCCATGCGCTTTGATTGTTCTGTTTGTTGCATATTACGTATCTCCAGGGTTCATCACCAAAACATGAGGGAGTCAGCCTTACAGCTTCCATTAAAATATCCATGTCTTCCTGAGATATTGCTCTTGTAGGATCGTATGAACGTCCGCTGTGTCTTGCTTTCATCAACGATAATAGATCTTGTTTACTCATCATTTTTAATTTAATAGTGCATAAATAATTCATTGTAGCACAATATAAGCAAAATTTAAATTGCAAAACCTCTCATACACATATATTACATTTAATAAGTTATTTTTATTGGGAAGGTATGTTTATAACACAATCTAGCAGCAGATCAACACTGGCTGAAATATTGTCTTGCGTTTTACTTTTATTCTTGATGGCTCAAATAAGTATACCATTGCAGCCTGTGCCTATCACATTGCAAACTTTAGGAGTAATGCTTATTGGGCTTAAATTTAACCGCAGAACAGCATTCTATTCTGTGCTTACATATCTATCACTTGGTGCAGCAGGATTGCCTGTTCTTGCAAATTTTTCTGGTGGTTATCACGCTCTCCTTGGACCAACAGGTGGATATTTAATTGGCTGTTTAGCTGCTGTTATGGTAATGAGCAAAGTAAATGAATTACTGAACTCTAAATATAAATCATTTGTGTGTAATTCTTTAAGTTGTCTGGCTGGTACAGTTGTAATCTTTATTTGTGGTGTTAGTTGGCTTGCTGTTTACTTGGGTCTGGGACAAGCAATAATGGTGGGTGTTTTACCATTTATCCTTCCTGGTTTGATAAAAATTTTTCTACTTGTAGCAGCTTTGCAATATTTGAAAAAATGATAAAATTTCGCCCTCATCATTTTATGTGCACCCTCGCGTTTCGGGGATATGGGTATTCTCAGGGTTTTGTAGAAAATTATAGGAAGATAGCAAGTGAAGTGGTTAGTACTCAAATCGAAGTAGTTGGTAACCTTGATAGTATTTGTAGTGCTTGCCCAAACCAGACTAAACAAGGTAAATGCACCGAACAAGCTAAAGTTTTAGAGCTAGATAGAAGGCATATGGAAATTTTAGGAATTAAAATTGGCGAGACTTTGACCTGGAGTGAAGCGGTAGAAAAGATTAGGGAGAAAATGTCTTTAGAGAAATTCGAGTACGCATGTGAGGGGTGCAACTGGCAGCCATATGGAATATGTAAAAATGCCCTTTTAAATCTACAAAGGTAGTTGACAAAATGTTAAGATAAATTGAAGCATTTTTGTGGAAATAAAGCGAAATATGGAAGACAAAAGATAAATGCATTCTGAAAGGCTACACAGCATGTTCGTCCCGCTAATTAATAATATCTTTATTATTGTATGAGATAGGTAATTTAGCATTTATGAATTTGTAATGTGTTGCATATAGCTCAAAGAAATAAGGTTTACTGGTCACACGCTGCAGCCAATGCCACAACACTAGGACCTATGTTTATCTGCATGTTAATTTGCGTTGTGATTTTATGGAGGTCTTCTGTTACCTATGCTAGTGAAAATTTGGAGATACAGAAGGCTTTTGATAGTGTTGTCAAGCATATAAAAGCTGATAAAAAATATAAAGATCTTGATGTTATTGAGAGAAAAAGTGATAAATTTAACATCAAAATTGCGCAGAATTCTGGCAAGAGTTTTGACATATACTCTACTTTAAAAAAAGCAAAAGATTCCTTTGAATCAGGAGATAATGAAACAGCTATTTCTCTCCTTAATCAGATCATTGCAAAGTTTCCTTATCATAAAAATGCTTTAATTGGATTGGGAAATATTTATTACGCTAATAAAGAATACAAAAAAGCTGTAGAGATTTACACAAGACTGTTAAAAGAACACCCTAGTAACCCTTACATATTAAAAAATTTTCTGACGATAATCTCACAATATAATCCTGATCTGGCGTTGAGTGAAATGTTAAAATTGTATGATATACATAAAAATTATGCTCCTTTATTAGCAAATTTAGGCATGATCTATATGAAAAAGGAGGATTATGTAAAAGGTAAAGAGTATATGATAACTGCTATTTCCCTCGATGAAAACAATATTTTTTATACTTATAATTTAGCTGTTATTCTAGATAAACTTTCAGATTTTCAAAATGCTACAATATTCTACTTAAAATTGTTGAACATGGCTACAACTTCGAAAGATGTGAGTGAAAAAATACCTTTATACAAAGTGACAGCAAGACTAAAATTTATAAAACTTCACAGCACGCACTCAAAGATTTCATAAAAGCTTATAGCTCACCTAAATCTAATTTATCGTATCTGTTCAAGGGAGTGGCTAATGTGCAAATATTGAAGCAAAGTGTGTGAAACACAGATGTACGAACATTTGTTTGCAAAGGTAATTTACACAACAAATGCATAACTGTACGAACATTGTGATTTTGGCCCATCAGGAGGGTGTCATCCCAGTGCTTGACACTGGGATCCAGGAATTTTATTAAGTTGGCGAGCATAAAAATAGCTGTTTTATGTAAAAATACAACGTTTTAATGATTATGAAAAAGCTGGATTCCAGTGTCAAGCACTGGAATGACACCATTCTTTTTTCTGGATCCCAGTGTCGGCTACTTGGATGACACCATTTATTGTAAGGACTTACCTCACATTTACTCTATGATTATCTTTTTAGATCACCTTGTCTACCTATTTTGCCACTCTGCTGAACGGATACAATTTATTGCTATTTTTGTTTACAATAATAATATTGAGCTATAGAATTAGATCTAAAGGGGCAATTAGCTCAGCTGGTAGAGCATCTCGTTTACACCGAGGAGGTCGGCAGTTCAAGTCTGTCATTGCCCATTTGCTTAACTGAATGTTAGTATTATTAATTACTTCAATTAAAGTATAGAAAATGCAGGATAATATAGTACCAATCTCAATAGTAAAAGAGCTGGAAGATTCTTATCTTTCCTACGCAATGAGCGTTATCATAAGCCGGGCTATACCTGACGTGCGGGATGGATTTAAACCTGTTCACAGGCGCATATTATATGCAATGTCAAGAGCTGGATTCGATGCCGGTAAGCCATATAAAAAGGCAGCTCGTATAGTTGGGGATGTAATGGGGAAATATCACCCACATGGTGATGCAGCTATTTACGATTCCTTGGTTAGAATGGCCCAAGATTTCTCTCTTCTTTTACCACTTGTTGATGGGCAAGGTAACTTTGGTTCGATAGATGGAGATCCACCAGCTTCAATGCGATACACAGAAGCAAGACTTCAAAAAGTGTCGCACTTTTTACTGAATGATATTGATGAAGATACAGTTAATTTTAGGCCAAACTACGATGGAAATGAAACAGAACCAGTTGTGCTGCCTGCAGAGTTTCCGAATCTATTGGTAAACGGTGCAAGTGGTGTTGCAGTTGGTATGGCAACCAATATTCCTTCTCATAATCTTGGAGAAATAATAGATGCTTGTATATTATATGTAAATAATCCTGAAGTTACTTTGGATGAGTTACTTGAAGTGATGCCAGGGCCGGATTTTCCAACTGGGGGAACAATTCTTGGAAGGTCTGGAATAAGATCAGCATTTGCAACTGGTCGTGGATCAATTGTTGTGCAAGGCAAGACTCATATAGAAGATCTGCCACAAGATAGGCAAGCAATAGTGATTGATGAAATACCTTACCAGGTAAATAAAGTAAAATTAATTGAGAAGATAGGTGAGCTTGTAAAAGAAAAAAGAATTGATGGTATAACAGAAATTAGGGATGAGTCCGATAAGTCTGGTATTAGAGTAGTAATTGACCTCAAAAGAAATGCTGAAGCAAGTTTTATACTTAATCAAATATTGGGGCTAACTCCACTAAGAAGTAGTTTTAGTGTTAACACTTTAGTGCTCAATAACAACAGGCCTGCTTTGATGTCATTGAAAGAAATCATAACTGCTTTTGTTGATTTTAGAAAAGAAGTATTAATCAGGAGAACAGAATTTCGTCTAAGAAAAACGAGGGAAAAAGCTCATATATATATAGGGCTCTACATTGCGGTCCTCAGCATAGATGAAGTGATAAAAATCATCCGCGGTGCAAAAGATCCTGCGGAAGCAAGTAGAGAACTTTTAAATAAAGAATGGAAAACTTCGAATGAAATCAATACTATTATCGAGTTGATTTCAGATAGCGCAAGCTTTTTGAAAGATGGAGTGTATAGATTAACTGAACTACAAATTAAAGCTATCCTTGATATGAAACTGCAGCGTTTAACAGGCCTTGAAAAAGACAAATTAGAAGCTGAGCTAAGTTCAATGATCAACCTGATAAAAGAATATATCGCTTTTCTTGGCTCAGGAGAGAAGTTGATGAAAGAAATAAAAAACAATCTACAAGAAATAAAGAACAGATTTGCTGTGCCGCGAAAAACTTCAATAGAAGAGTCAGACGCGAACATTGAAGCTGAAGATCTAATTCCACAAGAGGATATGGTGATAACCGTAACTATGAATGGTTATATCAAGCGTGTAAAACTTTCTCACTACAGAACTCAGCGTCGTGGTGGAAAAGGAAAGCTAGGACAGGGATTAAAAGAAGAGGATGTAATCACAGAATTATTTGTTGGAAATACCCATACTAGCTTTTTATTCTTTTCTAACATTGGTCGAGTTTATAGATTAAAAGTTTATAAGTTACCTCTTGCAGAGCCAACCGCACGTGGAAGAGCACTTGTTAACATATTTCCGCTTAGCGATGGTGAAACTATAACTAATATCATGCCATTGCCAAGTGAAAATGACGAAAATCAAAACATAGTTTTTGCTACTGCCTATGGAAACATAAGGCGTAACTCCTTAGCGGACTTTCACTATATTCCAAGCAATGGAAAAATAGCAATAAAGCTCGATGAAGGAGACAAATTAGTATCGGTTAAGGTATGTAATGAAATTGACCATGTTTTACTTTCAACAACGCTTGGAAAAAGTATCAGATTTGTTGTAAGTGATGTGCGTCAATTTAAGAGTCGCAATTCAGATGGCGTAAGAGGTATCAAACTTGTAAAGAATGACAGCGTGATATCCATGACCATATTAAATGGGATAGGTGTAGCAACAGAAACAAAAGAACTTTACTTAAAAGTTCCACTTGCAAAAAGACTGGGGACTGCAATTAATAACTCCATTGATTCTAAATTGGAAAAGACTTTGAATGATTTAGGAATAGATAACGAATTATTCTTAAAACTTGCAGTGAATGAGGAGTTTATAGTAACTATTACTGAAAATGGCTTTGGTAAAAGAACTTCTGCGTATGAGTATAGAGTAACTAACAGGGGTGGTGTTGGTATCACCAATATTCTTACTACTAGCAGAAACGGTAATGTTGTTGCTAGTTTTCCAGTTGAGCAGGGTGATAATATAATGCTTATTACAGATAAAGGAAAGTTAATTCGCATTTCGGTCAATGAAATTAGAATTGCAGGACGCAGCACTCAAGGAGTCACTCTGTTTAAAACAGAAAGTAGAGAAAAAGTGGTGTCAGTAGCGAAAATTGAAGATCCTGATTCCACTGAAGATAGTATTTTTGAAGTTGAAAACTCTATCGCTTCTTAACCGTAGTATAGGTTAAACAAAAAGCGCAAGTTTTTGTTGATTAATACGCAGTATTTAAATTAAAATATATACTTATGGCTAAGTAAAGATCAATGGACAAAAAATTAACTAAAAATAAAAAACCACTGGCAGACAAAGAGGATAAAAAAACACCTCCTGTTAAAGATCTTACTAAAAATAAGAGTAGGAGAGATTTTATAACATTAACTACATGCGCTATGGCAGGTATAGGAGCTGCAAGCGGACTTTGGCCACTGGTTAAATCTATGAATCCTTCTGCTGAAGTTCTAGCAACTTCCACAGTGGAGGTGAATTTGTCTGGAATTCAGGAAGGACACGGAGTAAAAGTAAAGTGGCAAGGTAAACCAGTATTCATTCGTAGACGCACAAAGCAAGAAATTGAGGCTGCAAGAGCTGTGAATGTGAAGAGCTTGAGGGATCCTCAATTAGATGAGCAGAGAGTATACGAAGGAAAAGACGAATGGTTAATTATGCTTGGAATATGTACACATCTTGGGTGTGTACCGGTTGACCACGCTACAAGAGATGGTAATGGTTGGTTCTGTCCTTGCCACGGTTCATATTATGATACATCAGGTCGAGTAATTGGGGGTCCTGCACCGAAAAATATGGCTGTACCTGATTATTTTTTTCTCAGTGAGAATGTTGTGGTAATTGGCAAGAAGGCTTAACGAATATAAATAAACTCGTTAAAAAAAACTCACAGGATCAACATCTATTATCACTGCAATACTCGAATTCAAGTTACAATTTTTAATCCAATATTTCAGCTTTTTTTGTATGGATAGACTATGCTTATTGTGTATTTTTAATAATACCCTATACCGATACTTATTATTTAAAAAATTTATCGCTGCTGGTGATGGGCCAAGAATTTCAAATTCCTTTTTGTCTACACCTACATTTTTTTCCTGGATACAAATAGTTGAGCTACTTGAATGACAGAGAAGAGATTTTACTATTTCATTCGCTGCTTTTTGTGTTGCAATCTGATTCTTACCACAGATTATAAGCGCTATTAATCTGCTAAATGGTGGCATTTTGGCTTCGCGTCTTGACTTAAGTTCGATTTCATAAAATGAGTCTCTTTTTTGATGCAGCAATGCTTTTATTATTGAACTTTCAGGATTATTGGTTTGCACTATTACCATTCCTTTTTCATTAAACCTTCCTGATCTGCCTGCAACTTGGTGCAATAATTGATACGTCTTTTCCGCTGCTCTCAAATCAGAATTTTCGAGACTCAAATCTGCATTCATTACTCCAACCAAAGTTAATTTGGGAAAATTGTGCCCTTTAGCAATTATTTGTGTGCCGATTATAATGTTCACCTCTTCTTTCAATATCAAGTCAATTACGTTACTAACCGACTTCTGATCGCTGCTTATCATCGCAGTTTTTGCGTTTGGTATTAATTTCACCATTTCTTCAAGCAACCTTTCAATTCCTATGCCGTAGAGGGACAATGGCTGTTCACTTTGGCAATTAGAGCATTTCTCTGGAAATTTTAATTGATAAGAGCAATGATGGCACAAAAGAGCATTTTTTTTCTTGTGATATGTAAGCCAAACAGCACAATTTAAGCAGGAAATTTTATATCCACACTTTTTACAAATTGCCAGTTGTGCATACCCTCTGCGGTTTAGAAAAAGCATAACCTGCTGTTTTTTCTCTATGGTTTGTTTGATGCTTTCAAAAAGCTCAGAGGAGATCCATTGCTTGTTGTTCCTCATATCTACTACTTTAATGAGTGGCAATTCTGCACCACCAAATCGTTTAGTTAGCTTTACATGATTGTAATTCCCGTTTTTAACATGATGAATCGTTTCAAGCAGTGGAGTAGCTGATGATAAAATAATCGGAATATTTTCAAATTTGGCTAAGATTATCGCCATATCTCGAGCATTATATATAATTCCCTGTTCTTGTTTAAAAGATGAGTCGTGCTCTTCATCAACGATAATCAATTTTAGGTTTTTATAAGGCAAAAAAAGTGCTGATCGTGCACCAGTAATTATCTGCGCATTTCCACTTGCTATATTGAGCCAATTATTCCGGCGAGTTTTTGGAGTGAGTCCTGAGTGCCATTCAACTAAGTTTTTTGATATCTGACCGCGAACACGATTTACCAATTGTGAAGTTAAAACAATTTCAGGTAGGAGGATTAAAATTTGTGTATTACCTTCTCCTGATGTCATTTCAACATATTCTGGTGTCATACTAGTACGTGGCAAAGACGGTATGCTAAATGTTACAGTGGGTTTTGCCTTGAGTATAAAGGTGTCATTCCAGCGCTTGACACTGGAATCCAGGAATTTTGATTGTAAATTAGGTATTGGTTTTAAGTTAAAATAAACATTTGTAATGAGGTTATATGAAAAACTGGATCCCAGTGTCAGGCTACTCGGATAACACCCTCTTGGTAGACCCAAATCACAATGTTCGTACAGTTGTGTCTCTGGGCACTGGGATGGTAAAGTCTGAGCAGCATTTGGAACGGCAGTGTAATTCTTAATCAATTGTGCAATCACAGAGAGATAAACTTCCGTTTTTCCAGATCCTGTCTCACCATCAAGCAAAGTCACTGAATACTCATTCAAACTGCTGATTATTTTATCACTAGCTACCTGCTGTTCAGGGCTTAATTGGCAACTTATTTCACTTATTTCCTGCTTCTGCTTAGCACAAACCAATTTATCTATGTGATTTACTTTTAACACTCCTCCCATTATCACTTTGGCAAGCATACCAACAGGTATTAAGTTATACTGCGCAACCCACTCTGCAAATGCGATCAATTTTGGTCTAATATTTGGTAAATCAATTTTTTGCTCAATAAATTTTAATTCTCGGTTACTTTTATCACTGTATTTCCAAACTATTCCGATTAAGCGTTTTTTGCCAAATGGCACCACTACGTAATCTCCAAGTAAAATCTCAGTATTTTCCTCAATTGCATATGAAAATAACTGATCAATTGGAAGTGGTAGTAATACGTCAACTGTTTTTGCCATAGTGATTGAGTTTAACATTGTTTTAAAGAGCTTGTAACTTTATTAAGCTTGGCAATATAGATGAATCGGTACAGAGAAAATCTTAACGTTTAACACATTTTTCATAGTACAGACCGTATGATTGATAAATAAAATGATTTATAGAATTTGTGGAGGCTACCAATGGTCAACGACAAGATTACTTTGAACTTTGAAATAGAAAAAGGCGAACCTATAGATCGATACTACTTTTCTGCACATATAAAGCTTACAGATGAAAGCAAAAATCTTTTGCGCGAGAAGCTTGGCAGTACAATTCAATTCGATAATCTAGATGATCACTTCAATCTTAACCATGAGAATTTTTATATCTACTACAACAAATATAGTGAGCACAATGGTAGAAGTGAGCTACACGTTAGGGATGATAACGGTAAATATTTAACCTCCAATCTTCCACTTAATTACTATGGATTCTCAATGGAACTATCACCTGACGGAGCGTCAATTGCAGATTATGGTTTTTATCCTCTGTATGCAATCTATAACCCAAATCACTATGATAAAGCAAAGGAAAAAGTATTTGATGATCACGGTGAATTGTCACCAATTGCATCAAATGTGTTAGATAATTTTTTAAGCAACACAAATAGCTTAACCACACAAGATATATTACAAAATGTATTCTCACAACTGCAGAAGAAAGCTGATGAAGAAGCAGAAAGATTGGCAAGAGAGAGAGAAGCAGAAAGACAAAGGGAGGAAGAGTTAAATGAAAAGAACGAGGAGTTAAAAGAACTTGTAGAAAAGGATGAGATTAAAATATTCAAAGTGGTAAAAGGTAATGATTTAGGTAATGGGCATTCAGCAGTAGTTTTACAACTTGATGGGGAAGAAGGTGACAAGATACCTCTCGACTCTAGTAAATACTACATAGCAGAGTATAGACACCACCCAGAATGGGAAGGCGATGAATATTTAAATTTTGTTAGCCCTGATAGTGATATGCTGGTTAATTATGAAAACTTATTTTTTGTGCTCAATCAAAGCTCCTACTCAGACTTTGAAAGTGGGTTTTATTCAGAAAACAGAACCGATCCCCATAATTATGCTAAATATTCAAAGGAACCATATTTGAGTGGTGACCAGCTATCTGAAAAATTATCTAATGAATTGGAGGAAGATAGCAATCAGATAGGTACTGAATTTACAATTGATGATGAGCAAGTAGACGAAGAAGTTGTGGTAGAGAGTGAAGCCAAGTCTGGGGAGAAAGGAACGGTTGGTGAGGATAACGCAAAAAATACTATACAGGAAGAAGAATCTAACTATATAGATCAAATGCAAGCGGATGATAGCAGCAGTTATAAACCAGCTTTGCAAAGCAATCGTGATGATTATGCTGATACGAAAAAAGCTCTGCAGGAAAAATTGCATGGAGATGAAATACACAAGCAAAGTAATGAGAAAGCTCAAAAAGATATAGAAGTAAAAAAAGTAACTGTGGAAACTGACAGTAGCAGTAATAAGACTGAAAAACAAACAAAACCAACAGAAGATAAACAAGAAACTGTTATGGCAAGTGTGATAGAAAATATGGATAAAAATTCTGATATTGAAGCAGAAACTTCTAACAGTGTTGCAAATTCACAACATCCCTTAAAAATAAAGACAGGAAGTCCTCTTGAAGTGGGAAAGTATAAGGTGGAGCTGCAAGTGACATATGATGATGTAAAGAATTTTTATGATACCGTACGTGGTAAATATCATGCTGGCGATGGATATAACTACGAACAAGTAATGGTTTTATATAATGAAATTGTTAGGCCCGCTCACAATCATCATTACGAGCTGTTTACTCTTGATGAAGCACATGTTGCTAATGATCACCTGTTTATCAAGGGTCAGGATTTTGGAACTCTAAATGATTTTAATGAGATGTTCTATAAAAGTGATGAGTTAATGTGATGTAAAAAGCAAGATTCAATCTGGTGAACGAGAGTTAACTGACAGAGGAGATTGACACGTATGCCTTTATCTTTAAGATTGTTTATCAAGTATAGACATCAGCTCGCCCCATTCTCTTTTACCAATATTACTTTCTTCTCTAGTAACGTTTTCCCCTTTAATTAATTTGCGAATTATTTCTAGACCAGTTCTTGAAATACAGGCTGATTCTAGGCAATATTCAACAAAGGCATTGTAGGCCAGTGGAACCCATTTTTTTATTATATCCAGCATAACTTCTGCATAAACTCTGATTTCATATTGGGCATGCTTATCAGCTCTAAGCTTCAAAAAATGAAGGAGATTATGCAGATCTATTTTCCAATAAAATTGCGTGTAGTAATTAAGCATTAGGTTAGTTCTGGCAATTTCTCTTGCAAGCCCCTGCTCAATAAATTTTTCATAATGAGAATATACTAAATTAGAGTCATTTATTAGAGAATCTATTATTTCCTTTGAGGTATCTGGATCAAAAGCTTCCCCGCTACCTTGTTTATTATTGTCAGATTGTTTTGCAACTTGTTCTGGTTTAGGTGTATAAAATTCATTATCAAGTATTGAATACCTTGCTGAATATTCATTCACATTTGCAGTTCTATGCCTTACCCATTGCCTTGCAACAAAAATTGGAAGTTTCACGTGAAACTTAATTTCACACATTTCAAATGGAGTTGTATGATGATGTCTCATTAAATACTTTATAAGTGCTTCATCCTGACTTATCTGTTTTGTTCCCTTGCCATAAGAAACACGAGCAGCTTGAACTATAGCGCTATCAGAGCCCATATAATCCACTACTCGAATAAATCCATGGTCTAATACCTTATGTTCTTCATATAAGATTGCATCTATTTCTTTTACTATAGTTCGTTTGGTTGCTTCATTCATAAAATATCCTCAAGACGAAATGGAGATATCAGCTCCACATGAATTGAGTTTTTCATGCATTGCTTCATATCCTCTCCATAAATGATGTGAATTGTTTATTATAGTTTCTCCACCGGCTACCAAAGAAGCAAGCACCAAAGCTGCTGTTGATCTTAAGTCAGTAGCATATAGATTAGCTCCAGATAAGCTTTTTATTCCACTTATAGTAGCTTTGCTTTTCTCGATGCTGATATTAGCACCTAACTTTCTCAATTCATCTGCATGTGTAAATCTGTTTTCAAAAATGTTCTCTTCAATTACTGATATCCCATCAGCGATGCACATTGCAGACATCAGTTGTGGTTGCATATCACTGGGAAAATTGGGGTATGGATCTGTCGCAACGTTAGCAGACTTAATAGAGCCATTTTTTCTGGAAATAACAATGCCTCCATCATACAGTTCAACCATAGCTCCTATAGTCTCCAACTCATTTGTAATACACCTTATATCAGATAGATTTATTCCTTCCAACTCCAACTTACCACCGGTTATTATAGCAGCTAGTGCATAGGTGCCTGCTTCTATGCGATCTGGTATTATTTTATGAACACATCCATTTAGTGCTTCAACTCCTGTTATTATGACCTTTGTATTATCAATTTCAATATCAGCACCCATTTTCTTCAGAAAATCTATTAAATCAAGAACTTCCGGCTCAGTTGCAGCATTGTTTATTGTTGTCACTCCTTCTGCAAATGTTGCTGCCATTATTACATTTTCTGTTGCGCCAACACTTATTTTCTCAAATGTGATTTCTTTTCCTTGTAGCTTTCCTTTCACTGTTGCAATTATATTATAGCCGTCAATTTCAATTTTAGCTCCCATTTCTTCTAATGCTTTAATATGCATATCAACGGGACGCTTTCCAATGTTGCATCCACCAGGAAATGCTGTTCTCGCTTTGCCAAATCTGCTAAGCATTGGACCCAATATTAGAAAAGAAGTTCTTAGCTTACTTGCGGTTTTATATGGCATCACGTGATTGTTGATATTGCTGCAGTCAATTTTCAAAGTATGGTTCGCTTTATAATTTTTATTGTGCATAAAGTTCACTTCTGCTCCAAGACTTTCAAGCAACTTAGACATTAGATGCACATCAATTAAATCAGGTACATTATGCAAAATTACCGGGGAGCTACTTAATAGACTTGCTGCCATTATTGGTAAAACAGCATTTTTTGAGCCATTAATCTTGATTTTTCCGACCAAAGGTTTGTAGTTATTTCTTATTAATATCTTGTGCATTTAATTAGATATAAAGTATAATTCATTAGTTTATTGAAGTCTTACTAAGTATAATAGATTGACCGTAAAAGGCAAAATTTGCTTTTTCTTCCTCATCATCCCAGTGTCATGCTACCTGCATGACACCTGATGCGAATTGCCCCCGAAATTTTATACTATGAATTACTTAAATGACGCTCTCGAGCTTTATCAAACCAAATAACACCAATTGCAACAATGAAATAACCAGCTGCTCCTAATGTAAGGCGAATTACTGCATCGAAAGTTGACAGAGGAGGAGACGGCATTAGAATGCTCAAAACACTATACACAAGATTATTTGTTGCATGAGCAATAGTTACTGGCCAAATCGAGTTGTCTTTTTCAAACAACTAGGTAAACATTATAGACATTGCACAAATATAAAGGGTATAAGCACAAATAGTCGGGAATGTAAAGCCATCCTTCCACAAAGCTGAGCCAGCAACCACATAAGTTGGTATGTGCCATACTGACCAAATAATACCGACAATAATTGCTCTGATATAAAAATTTGATATTTTGCTTTTAAGATTTTTCAAAAGATAGCCACGCCAACCGATCTCTTCACCAAGAGACATAATGATCCACATCACAAAGGTTGATAATAAAACAAATAACATCACTAATGGACTCAAAACTGCACTCAAATCCTTTACACGGTCTAACGTAAAAGACTCTCGGAAAAATGAAAAACCGCAATAAATTGACAAAAGACCATTGGAAATTAGCATACTTACCAGAATAAGTATAAACCCTAATAGACAGTTTTTTGGCGAACTAAGTTTAAAAAGATCCCTTACCTTCTGTTTATTATAAATGGTTAGCAAAATTGCAACTGAAGCCGGAACAAATGTTGTTAATAATGTTATGTCTTTGAAAGGTAAGCACCAAGCTATAATGCACGTCAAAAAATATGTAATTACAACAAATAATGTACAATTAATAGTGGTTAAATTCATGCATACGCCCATCAATTCCTTTTCTGCATTATTGATCTTTATTCATAAATTGTCAATAAAATACTTCTTCAGGGATGAATAGAATATTTTTTCTTTTTGAATTGCTATTGATAGTTTAATTTTTATATGTATTCCCTTTCACAACCGTTTGTCATCCCAGTGTCACGTGCTGGGATGACAGTAGGAGAGCTGCTTGCATGACAAGAGGAGGGTACTGGAATGACAAGAGGAAGACACTGGGGTGACATCAACTAAACTTGTCCAAATATGAGCGATGCATTAGTGCCACCAAAACCAAACGAATTAGAAAGTGCATATTGAATTTTATGCTCCTGAGCTTTAAACGGTACAAAATTTAAATCACATCCTTCTGAAGGCTTGTGTAAATTTAAGGTTGGCGGAATAATTCCATTATTTAACGCAAGAATACTGAATATTGCTTCAACGCTCCCTGCAGCACCAAGTAAATGTCCTATAGAAGATTTAGTTGAAGAAACAGGTATTTTATAAACGTAGTCACCGAATAACTGTTTCATTGCTATTACTTCAATTTTATCTCCAAGTGGCGTTGAAGTTCCATGTGCATTGATATACCCTACTTGATTGGGATTAATTTGTGCGCTCTTTAAAGCAAGCTGCATTGCCTTAAATGCGCCTCTTCCTTCTGGATGTGGTGCTGTAATGTGGTGCGCATCTCCTGTGAGTCCGTACCCAACCAGTTCAGCATGTATTTTTGCCCCCCTTTTTTTCGCATGTTCGTATTCCTCCAGCACCAATATACCTGCTCCTTCACCCATAACAAAACCATCGCGTTCTTCATCCCATGGCCTTGAAGCTTCTTCCGGTTTATCGTTAAATTTAGTTGATAACGCCTTCATAGATGCAAAACCTGCAATTCCAACTCTACACAGTGCACTTTCTGCTCCACCTGCAATCATAACATCCGCTTCACCAAGTTTTATAGTTCTTGCTGAGTTTATGATTGCATGCGCACCTGTTGCACATGCGGTTACTGCTGAATCGTTTGGACCTGTAAATTCGTATTTAATAGAAATATGGCCAGATATCAAATTTATTAGACTTGCAGGGACAAAAAATGGACTGACACGTCTGGGCCCTTTTTCCTGCATGGTAATAACATTTTCCTGAATTGACGGAAGACCACCTATACCAGAGCCAATAGTCACACCAACACGTTCCCGATTGATATTTTGGCTTTCCAAAATTAATGAATCATCTACTGCCTGAATAGCTGCTGCAATACCGTAATGGATAAAACGATCTGTCCTTTTTGAGTCTTTCTCAGAAATATAATCTAGTGGATTGAAATGGTGCTCAATGTTGTCTGATTGCAACGGCACCTGCCCTGCAATTTTGCAAGCAAGATCAGAAGAGTCAAATCTATCCGTATTGATTGCTTTTATGCCAGACTCACTTTTTATTAGCCTTGACCAAGTGTTGTCAACATCTGCCGCTAGTGGAGTGATTAAACCAACACCAGTGACTACTACTCTTCTGCTCATTTAACACTAACTATTAGCCTTTTTTATTATTAATGTACTCAACTATTTGCTCCATAGTTTCCATTTTTTGTGCGTCTTCATCTGGAATTTCTATTCCAAACTCTTCTTCTGCTGCCATGATGATTTCAACTGCATCTAAGCTGTCTGTACCATGCTCCGAAAGCTTTGAAGAGCTGTTGAATTTCTCTACATCCTTACTAATATGCTCTAGTATAATCTTTTTCACTTTTTCTTCTATGTCTTCTCTAGTGCTCTTTGCTAGTTCGCTATTCACATTTCTTACCAAAAAAATAACCTATTCTTTGATGTTATAAAAAATTTTTATGTTTGCAATATCTTTTATAACTGGTAAACTACAGTAAAGTTTTCTACTGCCCTAGCTGGCTAGCGTTACGTGCTAAACAATTAACAATTCAAAAATGCTAGACGAAACAACAAAAAATTTGCTTATTGTAGAAGTAAATAAACTCTTACCCGAAAATAGCGAGAATAAGCTTATATCAGCTATGCGTTATATACTCCTTGCTCCTGCAAAACATATACGCTCCTTTTTAGTCGTAGCTTCATCGCGAGTGTTTAACGCGGAAGCTAAAAAAGTAATATCAGTTGCTGCAGCAATTGAATTTGTTCATGCTTACTCTCTAATTCACGATGATTTACCGTGCATGGACAACAGTGATACTCGCAGAAGCCAGCTAAGCTGCCATAAAAAATTTGATGAAGCAACAGCAGTGCTTGCCGGAGATGCACTACTTACTCTGGCTTTTGAGGTATTATCTTCGTTAAATGAGAAACGCTGTGAGATCATAAAAGTTCTTTCTCAGGCAATAGGAATTAGGGGAATGGTGGGAGGACAGGCTTTAGATATTAACAGTGAGCATATAGATTTTAGCCCCCAACCCTCTGTCATTCAAGTAGCGGACACTGGGATCCAGAAGGCTTTGCCTACAAGCATTTCGTGCAAAAAGCCATGCGATAGTGGAGCTGAACATGAAATGGATTCCAGTGTCAGCTACTTGCATGACACCCTTTCTACCTTAAAACTACAACATTCGTACGGCTGTATGTATGACGCTGGAATGACGTCGGGCCAAGCTGATAAAATAAAAGAAATTCATTTGATGAAAACCGCAAAACTATTTGCAGCTTCATGTGAAATAGGTGCTATAATAGGGGGTGCTACAGACAAGCAACGTAAAGCGTTATATAACTATGGAATAAATCTAGGGCTTATCTTTCAAGCTAAGGATGATATTGAAGACTACGAACAAGATAAAACAAATAATCTTATGTCTGTGCTTGGTAAAAGTGAAGTAGAGGACTATATAGACGGCCTCTTTAAACAAAGCTTGGATAATTTGAGTGCGCTTTCAGGGGATACTAATTATTTATATGATTTATTGAATCAAGTAAAGAAAGATGGTTAGAAAAATTATATTACAAATGCTTATTTCCGTAGTAATGATTCTCACTTTAACTTCTGCTTTTGTGTTTACTATTGTCTATATAAACAAAGGTAAACCGGAAAAAAAGGACAAGCTTTATGAGATAAATGCCACGCATGGTGGTTTGATACAGACGATAGCACATTACCTAGTGAAGCCAATACTTGAATCAGCACTTGACCGCTATATTGAAAAGCATGGGCTGACAGAATATTTAGAAGAAATAACGCAGCAAAAGGAAGAAGATTCAATAAATTTTTATGAAATTACTGAAGGCAGTGGCAGCAAGGCTTTTTGTGGCCTGGAAGTCCTATTGCAAATATATAAAATTTCTAATAATAACTCAGCAACACTCCCTAGCAAAGTTTCTGATGTTACTTTGAAAATAGGTCAAGATGACCTAAAAGAAGTGAGTTTAGGGGTAATAGGTATGAAAGAAGGCGGAGAGCGTGTAGTTACTATTGCCAATGAGAACAAAATGAATTTTAATTCTTATTACGTCAAACTGATCGAAGTAAAGGATAAATATCCCGACTCAGTAAATAATCTGATGGTTTTTAATGACTTAATTAACAAGACTGGAAAACAAGTAAGGTGCGGTGATGAGATATCGGTTAAATATAGCGTAAAGGAGCATAATGGGGAATATATAGTCAAAGATCAAACAGTGCAATTTAGGGTTGGCGATAAAAAAATACCACTTGCTATAGAGCTTGGAGTTGTGGGAATGAGAGCTGGTAATAAAAGAACTATTCTTTCTCCGCCTGACCTTTTGACTATTACTGACGATATGTTAATAAAAGACATAGATTATGATGAAGAAAATATCTCAATAATTGACTTAAGCTTAGATGTTAAGCAAGAGGTCGCAGCACACCATTCTACTGTTGAAAAACAGCCTAAAGAATATAGCTGAAATTTTAGGTCTACTGGCTAATCTTCTGAACACTCTCTATACTACTTAAAGTAGGCTTTTCGTTTTTCCTAAAGTATAAACTTAGATAAATCAAGCTGCTTCGAAATTGACTCAAGTTTATCTTTTACATACTTGCTGTCTATAATGAATTTTTCGCTATTTTTCTCAGAAGCAATGAAACTTATTTCATCTAAAAGCTTCTCCATGACAGTGTGAAGCCTTCTTGCGCCTATATTTTCCACTTGCCTATTAACTGTAAACGCTATTTCAGCTATAGTTTTTATACCATCATCAGTGAACTCAAGTGTCACATTTTCTGTTTTCATTAAAGCTATGTACTGCTTTAACAAACTAGATTCTGGTTCCTTTAATATTCTTATTAAATCCTCTTGAGTAAGTGCCTTAAGTTCTACCCTGATCGGTAATCTGCCCTGCAATTCCGGTAAGAGGTCAGATGGTTTAGACTGATGAAAAGCACCAGATGCAATAAATAATATATAGTCTGTTTTTACATGGCCATACTTAGTTGTAACAGTTGTTCCTTCAAGTAATGGTAACAGATCGCGTTGCACTCCTTCTCTGTTTACTTCACCTTTTACTTCTGTACGCGCTGCAATTTTGTCTATTTCATCCAAAAATACTATACCGTCATTACTAACAAGATCAATGGCTTCTTTGATTATCTTATCTTCATCCATTAGCCTTTCACTTTCTTCATTAATTAATATTTCACGCGCTTCTTTTACCTTCACCGTAATAGTTTTTGTTTTTTTGCTCCCGTTAAACATCTTGCCCATTATTTCTGTTACATTCATCACACCAACTTGCCCACCTGGCATGCCTGGTATATCGAAAGTAGGTAACATACTCTTGCTCTCTCTGACGTTAATAGAAACTTCTCCGTCCTCAAACTCTTTATTCCTCAACCTTTCTCTAAAATTTTTTTTACTCTCTTCGGTTGCATTTTCGCCTACCATAGAGTTTACTATTGTTTTCTCAGCTAAAATTAAAGCCTTTTTAGCTAAGGCTTTACGGGCTTTCTCTTTAACTAAAACTATTGCTGCATCAACTAAATCGCGTATTATCGAATCAACGTCACGTCCAACGTACCCTATTTCAGTAAACTTCGTTGCCTCAATTTTTATGAACGGTGCACCGGCAAGTTTTGCTAAGCGACGAGCTATTTCAGTTTTACCAACCCCTGTATGACCGATCATCAATATATTCTTAGGTATGATTTCATCACGCAATGGAAATGGAACCTGATTGCGACGCCAACGATTTCTGAGCGCAATAGCAACAGCACGCTTTGCATCATCCTGTCCGATTATGAATCTGTCCAATTCTTTAACTATCTTCTGTGGTGGCAGGTCATCTAACAAAACTTGAGTGCTGTCATTAACTTGAACATCGCTGTCATTTGAATCAAAACCACTCTTAGTATCTTTATAGAGGTTATCTTTTTCATCGTAGGTGTCGCTACTACAAGACCGCCCTTCTGAAAGGGTTATGGGCTGATTGGAAAAATTGGTGCATAAAGTTTTTTGCTTGGAAGACATATCACTCCTCTATCTTTTCAATAACTACATTATGATTTGTATAAACACATATATCGCCAGCTATCTTCATAGCCTTTTTCGCAATTTCCTCTATTGATATTCCTTTAATGTCAATTAAAGCTCTTGCTGCAGATAGAGCAAAATTTCCCCCAGAGCCAATAGCTGCGACTCCATCTTCAGGTTCAAGAACATCACCTGTTCCCGTAATTACTAATGAAATAGATTTATCTGCAACGATCATCATAGCTTCTAATTTCCTCAGATATTTATCCATTCTCCAGTCTTTTGCAAGTTCAACACATGCTCTCATTAATTGCCCTGGGTGCTTGTCAAGTTTAGATTCTAATCTTTCAAAAAGAGTAAATGCGTCGGCTGTTGCCCCGGCAAATCCAGCAATTACGGAATCACCAGAAAGACGCCTAACTTTTTTTGCTCCAGATTTTATAACAGTGTGGCCCAGTGAAACTTGTCCGTCACCTATTACTACTACACTTTTATCTTTTCTAATTGATAATATAGTAGTGCCATACATTTTATTGTTATCGTGTTGAATCATTTTTCTATCACTTTAAATAAGAATCTCATTATACTTTAATCTTTAGTCAAATTTACTAAATATGTTCAACTATAGCTTATAATATAATACCTTCCTTATAACATTTAAAGTGCAGATGCAAAACATAATTCACCCAGATTTGGAAAAAAGTATAAATAATTGGTTCGAAGCAAAATTTAATGGCCTTACATCGCCATTTTATAGCTCTATAGATCTTAGAAACTCTGGCTATAAAATCGTTCCAGTAGACGCTAATTTATTTCCTGCGGGGTTCAATAACTTAAGTGAAGAATCAAGAACGATGGCAGCAAGATTGATAAAAAGCTATTTTAAAAGACATCAATACAAAAAGGTTCTTATAATACCGGAAAATTATACACGCAATAAAATGTATATAGAAAACGTATTTGTTATAGAGAAAATACTACAACTCGCAGGTTTTGAGACTAGAATTGGCCTTTTATATAATGAAGTATACAATTTAATAGAACAGTATGAAACTGTTGTGAAAGAAAACTCTCTGCTAAAGACAACTTCAGGATTTGTGCCTGATGTTATTATACTGAACCGTGATATGACGAGCCACATTCCAGACACGCTGAAAGACGTAAAGCAAGATATAGTACCAAGCCCACTATACGGTTGGCATAGCAGGCAGAAATTTAAGTATTTTGAAATCTATCAAGAATTAGCATCTGAGTTTTGTGGCAAATTTAAAATAGACCCATGGCTAATTTCTGTGCTTACAGAGAGCTGTGATGGAGTTGATTTTGATGATGATTTGTCACTAGGAGCAGTAGCAACTAAAGTTGACCAAATATTATCTCTAGTGCAAAAAAAATACGAAGAATATAAAATAAAAACACAACCTTACGTTTTTATCAAAGCAAGCAATGGCACATATGGGATGGGCATTATAACAGCAACAAGTGGAGAGGAAATATTAAACCTCAATAAAAAAAAGCGTCATAAAATGAAAAAGATAAAAGAAGGAATAGCAATCAATAGCGTTATTATACAAGAAGGTGTACCAACCATTGACATGTTTAAAAGCAGTTCTGCAGAACCGCTAATATACTATATAGGAGATACTTCAACATGTTACTTATACCGATGTAATAGCAGAAAAGATGTATATTCTAGCTTGAATGCCACTGACTGTGAGTTTCATGATGTTAGCCAGGTTGTAGAAGGTAAAATTCTATCACTTTGGAGTATTGTTAGCAAATTAGCAGTACTAGCGTTGGCAGTAGAAATAAAATCTTTTCATCCCTAATTCTTATACCTCTACAGTGCTGTCATTAGAATGACCGTTTATATTATGAACATCATCAAGTTCAGTGGAAGGATCATCATTGACAGGTTGATTAAACAACTTATCAAGTTGAACTGCAAGAAATACTGCACTATATATTATGCTGACTGTTACGCTTAAGTTGAAATTATAGATTATACCACTACCCAAGTTTATTGGTATAGTTGGAGTTTCTATCCTTCTTAATATGAAGTTTAATAAACCTAACGACAAAGTTAATGTGCTGATAATAAGGTCCTTCTTACACTTAGCAGACTTTTCAGGATCCTTATTATCCAGATATTTCTTGCATGTATAATAATAGCTTATAGGTTCTGAAATGAACAAAAATAGGATCGTTGATGTTGAACTAATATAACTTGTTACATCTGCATTACCTCTAGCCAAAAAATGGATGACTTTCAACATCATCAATTCTTCTATGTTGCTGCTTGCAAGATTAGCCGATTTACCCACAATTTTTGCCAGCTCTTTTTTACTCTCAGGGTTTCTGTAATCCTTAATTAGATCCTGTAGAGTAAATGCAGAATGGGCAATGTATAGAATAGATGTCGGAAACTTTACTAGTCGAGCAACATTCCGTATAAGAAAGATATTGGATCTATTATTGTCAATGAACTCGCAGCAAAATTGCAGTGAAATCTTACACAATAGGGCTGTTAAACCTGTTGTGATGCAGATTACCTTCCTGAAATCATGATCATAAATATCATGCACCCTTTGTGCGAGTATGTTAGATTTCTTTTTTAGCTTGTTTGGCATGAAATAGTTAATAACTTCCTGTTATTCTATCACATAAAATCCTAAAAGAAAAGCCCTATGAATCAGGACTTTAAGGGAGATTTATGCACAAATCGGCTAAGCATTTTATAAACAAGGGATCGGTACTGAGAGTTGGCACACGAAAGTAATATCCATCCTTGATAATTGCTTTATATTCTATATCAAGTTCAACTAGAGTTTCTGAATGCTCAGAAACAAAAGATATAGGTGATAGAACTACAGGTACACCATCAGCTTTTGCGCGTAATAGCTCACTTTCAGTGCTTGGCTCTAGCCATTTTACAGGACCAATCTTACTCTGATAACATATTGACCAATCTAAGTTATTGATAGCTAACTTTTCTACTATTAACTCTACGCTTCTTTCTACCTGTGAAGCGTAAGGGTCGCCCTTTTTAATGATACTAAGAGGTAAGCTATGGGCTGAAAATAGGACTCTTGGTTTACCGATTTTTCTAGCCAATTTATAGTACTTAGCTATCAGATTAGTGTGAGCTTCAATAAAATCTTGGTTATCATAATAACGGTGAATCATTTTTGTATTGCATTTTAGGCCATACCGTTTAGCATTTTTTTGCCAATTCTCGATGGATGACAGAGTTGTGGTAGTTGAATATTGTGGATACAGTGGCAGCAGAATTACTTCGTCAGGATCAAACTGTTTTACACTTTCAATAACTTCGTCAGCAAATGGACGCCAATAGCGCATGCAGATGAATACCTTGTGTACATGGTTTCTATTTTCGTTTAATTTTAGTTCTGAAGCATTAGCTTGCATTTTTGTATTCTCTAGAATTGGCGATTTACCTCCAATTTCCTCGTATATTTTTCGTGCAGTATTTTCTCGTTTCGCAGATATAAACTTTGCTAAAAGAAACCGAAAGGGATTCGGTAGATTGATTATTCTCCTGTCATAAAAAAGGTTGAATAAAAAAGGACGGACCGCATTTAGTGAATCAGGCCCGCCAAGATTAAATAAGATAACTGCCTTTTTCACCTACGCACTACTACAACAAGTTACTTCTGGGGTGCCTATAAAATTAGCTACACACTCATCAAATTTAGTTATAGGCACTAAATTTCTTACACTGGCATACAATAAGTGGCCTGATCTCTTCAGGTTACTCTTGGTGGATGTGAAGTGCCAATCGAAAAATGTATCGACAAAAAGACTTGGTACCGTTTCAAGAAGTTCAACAGCAGCTAAAGATAGCATTATACAACTTTGCAGGACATTCAGAAGAACCTTGAGGGGAAAAAGTAAAACTTTAACGAAAAGAGAGGTGCTACTTGTTTCATCCAGTAGTCGCCCTGAGTTAGGCGAATTATACTCGGTGTGTTTTCTATTTTGATCAAAGATAGGAAATTTTATAGTATCTTTCTTAAATTCCGCGTCTATTTCTTTTCTACTATGGTTAGTGATTTTTTCCATTAACTTCTCACGCAGATGAAAAGTTCTGACAATAAAACATGTGGCAATCATTAAGGAAGCACATAAAAGTGCGCATTGCATGAGGCTCATACTGCCTAGCATAGCTGGCAGTGCAAAACAAACAAGCGGTGCTATGATTGTCATTTCAAGAAATGGAATAGTGTTTCTTTTCATTGCAAAGGCAGCACCTTCTTTTAATTTTGTATTATGATGTGAACTATATTCCAAATAACTTAAAAATGCCAGACTAAAAGTCAAAAACCCTTTTGTTCCACAAAAAAGTGATGACTTAAAGTTACTTACTAATTTTTTAGTAGTAGATTTAGCTTGTTTTTTAGTGGTAGGCTCAGCTTGTTTAGTAGTGTTATTTTTACAACATTCACCCATACAATACCTCCTTGATGGTTTATTCTTAACTATAAATAAAAAACTGCTTTTATCAAATCAAAATTTACAATAAAATAAATCCATAAATATACTATTTTATATAAGGAAATAATATGGCAATTGAGAGAACACTTTCGATATTAAAACCTGATGCAGTAAAAAATAATATTACAGGCAATATAAATTCCTACATCGAACAATCTGGGCTGAAAATCACAGCACAAAAAATGATGTTACTAACAAAAAAACAAGCAGAGCTGTTTTATGAAATTCATAAAGATAGGCCTTTTTTTGGGGAATTAGTAGAGTTTATGACCTCTGGTTCTGTGGTAGTTCAAGTTTTAGTTGGTGAAAATGCAGTAAGTAAATACAGACAAATCATGGGAGCTACCGATCCAAAGCAGGCAGATAAAGGCACAATCAGGGGTGATTTTGCTGATGATATTAGTGAAAATAGAGTTCACGGCTCAGATAGTCTAGAAAATGCTCGTAAGGAGATAGCTTTCTTTTTTGCTGAATGTGAGTTGGTGTAGTCAACTCAGATTGGCGTCATCCAAGTAGCTGACAACATAGAAACGAAAAAACTTCCTTGACAAACCTCGCCAGCCCCCTTATCATGAAACTGAAGCTATTGTATTTGCTTTCGCCAATCTGCAGATTAAAAGGTAAGGATTACTTAATGTATCGGCGTCTTATGTTCAATTTTTTGCAGTATATAGATACTGCATGTCTTTACAAAACTTCATCTACATCTAGATTTTTATCTAAATAAGCTGAACGCGCTTATAAAGCGTTACAAGACATCAAAAAATGCCAATACTCGACAGAGATAGTAAAAGACTAGCTAACTCGGGGATTCTTTGTCTTTTTTTCTGCTTAGTAAATTTCTTAAACATTTGCAGCGTAAGTTAGTTGCAATTAAAAGCGGCTGAATCTCGCTTGTCAAGCGTTTAAAACATAAAAAACGCCAATATTTTAAAGCGGATAATAACCCCAGGGCTTCTTTTGCCTTTTTTTTCATTTGGTAAATTTCTTAATATTTATAGCTAAAGTAATTTAAAAGTCCGTGAAGGGTGTCATGCCAGTGCTTGACACTGGCATCCAGTTTTCCATATAATCTCATCAAAAATGTTTATTTTCTAGCTACTTTTATACTTATCAACCCAGTATGCTTACTTACAATTAAAATTTCTGGATCCCAGTGTCTGGGCACTGGGATGACAGCTAGCCTGACAACCGTCATCCCGCTACGTGTTAGCGGCTAAGAGATACCGCGAATGAATCGCGGTATGACGGTTCGCGGCAGTATGAGGTAGAGCTCACGTTAGCTATACTTTTATGCTTACAAACTTAATAAAATTCCTGGATCCCAGTGGGCTTTGTTGCATCGCTACTTATGAAAGGCTAACTATAATTAGGATTATAAGCAACTTATTGAAAATCTTGTTTTTTTTGCAATCAATCTGATCAAATTTAAGAATAGTAACTTGTTATTTATATTAATAAATTTAATTCTATTGAAAATAGCTAAAGCATTGAAATTCTTGAATTTTAGCCGGATTAGTGAGTGGTAGTGAAATTTCTTTTACTCAAATTTAGGTATTCACTGACCGTTCTTGTTATAAATACCAGAATAATAAGCTACTGATATTCTCCACCTTTTTTATCTTTAATCCATCATAGCTAGCGATGCAACAAAGCCATCCCAGTGTCTGGACACTGGGATGACAAAAAAGGAGGCACTAGGATGACAAAGGAGAGCTACTCGGATGATACCTTTTTTCTACTTAGTTTGGATTATGCAAGAAGTCTATTATAATCAGGCTTTAAGTGTGCGGAAGTAATTTTTTGCGTTAGAGTAAAAAATTTTTTCTATAGCTAATCAAAGTGGGATCAAGAGAAACTTACCACTTTCTTTACAAAGGGTTTGATGTTACCATTTGACTGCCTATTCTGAATTTATTGAATGAACGTTAACATAAAGAATCTAGTTCATGCTTTCTCTAAATTGCCAAGTTTAGGGCCATCATCATCACGCAGGTTAGTTATACATTTACTCCAAAACAAAGAAAAAGTTATGCTACCACTTGCATCTTTGATTAAAGAGCTAGCAGATCTTATAATAGAGTGTGAAGTTTGCGGAAATCTAGATACTAAGTCACCTTGTTCTATTTGTACTAACCCAAAACGTGACACTAAGTTACTGTGTGTAGTAGAAGAATTAGGTGATCTATGGGCGTTTGAAAAAGGAAATATATATTCAGGTTTATACCATGTTTTGGGTGGCAGATTGTCTGCAATAAATGGCATAGGTCCAAAAGAACTCAACCTTGACACTATTCTGAAAAGAGTGACAGAGTCTAAAATTGAAGAGATAATTATCGCAATTAATCCGACATTAGAGGGCCAAGTTACTGCACAATATATAATTGAATTGCTAAAAAATTTGGATGTGAAAATATCACGCCTTGCTTGCGGCATACCAATGGGCGGAGAAATTGACTATCTTGATGAAGGAACGCTGAGGATAGCACTTACTTCAAGACAAGAATATGAGTTAAATATAAAATAAGACATGTGCTTAAAAAAACTTATATCGCTAATAACATTCAAAAAGAAAAAAATAGTGCCACCACTTAAAGTGGTGGCTTGGGAAAATAACCACCTAAACTATAAGCAATTTTCAGGTAAATTCAACACTATAATTAAAACAATTGATCAGTCTTTTACAATAATATCTTTGGAAGGATATGATGGATGGGGCAAGACGTTTTTTTTGAAAGAATGGGTAAAAGAGTTAAAACAGCAAAATGAAATTGCAGCTTATTATAGTGCATGGGATATCAATGCATTGGACCAACCACTGCCTTCTTTTTTAAATTTCCTATTTGAAGATTTATTTGTATCGTATAAAGTAAAAAGAAGTGTTATACAACAGTTCAAGAACATAAACCAAGAGCTATTTTCTCTAAACACACTAGGAAAGCTGATCAGTAAATCTCCACTTGCTATGCTTTCAGTATTTCTTGATGCTGCAAAAGAGGCTGATAAAAAAGACATAGGTTTTGTCTTGAGTGAATTAAGTCTTCTCCAAAGAAGAAAAGAGAGTACTAGAGATTTTAAAACACAGTTAGCGGATGTGGTTAATAAAATCAGAAAAGACAAAAACATTTATATAATGGTGGATAATCTTGATGTGTGCCGTCCTAAATTCGTTGTCGATTTTTTGGAATCTATAAAGTATATGCTTGATGTGGAGGGGCTGGTTTTCATTATTTCTGTAAGTAAAGATAAGAGTAATGTACAAAGAGCAATCAGCACAATACTTGGACCAAATTTTGACCTAAAATCTTTTACTGATCTCTCTTTACATTTGCCAAAACAACCGATAGAAAAATTTACAAAAGAACTATTTGAAAATATTAAATTACCGAAAAAGTCAAAAAATTTGATTGTAGATAGTTTTATATTTTATGCAGAAAGCCTGTCACTATCGTTAAAAACAATAGAATACTGCGTAAAAAAAATAAAGCTGTGTCTTCTGAATCACACAAGAGAAGAATTACCTGATCCGAATTTGTTTTCATTTTTGGTAATACTGCAATCGATAAATATTGATATATATGAGGAATTAGGTTTTTCATATCAAAGAGCATTGGAAAAAATTGAAAATAAATATAAATCTTTAGTTCTAAATGGTCAAGAAGAATGGGAAAAACTTAAAACCTCTCTAGAAACTGCTTTTGCAGAGAGGGAGTCAAAAATTAACAAAGCTATAAAGGATATACTATTTTGAAAAGATACCCTACCTTTACATATACAAAGATAGGGTAACATTTGATTAACGCCCTTTTACTATGTCATTACCTTGTTCAAACTTTCTGATTAATTCGCTTACATTGACATTAGATAATTTTTTACCTGCAGATTTGTCATTATGTGAAGCATCAGGTTTACGAAGGTCTTCCTTACTGTTACTCCTAGTAATATTACATCTAACAATGTTTGAATTATTAGACTTATCGCTTACATCTGAAATATTGCTTTTTTCACTACATGAAGACGAATTACTCGACATATTGCCTAAGCTAAAGAGCTTTTTACCTTGATAGATTGGATTCCAATCAAGTGGATTATAAGTTTTTTTGCTAGTCTCAACCTTTTGGTTATTTTGCTGTTTAGGAGAAAAACCAAGTTTTTCTCTTTCTTTCTTGCTTAGCGTTTTGAGAAATTTTACGGTTTCTAATTCATCAGTTGCTTGTACTTTATGTAAATCAAAGCTTTTTTGATGGTTATCCTGCTTAACATTTTCCATCATTTTATCTTTTATTGTTCTATCCTCATCATCAGAAGTGCTGCTACTAATACCACTGATACCACTATCCCCTGAATTGCGGCGTTGTTTGTTAGGAGTGCTATGAATGTTGTCTTCCATGAGTTTTTGCATTGTTGGGCCAAATGTTCTTCCAAGATTGCTACTCACTGTTTTATTACTATCATTTGCTTGAGAATGAGGTACATTTCGCTCAAAAATTGCTTTTATTCCAGCAAATTTAGCTTGGGAAGATTTCGGAGGAACAGGTGGGGCAACCATGCCTTTTGAGTTAATCTTTCCTTCATTTTGAGGAAAAATTTTTGGATTATTTTTTTCTACTGTAGTATTCATTTTTTTACCTCTAAACCTATTAACTAATAAAAGTATAAACTTAGAGGTATTAATTTTGTAATAACAATGCTAATAGATTACCGCAGTTTCAATAAGCATCACCAGAGGATTCTCTATATAATGCTTAAAGGCATTTAAAAACTTTGCTCCGAGTGCCCCATCAACTGCTCTATGGTCAACAGAGAGCGTTACTGTCATTATTTCTGCTATTTCTATTTTCTCATTCATAACAATTGGTTGTTTTTTAGATGCACCAACTGCCATAATGCAAGATTGCGGCGGATTGATTATAGCACTGAAGGCTTTTATACCAAACATCCCTAAGTTGGAGATAGTAAACCCTCCTCCTTGAAACTCTTCAGGTTTCAATTTTCCAGATCTTGCTCTGCTTACTAAATCTTTCACTTCTTTTGATATAGATAAAATACCCTTTTTATCAGCATTTTTTACTATAGGAGTAATTAGCCCATCTTCAAGTGCCACAGCGATTGAAATATCTATATTTGAATATCTCAGTATTTTATTATCTATCCACGAAGAATTTATATCAGGAAATTTTTTCATGCTGAAAGCTGCAGCTTTTATGATTAGATCATTAATTGTTACTTTATTGTTTTCATCTGCTGAGTTAATCTCGTTTTTTAACGATATTAACTTATCAACCTGGCAGTCTACAGTTAAATAAAAATGTGGAACATTCTGTTTTGATTCAGTCAGGCGCTGTGCTATCACTTGGCGCATGTTGCTTACTTCAACTATGGTATCTTTCTCAGGACTTTCAGTATGTATACCACTGCCTAAAAACTCCAACACATCAGCCTTAATTATGCGACCATATGGTCCTGTACCTTTTAATTGCTGCACATTAACCCCTTCATTTTGAGCTATTTTCTTAGCTAATGGGCTTATTTTTGTTCTACCTTCTGCATAACCCTCTGTCATCTGAGTAGCTGACACTGGGATCCATTCTTCTTTTCTAGATCCCAGTGTCAAGCACTGGGATGACATTGAGGGGTTGGATTCCAGCGTCACGCGCTGGAATGACACCGAAGAATGACTTATTGGCTTTCCGTTTAAATCTTGGTGTTCTGATTTTTGATTATCAACAGCACTTTTTGTCACTTCCTTTTTAACTGCACTATTGATGGAAGTTGAAGTATAGTTGTTAAGTGCACTTTCATCTTCTCCTTCTTCCAGCATTAAAGCTATTGGTTGATTTACAGGCACGCCACTTGTTCCTTCTGTTACTAAAATTTTTGCTAAAACTCCTTCATCTATAGATTCAAACTCCATTATGGCTTTATCAGTCTCTATCTCAGCAATTACGTCGCCTACTTCAACTTTGTCTTGTTCTTTTTTATGCCACTTTACAATTTTTCCTCCAGTTTTGCTCATTGTTGGTGAAAGAGCAGGTATTAATATTTCTATAGGCATTGATTTTGCATTTAAAGATCTATTCAATTTTTAATTTACTCTTTATCTTATGTCAACCTAATCGTGAATTATGATGAATAAGTCTGTTACACTATCCCTCACGTTATCCCAGTGCGTGACACTGGGATCTTGGTTCAGTACTATTATCCTATTGTTTTTATTATTTAGCCATAGCTTGTTTGCTAACAACTTTGTTTCAACCAAATCAAATAAGATCAACATGAGAACGGGGCCAGGGTTTCACTATCCTGTAAAATGGATATACACTTGCAAAAATCTGCCCCTGAAAGTGATAGAAGAGTTTGAGAGTTGGAAAAAGGTCTGCGATATAGATGAAGACTGCGGATGGATAAAAGGCAATCTTCTTAGTGATAAGCGCTACGCGATTGTAAAAGAAGATACTTATGGATATCAAAAACAGAGTGTAGACAGCAAGATTACTATGAAAATAGACAAGTTTGTTGTGATGAAGATAGAAAAATGCAACGAAGAATGGTGCTTTCTTTCCACCCCAAAACGCAAAGCATGGGTACAAAAAAAACATATATATGGGGTTGATTAGGTTGACAAAAGATCTGAATTAACACTAGTTTCTGGGCCTTCTGTAGCATGCTCTTCAGATGAAGCAGAGGGTTCTTGAGGCTCTGGAGACTGTACAGGGCTATCACAGAAACTCCTTAACATCTCCTCAGCGGATGAATCTAAAATTTGTACAATAGACTTTTCACTCTGCTCTTTTAGCGATTGATCCACTCTAGAAATCAACTCAGAAAACTCGCTACCTGATTTTTCAGCTTCACTTTTTATTTTACTTTCTATGCTTGCAATATTACCTTGGTCAATTTCTTCTTTTGTTATGTTGAATGACTTTGCAACATCTTGATATCCAATCTTGCAATTTCCACAACCAATTATGCAAAAAGTAATAGAATCAGATATTTCGCTTGCAGCCCAATTATGTATAGTGTAAGCCAAATAATTGTCATGGTATTTAATGCTAAATTGTTGTTCTATTAACTCAGAAATTTTATTCTTTAGAGACATAAAGCACCCTCCTACATTCGTTATACCTTTTTGTTAAGATACAGCAATTACACCATTTACTACATGCTTTACTTTAATTAATTATTAAAACAAGAGCATCATTTCCAAAGCTATATCTTTTTACCTTGATAATTCTTTTTTGACTTCCTCTTTAATTATCCCTCTTATATTCACGTTAAGATCCCCTACCCAAAAATCAGTCATAGTTTCAAGATCGTATAGATCCTCTATTACTTTTTTAATAGCAGCATTTATTTCTTCTTCGTCAAATTCCTTTATAATAGGTCTAATCTTCACATACCCTGGAGAGCCTTTACCATAAATTCCTTTGCTTTTATTAATGCAGCCACCTGCACCAGATCTACTGCTTCTCAAACCACTTCCACACTCTACTGTTTCATACTTGATTTCACCATTTTCTATATATGCTATTTGATTGTCTTGTGTAGACTCCAGTTTATCTGCCTTTACAATTTTCTCCTCTAGCTTTAAATCTTGCTTATGAATTACTGTTTCCTCATAACCCTTACCACCGTATGTTCTATACTCACCTCCACCTGCAACAGTAATCAGTTGCTGGCAATGTTGCTTCTGCGAATTGCACATTTCTATGAAAACAGGTCCCCGTCCTTATCTGAGAAGTTACTTTCCTGGTTACCCCCTCCCTCTGTGACTTGCACCTTAATTATAGGATAATTAGGATCGATTTTCAGTTTAGCTTTAATATAATCTCCTGGCATCCCTACTCTGCTTTCAGTAGAATGGCATTTTTGATTGTCACAGCCACTACCTTGTATATGACCTGCTTCACCACTTCCCCACGCTTCTATTTTAATACGATCAAATTTTATTGATAAGTCATCTGTATAAACATCTTTATTTTTATGATCATAGGATTTTTCATTATTTTTTTCAAGATCTGGTTTCTTATTTTTCAGATGTTCCTTGATTATCTCTTTTAATTTTTCTTTTAATTTCTTTTTGAGACCTTCTAAATCGAACCTACACAATTTATCAGCGTAAAAAACCTCTGTTCTGTTTGCTTTAATCAGTTGATCTTTTAATTGTGTACACTTTCGTACTTCATTTTTTTCATCTCTTAATACTTTACCATCCTTATCTTTACAATCCACTTCCTCATACCTTAAGTAGAATGGCTTATCATCTTCATTTTTATTCAAATATTGTTTTGAACGGCTACACTTTCCATCAAAGCAGATGCAACCATCATCACCTTGCTCACATCCTTCTTTATGCTCTACATCCGTCAATTTGTATACTACTTTCAGTCCTTCACCAGATTTTAATTTTTCGTCTATTTTGCTATCTTTCTTCACACAATAACTGCATTCTTCCTTCTTCTGCTCATTTTCATCAGGGAAGAAACCATACTCTTGCTTATTAAATATTATTTTATCCAACCTCTCTTGAGTTTCTTTCAAAGGGTAAACTATTTCCTTGCTTGGAAGATAATAGAACTGATTTGATTCCTTGGAGTAAACAGCATTGTATTTAGTATATCTTGTTCCCATTAATTTTAGTGGTATTATTTTATTTTCTCTTTTAAGAACAAACTCCTCTGGTTCTGGCTGCCATCCAGAAAGACAAAGCATTTTACTGTTAGAATTTCCTTTATACTTTACTTCTATTTCCGGCTGCCCAGAGTTATTAAATTCACATTGAATAGATTTGTCTTTTAACTTTTTCTCAAAATCATTAAAACTATAAAAACTTCCGCCTTTAGAACATTTAATTTGCACATCAGGAACATAGCCATATTCTTTCAGAACTTTAAATTGTTGCGGATTACTTTCTAATATACCTTCTATAATATTATCAATATTACTATCAGTTGTTTTTGCTACTATTGCTGGTTTTACTACTTTTAAAGATAGGGGGCCAATGTTTATAGGATGGTTGAGGTCAGTATTAACATTAAAAGTACAGGAACCATTACTATAGGTTCCATGTGCTTTAGCACAAGTGCTCTCACTCATCTTCATTTCTACTTTCAATGTATTTGCATTTACTATCTCCACTATCTCAGGTTCTGGAGCAGGTGGTGCAGGAAAACAGCGGATGAACTGTGGATTGTTTTCATCTATACTTTGAGTTCCAAGGTATTCAGCGCAGAGCTTATCTTTTTCTCTATAAGTTTTGAAGTAGTACGTGATGCCATCTTTGTCTAAAATAGAGCGCCACTCAGCTTTATTTTCTCCATACCCTTTAGGGAAATCTAATTTTTCTCCAATCTCTCCGTCTCTTCCTTTCAGATCACCAATGATTACCTTAACCTTAGGATTAAAGTAATCATTGTCTTTATCTGTTATAGGAACAATTCTAACTTGTGGAAGCGACATTGCAAGTTGTTCACAAAATGGAGGGGGGCCAGGTGCAAGTGGAACAGGAGCACATTTTACTGCCGTTTGGTAGCAGGTATCACAGACTTTTTCCATCTCCCCAGGACGGAAAATATTCTCACCCGAAAATACTCTAGAACCCCATGAAGAAATTCCTGACATACAAGCCACTTTTTGACTGCAAGCACATATTTTAGGAGAGTTAGCGAATCTTCTTTTTTCCTCATCAGTAACACCGTCTGCCCATTCCCATTTAAGACCCCGAGCAATTTCTCCTCCAGCTTTTGTTTTATCTCCTTCCCAGTCGATAAAAGCTGCAGCAGAAACTCCAGCTCCTGTACCTTGCGTTCCATATATCTGGCGGCAGGATTCCCCACTTTGTAAGTCATAACAATAACTTTGTCCATCATAAGCACATACTCTAATTTTGGGATTAAAGTAACCATCAACTCCTTGATCTTTTATTGCTTGCACCTTAATTTCCTTTACCAAATCTCCACCAACTATTGCTTCCCACCAAGTATTACTTTCTACAAATGTTGGACAATCAGCATATCCTTGATACGAAAGACCAAGTATCAAAAAAAATATCAATAAGAAATTAAGCCTTACACTTCTCATAAAATACCGGTAACCACTCATTAACTTCTTCTCCTTTTTCTTTTATTGCCTCATACATATACTTTATAGTCTCTTTGTTAGCTGAAAGTACATGTATTTCTTGCATATCCTTCAAATCCAGATTTAAGGTTACTAATCCTTTGTACTGTTTTATCAAAAATAAACCTTCCTGTGTTGGCGTCTGCAGAATTATATTCAGCTCCTCTTTCGATAGAGAAAATGCCTTCATGTATAATCTATTTGCATTGACGTTCGGCATCAAGATTCTTGTATCAACATGTTTATCTAAATATTGAGTAAATTTGCTAGCAAATGCGAGATTTAAATTCTCAGTACTTAGGATTACTACAACATTTAGTTCCGTCATTCTTTGCATCCAGTTATCAAACTCTTTCTCTGTAGGAAAAATATTACTTATCTCCCATGCTTCATCCAAAACAAGTATTGCAGGCGAGCCATCACATTTTGCCTCAAAAGAATATAAAAAATAGTAAAGTATCACGGACATACATTCCTTTTGTTTTGTAAGGTTTGCGGTGTTGAGAGATATAATTTTTGTTTCCCAGTCAATATCTGATTCATCACCATCTTGAAATAAGTAAGCAAAGTCACCATCGTCACACCATCTACTTATCTTACCCCCAAGGAGCAAGAGCACCTCAGAAATTTGTGAAATAGAACGTGATTCCTTGGGTATAGCAAATATAGAATCCACAATTTTTCTTATCTTTTCTTCTACGTCCACCAAGCTCGTATCGGCTACCATTCTTCTGATCAGTTCAACCAACATATTGCGATTGGAAGCACTATCTTCAATGTTTAGTGGATTAAATTTTAGGCTTTTGTCCTTATATTTTGGATCGATTATGTAATATTTACCACTCACTGCTTTAGTAAAAATTATTGATTTTCCAGTGTTATCCAATATGACAATTCTTGGGTTAAACTTTCTTGATTCTGATAATAGAAAATTAATGAGTGAAGTTCTGCCTGAATTTGGAGCTCCGAGTATCGTAGTATGGCCATTATTTCTTTTTCCATGAAAATTAAAGAAGTAAGGATTTCCTTTTTTTGAAAAAAAAATCATTACCGCTTCTTTCCACCTTCTTCCTTTTAATGTACCTGACGTAAAATCGTGCAGAATAGCAAAGCTGCAAGCGTATTTTGTCAAGATATTTTTCGGTTGCGTAATAAAAGCAAAATTGCCTGGAAGTTGTGCCCAAAAATGACTTTCCATATGTAAATCAGTTCTAAACATCATGAAGCCAACTAATGACATTATAGAAGATAAATCACTAATACTTTCAGCTAACTTATTCCTATCATCTGCAAATATTGTAAAAATAATTTTCTGTTGGCAGAAGTCTATACTAGAGGTCTTTTCAAGCTCTATTATTTCTTCAATTCCTGAGCTTTTAAGTAAGGTATTATCCTCACTAATTTGCAGCATGTTGATTTGTTTTTTAAATTCTTTTATTGCTTTGTTATTACTAGTAAATATCATTATTTCTGTAATGATAAATTCAGATTCAAGCTGCAAGCATCTATCTATATTACCTAAAGAGATTTCCCGGTATTCTTTTATGCTGAAAATAGAGCCAAATTTCTGTTGATTTTCAAATATTGTTTGAAACGTATTGAAACCAAAAGCTATTTTAAAATTTCTAATATATTGCGACAGGTCCCTTTCATGTATTGGATAATCTTTGTGCGTTAATGTAACAATATAGTGGAGAAATTCTATCATTTCAGAATATATTTTACCTTCACTAAACCTTAGACTCAGTTTTTTAGCTCCAAAAGGTCCTAAATCATTTTGAATTACGTCAGTTATCTTTTGCAACTCCTGATGGCTTTCTTGTAAAGACAACTTATGCTTATTCTTTATTCTATTGAAAAAAAACGAATTATTAGTATGCTTGCCAAAATCGCTAAACAATATTACAATGTATAGTTCATTTATATACTGTAATTTACTATCAGTTAGTTTATTAAACCACGTTGAATGTAGGTTGTCAGAGAAGTCTTCAGTTTTATTCCATTTCAAGCTCAGTTTATTGCGCTTTCTAACGGTATGAATCCAAACGGTAAAACACAGGCTATTAATATTTTTTGATATGCTTTTTCTAATTTCAGTTCTGAGGTCGCTGTAGTTATCAACAGAAGAATAATCTTCTAACTTGATTATTTTTAACAATTCTCCCTGTTTTGTTAGTATGGTTTCTTCATCGTAATGACAAGCATAAGGAACAAAATCTAAATCAATGCTTTCTAGTAATGCTAAGTTGTTCTTTTTTTTAAGCTTAGAGTTAACTGTTGGTACTTTTAACTGCATATGCGTATTCAATAAAGATAATTAAAAAAGATAAAAATACTATCTTAATTTTTATCTTTTTTTTCGCTATCGGATTGTAATTTTATATCTTTTGCAAAGTTAAATTTTTCTTTTAAGTAGTCTGTTGCCTTTTCTGTACTACCGAACATCAGGACCAATACACCAAACATTATCATAAAAAAGATTAGACCTCTGAACACTACTGCAAGTATCACTGCAGCTATACACAACCCTATGATTGTTGAAGGACTCATATTTTCTACAGTATCTTTAACTGAAAATGAAGAAATAAAATTTTTTACCGTTTCTTGTATACCCTTTAATTCATCACTCGCCGAACTTGCTTCGCTAGAATATGATGCAAAAATGAAACTTAATAAGGCTATAAAAACCAAAACTTTATTCAATTGAATGCGCATCAACTAAATACCTTTTAAACATTTCTTAAATATAACAACTTTTATATCAATAGGCAAGAACTGAATTCACTTATCCACTACAAGTAACACATATTTAATTTTTACAGACGTGAACATGCTGTAAGCTCTTTATCATCAACAAGAGGACTCACATTAATGGATGTTAATTTACTTGATAGGAAGTTTGAATGCAATTCAGCTACTGCTGCTATAGCAAACACTGCAGCCATAGCAAGTAGTCCTGCTCCTATCAATCCTGATGTCATTGCTCCTGCAACAATGCACCCTATTGTGGAGAGAGCACAACCTGCTACAAGTGCAACGTGAAGATTTCTGTTATTGGGTTGGTTTTTAAGTAGGATATCTTTCTTAACTTGATCTGGATTTGCTTGACCATCTGAGTTTTCATTTTCTTGCATTTTTGGCTCTTTTTTTACAGTCTGCTCTGGCTGCACTTGAGTCTCGTTTTCTTTTGGGGATTCCAAATTTGATTCTAATAACTCAGTTTTTTCTCCACCCTCTGGTTGTAAGCCATTATCTCCTTCAACAGAGCTCAATGTTGAGTTTAAACTTTCCTCAGATGAAGTGCTTGTTACTAAAGTTAAACTGCTCCTTCTGCTACTTACTGGTGATTTCAAACTTTCTTTACTCGTTCTAGGTGAGTCTATTCCACTATCTGAGTCATTGCCACTACTGAGTTTAGAAGTTTTCTTCTCCTCTATTTCTTTCACAACCTTGCTATATTTTTCAAACACTTCCTCTGCAACATCTGAATTACTAAGTATTTTATTATCACCACTTTTTTTCTCAGCTACATTCAAGGGTATTTCTTGTGTGTTGTTTTGCTCTTCAATATGTTTTAGCTGCATTTGATCTTCAATATTTTCTTCAACAGCATTTGGTATTGAGCTTACACTGCTGCTCCTGTTAGTAATATCCAAAATTGTTTTTACTATTTTTCCTCTTATTGTTTGTGGTCTTTGTGATTGTTCTCTTTCATTGTTAAATACTGTAGGTACAGCTAGTTCTTCTGATTTTATTACTTCATCTTTCAATGCAGGAAGAAAGTTTTCGATATAATACTTATAATGTTTTTGATATTCCTCTTGTTTTTCTGGTGATTTTTCTAATTGTTCTCTCAGCGATTTTTCTAATTCAGTTAATACCTCAGGACTAGCTCCTTCCTTGAACAACTCTATGCATTTTTTGATAGTTCCATCTCCCTTTTGTGTGCTTCCATATTTATGATTTTCTTTTGTTACCTTTTTGTATATAGTGTCGTGCAATTGTTGGTTAATATCTTTTTTAGAACTTAGCATAGACTCCTCCATACATAACAAAATGTATAGATACCTCTTTAGCGTTAATTTTACATTAAAACTGGGCAATTATGCCATATTATAAATAATTGCGGCAACTTGCTTATTGGAAGGTCGCTTAACTATTTGCTTTCTGGGCTTTCTACTTATACAGATTTGCTATTAATATGATTCTTTGCTTGTTGAACTAACATATCCACTACTTCTTTTACAGGCTTTTCCTTATCAACCATGCCAACACTTTGGCCAGCCATTAAAGATCCCGTTTCAACATCTCCATCAATTACTGCTCTTCTTAAAGCTCCAGCCCAGAATTTTTCTATTTCAAGCTGCCCATCTTCTTTTGAGATCTGTCCCTTTTGGTATTCATCAATAACTTCTTTTTGACGTTTCATAAAGTCATCGCTTGCTTTGTTGGCTATAGCTCTTACTGGAATTACAGGAAAATCAGCACTTATCTGTACAGAAGGTATTGCATTACGTGCGGCCGATTTAATAAACACTTCCTTAAAATTTTTGTGGGCAATTGACTCATTAGTGCAGACAAATAATGTACCTATTTGACAGCCACTTGCTCCCATTTCCAGGTAATTAACTATCATTTCACCTCTTCCTATTCCACCTGCAACAAACACTGGTATTTGTTCATTTTTAAAATGAGGCAATATCTCTTGTGCAAGAACAGAAGTGCTAACTGGACCTATATGCCCACCTGCTTCCATTCCTTCTATTATTAATGCATCTACTCCCATTTTTACTAACCTTTTCGCAAGGCTTAATGCTGGTGCAAAGCACATAACTTTAATGCCTGCACCCTTGATTTTTTCTATATTAGGCTTTGTTGGCAGTCCACCGGCAAGCACTATATGGCTCACTTTCGTTTCAATACACACATCTATCAACTCACTCAACTTTGGGTGCATAGTAATTAGATTTACACCAAATGGCTTGTTAGTTAATTGCTGCGTCTCTATGATTTCTTTTTTTAGCAAGTCTGGAAACATTGCACCACATGCAATCACACCAAAACCACCAGCGTTTGAGATTGCTGAGACCAAGTTTCTCTCTGAAACCCAGCTCATAGCACCACCCATTATAGCAAACTCACTGCTAAGAAAATCTGTTCCTTTTTTCCAGAGGCTACTTAACATATAACCTATATCATACGTTTAAAAATGTTTTGTTTATCTATAAATGTGTGTTTTAAGGAGCCAAGTATATGTAAGATTATAAAGAGTACCATAAAATATGCAAGCATCGAATGTAGCTCGTTAGCCGTGTTAGCTAGATCTTTGTTTTGATTAATCAACAAAGGGATATGAAAAAAATATTTGATCTGTTTGCCAGAAGCAGAAGACATGACATAGCCAGATAGTGGCATTAGCACCATCAAAGAATATAAACCAAAGTGTACTGCTTTACTTATATTGATTACAAACCGAGAAAAATTTGCTGGAAGTGGTGGAACATAAGTAAAGACGCGAAAAAATATGCGTACTATGATTAATCCAAGAATAGTGATACCGCAAGCCTTATGAATAGCGTATATGTTGAACTTAACTTCATTGCTAAGTGGCAGGCTTTTCATATAAAGTCCAGAACAAAGCATACCGATAATAAAAACAGCCATCAACCAATGGATAACTCTTAAACCTAGGCTATATTTATCGTCTTCCATTTTGATTACCCTAAAGTAGCATTTATATAATAGAAAAACTATTTTTCAATCAAAATCATTAAAGCAATTTAGATTTACCGACAATGTAGCTATACAAATTCGACCCAGCCGGAAGTCAAGGGCACCTAAATCAAGAAACGGATTAAACGAAAAACTTACTTGACAAACTCCGCCAGCCTCCTTATCATGAAACTGAAGCTATTTATTTATCTTCTCTGTACAGATTAAATGACAAAAAAACTCAACGTATCTGGCCTCTCATGTTTAATTTTTTGCACTATGTGCACTCTATGTCTTTATCAAATTTCTAGGTTTTTACCTATACAAGCTGAAATACGCTTATAAAGCATTTAAAACATCAAAAAACGCCAACTTAAAAAATGGATAGTGAATAATTAGCTACCCTAGGGTTTCTTTTGCCTTTTTTTCTGTTTAGTAAATTTCTTAAATATTTATGACTAAAGGTTAGTTGCATTAAAAAGCAGCTAAATCGCGGTTATTAAGCGTTTAGAATAAAAAAACGCCATACTTGAAAGTATAATGTAAGTAATTAGCCAACCACGGGGCTTCTTTTGCCTTTTTTTCTGTTTAGTAAATTTCTTAAATATTTATGGCTAAACGACAATCGTCATCCCTGTAAAGGTCAAGTATCCCGCTACGTGTTAGCGGCTAAGAGATACCCGGCGGTATGACGGTTCGTGATGGCATGACGATAAGGTTCCAGTGTCAAGCGTTTGGCATGCAAATTTCCTTAAACGTTCGTAAGCTTAAAACTTTACTTTAGATCAAACTGCTGTATAGTGACTTTATAGCTTCAATTTTGTAATGAATATACCTAGTATAGAAAATTGTGATCTTCACAATAAAACCGTCTTACTCAGAGTTGACTTCAATGTTCCTATAAAATATGGAGAAATTCGTGACGTCACTCGTATTTTGAGAGCATTGCCTACTATTCAGTATTTAGTGAATGCGAGTGCAAAGATTATTATTATATCACATTTTGGACGCCCAAAGGCCAGAGACAATAATCTGTCGCTAAAAAATGTAATTGACACTTTATCGCAGTTACTAAATAAAAAAGTGAAATTCATTGACGATTGCTTTGGTGAAAAAGTACAAAGAGCAGTAAGTGTTATGGATGCAGGAGATATAATATTACTAGAGAATCTAAGATTTTATAAAGAGGAAGAGCAAAGTGACTCAAATTTTGCCAAACAACTAGCATCTCTAGCGGATATATATGTAAATGATGCATTTTCTTGCTCTCACAGAGCTCACGCTTCTATTTCACGCATTACAGAATTTTTACCCTCTTATGCAGGGTTTTGCTTGCAAGATGAGCTAAAGTATCTTGAAAAAGCTGTATCGTTTAAAGCTAAACCTATTACTGCGATAGTTGGGGGAGCTAAAATATCAACTAAAATAAAAGTGCTTATGAAGCTAACAGAAAAGGTTAATTACCTAGTTCTAGGTGGTGCAATAGCCAATAATTTTTTGTCATTTAGCAAAGTAAATATAGGGAAATCTTTCTTTCAAAATGGTGTTGACGACCTTCTGCATAATATTCTTGAAACAGCAAATAAAAACAATTGCAAAATAGTTGTGCCAGAAGACGTTCTGGTTGCAGTAAACTCTGATTACAGCACTAGTATTTCAAGAAGAACTGAGTCCATTTTGGACGGTGATATAATTTTGGATATCGGACCACAAACTTTGAGTACAATAAGCAGTATAATAGCAAGCAGTAAGACTCTGCTGTGGAATGGACCTATTGGTGTTTTTGAACATTCAGCTTTTGCAAGCGGTACAATAGGGGTAATGAAAATCGTAAGTGACTTAACGCACAAAGGAAAGTTAACCAGCATAATAGGGGGAGGCGATAGTCTATCTGCAATAAGCGCTGCAGGCCTTGCCGATAAGGATTTTACATATGTTTCCACTGGTGGAGGAGCATTTTTAGATTGGTTAAGTGGCGATGAAATGCCGGGAGTTGCTGCTCTGCAAAAACGATTAGATTAAAACTTTTTTAAATTATTTCTTATAGGCTAGCTTTTTTGTGAACGTGATTATGTCAAAGACAGTTAAACTAATTTTGTGTTTAATAATACCAATAATAGGATTTATTTTTTATATTAAGGATCATTATTTTCACACCGGCTATGTAGAAGAAAATGTTGAAGTCAATTTTGAACCATTTTTCAGTTCACAACCAGCCACCGTTTCAGAATTAACTGACTTCGATAGAGGAGTGTTGAAAGTTTGTGGAGATTGGGGAGCACATCCAGATAAAGAAGATTTCAAAATTTTACTTAGTTGTCCGCAGCATCAAGAAGTAGTGAAAGGAATATATAAGTGATTACGCCAGATGCGGATTTGGAGTTACTTAAAGATGAACTGGCTAACATTTGGTTTACAAATAGTGGAAGTGAAAAAGAAACTATAGGGTTTGGACATATTTTTTGTGGTGAGCCAAACGATAAATTAGGTGGTATGCATTTTGTAGGTAGATATGTTGAAGCTCAAGAGGATAAATGGGCAGTTGGAATCCTGTGCAATGAATCAGATATTAAGCCGCCGGTTTATACATTTGGAATGAAATATTTGGGTAAGGATGGGGAAGTGAAAGTTAAATGCCCAAATGGATACGCATATAACCTTCATGCCGATAATTTCTGCAACTAAGGCGTTTAAGGAATTAGGAAAAGATGGAATGTGTCTATATGAAATGGAAGATGACAATTATCAATCAGTGTTTGTAAGAAAGAATGATGCTATACTCACGTTCTATCCTGACTTAACACCAAAATGTGATGATAAGAGTACTTATTGTAGTTGCGGTAAATCTTAATTTCAAAACCAATAGGGTGAACAAATGATAAAAATGCTATAGGGTGTAGCAAATCTAAATGAGTTAAAATTTTGATTAAAGGGTTTTGTGAATAATAATGAAGAAGGGCATTATTCGTCTAATAAAAGCAATTCAATACTCTTGTGAAGGAATAAAATCAGCTTTTATATCAGAAATTGCGTTCAGACAGGAGTTACTGCTTTTTATAGTATGTGTCTCAATTTTGTTTGTTTTGGATGTAAGTAATCTAGAACGTGCAGTAATGATAAGCAGCCTATTCCTGGTGTTAATTGTGGAAATTGTTAACACTGCTTTTGAAACGACAATTGAGCGTATTTCCAGTGAACAACACATACTTTCAAAAAAGGTGAAAGATCTAGGTAGTGCAGCAGTTTTTCTTTCATTAATTAACTTCCTGATAACATGGATGATAATATTGATAGGTTAATACGAATGTTATTAAGATATGTTGTCAAACTCACCAATTAAAGTTTTTATATCTTGCGGTAAATCAGAGACAAATTCCATGTATTCCTTACTTTTTGGGTGGTATAAGCCCAGTGTATAAGCATGTAGTGCTTGTCTATTGAAATTACGAATGAAACTAGAGTTTTTAGCATATTTTGTGCTTTTACTACTATTTTTTCCATAAACTTGATCACCAACTATGGAATGTCCTATGTGGCTCATGTGGACTCGAATTTGGTGTGTTCTGCCTGTCTCTAAAGTGCATTTAACGAGGCTTACTTGTCCTATAACTTTTTGCACTAAATAGTGAGTGATTGCTAATTTGCCTGTGATTTTTGTTACACACATCATTTCTTTATTACCGCGTTTGGGAGCAATGTTAGTTTTTATCGTGCCTTGCTGAGAAGATAATGTTCCCCAAACTACTGCTAAGTATTCCCGCTTTATTTTGCGATTCGATAACAATTCAGACAAAAAACTATGGGCTGCTTCATTTTTTGCAATTACCATTAGCCCACTAGTATCTTTATCGAGTCTATGAACAATTCCTGGTCTTACATTAAGGTGAGCGATAACTGCGTTCAAAAGCGTATCATTGTTTGTCCCAGCACCTGGGTGCACTGTTAATCCACTTTGTTTACTCAGAACTATAATGTCCTCATCTTCATAGACGATATTAAGTTTTATGTCATAATTAGGCTCAATTGATGTGGATATGTCAGGTTGAACGAGATGCACCACATACTCTTCATCTGGTTTTACTATGTAGTCATTATTAATTATCGGTGTGCCAAGTAATTTCACCTGCTCATTTTGTATCAATCTTTGCGCTTTGCTGCGTGATATGTTGCATTTTTCAGCTATATAGGTGTCTAACCTTAATTTCTCTTTATCATTATTAACACTTAAGGTTATTATTGAGTAATCTATAGTGATTTACCCCGCGCCATTTCCCATGCTGCTTGAACATTTGGGTCTGTAAACATTGTTGCACTAGACTCAATTTGCAGATCACCTTGTTTTTTAATATGGCAAATTGTTTGAGAGCCATCTTTCCAGTAGATTGTAACTTTATTATCAAAATCTCGTAATGTTGCCTCAACCTTTTTTTCTTTATTATCTTTTTCTTCCAGCTTAATAGATTCTAATAAATAATATAAGAATTCACTTGGTTTGCCGTTGATTTTTTCTTTCCATTCATCTGTTTTTTCTTGTTCAGATTTTTTTTGCTCTAACTTTTCCTTCTTTTGCTGCAGCTTATTTTGTTCTGCTTCCAGCTCTAACTTTCTAACTGTGTCACGTAGTTCTTTGACTTTATTTTCTAATACTAATAATTTATTAGTATTATTTCCATTGTTAGCTTCTAAATCAGGCGTACTTGGTTGAGCTTGCTTCTTTTTTATTTCTTCTAATTCATTCCTTACTACGTTTAATTGCTCCTTCAATTCCGTTTTTTCCTCTTCTGTATCCTCTTTTAACTTTTTTAGCATGCTAAGGAACTCGTTATTATTAGACTGCGTAGTTGATTGAAGCCAGCCTACAAAGCGGCTTGGTTCAAATCGTTCAATTTTATCTTCAGCAATTTTAATAGCATTCTCTAACCTAGAAAAAGTACCTTCAATATCTAGTGAATGTGCTTTTTTTGTCAATTCTTTAGTGTTGTTTAAAACTTCTGAAATTTCTGCATGTAGCCAATCTAAATCTTTTTTGATGTCTTCTCTGATTTTTTTTAGGTGATCAAGCGTTTCTTTAATGTTAATATTTGCAGGCTTTAAAAGACTATTATCAAGTAAATCGCAAGCTTTTTTAAGGTTACTGTCAAATGAGTTGCAAAGCGGACTAAGTAGTTTTTTCATTAGAGATATTAGTTCATTTTCCCTTTTACCAAGCTTATTTTCTACTACTGATACAACCATGCCCTTTCCAGACCAGTATGGAAATAGAAGACCTAAAGAACTGTGTTTTCTAATAGTATGATTTTCATGATCCACGCTATTACTTATTAGATTGCTAAGTGTTGATATGATGCATAAAAGAATAGCGACTAATAAAGCTATTAATATTATTGGAGCATTAATGGATTGTGATATTGCTGAAACTACTATAATAGTACCAAATACATATGATCCAGTAAACAAGAGAATCCTATTTCTATTTTCTGCTTCTATATCTTCTAGTATTTCTCTCTGCGTCTTAGAAATTGGTAAAACTATTGAAAGCTTTTCCCCCTTTTTATCTAAATTTGTTACAATTTCAATTTTTTTAGCTTCTTGAGCAATCTGGCTGTACTGTTCATCAACTTGATAGTTTCCTATTTTTTTATCTATTTCATTCTCTTTTATTTTTTGTGTATTTATAAAGTTTATAACAGCAGTAAATAAGAGAACTATAAGAGGAATAAAGGCAAGAGGTGCTGGCGTGAACGCAAACCCAGCAATACTTACTGTAACAGGCTGAATAGAAAAGGCAGTAAATGCTATAAGAGTAGCAATGGTACTTGCTATCGATATAGTACCAGAATACTTTCTTATAGAGCTCAAAATTCTACTGGGCTGGTCAGAAAGTTTTCTAAATCCTAAAAAATCAAAATAGTCTTTGAAAGGATCTTGAGTGTCTGTAACCATAACATTTTTCTAGTTTAAACTTATTTAGGTATACGTTAACCAAACCTTAAAATCAAGTTTCTTAATTTTTCAACATGTGCCAAGGCCTATTGGAGCGCACTGTATTAATCTTTACGTAACGATTTGTTAACCAAACAGAATGTGTGCCATACGTTTCTAGATCAGCATGTTTAATAATTTTAGCGTTGCAAGCTGAATAGTCGAATTCACTTAATTGAATTGTTAAATCAACTTTATCACAATTTTCTGAAATATCTTCTTTTTTATAAGCTAGCAGCACTAATTTATTATTTCCTTTATTATATATGCAGCCATAATCGTTACACTTTAGCCTTTTATCTGAGTTATTGTATTTTTTATGATTCAAAATTTGGTTCTGCCCATTTTGCTTCGCCCATGTTTTGACAACAAAGTTCCTATTTTTTCTGGTGAGAGAATATAGTAAGTTATCACTCTCCTTTGCAGCAACATTATCAGCATTTATCAAGATATCAGGAGTTCTATACATAGCACTAGAGAAAATACCCAGCACAATAAAGAAAATTCCGAAGAAACGCCAATTTCTTTCCCACAAGCACAGCCACAATAACCCAAATGTTATTATAATAATTGATGAGGCAGGAAAAGTACGAATGGGAATAACCAAATACTGAAGACTAGCGATTGCATTTGTTATATACAAAATGCTGTCAATTGGGCGCTCTATAAATGGCGCTATAATCCATTCAACACCCAAAGGAATCAACAAAACATAGATTATTCCAAGTGGAATAATAATTAATGTAACTATTGGTATAGCAACTAAATTTGTGATAATGCCACTAATTGAAAAATAATTAAAATTATATATCGTATACGGAACAGTTGCTAAACTTGCTATTACTGAGCTTATCATTATCGACACAAAATATTTCATTATTTTTATTTTGAACAACTTATTAGCATTAATTTGATAACTGGCAACCAGTGCCAAAACAGCAGAAAATGACATCTGAAAGCCAGGCTTTAAAATTGCTTCTGGTTCTACTGAGAGTATCACTGAAGCAGCAAACGCAATTGCTATTAACCCTCGATATTTTCTCTCTATCATTATTGCAACGAGTACTAAAATCACCATAATGTAGGCACGCTGAGCAGAAATTTGCATACCGGTAATCAATAAATAAAACGTGGTTGGCAAGATAGTAAGGAATGCAGATATTTTCTTGGTGTTATACTTAAGAGTCAAAGTTTCAGATATTGCGAATAAATTAGGAAACACTACAAAAAACAGACCAGCAACAAATGATAAATGCAAACCAGATATGGCAAACAAATGTGCTATACCTGAATCTCGTATCGCGTCCATAGTTTTTTGATCTATGCCATCTTTTTTACCGATCAGTAATGCAGAGATTATATACGCATGTGGTTTTTTGATATTTTGCTGCAGGTTTTCATAAATGTATTGACGGAAAGATTCTATATACTCTAGAAATTGCCTTGCTTCAGCCTTTTTGTGTAGGGCTATTTTGCTTGTTGCAAAACCTGTTGCACTTATTTTCTGGTAATATGCTATTCTTGCAAAATCGTATGCATACTCCGAAGGCGCAATCTTTAGAGGGAAGAGTTTTGCTGATAATTTTACTTGATCGCCTATTTTAATGCCTTTTTCCACTTTGGTTCTAACTGATATTCTGATGTTATCTAGAGCTCTATCCGGTGTCATTCCAGCGCGTGACGCTGGAATCCATATCTTTTTTTTCTGGATCCCAGTATCAAGTACTGGGATGACAAAAGGGGGCGCTGGGATGACAGGAGAGGATTTTGAGATAGTAGGGGATTTTTCAACAGAAAGCAGAAATTGTTTATATGAGCCCCTGTCGTTAATATCCTTCACTGTAGCAACGATATTTTTTACATACCTCTCTTTATCAAGAATTTGAGTATCAACTAAAGCTGTTCTTAATTTACTGGCTGTAAATCCTATGAGCACTGCAATTAAAGCAATGCATAATATTGCGTACTTTCTGTATAATATTGCAATCAAAATTAGTGTGGGTAAAAGCAAAAGAAAAATAGATATGCAGCTTGGTTCAAAACTTAGGGAAAAATATGTTAAAATTCCTGCACACTGAAGAACAGGAAACCACAGTATCAAGTTATATTGTTCATTGCGCAGATTGTTACGTATATAACTAACTATTATGTCAAGAAAAGTTAATAAGTGTGTCGATATTTGCATGTGGTGAAATTTTATTTTTCTTTTTTCATTATTTGTATATATAATAACTAAATAAGCAACGACGCGGGATGGAGCAGCTCGGTAGCTCGTCAGGCTCATAACCTGAAGGTCGTAGGTTCAAATCCTACTCCCGCAACCATTTTTAAGGATATAGTTGTTCCACTTTCCAATCGCTTCCCTCAACAAGAGTGTATCTAAATCTAATATGCTTCCTATATTCACCTTCTTGCCAAAATTCAATTACTTTTGGGATTACGCAAAATCCCACCCAAAAATCAGGACGAGAAACTTGTGTATTGTGAAATTCTTTTTCCTTCAATTTTATAGCTTGCTCAAAATCTTGCCAATCTTTCAGAATGCTCGATTGTTTTGAGCACCATGCGCTAATTTGACTACCCAGCGCTCGAGAAGAGAAGTATTTGTCAGTTCTTTCATCGTTTAGAAGTTTAACCTCTCCTTCAATTCGCACTTGCCTAGCAAATTCTATCCAATGAAACACTAACGCAGCTTTGGGGTTCTCAGTCAATTCTTTCCCTTTTTTACTGTTTACGTTAGTGAAAAACACAAAACCTTCTTTGCTATATTCCTTTAGTAATACCACTCTTGCAGATGGAATACAGTCTTTGCTACAAGTTGCTAGCGTCATTGCAGTTGGTTGTTCACACGGAGAATTAAGTACTGCTTTGTACCACTTTGAAAACAAATCAAATGGATCTTTTTCAAGTGAAAATATCATATCAAAAAATAAAATCTTAATTCTGGCACGCGTTGCAAAAATAAGTGCTACGGCCATTTTGTCGTATAAGTGTTATGATATTATTGCAAATCTTGCAAGGTTTTTGAACTTTACCATATACGTAAAAGTTATTTTGAAAGTATCCAGCAGATCCAGATGGCTGTGCATAATCTTTCAGTGTTGAACCACCTGCAGCAATTGCATCACTCAGAGTATTTTTTATTTCAGCAGCAAGTTTTTCGCACTCTCTATAGGTCAAGTTTTTTGCTGACCTGAGTGGTGATATACGGGCTCTAAACAAGCTCTCAGAAGCATATATGTTGCCTACGCCAACTATTGATTTATTGTCCATTAACGCTGATTTGATATTCACTTTTTTGTTTTTCAGCAACTCCTGTAAATAGTCTCCACTGAATTCATCCGTGAGGGGCTCTATTCCAAAATCGCTAAAAAAATCCGTTTCTTGTTCTTTATTTAAAACGATAACTAATCCAAATCTTCTTGGGTCATTAAAAATTATTGAAGTATTGTCAGAAAATAAAAATACCACGTGATCATGCTTATTCCGCATTTGATCGTGGTCAGCATATATAAGCTTTCCGCTCATGCCAAGATGTATGATTACAGCCACACTACCATCTGTATTCCAGATGGTATACTTACCTCTACGCTTGATGTTGCGTATGACTTTGCCCTTTAGCATATCATCAATATTTTTTGTTATTGGGGCACGTAAATTCCAATTATTCACTATAACATTACTGATTTGCTTGTTTTTAATTTTATCAAGCAAAAAATTAGAGATTACTTCCACTTCCGGTAGTTCTGGCATGATACCTCCTTCAAAACTTAAGTTTCTGATGGTAATTTTGTCGTTCTCAAATACATTCGAGTATTCTGCGGTGCTTTCTCCTAAAAATTCCTCACCACAAACGAGTTTTGAAAGGGTTCTCTGTCTACTCTGTTGCTGCTTTTTTCTTTTCAAAATATTTTGCTTTAAAGCTTTCGCTAATCTTTTTTTCTCCTCTTCTTTTTCCTTATTCTTTTTTGTGTTATTCATTATCATAATATATAAACTTGCCGTTGTAGCTCAGGTGGTAGAGTACGTCATTGGTAATGACGAGGTCCCAAGTTCGAGTCTTGGTAACGGCACACTGATTATACTTATAATATTGCATAACTTGTAAGCAAGGCTTAGAAGAAAGTTACAGAGGTAAGTTGTCATGCTTTTTCCATATCCTTTCTACCTTCTTGTTTTTGAGTAGCTCTAATGCTTTACAAAAGTGATACCTTGTTTTACTTGGCACTATAATGTCATCAATGTATCCATATGATGCAGCAAAAAATGGGTTAGCAAATTTTTCTTTATATTCTTTAATTAACGTTTGCTGATCTTTTTCGTGTCGAAATATAATCTCAACTGCACTTTCAGGGCCCATCACAGCTATTTCAGCAGTTGGCCAGGCATAATTTATATCACCTTTTAGATGTTTCGAATTCATAACAATGTATGCACCACCATACGCTTTTCTAGTGATAAGGCTAATTTTCGGCACGGTCGCTTCAGCGTAAGCGTAAAGCAGTTTCGCTCCGTGTTGTATTATATTATTGTATTCTTGATTTGTACCCGGCAAAAATCCTGGAACATCAATAAGTGTGATGATCGGAATGTTAAATGCGTCACAAAACCTTACAAACCTCGCAGCTTTTCTTGAAGAATCAATATCCAAACATCCTGCAAGGTGCATAGGTTGATTTGCAACAATACCGACAGTATTTCCTCCAATTCTACCAAAACCAGTTATGATATTACGAGCAAAATCAGGTTTCAGTTCAAAGAAATTCCTTTCATCACAAACTTTTTCAATGAGTTCATACATATCATAAGGAGTATTAGGATTGGTAGGAATTAGAGTGTTTAAGGATTCATCAATGTCGTCAACATCATTACAGATTGGTGCAGATTTTGGTGATTCTTGATTATTTGCTGGTAAGAAAGTAAAGAATTCACGCATTTTTAGCAGCATTTCAACATCATTATTGAATGCAAAATCCGCTACTCCTGTTTTGCTTGTATGAATTTTTGCTCCACCGAGGTCTTCGAAACTTACATCTTCGTAGGTAACCTTTTTTACTACATCTGGCCCGGTTATAAACATATATGAACTGTTTTTCACCATGAAAGTAAAGTCAGTTAATGCTGGGGAATAAACTGCACCTCCTGCACATGGGCCCATAATTAAAGAAATTTGTGGTATAACACCCGATGCATTTACGTTTCTTTGAAAAATTTCTCCATAACCAGCAAGAGAATTTACTCCTTCCTGAATTCTGGCTCCACCAGAATCATTTAGTCCGATAATTGGAACTCTGGCATTAATTGCCATATCCATAATTTTGCATATTTTTTTTGCATGTGACGCACCAAGTGAACCACCAAAGACAGTAAAATCCTGAGAATAAACAAAAACTTTTCTGCCATAAATAGTACCATGACCAATCACTACCCCATCACCTAAAAAATTAGCATTTTGCATGCCAAAATCATTTGCATGATGTTTTACGAATTTATCGTATTCTGCAAAAGAACTTTCATCGAGCAATATACTGAGCCTTTCTCTAGCAGTTAATTTCCCTTTTTCATGTTGTTTGGTAATCCTGTCAGAACCGCCTCCTTTTTCAGCTTCTAGTGCTTTGGTTTTTAGATTTTCTAGTATTTTAAAGTCTTGCATACAATAAAGTAGTTTTCAAATTAGTTGTAGACTTTATTAAGTTTACAAACCCTACTAACTATACACATACACTATTGCTATATGCAACAATGTATGTATGATAATTGTTAATGCTCTGGTGATTCATGGTCACTACTTTGAAAATGTTGCGATGTGTCAACTCTTTTCATATTAGAAAGAGGTGGACTAACTGCACTGCTTTTCGTTTGTGCAAAACTTTTAGCAGCTTCAACAACCTTGCTTATACGAGGTTCTTTTTCTAGCTCTTTTAGGTACTTTGAGAAGATTTCACAACTTTTGTCATCCATATGTACCATTATTTTACCAAAATTTTCAGCTTTTTCAGAAGATAAAATCATTTCGATCTTTTCATCGCCTACCCTAAAGGTCATTTTTACTTTGCCTTGCATATCATGATATTGCCAGCTTTTTATTCAGATTAGATTATCTCCTTCTCCTATTCGCAATGCACCATATTCTAAGTCCTTAAATTCCGGGGAGTTCATAAATTTTGCAGGAGTGATCACACTTTTTTCTGGACACTGTACATAATAAAATTTATTATCTCTTTCTACTACAATTCCTTTTTTTTGTCATTTTCAATACTATCACTTACAATTTGTTTTAGACGTGACAAATATTCGCCGCGTTCTTTCAGTATATCTTCTGGCAATAATCTCCGAACTTCTTGGCTCACATCAGTGCCTGTTGAAACTAGATTAAACATTTCTAACATAAGAGGCCGTAGTTTTTCTTTTCCAGTCTCAGTAACATTTTTATCTTGCTCCATGAGGTGGTATAAGATCAGTATCGAATAATCTATTATTGATGACTTTTTTCTCCTTGGAATACATCAACACTAAACATGACCTTGTGCTTTTTTGCATCGTCTATAGATTTTTGAAGTCTCTTTGCTATGTTTTCGATAGCTTCATCATTAGGTAAGTGTTCAGGCAATGGCGTCAACTTAAGGAAAAATATCAGCGATAGTATATAAAATTTCTCTCCAAATTTTTTATCATTAAATTATCCAAAGAGTGCAAGGGACAGCACTTTTGTTTCTGTTTTATTTCAACAAAGAAGTCTAAAATGTGTCCTTTTTAGGTGAAATATGCAAAAAGGAAAAAACCTTATTCTACAAATTAAAAATATAATATACTCGAAAACTTTTCAGAAAATCCATTGTGTTGAGTTTTACACGAACAAGAAAACTTCCTTTTTCGACAGTATTTTCTATGATTTTAAGTTAGTTAAAAAAAGTTTGGGAATAGAATGTGAACTTATGGAGCCATTGACATGTACCCTCAAAGCAAGCTTTTTCTAAAGCAAGATATAAGATTTGCCATACAGGCTTTCAAGAATTTAAGCATCCAAACAGCCTATCAGGATGAACCTGAGTTGGAGAGGCTATAGACTTATTGCAGCAGATGGTTCTGGTATGAGATTACCCAGCTCTGGGGAAATTGTATCCGAGTTTGAACCAAATGGAACAACAGGCACCATTGGCAATTTGTTTGTTGATTTGTGTACTTCATTGATTTGCAGTGCTCGTCTTGCAGCTTGGAATATAGGTGAACAAACGTTGGCGGCAGAGCAATTACCCGAAGTTATCACTCAAATGCGTTTATTAAATCAAGAGAAATTATTATTTATCTATGATCGTCTTCAGTAAAATTCATTCAGCAGCATTATAATTTGGAAGTAGATTTTATTTTTCGCTTGCAAAAAAGAAATTATAGTAAGCTATGGGAACGCTGGCGAATTAGATTTTGATTTTATATTAGAAAATGAAAAGCTAAAAAATAAAATGAAAGGACAGAAAGTAAGAGTTATAGTGCTGACATTAGCCAACTGAGAAACAGAGTTTTTGACCGAGACTTTGGAGCAAAGCTTATGTGTTAAGGTGGCACATAGAGGAGTGCTATAAACGACTCAAAGTAGGAGCAGAGTTAGAGAATTTTTCTGGAGAGGCTGTATTACAAGAATTTTGGGCAAACTTGGTCATGTGCAATATATTATCGCTTCATATATGTGATGCACAAGGGCCTTGGAACCCATATCAAATTACTGAGTATCGTTTAAATTTTTCAGTTTTATTTGGTGTAATGAGACAGAAACTCTATCAGGTACTTATTGCGCCAAAAAACTTTCAAGCCCTTTTTAAGTATACGCGCTAAAGTTAAAATCCGACCGGGACAGCCGCAATAAAGTAGATAAGCCTAAACGCCATCATGTCTTTAGGAGAGTTTGCTAATGAAAGTTCTTAAGTTGACGCCATTGGCTGTTCCGATTCGTTATATGACATAAGAGCATCATATATTTCATGCAATGTATTTGAGATGTTTTTTTCCATATGTTGATTAATATGCCCATATATTGTCGTCTCTTCCGAATACTCTGTATCTTTATGTATATGATTTTGTTGCTTTAATTCTTCTCTATCTACACTCTCTATTTGCTCTGACACTAGCATAACTGCCCCATATTTTACATAACGAAATAAAAAAATTCTAACTGTAGTATGCTTATATAATCTACGAAGTCAATAGTTAAATTGAAAAGTTTCGGTTATAATTTACTTCATATAGAACATGCCCTTGAATTATGCTAAAAATCGCCATAGTAGGCCTACCAAATGCTGGAAAATCGACCCTATTCAACAGATTAGTAGGAAGAAAAGCAGCAGTAGTGAGTAACATTCCAGGAGTGACAAGGGATAGGCGAGAGGGAATGGGGAGAATTAGCGATTTGGAGTTTAAAGTTATAGATACAGGAGGATGGAACGACCAAACTAATTTTTCACTACAAGTTATTGAACAAATCGAATTTTCTTTATCCAATTCAAACATAATTTTCTTTCTTGTTGATGCAAAAGTGCAAAATGAGCGAAATGAAGAGTTTGCAAAGTGGCTGAAGAGAAAAATAAATAAACCTGTAATACTAGTAGCAAATAAATGCGAGAGTCATAAATCCGAAAATGTTGATTATTTGCAGTTTTTTGATTTTCTTGGCCCGGTGTATATCTCTGCCGAGCATAATCTTGGTATGGTTGATCTTTATGATGCATTAGCTGGTGTTATTGAAAATTTTAACGAGAACACTGAGTTACCTAACAATGAACTGAGTAGGCTGAGGATCGCGATCATCGGCCGTCCGAATGTTGGAAAATCAACTTTTTTAAATGGTTTACTTGCAGAAAACAGACTAATAACAAGTTCAGAGCCAGGTACCACACGTGATTCTGTGGATATTACATATGATCATGATGGAGAGTTAATTACTCTAATTGACACTGCCGGAATCCGCAGAAAGGCGAATGTTGTAGATGGCTTAGAATCAAGATTTGTTGAGAAAAGCATGGAATCAATCAAGCGCTCTCATGTGGTAGTTTTAATGCTAGACTCCCTAGTTGGTATTGAGCAGCAGGATTTATCAATTGGTGAAGCTGCAATTAAGGGAGGGAAAGGGATTATTGTTGTTTTAAATAAGTGGGATTTAATAGGTAAGGATGACAGAAGCAGGTTAATAAAATTTGTCAAACAACAGGAAGTAACCAGGTTATTCTTGGAAGTGCCAACTATAACAATTTCTGCGTTAAAAGGCATGCGCTGCGGTGATGTGATAGATAAGTGTCTTGAAGTGAGTGAATCCTTGAACAAGAAGATCAGCACTGCAAAACTGAATAAGTGGCTCATAGATGCTGTAGGAAAACATTCTCACCCTCTTGTAAAAGGCAAAGCAGTTAAAATGAAGTATATCGCTCAAATTGGTACTAAACCTCCAGCTTTTTCTTTGATATGTAACATACCTGAAAGTGTTGATGAAAGTTACAAACGCTATTTAATTAACGATCTCAGAAAAAATTTCTTTGCAGACGGTGTGCCAGTTAGATTGCTTTTGAAAAAAAATAAAAATCCCTATGTAAAATGAATACTCTGCTTTATACTTTCAGGGATAATTTACTTAAAGTTATGTGTAATAATTCCAGAATTCCTGCAATCTTTCTGCTGTCGAGTGCCGCTGCTCTAATTTTTGCATATGTGCTAGAATATTTTTTCAACATGCTGCCATGCAAGTTATGTACATACGAGCGAATAGTTTACTATATCGCTGGATTACTTGCAGTAGCGTGCATGCTTAAAGACAACAAAATTCTAATCTATGCAATGTTTTGCAGCTACCTCATAGGTGCAGTAATATCTTTTTATCATATAGGTCTTGAACTTCACTTATTTCATGATGTTTTAGGTTGTACAGAGCAAGCAAGTAGTAACGTTAGTATAGAAGAGCTCAGAAATAATCTACTAAATCCTAATTACTCTCCATCTTGTGACAGACCTCATTACGTTCTAGGTGTTTCCTTAGCAACATGGAATCTAATTTATCTCATAGTAGCTCTGTTCGTATCAGGTAAGGTGTATTGTGGAGAAAGAAAGAAATCTAAATAATTTAAGGTACAGCAACAATCAGTTCTTGCAACAGGCAATTAGAGTAGATCACGCTGGAGAATATGGAGCTATTTGCATTTATTCTGGTCAAAAATTTATTCTTAAGAAATCTTCTATAATCAATGAAATAATTGAAATGGAAGAGCAGGAAAAAAAGCATTTTCACTATTTTAATGAGAAAATCAAAGAGCAAAAAGTTCGTCCTACTGTTTTGTTGCCTGTTTGGCGTGTTTTAGGAGTGTCGCTTGGCGTTGCAACTGCCATTATGGGCAAAAAAGCTGCTATGGCTTGCACTGCTGCAGTTGAAGAAGTTATCGGGGAGCACTACAAAGAGCAAGTTTCACATTTAGAAGATGGGGAATTAAGAGAAACTATAAGTAAATTTCGCGACGAGGAGTTAGAGCACAAAGATATTGCAATTCAGCACAATGCTGAAAGCGCATTTGGCTACAACATTTTATCATCATTCATAAAAACAGGCTGCAAAACTGCTATTTACTTGTCTAAGTTAATTTAACTAAGCAGCTTTCTTAAAGTGTTTTAAATGTTCTGATAACAACAGAAACCAGGAAGGAATTCAAGTGTAACAATTATTTTATAACTATATTTACATATCACCATTATTAATAAATAATTAGTATTTGTAAATTAAATACATCTAAAGTATAGACTGCAAAGGAGGCAAAAGTGCGTTTAAATTTAGAAGAGGGAAATGCTCTTATGTAATACCTGCCACAGGTTCACAACTGTACGAACATTCATTTTTGAAGGTAAATTGCACAGCAAATGGTGTCATTCCAGTCTGGAATCCAGAAATTTTGCTTATAACTGAGCTGATAAGCTAAAGGTAATTGTCTTACACTAAAACAAACGTTTTTAATTAAGTTGCATAGAACCAGTGTCTGGGCACTGGGATGACACCCCACTGGTGGTCCAAACTACAACGTTCGTACAGTTGTGGATTCCAGACTGGGATGACACCCTACTGATGGGCCCAAATCACAATGTTCGTACAGTTGTGGGTCAGGCTATAGGATGACAGAAGTTGACTTTATTAGCTATAGGTGGTATGACACTTAGTCAATTTAAGTAAGCAGATGATCTTAGCTACAAAAGTATTTTTTACCTCATTTGTTTTTGGGTTTATTCTTTTTCCCTATTTTATAAAGCTTCTAAAAAAAATAAGCAAAGATGGGCAACCAATTAGATCATGTGGACCAGAAAGTCATTTAATAACAAAAAAGAATGTACCACCTATGGGCGGAATAATAATACTGATTTCTTCTTTATTACCAATTTTACTCTGGGCTCAGTTAACACCAGAAATTTTGCTGCTGATATTGATAACTCTATTTTTTGCTCTACTTGGATTTATTGATGATTATTTAAAATTGAAGACAAATCACTATCGAGGTTTAAGTGCAAAAACCAAAATACTTATTCAGTTTATTGTTGCTCTGGTTGGTGTGTTTATACTTAAGCTATACTCTGCTGAATGTTTTACAAAAACGTCCCTATTTAAAGGAGTAATAATAGATTTTGGCTATCTATATGTTCCGTTTGCTGCGTTTGTAATTGTCGGCTCTTCTAATGCTGTGAATCTCACAGATGGTTTGGATGGCCTTGCTGCAACTCAAGTTATCACTTCCTTTGCTTTTTTGGGGCTAATTGCATATATAACTCAGGCAGATATGAATATTACTTTATTCTGCATTGCATTTATAGGAGCTATTCTAAGTTTCTTGTGGTTTAACACACATCCAGCAAAAATATTTATGGGTGATGTTGGTAGCTTGTCGGTAGGTGCGGCTTTAGGGTTAACTAGTGTCCTAATTAAAAGAGAAATGCTTCTTGCCATTATTGGAATAATCTTTGTAATAGAGACTCTATCTGTTATTATTCAGATATCATATTTTAAATATACAAAGTTTAAATATGGAGAAGGAAAAAGAGTTTTTCTTATGGCACCAATACATCATCACTTTGAGAAGAAGAGATGGTCAGAAAATGTAATCGTTATGAAATTTTGGATAATTTCTATTATCTGTTCAGTTTTTACTATAACTTTCTTATTATAAAAACCTATGAAATACCCAGACTTTACATTAGAAAATAAATTATCAGGAGTGATAGCAGGAGTGGATGAAGTTGGAAGAGGTCCGCTAGCTGGTCCAGTAATATCCGCAGCCGTAGTGTTTATTGATAGAAATACAATTATTGATGGAATCAACGACTCGAAAAAGTTGACTCCTCAATGTAGGCAAGTCCTATATGAAAAAATAACATCCGTTGCAAAATTTGGTATAGGAATGGCAAGCGTAGAAGAAATAAATTCATACAATATCTTGCAAGCAACAAAGCTTTCAATGAAACGTGCGTTGATAGAATTGGACCTAGAATTAGATTATGTACTAGTTGATGGTAATCAACCACCTGAAGTGAAATGGCAAGTGAAATCCATAGTAAATGGTGATAATTTGAGTACATCAATTGCAGCAGCTTCAATCGTTGCAAAAGTTACGAGAGATCGGCTTATGCAAGAATTGCATAATAAGTATCCTGAATATAATTGGTATAAAAATAAAGGATATGGGACAAAAGAGCACCTTAACGCTATTGGCCTTTATGGAATTACAGAACATCATAGAAAAAATTTTGCACCCATATCTCGGGCATTATAGCCTTTACCCTTTTTTGAAAGGTATGGTTTCATTAAATAGGCAAACTGTACTCGATCCATTCCTTAAGGTAAACACTGAACTTACCCTTTCGATTATCAGGTAGTTATCAACTGTACGGAAATTTACTAAAGACTCATATCCTGCAGAATCAACCATAAAAACTGCCGGAAAATCAGAGTTTATTTTATTGAATTGTAGATATGTAAATTTTCCGTCATCAAAAACCTTAATTGGTATTATTGACTGACTACCTTTGACGTGCGAGATGGAATAATTAAAATTTAATCCCTTCTTTACAACTTCAATATCATTGATATCAGGAATAATGGTATGACTAGCTTGTTCGAAGATATCACCGTTATTTGTTGTGTAAATCTCATCACTGCTAAATAGTGGATAAAGAAACCTTACTTCATATGCTAATCTTGGATCATCTAGTCCAGTTGCTTCTTCAGCATGAAGTTCAAAGTAATAAACTCTTTTATTGGTAATTATAGTTGCATTAGTATCGGCAATATCATCTATAGGCTTAATAAACAATCTATTACCTTGAGGAAGGAGTTGCCAACCAGTTGAATCACCCATTGAAAGGTTTTGTATTACCTCCCCTGGTTCAAACAATATACTGGACTGATAACCATAAAAACCCGTATACTTATGTATAGCTTGTGGGTTATAATTTATCACCTTTATGTGATTATCTCCAGCTATTGAACGTGGCTCCTGTTTTGCAAGTGCATCACTACCACAGAGGAACAACAGTACGGCAAACAGTAAACCAATCATAATATCAAAATAAATTAATTTTCATTTTATCATTGATAGACATGCACTGCAACTATTAAGGCACTTTCTATACTATAAACCCCAAAGCAAGCGGTAGAAAAGGCAAGAAATAAGGCAAACTCCTTAAATACTTTAGAACTACAGGAGGCTTTACCTGAACGGATATACTTGGAATCCTGCCATTTTCACTTTGTAAACATACCAAGAATTCTGTCCATTATTCCGCCCATATTTGCTTCAGCTTGAGTATACTCTATTTTACCACCATGCAAGATTAGTTTAATATCTGATCCAGGTGATATATTAACAAATTTACTGCCAACAACTCCACTGCTAGTGATCAGAGCTGAACTATCAATTGGCAATTTTATGTCTTTGCTTATACACATATCGATTCGTGCTACGTAGGTAGCTTTGTCAAGTGATACACCAGTTATGCTTCCAACATCTACACCAGAGATCTTGACACTATCACCAACTCCTATACCGTTAGCGTTAGCAAAAAGACCATATATTTTATTGCAATCCTTATAGTTTTTCTTTATGTAAGATAGCTTATCAATAGCAAAGAAAATCAGAAAAATAGTGAAAATTAATACAAATAATCCAGCGGTTATTTCAAGTATATTTGACCTTCGCATCTTTAGTTATCAGGACTCCAGCTTTTATAGTAATTTTTCACTTTTTGGTTTGGATAGTATGCATCTTTTGTACCCGTTAAATTAGGAGTATGTTTTACTTTTCTTTTTTTATTATTAACTGGTACTACATTATCAGTATAGTGAAGCCATATATGCCATTCCGGAGGCACTGTTGTAGGCTCAGAGACACTGCTATACATAACCCACCTTTTTCCTTTACTTGATTCATAGTAAGAATTTCCATTTTCATCTCTTCCTACAAATTTATCTTCTCTTCGTAATAGGCGTTTTATTGCGTTACAAATTTTAGATAACATAAGGGTATTAAAACAAAAAGTATTATATATACTAATACTTTAACGATATATTAACAACAATTTAATGCAATTACCAATCTTACAAGTTATTATACCAATAATTGCATCAATGTTTTGCTTTCTTGCCAAGAAACACAAGGTATCTTGGTTTATTTCTTTTATTGCAACAACAATCACTCTTATCATTTCATCAATACTACTCATTAAAACATATAAAGGTGAAATTATAACTTATCACCTTGGAAATTGGGTTCCTCCGTATGGAATAGAGTTAAGAATCGACGTGTTAAACTCCTTGATTCTAACTTTGGTGAATTTTATAGCGCTGATTAGCGTGCTTTATAGCTTTTATATTAACGAAAAAGAAATTAGCAAAAACAAAATCACTGGTTTTTACTCTCTATTTCTACTGTGCTTAAGCGGACTGCTCGGGATTCTAGTAACAAACGACATATTTAACCTTTACGTTTTCTTGGAAATTTCATCTCTTTCTTCTTATGTATTAGTTTCAATGGGAAGGGATAAAAAAGCCTTGGTTGCAGCATTTGAATATCTAATTAGTGGAACAATAGGCGCAACATTTTATTTATTTGGCATCGGGCTCTTGTATTCAATGACTGGAACGCTCAATATGTCTGACATGGCTGAAAGAATAGTTCCATTACACGATAACAACATCATAAAACTTGGCACGTTGTTCATTTTTATTGGTCTCTCAATCAAAATGGCACTGTTTCCATTAAGCAGGTGGCTGGTTAATGCATATAGTGAGGCGCCAAGTTTCATTAGCATATTCTTTTCAGGCACAGTGACAAAAGTGATGATATATGTTTTCATCAGAATCTTTTATACTGTTTTTCATCAAAATTTCTTCTTATTTAAACCATCACTAAGCAACGTGATAATTATCCTCGCACTTTGCGCTGTTATATTTGGGTCGATATTTGCAATAACCGCAAAAGACATAAAAAGACTGCTTGCTCACTCTAGTATTAGCCAAATTGGTTATATAATTTTAGCACTGAGTTTTAACTCAAAAACAGGTGTATTTGCAGCAATTCTTCACATAGTAAACCACAGCATAATAAAAACATCTTTATTTATGGCTGCAGGATGTATTTCTTACAAATTTGATACAACAAAAATAGAGAATTTATCGGGACTCAAGAAATCAATGCCTTATACAGCACTTGCGTTCACTCTACTCAGTTTAGCATTAATCGGTGTGCCTTTAACAAATGGCTTTGTAAGCAAGTGGTATATAATGAAAGCAATTATCGAATCTCATGCGTGGATTTCCCTTGTAACATTTGCTGCTGGCTCTTTCCTTGCATTGATATATATGTGGAAGATGGTAGAGAAAATGTATTTTGAAAATGATGCAACGTCACGCACTGGAATGACACCGGACAAAATTAATGATGTGCCATTTCCTATGCTTTTCTGTCTATTGTTTATGGCAGTTTTAACAGTAGTAACTGGAATATATAGCACTCCAATTCGGTTAGTAGTTGAGAAGTTGGTTTTTTGATTTTTATCTTTGTTTCATATTTTACTATACTTTAAGGTTATAAGGTCTTTATTGTGGATAGACTGAAGAAGATTCATTGGTTGTTAGTCATTAACGTGATAGCGCTGTTTTGCGTTGGCATTGTTGTTCAATACTCTTCTGCTGGAGGAAAGTGGGTGCCATTTGCGATTCACCAACTGGTCATATTCTCCTTCTTTTTCCTACTTGCTATAGCTATGTCATTCATAGAGCTAGATTTTTATTTGAAGCACGCCTACTTTTTTTATGTAGCAGCAGTGATTTCGCTATTAGTAGTGAATTTTTTTGGCTCACACATAATGGGTGCAACAAGGTGGATAAGAATTGGATCAATTAGTTTGCAACCATCAGAATTTGCAAAAGTAGGCTTAATACTTGCGCTTGCTCGCTATTTTGATAAGCAGAGTGTATATAAAATGATGGAATTTAAAAGATTGCTTAAGGCACTTATAATTGTTTTCTTACCCGTGTTCTTGGTGTTAAAGCAACCTAATTTAGGCACAGCTGTGATAATGTTATTTATAGGGATATCAATTATATTCACAGCAATAATAAAAAGATCTCATTCGGTAATATGTGGAACGCTTGGCATTTTTGCAGTACCGGCTATTTGGCCTTTTTTACGTCCTTATCACAAGCAAAGGATATTGTCGTTTTTGGATTCATCAGTGGATCCACTTGGAATAGGTTATAATGCGCAGCAATCTCAGATAGCTATTGGTTCAGGAGGTTTGCTTGGTAAGGGCTTTGTTAACGGAAGTCAAACTCAACTTGGATTTTTGCCGGAGAAACGTACAGATTTTGCTTTTGCAGTGCTGAGTGAGGAATGGGGATTTTTAGGTAGCATGGCTTTAATTTTGCTTTATACCTCATTACTTGGCATAATTTTCTTTATCGCTTATAGGTCGAAAAATTATTTTTCTAAGTCGATATCTATCGGCATTTTCGCCTTTTTTAGTGCTCATTTCTTTATAAACATCGGAATGACAATGGGCCTCTTACCTGTGATAGGCGACCCATTGCCATTTCTGTCCTATGGAGGAAGTACAACTGCTGCAAGCTTAATATGCATAGGATTATTGCTGGCAATAAAAGCAGATGAACAACAAAATGCTTGTATTTTACCTATGCTAAAGTAAAATTAAATTTTACTTAATAGTTTTTATGCTAGATGAAATGCGTGAGGAATGTGGGTTATTTGGCATAAGTTGCAACCAAAGTGCTGCTTTTAACTCTATACTTGCTCTCCACGCTTTGCAGCATAGAGGTCAAGAGTCTTTTGGCGTAGTAACCAGTAACAACGATAAGCTGCACTCTTATCACTTTCAAGGTCAAGTGAGCAGCGTATTTGATGATATAGATGAAATAAAGAAATCCTTACCTGGAGATTGTGCAATAGGTCATGTTCGATACTCAACAAGTGGTAATAAGTTTGGAGTGCAGCCCATGTTTAGCAAAAGTGGCAAATTTGGGGATTTCGCCATAGCACATAATGGTAATTTAATTAATATTTCTCCGATACGCGAACAATTGATTAAACAAGAGTGCGTTTTTCAGTCAGATATTGATACAGAAGTAGTAGTGCATCTGACAGCAAGCGGTGAAAAAGATAGCTTTTTAGAGAGTTTTATATATGCATTAAAGCAAATACAAGGTGCTTATTCTTTTGTTGCAATCAATCAAGAAGTAGTTATTGGAGTACGTGATTCATCTGGAATCAGGCCTCTTGTTTTAGGAAAGTTAAACGGTTCTTACGTTCTTGCATCTGAAACTTGTGCTCTTGATATAATAAATGCAGAGTTTGTTAGAGAAATAGAACCAGGCGAATTAGTTACCATCAGTTCGGGTAGTAAGCTAGCCTCAATGTTTCCTTTCCCACAGCAAAAATCAAGTTTTTGTATTTTTGAATACGTTTATTTTTCAAGACCAGACAGCATAATGGAGAATAGGTCTATATACGATACAAGAAAAGAAATAGGAAGAATACTTGCAGAAGAGAGCCCACCAAAAAACAATGTAGATATGGTTGTACCAATACCTGATTCTGGAATACCTGCAGCTATTGGATATGCAAAGCATTCAGGATTACCTATGGAACTGGGAATAATTCGTAATCATTACATAGGAAGAACTTTTATACAACCAACCGCTGAAGTACGTAAAGTTAGAATAAAATTAAAATTCAATGCTAATAAGCACACTTTGAAAGGTAAAAACATAATTTTAATAGATGATAGTATAGTGCGTGGTAGTACGTTAACAAATATAATAGTTATGCTAAAGGATGCAGGAGTAAAAGAGATTCACCTCAAAATTTCAAGCCCACCAATTAAGCATTCTTGTTTTTATGGAATAGATACGCCAGAGTGCAAAGATTTAATTGCTGCAAATAAATCTGTGGAGGAAATTAAGGAAGTTATAGGAGTAGATAGCCTAGCCTTCTTGAGTATTGATGGATTATATCAGGCTGTTAAAGGAGAAGTGCGTAACAATGCTACACCACAATATTGTGATGCTTGTTTCACTGGTGATTATCCAATTGGCAAATAGTCTACGCAAGATCTTAAGTTTTTAAACCGCCAAAATTTCTCTTGGCCTTTACTAATTCCGATTCTCGGAGTGCACACATAATCTGGTTTGAGGTGAGATTCATAAACACAAAATTCGTGGCTTATAGTAAGGTCCTGTTTGTTATGTTCTTTTGTAATATTTAATCTTTTACACAATATTCCTGGCCCACCTAAATTTGCCTCAAGCGGTTCAATGAGCTTTAATCCCCGTATTAACACTGCTGCTGGGAACCCTTCTGCTTCTGTTACAATATTTAAACAGTAATACATTCCATATATAAAGTACACATATGAAAACCCCGGCATACCAAACATTACTGAGGTTCGGTTAGTATAACCCTTAGCTGCATGACAAGCTGGGTCACTCATTCCTATATAGGCTTCAACTTCGGTTATTATTCCACTAAAGTTAGAAAATTTCAGCATCTTTCCTAGTAACTCCCCGGCTACAACCAAAGTTGGCCGCTCGTAGAAATTTCTTGGTAGTATTGTGTTGCTCATCATAAAAGTATAAGTTACTTGCAGATGCAAGCAACTTATACTGAATTTTCACTACTTTACCTATTTTGAAGCAGCAGGAGCTTGATGCTTTTGTGATGCGCCGCTCAAGTCTTCTACATTTGTTGAATGCTGCTCCAAAAATTTTACTTCTTCAGAGCTTTGTTGTAATTGTGTTTGTGGCAATTGTGATGCTAACACTTCATGTAAAGGCTTTGCTTCATATTGCCTTCCTACTTTTACTTCTTTATGTGCAGCTAATTGCTCCATAGTAACACCATTACCCTCAATAAGTTCTACGGAGCCATTATCATGAATATTAATTTTAATATTACATTCTTTTCCTTGAGCATTCCACTTTAAAGTCATTTGATATGACCCATTAGCTACTTCATAAATTCTTGTTCCATGTTCATCAACCCGGCAACGTAGCCCCCTTGCTTTACTTTGAGGTAGCAATAATGTAATTGCTTTCACGCCATATTGTTTACACAAATCGTTATTTAGAATGTCACTCATGCTTATTTCTTTTGTATTACTACCTATCGCAATTCTTACGGCAGGCTCAATAATATTATCTTCATTTTTGCTTTCTTTAAGTTTTATAAATTCTATATCATTATTTTCTATATTTTTAGATATCTCTTCTTTAATTTGTTCAGCAATTTTGCCTATAATGTTCTTACCACCATATTTATTCTCATCCCGAGCAGTATATGTACATATACCATTACTATCCTTATGAATATAAGGTTTTGGTTTCTTTTTATTAGTGGTATTAGTAGAAGTGTTGTTCTGCATTATAAAGAACTCATTCCATTCTTCTGCATTATTAAGAGTGACATATTTAGGTACGTTCTCATCTAGTGTTGATTTAGGTACATTTTTAGTATCCGAAATCGAATTATTATCAGAAGGACTGATATTTAGATTAGAAGAAGTTTCAATTAAAGATACAGTTTCAGTGCTATTAGTTAACATATATGCCTCCATTATTTTTAATATATAAATGTTGGCATATAGATACCACGCCAATTAGTCAATATAAATTATGATGTTTAATGTTGAAAGCTCAAATACTCCTTTGCTTGATCGGTTAGAACGCGCCCTCTTGGTGTGCGCTTTACAAAACTAATTTTGATTAAATAAGGTTCTACTGTTTCTTCAATATTGCCAACATCTTCGGATAGCGCAATAGATATGGTGTCAATTCCAACAGGGCCTGAAGTGTTGAATAAAAATCTTAGATAATTCATATCAAGTTTATTGAGTCCCATTTTATCTACACCCAATTTTAGTAATACAGAATCAGCGACTTCATAAGTAATTTTTTTATCATCTTTCACTTCAACAAAATCCCTTATTCTTCTGAGTAACCTCAAAGCAATTCTTGGAGTGCCGCGCGCACGGCAGGCAATTTCCCGTGCTGCATCCTCTTCAATTTCAGCAGAAAGAACTCTTGCGCCTCTTTTTATAATATTAACCAGCTCCTCAAAGGAATAAAACTCAAGATGCAAAGGAATGCCAAAACGATCTCTGAGTGGCGCAGAAAGTAATCCAAGCCGTGTTGTTGCTCCAATTAGCGTAAATGGTGGTAGATCTATCCTTAAAGTGCGAGTAGATGGACCTTCACCTACTAATATGTCCAGGCAAAAATCTTCCATAGCAGTATATAAAACTTCTTCGATGCTGCGATTTAATCTATGAATTTCGTCGATAAATAGAACATCTTTTGCATTTAAAGTGGTAAGCACTGCGGCCAAATCTCCAGCTTTACTAAGTAAAGGACCAGAAGTTGCTCGAAAGCTAACTCTTAATTCTTTAGAAACAATTTGTGCTAAAGTTGTTTTGCCAAGCCCTGGAGGACCATATAATAAAACGTGATCTAAAGCTTCAGTTCTCGTCTGTGCAGCGTTTATAAACACTTTTAAATTTTGTATTAAGTCTTTTTGCCCGACAAAATCATCAAGTTGTTCAGGCCTGATGTTGATATTGCGCACATCTTCAGTATATTCTTTACCGCACGATATTGATTTCATAGTATTGAAAGCTCCTTAAGCGCCATGCGAATAATATCCTTAGTGTCCAGATTTGGCCTGTATTTTTTTATCGTATCATAAGCTTTCATTTTTTCATACCCAAGATTGATCAATGCTGAAAGGGCATCTTCATTAATTGGATGAAAATTATTGTTATTTATTTCTAGTTTACTCACTTTGCCACTCAATTCAGTGATGATTCGATTTATGAGTTTCAGGCCAAGTCCGCTCATCTTGAGTGCTACTTTATCTTCATTCATAATTGCCAAAAATAGCTGTTCTGGAGTTAATTTGCCCAAAATTGACATTGCAGTTTTATAGCTAACGCCGCTTACTTTGACAAGCAACCTCAAGCACTGCTGTTCTTCTTTGCTTATAAAACCATATAGCTGAGCGACATTTTCTCTGTTATTTGCATAGGTTTCGATAAGTAATTTAACTCTACTTCCGATGGAACATGCATTTAAAGTTTTGGCTGAAAGATACACCATATAGCCAACATCATTCACATTCAGGATTATGTGATCACTGCGCACTTCATCAACTATTCCGCTTAGATTTCCTATCATTTTTAACACTATATAGAGTTCAGTTTAAATACTCCTGGATCTTAGGTCAAGCAAACGAACATTATAACAGGGAAACGTGGCTAAAAAACCACTTGACAAACTCCGCCAGCCCCCTTATCATAAACACTGAAGCTATTTATTTATCTTCGCAATCTCTGCAGTGGATTAATGACAAAAAACTTAATGTATTTGGCGTAAATCATGCTTAATTTTTTGCACTATGTGCACCTTATTTCTTTATAAAATTTCTAGGCTTTTACCTAATATAAGCTGAAATGCGCTATTTAAAACATTAAAAAACGCCAACTTAAAAAATGGATAGTGAATAATTAGCTACCCTAGGGTTTCTTTTGCCTTTTTTTCTGTTTAGTAAATTTCTTAATGTTTATAATTTAGATTAGTTGCAGCTTAAAAGCAGCTGAGTCGTGGTTATTAAGCGTTTAGAATAAAAAAACGCCATACTTGAAAGTATAATGTAAGTAATTAGCCAACCACGGGGCTTCTTTTGCCTTTTTTTTATTTGGTAAATTTCTTAATGTTTGTAGCTAAACGACAACCGTCATCCCGCTGCTTGTTAGCGGGATCTATGTTAAGGTATGACGGTTAAGTAAGGGATCTATGTTAAGAGATACCGCGAATGAATCGCGGTATGACGTAGGACTGCTGTCATCCCAGTGCGTGGGCTTTGTTGCATCGCTCTTCGGATAGTAGGTAACGCACAATAAATTTATGAAGCTATCTCAAATTTAGCCATACCAATATCAGTGAACTTATTGAGCAAATAGCATTTAACAAGTAGTTCCTTCTCTCTATTTGTCTCAGATTTATTCCTAAAACTAAACCCGAATGTTTGTTTCAGTTGCGAGAAAAAACTTTCTATATAAGATCTTTTTCCATAACTCATCTCTTTTTTCCACTTCTTTATACCATCTTCATCATATGACTTTATGAGCTTGACTGCAGAATTTCTCTCAGCCATATAGTCTAACTTTGGATGCTCTGCTGCGTTGTTTTTCGGAGGAATTTTCGTTTTTATACCATATTGATTACACAGCTTATAGAGCTTTTCTCTGTCATATGCCCTATCTGCATATAGTACTTTTATGACATACTGAAAATCGACTTCTTTTAGCAAATCACAAGCTCCATAGTGATCAGCCGTTACTGTATTTTACAGCTATGGCTTTTTTGCTGTTTGTATTCAACATTACATGCAATTTTCTTGTCTGTTCATAGCTGCGATACTTTCTATCTTCGCTATTTTCTTTGCTATGACCAGGAGTGTTGTTGTATATACTAATTCCTGTACTGTCTATAGCAATTTCGATATCTTCCATATTATTTTCTGCAATCATTTATCTTAATATTAAGTTTCTTTTGATGATTGTGAATAGCTGATAACTTGCAAATTTTTCCCAATTTGCTCAAGGTATCCTGCTATAAACCCAACTGTTTGCCTCAGGCCTATTCTAAATAAACAAGTTATTATGTGCACCAAAATTACAACTTTATCGCTATAAATATTGTTGCCACCTGGTATTTTTGGACCATTCTCGTACCACTTTTCTATGGCTTCGTTGATATAATGAAAAATATTTCCTCTTTTTTCTAGAAATTTGTTATATTCGCTATGGTTACTGACCCTCATTTTTTGTGGCATATTTTTTCTTTCAAGGTTAAATGGCTATTTTATAATGAATTTTGTCAGTAGCCACCAGATTTTTTCAGTTGCTATGCAACAAAGCCATCCCAGTGTCGGCTACTTGGATGACAAGAAGAGGGTACTTGGATAAGAGGCATTGCCCTCCTGGTAGGCCCAAATTGCAATGTCCGTACAGTTATGGATTCATTCGCGGTATAGATTCCGCTAATGAGTAGCGGAATGACGAATTTGTTGTTTTTCAAATTGTAGGTAAACCTAAGCCACTTTAGCTATATATAATAGAATTTCGCTTTCTACTATCTTTCCAGTTGTTTTATACATAATTCTCGAATTTTGAAAATTTGCTCCATATCTAATTTCTCACTTGTATAAAATTTGTTTTCTTACTTCGAGACCTAATCTACCACAACTTTTATATGGCGTTTCTTTCCTGCAGATAATTTTATAAATGGCTGATCTTTAAAGCTTTCGAAATTTATTACATGATCAATATTGTTTACAACATTATCATTAATCTTGCATCCGTTGCCCTGTATTAAACGCTTTGCAGCGCCTTTTGAAGGTTCAAAACCGGTGTCATGTAGTAGGTCTACTAAGGATATGCCGCTTGCAACTTGTTCTTTTTTTATGATGTAATCAGGAAGTAGTGAGCTATCTTCATTCTCAAAAGCAGAAATTGCAGCAAATTGTGCAAGTTCCGCTTCTTTGTCACCATGACATATTTTTGTCACTTCTGTTGCCAAGACCTTTTTTGCTTCATTTATTTCTTGATCCTTTAAAGACTCTAATTTTCTAATCTCATCAATTGGCACATCAGTGAGCAATCTTAAAAAACGTCCAACATCTTGATCATCAACGTTGCGAAAATATTGCCAGTAGTCGTAAGGCTTTAGCATATTATCATCAAGCCACACTGCTCCACTTTCAGTTTTGCCCATTTTTTTTCCTTGTGCATTTAATAAAAGAGGCATGGTAAGGCCAAATAGCTCAGGTAAATTCAACTTTTTTCCAAGTTCAATTCCGTTTACTATATTTCCCCACTGGTCTGACCCTCCAATCTGCAGACGACAATCATATTTTTTGTTTAATTCAATAAAGTCGTAAGCTTGCAATAGCATGTAATTAAATTCTAGAAAGCTTAAGGTTTGCTCTCTATCCAGCCTGGTTTTCACACTATCAAAACTTAGCATACGATTTACAGAAAAATAAGCTCCTATATCACGCAAAAAATCTATGTATTTTATGTTATCCAACCAATCTGCGTTATTTACTATCATTGCACCAGTCTTGCTGTCATTAAAAGACACCATTTTCTCTAATATTCTCCTTATACTGGATGTATTTTGATTGATGTTCTCTACAGGCAAGATGCTTCTTGCTTTATCTTTGAAGGATGGGTCACCAATTTTTGTTGTGCCACCTCCAAGTAAGACTATCGGCTTATAACCAAATTTTTGTAGGTGACAGAGCATCATAATCTGAATTAGGTGACCAGCATGAAGACTTGGTGCTGTGCAATCAAACCCAATGTATGCAACTATATAATTGCTCTGCAATAATAATTGATCTAGTCCTTCAATGTTTGTGCATTGGTATAGGTACCCTCTTTCTTGGATGAAATTTAAAAATTCAGATGCGTGTTTCATTTTATAAACCCCAGTCTATCCTGTCATTAATGCCGAAGGTAACCCTAATAGAGAAGCCAGTGCCCAGACACTGGAACTTAATTATAAACAAGCACACTATACAACGTTTCCGATGAAATTGCATGAAAAACTGGATTCCAGTGTCAGCTACTTTCATGACACCACTACCTGTGCAGGAGTTGCCTTCAAAATTACAACGTTTGTGCAGTTGTGCACCAGCTATCCAGGCAATCAGTTCCATAACTCTTCTATTTTATAATACTCCCTTACTTCCGGCCTGAATATGTGAACCATTATGCCTTGAAAATTCAAAACTACCCAATTGCCTTCATCCATACCTTCTACATCTATTTTATCATGTGGCTTGAGGCTTTTTATTACGTGCTCAGCTAAAGCTTTAACGTGACGGCTTGAATCACCAGATGCAATAATCATATATTTTGCAATAACGGTTTTATTCTGCACATCAAAAGTTACTATATCATGACCTTTATTTTGATCTATTATCTCTTCAATTGTACTTCTTATCGATTCCATATCGCTAAGCATTGTTTACAGGTTATATGATTCATTTATAATTATATACTCAAAATTTCTAAATATGAACTATTTTCAACGCAACTACTTGTTAAAGGTATTACCTGCATCTATTTTATCATCATGTTTTTAGCATGTACAATGTATATACTTTTTATATAATTGAAAATAGCTTTTTACTAGTATTCATTATGGGCAAGACTCTCATCTACTTAATCGGCTTTCCAGGCAGTGGTAAGTTTACTACTGCAAAGGAACTGTGTAAAATCATTGGTGCAGTAATAGTAAGCAATAATCTATTCAATAATATTATATTTGATATTGTTAAATTACAAAACGCTGAAGTTCCAGATGACCTATGGGAAAAAATTTTTGCAGTTAGGGAAAATGTATTAGCAATACTGGAAAAACACTACGTAAAATCAAAACATTATATATTGACAAATGAATTGATAGAGGGTGATCCCTATGACCAAAGATTATATAACTCAGTGGTAAATTTAAGTAAAAAAATGGACATGGAAATTTTTTCTGTAGTATTACATTGTAATAATGAAAAACTAGTAAGACGTGTCCAATCAGAAGAGAGATATCAGGAAAATAAAATTACTGATCCGGATTTTGCTATAAAGAAAATTGAAGGGAAAAGGCTATTTATACCTGAGGGTTCGCTTGAAATTGATAACTCGAACTTGAGTGCAAAGGAAGTTGCAAAGAAAATTGTTGAAGAGATGAAGAAAGAAAAAAATGGAAAATTAATTAAAACTTCTGTAACAAATCATTTAAAAACAGAGCGTACTCGTGGTTGAGCAGAAAGATAAGTACCGTCCTTGTGTTGGCATAATGCTATTTAACAGACAAGGACATGCCTTTATTGGAAAACGCTTTGATAGCGATTCTTACTGGCAGATGCCACAAGGAGGTGTTGATGATGGTGAGGAACTGGAACAAGCAGCGTTACGTGAGTTGCTAGAGGAGGTTGGTACTAATAAAGTAAAGGTTATAACTAAAAGCAAGGATTGGATATACTACAACTTGCCTGAAGAAGTTATACCAATATGCTGGAATGGAAAATATTCTGGTCAAAAGCAAAGGTGGTTCTTAATGAAGTTTTGCGGAGAGGATGAGGACATTGATATTAATTATACTGGTCATCCAGAGTTCAAAGAGTGGCGTTGGCAAGGTATAGATAGTTTAGTAGCCAGTGCTATATCATTTAAAAAAGAAGTTTATAAAACAGTGATAGAAGAGTTTTCTTCTATAATAAAAGCCTCAACAATAAGCTCATGATAGTAGATTCTCATTGCCACTTGATTTATTTTTCTGACGATGAAATACCAAAAGTAATTTCAAGGGCAGAGCAAAATGGTGTAAAGGTTTTGCATAACATATGCGTAAGCATTGACGATGTTCCTAAGTTATTAAAAATTTCTTCATCCTATGATCAGGTCTACTCCTCTGTTGGTATACATCCGCTTGATGCTGCTATAGAAAACGGTGAGTGTATACATGTTGATGAATTAGTTGAATTTACCAAGAACCAAAAGGTAATTAGTATCGGTGAAACCGGGTTAGATTTTTATAAATCTGACAACAAAGACAATCAGAAAAAAAGTTTTGCATTACATATAGAAGCGTCAAGAATAACTGGACTACCTTTAGTTATTCACACAAGAAGCGCTGATAATGAGATGATCGATATGTTAAGGTCAGAAATGAAAGCCGGTGCTTTTAGTGGAGTAATGCACTGCTTTGCTTCCTCTAAAGAACTTGCTTATCAATCTATAGATTTGGGGTTATATATTTCATTTTCTGGAATTATTACTTTTAAAAATGCGAGCTTACTCAGAGAAATTGCACAAAATGTACCACGCGAGCGTGTTTTAGTCGAAACTGATGCACCATATCTATCACCTGAGCCTTATAGGGGAAAAAAGAATGAACCAGCAATGGTGAAATACGTTGTTGATTGTTTGGCAGAGTTGTGGAATGAGTCACCAGAACAAGTAGCGAAGGTAACCACAAGCAACTTTTTTAGGCTGTTTGAGCTATAAAGAAGCTCTATAAAACCATTAATTTGCTTACGAACCTAAAGATTTCACCAGCTCTCTCACCGAGTTTACAGACTTATTAAACATTTCTTGTTCACTATCATTCATTTTAACTTCTAGGATCTTTTCAATTCCGTTTTTTCCAATAATTACAGGAACACCAATAAACAACTCTTCTACACCATATTCACCATTAAGGTAAGCAGCACATGGTAATATGCGCCTCTTATCTTTTAAATATGATTCTAACATGCATATAGCTGAAGATGCAGGAGCGTAGTATGCAGATCCAGACTTAAGCAGATCAACTATTTCTTTACCGCCATTGCGAGTGCGTTCAACTATTTCATCGACTTTTTTCTGTGTGATAAGACCCATATCGATAATTTGAGTAAGTGGAACTCCAGCAACTGAAGCACAATTGATTAGTGGTACCATAGTGTCGCCATGTCCTCCAAGCACAAAAGCAGATATATCTTCAACTGAGATATTTAACTCACTTGCAAGAAAGTAACGAAAACGGGAAGAATCAAGCACTCCTGCCATGCCAACAATCATATTAGTTGGAAGGTTTGAAAATTTATGCACCACTGAAACCATAGCATCCAAAGGGTTGGTAACCACTATTACAAACGCGTTTGGAGAATATTTTTTAATATTTTCGCCAACCTCCTTCATTACTTTAGCATTGGTTTGCAGGAGGTCATCCCTGCTCATTCCAGGTTTTCTAGCGATGCCAGCGGTTATTATAATTGCATCGGAGTTTTTTATATCTTCATACCTATTTGTGCCAGTAATATTGACATTAAATCCATCAATAGGGGATGATTCTGCTATGTCGAGTGCTTTACCTTGTGGTATTCCATCACTAATATCAAGTAAAACAACATCACCGAGTTCCCTTAGTGCAATCATATGGGTGAGAGTTCCACCGATATTTCCTGCACCGATTAAAGATATTTTTTTTCTTTGTACTGTCATTTTCTACTCCTTTGTATTTACTTTTATGGTTTTACCTTCCCAAGGCGATAAGCTATCAAACATACGAAAATCTTGCGGTAAATCTATAGGATTATACACAACCCTTTTTGTCTCTATATCATATCTTACTTCCTCATAACCAGTGAGAGGGAAATCTTTTAACATTGGATGACCTTTGAATCCATAGTCTGTTAGAATCCTACGCAAATCAGGGTGATCAGAAAACTCTATTCCATACATATCAAACACTTCACGCTCAAACCACAAAGCCGTACTAAATATCTTCGCTACACTTGGAGGCATGTCGCTTTCACATAACTGAAGCTTTATGTGTACTCTAATATTATGCACAATGCTGAGTAGATTGTATATTAGCTCGAAACGCTTCTCTCTATTTGGATAGTCAACCCCAAAAATATCAACTAATAGTTCAAACCTACACTTTTCATCATCACGTAGAAAGAATAGGTACTTTTCAATTTCATCTAAAGTTGAATATATTACAATAATGCCATCATCTTTTTGAATGCACTCGCATTTGGTCTTTTTTTGTATATACTTTGCAGTTTTATCCATTCCGAGTCCGTTTTATTTTGTTTTGTAGGCATAGCATTCCATATAGCAACGCCTCAGCGGTTGGTGGGCATCCAGGGACATACACGTCAACTGGCACAATTCTATCACAGCCTCGGACTACTGAATAAGAGTAATGGTAATAACCACCACCATTTGCACAACTTCCCATGGAAATAACATACTTCGGGTCTGCCATTTGATCATAAACCTTGCGCAATGCTGCTGCCATTTTATTAGTTAGTGTGCCAGCAACAATCATCACATCTGATTGACGTGGGCTTGCACGAAACATTATACCATATCTATCAAGATCATAACGGCTGGATGCAGTATGCATCATCTCAACTGCGCAACATGCAAGACCAAATGTCATTGGCCACAATGAACCAGACCTTGCCCAATTCATTACATAATCTGTTAAATCACCAAATTTAGTGACAAGAAACCCTTCTTTTTTATAACGACCCCAGTCATCATTAGATAGAATTTGATTTGTCATAAACTACTCCCACTCTAATGCACCTTTACACCATTCATAGATAAAACCTATAGTGAGTATTGCAAGAAATACCATCATAGACCAAAATCCACCATAGCTTATCTTAGATAAAGAAACAGCCCAAGGAAAAAGAAAAGCAATTTCTAAGTCAAATATTATAAATAATATTGAAACTAGGTAAAATTTAATGTCAAAATTTTTCCTTGCACTGGATAGTGGATTGAAGCCACACTCATATGTGGAAAGCTTTTCACCATCTGGCTTACTCACTGCAAGAAACATAGGCAATATACCTAAAGCAAAAGATACTACAATTGATACGCAGATAAAGATTACTATGGTTAAATATTCGCTCATTTAACAAAACATATAACACTATGAGTTTACATGCTTTCCTAACTTTTTACCACCTAAAATATGCACGTGAAAGTGTGGTACAACCTGCTCTCCATTTTCACCGTAGTTAGTGACTAATCTATATCCTGTTTTTTCTAGATTATATTTGTGTGCTATCTCTCTTACAGTTTTGAAGAAATCCGCTATTTCCTCTTCAGGAGCTTTTAGAATGAAATCATCATATGAAATATATTGATTTTTTGATATAACTAAAATATGAACTGGTGCGTCAGGGTACTTATCATGAAAAGCTAGTACATTTTCATTTTCATGTACCTTCTCACAAGGTAACTCACCTCTTAATATTTGAGCAAAGATGTTATCGCTATCATAAACTTCATTGCTCATATTTTAAGAGCGACCTTTCCCTCTTTCTTCGTTTTTCTCTACATTAGGTGTAGATAGTGGTTTTATCGCATCACCAGAAGCATCTTCAAGATTTAAAGAGCTTACAAGTTCCCTTACTTTTACCATGTCCTGCTGTTCTTTCAAAAAGGGTTCTATTCCACTTACCCTTTTTCCAGTAATAACTCCTGGTTGTAAGTGATACATATCCCCAGGAACAGTTAGACTATGATGTCTTTCCTCTATTTTTTTAGCTTCACTCATAATACTCCCCTATAACTTATTTTTGCATTCCACAACTTTGCGACTTACCTGCTTTTATAGCTTCTTGCGCCCATTTTTTCTCACCTGAAGCTATAGTTTCTGAAGGCTGACCAACATCAGACTTCACAACTTTGTCTGATGACTGCTTTTGATTATCATATTCCTTATACAATTTTTCTGCAATACCATACAGCAATTTTAAGTCTGTGTGAACTTTAAATTCTCCACCAGTAATTTTTGCTAGATCTTTAAGGTTACCGTCAACTTTTTGTTTAATTTCTTCAATAGCAAGCTTTTTTATCTCCTCTGGACTCTTTCCTTTATATTTAATGTCTTCAATTATTTTTTTAACATCAACTTCAATTACAATTTTATTTTCTTCTTTAAAGATAGTTACATTTGGCAGGTTTTGCTTTATTTCACCTAATCGTTCTGGCGTCAAATAGGGTATATCCCCTGTCAGAGTCCTTGATGCTAAAAAAGTTACCTTTCCTGTTCCTTTCTTTTGCTCCATTATTTGGACACCAAGATCCTCACTAGCTTGTGTGGTTTCTATAGGTGGATCATATTCTTCAAGTGGGTTGCCAATAATAGAACGTCCGCCATTTTTTATGTCGTGCCGCATTTCATCCCAGGACTTAAACCAATTCTTTGGCCATATAGGGTACACTGCACCCTTGACTAGAACTTTTACACCTCTACCCAGAAAACTTCCTACTCCCGAAGCTGCATTACCAACTTTAGCTAGTATAGAAGTAGATTTTTCATTTTTTCCTGTGAACATATATACCTCCAAGGTACTTTCTACAACTAAATACATTTTAATTATAGACGAAAAAATTTAAACTTCTATATCCATTATAAGATAGAATTATAGGGATTGCAACCATTATTTGCACATTGTCTAAAACATGTAGTATTTTCGCTACTTTTATTGTTCAATTTATTATAAAGAATACTCTAAATTATGTTTAAATGGAACACAAATAATATCATTGATGCAACTGGCGGAAGAGACGTAAATGGTTGTAATTGGATACATAGCTCAAATATTTCAACGGACACAAGAAGCATAAAAAAAGGTGATTTATTTATTGCCCTCAAGGGAAAGAATTTTGATGGCCATAATTTTTTGCATGAAGCGTTTTTAAAAGGGGCTATCGCTGCAATAGTGAGTGAGGGTAAATATAAAAGTTTCCCTCTCATTATTGTACAAGATACCCTGAAAGCTTTGCACGATATGGCATCATATTACATTAGAAATGTTCTTATTGATGCTAAAGTTATTGCAGTTACAGGCAGTGTCGGAAAAACCACTACAAAGGATATGCTACACACTGTTTTATCGCAATATGGAGTGTCCCATGCAAACGAAGGTAACTTAAATAATAATATAGGATTGCCTTTGACAATTCTGAAAGCTCCAAAAAACTGCCAGTACTTAATTCTTGAAATGGGAATGAATAAAGCTGGTGAAATAAAAGAATTATCAAAAATTAGTAATCCGAATATTGCAGTTATTACCAACATCGAACCTGCACATACTGAAAATTTTTCATCACTATTTGACGTTGCACAAGCGAAGTTAGAAATTCTGTATGGTATGAAAAATAACGGTACTTTGGTTTTAAGCAGAGATAATAAATATTATGATTATCTCTCATCACACGCCAATAGAAATGTAATAAGCTTCGGTAAAGATAAAAATGCTGAAGTTTGTTTACTAAACTTAATAAGAAACGATGAATCTTCTGTCATTTCAGCACTATCTTCTGTCATCCCAGTGCTTGACTACTTGGATCCAGGAAGTTCAATTGCAAATGAGCATATCAGACGGTTGTATAATAAAGACTGGATTCCAGCGTCACGCGCTGGAATGACATCAAACCGAGTTGCTAATAGATTAAGTTTAAAAATCAGGCTGAGTGATAATCAAATTATAAACTGTAATTTACGTGTACAAGGTGAGCATTTTGCTTATTCGCTACTTGCTGTTGCAGCAGTTGTGCAAAGCCTCGGACTTGATTTATCAAAATTACCACTTGCACTTAAGAATTTTAGTGTAGCGAAAGGTAGAGGCAATATTCATAAGGTCAAATGCAATAAAAAATATATACATTTAATTGATGACTCCTATAACGCCAGCCCTGCTTCGATGAAAACTGCAATAAAAACTTTGAGTACATATTCTAATCAGAGAAAAGTAGCTTTGCTTGGTGATATGTTGGAACTTGGTGATGAAAGCATAGAGTTTCATACAGATTTGGTTAAGATTATCACAGAAAATAATATAGATAAAGTTTATACAGTTGGTAAATTTATGTTAGAATTGCATGAGCTTTTGCCAGATAATATAAGAGGCACGCATTTTAATGATTCTAATCAATTGAAAAGTGATTTAGCTAACATTATTCAGAATAATGACGCAATTCTAGTTAAAGGCTCACGAGGAATGAAAATGGATCTTATTGTACGGGAATTCGTAATAAAATATTAAGCGAAATCATTGTATTAATTTACAGTAACAAATTATTAGGAACTTTAATTGTGACAAAACGTGTAATTATTTTTGGTGGAACGGGGTTTATAGGGAAACACATCGTAAGACGCTTGGCAGCAGAAGGATATTTAATAAAGATATTCACTCGTAATCAGGAAAAAGCTGCTTGTTTAAAATTGTGTGGCAATTTAGGACAAATATCAATATTTAAAGGCGATTTTTTTGATGAAAAATCAGTTCTGGATGGTATGGAAGAATGTGATGTAGCTATAAACTTAGTGGGAATATTATATGAAGCAAAAAAGCACGATTTTTACGCTGTTCACGTTAAAATAGCTGAAAGGATAGCAAAAGCTGCAAAAATGAAAAATGTACCTATGATGATACATTTTTCTGCTATGGGAATAGAAAATAGCAAGTTGTCAAAATATGCCAAAAGTAAATTGGAAGGTGAAAAAGCTGTAACTTCAGCATTTCAAAAAGCAATAATAATTAGGCCAAGCCTTGTATTTGGTAAAGAAGACAACTTCTTTAATAAATTTGCAAGATTAGCAACTATTCTTCCTTTCTTACCACTAATTGGCAATGGAACAACTAAATTTCAGCCAATATGTGTAACAGACTTAGCTGAAGTGGTATATCGTATTATCAGTTTTAATAAGCAAGACAAGAAAATTTATAACATGGGTGGACCAAAGGTTTACTCTTTCAAAAGCTTATTGAAGTTTATTCTGAATGTTACTAACAGAAAGTGTTTGTTGATCAATGTATCTTTTCCAATGGCAAAGTTAATAGCTTTCTTTTTAGAAAATAAAATTATTTCTATGCTGCTAAAACCAATAACCGGAGATACGAACCCTATGCTTACTCAAGATCAGGTGAAAGTTATGATGAATAGTTCAATCGAAAAGTCAGTTGACCTTGAAACAATGAAGGTTCGACCATTAGCAATTGAAAATGTGGTGCCAGAGTACTTGAAGATTTATAGAAAGTATTGATAAAAGAGTGTGCCCGGTGGGATTCGAACCTACGACCCACAGCTTAGAAGGCTGTTGCTCTATCCAGCTGAGCTACGGGCACACAACATATATAAAATGCTTCTTAGTACAAGTGAAGTCAAGTACTTCGTGTGAATATGATGTTTATCTTGCGACACCTTGTCATTGCAGTTGTGTGTCGCGCGCTGCCAAAATTGGATGCGAGAAGTCTATTTATTTTAGAAAATATTATATAGAAACTTACTTGACACCCTTCGCCAGCGCCCTTATCATGATAGTGAAGCTATTGTATTTGCTTTTGCCAATCTGCAGATTAAAAGGTAAGGATTACTTAATGTATCGGCGTCTTATGTTCAATTTTTTGCAGTATATAGATACTGTATGTCTTTACAAAACTTCATCTACATCTAGATTTTTATCTAAATAAGCTGAACGCGCTTATAAAGCGTTACAAGACATCAAAAAATGCCAATACTCGACAGAGATAGTAAAAGACTAGCTAACTCGGGGATTCTTTGTCTTTTTTTCTGCTTAGTAAATTTCTTAAACATTTGCAGCGTAAGTTAGTTGCAATTAAAAGCGGCTGAATCTCGCTTGTCAAGCGTTTAAAACATAAAAAACGCCAATATTTTAAAGCGGATAATAACCACGGGGCTTCTTTTGCCTTTTTTTTCATTTGGTAAATTTCTTAATGTTTATGGCTAAACGACAACCGTCATCCCGCTGCTTGTTAGCGGGATCTCTTGTTAGCGGCTGAGATACCGCGAATGAATCGCGGTATGACGGTGTAATGATGGTTAAGTATCCCGCTGCTTGTTAGCGGGATCTATGTTAAGGTATAGTAGGGGGATCTATGTTAAGAGATACCGCGAATGAATCGCGGTATGACGGTGTAATGATGGTTAAGTATCCCGCTACGTGTTAGCGGGATCTATGTTAAGGTATAGTAGGGGATCTATGTTAAGAGATACCGCGAATGAATCGCGGTATGACGGTTAAGTAGGGTGTCATTCCAGTGCTCCTTTTTTTGTCATCCCAGCGTCACGCGTTGGTTTCAACATTATATCATGAACTTTCTAAAATTCATTGAACTGTGCTTTCAAACGGTAGTGCCGGGGTGTGAGTATAACGATTATCAGTATATAAAAGTCATAGCAGACAGGCTGGAAGCAGCGAGCGCTGGTGAAGTGAAACGAATAATATTCAATATGCCTCCGCGCTCGATGAAGTCCATGTGCATAAGCGTTGCGTGGCCCGCATGGATACTGGGAAACCAACCAACTGCGAGAATAATAGTTGCAAGTTATTCTCAGCGGCTCAGCGAAAAGCACTCGCTCGACACCAGGTGCGTGATGCAGTCTAGTTGGTATAGAGCGCTATTTCCAGAGATAGAACTATCCAAAGACCAGAATACCAAATATAAATTTCAAACAGTGCAGAGAGGATACAGAATCGCAACATCAGTTGGTGGAACACTAACTGGTGAAGGTGGTGATTTTATCATTGTGGACGATCCGCTCAGTTCTGCTCAAGCTTTGAGTGAAACGCTTAGAAAGCGTGCCACAAACTGGTTTGATCAGACTTTAGTAACCAGGCTGAACGATAGAAAAAAAGGAGTCATCGTTCTTGTAATGCACAGGCTACACCAGGAGGACTTAACTGGACACCTTCTCTCCAAGCCAAAAAACATATGGCATCATATTTGTTTGCCAATGATTTCTGAAAATAAGCAGGTTATTTATTCAATCAAAAAGCCAATGCCTCCCGTTCCTGTCATCCGAGTAGCTCAGCACTGTGCGACCAGGCGATTATATAATAAACCAGCGTCACCTGTAAGGATATTATATTCAAGAGAAGAAGGTCAGTTGTTATATCCCCTCGATGGAGGAAAAGAAGAAGTTGAGATAATAAAAGCTGAACTTGGGAGTTACGCTTTTGCTGCTCAATATCAACAAAACCCTCTGCCGCTTTCAAGTGGTATAATTAAACCAGAGTGGTTGAAACGCTATAAAAAATTTCCTGATAATCTCTCGCATATAACACAAAGTTGGGATACTGCGGTTTCAACAAGTAACATGAGCAACTTTAGTGTCTGCACCACCTGGGCAAAAATAGATAATAAATTCTATTTACTCGACGTATATCGCGCAAAGCTTGAGTATCCAAAGCTTAAAGAACAGGTTTTGTCACTAGCTGCAAGATGGACGCCACACGCAATTTTAATCGAAGCAAAAACAAGTGGTCAACAATTGGTGCAAGAGCTAAAGACAAACAGTGATTTACCGATTATTGAAATAGTGCCACATGATGACAAGCTCACTCGATTTCATCAAATTGTTCCGATTATAGAGTCTGGCAAGGTTTTTCTGCCACATCAAGCAGTATGGCTGAACGATTTTGAGTATGAGATTTTAATGTTTCCTGAAACGCGCCACGACGACCAAGTGGACAGTACCGTGCAATATTTGCAGTGGGTGAGAAACAGTACCTCCAGGGTTGCAGCTATACGAGCATTGTGATTTGAGTCTACCAGTACTGGGATGACAGCTAGGAGACAACCGTCATCCCGCTACTTATTAGCGGCTGAGATACCGCAGCGGTATGACGGTTCGCGGCGGCATGACGATAAGCTCGTCATCCCGCTTTGTTAGCGGCTGGGATACCGCGAATGAATCGCGGTATGACGGTTCGCGGCGGCATGACAATAAGCTCGTCATTCCGCTACTCGTTAGCGGAATCTATGCTGAGATATCGCGGCGGTATGATGTAGGGAAACCTTTCTTGGGTTAGCTATATCAATAGCATTGCTTTAAAAAGAGTGCCCATATTTTCAGTCAACCTTAAGAATTCACTAAAGATCCTATTCTTTTGTTCATCACTTGCGCTTTTCATTAAAGCCTGGGTTCTTTCTTTTATGCCAAAAAGATATAAAAATTCCCTTTGAGTTAAAATCTCACAATCTACATGCTTTAATGGATCTCTTAACGCTTGAAAGTTCACAAGTGCGGTAATATCACTATTACCAACATTCTCAAGAAAATTAGCATACTTATGTTGTTTTATCGATTGCAAAGTGCTCTTATATGCGGGGTATACATAACCGTAATCTACAATCAAAGCAGCTCCTTTATTATTATATATCTTCTTCTCAAGTTTTTTTAATATTTCAACCCCAACTGAACATATTTCCACCACTGCACCATTAAAAAATTTTCCATTTGTCATCTGAGTAGCTGACACTGGAATCCATGATTCTTTTTTTCTGGATTCCAGTGTCACGCACTGGCATGACACCAAGAGACTGCCATCATCTTGTTTTGTCACCATATTTTCATACCACCCCTCATCATGATATACAAACTGATCTATCGGAAGAGCGTCAAAGAACTCATTTGCTAAAAAAATGGTTGGTTGTTCTGGTAGGTTGTCAATATTTTTGTGCCAATTAACATCTAAGCTTTTTAATTTTTCCTTTTGTATCTTCCGTAAAGTAGGGCTTATTTCAACTAAGTGGATCAACATTGAATTAAAAAAGCTGCTGTATTTTTTAGTGACTCTTATTATATCGTGAATGAGTGTTCCTTTGCCTGGCCCAAGTTCAACTAGAGAAAATTTTGATGGCTTTCCTAATTTTTCCCATGTATGCATTATCCAAACTGCAATTACTTCACCAAATAATTGGCTGATCTCAGGTGCGGTAGTAAAATCACCATCCTTACCAAGCGGTAATTTACTTGTATAATAGCCGTATTTTTCATGGTACAAAACGGCATTCATGAAATCACTGATGGATATTGATCCTTGACTTTTGTCAATTAATTCGTGTATATAAGTGAGCATGTTATTAATAAATGTTTAACTATAGCGTGCCATAATATAAAATAGTAGAGTATTTATATATATAGTATAAACTTAAGTTTGTGAGTAATAGTGCTTCAGTTATGGACGACAAAAACACCGATTATGTTGCCCTTATACCTCAAGATGATAGTATTGAATACAAATTTGAAGAAGCTGTCAATTTTATAGAAAACAAGGTTATAAATGCTGATGGGCTAACTTTAGCGGAAGTGTTTCAAGTGCTAGTTCAAATGCTAAATGGTGATCTAGAATTGGTAAAAAAAGTACTAGCATGTGCTAATATTATGGCAAAGCATGGAATGAAGGTAGCAAAAGAGTCGCAATTAAGCAGAGCTGATGTTCGCCGAGCTTTGGAAGGTAGAGAAAGTGTTGTCAATAGACAAGATTTTATAAAGAAACCACCTCTTCCACCTGCTATAAAATCGACCAAAAAGAAAAGTAGAGGTCTTTAAATGGCCGAATCTATAAAAAAATTTACTGTACAATGTGACTTCAAAGGGCAAAGTTCACCTTTTGCAATATATATAGGAAATCCAAAAAGCGATGCTCATCCAATTCATCATCAAGATTCCTGGCTTGTAAAAGAACGTGGAGGGAATATCCCTAATAAAGTAAAAGAAAGTCTACAAAAATTATATAAACTATCTCAAGAAAATGGAGTCTCTTTCTCAGAGTTATGCGCGTATGCCATTACTGTGGTTAGTAATAATGATAAAAAAAGTGACGACAAGGAGTAAGATAGTTTAATCCCTCAATATTTCATTTATAGAGATTTTCGATCTCGTCTTTTCATCCACTTTTTTTACTATGACTGCACAATAGGTTGAAATATTATTTTTAGATGGAATAGACCCTGGTACCACTACAGAATAAGGTGGCACTTCGCCGTAAAATACCTTGCTAGTTTCTCTATCAATAATCTTTGTTGATGCCCCAATAAACACGCCTATGCCAAGGACTGATCCTTCTCTCACTACCACACCCTCGGCCACTTCGCTACGTGCTCCAATAAAGCAATTATCTTCTATAATGACAGGTGAAGCTTGAATAGGCTCAAGAACTCCACCTATTCCCACTCCACCAGAAATATGACAGTTTTTTCCTATTTGCGCACAGCTACCAATCGTTGACCAGGTATCTATCATTGTTCCTGAATCAACATATGCACCAACGTTGATAAAACTTGGCATTAGAACAACATTTGTACCTATATAAGCAGATCGGCGAACAAAACACCCAGGAACTGCTCTAATTTTTAACCGGCGAAATTTCTCCTCATTCCATTCACTAAACTTGTTACCGATCTTATCAAACCAGCAATTGGTATTATCTATTATTTTATTTTCTTCGGTGAGAAAATGTAATAATATTGCTTGCTTTATCCACTTATGTACTACCCATTCTCCACTTGATAGCTTTTCTGCTACTCTAATTTTGCCACTATCAAGGAGCTCAATTACCTCTTTAATTGCTATTCTTGCTGTTTTCTTTAGATTACAGTCATTAAATTTTTCTCTATTTTTCCAAATATCTTTTATCTCACTCTGTGTTTTTTTTAGTTGCAAACCTTCCATTTGTTATATATATATTGATATTAAATTTGTAGCTCGTATCATTTGGGCTTGTTACTACTTATATGTAAGTGCTATGAAAATACAATGTAATAGTTGTACTAAAACTTACTTAGTATCTCCTAAGCAAATTGGCGCGTCTGGAAGAAAGGTAAAATGTACGAACTGCAATCACATATGGCATGAATATCTAGAAGAAGTGTCAAACAAATCGCACTCTGCTAATATACAGGAAAAAAAAGTTAGTGGAAGGAATTTTTTACAAAATCTAGCATTTACCACTCTAGCTTTTGCAACAGCTACAGGGTTATGCGTCGTAATTGCTAACGGCATCTTTCCTAGAGAGATGAACAAAGCATACAAAACGATCAGTTTATACAAGGATTCAATAAGCTATAAATTAGGGTACAAAAAAGAACAAACAGAAAGTCCAAATGTAAAAAAACTTGCTGTAAATAAGTTTTATCAAGACTACCTTTTTTTATCTAATTTAAGATCTAGTTAAATAGGCATACCGATATCGGTCTCTAGCTACTCAGATGGTGCTTAGGGTGACAGAGTTTTGAAAATAAGTTATTTTTTAGCAAAAAAGGCAGCTCATGAGTATTAAAATTGCACCTTCTATACTTTCAGCAGATTTTGCAAAATTAGGGGAAGAAGTAAGAAAAATTAGCGATTTAGGTGTGGATTACATACACATAGACGTTATGGATGGGAATTTCGTTCCAAATATTACAATTGGTCCTAGCGTTGTTTCTGCAATACGTAAATATAGCAATCTTCCTTTTGATGTGCATTTAATGGTCAAATCTCCTGGTAACCACATTGAAAGCTTTATAAATGCTGGTGCTGATATTATCACTGTACATGCAGAAGCAGAGACACACCTTGAGAGGTTGATAAGAAAGATAAAGTCATACAAAAATGTAAACGACGAAAAAAAACCGATTCAAGTTGGAGTTTCAATTGTTCCTTCAACTTCTCCAAGTGTGCTTGAATATATAATACATGAGCTAGATATTGTGCTGATTATGACAGTCAACCCTGGCTTTGGAGGGCAGGAATTCATTCATTCACAGTTGAACAAGATATCTACTATAAAAAAAATGATACAAGAGCGTAACCTTAAAACACAAATTTCAGTAGATGGTGGAATTAACTTTTTTAACGCAGCTGATATAATAAAAGCAGGTGCAGATATTTTAGTTGCGGGATCGGCGATATTCAAGGCTGAAGATATTAAGAAGGCCATAAACTATCTTAAAAATCCATCGTAGTAATCCTATATAGCTAAAGTGGCTTAGGTTTACCTACAATTTGAAAAACAACAAATTCGTCATTCCGCTACTCGTTAGCGGAATCTATGCTGAGATACCGCGGCGGTATGACGTAGAAAAACCTTTCTTGGGTTGTATCCGTTCAGCTAAGCGGTGTGAGAGATGATAGATAAGAGGTTTTGGAAAGGATTGAGACCCCTTTGTTTCCATGTCAAGTATAATGAAATTATCCGTTCAAGTTCCCCACTTCGATTGGGTAAAATATGAATTTTTGCGATAAACGACATAATGCCGTATCTGCTGTTCAGCATGGTTGTTTGTCAGCGGAATGTTTTCTGGGTCATCTAAAAATTTCCACATCATTCTTTCAGATTTCAAAATATTCTTTGCAACTCGAGAAGCTCCAATTGCTTCAGGTAAACGGCTTCAAGTAATACCTTGTACGTTTTCGCAACTTTCTGGCACGTCTGGTAAATCTAAAAACATCTATCTCATTTTTTAGCAAGGCCTTTTTTAGTGCAAATAATTCAGTGGCTACGTTTCTTAAGTAACAGCCCAGAACTTTAACTTCAACTATGTGCTAATCTTTCAAAATCTCTTGATAAATGTGCCCAACAGATTTGCCTATTCTTATCGGCAAAGTAGTTGTATACTGCGTACCTGTCGTAAGCTATTGCGATTGCAGAACTTACTATTTTGTAAAACCTTCATTCCTCTTGACTCTGTCAATTTTATAAAACTTGCTGTATTACTGGCAAACATCCAGCACCAACCAAGTTTACCTTTGTTATAATGGCTCGTTTCATCGATATGCAGAACTTCACTTTTACTTACTTCTTGCTCGATTTGCTCATATGCTTCTTGGCATTTTTCTGCAACTCTAGCCTCGCTATTTGACACGCTACCAACACTGATGTCCAGGTTGAAAATATTTTTTATAATATTTGCTACTTCTCTTTTCGAGTTCTTGTAAAATCCGCTCAGCGCCGCAATTGTTGACTTAACTTTTGGACCAAATGTATCCGCAGTAACACCTTCTGGTAGCCTGCTACTTTTTCTTTTTCCACACTTGCAACAGCGGCCATTGGTATTCCACAACATAAGCTGGCAAATCAACTTTTTGATGAATGTATGGCTCTTTCGATATCGCAATTTCTCCTCCGCACTCGCAAGAACTCTATTTTCACCACTTCATCTGCTTCCATTTTAGGGCGATACTTTCCTTCATGCCCAATCTGTGCCCCTATTTTCCTGTCACTTTTTTTCTTTTTCTTCTTTAGCTTGTATAACTCTTTTGAGCTCGGTATCGATGAATTTTGTGAATTCAGACCTAGTCTTTCTTTCAATTCAGCATTTTCGATTCTTAGCGCCTTATTCTCAGATCTAAAATTTTCGTTTTCTATCTCTAACCTCTTTATCTCTGCTTTTAGTTGCTCTATCTCTATTTTAAAGCTTTCACAGAGCTTGAGAAGACTAGCTAGTAGATCAGACATATTTACCACACATACTACTTGTGATATTATGTTTTTAGCACTCCTTGTCTACTTTTTATTTTACCGCTCCGCTGAACGGATACCTTTTTTTTACTGTTTGAGTATGTAAGGATTATGACGACCTATCCCAAACCTCAACTATATCCTCACTAAACTCTATTATCTTTGTTTTTTTAAACTGATAACAGTTGTTAATGAATTGAATCCCTAAATCTCCTACAAAAGGAGTGGCATCATTGCCTAAAATTTTACCACTGCGGCATATTATCAACCTGTCGATTAAATTACACTTTAATAGTTCTGTGATTAACACTCCTCCACCTTCAACTAATAATCTTGTTATACCAATTTCTGAAACAAGTTTTAATGCCATGTCCTTTAGGCAAACCTTACCTGCGTTGCTTGAATTAACTACTAAGTAGTTAATGTTTTTTATTTTTTTCTCTACTTCTTTATTTGTGATGACCCAAGTTATTACTTTGTCTGCAGTCTTTGCAATGTTATGCTCTTCCTTTAATCTCCCTTGACTATCTATAATTAGCCTTATTGGCGATCTACTTCCGAGTCCTGGTAATCTGCAAGTTAAGAGTGGATCATCATTAATAAGAGTATTGCTGCCAATCATAATTGCATCATATTTCGTTCTGAGCTCATGCACCCAGTTTCTCGTATTTTCACTTGTTATCCATTTGCTATCGCCTGTAAATGTTGCGATTTTTCCGTCAAGAGTTGTTGCGACTTTGCAAGCTATAAATGGTCTATGTAATTCTTTAGTGGTGAAAAAACCGACATTCAGTTCTTTTGCCTCTTTTTGCATAATACCTTGCTCAACTTCAATTCCTGCTTCTTTCAGAGCTTTCATGCCTCTGCCTGAAACTTTACTATCTGGGTCAATAGTTGCAATTACTACTCTTTTTATGCTAGCTTTTATGATTTTTGCAGTGCAAGGCCCCGTGACTCCGTGATGACAACATGGCTCAAGAGTGATATATATAGTTGCGCCATGAGTTGAATCTTTAGCGTTTTGCAAAGCGACTACCTCCGCATGCGGACGCCCACCAATCCCTGTGTATCCCTCACTAACAATTGTACCATCCTTTACAATAATACACCCGACAGCAGGATTTGGTGCAACATTTCCAAGATTTTTTTCTGCAAGCCTTAATGCAATTGACATGAAATGATCATCAGTCATTAGAAAGAAGTCATTTCGTATGAGGTATCAAAAATTCTTCTGTGCTCGTGTATAGCAAATCTATCTGTCATACCTGAGATATAGTCACATATTATTACTGAACGCTGAGATTCACAAGCGAGTTTGCTCCACTCTGTGGGAAGTAATCCTGGGTTTTCATAAAAACATTGAAAGAGTTCCTGTATTATGCGTTTTGCTTTGTTCATCGTTCTACTCAGTTTATAGCTTCTGTATATTTTCTCCATGTTGAATCTTTTCATTTCTTTTGTAGCATTCGCAACTTCTGGTGAAAATGTGACTAGCATTTTATTTAGACTTCTTACGTCTTCTACGCTTTTTATTTTGTGATCTTCAATATTTCTTTCAGTCTGAGAAACAACATCACTTATCATAGTTCCTATAGTTCCACTCAGTGATTCATGTATGAGTTTGCTCTGAGGCAATTCTGAATATCTGCTCCTTATGTCTTTAAACATTTTTTCAATTAAAGGAACATTCAGCAAATCTTCGATGGTTACTAAATTCGCCCTGAGTGCATCATCAAGATCGTGAACACTGTAAGCAATATCATCGGCAATTGAAGCAACTTGCGCTTCAATGCTTGAAAATTCTTCAAGTTTTAGATCATATTTTTTGTTGTATTCTAATAACAGCTGATTATTTGTAGAAGACTCCGCGTTTTGACCAAGCAAGGGACCGTTATGTTTTGCAACTCCTTCAATCACCTCCCAACTTAGATTCATACCATCAAAATCAGCATGTTTTTGTTCGAGGTAAGTTAAAATCCTTATAGCTTGAACATTATGATCAAACTCATACTTCTCGTTATCAAGATTCAAATCTTGAACTGATTTCTTTAGAGCATCTTCACCTGCATGACCAAATGGAGGATGACCAAGATCATGTGCGAGCGCTATGCATTCAGTGATATCCTCATTTAAGCCAAGTCTACGCGCAATGGACCTTGCAATTTGTGCAACTTCAAGGCTATGAGTAAGCCGAGTGCGATAGTAGTCGTGCTCATAATTGATAAAAACTTGTGTTTTGTACTCCAATTTTCTAAACGCATTAGAGTGAATGATACGGTCCCTATCACGCTGAAAGCAGCTGCGATTCTCATCTTCTGGCTCTTTGAAGTATCTCCCTTTTGTTTTGCTTGGAAAACATGCATAATTTAATAGAAAGTTATTGTTTGACATGTAAAATTTCTACTATAATAAGTTATCAATAATAAACGGTGGTTACTATGTCAACAAATTACAACATCAACTTAACTGATAATGCACTAAAAAAAATCCACTCTCTTGCAGAGCAGGAAGGGGATAAGAGTTCCATTTTACGGGTTGCAGTTTCAGGTGGTGGATGTTCTGGCTTCAAATACAATTTTCTTATGGATCAAATGAATAAAAATCTATCTTTGGATGATGAAGACGATGATTACGATGATGAGTTTGATGACGAAGACGAAGATGATGACTATGAAGAAAGTGAGGACTATAGAAGCCACTCCAGTTTTAGCGAAAAAGGTAAAGATATAGTAATTAATGATGAAAATGGAAACCCTGTATTAATGGTTGATAATTGTTCAGCAAAATTTTTAAATAACTCAGTTATAGATTATACTGAGGATCTCAGTGGTTCTGGTTTTCAAATAAAGAATGCCTTTGCTAAGTCTCAATGTGGTTGTGGTAACAGTTTTTCGGTTTAATTATTACTAAAACTTAGATGCCTTCTGGATCTTTTAAACATGGGTGGTAATGTAGCACTAGAACTAACTTCCGTAGATAAAAGCTTCAAGAACAATTCTGCTGTTGTAAAGGATATCAACTTAAGTGTCACAAGAGGGCAAGTAGTAGCGCTGATTGGCGATTCAGGTGCAGGGAAAACAACTATATTGCAAATCGCAGGCTTGTTGGACAAGCCAACTTCAGGTATAGTTACGATAGATGGAATAAATTGCACACAAGCCAGTAATAAGCATAAAACTCATGTAAGAAGAAATTTTCTTAGTTTTGTTTATCAATTTCACTATTTGTTACAAGAGTTATCGGTGTTGGAAAATATTATGCTTCCTCAACTCATTGCAGGAAAAAGCAAAGCTGAAGCAAAAAAAAATTCGCAAGCAATGTTGGAAAAATTTGGTCTGGAAAACAAAGCAAGTAGCATGGTATCTGAAGTTTCGGGTGGGGAAAGGCAGAGAGTTGCAATTGCAAGAAGCATTGTAAATTCTCCAAAGCTTTTACTTGCAGATGAGCCAACAGGAAACTTAGATCCAACAAATTCTTTTAACGTGTTTTTACTGCTACATTCATACGTAAAGGAAAATAACAGCTCTATGCTTATAGTAACACACAATCATCTCCTTGCAGAAAAGGCAGACTGCATTTTCCAATTGAGAGATCGATCATTAGTGAAGTTGTGAATAGGAAAAATAGCACAATTTCTATGCCTTATACTTATCTAACCAATGATCATTAACAGAGTACAACTCGCATGAAATGCTTTCATTGCTTTTTATACACGGACTTTTTAACTTACGCTGTTTACTTAGGGAACACCCCGATAACATAAACACAGCTAAAACAAAAAATAATAGCTTTTTAAACATAACAAAACCTTTTCATTTATATTACTACACTCATTTCTCTTGTTTGTAAAGATTAGGCATATTCTTTTACCCTTACCTCTTTTTTGACCTTTTGAAAAGAAATAGTTGCACTATTCAAGCGCAGTTTTATATAATTGTCCACGATTTGAGTCACTTCCTCTTCTTTATTCTTTAGAAAGTGATTAGTATCATCTATTGTATAGTAGTTCATGTGATCACTTCTTACTGAATTTATCAACCTTTTTGCTAATTCTGTTACATCGCTTTCTTCTGAGATTGTATCATTACTGCTTTGTATTATAAGCCCAGAAACTGGACAGGGAGAAAGAAAAGAAAAATCGTACTTAGTTACCGGAAGAGAAAGAGCAATAAAACCCACTATCTCAGGGCGGCGCATTGTTAGCTGCATAGCCACCCATGCTCCAAAAGAAAAACCAGCTATCCAAATTGGAACATTGCTAGGATTATGTTCCTGAAGCCAATCAATGGCTACCGCAGCGTCAGTTAATTCTCCTATACCCTTATCAAAAGTTCCGGTAGATTTTCCCACACCACGAAAGTTAATTTTCAATGCAGAAAAATTGTTATCGATAAAAGACGTATATGTACTATGTACAATTTTACTATCCATATTACCACCATATTGAGGATGATGATGTAAAACCAGCACAACCGGCGCGTTGGCATCTTTGCTTTGGTGGTATTCACCTTCTATCTTTCTTGTTGCATTATTCAAAAAAACTTCAACCATGGTAACCCCTAATAAGAACCCGCTTGACAGGTATTAATGACGTGAGTTATTAATTATGTATTAATTTCGCTGTTTTTGCAATAAATTTTTTATCGTGTTAAAGCTAACGTACATAGTTATGGCTATAGTTGATGGTAAACTTATTTAAGTGACAGATGAGTCCATTCTCTTTAGAAAATAGTGGTTGCGTATATGCTGATTACAATGCAACTGCTCCAATTAGTGAAAATGTAAAAAAAAGTATATTTGAGGTCTTGTTAAAACAAACGCTCAATCCATCATCACTACATAAAAGAGGACAAGAAGCGAGGAAGATTCTTCAGGATGCAAGAGATAACGTACGTGGTGCTATTGGCGTCTCAAGTGATAAAGAAATAGTTTTTACGTCTGGTGCAACTGAAGCGAATAACCTTGTTCTGAGAGGAATAGCAGGCTACCTGCATATAATTTCAGCTATAGAGCATCCTTCAATTCTTAATTCTGCATGTAATCCATATATAATACCTGTTAATCAGGAGGGCATTGTTGACTTTTTAGAGCTAGAAAAAATTCTAAGCGAACTTAAAGGAAACAAAGCAATAGTTTCAGTTATGATGGCAAATAACGAAACCGGAGTTATTCAACCTATTGAGGAAATAGCTGAAATAGCCCACAAATTTGGAGCAATTTGCCACACTGACACTGCTCAAAGTGTTGGGAAAATTAAAGTTAATATGGAAGATTTAGGAGTGGATTTACTCACTTTATCCGCCCATAAATTTGGCGGTGTAGCAGGCAGTGGAGTTTTAATATTCAATAAAGAACTTGCGATAGAACCTATTATAATAGGTGGTGGACAAGAGAAGGGATTTCGTGGTGGTACGGAAAATATTGTTGCGATTGCAGGCCTTTCTGCTGCACTGCAAAATATTCCAGACCTTCTATCAAAAATGGATGAAGTAAAGGAGCTACGTGATCAATTAGAGTGTGAATTATTAAATCTTGCCAGTGACATAAGAATCTTCGGTAAAAACTCTAAGAGGCTGCCAAACACAAGTTTTATTTATATGCCAGGAGTAAAGAGTGATGTGCAGCTTATGCATTTTGACTTGAATCATATTGCAGTTAGTAATGGCTCCGCATGTTCTTCTGGAAAAGTTGAGCCTTCCCATGTTTTGCTTGCAATGGGGGCAACAAAAGAGCAAGCAGAGTGTTCAATTAGAATCAGTATAGGTCCAGAAACTAAACCACAAGACATAAAAAAAATAGTGGATTGTTGGTATAATATCTACAAGCAGAACACCTTGGTATAGATAATACGTGGTATCATGCAGGCACTGGCCGAGCATTAGATGTAAAAAATTACTTTACAACCCCGCGGTATCTCTAGATCCCGCTAACAAGCAGCGGGATGACGGTTGTTAGGCTAGCTGTCATCCAAGTAGCTGACACTGGTTCCTTTATGACGGCAGTGCCCCTATGGTGTCATTCCAGTGTCCTGACTACTTGGATCTAGCAAGCTTTGCTTGCAAATAAGTCTAATACGTGTCGCGTTTTATGCCAAAACACAATTGGAGTTACATGCAAAATAGATCCCAGACTGGGATGACAAAAAAAGAGCACTGGAATGACACCATTTGCTGTGCAATTTACCTTCAAAAATGAATGTTCGTACAGCTATGGATTCATTCGCGGTATCTCACCATAGATCCCGCTGACAAGCAGCGGTATGACGGTTATCAGTAAACATGAATTACTTTAGCTATGCAATCAGGCTTCCTAAAAACACTTTGTAGCCAATCAATTCTTGAGTATAAAAAGAATTCCTTTAATAATAAGGTATGCTAATCAGGAATTTAATAAAACAAGCAACTCAAGTAGGAAGCAGTGAAAATGCAATACGGTATGTCGAATATCTCTATCAATTTGAGAAGTTTAGAAACACATTAAACCTCACTTTATCACTAATAAAGCAAAACAGGCTCTCATTTGAAATATACCAAGAGGGATTAGTGGATATGGAAGGGGGAGTGTGTAAGACAATCAGGTCTTCCAGTGTAAATAGATATGTTATTGTACTGAGGAAGTCAAACCCATACATTATAGTGCATGAACTTTCACACATGGTTGAAAATGAACTGAACTTAAGTTTGGAACAGGAATTTCTCCATAAAGTTTACCAGGATATTGAGCAGAACCTAAAGCAAGCAAATATTCTTGTGCAGAAAATTATCGGCCAAGTTATATTTAAGGAGATACAGGCTTATCAAACTGCAAAATCACGTGCATCTGAATTATTTGCACGCTATTTTGAGCTATTTGCTTGGGCGCAGGAGGTTTACCCTAAAGATAAAGAATACTTAATCCGCACTCAAGACTTAAACAAAGTGTTCCTTGCTACTGGCCAATGGAAAAAGAGCTACCTTGATTCACAAATGATGGAGAGAATAGATAAGGAAATCAAGGAATACAGCAATAAAACTGCCACTAAAGACGTAACCAAAGTGCAAAGCAGTTGGACTAATAAATTTTCTCCTGGGGGCAAAAAAATTAGCTCTATATTTGGAGATGATGATTAGCTTATAGTGCAGGTTTTCCTACGTCATGCCGCCGCGAACCGTCATACCGCGATTCATTCTTTTGGTGTACGAACATTGCAATTTGCAGGTAATTTGAGTAGTAGATGGTGTCATTCCAGTGCTTGACACTGGAATCCAGGAATTTGGATTGGGCACTAAGTTGGTGAGCATAAAAGTGGCTGATCTTATGTTAAAACACAACGTTCTTGATGAGATTACGGCAAGGCTGGATTCCAGTGTCAAGCACTGGAATGACACCATTTGCTGTGCAGTTTACCTTTAAGAATGAATGTTCGTACAGTTGTGCGCGGTATCTCATCAGCTAACACGTAGCGGAATGACGGTTGTCGGTAAATCTTTTAGCTATAGAAGTTAACTTTGCAGTTAACTTCTACAGCGTTTCAAAGTATAGTTTTGGTAATACAGTAACTAAATATACATGAAAACCATTTTAGCTGTTGAAACAAGCTGCGACGAAACTGCAGTAGCGATTGTAAATAGTGACAAGCAAGTCCTTGCTCACGAAATTCTCTCCCAAGCAGAACACAAAAAACGTGGTGGGGTGATCCCTGAAATAGCTTCACGTGCTCATATGGAGCATTTAAGTGGTCTAATAAAAAGCGCCGTGGAAAAATCTAACCTTAACTTTTGTGACCTCAATGCAATTGCAGCAACATCAGGACCAGGACTCATAGGTGGATTAATAGTTGGTACAATGATGGCTAAAGCAATTGCGCATGTAGCACAAAAACCATTCATTGCAGTGAATCACTTAGAAGCGCATGCATTGGTTATTAGGTTACTGCATGAGGTAAAATTTCCATTTTTAGTCCTACTAATATCAGGTGGTCACTGTCAATTTTTAATTGCACAGGATGTAGGTAAATACATTAAACTTGGAGAAACGCTCGATGATTCACTAGGAGAAGCATTTGATAAAGTTGCTAAGATGCTGGGTTTAAGCTACCCAGGAGGCCCATTAATTGAAAAGTTGGCTAAAAAAGGCAATGGCACAAGATTCAAACTGCCAAGGGCAATGATAAAACGTTCTGGATGTAACTTTTCGTTTTCTGGGATTAAAACAGCAGTAAAAAACTTAGTACAAGAACTTAAAATGAGCGAGCAAGATGTGTGTGATGTATGTGCTTCGTTTCAAGAGTGTATTAGTGACATACTGCTGGACAGGGTTAGTAATGCAATTATTATGGCCGAATCTTTAAATATCAAAATCAATGACTTTGTGATTACCGGCGGAGTTGCAGCAAATAATTTCTTGAGAGAAAAATTAAAACAACACATAAACTTAAACATATTTTTTCCCCCTAACGACCTATGTACAGACAATGCAATTATGGTTGGATGGACAGGAATTGAAAGGTTACAGAAAAATTATATAGATCCACTTAATTTTGCACCAAGACCTAAGTGGGAGTTAGAGAGTTATTAAAAGCTCTCAATTCTGAATTATAGCTAAAGTGACTTAGGTTCTCTAATTGCACATAAGTCAACAATAATTTTCACACAAATCAAAACAGCATATCTTCTCCATAATCCTTGGTAATTTTACATAAGTGAAAAGTAGCATATGGTTCTCTCCGCGGTCTGAGATGACAATAAACTTGTCAAGCCGCATTATACTTGTTAGGCGGAAGTGGACGGTAACATGTTTACCACGAAGTCTAACTAAGTTCTTGCTTGTCCCTTCCATCGGCATTGCTATCTTTATTTTCAATAAAATTATTGTCCTATGCTCTTTTGATGTTTATTGATAATAAAATTCTGTTTTATCAACCAACATCCTATGCATAATTACAGCTAATTTTCTTGCTACTGCTACAATTGCTTTTTTCATTCCTTTTTTCTTCGCAACTCCAGTTTTTTAATTTAAATGTCCTCTTGGTAACTGTAAGCATTGTTTGTGCAGCTTCATATAACATACTTCTACATTCCGCTGGTCCCATCTTTGATATGCTGCCATGCCGATCAACTTCTCCAGAAGAATATTGCCTTGGTGTCAACCCTATATATGCTCCAACTGTATCAGATTTCTCAAACCTATGTGGGTTATCAATTGCAGCTTTATACGTCATTGCTACTATAATCCCCACTCCTGGAACAGTAGTTAACAATTTACAATCATCGTCTTTTTCACCTTGTTCTGAAAGCATTTTGTCAAGCTTTCTTAATGACTTTTCTATTGCTTCCAAACTACAAACTAACGCTTCAATTGAACTCCTACTGATTTCATCCAAATTATTTATTGCCTCTTGTATTCTTAAAGCGAAAGTTTCAAATTTTGATCCTTTACCGACCATGTATCTTCAACAACCCTCTTATTGTTCCAATAACCTGCTGTTTGCTACACATTAGCTGTCTTCTGCTTCCAAGCGCTATTTTAATTTGACAACTGATTTTACTAACACTTCTCATCATCTGCGCTATACCCCTCGCATCGTTTTTATCATTCTTATTGATTCTTGCAGACAACGCTGCTGCCATATGCCTTGCATCTACACAAATTACTGGTAATCCAAAACTCCTTAACTCTTTGCACATTGATATTGACAACTATCCACTTTCTATTCCTATGGGTTCGTATTTTTTGCCTTGGCTAATCTGCTATTGCCTTACTTTCGCTTGCAACAACTTCTTCCTTAACAACTTTTCCTTTCTCACCAACGATACTTATAAAAGTTTCTTTTAATGAGATCGCTATAATATTTCATGACCTACTGTAAAAGTTTAAATTATTTTTGAAGAACCAATTCATTGAATTTGTTACTTCGTGCTAAAATAATGGAGTATGTCTCTCCATCATTCAATAGCAATTACAGTATGTTTAGCTATAATTTGAAAAACAAAAATTCGTCATTCTGCTACTAGTTAGCGGGATCTAGAGGTACCGCGGCGGCATGACGTAGGATTGCTGTCATCCCGCTGCTTGTTAGTGGCTAAGAGATACTGTGAATAAATCACGGTATGACGGTTAAGTATCCCGCTACGTGTTAGCGGCTGAGATAACGCGAATAAATCGCGGGATGACGTGTTGCTTGGGTCAGCTATAGAAGCAAAACTCATCATTTTGAAAGAGGAGGAGATTTTTCCGGACCCTCAGCAGGGATTGATTTTGGATCTGATAATTCTGTATTTACCTTGATTGGCTCTAATGGAGTTTTCTGCTCTTCCGGTTTATCATCTGGAATTGGAACAGGCCAATCCATAATGTTTTGCGGTATAACTTTTGCTTCTTTAGCTTCTTTTTGACCTGTTGAAGATGATGCATCAACTCCTGCATTTTTGGTAACTTCTTGTTTTAGTTGTTTATTTTCTTCTTGCAGTTGCTTTAAATTTTTCTTTAACTCGTCAATCTCTCTTATTTTTTGTTTTAATTGTTCAGATATAGTTAGTTTGTCTCTAGTCAATTTTTTGTTTTCTTGTCTTAACCCACTAGCTGTTCTGCTTGAGTTGTTGTTTACAGCTTGTATACCTTGGTCTTGCTGCTGCATGCTTGTTCCTCTACTTTCATATTCAACTTCAGTTTGAGTTGCCTGACCTTTTTCCTGCTGTAATATGTTCTGCAGTTGCTCTAGACTCTCTTTGACAGATGCCAGCTCTTCCTGTGTACACGTTAACATCCCTTCCTTTTCCTTAAGTTGATATTGAAGTTTTTCTATTTCCCTCTTCGTATTTTCTTCGCTTAGCTCATCTGCAAGTGATCTTCCAGGTTCAAGTTGTCGAATTTCCCTCTCTAAATCTTCCTTTTCTCTCTGTAATTCATTTAATTCTTTAGACAATTGGCTCGCCGTTTCAGCCAATGTATTGTTTTCCTTTTTTGTTTCCATTAACTGTTCTGCCAACTGCTTTTTATGATCATCCTTTAAACCTTCCACTATTTTCTTCAGGTCATTCTCCAAATTTGCATTCTTTTCCTTTAGTACAGTTAAATTAGCTTCACTTTGCTTCAATTTTCTCTGTAATTCTTTATTTGCCTCATTTGTTTCACCTTCCTTATCTTTCAACTGATCATTTAAGTTCTTTATTACATCATTTTTATCCTGTAGTTCTTCCTCTTGTTCCTTTATTCTTTGACCTCTTTCAAATATCGCTCGCTGTTGTTCATTGACTTTATCTCTCAAGGAGTCACGTTCTAATCTTAGATCCTCAAGCTGCTTTGCCTGCACTGCAAAATATTTAGCAAATGTTTCTTTTTCTTCCTCTAATTCCTCAACTTCATCTTTTAATCCTTCTTGCTCATACTCTTCTTCATCACCAGACATATCATCCTCAAATATTTCATCTTCATCACTAAATTCACTGCTGGTGGATATAGAACTTCTACGTGAAGAAGGTGTGCTAGGAGAGGAATACCCACTGCTGCTTGGTGTAGGTGACTGTGGTGATATATGTAGATCTTTTGTAAATATTTCCTCTGCTGGTACTTGCTGATCGTCTACACTCTTGGATATGCCAGTAAAAGCTTGATACAGAGTTTTTCCGTTGATAAAAACTTCTTTATTTTGTCCAACTAACTTTAATACTTCTTCTGAACTCGTTATTCCTCCAAATTTTGGCTCACCAATAACACTCTGTATACCACCAGAATCCAATTTTACGGTCATGCTACAGTCTATGCTGTTACCTTCAGAATCCTTAGCCTGCCAATTAATGGTCATTTCACATGAGCTTGAACCAGTAAAATCATAGTGCCTTTCGCTGCCTTTTTTGGTTGCAGTTATTTGACTATCTTTCCCTAAAGATATGTTATAAACCTTACCTTCACTGCTGGTCCTTAAAATATTGCTAATTTCTATTGGTTTTTCTTCATTTTCAAATCTAATTTTGAAGTCATTATCCTTTGTTGGATACACTAAGAAATTTTGACCAGGCAGAGACGACTTAAGTTCTTTATGCATTGCGTCTATTGATTGCTCAAATTTTTGGAACTCCTTTTCCCACTTTAAATTTATCTGTCCTGTAATGTCCTCATCTTTGCGTAAAGGACCAATAAAGTACCAGATTAAATTTTCTTCCTCCAGTCTTTTGATAAAATCCTGAAGATCGTTGCAAGATTCAATGACATTTAAAGTATCATTTTTCTTTTGTTCATCTACATCTAAACTTTGACTTTCAGCTATAAATACATTTTCGTTTTCCTGTGGCATAATTTTACATTTTAAAAAATATACTATAATATTAACAGATTTCTTTAAAAATCAACCAATTGTTGGATAAATAAACTTGAGCATTTGGCCAAAATGTTATATAGTAGTCACTTCAAGAAGTACAGTATGGACAATACCATTATAAGAAAATACGATATTAGAGGTATAGTAGGCAAAGATTTGCAGATTAATGATGGGTACGAGATAGGTAGAAAGTTTGGCCAAGCCGTAGCTAGTGTTTGTGTCGGCTACGACAGCAGAATAGATTCACCAGGTATAGAAAGAGAATTAATTAGGGGCTTAACTTTATCCGGTGCAAATGTTATACGCGTTGGGCTATGCTCTTCACCTATGCTTTACGCTGCAACACAAATCACACAGGCGGATCTTGGTATCATAATAACTGCCTCTCATAACCCCAGCGAATATAATGGCTTTAAATTTTTTAGTAATAAAAAAGTCTTCTCAGATCAAGAAATGAAGGAAATTATAAGCAGTCCAATTAAAAACAGCACAAGAATTGGAAGCTTAATTAACATAAATATATATAGTGAGTACATTAGCATATTGAAAAGTGCAGTGAAGAACGATACTACACAGAAATTAAAAATAGCCTGGGATTGTGGAAATAGTCCAGCAAGTGGAATTATAAGGTATATTGAAAAGATCTTGCCTGGTCATACGCACATCGTAACCAATAACTCTATAGATGGGGCATTTCCACTGCATGATCCAGATCCCATAGAGGAAAAAAATCTTGCTCAATTAATTGACATTGTGAAGGAATATGGATGTGATCTTGGCATTGCGCTAGATGGCGATAGCGATAGGGTGCGCTTAATTGATAATAAAGGCAACGTTGTTTCCAATGACCATTTATTTATAATTTTTGCACGTGAAGTGTTGGAGGAATATCCAGAAAGCAAAGTTATTGCTAACGTAAAAATGAGTATGAAAGTGCATGATTTTGTTAGCAAGTTAGGAGGGCAAGTTATCACCTGTGCTACTGGACATTCACTAGTTAAGAAGAAGATGGTAGAGGAAGAGGCAAAGTTTGCTGGTGAATTAAGCGGGCACTTCTTCTTTTCTGAGCTAAGTTTTGATGATGGGCTATATTCTGCTGTTAAAGCAGTTGACATTTTGCTTAAGAAAAACCAAAGCCTATCTCAGGTGATTGAGGATTTACCGAAGTTATATATCACTCATGAAGTGAAGATTGTAGTGAAAGATGAGAAAAAGTTTCAAATAATTGAGTCAATAAAGAAAACACTGGAGCAGCAAAATATTGTATTTTCAGATCTTGATGGTGTTAAGGTAACCGATAATAAAGGTTGGTGGCTTCTTAGGGTATCAAATACGCAAAACTGCATTACAGCAAGATGCGAAGGAGAGACTTTAGAGGGTTTTGAACTTACTAAAAAGGTTTTGTTCCATTACATTGATGAAGCAAGGTCTTTAAATTGTAGCTACTCACAGAAATAAATTTGATTTATAAAATTGACATGAAAGTATAAAGATAAATAGGCTAAATGTACTTATCACCTGGTCAGGCTGCAGCATTATTTCGTGTAACCGTTTGCGGGTCCACTTAATTCTGCAATTCTTTGATCTCACTCATGGAGAGGCCAGTAAACTTAACAATAGTGGTGACATCAACATTATTAGCTAGCATTGTTTTTGCAACTTCAATTTTTCCTTCCTTTTTAGCATCATCAAGTTTTTGTTCAAGAACAGCCCGTTCATCACGAATACGTTTTATTTCCTGTTCGTAGGCAATAAATTCTTTCTCTGACCAGTTGAATCTATTTAGTTCTTCATATGCCTTTTTAATTATTACATCACTACCTATTATCTTTTCCAATTCTTCTTCGCTAGTTTCATCTGCATATTTAAAATAATAGATCCATTTTTCAACTATACTCTCCAATTGGTCTTCTTTAGTTTTAGGAAATTTTGGTAACTCAATAAATGTAAAATAAAAATCTTTTAAATCATGTTCATAGCTATCTTTGTCTAACATTACATGATCTGACTTATACTCAGATTTATTAGGAAAGAGAATACAATCAGCAATAGCTATAAAAATGATTTCTTTAAGACCCTGATATTGATCACCTTTATCAGCTTGCCTTGAATAAGCTTTAGCAGCGTAATATTGAGCGCGTTTTTCAAAGCCTTTAGTTTTGGCAACTTGGTTAGGTAAGGAAGTAGTATTGCTACTACTCCCTCCCTTAGAAACGCAGCATGCAGGTTTCCCCACACTACGCTTGAGCCCCTTATCTAAGTCCTTCTTTTCTCGAACCGGCTTGTCCTTCATGATTCCTCAGAAAACATCATTCTTAATGGTGACACCAACAGTAGAGAACCTTCTCTTGAGAAAGAGCTTGCTAACATTTTTGTTTGTTTCACTCTTTCATCAAAATACTTTTTCCATTTTAAGTCAAGTGGATTTGCATCCGCCCTGATTTTAACATGTCGTCTGATAGGTATATCAATCAACCTAAGCAGTCTTAAATACCTTATCTCTTTCGGTTTGTTCTTGCATATGGGTGCAGCAAAGACCCATTGGCGTTGTTTCATTACCTTGAAGTAACGATTCTTTATCCAACGTAATCCTTTACGAGGATGTCTTTTCTTTGCCCATTTCCATAGAGCACACATAATTTCATGGTCTATTTTGTTAAAAGCTCTTTTCGCACACACATGGCTGTAGTAATTTCCCCATCCCCTTAATAGGGAATTGAGCAACTTGATTAGTACGGCCTGAGTGTTCGCTATGTTTGCCTTTATCAATGTACGTGCTTTATTAAGAAGTTTCTTAATACTTTCTTTTGAAGGTTTTATAATTAACTTCTTATTATACCTGCGTACATTACAACCAAGAAAGTCAAACCCTGTTGTAATAGATGTAATTTTTGTTTTCTCTTCGGAAAGGATAAGACCTCTCTCCTGAAGAAAGGACGATACTAGAGGTTTTACTTCATTTTCCAGTACTTCACGTGTGATTCCTGAAATGATAAAGTCATCTGCGTACCTGATTACATTTACTCCACTTCTGATTTTGCTTCTTCTTTTACTGCCAAGTTTACCAAATTGACTTTCCAATGATTTTTCAAGTCCATTTAGGGCTAGATTTGCTAGTATTGGAGAGATGATACTACCTTGTGGGGTACCTGCAGTTGTGGAATACAGAGTTTTTGATTCTAGGAAGCCAGCTTTTAACCAGCTATGAAGAATTTTCTTCTCCATAGGAATATGCTTCATGAGCCATTCATGGTTAATGTTATCAAAACACCCTTTAATATCACCTTCGAGTATCCATTGTAGTTGGTTACGGCTTGCCAGTAACAAGTGACAAGCCACAGTAGCGTCTGCGCAGGATCTTTTTGGTCTAAAACCATAAGAGTGACGATCACTGATCGTTTCAGCTATCGGTTCCAAAGCAAACAAGTATAATGCTTGCATGGCTCTATCTTTTATCGTAGGGATTCCAAGAGGTCTTCTTTTGCCATTAGACTTACTGATGTATATCCGTTTTAGCGGAGAAGGTTTGTATCCTCTTTGTTTTAATAGCTTTATTCCTTGAAATTTTGTGTTGCAAGTTGACCATATTTGACGATCTACACCTGCTGTGTTTTTTCCTTGGTTTTCAGTTACTCTCTTAACCGCCAAAGCTTTGCCGCTAAAAGAGCGTGTGAGAAGGTGTTGTAAAGTTTTCACCTTACCCCATCTGCCTTGTTGGACAGCCTTAACAATACGCCTCTGTAGCCTCATAACAACTTTTTGGCATTTCTTCCAGGGTAACTGGTTCCATGCTTCGGAGTTATTGGTAGGTGCACTTACAGTTGTACTTGTAATCATCTGCTTTCCTACCTTAAGTGGTTAACAAAGTTTCTTGTCATGAGGGACCAAATGGAAGTCTGCTCGTTTTCACGCGAATTAATGTTACAAATTCTATCCATTTCGTTACAAAATGGCATTCGCTTTCTCCATTATCCTTTACCTGCACATCCATCAGCATTCCTTGCGGGTTGCCTGCCATATAGGCGAAAATACAGGCTTATCCTGTTCCTTTTGTCATACAATAGTGGGTTAGGTGGCTTCTCTATACCGGTGATTTGCGTACATCCAGAAATGAAAAATGTCACATTACCTTTTGGTCGGAGCTTATCAGCATCTTTAGCTCTTTAATCGTTACGATACTTATGAAGCTTCACTTACGTTCACCATACCACTAAGCCTAGCCCTCCAACCACATGATGCTTGTAGTTTATGCTTTCTCTCACGATTGAGCATCTTCTTTATCAAGAGGAGGTTCATTGTCCGCGTCGCTCGGCACCAACTGGTTACCCAATTCGCACTGATGCGTAGACTCAGATGGCAAAACATCTGGTTCAATAAGCTTTAGAATCCTTTCAGTTTCTTTCTGAATGAATTCCTCTCCTTTTAAACAATATGACCGAAGGCTTTCAGGTCGCACCATCTCAATTATATACCTGTTCCCACTAGAGTCCCTGCAAAGAACATCAACTATACTTTGCTTATCAGAGGCAATTTCAGGATCCATTATAGTACTGAGGAATTCCACTTCTTGTATAGTATTTATCTCGGTAAACCCTAAAATATCATTCAAAAAATGTACGAGAATATTCTTATTTTTTTCAGTGCCAAATATTTTTTTGAAGGTTAAATCCAGCTTAGGGTCGAGAAACTTAGATAAAGCCATAGCCAAAGTGCTTAAAAATATTAATAATTATACACTATTATTAACAATTATTCAACCATATTTTTGAAGATAGCTATAGCTAACACGTCATAACCGCCACGAACCGTCATACCGCCGCGGTATCTTAGCATAGATCCCGCTAACAAGTAGCGGGATGACGAGCTTATCGTCATGCCGCCGCGAACCGTCATACCGCCGCGGTATCTTAGCATAGATCCCGCTAACAAGTAGCGGGATGACGATTGTGTATCGTGCTTTGCTAAAAATCACAGAATGCAGTCTGGTTACAAATAAACTATTTTGACAGTTAATGGGGTCTAGTTTTGATGTATGGACTATCCAAAGAAAAGGGTGGTATCATAACTTCAAAAACTTTTATGCTTTCTTCATTCAGAAATTCATACTTACCCTGCATTATTCCTGACGGTACATTTAAGTATGTTCCACTTGTGTATTTAAATACCTCTCCAGATTTTATCACAGGTTGTTCTCCGATAACACCAACTCCGGCAATTTCATTTACTTTTCCCTTATAATCTATTATTTGCCAATGACGACTTAACAATTGAATAGTTGATTGGCTTTTGTTTTTTATCTTAACGTTATACATCCATACATAGCAATTTTCATAAGGAATGGATTGCTCTTCAATATAAATTGGTAAAACTGTAACTTCAACAAAGTTGGTAGTTAGTGTGTATTCTATCATTATAAAATATTCATGATAAGAAAATAGTATTTTAATTATATACTTTTTTCATAGATTTTTCAAGTATACTTTAATTAGGAAATATCAATTTATAGTATGAATGAACCAGATGCGCTGAGCAAAAAAGTAATAGGAATAATAGGTGGTGGACAATTAGGTAAAATGACTGCTATCGCTGCAACAAAACTTGGACAAAAAATACATGTTTTTGCCAGTGCTAAAGACGATCCAGCTTGTTCTATTGCTGATGATTTCACAATAGCAGATTTCTCTGATAAGAAAGCGCTTGAATCTTTTGCACAGAGTGTGGATTTGGTCACTATTGAGTCTGAAAATATTCCATGTAGTGCAATTGATATCGATGTAAATTTTTATCCGGGTAAAAAAGCGTTACACATTGCGCAAAATAGGCTTAGAGAGAAAGATTTCATTAGAAGCTTGAGTATAAAAACTGCTGAATACAAAAGTATACAAAATTATAATGAGCTACTGAAAAGCAGTAGAGCTTTTGGCTATCCAACAAGGCTGAAAACAACAGAAATGGGTTATGATGGAAAAGGGCAATATGTGCTTGAGAATGATTCTGAAGTGAAGCAATTTGCTTCCTTTGATTGGAATACAGAGTACATTCTTGAAGCAAGTGTTGATTTACTGAAAGAGGTTTCAATAGTCGTTGCAAGAGATAAAAACGGTAAAGTAGCTTTTTTTCCTATAGCAGAAAATTACCACGTTGATGGAATACTTGATACTTCAACAGTGCCAGCTAAAATAGATAGTAAATTAACTCAAGAGGTACAACGAGCTGCAAAGAAAATAGCAAATGCGCTTGATGTAATAGGAATTCTGGCTATTGAATTTTTTGTTACTAAGGATAACGAATTGTTAGTTAATGAACTAGCTCCAAGACCTCACAATTCTTGCCACTGGAGCTTGGATGCATGTAACGTTAGTCAATTTGAACAGCTAGTTAGGATAATATGCGGGCTACCTATGCAGGAAGTAGTATTACGCTTTCCTTGTATGACGAAAAATATAATAGGTAATGATATATATGATTCTCATAAGTATTTGAGCAACGAAAAAGCTAGTTTAACCATATATGGGAAAAAAGAGGTTAGGGATAAGCGTAAAATGGGACATGTCAATATAGATTTAAGTTAACAGTTTTTCTACGTCATACCGCCACAACTGTACGAACATTGTGATATGATGAGATGTTACATAGTAAACGGTGTCATTCTAGCACCTCTTTTCCCGTCATCCCGCTGCTTGTTAGCGGGATCTCATTTCACTTTGTGAAGGTGTCATCCCAGCACCTCTTTTCCCGTCATTCCGCTGCTTGTTAGCGGGATCTCATTTCACTTTATGAAGGTGTCATTCGAGTAGCCTGACTACTTGGATCCAGGAATTTTATTAAGTTGGTAAGCATAAAAGTGGCTGATCTTATGTTAAAACACAACGTTCTTGATGAGATTACAGCAAGGCTGGATTCCAGCGTCAGCTACTTGAATGACAGCAGTCCTACGTCATGCCGCCGCGGTATCTCTAGATCCCGCTAACAAGTAGCGGGATGACGATTGTCGTTCAGCCATAAATGTTTAAGAAATTTACCAAACGAAAAAAAAGGCAAAAGAAGCCCCGTGGTTGGCTAGTTACTTACATTATACTTTTAAGTATGGCGTTTTTTTATTCTAAACGTTTAATAACCGCGATTCATCTGCTTTTAAGCCGCAACTAATCTAAATTATAAACATTAAGAAATTTACTAAACAGAAAAAAAGGCAAAGAAAACCTAGGGTAGCTAATTACTCACTATCCATTTTTTAAGTTGGCGTTTTTTGATGTTTTAAATGCTTTATAAGCGCATTTTAGCTTGTATAGCTAGAAATTTGATAAAGACATAAGGTGCACATAGTGCAAAAAATTAAACATGAGACGCCAAATACGTTGAGTTTTTTTGTCATTTAATCTGTACAGAGAAGATAAATAAATAGCTTCAGTTTCATGATAAGGGGGCTGGCGAAGGGTGTCAAGTAAGTTTTTTCGTTTCTATTTCCAATAAAAGTTTGTATGCAATAACACAGAAGCATGCACTGCTATTCCTTCATTTCTTCCAATATAACCTAATTTCTCTGCAGTGGTTGCTTTGATATTTACAAATTCATCATCAATTTCTAATGCTTTTGATATGAATTTCTTCATTTCTACTTTGTAAGGCGATATTTTAGGCTCTTCACAAACTATAGTAATATCTAAATTAGACACGCTGTACCCTTTTTCTTTTGCTTTTTTAGCAGCAAAGTCAAGAAAGTGAGATGAATTGCAATCTTTCCATTCAGAGGAACTAGGAGGAAAGTGCTCTCCTATGTCGCCACATCCCAGTGCTCCGAGTATTGCATCAACGATTGCATGTATTGCAACATCACCATCAGAGTGCGCTTCTATTGCCATGTTGTGTTCAATTTTCACACCGCAAATTTTTATAAAGCTTTCAGCACCATTTTGAACTTTAATGAACTTATGTATATCATAACCGGCTCCGACACGAAATTTTGGCTCTTCAAAAAGAAGCTTTGCCATATTGATATCCTCTTTTGTGGTTAACTTAAAATTGCTTTTCTCACCTTTAATAATCGCAACATGTTTTTTGTGCTCTACCATTAGTGATGAATCGTCAGTAAATTCTTTGACTGATTGATGGCATGATAATAATTCTTTGAAATTAAAAATTTGAGGGGTTTGTATGGCTCTGAGCTTTCCTCTTGAAATCGTAGATTCAATAAAACTATTACTCACCAATGACATAGTGTCTTCAACTTCTATTGCTGGAACTACTCCTTTATATTGATCATTAATCATAGATTCAACCAAGTTATCTATCAGAACATCTGACACAAAAGGCCTACAAGCATCGTGTATAACTACAAAATCTGGGTTAATTTTTTGTAAGCTTTCAAGCCCTAGGTTAACTGAACTTTGCCTGTTTTCTCCTCCGTATACAGGGCTTAGTAATTTAGTGTCTGTAATTAGTGATATAGCTTTCTCATAGAAACTTTCATGGTCTCTATTAATTGCTATTCTTATGTAATCTATATATTGGTTAGCCAGAAATCTTTTAATTGTATGAAATAAAACAGATTTACCTGCCAGTTTTATATATTGCTTAGGAATCGTAGAATTGCATCTACTGGCTACTCCCGCTGCAACTATTAATGCTGCTATTTTGTATTTCTTAGCGCACATATTTCTTTTTGTAGAAGCTTTCCTCTCTATCCAAGATTCTTTCCGAAAAATAAAATTTCTGACATCATATAAAAGTTACTTCCCCTATTAACTAGCATAATTATAATAGCAAAAGAGATATTTAGAGAGCTCAAAATCTATCTTTGCCTGCGGATTAAACAACTAAATTTTAGTAAAAAATGATAGTATTACAAATCGTAAAATACTTTCAACATAGGAAAAATAAATTGCATATTTTTCAGTAAATTAGCTATGCTAACCACATGCAAAAACGTCATATAACTATTTGTTTCATACTGCTTTTTATAATAGGGATGTTATTCCTGATGCGTCCTATGATTTTTCCATGTTTAATATCTATTATTATTGCATATTTGTTTAATCCGCTAGTAGTCAAGTTTGAAAAGTATAGAATACCACGTTCATGTTCTGTAATTTTTATAATACTTATTTTATTAATAGCTTTTATACTAGTCATAACATTTGTTTTACCTATTATATATGTTCAAATTACTTCAATATTAAATTTCTTAGTGAGTAAAGTGCCTTCATTAAAGTTTAAAGTAATCCCCTCTGTATTAGAATTTCTTAATATGAAAATCGAGGATAGCTTATTTGATCATTTATCTAAAAATCTAGCAGAAAATTACAGCAACTATGTATCTTATTTCATGAATGCTCTTGATATTGCTAGTAACTTTATAATCCAAGTGTTAAGTTCAAGCTTTAACACGGTATCATTAATGGTGATTACTCCTGTAGTGTTTTTCTATATATTACGTGATTGGCCTTTAATTATAGAAAAAGCTAGTAAATTAATCCCTATTCCTTACAGAGGAAAAATTGCAGATTATTTTTCCAAAGTGGATTTCATTATATCTAATTATCTAAAGGGGCAGGTAAATGTATGTATTGTCATGATGGTCTTTTACTCTGTGAGTCTGAGCATAATTGGATTGGAACACTCTATTGTTATTGGAATTTTATCAGGAATGTTAACGTTCATACCTTACGTAGGGCCATTATTATATACCATTATTGGGTTTTTGAGCGCTATCACTCAATTTAGTGGATGGTTTGAAAGTGCTGCTGTTTTGCTATTATTTGGTGTTGGACAATTAATAGATTCAAATATATTAGTTCCTTTATTAATAGGAAAAAAAGTTCATATACATCCAACTGTAATTATTCTGGGAATTACTATATGCGCTTCATATTTTGGATTTACAGGTATATTACTTTTTATTCCAATAATAGCAATGTTCAATGTATCAGTAGAATATGCAATCAATAAATATTTTAAAAGTGAGCTTTATAAAAACGGCTAACAGACCTTTTGCATAATCAATTTATGGTAAGAGGAGAAATGAGCCCAGAATACCTGACACATTTGAGGAGCGTAAGTAAATTTCTGCGCAAAAATTACTACCAGAAAGAGGTTACGTAAGAGGTTCAACGTGCAATTAAATTTATTTAACAACAATCAAGCTGATTATAGCCGGCAAAATTACATCATCTTAGATGAAAATAAGTACGTATATAATTCGGTAGTTAATGATTTATCTTGGAAATGTCTGATTCTTTTTGGACCTAAAAGCTCCGGTAAAACTCATCTTGCTCATATTTGGCAATCAATAAACGATGCAATCTTTATCAATGTGAATAACTTCGTAAGCGAGATTAGGTATAGCGATGCTTTTATTTTAGAAGACGTACAAAACATTAAAGATGAAGCCATGTTATTACATTGTTACAATTACATGAAAGAAAACGACAAGAGGCTGCTAATCACTTCTTCAATTTCACCAAAAAAGCTTAACTTCAAACTAAGAGATTTAAGTTCTCGAATATTATCAACTATCAGCGTAAAAATTTTGCCTGCAAGCGAGGAATTATTAAGAATTATGCTAATAAAACGATTTTCAGATAAACAGTTAAAAATTGATTTAAAAGTGATTAATTATATTTTAGCAAGAATAGAACGTTCTTTCTATAGCATTGATAAAATTATAGAAAAGATAGATAATGAATCTATAGGGTCAAATGTGACCGTTCCTTTTATTAGCACTTTATTAAAAAAAGATGCCATTTGATTTCTTCTTTTGTAAAGGTGTATATTAAAAATTTATTAACACCCATAACACTAACGTAATTGGAATCTCTACCTGTCCATGTTAGAATTATAATCAATGTTATGTTATAATAAATATAGATAGATACAGCTAAGAAGTATTCTATATTTATAGTAGAGCTCACTTTATAAGGTGTTTTTTATAGATTTAACGTTATAATTTAACTATGATAAGAGTAAGATTAAATTTAAGAAAAAGGTTAAAGCAAAAGTTTGTGATGTTCACTCTATTGATAAATGCTTTATTTGTCTCATATTTTCTCATAAGAAACACAGGGAACACTTCTAATCAAATTATAGCCAAAGAAATAAATATAGGAACTGATAATGAAAAATAAACAGTCGCAAAATAAAAAAGAAAATCTTTACATAACATATTACATAGATGCTTTAGCTTCAGAGAGGTCCGCTGCACAAAATACTCTGGAAAGTTATCGTTCGGATTTACACCAGTTTGAAGAATTTTTATTGGAAAGCGGCACTACCTTGGTTGGTGTAAACAAAACCAATATTAAAGATTATGTGAAATCTTTATGTACACAAAAAAAATATAAAAGTAGCTCTATATCAAGAAAAATATCCGCTATGAAAAATTTTTACAAGTGTCTATTTAATGACGGAATAATAGATTTTAATCCAGCGCCGGCTAATGATGCTGAATTAAAGAATCCAAAAGTTTCTCGTCCTTTGCCTAAGTATTTAAGTGTCGAAGAAATATTTTTGCTAATAGACACAGTGAGAAAATCAGCAAGCGAATCGAATAAAGAGATAAGCAGTAAAAGGCTATGTGCGATTTTAGATATCCTTTACTCTTCTGGAATGCGTGTTTCTGAACTAATTAGTATGAAATTATGTGAAGTGTCACATTTAATAAACAGTAATAACAAAGAATGCTATATAATAATAAAAGGAAAAAGTGGTAGAGAGAGGCAAATTCTTTTTAATGAACAAGCATTGCAGAGCCTTAGAAATTATTTATCAGTTCGTGATAATCTGATCTCTAAAGAAAAGGAATCCGATTGGCTATTCCCAGGTGATAAACCTAATAAACCAATTACAAGGCAGAGGGTCGGTCAATTAATGAAGGAGTTGGCAAGAAAATGCAATATTGATGAAAATAAGATCTCTCCACACGTGGTTAGGCATTCTTTTGCTACCCATCTACTAAATAGCGGAGCAAATATTGTGTTGATACAGAAAGTTCTTGGCCATACTAACCTTTCTACAACACAAATATATACTCATATTGCTAACGAAAAGTTAAAGGACAAATTAGCTGATTCGCATCCTATTACTCAGATGATCAATAATTAAATTTATTGTTTTTAATTTGTAATAAAGTTAAATTTAAATAAATTTATGTGAGTTTGTGATTTCAAGTTTATTGTTTAATTTCTTTCTTATATTATGGGAGGTATTCTATACTTTCATTACTCTCCCTGTAATTTTCTTTTCTGAGTGTGTAATAACCATTTTCCTCGTCTGTTCGGTGAGAGTTGTATTATTCATGCTGCGTTTATTATGTGGCATTAAATATGAAGTGAGGGGAATGGAAAACATCCCTAAGCAACCTTTTATCATTGCATCTAAACACCAATCTCCATTTGAAACATTTATTTTTATACTACTATTTAGAAAAGCGGTTTTTATTTTAAAACGTGAATTGAAATGGATTCCATTCATTGGTTTGCATCTTATAGCGCTGAAAATGATTTTTATTAACCGTTCAGATGGTATCAGTTCTATACGCCATATAATCAAACTAGCAAAAATGCGTATAAAAGAAAATAGAAGCATAATAATATTTCCTGAAGGTACAAGAACAACTATAAACCAAAATATAAAATATCAACCAGGTATTGCTGCTTTATATAGCGTATTATCTGTTCCTGTGTTACCGGTTGCTTTAAACACTGGTTTGTTTTGGCCAAAAAGCATACTTTCTCTGAGAAAGAATCCCGGAAAGGCAGTAATAGAAATATTGCCCCCAATATATCCTGGGTTAAACAAAAATGAATTCTTGCAAAGTTTAGAAAAAATTATTGAAGAGAGAAGCAGTAGATTAACCATAGGAAAAACTGATATTGCAAATTAACAAAAAAACTTTATAATTAAAAGAAAAGTACAGTATTTTAGGTATTAATATATGGCAAATCATAAGAGTGCTAAAAAAATGATAAAGGTAATAGCAAAGCGCACTTTAATAAATAAGATGCGGAAAAGTAAAACTCGCACTGCTATTAGAAATTTGGTTGATATAATCAAGTCTGGCGACAAAGAAAATGTTGTTCTGGCATTTCGGAATGCTGAATCTAATTTACACAAGTGTGTGAATAAAGGTGTTATTCATAGGAATACCGCTGCGCGTAAAATAAGTCGCTTAAATGCAAAAGTAAAAGCATTGATGACCGCTTAATACGGTTAATGTAAAGTTAACTGTATTAATATATACTCCTCAGTTTGTATATTCTGTATAAAATTTAAGTAGCTTAAGTGATGGATAAAAAAGTGCTATTAGAACTAAGTAATGGATTAAAAATCGAGCTACCTGTATTAAGCGGAACAACAGGTCCTGATGTGTTAAATATCAAGGATTTATATAAGATGACAGGATTATTCACTTACGATCCAGGGTTTGTTTCTACAGCTTCATGCTCTTCTACAATTACATTCATTGATGGAGATGAAGGAGTTCTTAAATATAGGGGACATAATATAGCTGATTTGGCAGAGAATAATAATTTTACTGCTGTGATTTATTTATTGCTCTATGGTGAATTACCCAGTTCAGAGCAACACAAAAAATTTCTTCTCAAAATACAAGAATCATCCAAAGTATCAGAGCAAGTTACAAATGTAATTAAAGCATTTCCAAAAACTGCTCACCCTATGTCAATCTTAGTTGCATGTTTTGCAAGTTTGTCAGCATCTTATCATGAAAAGCATGGCAACAATGTCAATGGTGAAGACCTAGATTTTGGAATTTCTGCAATAGCGCAAGTTTCCACAATTATTGCAATGATTTATAGGCATATCAACAATCAGGAATTCATAAATGCTAACAATGAATTAAGTTACAGTGAAAATTTCTTAAAGATGATATTTGGCGATGCTGTTGATAATGATAAAAGCGCCCTTTTTGCAAAAGCTCTGGATAAAATATTTACTCTCCATGCTGATCATGAACAGAATGCTTCTACGGCGGCTGTCAGATTGGTGGGATCGGCTGGTTCTAATCTGTTTGCAAGCCTCTCTGCAGGAGTTGCTACACTTTGGGGACCAGCACATGGTGGAGCTAATGAGGCAGTTATAAATATGCTAAAAGAGATAGAGCAAAGTGGAGATATAGATAAATTCATCGAAAAAGCTAAAGATGATAAAGATCCATTTAAATTGATGGGATTTGGACATCGTGTTTATAAAAATTATGATCCGCGCGCGCGTATATTGGAAGGCGCTTGCCATGAGGTTCTAAGTAAACTAGAACAAAATAATGAACTGCTTAAAATTGCAAAAAAACTTGAAGAAATAGCTTTAAAGGATGAATATTTTATCGTGCGTAAGTTATATCCAAATGTTGATTTTTACTCAGGTATAATAATGAATGCTATTGATATCCCCTCAAATATGTTCACGCCTATTTTTGCACTTGCAAGAACCACTGGTTGGGTTACTCAGTGGTATGAAATGATAAATGATAAAGAAACTAAGATCTGTAGACCAAGGCAACTCTATTTTGGTAAATAAATTTATTTTCACTTCATTAGACTTCTTGCATAACCCAAACTAAGTAGAAAAAAGGTGTCATCCGAGTAGCTGACACTGGTTCCTTTACGACGGAAGTGTCCAGAGGTGTCATTCCAGTCTGGAATCCAGAAAAAAGGATGGTGTCATTCCGTATCCGTTCAGCCAATGGCGTCAACTTAAGAACTTTCATTAGCAAACTCTCCTAAAGACATGATGGCGTTTAGGCTTATCTACTTTATTGCGGCTGTCCCGGTCGGATTTTAACTTTAGCGCGTATACTTAAAAAGGGCTTGAAAGTTTTTTGGCGCAATAAGTACCTGATAGAGTTTCTGCCTCATTACACCAAATAAAACTGAAAAATTTAAACGATACTCATACCAATTCTCATTATTAGTGAATCAAATAAGCGATATTGTAGAGTTATTTAATTGTGGAGTGAGAAAGAAAGGCAATAGTATGGCTTTTTTTCCATTGTTATCTATCCGTTTATTGTGCAGTGGGAATTGGTATCAGTAATTTGATATGGGTTCCAAGGCCCTTGTGCATCACATATATGAAGCGATAATATATTGCACATGACCAAGTTTGCCCAAAATTCTTGTAATACAGCCTCTCCAGAAAAATTCTCTAACTCTGCTCCTACTTTGAGTCGTTTATAGCACTCCTCTATGTGCCACCTTAACACATAAGCTTTGCTCCAAAGTCTCGGTCAAAAACTCTGTTTCTCAGTTGGCTAATGTCAGCACTATAACTCTTACTTTCTGTCCTTTCATTTTATTTTTTAGCTTTTCATTTTCTAATATAAAATCAAAATCTAATTCGCCAGCGTTCCCATAGCTTACTATAATTTCTTTTTTGCAAGCGAAAAATAAAATCTACTTCCAAATTATAATGCTGCTGAATGAATTTTACTGAAGACGATCATAGATAAATAATAATTTCTCTTGATTTAATAAACGCATTTGAGTGATAACTTCGGGTAATTGCTCTGCCGCCAACGTTTGTTCACCTATATTCCAAGCTGCAAGACGAGCACTGCAAATCAATGAAGTACACAAATCAACAAACAAATTGCCAATGGTGCCTGTTGTTCCATTTGGTTCAAACTCGGATACAATTTCCCCAGAGCTGGGTAATCTCATACCAGAACCATCTGCTGCAATAAGTCTATAGCCTCTCCAACTCAGGTTCATCCTGATAGGCTGTTTGGATGCTTAAATTCTTGAAAGCCTGTATGGCAAATCTTATATCTTGCTTTAGAAAAAGCTTGCTTTGAGGGTACATGTCAATGGCTCCATAAGTTCACATTCTATTCCCAAACTTTTTTTAACTAACTTTAAAATCATAGAAAATACTGTCGAAAAAGGAAGTTTTCTTGTTCGTGTAAAACTCAACACAATGGATTTTCTGAAAAGTTTTCGAGTATATTATATTTTTAATTTGTAGAATAAGGTTTTTTCCTTTTTGCATATTTCACCTAAAAAGGACACATTTTAGACTTCTTTGTTGAAATAAAACAGAAACAAAAGTGCTGTCCCTTGCACTCTTTGGATAATTTAATGATAAAAAATTTGGAGAGAAATTTTATACACAATCTCTGACATTTTTCCTTAAGTTGACGCCATTGCCTGAACGGATACAACTTAATTTTTAATCTGCAGGAGTCAAGTTGAGAATGTCCAATTTTCCACTTTCTTTATAGCATAACATACTTCAGCGCCTCTTGCTCCTCTTGAAGTCCAATGGGCTCACCACTTATGTGTAAATTAATCGTTAATGTTGTACACGTTCTTTTCTTTTTCTACTCTCTCTTGCTCTTCAATACAATATATAGCAAGCGGATTAGCTTTAAGTCTTTCGACTCCTATTTCTTCTCCTGTTCCATCGCAGTAACCGTAAGTGCCTAATTTTATTTTTTCTAACGCCTCCTTAATTTTTTCTTTTCTATCTTTTCGACGCTTGATTAATTCCTCGTTTCCACTATCTTCATCAGAATAGTATGTATCAATACTATTATCTTCTAGTTCTTGTTTCTCTAACTCAGCGAGTATTGATTGTAACTTTAAGCTGAAGTATTCCAGTTGTTTTACGCTCATATATTCTTCATCTTCTGAAGGAGTGTAATCTTCTGGTGACTTTATTTTTGGTAACTTTTCCATAATTGCATTATCAAAAAAATAATAAAACCTATATAATTTATGAACAAAAAATTATACTACCTCAAAGTAAACACTATAATTTATAATAAACATTTAAAAGCCTAGTATGATCGACTCAGTAAAAAAATTAGTAATAGATGATAAGAACTTTACCTATATAGTATGTATTTTTATCATAATGTTAAGTTTATCTTCATTTACACTTAAAAACACCAATAAACAAGAAGTTATGTTAACATTAACATGGATATGTGCTACATTTGTTTTGCAGATTTCTACAAATAATTTGTTTACATCTGATTATCATGATGGAATATTAGAGCAAATCTTTGTACAGCCACTCTCTTCTAGGCTTATAGTTGCTTATAAAATTTTCGCTCACTGGTTATTATTTGGGTTACCGATTTCAGTAATTTCTTCCATATTCAGCTTTGCAATTCTAGGCAATAGTATTGAACACTCAATAGCAGTTGGAGTGTCTTTATTATTTAATACGCTGATAATCACTAATATTTCAGCTACTGGAAATGCATTGATGATTGGTCAAAACAACTTAGCATCAGGAGTATCGCAAATTCTTGTTTTGCCAATGATAATGCCAACCTTTGTGTATTTTAAAATGCTAACTCAATTTGAAAATTTATCCTTGAATATTTATACACTACTAATCACCATCTTAGTTTTTGTTATTTTGATTGTTAACAGCACCATAACTACTCACATGGCACTAAAATTTGCTGTGGAACAGGATTGAAAAATCTTACTGTTATTCAGTAGACTTCTTGCATAACCTAGAAAAAAGGCAAATAGTTATTATAGATTTAGGTTTATCGACAATTTGAAAAACCTTCATTCCAGCATCCTTCCCTGTCATCCAAGTAGCCCTTCGTTGTCATCCCAGTGTCAAAAACTGGGATAACAGCTAACCTGACAACCGTCATCCCGCTACTTGTTAGCGGCTAAGAGATACCGTGACGGGATGACGGTTCGCGGTGGCATGACGATAAGCCTCATCATCCCGCTACGTGTTAGCGCCGCGGCGGTATGACGATTCGCAGCGGCATGACGAGAAAGGGGCTACTTGGATGATACCTTTTTTCTACTTAGTTTGGGTTATGCAAGAAGTCTATTCCTTCATAAGGAGAAGTAGTTAAAGGAATTTACTCTATTTCTCCCTCTTTTTTATTATTTTTAATCTATAGTTAACGTAAAAGAGATATGCAAAAACTCTATTGATCCATAGTCTGCAAATTATTAATAACACTTACTTTAAAGAACCTCACTTTACGCTGATCTTTGAGCGCTCTTCTGTGGTATTTTGTAAGAGTATAACTTGTGAAATCGTCTTCCCTATAGATTAAAGAGTTACACTGCTTTATATGTGATGCTATCCACTCTGCATAGTCCTGATGATCGGTTGCAATGAATATTTCCCCTGTTATAAGTATTTTTTTTGCTAATAAATTTAAAAATTCCGTATTAATTAATCGTCTTTTATTGTGACTTCTTTTTGGCCATGGATCTGGAAAGAGAATAAAGAATCTTTCAACACTGTTATCAGGAAAATTTGCAATCAATTCTCTTGCATCTTCTGTCCACATTAAAATATTTTTTATGTTCTGTATTTCTATGTTTGTTAGCAAGCGAGAAACCCCCTTTAAGTAGGGCTCACATCCTATAAATAATAGATCAGGTTCATTGAGCACCTGGTAAAGCATATTTTCACCGTTGCCAAAGCCTATTTCTACCCATATTCTTTTTTGTGAATTTACAATTTTCTCTATAGATTCCTTGCTGTTTTGAATAGAATATTTTTCCAATATTTCATCAACATCAGGTTTTAGCCTGGACCTTCTGGAGAACGATCTAATCCACTTGCTATTCTTAAATAGCATATTCTTGATACATATATAATTTTCTCACTATATTTTATATAGCTTAAACAATTCTCGAAATGAGTTAATGAAAAATTACTTGTCAATAATTGTTAATATTATATAATATATGAGTTCTAATAAAGTTTAAGTTAAAGGTATGAATAATAATAATCCAGTCGTAAATCTACCGGTTACTATCAGAAAGCTATCATCAAACAAATTTATAGAAGAGATATGTCAAGGCCAATTTGAGGATCAAGATAATACCTTGTTTGAAGATTCTTTTGTTAACAAAATTAAAGAAGGAGATGTGGTAGAAGGTGTAATTACAAGAATAAACCCTAACGACGTTGTGGTTGATATTGGTTTAAAATCTGACGGGAGAATTCTGATCAAGGAACTCGGTTGTAATGATGAGGTCATTATTGGCTCGAAAATCAGAGTTTATGTGGAAAGAATTGAAGATTATCATGGTAATGTTGTTCTTAGTCGTGAAAAAGCAATTAGGGACGAAAAATGGAATAAGTTGGAAGAAGATACAGTTACAAGGGCTGAAGTAAGCGGAGTTATTAAACGCTCAATTAAATGTGGCTTTATTGTTGATCTTGGTGACGGAATAAGCGCTTTTTTACCGCTGAGTCATGTGGATTTGAAGCAAGTAAAAGATGCGAAGCACCTTATTGAAACTGAACAAAAGTTCATCGTGCTTAAAATGGATAAGAAGCAGGGCAATATTGTAGTATCAAGAAAGCTGGTGTTAGAAAAATTGCACGCTGGTGAAAAAATTAAATTTTTAGAATCTTTAAATGAAGGCGATATAATAGAAGGGAAAATAAAAAGTATCACTCATTACGGTGTATTTGTCGGTATTCATGAATCAGATGTAGTGGGAGTTATAGATGGATTGTTACATATTACAGATATCTCTTGGAGTAGGGTAAGTCATCCGTCTGCAGTTTTTACTTGTGGTCAGACTATAAAAGTTAAAATTATAAAAATAGATAAGGAAAATGCTAAAATTTCCTTGGGTGTGAAGCAGCTAGAAGATAGCCCTTGGCAAGATGCAGAGTCAAAATATCCAGTTGATAGTGTGCATAAGGGTTATGTAACAAGCATAGAAGATTATGGATTATTTGTTGAGCTTAGACCTGGAATTGAAGGTTTAGTGCACTCGTCAGAAATAACTTGGGTTAAGAGTAATTTACCAGTTAGTAGTCTCGTAACAAGGGGACAAGAAGTATATGTAAAAATTCTCAGTATTGACATTGCTAAGAGTAGGATGAGTTTAAGCATGAAAAGGTGTGTAGACAACCCTTGGCAAGTATTTATCAATAAATATCCTCCTGGTTCTATTGTTTCTGGTGAAGTGAAGAATAATACCGGCTCATATGTATCTGTTGCTTTCGGTGATTCTGAAATAGATGAGAACGTAGAAGGGACAATATATGTGAAAGATTTTAGTTGGTCTAAAAATGGTTCAGATGAGATAAAGAAGTATAATGTAGGTGATAAAATAGAAGCAAAAGTAATAAGGGCTAACGTGAATCGGGCAAGAATTTATCTTGGAATAAAACAAATAGAGTATGATCCTCTTGAAGAACTGATAAAGAAAGTTAAGGTAGGTGATAAAATACAGGTTATTGTAGATAAGAGAGAAGATAATGGACTAGTCGTTGAAGTTGAGAACGATGTAACCCTTCTAATAGATCAAGAGCATTTACCCGAGAATAAAAAATTCTCTATATCAGAAAAAATAGAAGTTGAAGTATTGGGTGTTGAAGAATATAACATAGCATTATCTGCTAAGTGATAAGGTTTACTTATTTTGGCTTCATATAAATGGCAACAAAGTCTGATATAATAGCGAGGGTAGCAAAAAGACATCCTTTTTTAGATAAGATTGTTATAGCAGCTATAGTTGATAGATTTTTTGGGATACTTTCAAGCACATTGAAACATCATAATAGAGTTGAAATTAGGGGGTTTGGTTCTTTTTCAGTTAGAAGTTATAACTTGAAAGAAACAAGCCATTTAATGTTACAGAAGTTTACAAAGAATCAATACTTTAAAACATATTTTCGTAGCAGTAAAAAATTATCTGATTTGATAAATGAATAAAAATTTATACCATAAATAAGATGAAAGTAGGGGTTTGAGTTTATACTGTACGATAGAAATTTTTAGCACCATATGCAAGTAGTAGAAATAGTTATACGTAATAACACATATAAAATATCTTGCGAAAGTGGGAAGGGGAATCATTTATTACGCCTTGCTAATAGTTTTGACAAGTTAGTTAGTTCTGTATCTCAAAAAACTGGAGGTAAGGGTTCGGATGCATTAAATTTCTTACTTGCAGCACTAATTCTTGAGGATAAAATTTTAGAATTAACAAAGCGATTAGATGAAGTAAATCAAGAGCGCGAAAAGTATAGAAACGAGAAAAGAATAGAATATACTGAGGTACTAGATAAGGTAAATAAGATTATCACTAATCTTGAGTGCATAAAGGATTAGCTTCAATAAAGCAAGCAATTAAATTGACTATCTGACTATTCAAGCCAGGAGGGAGGTTTGTCTTACGAGTTATGTAACAATATAATTCGTAATCATCAAGATCAACTATTTTTTCGTATTCGATTAGTTCGCTTAAGGAAAATTTATCAAGATATTTCAATGCGAAATGCCCTAAAAGTATATCGGTTTCTTTGCAACCCCTATGCCAGCTTCTATATATTAATTTTCTTCTGAGTAGTGAGGTATCTGTCATTACAATTAAACTTTTTTTAATTTAAAAGTTAAACTAAATACTTGTCAAGCGAGGCGCATTTTAATATACTTAACATTTTGTTAAGATCTAAATATACAGGTGGAATTAATTTCTAATCTTATCCATCAATTTAGCGATGGAATATATTATTTTTTATCATTTTCTTTAATAATTTCTGTCATAGTATTCGTGCATGAATATGGGCATTATGTTGTTGCCAAAGCATGCAAAGTTAAAGTTGAATCTTTTTCCATAGGTTTTGGTCCTGAAATTTTTGGTTTTAACGATAAGTCTGGAACTAGATGGAAATTAAGCGTTGTTCCATTGGGTGGTTATGTTAAAATGCTAGGAGATACTAATGCAGCGAGTGTCCCAGCTGATCAACAAGAATTAACGGAAGAAGAAAAATTGTATTCATTTCATACAAAACCGCGTCATAAAAAAGCAGCAGTAGTTTTTGCAGGGCCTTTTGCAAACATGGTATTTGCTGTTATAGCTTTTACAATATTTTTTAGCATAGCAGGTTATTATCGCACTCCACCGGTGATTGAAAATGTAATCGAAGGTAGTGCAGCTAAGCAAGCTGGTTTGTTGCCAGGTGACACTATTACACAAATCAATGAGCATAAAATAAAATACTTTGAAGATATTTCACGTGTGATAATGTCGAATCCTAAAACAAGAATGGAGATTGAGTATAGCAGAAATAATGAGAAGCACAGGACCAGTTTAACTCCATTAATAATCAAGGACAAAGACGTTTTTGGCAACACAATAGAAAGAGAAACTATAGGGATTATTTCAGTCAATACATTAAAGCAGTCGTCTTTTCTTGGGGCTGTGAGCTTATCAGTAAGTGAAACTTACCACACTATGTGCTTAACGATTAAAGCTATCTTTCAAATTATTGTTGGTAAGAGGAGTGCAAGTGAAATAGGTGGACCAATAAAAATCGCAAAATATTCAGGACAATCAGCTAAAAAGGGATTTATTATGGTTCTATATTTTATGGCAATCATTTCAGCTAATTTAGCTGCAATTAACTTGCTGCCAATACCACTGCTAGATGGTGGGCATTTATTTCATTATATCATAGAAGCGGTTATACGTAGGGATTTAAGCTTGAAATGTCAAAAATATGCAGCTATTTTTGGTGCTTTAGTGTTGTTTTTGCTTATGGCAACTGGAATGTCAAATGATATTAGGGATCTTTTTTGAAATAAAATATGAAAAAGCTATTTTATATACTGGTAGTGGTTTTTATTTCTTTTCCTGCCCTGCTTGTTGCTTTAGGAACTGCGGAAAAAGTGCAGGTGAAAGATGTCAAATGTATTGGTAATGAGAGGGTAAGCAACCAGACAATAGGGTTCTATATAAAACTAAAATCTGGTGATTATATAAACGACGATGATATAGACTCAATTATAAAAGATCTATATAAAACAAAGTTATTTGCTAGTGTTAATGCTTACATAGATGATAAAAAAAATTTAGTAATAAAAATTCAAGAAAATCGACTGATTAACAAGGTAGTGTTAAAAGGCAATAAGTTATTTAACAGCAAAGAGCTGCTAAGTAATGTGATTCAATCAAAGTCGCTAACTATTTTAACTGAAACAAAATTGCAAAACGATTTAGTGAATTTAGTCACTACTTATAGAAATAACGGTAAGATTGGTGTTAAAATTGAATATGACCTGAATAAGCTTGATGGCAATAGAGTCAATCTAATTTTTAAAATAAAAGAAGGCAAAACCTCTAAAATTAAGGATATAAGATTTATAGGCAACAAAAACTTTTCTGAAAATGAGCTAGAGCAAGTTATCAAAAGACATAGTAATGACATATTTAGTAAGTTATTTAGAGCTATTTTTAAAGGCGGAAATCATTATTCACCGCAATATCTATTGATTAACACAGAATTGCTCGATCATTTTTATTCATCTAAAGGATATATTCAAAATAATATTCAACCAATTGTTGAGGTTGATAATAACAATCAAACAGAGTTAACTTTTTTGATTGACGAAGGACAGCAGTATTTATTTGGAAATAATGAGGTTAATATTGAAACTGAAATTCAGGATTTGAGCCTAAAAGAAGAAATATTGGATTTTATAACAGAGGAAAACGATAAGATATTTAATAGAGTTAAAATTAATAATACAGTAGAAAAAATAAACAAATATTTAAATGAGAAAGGATATATATTTGCAAAAGTTAATCCAGAGTATGCACAACGTGACAATGTTGTAGATGTAACCTACAGAGTGCTGCCGGGTAAAAAGATTTATATAAATCAAATTACAATTGATGGTAACGATCGCACTTTAGATAAAGTGATCAGAAGTAAGCTAAGTGTAGCAGAAGGTGATGCGTACAATATATCTGAGATTCAAAAGTCACGTAAAAAACTAATGAGTAGTGATTTTTTTGAAACAGTGAAAGTAAATAGTTATGCAATTAATGATAATGCAGTAAATCTTGACTTAAGTGTTAAAGAAAAAAACACTACTTCGTTGTATTTGGGAGGAGGTGTGTCTCTTCCTGGTGGAGCATTGATTAAAATTGACCTCAAAGACCGTAATTTATTTGGTACTGGAAAAGAGCTCTCTTTTGCTCTTGAAAAAAGTCAATACGTATTTTCTACTGATTTAGAGTTTGTTGAAAATAATTTTAACGATTCTGATACGTCACTAGGCATGGGTGTATTTTATGAAAAACAAGATAAACCAAACACTACTTTTGATAGTTGCGATATGGGATTTTTTACAAAGTTATCATATAAAGTCACAGAGAACTTAACTAATTCCCTTCGCTATTCTTATAAGTATAATCATATACACATGGATAATAAGGGTGGACAAGACACCGATATCTCTGAAATAATACTGGACCGAAAAGGTAAACATCAGATTTCATCAGTGGGATACACGTTGGCATATAATAAACTGGATAACCTCTATACTCCAAAAGAAGGGTATTTACTGCGCTTAAGTCAGGATATTTCAGGATTGGGAGGAAACGTGAATTTCCTGAAATCTGAATTCTTATCTTTTTATACGCACCCTATATTAAGCAAAATTGACGATGATATAACGCTACGCTTTAAGATGGCGGCAGGTCATATTTTTTCTTATACTGATGAAAATCTAAACATTGGCCAGCACTTTTTTAAAGGGGGTAACGAGATTAGAGGGTTTGACCTTTCCGGTATTGGACCAAGAGCAGAAGACAAAAATAAAAGCTCATTAGGAGGCAAAACTTATTTTAATCTAACACAGCAAGTGGATTTTCCTCTACCAAAACTATATGACTATGCTGGTATCAAAGGCTCACTATTTGTTGACTATGCAACACTTTTTGGCTTAGATGATAAAAATAAGAAGTATGAAGGGAAATACTATGATAGCAAGCTTGTGAGAGTGTCACCAGGTTTTGGCTTTTCAATGCTTTCTCCTTTTGGTAGACTTAGATTGGATTTCGGGTTTCCTTTAGTAAAGGAATCTTATGATATAATACCATCACCAAATGTTAAATTTTCTATTGAAGCGGGGATTTGAATGAAATATATACAGTTATTTATATCAGTTATTGCCTTAATTATTTCCTTATTTGTGGGGTATAAGTTTGTAGGATATCAACCTCAGAACACAAAGGCTGCAATTATCGATAGTGAAAAAGTCATCAATGAATCTCTTGCTCTGCAAAATATACAACAACAAATAAAGGAGCAGAATTCTAGATTACAACAAGAATTTGAAAATGAGTTAGAAAAACTTAAGCCATCAAAAGAAGAATTTGACCTTTTGTCAGAAGAAGCAAAAAAGGAAAAGACAGGACAATTTAATAAGCACACTGTAAATGTTAGAGATAATTATGCTAAAAAAATGTTACATTTAGAAGAAAGCTATAGAGAAGCAGTAGAGAGTGTTTTTAACAAGATAAAAGAAGTCGCTAAAAAAACGGCAGAAAAAAACAACATAGATTTGGTACTATTTATTTCAAAAAAGAACCAAGTTTTATACTCCATGGATGAAGTTGATTTATCAGATGTGGTATTAAACAATATAAACAAGGAAATACCTGAATTTGCTTTAAAAGGCATTGAATAGACTTATGCAATTTAATATCAGTGATATTATAAAAACACTACCACATTCTTATCCGTTTCTCTTAGTAGATAGAGTTATAGAGTGTGATCCTGGTAAAAGTATAAAAGCAATCAAAAATGTGACTTTCAATGAGCCATTTTTTATTGGCCACTTCCCTGGTCATCCGATAATGCCAGGAGTCTTGATAATTGAATCTCTAGCTCAGGCATCTGCTATATGTGTTCTAGGTAAAGAAACAATAGAAAATAAAGTTGTTTACTTGAGATCCATTGAAAATGCAAAATTCAGAAAGCTAGTTACTCCAGGGGACACATTGATTCTTCAAGCTAACATTCAAAGTGTGTGTTTAGGTGTATACAAATTTAGGTGTATTGCATCTGTTAGCGAAGAAAAAGTTGCAGAAGCAACAATCTCAGCAGTATTGCAAAATAAATAAAATCTTCATCTGTAAGAAACAGCATGTACACTTTATAGTATAGCAATGAAGCTGAATTTCAAAATCTCATTTTCGAATCTATATACTCGCAATGGATTAACAAAATTAGATGAGACATTTTTGAATTATATTAAATCATGTGATGAGAGCTTGTTTTGTTCATTAATTGAAGCAAGAGAAAAAGCAGCTTCTTCTTCGATGTTATCCCAGTGTCACCTCCCATCATCCCAGTGTCACCCCCCGTCATCCCAGTGCTTGACACTGGGATCTAGAAAACAAGAAGAACGGTCAGCTACTTGGATGACAGATAGCCAGCTCATTATAGACCTCTCATATTTACTTGATGAATTTATTGCAAAACTTTTTAATGTTGAAAAAGAAATAGAGGAGCTAAAGAAAAAGCACAACGACTTTGCTGTAATATATAAGTGCAAAAGATTATTTGTCCAACGCTATGCATTGAAGAAATACACTAATGTGGCGAATATAGATATTACTAACAAACTAAGTCATTTTCTCACTTTGCCAACAACAGAAAAAAATTTTGCTGAGCAGGTGATGCATTGGTTTGAAGATAAAGAAAATCACAAAGAGGAAATAGAACTTGCGGCACAATATGCAGTGTGGAGAGTAAAAAATAAACAGAGTATATTATTTAGCATACATAAAAAAATTGACCACGAAAACCTCATACCATTTTCTAAAAAAGAAGTAGACAAAGTTGAAGTGCTGTATTCAAATGAAGTAAAAAGACGATACGGTTTTGACCTAACAAGTGAAAAGGCTAGTTTAGATAAAGCATTGGATAATGCTCACTACTGCATATTTTGTCATAAGCAAAGTAAGGATAGCTGCTCAAAGGGGCTAATTAATGATGACAATACTTTCAAAAAGTCTCCACTTAGAGTTGAACTGCACGGCTGCCCACTAGAGCAGAAAATATCAGAAATGAATCTGGTGAAAAGCGAAGGGTACAGCATAGCAAGTCTTGCAATTGTGATGATAGATAACCCATTATGCGCGGCTACTGGACACAGAATATGCAATGACTGCATGAATTCGTGCATGTATCAAAAACAAGAACCCGTAAATGTGCCAGCAATTGAAACAAGGATTCTGGATGATGTGCTCAGTTTACCGTACGGATTTGAAATATATTCTCTGCTCAGCCGTTGGAATCCTTTAAATTTTCAGCGTTCATTGCCAAGAGAAAACACCGGAAAAAACGTTCTAGTTGTAGGCCTTGGTCCTGCTGGTTTTAATTTAGCTCATCATTTGTTGAATGATGGGCATAACGTTATCACCATTGATGGACTAAAGATTGAACCTTTGATCGATAATTTCCAGCTAATTAAAGATTTCAAACACGAAAAATTGAGTGAACGCACGGCAGGAGGGTTTGGTGGGGTGGCAGAATATGGCATTACTTCTCGGTGGGATAAGAATTACTTAAAGATTATTAGATTACTGCTGGAAAGACGTGAGAATTTCGTACTTTATGGAGGCATTCGTTTTGGTGGCACGATTAATGCTGATGACGCGTTCAACTTGGGTTTTGATCACATCGCCCTAGCACTTGGCTCTGGTAAGCCACGAATGATCAAAATAAAAAACATACTAGCTCGTGGAGTACGCATGGCATCTGATTTTCTGATGTCGTTACAACTGACTGGCGCTCTTAAATTTGATTCTATAGCAAATCTGCAAGTTCGTATGCCGATAGTTGTCATAGGGGCGGGGCTTACTGCGATTGACACTGCCACTGAAGCTTTAGCGTATTATCCAATTCAAGTAGAAAAATTTCTTCTTCGTTATGAGATATTAGTTGATAAGTATGGAAAGGACTGTGTTGAAAAAGATTGGACAGAAGAAGAGCGCGAAATTGCGAATGAGTTTATATCGCACGCACAATTGATCCGAGAAAAGCAAAAGTTAGCAAAAAAAGAGAATAGAGAAATAAAAATATTAGAGTTAATGCAGAGCCTCGGGGGAGTGAAAGTTATATATAGAAAAGAGCTAAAAGATTCACCAAGTTATCGATTAAATAGCGAAGAGGTGCAAAATGCACTGTCAGAAGGAATTTACTTTATTGAAAACTTAGAGCCAGTTGAAGTTGTGACGGATAAATATAACCATGCTGAATTAATAAAACTGATAGACACAAAATCCGGCGAAATCAAACGTATAAAAGCACGTTCTATTTTTATAGCAGCAGGTACTGAGCCAAATACAGTTATTGCAACAGAAGATAAAAAGCATTTTAAATTAAGTAATGGGTATTTTACTCATTTGAATTCATCAGGAAAAGAAATAGACCCAATATTTTCTCCTAAAATGCAAAATAAAGATAGAATATTAGTGTATAAGCAAGGCAATAAAACAATCAGCTTTTTTGGTGATCTTCACCCTTCGTATAGTGGCAGCGTCGTGAAAGCTATGGCAAGTGCTAAAAACGGCTACCCTATTATTTCTCAGCTTTTGAGTGGAGTTAATAGCTTCGTTTCTGTCATTCCAGTGTGTGATGTTGTGGGCCAGAAAAAAAATGCGTGGTCAAGTGTTGAAGACCTGGCTAATAAAGAATTATTTAATAGAATCAAAGAGCAATTCACTGCAAAGGTTATAAAAGTTCAATATTTAACAGACAAAGTTGTGGAAATAGTGATCAAAGCACCACTTGCGGCAAAGAATTTTAAGCCTGGGCAATTCTTTAGATTGCAAAATTTTGAAACCAATGGCAGAAAAGCCAATAATACAAACCTTGCTATGGAAGGTATAGCCGTAACCGGCACTGAAGTAGACAAAAAAAAAGGAATTATTTCCACTATTGTGCTGGAAATCGGCGGCTCCACTAATTTATGCAGACACTTAAGAGAAGGCGAGCAAATAATTCTTATGGGCCCAACTGGCAGACCTACTGAGGTTTACTAAGTCTCAATATTAAAGTGATGCCAAATTTTATTTCAAAAAGTAAATAATTTACTAACGCTCGTGCACAAATTAAAAATAAATTATGCACGAGTGTAGCGTTATGAATTAGGAGTGCTATATTAAAGCTTACCTCACTATTAAAGCTATCGGTCAGATTAGATTTTTAATCTAATCTGACCGGTTTCTCTATAACCCTCTAAACTCTGATATAATTATATGATAATTAGTTTAATTAGTGGTTAATATGCAAATTGATTTTATTCATATATTGAGATAGCATAAACCATATTGGTTTTAATTATTGTGCAACTTTATAAATCGTCACTGTTACTTCTACTGACTGTATTAATAGTTATAGTCCTAAAATTACCTGAAAATTTGAGCATTGCAGTAAATTGGTCTCTCCCAATTCTAGATTTTGATTTATCTTTTCGTACCATACTAATATCTTTTTTATCAGTTGCATTTTTAGCTGTTCTACCAGCACAAAATTTGACTTTTTCAGAGATGCTATCTTTTGCTGCTTACACTATTAGTTCACTTTATGCAGTTTTATCTGAACATATGATATTGGTTATAATATTCTGTGAATTAATGACCATCAGTGCATTTTTTATTATCGCAGCTAGCTGTAGAGATAGTGGACCTGCAATAAGGTACGCTTGTGTACACTTTTTCGTTGGAGTTATATTAATAGCAGGATTGGCACTTCAAAGCACTAACCTGATAATTTTGGGTTTATTGATAAACTGCGCTTGTTTTCCTTTTTCATTTTGGGTTGTTGATGCATATCCTGCTGCATCGCTACATGGCACCACATATCTCTCTTTATTTACCACTAAAGTCTCTTTTTTAGTGATGCTTTTACACACTTATAACCTATGGCAAGATTGTACTGAAATATTAGCGCTTGTAGGCGCCATCACTGCAATTTACAGCATTATATTTGCTTCTCTTGAGCAAAATATTCGCAGATTTTTATGCTATAACGTTGTAGGACAAATGGGCTTGCTGATTATTGCAGGAAGTTTGCTCAGTCCTTCGGAAAAAGCAATACCAATTTTGATACTGCATATAATCTTCTCTCTTGTTTATCAATCATTATTGTTTGTGGTCAGTAATTCGATTATTTCACAAACAAAAACAATTAGTTTTAATGGAGTGGGTAAACTGATGTCAGTGGAAGGCATGTGTGCTATAATCGCAATACTTACAATGGCTGCATTTCCTGGAACCGTTGGATTTATCAGTAAATCATATATCACAGCTGAAATTGAAATGAACACTGTTGCCTTAAAAGGGTATAAAAATTTATATAAGCTTCTAAATTTGCTGCTTCATTTAAGCGTGGGGCTAAAGTTTCTTTATTACTTATTTATTGCAAAAAGTAAGTCAAAACCTTTAGCAGAGAGAGGAAGCAAAATGACTATGATTATTTTAGCATTTATATGCGTAATCGCTGGCAATCCTTACTTACCTATTTACAATAAACCTTCGATTTTCGATTTTGTGTACAACACAAAAAATATTTGGTCGCAATTTAATTTATTACTATGTACCACTTTATTGTTTATTCCTTTACGCAAGTTATTTTACCCGAGAGTAAATTTTAAAATGGATGTTGATTGGATTTTTAGAGCTTTCATACCCTATATTATCTTGCTGTTCAATCAGTTAGTCTCTAAAACTAGAGAAATGTTTGCCAGCGTAGTGCAAAACTTGACTAATCCACTTGTTGGTTTATACTTTAATAATATTACTAAACTTAAAGAAGTGCTGAGTTATAACTCAGTGAGTTTTGTTTCAGCTTCTTCTCTCTTTTTAATGAGTATTCTACTAATGCTATTATGTTTAAATCGTTAACTGAAAGTTTAAATTCTGTATTTAGTAAACTGAGAGGAAAGTCAATCATTTCTGAAGATGATTTTAATCTTGCCATGCGTGAAATACGCATAGCCTTAATTGAAGCTGACGTTTCACTTGAAGTTGCAAAAAAATTCATCAACGACATTAAAGATAAAGTGATTGGGGAAAAAGTCATAAAAAGTGTTTCTCCAGCACAAATGATAATTAAAATTGTACAGGATAATTTAGTTGCAGTTCTCGGATCAGAGAAAAGTGACTTAAATCTAGCAGTTAAACCCCCTGCTGTGATTATGATGGTGGGCTTACAAGGTGCAGGTAAAACAACTACCTCAGGAAAGCTTGCTTTAAAACTAAAAAAGCAAAAGAAAAAAGTGATGCTTGCCTCTTTAGACATTTATAGGCCTGCTGCCCAGAAACAACTTGAAGTGCTAGGTAAACAAATAGATGTGCAAACTTTACCTGTAGTAATAGATGAGAAGCCCATTACAATTACAAAAAGGGCAATAGCAATAGCAAAGAACGATAATTATGATGTATTAATACTAGACACTGCAGGCAGGCTTCATATTGACAATAATATGATGAATGAGTTGAAAGCCGTAAAGGAAATAGCTTCACCTGCAGAAGTTATTTTAGTAGCCGACGCAATGATAGGCCAGGATGCGGTCAACATTGCCAAATCATTCAATGAGGTAATAGGTGTAACCGGCATTATTCTCACCCGTGTTGATGGTGATGCACGTGGTGGTGCTGCTCTTTCTATGAAAATGATCGCCGATTGTCCAATTAAATTTATTGCTTGTGGTGAAAAATTAAGTGACCTCGATGATTTTTATCCCGATAGAATTGCAAAAAGGATACTTAGCATGGGTGATGTTGTCTCATTGGTTGAAAAAGCTGCTGAGATTGTTGGTCAGGAAGAAATTGATAAGTTACAAAAGAAAGTGAAAAAAGGTAAATTCGACCTAAACGACCTAGTGGGAATGTTAAAAACTCTGAGTAAAATGGATGGCATTAGCAACATAATGAAATTCATTCCTAGTTCATTTACAAAAAAGCTAAGTAGCAGTGTGCCAGATGACAATAAAGTGAAAAAATATATAGCCATCATAAACTCAATGACTGAAAAAGAAAGGCAAAATCCAGATATTTTAAATGGCAAAAGAAGACTTAGAATTTCTAAGGGGTCCGGAACAACTGTAACTGACATTAATCTTCTAATTAAGCAGTATAATCAAATGAGCTCTATGGTAAATAAGTTCAGTAAAGTTGACCATAGTAAACTCAAAGAATCTGATTTGATGGATATGCTAAGCAGAAAGTAAGTCAGCAGGTAGTGGAATGAGACAAATCATCAGTAAACCTTTAGCTATATCAAAAGCGGCTTAGGTCTCGCAAAAAAATTTACAGCTTCTTGCTAGCCAAGAAATTTATTATTAATTTTAAGAAATACTATAGCTGACCCAAGCAACACGTCATACCGCCGCGGTATCTCTAGATCCCGCTAACACGTAGCGGGATGACGAGGCTTACCTTATCGGATTGTTTCAACACGTCATACCGCGATTCATTCGCGGTATCTCATCCGCTAACAAGAGATCCCGCTAACAAGCAGCGGGATGACGAGTTACTATACCGCTGCGAACCGTCATACCGCCGTGGTATCTCTAGATCCCGCTAACACGTAGTGGGATGACGATTGTCAGGGTAGCTGTCATCCCAGTAGCCTCTTTCTCTTGTCATCCTAGTGCCCTGACTACTTGGATCCAGGAAACTTAATTGCAAGTAATGCATTGGGTTTGGTGAGTATGGGTTTTGCGTTATAGAATGAAGCACTTTTTGTGAATTTGTAAAGAAAACTGGATCCAAGTAGTCAGGGCACTGGGATGACATCATCCTTTTTTTTGGATTCCAGACTGGAATGACAGCAGTCCTACGTCATACCGCGATTCATTCGCGGTATCTCTAGATCCCGCTAACAAGCAGCGGGATGACGGTTGTCGTTTAGCTATAAATATTTAAGAAATTTACTAAACAGAAAAAAAGGCAAAAGAAGCCCCGTGGTTGGCTAATTACTTACATTATACTTTCAAGTATGGCGTTTTTTTATTCTAAACGCTTAATAACCGCGACTCAGCTGCTTTTAAATGCAACTAACCTTAGCTATAAATGTTTAAGAAATTTACTAAACAGAAAAAAAGGCAAAAGAAACCCTAGGGTAGCTAGTTATTCACTATCCATTTTTTAAGTTGGCGTTTTTTTATGTTTTAAACGCTTTATAAGCGCGTTTCAGCTTATGTAGGTAGAAGTTTGATAAAGACATAAGGTGCACATAGTGCAAAAAATTAAACATGAGAAGCCAGATACGTGAGTTTTTTTGTCATTTAATCTGTACAGAGAAGATAAATAAATAGCTTCAGTTTCATGATAAGGGGGCTGGCGGAGTTTGTCAAGTAAGTTTTTTCGTTTCTATTGTAATGACAGTTATGGCCTGTGCAAGAAATCTATTGATTTACAGCAGGTTCTTTGTTACAGTCCACAGTTATGCAAAGAAACTTAAAGCCTCATGAGTTTATTTACAGCCAGTGGTTTACATAATTTGGAGCTGTATAGCTGAGTATTGTATATGATAATATTGATAACAAACGATGATGGCTTTGGAAGTGAAGGAATAAAATTACTCAAAGAGGTTGCACGGAATTTTGCGTCAGAAATATGGATAGTGGCACCAGATACTGATAGAAGCGGAGCTGCAAGATCTCTTGATTATCCAGTGAAACAATCTATTGGAATAAAACAACATAGTGAAAGGGAATTTAGTGTGTCTGGTACTCCTGCAGATTGTGTCATTATTGCGCTAAATAAAGTTATGAATAAAAAACCAGACTTAATATTGTCCGGAGTAAATATTGGATCAAATGTCGGGGACGATATTTGTTATTCAGGAACAATTGGTTCTGTAATGGAAGGTGCTGCAAGGTCTATACCTTCTATTGCGCTGAGCCAAGTTTATCATGATAAAATAGACTGGCACAATACAAAGGTTTTTGCACCAAAGGTTATTGCCAAGCTAGTTAAGGTTGGTTGGCCTAAAAACATAGTGATGAGTGTAAATTTTCCTGCTACGGAAAAAGTAAAAGGAGTAGAATTTGCTGAACAAGGTGAATATAACATTGATGGGGATTTAACTTTTACTGAAAATTCGAATGGCTCTTTTAGCTTAAATTGGTCTCGAGAGCACTCAGGCAGTGGTAGTATAAATAAAATAAAAGAAGGATTTATTACTATTACACCGGTAAAATTAGATTTTACAGATTATGATACTTTGAATACTATGAAAAATTCTTGTGCAGACGAATTTTCTTCTATAGCTGACTGAGAAAAACATTTGCATTGCTCCTAATAGATATTTTCTATTGTGTTATCGCGAGCAATTATTTTTTCTTCACCTGTATCCATGTTTTTAATCTTTAAAGTTTTACTACTCAATTCTTCATCGCCAAAGATTAAAGCAGCTTTAGCATTTGCTTGATTTGCTTTTTTCATTCGGGTTCTGAGCGTTCCGCTATATTCATAGATTACATATAAACCATTTCTGCGCAATTCATTTGCAAGTGTTAAAGCATGTTTTTCAGCCTCTCTACCGATTGGAATTAGGTAAATAGGTCGCTCTTCTTTCGGAGAATAATTGATTAACTCCATTATGCGCTCAATACCCCCTGCAAATCCTATTGCTGGAGTGTGTTTTCCACCTACTGAAGATACTAAATTATCGTATCTTCCACCGGCAAAAACTGCCCCTTGTGCACCTAAATCCTCTGTAACAAACTCAAACACTGTGTGGCAATAATAATCCAAACCTCGAACTAGTTTATTGTTTACGGTATAAGGTATATCAAGAATTGTTAATCCATTTAGTATTTGTTCAAAGAAATCTGAGGACTCTTTCGTATAATAATTGCTGATTTTAGGCGCATCAGAAATTATTGATTTATCTTTCTCATCCTTGGAATCCAGTATTCTGAGTGGATTTTTGATCAACCTATTTTTGCTATCTTCTGATAGATCATTTTGATACTTTGTAAAGTATAAGATCAAAGCTTCTCTATATTTAGTTATTGTTTCACCATCACCTAAAGAGTTGATTTCCAGCTTTACATTTTTATTGATGCCAAATTCAGTTAGTAAGTGCTGAGCGAGTGATATCAATTCAATATCAGCTTTTGGATCTTCTATGCCAAAAACCTCAAAATTTATCTGATGAAATTGCCTTTGTCTTCCCTTTTGCGGTCTTTCATAGCGAAATGCAGGTCCTGTTGAGAATAATTTTATCGGTGTTTGCAGTTTTTTTTCAATGAGTAGCCTGACAATCGCTGCAGTGAACTCAGGACGTAAAGTTATGCTCTTTCCCCCTTTATCATTGAAGCTATACATCTCTTTAGTGATGATGTCTGAGCTATCACCTAAGGTTTTTGTAAAAACCTCCGTGCACTCAAATATTGGAGTTTGGGCGGGCAAAAAGCCGTATAAACTTGAGATTCTGTTTGCTGTTTGCTCTATGTATTTAAACTTGTACCATTCATCAAACAGGAGATCTTTTGTTCCTCTAACCGTTTGATTAGTCATAGTGTGGTCTCTATACCTGCAATCTCTGGTATGTGGTAGCTCAGCATATTTTGCACTCCTTGCTTTAAAGTAATTGCAGCACTTGGGCATCCAGAGCAAGCTCCTTGCAACTCAACATAAACTATTCCATCTTTATAGCCACGAAATTTGATATCGCCACCATCTTGAGCAACTGCAGGTTTGATATGACTTTCCATCAATTCTTTTATTCTATTTACAATTTCTATATCATTTTTATCAAAAAATTCTTCATCTGGATCATTCACTTCTTCTTTATCTAGTGCTTTTCCACCAGAAGTAAAGTGATTCATGATTGTAGTTAAAACTTCTACTTTTAATATATCCCAATTAATTCCATCCAATTTTGTTACTGAAATAAAATCATGACCGAAAAATACTCTTACCACATGCTCTATTTGAAAAAGATTTGCTGCTAGTTTAGAATTTTTTATCTCATTCGCATTTGAAAAATCAGCAGTTTCTCCTTCGTTTAAAATTTCAAATCCAGGAAGGAATTTTAGCGTATTTGGGTTTGGTGTTTCTTCAATCTGGATGAACATGTTATTTACCATGACAATTATAATTGTTACTATTTAATCATAAAATGATAAAAAAATATACATGTCATTCATCTTTTTTCTTTTTTTAGTATTCATAGTAATTACATTTGTCTTGCCTAGCGTTGTTATATTTTTTCTTTTCCTGACAAAAAAAAATAATATGAGTTTCATGATGAACTCTATATTGAGTAAGTTTTTGAACGAATTTAGTAGCAGTAGAAGTTATACTGAAAATTACACTGGTGATAACATGTCCAAGGATGAAGCATTAAAGATACTGGGGCTGAATCCTGAGGCAAGTCAAAATGAAATCAATAAAGCATATCAAAATTTAATGAAATTAGTTCACCCAGATAAGGGAGGCTCGGAATATTTTGCGCAAAAGCTAAATGCGGCACGTGATAAATTGTTAAAAAAGTGATCTTAAAAAAAGTTTTCGTTTAACGAATTTCTTCCTTTGCTTTTTCTAAATACTCCAATATTGCTTCATGTAGTGCAGTCCATGTTATCTGTTCTTCCAGGGAAGGTATAAATTCTTGTCTCCAAGCATTCTTAAACTCCTGAAACCACTGTTTTTCAAAACCCTGAAATTCTAAAGAAATATCTACTTTAAAGCTATCAATTAAACTGGAAACTTCTGCAGCTTTAGAGCTATCTAGTGATTTTAAAGATAACACTCCACTCTTTAAAATCTCTAACTCTTCCAATACATTAAGCTTAAATGGTTTATAGAGTGAAGACCATATGCGATATCTTAAATAAGAATCATAGTATAACTTAATTTTGTACATTAAAGTGGTAGATGCATCAGGAGAAATGTTATTCTCATATTGTGCAAGAGAAGATAATAAATTCTCATAATCTACTTTGCTTAAACATGGTTGTAGAGTCGATTTAATTTTTTCACTAAAGGTTAGATAACTAGAAGAAATGCCATGACTATATTCACTAAAGAATTCAGGAAATATATCTGCTTGTTCTAGTTTAAGAGGTAGATCTTTTCTAATTTCTCTTGGTAAATTATGTATTGAAAACTGATAAATAACCCATACAAAATTCTCATCAAACTCATCTGAGTAATCAGCATTATTATCAGGAAAAATTACATTACCTTTCTTATCATTCCAAGGTTCTATCTTATAGAAAAATCTGTTCAGCCTTTGTTTTAATTTCAAAATACCTTCATTTCTATCACCTGCTTTATACAATGTTTTGCCCATTTTGTGTTTAGCATCTTTAGGGTTTATTCTGTCACTTATGTGCAATCCAATTTCATTTTTCTCTAATAACTCCCAATCAAACAATTTGTGTGGATCTGGTTTACGCATTGTATAGCCAAGCTCTGGATCATACACTATAGTTCCTATTTCAGAATGACTAAATATCATATCCCTTTTAATTTTAAAACGCTCCATAAGGTATAAAATCAGCTCTTTAACAGATCTCATTTGCTCTTCCGGAAAAGGCTCAAGTCCTGTGTTTACAATTTCAATACCTACAGAATAGTTGTTAAGCTTCCGTAACTCTTCAAGCTTACTATCTACCTTAACTCTTGCATAACTAATACCAGCATGCCATGCTTCTTTCTCTAATGGAACCATTAAGGTGATGCTGCCATCCCTATCGACAATAAAATGAACTGACAATCCTCTAGCATTCAGCGTATCTTTTGTACCTTTTAGTGTTGATGTTTCAGTATGGTGAACTATAACCATTAACACTTTTTTACCTGCCCTATCACCATAATTTAAAGCTGAAGCTGGATCTAAAAATAACAAATCCTGATCTTTCAATAATGGTAATTTTTCTTGTAAATCTTGAAAATCATTCTCGATATTGCTTGAACTGGATACTTGCCCAGATATGAGAAATGCTGAGACAGTAATCAGTAAAACTAATAAATATTTGTTGACTTTAGATAGTTGGATTTTCATACCATCTTCATAAACACTTTGTAGATAATTTTTCATTATATAGTTAGAATAGGGTTGTTGAATAAATTTACAAGACAAAATCATACTAGTCTGGTAGTAGTAACATGTTCAGAGATGGAGCATTTAAAGTGCTAGGAATAGATTCTGGAGCGAACCAAAATGAAATCAATAAAGCATATCAAAATTTAATGAAATTAGTTCACCCAGATAAAGGAGGCTCGGAATATTTTGCACAAAAATTAAACGCAGCACGTGACAGGTTGCTGAAGAGGTAATTAATATTGCTTTAAAGTTTTTATTTGTGCGTAAAGGATAAGTTGCTACAATAAAAAAATAAGATAAAAGTAGCAATGGACATGTGTTCAGAAAGGTTTAAGTTATGCAGGAAGATAACAAAAAAGAAACAATAAAAGAAGAAAAAGGCATATTAGGATGGATAGAATATAGATTGCCTATATTTTCTTTTCTAAGACACACTGCTTCTTACCAAGTGCCAAAAAACTTAAATTATGCTTGGAACTTTGGCTCTTTGGCTGGTATAGCGCTGATTTTACAAATAATAACAGGTATATTTCTTGCTATGCACTACACTCCGCATGTTGATTATGCGTTTAATAGTGTAGAGCGCATAATGCGAGATGTGAATTACGGGTGGTTAATACGCTACACTCACGCTGTTGGAGCATCGCTCTTCTTTATGGTAGTCTATGTTCATATAATGCGTGGATTATATTACGGATCTTATAAAAGACCGAGAGAGATGGTGTGGTTTATTGGAATATTTATATTTTTTGCAATGATGGCAACTGCCTTTATGGGATATGTATTGCCTTGGGGACAAATGAGTTTCTGGGGTGCAACAGTTATAACCAACTTATTTTCTGCTATACCTTTAATTGGCAATAAAATAGTTATATGGTTATGGGGTGGTTTTTCAGTGGATAACCCAACACTTAACCGTTTTTTCGCTCTGCATTATCTTCTGCCTTTTGTTATTATTGCTTTAGCTATGCTTCATGTGATAGCTCTGCATAGGTTTGGCTCTGGTAACCCAAGTGGAGTGGAGGTAAAATCAGATAAGGATACCATCCCTCTCTATCCTTATTATATAGTCAAGGATTGCATAACTTTTGGTCTGTTTTTTGTAGTTTTGTTCGCATTTGTTTTCTATGCTCCCAATTATCTTGGGCATCCAGACAATTATATAGAAGCTGATTCTATGGTCACTCCGGTACATATAGTGCCAGAGTGGTATTTTTTACCTTTTTATGCAATGCTACGTTCAATTCCAGATAAACTTACTGGTGTGCTTACCATGTTTGCGTCTATTTTAGTGTGGTTTTTGTTACCTTGGCTTGATAAATCAAAAGTTAAAAGTGGTGCTTATCGCCCGGTGTTTAAGAAATTTTTTTGGGTTTTTGCAATAAATTTTGTACTTCTTGCCTGGCTTGGAGGACAAGAGGTAAAAGAGCCTTACATCACTATGAGTAGGCTATCTACTCTTTATTACTTTGCATACTTTGTGATAGTTTTACCACTGCTTAGTAAGTATGAAAAGCCAAAAGAACCACCAAAAACCTTAAGTGATTCTGTGCCGGAGATGAGGTGATGTCAATTCAAAGCAGATCTCTTACAAAATTCTCTTTCATCCCAGAGCTCTCTTCTGTCATCCCAGAGCCCTCTTTTGTCATCCCAGTGCTTGACACTGGGATCCAGAAAAAAAATAAATGGATTCCAGCATCATGTACACAATTGTATGAACGTTGTATACAACACACAGTGTCATTCCACTATCTTCCGTTGTCATCCCAGTGCTTGACACTGGGATCCAGGTATAAAAATACTTACAAATCATGCAATGGACAACAGATTCTAGGAGTGCATGATAACCATAATGTCAGTGATGAAATAAGCTGGATTCCAGTGTCAGCTACTTGCATGACATCAATTCGAAATTTACTAAAACAGTGGTTATGCATGGGATCTAATGTATTTGCAATCTTCTGCATGTTATTTCTATCTAGTCTTATATCTGCAGAAGAATTTAAATCATCACCAAATAAGAAAATAGACTGGAAATTTGATGGAATTGTCGGATCTTTCGATAGAGAGTCAATTCAGCGTGGCTATAAAGTGTATAAAGAAGTCTGTGCTGCTTGTCATTCAATGAATAGGGTAGCATTTCGTAATTTGCAAGATGTCGGTTTTTCTGAAGAAGATGTAAAACAAATAGCAGCTTCTTATCAAGTTAAAGATGGTCCGAATGATTTGGGTGAAATGTTTGACAGACCTGGAGTACCTTCGGATTATTTTATTGCGCCTTTTGATACAAAAGAAGCAGCTGCAGCAAGCAACAATGGTGCAGTCCCACCAGACTTATCATTAATTATTAAAGCAAGGCATGATGGTGCAAATTATGTCTATTCATTGTTAACAGGCTATCAAAACGGCGAACACGATGAAAATGATTTATATTTTAATTCGTATTTTCCAACAGGCAGATTAGCTATGGCGCCACCACTTTCTGAAGGAATGGTGGAATATGATGGTGCAAGGCAAGCCACAGTTGAAAATATGGCGTATGATGTGATAAATTTTTTACAATGGGCAGCAGAGCCAGAATTAGAGCGCCGGCATAAACTTGGATTAAAAGTAGTGGCGTATTTTATAATTTTAACAGTGTTTTTTGTATTAACTAACAACAAAGTTTGGAGCAAGCTCTATAAAAAGAAGTGATAGTCAATTTTGCCTCAAGCACAATGGTTGTCATCCAAGTAGCTAACACTGGTTCCTTTATGACGGTGTCATCCGAGTAGCTGACACTGGGATGGCTTTGTCGCATCGTACCTTATACGGTAATAATTTACGATAAATTCATGTAGCCATTTCGAATTTAGCCATACCAATGTCAGTAAATTTATTAAGCAAACAGCACTTAATGAGCAGTTCTTTTTCACGATTTATAGCTCTTTTCATAGAAGTCCGGATGTGATAAGGATAGATAATGATAAGGAGGTTGAATGCCAGCAGCATATAGTTATGATTTAAGAAAAAAAGCAATGGAGGCGCTAGACGAAGGAGAAAGCAGAGAAGCAGTGGCAGCAAGATTTAAGATTGGACGAACTACTTTATGGGAGTGGCAGCACTGTAGGCTTGACCATAAATTATGTTAAGATAGAAAATGACTATTTTAGATAGAGCTTGATGTAATGCAGTGCGATACAAAATAACGGTAGAATATAATGGTAGTAATTTCTCTGGTTGGCAAAAACAGCAACACTCTGCTAACTCAATCCAGGAGAAGATAGAAAATGCTATATTTAATTTTAGTGGTGAGAAAGTTACTTTGTACTGTGGTGGCAGGACTGATGCAGGAGTTCATGCTTTAGGACAAGTTGCTCATTTTGATATGGAAAAGGAATTTGAGCTTTATAGAATAAGGAATGCAATAAACTATCATTTAAAATCAATTCCTATAGTCGTGCTTAATGCAGAAGTTGTAGATGATGCTTTTCACGCACGGTTTTCAGCAAAAAAAAGATATTACGAATATAGAATAGTTAATCGCTATGCTCCTGCCGCTCTGGAAACGGGTTATGTATGGCAAGTGTTTAGCCCACTTGATGTAAATATTATGCGTGAAGCTGCTAAACATCTACTTGGAAAACATGACCTTTCAAGTTTCCGTTCAAAAGATTGTCAAGCCGCAAATCCGATAAGAACAATTGATGATATCGATATAATACAAAATGGGAATCATATACACATCAAAATATCTGCTATTTCCTTTTTACATAACCAAGTGAGGATTATTGTGGGTACTTTAGTTGAATTTGGAAAAAATAGAACCAATCCGCAAGAAATGCTAAATATATTAAACCAATGCAAAAGAAGTGCCGCTGGAGTTACTGCACCACCTTTTGGCTTATATTTGGTAAAGATAGATTACTAATTTAATAAAAGCTAGTGAAATAAGTGCCATACCGCCACGGTATCTCCAGATTCCGCTAACAAGCAGCGAGATGACGAGTTTAAGTTCTCATTGGCATTACTACATATAATGCACTTGAATCGTCTTCATCAGTGATAATTGTAGCACTATTACCATCGGCTAAGCTAAACTTACATTTATTTTTTATGCAGGATAGAACATCAAGTAAATAACGCGAGTTGAACCCTATTTCTATAGGGGCTTCATTGTAGTCTACTTCTATGGATTCAGTTGCATCACTGCACTCTTGGGAGTTTGAATGCAGAGTTAGCAGCTTTTCTTGTAGTGAGAATTTAATAGATTTTACTTTATCAGATACAACAACGGAAACTCGATCTATAACGTCTGAAAGTTTTTTACTTTCAATAATCATATGTTTATCTTGAGATGCTGGAATAACTGCTTTATAATTTGGAAAAGTTCCATCTATTAATTTTGATATTAGAATATATTCACCGCATGTAAACTTGATTTTTCTGTCTGAGAGTTTTACTTTAATTTCATTACAATCGTCCAATATTTTTAACAGCTCCATAACAGTTTTACGTGGAATGATCACACCAAATTCGCCATTGATGTTCCCAGGCTTTGGCCTCTTTATACATGATAAACGATGGCCATCAGTTGCAACGCAGTACAGAAATTGCTCATCTGTATGTAGATATATTCCATTTAAATTATACCTTGTATCATCTAGTGATACAGCAAATTTTGTTTTAGTTAATAAGTCTATCAGGTCTGTATTTAGTAGAGTAAAATCATGTTTATAATTGTCTTCTTCAAGAGCAGGAAAGCTGCTTGAAACTACATTCGGTAAAGAAAAGTTTGCATTTCCGCAAGACATCAATAATTTTCCTTGGTTGTTTACTTCAAAATTGACATCCAAATCAGCGGGTAACTTCTTCACTATGTCATGTAAAGTATGCGCTGAAATTTTTACTTCTCCTTCTGTTAATACGGTTGCAGCAAGTGAGGCAAACATTGAAATGTCAAGATCAGTTGCCATTAATTTTATGCTGCCGTGTTGTGCTTTGATATTTATACACGCCAAAACATCTATTGCATTACGCCTTTCAACCACTCCACTTACTCTGGATAATGTATTTAAAAGACTTGTGCGGCTCACGCTAAAACGCATCTGCTCGCACACAGAATTTTGCTTTTTGATTTCTGTATCTACACCTGCAACCTCTGACATTGCTAACTCTCAAAAATATATTTTAAATGATATCCACATCCCATATAAAGTAAAGTGCTATTTATATTTCCATTGAAAGAGTAGTCTAGTTTATACTATAGCTTGGTATTCTGTTACAATAATTTACTTTGTATGGCATAAATCATGCATTTTTTGATACGCTTTTTGAAAACCAAGTAGGGAATAAGTATCATCAATGGTCACTGTTTTTGTTTTTCCATTAACTACCATTGATAATCCCTGCTTCATTTTTAGAATGAGATCTTGATCTATTTTTGTATGCTCTGCCCACGCAAAACTTCCCTGTATTATGGGCAGTGTATATTTAATTTTTTTGTCGATATTGAGAGCTACAGGCTCCTTATCATACTGAAAACCAGAGGTAACGCTTACCTCATCTGCTTTTTTATCAACATAACTAACCATTACATACGGCTTGCGATTGGTTGTATAATATTCGCTTTTTTTCTTAGGATAGGATACAATATAACATACTTTCTCTCCATCTTCCAATGCAGTATACACGAGCCAATCTTTATATTTTTCCTTCAATTGTACATCACTAACCGATGCAAAAGCGCCTATCGAAAAAAATATTAGAAATATAAAAAAACTACGCATGCAAACCAAATTTCAAACTTTCAGATTGTATATATTGTTTTACCTTAGCCATCGCCTGCTCAGCCAACTGCCTTATTCTTTCTCTTGAAACACAATATTTTTTACTAAGTTCATCCAGAGTTTGAATGTTTTCAGACAAATATCTACTGATAAAAATGTCTCTTGCCCTTTCGTTGAGACTCGCTAGTGCATTGTTTAAAATTGTTTCTTTTAATTCTTTTTCTTCATGATTCTGATAGGTTACTTCTTGACTGACCAAGTTACATGGGATCATATCTTGCAACTCCCTTTTAGAGTCATCACCTATTTTTATGCAATCGTTTAGCGACTGATCCTTACAAGCCATACGGTAATTCATCTGCAGAACGTCTCCTTCGGATACAGAAAGCTCATTAGATATTGCTTTTATTTCTTCATTATTTAAAGTTTCCCTGTTTGTATACTGTAAAATTCTTTTTTTTATTTTACGTAAACTAAAAAACAATCTTCTTTGTGCTTGCGTTGTGCCTATTTTCACAAACGACCAAGATTTCAATATAAAGTCTTTTATTGAAGCTTCAATCCACCACACTGCATAAGTTGAAAAACGAAACCCTAAATCAGGATTAAACTTTTTCACTGCGTGCATTAAACCCATATTTCCTTCCATAACCAGGTCCATCAACAATAGCCCATAATTTTTGAATTTCATTGCAATTTTCACTACCAAATTCAAATGGCTGGTAATCAATTTATGAGCAGAAGAAACATCCTTATATTGGTTCCAATTTTTTGCTAATCGTACCTCTTCCTCTTGAGACAGCATAGGAAATTTTTGCACCCTAGCAATATATTGCATGAGATTGGTTCTGCTATCGACACATAAGTTTGCCATTGAGGTCAACATAACAACTTAAATCAAAACTTCATGCATATAATATATTGATTTTCCAGCAAAAATTCAAGCTTTGATTTGAAAAAAGTACAAATTTTCCATCTAATTTCTTGGAGACAGTAGGCCGCAGTGTTAGCTAATTGGATAACATTATGTAACCTTAGATGATATTCTACCAGTACAATGGTAAACGTTATAGCTTAAACACATAGCAAATAGTGTTATTCCAGTGCCTTGACACTGGAATCCACATTTCTTTTTTCTAGATCCCAGTGTCATGCCACTTAGATGGCAAGAAAAAACTCACTGGGATAACAAGACTGAGATAGACTAGAAATTAAACGCTACTCCAGCTTCTGCACCAACAGTGCTGTAAAGAACTTTGTATGCGCCTGCATCAGTAACCTGTCTGGTTGAATCTTTAGGATCTGTTTTTTTTCCATCAAAATTAGCACCATAAGAACCGAAATAACGAGCTCCAGCATAAAGTTTGACTTCTGGAGTTACATCATAACTAACACCAGCTTTTACTTGACCAGCAAAACCAAATTTACTTTTTTGATCATTCACAGCGGGTTCCAAAGGAGTGCTAATATACGCTGCACCAACACCAACACCAATGTATGGAGTGATAGGCATATCTTCAATTGCTATATCGTAATACACGTTCACTAATCCTGAAATTGCTGTTACACTGTCTGCAATAGTATTTGCTGGGTCAAATGTTACATCTTTAACATCATTTTTGTTTAGGTATGAATAAACTCCTTCAACATCAACCCTGATGTCGTCCATTTTGTAACCAAATGCACCACCACCAGCTATAAAAGATGGTTTTAATGGACTGTAATCACTCTTGTCTTTCTTATAGGTAATACCATCAACTTTTGTGAAAAGAGGTAAAAATTCACCGTTGTATTGCAAACGAACGTAGTAGCTAGTTTCTTCATCACTTATTGGACCAACAGGATCTGAAAAAGCAGAGTTTGATAAACTTAGCAACGTTGCTAAAGCGGCTGCTGAAAAAAACTTTTTATAATGCATAATTGTCCTCGTAAAAAAATTAAAATTCCACTTTAGCAGTCTAAGTAACAACTAAAGTTAAGTCAAGTGCTAACTTAATAACACAAAATATTCTACATTTTAACTAATTTTTAGGAGAAGACAAAGATTTTATTAATGAATAAATACGACTTTTGATTTTTTGGTATAGCTAACACAGGTAAGATTTACTATCGAAAGACCTCGTCATTCCGCTGCTTGTTAGCGGATGAGAAATCCACAACTGTACGAACATTGCAATTTGGGCCTACCAGTAGGGCAATGCCTCTTATCCAAGTACCATCTTCTTGTCATCCCAGTCTGGGATCCAGGAATTTTATTAAGTTGGTAAGCATAAAAGTAGCCGTTTTATGTTAAAACACAATGTTCTTGATGAGATTACGGCAAGGCTGGATTCCAGACTGGAATGACATCGTTTACTATGTGCCATATTGCAATGTTTGTACAGTTGTGGAATGAATCACGGTATGACGTAGGGCTATGCTAGTATAGGTACATTATATGAAGAAGTACTAGCGTTGGGAATATTAGAAAAAAAATACTTACACTAAAAGAAACTTCAGTAGTAAATTCAAAAAGGAAGTTTAAACCCAGATGGTAAACCCATCATACCTGCAAGATCAGAAGTTGCATTCGCCATATCTTCTTCTGCTTTTTTAACGGCATCATTAAACGCTGCTGTTACTAAATCCTCTACTATATCTTTTTCCTCATTTCTCATAAGTTCTAAGTCTATGTTCACCTTTTTAGCTTTATAGCTACCTATTTTTATGACTTCCACTAATACAGAAACTTTGCCACCACCAGAAATACCTTGAAACTCTTTTCCAACATATTTTTCTTGAGCTTCTGCAAGCTTTTTTTGCATCTCTTGCGCTTGTTTCATTATTTGACTAAAATCCACAACTTACTCCTTATTTTCTATATTAACTACTTTTGCACCTTTAAACGTGTCAAGGATATCCTTAACTGCAGGTGCATAATTTAAATTACTCACTTCCCTGTTTATATAACCTGTATCAACTGCAACAACCCACTCTTGCTGAGTCACCTGGTTTAAGTAATTTTTTAAATCATTGCAAAAATTACTATCTAACTTAGATACAGCTTTTAATTTTAAATATCCAGGTTTACAATCTATTAATTGTAGATTATTACACAGTTGTTTGTAAAGATAAATTTGGTTACTTCGCCTTAATAGTTGCAAAATCTTATCAAAATCGTAATTTTGTTGTTTATTTTCCACATGGATCCCAGTGTCACGCACTGGGATGACAGAGTGGGGTTGTTGTTTACTTTCCACATATTTTTTTGGATCCGAGTAGTCAGCTACTTGGATGACAGAGGGGGAAGGTGCAACAGGTCTGCCCTGTCTATTTCCTTGCTCTACATTCTGCGAAAGAACTTTTTTGATCACCTGTTCCGGAGAAGGCAGATCAGAAAGATAACAGAGGCTAATTAACATCATTTCAGCAGCAACATCGTTGCATGTTGAAGTTTTTATATCTTGAATACCTTTAAGCAACATCTTCCACAATCTCGAAAAAAATATTAAAGATCTCTTTATACTTAAATCTTTTATCCTATTCTTTTCATGCTCTGTAACTGCATTATCAATCTCTTTTGTAATCAAAAAACGGCATACTAACTGAATTGTTTGCAATAGACCTTCAAAAATACTAAGTGGGTTTGCTGTTTTTACCGCCTTGTCAAACACTGATAGAGCTTTCTGTAAATCACCTTCTAATATTGCCCCTAATAGATCGAATATAATATCTTTATCCACTAGGCCAAGTATGTCTGTCACATTTTTAGTGGATATTGCACCATCTTTGCTATATAGCACTGCTTGATTCATCAAAAACAAGGCGTTACGCATTGAATTTCCAGAGTGTCGTGCAATTAATTCTAATGCTCCCTTTTCAATGGAATAACTCTCTTTTTGTGCAACATCATTTAAACGTTCCACTATTTTAGCTACAGGAATGTTGTGTAAATCAAATCTTTGACAACGTGCAATAATAGTTATTGGTATCTTTTTTATTTCCGTAGTTGCTAAAATGAACTTTACACTAGATGGTGGCTCTTCTAGGGTTTTAAGTAATGCGTTAAATGCACTGCTAGATAGCATGTGTACTTCATCTATAATGTAGACTTTGAATTTAGAGCTTATAGGTGAATAGCAAATATCTCCCAGGATTACTTTAATATCGTCAATGCTAGTGTGACTTGCTGCATCGATTTCAATTACATCTGGATGGCTTGAATTTTTTATTGCTAGACAATTTTCACATGATCCGCAAGGTTCAAAAATTGGCCCCAGGGAACAATTCAAACATAAAGCTATTATCCTTGCAGTGGTGGTTTTACCAACTCCACTACTACCAGAGAGCAGTATAGATTGTGGGATTTTGTTTAAAATAAAAGCATTTTCTAATACACGCACTAATATATCTTGACCTACTAGATCTTTGAAGCTACTAGGACGATGTTTTAATGCTATATTCATAGCCTCGGATAAAACAAATAATGAAATAGGTATGCAACCCAAAAAGGTTCTGATATGGCTGCTTCATTTCTGATCTGACCAAATTACAGAGTTTTTGCCTGCATACCTTATAAAATATTATACTTTTTTTTTTATTTAGCAAGGTATATCCTATATTAGCTCTATAATTTGATATGTTAAATTTTTTACAGTGCTATTTTGAAGTAAACAAAAAGTTAGTTGTCATGCAAGTCACTACAAGATTGTCACTCCAATGTTTATTTATGTCATTTCAGCGCTTATTTATATCATCCCAGTGCCTAGGCATACAGCTGTATGAATGTTGTGATATAAGAGCAATTTTTACCGAAAAGGATGTCATCCCAGTGCTTGACTACTTGGATCCAGAAAACTTAACTGTAAATGAGCGCACTAGGCAATTGTATAACAAGAACTGGATTCCAGTGTCAGCTACTTGCATGACACTACCTGCTACGCAAACTTCTGTGGACTACAAAGAAAGTTCGTACAGTTGTAGGTCAAGCCATAGAGTAACAAAAAAAGGATATTGGTATAACAAAAGAGGAACATTATGATTTTATATCATTTTCCTCTTTGTCCATTTTCACGAAAAGTTAGAGCTTTTCTAAAAGAAAAAAAATTAGGCTGTGATCTAGTGTATGAAAATCCGTGGGAAAAGCGGAATGAATTTATGGAGATCAATCCAACCGGGCAAGTACCAGTGTTAATAGATAATAACTTTGTAATAGCGGATAGTAATGCCATTTGTGAATATATAGAAGAGACTTACAATAGCGACGTCAAATTACTTGGTTCATCCACTATTATTAAGTCTAAAATACGCGCTCTAATCAATTGGTTCGATAACAAATTTTACAATGAAGTTACTAAGTATATTATGAATGAAAAAGTAATTACTAACCGCAGCCCTGACTCTAGATTTCTTCATGCAGCTCAGCATAACCTGCCTTGCCATATGGAATACACCGAACACTTAATTAACAAGAACGTTTGGCTTGCAACTGATAAGTTCACTTTAGCTGATATTACTTTAGCATCGCATATTTCCGTAATGGATTATGTAAGTAGTTTTCCATGGGAAAAAAGTAAAATTTTAAAAGAATGGTACTCCATTGTTAAATCAAAGCCTTGTTTTCGTGAGATATTATTAGAGAGGATTTCTGGTTTAATCCCTCCTAAACATTATGCTGACCTTGATTTTTAACTTATGTTAGCTTTAAAGCTACAGTCATTCCTTCATCAGTTGGAATCAATATAGAGAAATATTTTTTTTCATCTGATAATCTATTATTAAACTCCCTCATGGCATGCCATGATTTTTCTGATACTTCTTTTGGAGGCGATTCTAAAAATACTGTGTTAAACAGTAGAGTGTTATCTGCAACGATTAGCCCATCTTGTTTAATGTATGACTCTGCCCAATCTAAATACTTAGGATAACTACTTTTGTCAGCATCAATAAATATCATGTCAAATGGTGCTTTTGCTGATAATTCATTAATTTTTTCCAGTGCATCGCCTTCTATTAGAGTAATTTTATCACTTAGATTAAAAGCACTAAAATTTTTTTTTGCTATTCTTGAGTGTTGAAGATTATTTTCTATTGTATATATATGACCGTCTTTTAGTAGAGCTTTTGCCATGCAAATCGACGAGTAACCGTATAACGTGCCAATCTCAACAATACTTTTGATTTTTTGGATTTTTATAAATAAACTTAATAGCTTTCCTTCTTCAGGGCCAATTTGAATATGTTGCTTTTTTTCAAGAATACAATATTCTTCTATTTTTTTATATTCTTTTGCAAATAGATTTCTTATGTATGACAATTTTATACTAAAATTATTACGCATATATTATAAATTAGGGAGACTTAATTCATACACAATTTATAAATATAATAATATAGTTTAAAATAATAAAAACATTTATTTTAAGTTATTATTTCATAGTATAAAATTTTAAGTGACAAAAATTATTATATATCGTACTATAGTTAACTAGTATAATAAACAGTCGATTATTATGCTAGAATTAAAGGGATTGTTTATGCGCATTCCTCTTTTTAAAATATAATTTTTATAATCAATTAGAGGGGGTTATATGTCTTATACTATTGCTGGTGAAGTTGAAACGTTAAACAAAAAATCTAACAAGAATGAAGGGGTTATGTTACTACATAATCCAGCTTATCGTGAAAAGTATAAAGAACGTTTTGATGAAGCTCAGAGAAAAGTTATGGATATGGTTCAGTTTTATGATGGGACAATAGTATTAATAGAGAATAAAATCGCTATGTATTACTACACTTGGCACAGTAAAAAAAGAGAGTTTGAGCGTAAAAAACAACAAACAGTAGTGAAAAACAATGACTCAGCATAGAGTCTTTTATATGGTAAGCTATAGTGGTATTACTTCACTATAGCTTTTCCATATAATTTATCTATCACATTAGTGAAATATTTCAGCTCTTTATACCCTCCATGTTTAACTTTATTATGCTCTATATATGATTTATCATCGTTAAGCTTGATGAAAAATATTGGAGTGGCTGTGATACCAAGTTTATTAATTGCCAGTGATTTATCATTTACGATTTTATCCATTATTTTCTTATCATTAATGCATTGGTTAAATGCATCTTGCTTTAAGTTGCTTAGTGCAGCAATTCTTTGTAGTAAAGTCAAATCACTTAAATTGTAGTAATTCCACGAATCTATTGAGTTAAAAACAGCTTTGTTAAAATTAAAGTAGTCTTCTTGTTTTTCGTAGCAATGACTTAGCATTGCAGCCTTTAGCCCTCTGTAATCCAAAGGAAAATGACGAAATATATATAACATCTTACCTGTGTCTATATATTTCTCTTTAATTTTAGGAAAAACATTCCTATGAAAAAGAGAGCAGTGATAACAAGTTAATGAAGCATATTCTATCATTAGAATTGGTGCTTTTGGATCTCCTAATAATTTATCATTAGGTAATGGCGATAATAGCTCATTTGATGTTATTTCATTGGTTTTTTTTTGAATGTATTGGTTATCGGATAAATCTTGCTTAACAACTGCATAAGAATTAACACTTATGAAAATTAATAAAAACAATAGTCTAAAAATCATTACAATATAAACACTTAACTTACTAAAAAAAATTATACATTTATATTAATAATGTCAAGATAACTTTTGTTTAGCAAGGCTTTCAGCCCTATCTTTAAATGCAGCAATTATTTTACTTTGTGTATACTTATATACTGAGTTTAATAAAGTGGAAAATGAGTTGGACTTAAACTTAAACTCTATATAAAACTTTACCATAGTTTTATTTTCATCTATGGGAATGAATTGCCATTCATTGTATAGATGTTTAAATATTCCATTTGATGATACAGCTTTTATCCAACCTTCATTTGTTCCACTTGGAGAAAGAGAAGTAACTTCTGATGTATATCTACCTTTAATTCCATGAAAAGCTGCGAGGAGATCCACAACCATTTGGTTGTTAATTTTTTCTTTTATATAAACGGCTTTGCACCAAGGAACAAAATCAGGATACCTTTCAACATCAATTACAATTTGGAATACTTCATTAGGCAAACATAGGAAAACACCCTGTTCTTTGTATTGATGAAGCATAAATGTTAAACCAATCAAAATAGGATCCGTATCTACCGTCAGCCTTAGTAGATTCCTGAGACTAAAGTTAAGGTGGGCATCGCGTATCAATTTCAACGAAATTAACAGAGGCAATTCCCTTGACTAGAAATTATCGCTCGGGAAATTTAACTTAACTCATAACGCATAGAACAGACCCTTAATTAATTGTAGATGATTTATACAAGGTGTGTCTATAGATATATTAAAGCTAGCGATTATTATTTAATCTTTATTAAACTTTGCATTCTAAGTATCATAGCTAATAAATATATCTTATGAACATTACTAAAGTTTTAACTATCATTGTTTTTATTGTAATTTCTTCAAGTGCTTACACTAATTGTACAGATCACAAAATTTTTGTGCATACTATGAAGCAACAAGTGGATGGTATATCTACAAAGGAGAATAAAAAAAACCGGGAATGTGTGCAAAAAAAGCTTCAGGAGGTCATTCAAAACAATGTTAACCTCAAAGGAATATCGCAATTCGTCATAGGAAAACATTGGGCTTTAGTTAAACAAAAAGAAAAAGAAGATTTTTTAAGAGAGTATGAAGTGTATCTTACGCGTTTGTGCGTTAAAATTTTATATAAATACATGCATGATAGTGAAATGATCATAATGAGTACAAAAGCAGTTGACGATGAAACTTGCTTAATTGGTACAAGATTTTCTTACGGTGATGAAGAATTTACAAATATTGATTTTAAAGTTACTAAAAATAACAGTTCTTTCTTGATAAGTGATGTTGTAATGAGTGGAATAAGTATTGCTATTAATCAACGTTATCAATTTAGTGAAAAAATCGACACGCATGGCATAGCAAGCGTTATAGCTGAATTAAAATGCAATAACAATCCATGATATATATGCCTCATTGGCCTAAGCCACTTGGTAGCAGGCCGAATGATTTTTCTCTTGATCGCATAAAAGGCTTTCTTAGCAAACTAGATAACCCCGAGAAAAAAGTGCCTCCCGTAATTCATATAGCTGGAACTAATGGGAAAGGCTCAACACTAGCATTTATAAGATATATAATGCAAGCAGCAGGGTATAAGGTACACGCATACACTTCTCCACATTTAGTGAGTTTTAATGAGAGGATAGTGATAGCCGGCAGCTATATCGACGATAATGAATTATATAGCTTATTAGAAGAATGTCGTGCAGTAATTGCAGAACAACCTATCACTCTGTTTGAAGCTGCAACTATTGCAGCTTTTTTAGCTTTTTCTCGTCATAAAGCCGATATAACTTTAGTTGAAGTGGGTATGGGTGGAAGGCTTGATGCAACAAATGTTATAGATAATCCGATTTTAACAATAATTACTTCCATTGCACTTGATCATACGGAATATCTTGGCCCTACTGTAGAAATTATAGCAGGTAAAAAGGCTGGAATAATGAAACCTAATGTTCCTTGCGTAATAGCACCGCAAGAAAAATCTATAGTGAACACGCTAGAACACCACGCAATAAATAAGAAATCTCCCTTGTATAGAGGAGGTCTTGAATGGAATTGCAAAAAAAAGAACAACAAAATGGTTTTTCAATCAGCTATTCAATCAATAGAATTTCCTTTGCCATCTTTAAAGGGTGATCATCAGGTGATTAATGCAGGCAATGCTATTGCAGCATGTAGTATTTTAAGTGGAAAGTATGAATTTGATATTGGAGAAGAGGATATCACTTCAGGTTTACAGTGCACTTATTGGCCTGCACGGCTAGAGTCTATAAAAGAAGGTAATTTAATTTTCCTACTACCGAAAGATTGGCAATTATTTTTAGATGGTGCACACAATAATGATGGTGCTAGAGTACTATCTCAGTGGGTAAAAGATAATTTTGCTGAAGGTATTTATATGGTTTTTGGTGTTACTAGTAACAGAAATGTGGAAGAGTTCTTAGAGCACTTAAAGCCATATATCAAGCTACTATGTGCGGTTTGTGTTAAGTCTGAACCTAAAGCAACAAATACAAATTTGATTAGGGAAAAAGCCAATAACATAGGAATAAAAGCAGTTGAATGTGAATCAATTGGCGATGCAATATCAAATCACATATTAAAAGCCTCTACCCAAAACGTCAAAACCATACTAATCTGTGGCTCATTGTTCCTAGCTAGAGACTTCGCTATGGAGAATAGCTAACTTTGATGATATTAACTGATCGATGGGGAAATAACTTTGATTGCTCATAGTACTGCTTGGCTTTTCGTTATCGACTTCTATAAACTGATCATCACCTTTAAATTGCTCCTCAATTGAATTTATAGCTGTCTTTTTGAGAATATAATTACTTGCAGCATTTAAAATAGGTGAAGTAACAATTAAAAGCGTGAATGGTAATGAAAGTAATAAGCCGGATAACATCATAGAGTTAGTTATACCAAAGCCGTTGGCAACTAAATCTAATCCCATACCGAAAAACATTAAAGATGTACAGATTGTGTTGCTCAAAATAACTGAATTTTTTAGCCACTTTAATTTAGTCCTATCACTCTTTGAAAAATTTTCGCATTCTTGGTCAAAGTTAAACAATAATAAAATATTAGTCTGATGATTAAACTCTTTCCCCATTTCTAGTATAAATGCTCTTAACAGCTAGATTTAAAATAGATCCTGCTAACAAGGGAGCAAGAAAATCTACTGCTATTGGTACATTAGAAGAAATACCATTAATTATTAAAAATGCAATTGATGTGAAGGATACTAAAAGAACTCCTAAGAGATTTGAATAAGAAGAATATTTTACATAAGCAGTTACATTATTGTTAATTGACTGCTGCTTATTATAGAGTTTATTTCTGCACTTATCATCTAAGTATTTTTGCAATTCTTCATAACTGCGACTCCACAACTTACCGCGTAATTCTTTTATTAAATTATTTCTTTTATTGAGACCTTTCTCCAATGGCTCTATTATAAATTCTTCAAAAAATGGCTTATTTAATGCAATAACCTTAAATTTCTCCTCCGCTTCTTTATTGTTTGGGTTTTTATCTGAGTGATATTTTAACGATAATTTACGGTATTGTTGACTAAGCTTTTTCTTAATATTCTTAATGTCAGAATTTACCACATCCTCCTTTTGAATATTAAATGTTAAAAACAACTGCTTTAAAGCGTGGTACTCATTTTCATTCAAAACATTTCTAGCCACATTACACCTACAAATTAACTAACTATTAATGTTCTATAATATACATATTTCCAAACTATGTCAATTATTTCATAAATATCTTTGGTAAAAATTATTTCTGTTATGACTAGCATGATAAGTGTATGAAGCGACTAAAATTGTCATTACAGCGCTTAGTGTACGACAGTGCTCCAACATTTAGGGTTGCAGTTTTCATGGCAGATCTGAGTAGCTGACCCATCTAAGAGGTGTCATTCAAGTAGCTGACACTGGAATGGCTTTGTTGCATCGCACCTTATACGGTAGTAATTTACAATAAATTCATGTAGCCATTTCGAATTTAGTCATTTCAGTGTTGGCTACTTGGATGACACCACCTGCTATGCTGCAAATTGCAACGTTCGTACACTAAAGTATAGTGTGTTACTAACGAAGGCAAACAAATATCTGCTTTATGAAAACGTTAATATTTTTCATTGAAATAATACATAAATACTAGAAAAACCTTGGCAGGTTATTCGCGTTTGATTATCATAGAGAATTATATAAATTAATAAATGATCTATGGCAAGTAACCCAGAAGAAAGAAATAGTGATAAACAAAAAGCGCTAGATAACGCAATAAGCCAGATTGAAAAAGCATTCGGTAAAGGTGCAATAATGAAGTTGAAGCAAAACCCTGTAGAAAAAATAGACACAATATCCACAGGATCAATTGCGCTTGATTCGGCTCTAGGTGTTGGAGGTCTGCCAAAAGGGCGCATAATTGAAATATTTGGCCCCGAGAGTTCTGGTAAAACCACTCTTGCCTTGCACGTGATTGCTGAAGCACAAAAAAAAGGAGGATCATGCGCATTTATCGATGCAGAACATGCATTGGATGTCTTATATGCTCGTAAACTTGGGGTAAGCACTGATGATTTAGTGATTTCACAACCAGACACTGGAGAGCAGGCGTTGCATATTGTTGAGTATTTAGTGTGTTCTGGTGCGGTTGATGTGATAGTTATTGACTCTGTCGCAGCATTAACTCCAAGAGCTGAAATTGAAGGTGATATGGGTGATCAACATATGGGGCTGCAAGCAAGGCTTCTAAGTCATGGGCTACGGAAACTAACCTCTGCCGTTTCAAAAGCGAACTGTATATTGATATTTATTAATCAAATTCGTATGAAAATAGGAGTAGTGTATGGAAATCCTGAAACTACCACGGGTGGAAATGCATTAAAATTCTATACTTCTGTAAGGCTTGATATAAGAAAAGTTGGTGTAATAAAAGACAAAGAAAATATTACAGGTAATGAAACAAGAGTTAAAGTTGTAAAAAATAAAGTTGCTCCTCCATTTAGAGAAGCGAAATTTGATATAATGTACAATGAAGGTATATCAAAACTCGGAGAAATAATAGATATGGGAGCAAAGCTTGGTGTGCTTGAAAAAGCAGGCGCTTACTATTCATATAACAACACACGTCTTGGTCAAGGAAGAGAGAATGTAAAAACTTACCTAAAAACAACCAAAGAAGTCGCAAATGAAATAGAAACGAAAATCAGAGATTTACTCAGAAATCATGATAATTCTATCATAATAGACGAGGATAGTGAGCAACTTTTAGAAGAATCAGTTTTCTGATCTAAACTTAGGCATTAGATTTTGTGTTGGACGGGTTGTTAGAGTATGACGGTAATTCTATGTGCTAATATAACAATCTGTAATGTTACCTTGTATCAAAAAGACTTTGCTGAAGCAGTTAAAAAAAGCTTTTCATGAGAAATTATAAATGATAAATTGTTAACAATAGGTTATTGTTAATAAGATTATGTGTTTTGGTTTACCTAATATAAACAGGGAAGGTTATTCATTTATAGTAGTTTCCTTTATAGTAACGTGTATAGCATTCTCTATATCTTGGGGGTTTGGCGTTACGTGCTTGTTTCCGACATTATTGTGTACTTATTTCTTTCGTGATCCAGCAAGAGCTGTGCCAAACAATAAGAATCTTATATTAAGTCCTGCTGATGGTGTGATTTCAAAAATTGAAGAAGTTAATTATCCTTTATCAGCAGAAAACGGAGAGGAGAAGAAGTTTACGCTTGTTAGCATATTTTTAAGTGTTTTGAACGTCCATGTGAACCGTATACCAATATCTGGTACGATAAAGGAAATGAGTTATAAAAAAGGCAAGTTTGTATCCGCAATGAGCAATAGGTCTAGTAATGAAAATGAAAAGCAGGTTATTGTAATTGAATACGAAAAGGGGAAAGAAATTATTGTGGAGCAAATAGCTGGATTAATTGCACGTCGTATCGTTTGTAATTTAGGAATATCCCAGAACGTAAAAGCAGGTGAAAGGTTTGGAATTATAAGGTTTGGCAGTAGAGTGAATATCTATGTTCCTGCTGATACAGAAGTCAGAGTTTCAGAAGGGCAAACTGTTATTGGTGGTGAAACAATTATAGCAAACTTAAATAAGGAAAACGTTCAAGAGAAGCTTACTTTTGACGTTATATGAATAACGAGGGAAGTAACAGTAGATTCTTACCTATTACTAAATTATTCCCAAACTTTATAACTTTATTGGGTTTATGTTCTGGTCTCACTTCACTTAAATTTACATTTAATGAACAATGGGAATTCTCAGTAATTTTTATCATCATTGCAGCAATAATAGATGGAATGGATGGCAGAATAGCTAGAATTCTAAAATCAACTAGCGATTTTGGAGCCCAGCTTGATTCTTTTGCAGATTTTCTAAATTTTGGTGCAGCGCCTGCATTTCTTTTGTATTTTTGGAAGCTAAACGAAATCAAAGTCATAGGTTGGATTTTAGTAATGATATACGTAATCTGCATATCAATAAGACTTGCAAGATTTAATGTTTCGCTACACTCAGAACAACCATACTGGGAAAAATTTTTCTTTTCTGGTGTTCCAGCTCCAGTGTGTGCTTTACTTTCTTTGTTACCAATAATTATTACCTTTCAATCTCATGAGAGTGAATACTTACTTCTCATAGAGCGATTTTTTAACACAAGAAACGTAGCTTGTTACTTTCTGGCCATTTCATTTTTTTCGATAAGTCACATTCCAACTTTCTCTGCAAAATATATTTATATTCCCAAAAGCCTATCCTATATATTTGTGTCATTTTTTGGAGTACTTATTGTATTTTTCATCAGTAAGCCCTGGATGACTCTACCAATTTTAGGTATAGTGTATACACTTACTATTCCAATAAGCATCGGGTTTTACATATATTTTACATATAAAACTCGTTAGCTAACAAAAAATAGAAAACTGCATGATTTTGAAGATAAGTGAACTATTAAATTCATTTCTGTATATAAAGATATTCAACATTCCATTTATAATTATTTGGGTAATTGCAACTGGAATCTTTTGTACTGCCCAGTTCAAATTCATTAACTTTAGGTTACTTAAATATGGAATACAGACGCTATTCAATCTAAAGTGTAATAACAGCAACAATGGCATAATCACTCATATTCAAGCGTTTGCAACAGTAATTTCAGGAACAGTTGGTCTTGGAACAATATCAGGAGTTGCAATAGCTATCACAATAGGGGGCCCAAGTGCAGTTTTTTGGATGGTAATTACCGGAATACTTGGTATGTCGATAAAGTTTGCCGAGGTGGTGCTTGCATTTACTTATCGCTCTGAAAATACAACTGGCGGGGCTTTTTATTACATGAAGTACGGGCTTGCAAAAATTGGATTTGCAAAAACTGGTAGATTTCTTGCCTTCACTTATGCGATTATGCTACTTATTGCAATGATTTTGGGCGGTATACCATTTCAAGCAAATCAAATAGCAGCACTATCAAATAACCTCCTAGAATACAACGCATCCATTATTATATCCCTGCTTGTCTTTATTGTAATATTGGGAGGAATAAAGCGCATTGCTTTCGTTTCAACGAGCTTAGCACCAATTATGATAGTGCTATATGTGGGTATGTGTATATATTTAATTTATGTAAACGGAAGTAATTTGCTGAATGCTCTATCCATAATATTCCAAGATATCTTCAATAAATCAGCTATAGGAAGCGGAGTATTGAGCGGATTAATAGCCGGAGTGAGAAGATCAGTGTTTGCTAACGAAGCAGGTACCGGAACAGCAGCTATAGCACATTCAGCTGTAAAAGAAGAAGATCCAATTAAAGTTGGGTGCGTTGCAATGATTGCACCACTTATAGACACAATATTAATCTCATTTTTGACTGGTATTGTGATCATTATCACTGGTATGCATAGCACTGATAACGTGGGTGATATTACACTAATTAGTTCGATATTTTCAACAGCTTTGCCCTTGTTCAGCAAGTTAGTTTTTCCGCTAATGATGTTTTCCTTTGCATTTTCCACAATAATAGCTTATTGTTACTACTGTGAAGTTGCTTTGCTGTATTTATTTGGTAGTAAAAAAATACTGATACCGTTCCAAATTCTTATAGTGGTTTCAGTGTATATCAGCTGTATGTCAAAGAATATAGAATTTATATCTTATCTAGGTGACAGTTTGTTTATGTGCCTTATGATTCCAAATGCTGTTGCAATATATCTACTAAGAAGGGAAGTTTTGAATACAATAGATTCTTATTACAATTCTAAAGGGTATTAACATGATTTATAGATTGCTTTGTATGGTGTTATTTTGCCTATTGTTTAATGATGTGTACGCTGCTTCAGGTTTTTACGAAAGTTATGACGCTGTGTTGAATGGAATAAATAACTTCATGAATGAAGTACTGTTTTTCAAGATCCTTTACGTGCCATTTATAATCCTTCTACTAGTTTTTGGTTATGTGTTTCTAACATTACGTTTTGGATTTCTCAACATAAGAATGTTTAAGCATGCGTTTGCTATTTTATGTGGAAAATATGACACGAATCACCATGATGGTCATATTACGCATTTTCAGGCATTTATGACTGCACTTTCAAGCACAGTAGGCCTTGGAACTGTTGCTGGAGTCGCAATTGCAGTTTCAATGGGTGGACCAGGAGCGGTGCCTTGGATGATGATTACAGGTTTTTTTGGTATGTCAGCAAAATTTGCTGAGGTAACGTTGGCGTTTAGACATAGAACAGAAGATCAGGACCAATTGTTTAGTGGTCCCTTTCAGTATATAAGGAATGGTCTGGAGGAATTTGGATTTAAAAAACTTGGTATTGTGCTGGCTGCCATGTATGCAGTATTCTTTGTATTATCAGGTCTTGGTGGAAGTGTAGCGTTTCAAACCAACCAAATGGTTTCAATATTATCTGGCTATTCAAGTTGGGTAGATGGTCACTCTTGGTTTCTTTCTTCCATAATTTCTGCGCTGCTTGCTCTAGTGATTATTGGCGGAATTAAAAGGATAGCTAGAGTATCTTCTGCACTAGTGCCTATTATGTCACTTATATATATCTTGAGTTGTATTATTATTATTGCATTTAATATTCATAACCTTGGTTATACGTTGAAAATATTATTTTCCACTATGATAGATTTCAATGCTGTTGGCGGAGGGATGGTAGGAGCATTTGTTGCTGGAATTCAAAGGGCAATCTTTGCCAGCGAAGCAGGTGTTGGTTCTGCTTCAATTACTCATGCAACAACTAAAGATGAAGAACCAGTAAGAACTGGACTAGTCGCTATGATAGAACCATGCTTTGACACAATGTTAATTTGCTGTTTAACAGGAATAACAATAGTAATAACAGGTGCATACCAAACAGGTGTTGGTGAGGGAATATTAATTACTCACAAAGCATTTGAGACAGTTTCTCCATGGTTTCCTATCCTTCTAACAGTAGCTGCTCCTTTGTTTGCATTTTCTTCAGTAATTTCGTTTGTATATTGTTGTGAAATGGGGTGGCTATATTTATTCGGTGCAAAAAGTATAGTGATATACCGCATAGCGGTAATAATTGTGGCGTTTTTCTCTGGTCTTTCTAAAGATATAATGGCTATTGCCAATATCGGTGGAACTTTATTCTCTTGTTTAGCTCTCATCAACATGACAGCGCTTATACTGTTTAGTAATCAGATTAACGATGAAGTTCAGTGCTACCTAAAAAGGCTGAGGAATAATAAAATTAATTAGGTTCTTGGTATAATGGAAAAGTATGTAGTCCTTATACTGTCCTACATACTCGGTTCAATACCGTTTAGCTTAATCATTACAAGAATAAAAGGGATAAACTTAAGAGAAGTAGGTTCAGGAAACATTGGTGCTACAAACGTTGCAAGGACGGGAAATAAATTTCTTGCTGCTTTGGCATTATTTCTGGATTCCTTTAAGGGATTTATTGCCGTTTATATAGCACAACAATTTTGTGATAATAACGATTTTTATATATATGTATCTGCAATTTTAGCAGTTTTAGGACACATGTTTCCTATTTGGCTAAAATTCAGTGGAGGAAAGGGCGTTGCACCCACTCTAGGGATACTGATAGCATTTAACATCGATATTACTTTAGTATTCGTAATAATTTGGATAATAGTCTTTCTTGCCTTTAGATACTCTTCCCTTGCTTCACTCAGTGCTACTTCAACGGCTGTAGCATGGTCCTTTTTTTTTCAGAGGAATTTGTTCTTAACATTACTAATTATAGGAGCACTGGTCTTCCTAAAACACCACAGAAATATTGTGAATCTTCTGCAAGGTAAAGAGTATAAATTTTATAGATAATGTACTGCCAAATTATTGACACTTAAACTACGAGACAAATTGCTTGACGGTATGATTTTGTCCTCTTTGTTTAAGTCTATGATTTTTGCTTTTGTTATATTCTCTACTTCTTGAGGTGTTAAAAGACCATCTTCAATGAATTCCTTTTTTGTTTCTCTTATTTTTTCATAAAGTTGAGTAACGTGATCTTTATTTCCTTCATATACACTTTCAATTTCTAACTCTAGCTTATGTGAAGCTCCTTTTTTTAACATTTCATCCATTGCTGCTTTTGTTACTTTTAACCTTTCTTGCAAAATTTTCGTTATTTTTACTGAGTTCTACATATACCCTATAACATCTTTTTTCTCTTGGGAGCATTCTTAACCCATCTAACATGCTAATTATCTGACCTTCAATAGTCTTCTCAGCCTTTAATTTAAATTCTGCTACTTCTTCTTCTATTATCTTATTAGCTATTCTCTTAGCTCCATCCAAAGATGAATCCTTGAGAGAAAAATCTGTCTCGAGTAGATCTCGATTTAATAGCTCTAAGAATACTTTTTTTCCGATGTTTTCGAGTAAACTTTCTTGGTCATCTAAATCATGCTCCTGCAGTTTATTTCTCATGTGCTGAACCAGCTCACAACATTGTAATTTATTTAACTTTATAGAGCTAATATTTTTCATTAACGTCAGCACAATTTGTTCACTATATTGAGAAGTAATACTCAATAATTTTCTCATTAAAGGAATACTTACTTCTGAAATAAAATCATCAACTATTTTTTGACTTTCATCGTCTTCATAACCATTTTGAACGTCATACCAAGCCTTAAGAATTTCTTTATTGTTTTTCTTGTTTTTTAACCTGTCTAACATAAACTCACGTGCTTTATTTTGTGCTTCTGAGAGCAACATTTCCCTTGGGGGAGTAAATCTAATTTCTGGATCAGGATGAATACCCTCTAGCGTGCTTAACATTCTATAGATAATACCGGTGAAGCAAGTGTTAGGAATTCGCTCTTTTCTAGAGAAAGTTTGGCTATCAATTAAATTAGAAATCAATGCATCCTTTTTACTCTTAACGGCTTCTCCGTCTCCATCATTGCAAGCCCTTAAAACTAAAAGCAGAACCTGCCCACCTGTAAAGCCGGAGCTATGCTTTTGATCATCTTTGCAAAAGTCATCTAAAAATGCAATTACTCTTCCTTTATCCTCATCACTAAACTCATATGAATTGTTTATATATCCAATAAATTGAATATATTCATCATTTTTGATTACGTCTTCAGGTACTTGTTCACTATACTTACCTTTTAATTTATCAATATTTTTAATGATATCATCATTTAATTGATGGGGCAGTAAATGTTCAAGCTTAACATCAAAACTATTAACCATACCACGTAAATTCTCTTTTATACCTTCCAAAAAGAAATTTATAGAAGCTTTAAGCAGCGTAAATGGGTTAAAATCTTTTGGCCTTAGTTCACTCTGCAATAAAATTAATAGCATTGTAAGTGGTATAGTTCCCAGTAACGAAATAAGCAAGAAAGTGGTAGTGAAAGTTAGATATGTTATGAAAGCAGAAAACAAGAGGAAGGCTGCTACCTTGATTGTATTGTTTTTAAAAAATATTTCCCAATATTCCCTTTTGCTCATTTTTTGCTGTTTTGCCGTTTTTATTTCTTTGTAGATATAAAGAGTTTTAATTTCAGACCTGAAGAACATAGTACCAAGAGAAAAAAGAACATTAACAGGATTAATGATAATGCTTAACGAGACAAAAGCTCCAAAGTAGCTAACAAATTTTAGCTTACTAGAATCCTTTGAAGGAAATTGTATTTGAGAAATACCTATCATAGCTTACCTTCAACATCATTACACTCTAGTAATAGCATAATAATTTAAAACGTCAATGTTTAAGTATCTTATTATCCGCACACTCATCGTATTCGATCTCGACTGTAGAGTGTGCTATCTCGAACTTATCTAGCAATATTTTTTTTATTTCATATAAAACATTGGTGTGCTGCACATTTTGCTTTATTTTAGCATGCATGGTAATTATAAAATAATTATCAGACAGCGACCATGTATGTATGTGGTGCACATCTATCACTTCAGGTAATTCTGATGTGATCTTACTTTTTATCTCTTCAGCAGATATACCCTCAGGCGTACCTTCAAGGAGTATATGGCAAGAATTTTTGAGAATTTTATAGCCGCTATTTAGAATTATCACACTAACAAATACTGATAAGATTGGATCTACTATTTGCCATCCAGTAAGCATGATAATTATAGATGCAAGTATAGCAGCTACAGAACCTAAAATATCTCCTATAACGTGTAGTACAGCACTTTTTATGTTTATATTGCTCTCGCATTTACTATGTAATATAAAAAAGACTATTATGTTAGAGACAAGACCGAGTGTAGCAATTATTAACATTACTTTCCACTCAACATTGACTGGAAAAATAAACCTCTTTATTGACTCAATTATAATGATTACTGCAATGAGGAATAGAGTTAAACCATTAACAAATGCTGCAATTATCTGCAACCGATGATATCCGTATGATCTCTGCAAATCGGATTTCTTAGCTGAAAACCTATGTGCTAACCAGCTTAAAACCAAGGCAAAGAGGTCAGTGAGCATATGCCCTGCATCTGATAATAGAGCAAGCGAATGTGAAATTATTCCACCTACTATTTCCATAAACATTGTTATCGCAACTATTATTATGGAATAGATTAAGCGCTTGGACTGCGCTGCTGAGTGTTTACCGTTATGCACTGCTGTCATATAAAATCTTTTCATAAACAAAAACGTGGGTAACACTGGGTTCGAACCAGCGACCGCTTGCACGTCAAGCAAGTGCTCTACCAACTGAGCTAATTACCCATCGTGGTTTTAGTATAGTGCTTTGGTGGAATGAAAGTCAATAAACCACTTTGCTTTTGTCCTTGTCCAATGTGATTCCGGAATATAGCTGTATAGAATTTCAGCCATATTCTAAATTTTACATATTAAGTTGACTATCTATACTTTATTTATTAAGATATAAATTATATTAATACAGGGATTTACGTTTTTTTTAGGGAAATTACTTTATGCTTGATATTGAAAGATCAGCAAATTAGAGGTTAAAATTATGACAATTAGTCAACAAGTAAATAAAAATATAACTAAAGCAGAATATTTCAACAATAACGGCAAAGGGTTTAATTCGCCACATGTTATAGAAGTTGAAGATTTAAATATTAAAGTAGAGGTTTATTCTCACAATTTAAGAGCAAGTAAAGTTGCTAACATTGAAAGTGAGATAAGAGAAACAGCTACTAATTTTAAAAACGCATTCGAGTTAGAACGCGGCAGTTCAGAACAAACATTTAAAATTTACATGTTTGATGACAAGGATGATTACACTCACCTTGGCGGAAGCGAGCGTTTCGGTTCTTACCTTGGAGACGAAGGTGGTAAATGTTACTACAAAGGGAAAGCTGACGTTTTTGCTGAAATGTACGTCTACCAGCAAGGTGGCATTCATAACCTTCAGCATGAATTTGCACATGGTTTAACTTACTTGGCTACAGGAGGCAAATCTTTACCTACAGTATTAATGGAAGGAATTGCAGACTACTTTGAGCATCATTCAGATCATAAATTCAATTCTCAAGGATCAAGTATCGACAAAACTGAAGCTGCAAATTTGGATTTAGATAAAATTTTAAGTTTAGAATACTCAAAGGACAGCGAAGCAAATAGCTTGGTTTATAAAACAGGTCATGCGTTGATAATGTACTTACAGGAAAAAGATCCTAGTTTATTAAGAGACTACCTAGATGCTTTACGTCAAGGTAACTCAGATGAGTCAAAAAGTTTCTTGAAAGACATAAAAGGACACGATACTGACTTCAAAAGTTGGCTTGCTAAGAATGATACAGAAACTGCAATGGAACATCTCAACGCTTTGCAAGTTACAAAAGGAGATTTCATAGCAATTGGTCAAGAAATAGTGGGTGGAGAAATTAAAAACGTATCCTACTATAAAGCAAATATAGAAAAAATGGATGGAGAAAACGTTGGAAGTTTTTCTCCTGTAGAACACGTTGCATTTTATGATGTTGCTCGTGCTATAAATAGGGCAACAAATGATACACTTGATATATCAAAGGAATATCATTTCCTCAAGGTAGTAAAAACTTCCGATGGACAGGATAAACTAACTTACTCTGACCAACAAGGTAATGAGTACCGAAACAGTCTAGAGTATAAAAATCAGGCTTTTAGAATGCTATCAAAGTATGATGAAAATTTAAAGAAAGCTTATGATGATGCATTAAAAAATCTGGATGAGCAGAGGCAAATGGAATATCCCAAGATAAATAAAGAATATAGCGAAGGGAAGATTTCTTACGAAGAGTATTCAGACAAATATTATTCAATTCCCTCCAAATATGAGGAATTAAAAAGTACCTTACTTGATAAAACCATAAACACTGGCTTAGAACAAGTAAAAGCGACTAAGAACATCGACGTAGAAAAGATGTTAGGAGAGATGATCAACATCGATTCAAACTTGATAAGAGGTACAAATCATATTGATCTACAAGAAGGTAAGATTTTTTCTATGCAAGCTCATGGTCAAGGAGATATGGGTGCACTGTCTATATATGACGGAAATACAAAGCTTGGAGAATTATTGAGCGAATCAGGATTTTTTAAGCAAGTTGAAGGCCAAACTAAAGAAACTTTCGTTTTTGAGGATATATTGCACAACTTAAATGTTTCATACGAAGGCGGTGCTTACATGGCAGTTACAAAAGAAAATGGTCATTATAAAGCTTCCCTAATAGATGGCAGAACAGTTGAACGCGATGAATACTTTGATGAAGCGCATTTACATGAAAATGAATTGTTGCATCCTAGCACTGGACACATCCAAAAAGATTTAGATTCTCTGCTTCTTAGAGGTACCAAAATTTTGAATCATCAGGATTCAGAACATGCACAATATTCTGATGAGCAAAAGGCAAATGGAGTAATCGTGGAAAAAGGAAAATTACTGGATAATAAGGGAACAGATAGGACAGACGATGATGTATATGAAGCTGTCGTAAAGCAAGGAGACGAGCGCTTACATGAATTTAAAAATATGGGCTTTTATATTACCGAGAAAGGTGATCTATTTATTCATGACCATGGAGCAAACGTAAGGTTTCAACTACCACAAAGTATTACTCACCTAAAATTAGTGGAAAAAGATGGAGCATATAAGCTTGTTCCGGTGACGAAAGATGGGAATGAACATCCAGTAGGTATGCCAAATATATCAGACGAATATAGATATATAGATCCAATATTTGCACATGAATATGAAAAGAGAGATTATTCCCATAAACATGTAAATGTGGGCCTTATAAACTTAGAGAAATATGGCTCTGGCAAACTTTTTGCTATAAAGTACGACCCAAATGATTATCACATACAAAGAAACTCCAGCGGTGAAATAGTTAGAATAAAAGATCAAACATATTTCACTAAAGTAAAATTGTTTGATGGTGATGAAGAAATTGGAATGTTGTCTAATAACTTTCACAATTTCAAAGGGAAAATATTCTTTTCTGCTGACTACAACTACAGTTATAACGATTTCCTAGCATCTGTTTCTCCTCAAGTTGAAATTGAAGATATGGGAAATGGAAGTAAAAAAATAACTTTTGATCAAGGCAGTGGCGATATCGGTGATACTAATAGAGGCTACACGGACTATCAGAGAATATTTACAAAAGAGAAACAAACCGAAAGTCCAAAAGGGCAAGTAAGTGAAACTAAGACAGAAGTTCATAGTACTACTAATGTTGTTGCACAAGCTGCTGAAGAGAAAACTGCATCAAACGACAATAGTGAAATGCAGTCTGATCAGCCACAAATTCCAACAAGGGCAAAAAGGTCAGCTTCAGTGGAGGAGAAAGAGCAAGAACAGGTAGTATTAAAAGACACAATTCTCAAAATAGAAAAGAGCTACGAGCAGGACTCAGAAGGGAAGCATAAGGCAAATGTAACGATAAATTATAATGATGTGAAAGCCTTGTATGATAGAGCGGAAGGAGCAGAAAAGCAATCTGTGTTAGATTTTTGGAACAAACTGCACACATCAGATTATAAGGTTGGTGCTTTGCCGGAAGACAAATACTATTTTGAAAAAGGCAAATTCGTAATCCACGATAGTGGCACAAAGAAGCTTATAGTGTTACCTGAAGATAAGGTGTCCATCAAGATAATGAAGGATGGTGATAGTTATAGTTTAGCTATATCAAGTGGTAATGGCAAAGTAATAAACAGCATTAGTAAAATAGATAATCCAAATTACGAATTGCTGTCAGATTCAAGTCATTTCAATTCAGGGGAGCAAGATAATATTGTATTATCAGATCAACATCACGAATATAATCTTTATCTAGAGAATGGTTTTGTGAAAATGTTCGATTGCGCAAGCGATCACATTTATCACGACCACAACTTGGCCTATATCTAATACATACAAGGAGGGCAGTGCCCTCTTCTTGTCATTCCAGTGTCAAGCACTGCCGTCTTGGATGGAAACCAGCGTCACGCCATGGAATGACAGGGTTTGTCATCCGAGTAGCCCCTTCGGTGTCATCCCAGTGCCCAGGCACTGGGATGGCTTTGTTGCATCGCTACTTATGAAAGGCTAACTATAATTAGGATTATAAGCAACCTATTGAAAATCTTGTTTTTTTGCAATCAATCTGATCAAATTTAAGAATAGTAATTTATTATTTATATTAATAAATTTAATTCTATTGAAAATAGCTAAAGCATTGAAATTCTTGAATTTTAGCCGGATTAGTGAGTGGTAGTGAAATTTCTTTTACTCAAATTTAGGTATTCACTGACCGTTCTTGTTATAAATACCAGAATAATAAGCTACTGATATTCTCCACCTTTTTTATCTTTAATCCATCATAGCTAGCGATGCAACAAAGCCCACTGGGATCCAGAAAACTTAACTTTAAATAAGTGGCTGCATAATAAAGGCTGGATTCCAGACTGGAATGACATCATCTGCTACACACTTGAATGACAAGAGAAGAATTCTGAAACAACAAGTTTCAAGGAAATCTTATGTAAAATCTAACATTAACGAAAATTATACTATTTTCATGCATGCTATGGTTTTTGTAATTAATGGAGGGTGATATGGCGTTGAGTGAAAAATTGAGTACAATAGATACAATAGAAACCCTTGCAACTAACAAAAATTTTTTAGGAAAATTGATAGTGGAACTCAATAAAGGTGCTAATGATAAAGGTATATATACTAAAAAAGGTGTGGATGATGAGTTGAGAAAGAAAGCTAATACTGCAGATGTTTACACTAAAAGAAATGTAAATGATGAGTTGGCAAAAAAAGCTGACAAGAATTACGTCGATGCTGAGCTAGGAGAGAAAGCTGGTGCAGCTGATCTAGCCAACAAAGCTAATACTGCAGATGTTTACACTAAAACTGATGCAGACACTGCTTTTGTCAAAGCTACAGAGCTTAAAACAAAAGCTGCAGCGAAAGATGTCGTGGATGCTATAATTGCTTCTACTGATTTTACCGATAAAGTATACACTAAAAATGATGCAGATACTGCGTTTGTTAAAACTGCAGATCTTGCAACAAAAGTTGCAAAAAAAGCTGTTGTGGATGCTTTAATACCAGAATTAGCAAAAGGTGCTGATGATAATGGTATCTATACCAAAAAAGGTGTTGATGATGCATTTGTTAAAACTTTAGGACTTACAGATACGCTAAAAACAGAAGTAGTAAAACAGCCTGTTGTGGATGCTATAACTGCTTCTCCTGATTTTACAAATAAGGTATATATTAAAGCTGCTCCAGCCGATGAAGTTTACACTAAAACTGCTGCAGAGACTGCTTTTGTTAAAGCTACAGAGCTTAAAACAAAAGCTGCAGCGAAAGATGTCGTGAATGCTATATTTGATGCAAAAGACGGCGACAAATCAATTTTAGTGGATAAATTAGGAGGATTTCTTGATGCTACTGACACAGCGTATGGTGACAAAAATGATCAAACAGCAAAGGTGTTCTTAGGAGGTAAAGGGCTAAAAGGGGAGACAGGAGCAGATGGTAAAAGTCCAACAGCTGCTGAAATAGCTACTGAGAAAGCCTTACAAGAGCATGTAACAAAGATAAGCATACAAAGTCCAGAATTTAAAAGAGCTGTGCAAGAGGAAATGTCACAACCGTATTTTGAGCCTCCAACAAGTGATGATGCTGCACTTAATTGGACTTGGTAATACAGCTTAGATCCAAGTAGTCACGCTACTTTGATGACGTCATATGGTCCTCTGATGACGGAAAAAGGACTCGGATAACACCCTACAATGTCATTCCAGCGCGTGACGCTGGAATGGCTTTGTTGCATCGCTACTTATGAAAGGCTAACTATAGTTAGAATTATAAGCAACCTATTGAAAATCTTGTTTTTTTGCAATCAATCTGATCAAATTTAAGAATAGTAATTTATTATTTATATTAATAAATTTAATTCTATTGAAAATAGCTAAAGCATTGAAATTCTTGAATTTTAGCCAGATTAGTGAGTGGTAGTGAAATTTCTTTTACTCAAATTTAGGTATTCACTGACCGTTCTTATTATAAATACCAGAATAATAAGCTACTGATATTCTCCATCTTTTTTATCTTTAATCCATCATAGCTAGCGATGCAACAAAGCCCGCTGGAATCCAGCCTTTTCATAATCATTAAAATGTTGTATTTTAACATAAAACGGCTACTTTTATGCTTACTAACTTAATAAAATTCCTGGATCCCAGTGTCTGGGCACTGGGATGACACCCTACTAGCAGAAGTTACTCTCAAATGTTTGTTCATGTTAGCTACAAACATTAAGAAATTTACCAAACGAAAAAAAGGCAAAAGAAGCCCCAGTCATTGTCTATTTTCAGTATTGGCGTTTTTTAAGTCTTAAACACTGCAATTTAGCTGCTTTTAAATGCAACTCATCTTAGTTTAAATGTTTAAGAAATTTACTAAGCAGAAAAAAAGGCAAAAGAAATCCCGTATTAGCTAGTTGTCATTCTCTAATCCTGCAAATTGGCGTGCTATACTGTCTTAAACGCTTTATAAGCGCGTTTCAGCTTATATAGGTAAAAACCCAGAAATGTTGTGAAGACGTAGGGTGCGCATAGTGCAAAAAATTAAAAATAAGACGCCAATTACGTAATACTGTTGTCGTTTAATCTGCACAGATTGAAGATAAATGAATACCTTCAGTTTCATGATAAGAGGGCTGGCAAAGGGTGTCAAGTAAGTTTTTTCGTTTCTACCAGCTACTTGGATGACACCACATAAATTAATAAATAGGAAAATTACTACAAATCCTTTCAACTTTAGCTTTTACTGCTTTTTCGACACTTGAGCTATTTCCGCTGATTAATCCTTGAATTACTTCATTTATTAGACCAGCTATCTCTTTAAAATTTTCTGCCTCAAGTCCGCGTGTTGTCTCAGCAGCGGTGCCAAAACGGAGCCCTGAAGTGATGGTCGGCTTTGCTGTATCAAATGGTACAGAGTTTTTATTACAGGTAATACCGGCTCTCTCAAGGCTAACTACAACGTCTTTTCCAGTTAATTTCTGCGATCTTAAGTCAACTAGCACTATATGAGAGTCAGTGCCACCGGTTATAATGTCAAGTCCATGCTTTTGCAATTCTTGAGCCAGCACTTTCGCATTTTCCACGACTTTCTTGCTATAAGTCTTAAACTCTGGTGCTAATGCTTCTTTAAATGCAACAGCTTTTGCAGCTATCACATGCATAAGTGGCCCGCCCTGCAATCCTGGAAAAACTGCGGATTGAATTTTTTTGTGTAATGCTTCATCATTGGTCATCACTATTCCACCACGAGGACCACGCAAAGTTTTGTGAGTCGTGGAAGTCATAACATGTGCATATTCAGCAGGGGATGGATATTCGCCCGCTGCAATAAGCCCTGCATAGTGAGCAATGTCTGCAAGCAAATAAGCACCAACTTTATCTGCAATCTCGCGAAAGCGTTTGAAGTCCATTTTTCTTGGATAAGCAGAAGCACCAGCTATGATCAATTTCGGTTTATGCTCCAGCGCCAGCTTTTCTATCTCATCCATATTGAGCAGATAAGTGTCTTTATTCACTGTATATTGAATTGACTTAAACCATTTACCAGAAAGGCTTGGTGCCGCACCATGAGTTAGATGCCCACCGCAACTCAGTGATAATCCAAGTATTGTATCGCCTGGAGTAAGCAGTGAAGCAAATACCGCCTGGTTTGCCTGAGAACCAGAATGAGGTTGAACGTTTGCAAATTTAACACCAAACAACTTACAAAGTCTTTCTATAGCCAGACTTTCAATTTTGTCCACATGCTCACAACCACAGTAATATCTTTTACCTGGATAACCTTCTGCGTATTTATTAGTCAGAAAAGAGCCTTGTGCCTCCATTACCGCTTTGCTTGCAAAATTTTCTGATGCAATTAATTGCAATTGTGATTTTTGGCGTTGTAATTCTTTTTCTATAGACTGATAAACCTCGTTATCAAAAGACTTTAAACTATTTTTAGAGCCACAGATTTTTTTTAAAACACTCATCATAGATCAAACCTCGCTTTAATTTTAAGATGCACAAGCAATTTTAAGACTGCTTATCCTGCTTTTTTAACCATAAGAGCCCAAAAACAGCTATCAGCAAACATACAGGAATAATAGATGTTGCTTTTATCAGCAATTCAGCACTATACACAGGATTTCCTTGTATCACTGTCCTATCCCAACACAAATCTATTATTTTTGCGATCCCAGTGTGAAAAAAATAGCCAAAAACCATAACTATCATGTTTGACACAGCTGTAGCCAGGCCTACTAAGTTATTATTTACATAACTTATCGCTTTGTAAATGGTAACCACCTGATATCCAGATGTGAAGCCAATAATAAAAAGCGTAGGTAATACAACATACAAGCCACCAATCTGAGTAAAAAGCAAAAGAAAACTAGCGATCATTGCAAATGAGCATGCAATTATTACTTCATAATGCTTATTTTTATATTTTTCCAATAAATAAGCCAAAGAGAATGATCCTGTTAACATTCCTATCAATATTACGGAAGAGAGAGAAGATGCCAAGTCTTCATTCATTTTATATACTTCAAAAAAGAATGCTTTCACCCAACCATCGGCAAAACCTTGCATTGGACCGACCATGAGTCCACCAAAAAAGCTAATTAGAATAATATGCTTGTTGAAAAGTATGGTTTTTAAGTCTCTAATGCTAACTTTTTCCTGTTGAGCATTGCTTTCAGGCGTTACTAAGAACAGCAACAGAGCAAGTAAACACCCAAATGCTGAGAATGTATAGATAACATAATTCCAGCCAAATTTATCGAGTAAGAAGTCTAAAGGTAACCCGCCACATATCCCTCCCAAAATTCCTATAATTATAGATAAGCTGGCCATTCTTGCTGATTTTTCTTGCGCAAAATACATGCTTGCAACTTTAAAGATTCCAATTGCCGAAGCGGATGACCCAATTCCCACAATTATTCTTCCAATTATTGAATAACTCCACTCATCAAAGCATATAAGCGGTAGTGTTCCGGTAAATGTCAAAACGGTACAAGCAGGTAAAACAAACTTTGGTCCAAATCTATCAAGGAAAAGACCAATAGGTATATGAGCTAGCGTATAGCCTACATAGTATAACCCACCAAACTGGCCAACATCTGCAATACTTATGTTAAATTTTGTTATTAATTCAGGCGCAATTATGTTTGGAATTACGCGTAATATATATTGGTATGCATAAAACAGTGACGTCAACAACCAGATTAAAAAATTCCTCTGCAACATGAATCTCAGCTAAAATTTAGGATTATAGATACTTTAGTTATAAAAAACAATACTATATTAATCATCTAAATCTGCTTAGCTCTTTTTACAGCTTATAACTTTAAGTAACCAAAAGCCTATCATTCCTATTAGTAGGCATATAGGTATTATTAACATAGACTTAACCATTACATCAGTTCCATAAAATGGCTTTCCATCGATAATTTCACCGTTCCAATAAAAATTCATTATATTTGCAATAATGACGTGAAAAAAATAACCAAAACTCATAACTATGGAATTACCTACAGATCCTGCACTTGCTACTGCTTCGTTTTTTACACAACTTACAACTTTAGCAGTAAAAACAATTTGGTATGCAGAAGCAAGACCAATAATGAATAGTACTATACATGCCAGGAGTTCACTAATATTGCATATAAAAAGTAATAAGAACACAATTATCATGGCCATAGCACAAGAAATTATTATTTCATAGTGCTTGGTTGGATTTTTTGCTAATATGTAAGGAAGTAATAAATGCCCAAAGCCAAAGCCTATTAGTATCCATTTTGAAATGCTATATGCAATGTGTCTATCTATAGCGTAATCTCATGCAAGAATGTTGCGGACCACGCATCTGCAAAGCCTTCTAATGGTCCAACCATAAAACCGCCAAACAAACCTATCAATAAAATATCTTTATTAAATATAACTTTGCTTAAATTTTTAATATTTAATTCTTCGTCTGAGGTGCCAACTTTAGGTATAGATATAAAGGTAGTTAAAGCAAGCAATAATCCAAGCATTATACACACAGTAAATAAATAATCCCACCCAAACTTATCAAGTAAGACATGTAATGGTTTGGTGGCAAATACACCACCTGAAATGCCAATAATAACCGATATGCTGAACATCATGGCAAATTTTTCTCTATGGTAATAGATTCTTATTATTTTAAAGAGTCCAAGTACTGAAGCAGAGGATCCAATACCAGTAATTATTCTTCCAATAATAGAATAACTCCAATCATTAGAACTGACTAAAGGTAAAGCACCTAAAGATGTTAATGCAATACAAATCGGTATAACAACTTTAGAACCAAATCTATCTAAAAGAATACTTACAGGAATATGTGCTAACACATAACCTACATAATACAGTCCACAAAATTGTCCTATTTCTGTTGTTCCTATATTAAACCTTACTACCAATTCAGGAATTATAATATTTGGAATTACGCGTAATATATATTGGTATGCATAAAACAGTGACGCCAACAACCAGATTAAAAAATTCCTCTGCAATACTTTACCCCAAAGCTAGCATTATAGATACTCTGTTTATAGAAAACAATATTTTTATGAATACTTATTTTAATTTACCGGAATTTTATACAGTTGAACTCATAGCCAACATAAGTAGTTTATGCATTAACTAAATTTTCCAGGTTCAAGTTTGGATGATGGAAAAAGTTCACTTTTTCTATTTTTAAAAGAGACCTTTTATTTTACTTATAATTTTTTCTACCATATCTACAACTGGCTCATGAATAAGGTATATGAAAAAAATTACACCACAAATGATAAGTATATTTATGATTTTACCCTTATTCATCTTTATCTTGAGCTTCACTTTTGTTACAAGATCCATTTTATTTATGTTTTTATTTCATGCTGACAATTATATCTTAAATACCATAATTTTCAGTAAAATTTGACTTCAGAAGTATTCTATTAATTCAATATTAACCTTTTTATGTGTAAAATAGTTAATATAATATTAAAGCAGGCTGATGAATATAAGCACGATAGATAATACGCTGCAAAATTACATAACAAAATACATTGAACAAACATTCGCTACACACGTGCTAGGCAATAGATACGACAAATTGTATAGGAAACTTCTAAGTGGTATAGAAGAGATAATAAAGCTTGCTGTAAATGAAGCAAAACACTACGATGAAAATTTAGAAGATCTATATAACGATTCAAGATTTAATAAGAAATTTATTCAAGCTGTTGCTAAACATCAGGTGTCGGAATTTTTAAATACTTATCCGAAAAGAAAAGAAATTGTTGCAGAATTTTACAATGAACATCACATTAACGAAAGTGATTTAAAGACTCTGGAAAAGGGGAAAGATTTAGTAAATAAAATAAATAACATTAACTTACTGCAACAAAATGAAAAAAATGAGGAATTCAATATTAGAAAGACACTTGCTCAATCAATAAAAATGCCTTCCATAGAAAAACACAAGTTAGAACATTCAAAATAACCTTGGCGAAGTATGGCAAAATATACAACTTATGGATAGTCTATTTCATTTTAACTCCTGGCACGCTTTAGTAATACTATCACATCCAATTTCTAATTGTTCCTGAGAGGTTGCATAAGAAATTCTGATAAAATTTTCTAGACCAAATGCAATTCCTGGAACCACAGCAACCAAATGATCTCCCAGTAAGTATTCAGTAAAATCTAAATCATTATTTATTATCTTACCACTTTTTGTGCTTTTACTGAGCAATCCTTCACATGAGACAAATAAATAAAACGCACCTTGTGGAACAGACGCTGATAATCCCGGGGCAGAATTTAGCTCTTTCACCATAAAATCTCTACGACTCTTAAAAATCCTTGTTCTTTCTTTCAAAAAACTATGATCACCGTTTAATGCTGCTGCTGCTGCTGCTTGTGCTATCGAATTTGGATTAGAAGTGCTTTGAGACTGCAGCGTAGAGATAGCTTTTACCACATCACTTCTACCTGCAATATACCCTATTCTCCAGCCTGTCATTGCATAGGCTTTTGATACTCCATTGACTACAAAAACTCTATCATAAAGCTTCGGCTCAACCTGAGCGATAGTAAAAAACTTTTCGTCGTATATTATATGCTCATAAATATCATCTGTAACGACATTCATATGTGGATATTCAAGCAATATTTGTGCTATGTCTTTCAATTCATCACATGTGTACACAGCTCCTGCAGGGTTGTTCGGTGAGTTAAGAATTAACCATTTAGTTTTTTTAGTTATCCTGCTTTTCAATAATTCCGCTGTCAGTTTAAAATTTTGTTTGCATTCTACTACAACTGGCAAGCCGCCAAAAAGACTTACCATATCAACATATGAAACCCAATAAGGAGCTGGAATAATAACTTCATCTCCAGAGTTAATTGTTGCCATGAACAAATTGAATAACACCTGCTTAGCACCTGTACCAACACAGATTTGGTTAAGCGTGTACTCGAGGTTATTATCCTTTCTTAACTTATTAATTATTGCTTCTTTCAGCTCACGCGTTCCATCAACAGCAGTATATTTAGTCTTACCTTCACTTATTGCTTGAATAGCTGCTTTTTTTATATGATCTGGAGTATCAAAATCCGGTTCTCCTGCAGCTAAAACACAGATCTTTTTTCCTTCATTTTTCAACTTATTTGCCTTATCAGTTACAGCAATCGTAGGTGATGGTTTTATTAGGGACATTCTTTTTGCAAGGTCTGACATATCTTACTGAAGCTAAATTCAAATGATAAACCCCGTACAACAAAAAAGCTAGAATTTTGTGTATTGTATTAGTAGCTTTTTACCAGGTTTACCAATGCAGCAATATTTTCAACTGGAGTATCAGGGAGTACTCCATGTCCGAGATTAAATATGAAGGGTAAATCTCTAAAGCAATCTATTATACGTTTTGCTTCTTTGATTGCTTCCGTTTTATTATAGGCTAAAAGATTAGGATCAAGGTTTCCTTGTAGAGGGATGTTTAGATTCGCTTTCGCCCATTTTATTGGAACATTATAATCTATACTTACTGCAGATACACCTGTTTGTTCGCAGTAATCTTTATAAAGATTTCCAGCAGACCTTGGAAAACCTATTATTGGAAAATCAGAAAATCTATCCTTTATTGCCAAGATAATTCTCTTTGTTGGTTCGATAACATATTCTTTAAACAATGGTTCCGATAACGCACTAGCATTACTGTCAAATAGCTGAATAACATCTGCTCCAAATTCTATCTGTTTAATTAGATAAATAATCGTTACTTCCGTTATTCGTTCAATTATTTCCTTCAAACACGAAGGATAAAAATTTAATACTTTGGAAAAAGTTTTGCTGCTCCTACCTTCTATGATGTATGAGGCTACTGTCCATGGTCCACCAGCAAATCCTATGAGAGATTTTTCTTTTGGTAATTGGCTTCTGACTTTTTTTATAGCGTTTAGAATTGGTAAGGTTTTAGTTTCAATTTCTTGTGGACCCTTCAATTCCTTAGGACTTTCCACGGGTTTTATTATTGGACCTACACCGCGTACGAAATTCACGTCACAACCCAAAACATCAGCTATTATTAAAATGTCTGAAAAAATTATCGCCGCATCCATGTCAAATCTTGTCACCGGCTGTAACGTCAATTCTGTCACTAAATCTGTGTTGTAGCATATCTCCATAAAATTATTCATATTTTCTACTGCTTTGCGGTACTCAGGAAGAGACCTGCCAGCCTGACGCATTAGCCAGATAGGCACTCTTCCACCCGGCTCATTTCTCTTAATAATTTTCGCTATTGTTGTTTTGCCGCTTTCCA